>NZ_JBHJYN010000001.1:1113810-1183724 GCF_042270185.1 Streptomyces sp. NPDC055962
GTTTGTCCTCGCCCCCCGGGGGGGGCCCCCCGGGGCTCCCTCGGGGGCAGGCGCGGGCGCCCTAACCCCCGTATCGGGCCAAAACTCCGGCCGGGGCCCCCCGGGGGGCCCCGCGGCCGGCTGCAGTGGTGGAACGGCGGGACTCAGCCCTCGTCGGACTTCTTGAGAGCCCCCATCGCCCGCTCGGTCACCTCGGTGACCTTGCCGAGCGCCGAGATCGTCACGACCAGGCCCTGGGACCGGTAGTGGTCGATGATCGGCTCGGTCTGCGTGTGGTAGACCTCGAGACGCGTGCGAACGGTCTCCTCGGTGTCGTCGTCCCGCTGGTACAGCTCGCCGCCGCAGGCGTCGCAGACGCCCTCGGTCTTCGGCGGGTTGTACGACACGTGGAAGACGTGCGCGCTGTCGTTACGGCAGATGCGGCGGCCGGCGATGCGCTTGACCACCTCGTCCTCGGGGACCTCGAGGTCAAGAACCGCGTCAAGCTTGACGCCCTCGCCGAGAAGCATCTCGTCGAGCGCCACGGCCTGCCCCACGTTGCGGGGGAAGCCGTCCAGCAGGAAGCCGTTCTCGGCGTCCGGCTGGGCCATGCGGTCCTTGGCCATCGCGATGGTGACTTCGTCCGGCACCAGCTGTCCCGCGTCCATGTAGGCGCGGGCCTGCTTGCCAAGGTCGGTGCCCTGGCTGATGTTGGCGCGGAAGAGGTCGCCCGTGGAGATGTGCGGAATCGAGAGATTCCTGGCAAGGAACGCAGCCTGCGTTCCCTTGCCGGCACCGGGCGGCCCGACGAGGACGATTCGCATCAGCGGAGGAACCCTTCGTAATTGCGCTGCTGGAGCTGACTCTCGATCTGCTTCACGGTCTCCAGACCCACACCCACGATGATCAGGATGCTCGTCCCGCCGAACGGGAAGTTCTGGTTCGCGCCACCGAAGCCCGCCAACGCCATCGTCGGCACAAGAGCGATCAGCCCCAAGTACAGCGATCCCGGCCAAGTGATCCGGTTGAGCACGTAGCTCAGATACTCGGCTGTAGGTCGACCAGCCCGGATACCCGGGATGAAGCCACCATACTTCTTCATGTTGTCGGCGACTTCTTCGGGGTTGAACGAGATCGCCACGTAGAAGAAGGCGAAGAACACGATCAGCACGAAGTAGGTCGCGATGTAATACGGGTGGTCGCCCTTGACGAAGTGGTCCTGAATCCAGGTCGCCCAGCCCGCGGTGGAGTTGGAGAACTGAACGATTAGAGCAGGGATGTAGAGCAGCGAAGAAGCGAAGATGACGGGAATCACACCCGCCTGGTTCACCTTCAACGGGATGTAAGTGGACGTACCGCCGTACGACCGGCGTCCGATCATCCGCTTCGCGTACTGGACGGGGATGCGGCGCTGGGCCTGCTCGACGAAGACGACGAGCCCGACCATCACGAAGCCGACCAGGATGACGGTGATGAACTCGATCCAGCCGTCGGCCAGCTTGCCGCTCTGCTTGATGGCCCACAGGGCGCCGGGGAAGCTCGCGGCGATCGAGATGAACATCAGGATCGACATGCCGTTGCCGATGCCGCGGTCGGTGATGAGCTCACCGAGCCACATGACGGCGGCGGTTCCCGCGGTCATGGTGATCACCATGACGACGGTTGTGAAGATCGACTGGTTGGGGACGATCTGGTCGGCGACGGGGCAGCCGCTGAACAGCGCGCCGCTGCGGGCGGTCGCCACCAGCCCGGTGCCCTGGAGGATGGCCAGCGCGACGGTCAGATAACGCGTGTACTGCGTGATCTTGGCCGTGCCCGACTGCCCCTCCTTCTTGAGGGCTTCGAGCCGGGGGATGACGACGGTCAGCAGCTGAAGAATGATGCTGGCCGTGATGTACGGCATGATGCCGAGCGCGAAGATCGTGATCTGCAGCAGTGCACCACCGCTGAACATGTTGACCAGACCGAAGAGGCTGTTGTTGCCCTTGCTGGCCTGGTCAACACAGGTCTGGACGTTCTCGTAGCTCACCCCCGGTACGGGAATGTGCGCCCCGAGTCGGTAGAGCACGATGATGCCGAGCGTGAAGAGCAGCTTCTTGCGCAGGTCGGGCGTCTTGAACGCCCGGGCGAACGCGGTGAGCACGGTGCCTCCTGCGACCCCCGCGCAAAAGCGTGAGGTGACGGTCTTGAGGATCGACGGTTACGTAACAGCCAAAGGACCCCGGGCTCTTGCCCGGGACTTACCACAGCAACAATGCACGCCACCTTACCGGCGGACATGCCCCCCTAGGAACGACCAACCGGGGATGCCCCAAATGAGAGGCATCCCCGGTCGGGTGTTCAGGCCACAGCCCTGTCCGAGTTGTCTCAGACGAGTTCGGTGACGGAGCCGCCGGCGGCGGCAATCTTCTCCTTGGCGGAGCCGGAGACGGCGTCAACCGAAACCTGCAGCGCCACGGAGATCTCGCCCTGTCCGAGGACCTTGACGAGGTGGTTGTTGCGCACGGCACCCTTGGCGACCAGGTCGGCCACCGTGACCTCTCCACCCTCGGGGTAGAGCGTCGCGAGCTTGTCCAGGTTCACGACCTGGTACTCCGTGCGGAACGGGTTCTTGAAGCCCTTGAGCTTCGGGAGACGCATGTGGAGGGGCATCTGGCCACCCTCGAAGCGCTCCGGAACCTGGTAACGAGCCTTCGTACCCTTGGTACCACGGCCTGCGGTCTTACCCTTGGACGCCTCACCACGACCCACACGGGTCTTGGCGGTCTTGGCGCCCGGGGCAGGCCGGAGGTTGTGGGCCTTCAGCGGGCTGTTCTCCGCCATGTCAGTCAACCTCCTCAACCGTCACGAGGTGGCGGACGGTCTGCACCATGCCGCGGAACTCGGGGCGGTCCTCCTTGACAACCGAGTCGTTCAGGCGCTTGAGCCCGAGCGAACGCAGGGTGTCGCGGTGGTTCTGCTTGCTGCCGATGTACGACTTCGTCTGCGTGATCTTGAGGCGAGCCATTACGCACCCGCTCCCGCACGCGCACGAAGCAGAGCCGCGGGGGCGACGTCCTCGAGGGGCAGACCGCGGCGGGCCGCGATCTCCTCGGGACGCTGCAGGCCCTGGAGGGCCGCCACGGTCGCGTGCACGATGTTGATCGGGTTCGAAGAACCGAGCGACTTCGACAGGATGTCGTGGACGCCGGCGCACTCCAGAACGGCACGCACCGGGCCACCCGCGATCACACCGGTACCGGGGGAAGCAGGCTTGAGCAGGACGACGCCCGCAGCCTTCTCGCCCTGGATCGGGTGAGGGATGGTGCCCTGGATACGCGGGACCTTGAAGAAGCTCTTCTTGGCCTCTTCGACGCCCTTGGCGATGGCCGCGGGAACTTCCTTGGCCTTGCCGTATCCGACACCGACGGTGCCGTCACCATCGCCCACCACGACCAGCGCGGTGAAGCTGAAGCGACGACCACCCTTCACTACCTTGGCGACGCGGTTGATCGCGACGACGCGCTCGACGTACGCGGTCTTCTCGGCGGCAGCGCCACCGTCACGGCCCTTCCGGTCCCGCCGCTCGCCGCCACCGGCACCGCTTCCGCGGCGCTGGGGTCCAGCCATTGGATTTACCTCTCTCTGTTACGTCCGCTGTGCGTAGGAACCGGGGCTTAGAACTTCAGCCCGGCTTCACGGGCGGCGTCAGCCAGAGCGGCAATCCGCCCGGCGTACTGGTTACCACCGCGGTCAAACACGACGGCCTCGACGCCTGCGGCCTTGGCGCGCTCGGCGACAAGTGCGCCGACCTGCTTGGCCAGGGTGCTCTTGTCACCCTCGCCACCGCGGATGGAAGCGTCCAGGGTCGACGCCGACGCGAGCGTGTGGCCCGCGATGTCGTCGATGACCTGAGCCACCATGTGACGGTTGGAACGCGTCACAACCAGGCGCGGCCTCTCCGGCGAACCGGAGATGTGCTTGCGGACGCGGATGTGGCGGCGCTTGAGGGCGGCACGCTTGTAGGCGTCACCCTTGGCGATCTTTACACCGTATGCCATGGCTTACTTACCCGCCTTTCCGACCTTGCGGCGGATAACCTCGCCGGCGTACTTGACGCCCTTGGCCTTGTACGGGTCAGGCTTCCGCAGCTTGCGGATCTTCGCCGAGACCTCGCCGACCTTCTGCTTGTCGATGCCCTCGACACTGAACTTCGTGGGCGACTCGACCTTGAAGGTGATGCCCTCGGGGGCCTCGATCAGGATCGGGTGGCTGTAGCCCAGGGCGAACTCCAGGTTGGAGCCCTTCGCCTGAACTCGGTAACCGACACCGCTGATCTCGAGCGCCTTGCTGTATCCCGCGGTCACGCCGGTGATCATGTTCGCCACCAGCGTGCGGGACAGGCCGTGAAGGGCCTTGTTCTGACGCTCGTCGTTCGGGCGGACGACGTTGAGCACGCCGTCCTCACCCTTGGTGACCTCGATCGGCGCAGCGACGGTGTGCGAGAGGGAACCCTTGGGGCCCTTCACCGCGACCGTGCGGCCATCGATGGTGACGTCCACACCGGCGGGAACCTGGATGGGGAGCTTGCCGATTCGCGACATGAGCTATTCCTCCGTTCCCGACTACCAGACGTAGGCGAGGACTTCCCCACCTACGCCCTTCTTGCTGGCCTGCTGGCCGGTCAGGAGACCGTGGGACGTGGAGATGATCGCCACGCCCAGGCCGCCGAGAACCTTCGGCAGACTCGTGGACTTTGCGTACACACGCAGACCCGGCTTCGAGATGCGCTTGATGCCGGCGATCGAACGCTCGCGGTTCGGGCCGAACTTCAGCTCGAGGACGAGGCTCTTGCCGACCTCGGCGTCCTCGACCTTCCAGCCGGTGATGAAGCCCTCCTGCTGGAGGATCTCCGCGATGTGCGACTTGATCTTGCTGTGCGGCATTGCGACATCGTCGTGATACGCCGAGTTCGCGTTACGCAGACGCGTGAGCATGTCTGCGATGGGATCAGTCATGGTCATGAGTTGGCCTTCGGCCTCTCTCGCCGGGGTTTCCTGTATGCGCCATCCCTCTCCCCACTCAGTGGCGGGACGGGTGCGGTGCGGGGACCTACGGCGTAGTAAGTCGGTCAGGGCGGCAGGCGCCCAACCCTTCAAGCCTACGGCATGAAGAGCGGGGCTCCTGCCGACCGGATACTTACCGAGAGCTTCCTGGTCCTCCCAAGCCCCTAGGGGCGAAGGAGAACTACCAGGAGCTCTTGGTCACGCCCGGCAGCTCGCCACGGTGAGCCATCTCACGAAGGCACACGCGGCACAGGCCGAACTTGCGGTAGACGGAGTGGGGCCGGCCGCAGCGCTGGCACCGGGTGTAACCCCGGACGCCGAACTTCGGCTTGCGGGCGGCCTTAGCGATCAGAGCCTTCTTCGCCACGGTCAGTTCTCCTTGAACGGGAAGCCGAGGTGACGAAGCAGGGCACGACCCTCGTCGTCGTTGGTCGCCGTGGTGACCACGGTGATGTCCATGCCCCGGACCCGGTCGATCTTGTCCTGGTCGATCTCGTGGAACATGACCTGCTCCGTGAGACCGAAGGTGTAGTTGCCACGGCCGTCGAACTGCTTCGGCGACAGGCCGCGGAAGTCACGGATACGCGGAAGCGCGAGCGACAGCGTACGGTCCAGGAACTCCCACATGCGGTCACCACGGAGGGTGACGTGGCAGCCGATCGGCTGCCCCTCGCGCAGCTTGAACTGCGCGATCGACTTGCGGGCCTTCGTGACGGCGGGCTTCTGGCCGGTGATCGTGGTGAGGTCCCTGACGGCACCGTCGATCAGCTTGGAGTCGCGGGCGGCGTCGCCCACACCCATGTTGACCACGATCTTGACCAGACCGGGAACCTGCATGACGTTCTCGTACGAGAACTCCTCACGCAGCTTGCCGGCGATTTCCTCGCGGTAGCGCGTCTTGAGACGCGGCGCAGTGGTGGTCGTCATCAGATGTCCTCACCGGTCCGCTTGGCAACGCGGATCTTCTTGCCCTCGTCGTCAAAGCGGTAGCCGACGCGGGTGACGACCTTGTTGCCGTCCTTCTCCACGACCAGCTGAACGTTGCTGACGTGAATCGGGGCCTCGGTGGTGACAATGCCACCCGTCTGCGAACCGCGAGCCGTCTGACCGGCCTTGGTGTGCTTCTTGACCCGGTTGACACCCTCGACGAGGACGCGGTCCTGAGCGGGGAAGGCAACGATGACCTTGCCCTGCTTGCCCTTGTCCTTACCGGTGATGACCTGAACCAGGTCGCCCTTCTTGATCTTCATGCTTACAGCACCTCCGGCGCGAGCGAGATGATCTTCATGAACTTCTTCTCGCGCAGCTCTCGGCCCACCGGGCCGAAGATACGGGTGCCGCGGGGGTCGCCGTCGTTCTTGAGAATGACAGCGGCGTTCTCGTCGAAGCGGATGTACGAGCCATCCTGACGACGACGCTCCTTGACGGTGCGAACGATGACGGCCTTGACGACGTCACCCTTCTTCACGTTGCCACCGGGGATCGCGTCCTTGACGGTGGCGACGATGACGTCACCGATACCCGCGTAGCGACGACCCGAGCCACCGAGAACACGGATGGTGAGAATTTCCTTCGCACCCGTGTTGTCGGCGACGCGCAGTCGCGACTCCTGCTGGATCACGTCTATCTCCTGATCGTCTGCCGGTTCCCGGCGGGGACTCCGGTGAAGGAGTCCCCGCCGAGCCTGGCGGAACTGTCCTGAGGGGAAACCCCCTCAGGGATTACTTGGCCTTCTCGAGGATCTCGACGATGCGCCAGCGCTTGGTGGCGGACAGCGGACGCGTCTCCATGATGATGACGCGGTCGCCGACGCCGGCAGCGTTCTGCTCGTCGTGGGCCTTGAGCTTGTTCGTACGGCGGATGACCTTGCCGTACAGCGCGTGCTTGACGCGGTCCTCGACAGCGACGACGACGGTCTTGTCCATCTTGTCGCTGACGACCAGACCCTCACGGGTCTTGCGGAAACCGCGGTCGGTGTTGGTCTCAGTCACAGTCTTCTCGCTCATCAGACGCTCTCCACCGTCTCGATGCCCAGCTCGCGCTCGCGCATCAGGGTGTAGATCCGGGCGATGTCCTTACGGACGGACTTGAGCCGACCGTGGTTCTCGAGCTGTCCGGTCGCCGCCTGGAAGCGGAGGTTGAACAGCTCTTCCTTGGCCTCGCGGAGCTTGTTGAGAAGCTCCTCGTTGCCCAGCTCGCGCAGCTCGGACGCCTTGGTACCGGCCGACATCACGACTCACCTGCCTCGCGCCGAACGATCCGGCACTTCATCGGAAGCTTGTGAGCAGCGCGGGTGAGCGCCTCACGAGCAATCTTCTCGTTCGGGTAGGACAGCTCGAACATCACCCGACCGGGCTTGACGTTCGCGATCCACCACTCGGGAGAACCCTTACCGGAACCCATGCGGGTCTCGGCAGGCTTCTTCGTGAGGGGGCGGTCCGGGTAGATGTTGATCCAGACCTTGCCGCCACGCTTGATGTGACGGGTCATCGCGATACGAGCGGACTCGATCTGACGGTTCGTCACGTACGCCGGGGTCAGCGCCTGGATGCCGTACTCGCCGAACGCAACCTGCGTGCCACCCTTGGACATACCGCTGCGCTTCGGGTGGTGCTGCTTGCGGTGCTTGACCCTACGGGGGATCAGCATTTCGGTCAGGCCTCCGTTCCGGTGCTCTCAGCCGGAGCAGCGGCGGCGGGAGCGTCGGCCTTGGGGGCCTCCGCTGCCGGCGCGGACTGCTGCGGCTTGCGGCCGCGACCGCCACGCTCGCCACCACGGCCACCACGGCCGGCCGGGCGGTCAGCGCCGCCACGAGCCGGACGGTTGCCGGCGCGAGCCGCTGCGTTCTCGGCGCGAACCTCGGCGATGTTCTTGACGTCGCCCTTGTAGATCCAGACCTTCACGCCGATGCGGCCGAAGGTCGTCTTGGCCTCGAAGAAGCCGTAGTCGACGTTCGCGCGGAGCGTGTGCAGGGGCACGCGGCCCTCGCGGTAGAACTCCGAGCGGGACATCTCGGCGCCGCCGAGGCGACCGCCGCACTGGATCTTGATGCCCTTGGCGCCGGCCTTCATCGTGCTCTGCATACTCTTGCGCATGGCACGACGGAAGGAGACGCGGGAGGAGAGCTGCTCGGCGACGGCCTGGGCCACCAGCTGAGCGTCCACCTCGGGGTTCTTGACCTCGAGGATGTTCAGCTGGACCTGCTTGCCGGTCAGCTTCTCCAGCTCGCCACGGATGCGGTCGGCCTCGGCGCCGCGGCGGCCGATGACGATGCCCGGGCGGGCGGTGTGGATGTCAACGCGGACGCGGTCGCGGGTGCGCTCGATCTCGACCTTCGAGATGCCGGCCCGCTCCATGCCCTTCGTCATCATGCGACGAATGGCGACGTCTTCCTTGACGTAGTCCTTGTACAGCTTGTCGGCGTACCAACGGGACTTGAAGTCCGTGGTAATGCCGAGCCGGAACCCGTGCGGGTTTACCTTCTGGCCCATTACCGGGTTCCTTCCTTGCTGCTGACGACCACGGTGATGTGGCTGGTCCGCTTACGGATCCGGTAGGCACGGCCCTGAGCACGCGGACGGAACCGCTTCAGGGTCGGGCCCTCGTCCACGTACGCCTCGCTGATGACCAGCGAAGAGGCGTCAGGGTGGTCGTAGTTGTGTGCAGCGTTGGCGATGGCGCTGTCAAGCACCTTGCCAACCGGCACGCTCGCGGCCTGCGGGGCGAAACGCAGGACCGCCTGAGCCTCCGTGGCATCCATGCCACGGATGAGGTCCACCACGCGGCGGGCCTTCATGGGCGTGACGCGGATGTACCGCGCCTGGGCCCTGGCTTCCATGGTTGTCCCTTCGGTGTGAGTCATAGTCGTTTCCACCCCGCGCTAGCGGCGCTTCGACTTCCGGTCGTCCTTGACGTGGCCGCGGAAGGTGCGAGTCGGCGAGAACTCGCCGAGCTTGTGGCCGACCATCGACTCGGTGACGAACACCGGGACGTGGATCTTGCCGTTGTGCACCGCGATGGTGTGGCCCAGCATTGCCGGGATGATCATCGAGCGACGGGACCAGGTCTTGATGACGTTCTTGGTGCCGGCTTCGTTCTGTGCGTCCACCTTCTTGACGAGGTGGCCGTCGACGAAGGGCCCCTTCTTGAGACTGCGCGGCATCTAAACCCGCTCCTAGCGCTTCTTGTTCGTCTTGCGGCGGCGGACGATGTACTTGCTCGATGCCTTCTTCGGCGAGCGAGTACGACCCTCCTTCTGACCCCACGGCGAGACCGGGTGACGTCCACCGGAGGTCTTGCCTTCACCACCACCGTGCGGGTGGTCAACCGGGTTCATCGCGACACCGCGGACGGTCGGGCGAACGCCCTTCCAGCGCATGCGGCCGGCCTTGCCCCAGTTGATGTTCGACTGCTCGGCGTTGCCGACCTCACCGATGGTGGCGCGGCAACGAGCGTCGACCAGCCGGATCTCTCCGGACGGCATACGAAGGTGGGCCATGGTGCCCTCCTTCGCCAGCAGCTGCACGGAGGCACCCGCGGAGCGGGCGAACTTCGCGCCGCCACCGGGACGGATCTCGATGGCGTGGATGGTCGTACCGACCGGGATGTTGCGCAGCGCCAGGTTGTTGCCCGGCTTGATGTCGGCGCCCGGACCGTTCTCGACGCGGTCACCCTGCGACAGACCACGGGGGGCGACGATGTAACGCTTCTCGCCGTCCGCGTAGTGCAGCAGCGCGATGCGCGCGGTGCGGTTGGGGTCGTACTCGATGTGCGCGACCTTGGCCGGCACGCCGTCCTTGTCGTGACGACGGAAGTCGATCACTCGGTAGGCGCGCTTGTGGCCACCGCCCTGGTGGCGAACGGTCACACGACCGGCGTTGTTACGGCCGCCCTTGCTGTGCAGGGGGCGGACCAGCGACTTCTCCGGCGTGGACCGCGTGATCTCGACAAAGTCGGCGACGCTGGAGCCACGACGGCCCGGGGTCGTCGGCTTGTACTTGCGGATACCCATTTCTCAGTCCTCGTCCGATTCCGGACGACTCGACCTCCGTCAGGAGGTCGGGCCGCCGAAGATGTCGATACGGTCGCCCTCGGCGAGGGTCACGATGGCGCGCTTCGTGTCGGCGCGCTTGCCGAAACCGGTCTTGGTGCGCTTGCGCTTACCCTGCCGGTTGATCGTGTTGACCCCGGTGACCTTGACCGAGAAGACCGCTTCCACGGCCTGCTTGATCTGGGTCTTGTTGGAGCCGGGCGCGACGATGAACGTGTACTTGTTCTCGTCGAGCAGCGCGTAGCTCTTCTCGGAAACAACCGGCTTGACGAGAACGTCACGCGGGTCCGAGTAGGTCTTGCTGGTAACGGTCGCCTCACTCATCAGGCGGCGCTCCCTTCGGTCTCAGCGGTCTGGGGGCCAGACACGAAGGACTCGAAAGCGGCCTGGGTGAAGACCACGTCGTCAGAGACGATCACGTCGTACGTGTTCAGCTGGCCCGGCTCCAGGATGTGCACCTGGGGCAGGTTGCGCGCGGACAGCCACGCGGCCTCGTCGGCGCGGTCGACGACCAGGAGCAGGTTGCTGCGCTCCGAGATCTTGCCGAACAGCGTCTTGGCGGCCTTGGTGGAGATCCCACCCTCGACCACGCCGGTGACGACGTGGATGCGGGAGTGACGCGCCCGGTCCGAGAGGGCACCGCGCAGGGCGGCGGCCTTCATCTTCTTCGGGGTGCGCTGCGAGTAGTCACGCGGCTGCGGGCCGTGGACGACGCCACCGCCGACGAACTGCGGCGCGCGGGTCGAACCCTGGCGCGCGCGGCCGGTGCCCTTCTGGCGGTACGGCTTGCGGCCACCACCACGGACTTCGCCACGACGCTTGGTCTTGTGCGTGCCCTGACGGGCAGCTGCCAGCTGTGCGACAACGACCTGGTGGATCAGCGGAACGCTGGTCTTCGCGTCGAAGATCTCCGCGGGGAGCTCGACGGTACCGGCCTTGTCGCCTGCCGGCGAAAGGATGTCAATGGTGCTCATTACCTCAAGCCCCCTTGGCCGCGGTACGGACCAGGACGAGGCCGCCGTTCGGACCGGGGACCGCGCCCTTGATGAGCAGCAGACCCTTCTCCGCGTCAACCGCGTGGATGGTCAGGTTCTGGGTGGTGACGCGCTCGTTACCCATGCGACCGGCCATGCGCATGCCCTTGAAGACACGCCCAGGGGTGGCGCAGCCACCGATCGAACCGGGGGAACGGTGCTTGCGCTGGACGCCGTGGCCGGCGCCGAGGCCCTTGAAGTTGTGACGCTTCATGACACCGGCGAAGCCCTTGCCCTTGCTCTTGCCCGTGACGTCAACCTTGACGCCGGACTCGAACACCTCGGCAGTGACCTCCTGGCCCAGCGTGTACTCGCTGGCGTCAGGGGTGCGGAGCTCCACCAGGTGGCGGCGCGGGGTCACGTCGGCCTTGGCGAAGTGGCCCTTGAGGGGCTTGTTCACCTTGCGCGGGTCGATCTCGCCGAAGGCGATCTGCACCGACTCGTAGCCGTCGCTGTCGTTCGTACGGACCTGCGTCACGACGCACGGACCGGCCTTGACGACGGTCACCGGGACAACCCGGTTGTTCTCGTCCCAGACCTGGGTCATGCCGAGCTTCTCGCCCAGGACGCCCTTGATGTTCTTGCTCATCTCGGCCCGTCCCTTCAGAGCTTGATCTCGATGTCGACGCCCGCCGGCAGGTCGAGGCGCATGAGCGAGTCAACCGTCTTCGGCGTGGGGTCGAGAATGTCGATGAGGCGCTTGTGCGTGCGCATCTCGAAGTGCTCGCGAGAGTCCTTGTACTTGTGCGGCGACTTGATGACGCAGTACACGTTCTTCTCAGTGGGCAGCGGCACCGGGCCTGCGACCGACGCACCAGTGCGGGTCACCGTCTCGACGATCTTCTTCGCCGAGGAGTCGATGACCTCGTGGTCGTAGGCCTTGAGCCGGATGCGGATCTTCTGTCCCGCCATGGCTACTAGTAGTCCTGTCTCTCAATAACGCTCTGGAACCCGGGAGTTCTCTTAACTCCGCCTCCGACCCACGCGGTCGGGCGTGTCGCATCCCCTCTACGAAGATCTCCCGAAGGATTTCCCAACCAAGGGGGTGCGGGCCTGAACCGCGCTGCCGGGGGCGAAACCCCACCGGGTGCCTGGTCGGCGCCCCACTGACACTTCCCGGAAGATTCCCGTACGTCCGACCCTGGGGGTCGACGAGTACTGTGGGACTCGCTTCCGGTCCTCCCGGCGGGAGGCGCGCAGCATTGACACTCAACCGAGCAACCTGGCTAGTGTGCCATACGGCTCCCGGGCCTGGCCAATCGGGCCCGGGATCTTACCCCCTGTGAGGGAAGGGTCAAACACACGCAGCGGCGCACGGGACGTGAACCCTTCCGTTCAGGCCCTCACCCGTCCGTTCGGAGCGGCGCCGGATCGGGGCGTCGCAACGGTTCAGGCGTCCGCCGAGGGAATCTGCCGCTGTGGCGTCAGCACCATGACCGGCTCACCGCCCGGAACGCCCGGAGCCGTGTCCAGGCGCGCACGGACACCGAACCCTCAGCCTCCGGCCGGCCCGCGCGGTGACCGCCGTCTCGGCCGGGGACGTGCTCCCACAGGGCAGTGCCTCCCCCGAGGGGTCCACTTTGATTGAATCCGCCTCATGTCCACACACGCCCCCGCCCATGCCTGGAGCCTCCGCCCCGCCACCGCCGAGGACGTCGAGCTCATAGCCGAACTGCGGGCGCTCGTCATGCGCCCCGACCTGGAACGCCTGGGCCGGTACGACGAGCACCGGGTCAGGCAGCGCCTGCGAGACGGATACGACCCCGGGCAGACCGAGATCGTCATGGTCGACGGGGCTTTCTCGGGCTGTGTGGCGCTGCGCCCGCACGAGAGTGACGGCTGGTGGCTGGAGAGCTTCTACCTCGCGCCGGAGCTGCAGGGCCGGGGCACCGGCACGGGGATCCTGGCCGGCCTTCTGGCCCGTACGGACGCCGAGGGCTCGACGGTCCGTCTCCAGGTCCTCCAGGGCAGCGCGGCCCGCCGGCTGTACGAGCGGCACGGCTTCACCACGGAGCACGAGGACCCGGTGGATGTGTACATGGTGCGGCCGCCCCGGGCCTGACCTCGGCCGCCTCCCTGACGGAGAGGATCAGCTTCCCGCCGCGTACTCCAGGAATCGGGCCCAGGCGCGCGCGTCCACGCCGATCTCAGGGCCCGGGACGTTCTTGGAGTCGCGGACATGGACAGCGCGGGGGGTGGTGGCGACCTCGACGCAGTCCGGTCCGTCGTTGCTGCTGTAGCTGCTCTTGCACCACTCCAGCGGCGACTTGTGGATCATGTCTCCCCACGCACCTTCTCGATGAAGGCCAGTGACTCACGCGGTGTGAGGGCCTGGGCACGGATCATTCCATACCGCATTTCCAGAATCTGGACCTCCCTGGGATCAGAGATCAGACGGCTGGTGAGCTGAGCTTCCGAATACCCCACCGTCGTGCCGTCCTTGATCTTGAGTACGCGGAGCTCCCCTGCCATACCGGCGTGCTCCTCCCGGTCGGTGGGCATGACCTGGATCTCCACATGGCGCAACTGCGCGATCTCCGCGAGGCGTTCGAGCTGGCGCTTCAGCACTGCCCGCCCGCCGATCGGGCGCCGAAGCGTCACCTCCTCCAGGACGAACGTCAGCAACGGCGCGGGCCGCCGGTCATAGATGTGCTGCCTGGCCATACGAGCGGCGACGTGGCGGTCGACCTCGTCGTCGTCATAGGCAGGGCGGCGCATGCCGAACAGCGCTCGTGCGTGCTCCTCGGTCTGGAGCAAGCCATGCACGTTGTGGTTGCTGTACGCGCCCAACTCGCCTGCGTCGTTCTCCAGCCTCGCCAGATCCCGCACCTTCTTCGGATAGCGGGCCTCCGCCACATCGCCCCGCATCGCGGCGAGCTTCCCGTCCGCCTCCAGGACCCGGTCCGCGCCGTCCAGGAACTCCGGCTTCGATGCACGTCTGCCGCGCTCGACGCAGGAGGCCATCTCCTCGCTGTATCCGATCGCGGCGCCCAGCTCCGCCTGGCGCAGGCCCGCCGCCTCCCGCCACAGCTTGATCTGGCGGCCGACCGCCTTCATCACCGCGCCGGAGTCGTCCTCCGTGCCCGTGTCCCAGGACGAGCCGTCCGCTCCGTCCGCCAGGTGCCCGGACCGCACCCCGCTCCTGTTCTCCATGCCACCCCCTCGCCTCCGTCGTGCCTGATGGGCAACGAACAGCACCGTCCGTGTGTGACGGCGTACGGCCCGGACCGCAGCCGACCCGCAGCCGGACAAGGACCCTCCACACGGGCGTCACTGTTTCCGAGAGTAGCCACCGAACGGTCACGCTGAGTGACATGAGTCGAGAAATCACCCGAACCGGACGTTCCGCTCCCTGCGACGCCGGGGGCGGGCGTGGGCTGCTGATCGTCACGGCGCCGGTGGGGCGTGGAGGAGGGGCCGGGCCCGTGCCGCGCAAGACCGTCCAAGCTGAGGTCGAGCACACACGGTGACCGGCCGCCCACCCCACCGGATCGTGGAAACCCGCGTCCCGGTCGGGCGCGTCCCGGACTGCCGCGTCCCGGTGGGCCACGACGCACAAAGCTTGTGAGAACTCGGGAAATGACCCTCCCCACCCCAGCCCGACCCCACCCCCACCTGGTCACTCGCACGGGTGACTTCGGGCAACTGGGCTGGATTTGTGGTGGGTTGACTGGCATATGCTCGCCGCGACAACCACAGACATGCGACGGCCCCCGGCCGGGACTGGAATCCCGATCGAGGGCCTGACCACCGAGGAAGTAAGAGGCTTCCCGATGGATACCCAGCAGGTTAACGCGACCCCGCGCACGGATTCCCGTACGGCCCCGGAAAACAGGCCGACTTCCGGTGTGATCCACGACAACACGCGGCACACGGCCGCCTTCACCGTCGTCGGCAACCACCTGAGCCAGCACCGTGCACTGTCGCTGCTCGCGATCGGGCTGGCCGTGCACATCCAGTCGCTGCCCGCCGGGGCGCGGATCGGCATCAAGCGGCTCGCCGAGCGCTTCCCGGAGAGCGAGGTCCGCATCGCCGCCGGGCTGCGTGAGCTGGAGGCGACGGGCTACCTGTGCCGCAGCCGCACGCGCCTGCCCGACGGCCGTGTCGTCACCCGTACCGTGTCGTGCAACCAGCCGGGGGCCGGTGCCGCCGCCCCCGCAGCGCCTCTCCGCCCCCGGGCCGCAGGGCGCAAGGCAGCCCCGCCACCCGCGCCGGTGCCACGCACGCCGGAAGCCCCGCTGCCACGGCCCACGCCGCCACCCGCACCTCCGGCCGAGCAGCCCCAGGCGCCGCCGCCGGACATGCCGCCGCCCTCCGCCCCCGTACGCGTACCGGCTCCCGACGCGCGCATCGCGCCGCCTCCGGCGCTCCCCCGCCCGCTGAAGGCCGACGCGGAACGCGACCGGCTCGCCACGGCCCTGCTCAGCGATCTGCGGCGGCTCACACCTCAGCTGTCGCTGACCGAGGAGAGCATCGCGGCCCTCGCTCCCGGGGTCGCGGCCTGGCTGGAGCGGGAGGCCCACCCCGACGCGATCCGTCATGCGCTGACCAGCGATCTGCCCACGCCCGTGAAGCATCCGGCCAAGCTCCTCCGCCACCGGATCACCTGCCTCCTGCCGCCCCCGCTGCCGGGTGCGCAGGAGCTCGCGCCGACCCGTCCGGGGACGCTCGTCATCCCCCTCCAGAACTGCGACCGCTGCGACCGCGCGTTCCGCTCACGCCACCCGGGGCACTGCCGTGACTGCCGGGCCGAGGCCGTGCGAGCCGCCTGACCGGATGAGCGCGGCGGGCCACGTCACGTACGGGTGACCGTTCCGCAGGATCCGTCGGGCTGCCACTGGCTGCGGTCGTAGGGGTCCACGTCTGGTCCGCCCTGCTCGGACTCCGTCCCGTCGCTCGGGAAGTACGGGTGCAGGAAGCCGTCGTCCACCTCGCAGGCGGAGTTGCCGAAGTTCTGCTGGGAGCTGAGGACGGACAGCTTGCCGCGCGTCGCCACGAACCGCTCCGGGTCGTGCAGCGCCGTGGTCAGCTTCCGCCGCACGATCGTGCGCGCCACCTCGTCCCCGCCCACCCGCACCAGCGGGTAGACGAAGGTGTAGTCGGCGTGCACCTCCACGGAGCCCGTGGGGCCCGCCTCGAAGGTCATCCGGCCGCGCGTCTTGACGATGTCCCCCGCCAGCTGCGCGTCGTCGGGGTCGAACCGGCTGAACATCATCAGCGGGTCCTGTCCCTCACCGGGCTCCACGAGCGAACGCTCCAGACGCTCCGGCTCCCCCTTCTGCAGCGGGTCGAGCAGGTCCAGTGCCTCGGCGGGCCTCTCGCCCCGCAGGGTGGCCGGGTCGAGGTTGGCGGCGACGAGCAGCTGACGGGTGGCCCGCAGGGCCTGTGCGACCTCGTCCTTGCCCATCCCCCCGACCGCCCTGGCCTCCGGGAGCTCGATCCCCGCCGCACCGTCCGCCCAGCGGAGGGCGGGCGAGCCCCGGAACGGCTCCTCCAGGGTCGGGCGGTCCGAGGCCGGATCGCCCGCGGGCGCGGCGGTGGGCGGTGCGGTCTCGGCCGGCAGCAGCGAGGTGTCGACGGAGTCGCTCCCGCCCGGAAGGTGATCGGTCACCAGGCTCGGCCTCATCGCGATCACCAGGACCCCCAGCACGGCGACGAAACCCAGGGTGCCGACGAGACGCCGCCGCTTCCTCGGCCGGCCGTAGCCCGCCGGCCCGGTGGGCCCGGTGCGCCAGCCGTCCGGCCGCCACGGCTCCACCTGCTTGGGCTTCCTGCCCCACCCGCGGCCCGCGCCCTGGGCTCGCGCGGCCTCCTCGTCGAGCGCGCGCAGCCTGGCCGTGACCATGCGGGCCCGCGCGGAAGGCTCCTTGGGTGCCCCCGCACCCCCGGCCTCCGCCTGCCGGACCAGCTCCGCCCACTGCTCGTCGGACACGGGCGAGGTGCCGTCGGACTGCCCGGAATTCCCCTCGGATGATGATGCGGTGCTCACTGCGCTGTTCCACTCCCCCACGATGTTCGTCAGGGCAACTTCACGTCCCGCACGGGAACAACGGCAAGTGAAGGGATCACTCTGTGACGATCTCGTGATGGACCAGGCGCGACGGGGACCGGAACCCCGGTCGACCACGGCTCGCCCGCAGTCCGCCCGGCCACCCCGCCACCCCAACACCATTGGCCGAGAGCCCTGTTGTGCAGCTCAGAATGTCCACGCACAATCGCGGACGTGCGTGCGTCCACACGGGGAGGCCGGATGCGTCTGCTGATCGATGTCGTCGAGGGCGACCATGCCGCTTTCTACGGCTCCTACGGGAGCCGGACGGCCTGGCGCATGACGTCACTCGGCTCCTTCCGATCCGCCCCGGACACGGCGGAGGGCTCGCAGGCTCGTTGGCGGGACCTGCACGACCACGCCTTCGGGCACGCGTTCGAGATCTCCGTCTCCTCGTCGTCCTCGGTGGCGGAGTGCTCGGCGCTCGCCCTCCGAGAGGCGCGGCAGCGTGGGGCCGCCCAGCCGGCCGAGGCGTCCGACCACCGTGACCGTGTGCTCCGCACCTGGCTGGCGGACCCCGCCACGGGCGAGGTCCTCGACACAGGACTCACGCTCGCCGCATCCGGTCTGACCGACGGCGACCTCGTCGTCCTGTGCATCCAGCACCCGCCGCGCGGTTACTACGAGATGGCCCCGGCACCCAACCCCGCCGCCCTGCTGGAGCGCATGCAGCTGGCCATGAACGGGACCGCGCCGGACGAAGGCGGCCGACTGTGGGGCGTCCTGCTCTACACGACGGCGGACGTCGAACTGGCGACGTACGTCCGTACGCATTTCGAGGACCTCAACGCACTGTCCGGGCCGTCCACCCGCGTGTTCGTCATCGAGCGCCAGGCGCGGTGGCCCGATGCCAGGAAGTACTGGCGCGAGCACCTGGAGCCGGAGCTCTACAGGGTGCTGGCGTCCCTGCGATGGCTGCGCTGGCAGCCGTACGACCCCCAGGGGGCGTACCGCATCGCCGAGCTCCTCGGGGTGGACCCGGCACTGCTGCCCTGCCTCGTCCTGTTCAACGGCCGCCCCGGCCTCCCCTGGGGGAAGCAGAAAGCCGTCTTCCCCGTCGAGGACGTCACCCCCCGGTACTTCCGGACGTTGTTCGGGCGCCTGGCACAGGCCCTGGACGGCCGGCCCGGCTCCGGAGCCGGGCCGAGCGGGATCGACGACGAGGAGCGGCGGCCGGAAGCCGGCGACGGGCCCACCCTGCTGCGCGACCTGCTGCTCCGCAGCGCCCGCGACCGCGACGAGGAGGCGTTCGACAGGGTCGCGGCGGCTCAGCGCGCCATCACCGCGGCGCTGGAACCGGGTCCCGCGCCGCACACCGGGTATCAGCTCAACCACTGCAAGGTCATTCTCACTTCGGGGGCCGCCATGACGGAGAACTTCACCTTCAACGGGCAGAACACGACGTTCATCAACCGTCCCGTGAACACGGTGGTCCAGGACTTCCAGAACCAGCACGGCACCGCCGCGCACTCCGACGAGCTGCGCAGGCTCCTGGAACTCACCCTGTCCAGCACCGACCTGTCGGACACGGACCGCGACGAAGCCGCACAGGCGGTGCACGACCTGGCCACGCTCTCGGAGGAGCCCGACGCCGGCCCCTTCCGGCTGCGTGCGGAACGCCTCAGGGAACTGCTCTCCGGGGCCGCGGACATCGCCCAGCCGGCATTGGCGCTCATCACGACCGTGGTCACCGCCGTGACCGGATAGCCGCAGGCCCACCCGTCGCCCACGCACGGCGAAGGGCCCCGCACCTCTCGCGAGAGAGGTACGGGGCCCTTCTGGTGCTCTGTGCGGAGCAACCAGGTCAGACGGTCAAGTGATTACTTGACGATCTTGGTGACCTGGCCGGCGCCCACGGTCCGGCCACCCTCACGGATGGCGAACTTCAGGCCCTCTTCCATGGCGACCGGCTGGATCAGCGCGACGTCCATGAGGGTGTTGTCACCCGGCATGACCATCTCGGTGCCCTCGGGAAGGGTCACAACGCCCGTCACGTCCGTGGTACGGAAGTAGAACTGCGGGCGGTAGTTGTTGAAGAAGGGGGTGTGACGGCCACCCTCGTCCTTCGACAGGATGTAGGCCTGGGCCTGGAACTCGGTGTGCGGCGTGACCGAACCCGGCTTGATGATGACCTGGCCGCGCTCGACGTCCTCGCGCTTGATGCCACGAAGCAGCAGACCGACGTTCTCACCGGCCTGGCCCTCGTCGAGGAGCTTCCGGAACATCTCGATGCCGGTGACCGTGGTGGTGGTCTTCTCCTGCTTGATGCCCACGATGTCAACGGTCTCGTTGACCTTGAGGACACCACGCTCGATACGGCCGGTGACGACCGTACCGCGACCGGTGATCGTGAAGACGTCCTCGATCGGCATGAGGAACGGCTTCTCGACGTCACGCTCGGGCTGCGGGATGGACTCGTCGACGGCCTTCATCAGGTCGAGAACGGTCTTGCCCCACTCGGCGTCGCCCTCGAGGGCCTTGAGCGCCGAGACCTTGACGACCGGAAGGTCGTCGCCCGGGAACTCGTACTCGGAGAGGAGCTCACGGACCTCGAGCTCGACGAGCTCCAGGATCTCCTCGTCGTCCACCATGTCGGCCTTGTTCAGGGCGACGACGATGTACGGAACGCCGACCTGGCGGGCCAGGAGCACGTGCTCCTTGGTCTGCGGCATCGGGCCGTCGGTGGCCGCGACCACGAGGATGGCGCCGTCCATCTGCGCCGCACCCGTGATCATGTTCTTGATGTAGTCCGCGTGACCCGGGCAGTCGACGTGCGCGTAGTGACGCGACTCCGTCTGGTACTCGACGTGCGCGATCGAGATCGTGATACCGCGCTGGCGCTCCTCAGGAGCCTTGTCGATCTGGTCGAAGGCCGAGGCCTCGTTCAGGTCCGGGTACGCGTCGTGCAGCACCTTGGTAATGGCGGCCGTGAGGGTCGTCTTACCGTGGTCGATGTGACCGATGGTGCCGATGTTGACGTGCGGCTTAGTCCGCTCGAACTTTGCCTTCGCCACTGGGGTCCTCCTGAGTGGTTCTGTACGCCTTGCTTCATCGGCGCCAGGTGATCTTTGCTGGAATGCCGGTGCCGGGGGCATTCGCCGCGTTGCTCGCGCGCTGCGACGAATGCCCGACCGGGCTCCGGTGACAAGCCTAAAGCGTGAGCTCGGAAGAGTTACTCGCCCTTGGCCTTCGCGATGATCTCCTCGGCGACGTTCCGCGGAACCTCGGCGTAGGAGTCGAACTGCATCGAGTAGCTTGCGCGACCCGAGGTCTTGCTGCGGAGGTCTCCGACGTAGCCGAACATCTCCGAGAGGGGCACGAGGCCCTTCACGACGCGAGCGCCGCTGCGCTCCTCCATGGCCTGGATCTGGCCACGGCGGGAGTTGAGGTCGCCGATGACATCGCCCATGTAGTCCTCGGGCGTGGTGACCTCGACGGCCATCATCGGCTCGAGGAGCACGGGGGACGCCTTGCGGGCACCCTCCTTGAACGCCTGCGAACCGGCGATCTTGAAGGCGAGCTCCGAGGAGTCGACCTCGTGGTAACCACCGTCGAGAAGGGTGACGCGGACGCCGACCATCTCGTAACCGGCCAGGATGCCGAACTGCATGGCTTCCTGGGCACCCGCGTCCACCGAGGGAATGTACTCACGGGGGATGCGGCCACCGGTGACCTTGTTGACGAACTCGTAGGAGGCGTCGCCACCCTCGATGGGCTCGAGGGCGATCTGCACCTTCGCGAACTGGCCGGTACCACCAGTCTGCTTCTTGTGCGTGTAGTCGATGCGCTCGACGGTCTTGCGGATCGTCTCGCGGTACGCGACCTGGGGCTTGCCGACGTTCGCCTCGACGCGGAACTCGCGCTTCATGCGGTCGACGAGCACCTCGAGGTGAAGCTCGCCCATACCACCGATGATGGTCTGGCCGGTCTCCTCGTCGGAGTGCACCTGGAAGGAGGGGTCCTCCTCCGAGAGACGCTGGATGGCGACACCCAGCTTCTCCTGGTCACCCTTGGACTTGGGCTCGATGGCGACCTGAATGACCGGCGCCGGGAAGTCCATGGACTCCAGGATGACCGGGTTCTTGTCGTCGGACAGCGTCTCACCGGTGGTGGTCTGCTTCAGGCCCATGACGGCGACGATGTCACCGGCGCCCACCGACGCGATCTCCTCACGCTTGTTCGCGTGCATGCGGTAGATCTTGCCGATGCGCTCCTTCTTGCCCTTGACCGAGTTCAGCACCGCGGTGCCGGCCTCGAGGCGACCGGAGTAGATCCGGACGAAGGTGAGCTTGCCGAGGTGCGGGTCGCTCGCAATCTTGAACGCGAGGCCGGAGAACGGCTCGTCGTCCGAAGGCTTGCGCTTGACGACCAGCTCCGGGTCCTTGACGTCGTGGCCCTCGATGGCCTCGACGTCCAGGGGGGAAGGCAGGTAGCGGACGACCGCGTCGAGCAGGGGCTGGACGCCCTTGTTCTTGAACGCGGTGCCACAGAACACCGGGGTCACGGTGACGGAGTCGGCCGAACCCTTCGACGCGAGGGTGATCCGGCGGATCGCCTCGTGCAGCTGCTCCTCGGTGGGCTCGTTGCCCTCGAGGTACAGCTCCATCATCGCGTCGTCGTTCTCCGCGACGGCCTCAAGGAGCTTGCCGCGCCATTCCTCGGCGGCCTCCTTGTGCGTGTCGGGGATCTCGACGGTGTCGTACATCTCGCCCTTGGCGGCCTCGTCCGACCACACGAAGGCCTTCATCGACACGAGGTCGACGACGCCCTTGAAGTCGGCTTCGGCACCGATGGGGAGCTGCATGACCAGCGGAACCGCACCGAGGCGGTCGACGATCATGTCGACGCAGCGGTGGAACTCGGCGCCGGTGCGGTCGAGCTTGTTGACGAAGCAGATACGCGGCACGCCGTAGCGGTCCGCCTGACGCCAGACGGTCTCGGACTGCGGCTCGACGCCGGCCACACCGTCGAACACGGTGACGGCACCGTCGAGGACGCGGAGCGAACGCTCCACCTCGACGGTGAAGTCGACGTGACCCGGGGTGTCGATGATGTTGATGGTGTGGTCAACATCATTGAGCGGCCAGTGACAGGTCGTCGCGGCGGACGTGATCGTGATGCCGCGCTCCTGCTCCTGCTCCATCCAGTCCATCGTGGCTGCGCCGTCGTGGACTTCACCGATCTTGTACGAAACGCCGGTGTAGAAGAGGATCCGCTCAGTGGTGGTCGTCTTGCCCGCGTCGATGTGGGCCATGATCCCGATGTTGCGGACCTTGGCCAGGTCAAGCGAAGTGGTGGCCATAAGGCTCAATCTTCTCTCGGTCTCGATGGGGTGAGCGACTACCAGCGGTAGTGCGCGAAGGCCTTGTTGGACTCGGCCATCTTGTGGGTGTCCTCGCGCTTCTTGACGGCAGCGCCAAGACCGTTGGAGGCGTCGAGCAGCTCGTTCATGAGGCGCTCGGTCATGGTCTTCTCGCGACGGGCGCGGGAGTAACCGACGACCCAGCGGAGCGCGAGGGTGGCGGCGCGACCGGGCTTGACCTCGATCGGCACCTGGTAGGTGGCGCCACCGACACGGCGGGACTTGACCTCGAGCGAGGGCTTGACGTTCTCAAGCGCGCGCTTCAGCGTGATGACCGGGTCGGCACCGGTCTTCTCGCGAAGACCTTCCATGGCGCCGTACACGATCCGCTCGGCGGTGGAACGCTTGCCGTCCAGCAGGATCTTGTTGATCAGCGAGGTGACAAGAGGAGAGCTGTAGACCGGGTCGATGATGACCGGGCGCTTCGGGGCGGGGCCCTTACGAGGCATTCTTACTTCTCCTTCTTGGCGCCGTAGCGGCTGCGGGCCTGCTTGCGGTTCTTGACACCCTGGGTGTCGAGCGAACCGCGGATGATCTTGTAACGAACACCCGGCAGGTCCTTCACACGGCCACCACGCACGAGCACGATGGAGTGCTCCTGCAGGTTGTGCCCCTCACCCGGGATGTAGGCCGTGACCTCGATGCCGGAGGTCAGACGCACACGCGCGACCTTACGGAGCGCCGAGTTCGGCTTCTTCGGGGTGGTCGTGAACACACGCGTGCAGACACCACGACGCTGGGGCGAACCCTCGAGCGCGGGCGTCTTGTTCTTCTCGACCTTGTCCTGCCGGCCCTTCCGGACCAGCTGCTGGATCGTAGGCACTACTTCTCCGGTTTCTGTGTGCCGTTCGTGAAACTAACCTGGAACACTCACCGACCCACGCGGTCGGGTGTGTCGAACACTGCGCGCCGCTGCGATGAGGCAGACGGAACACAGATTGCGGTGGCCACTTACGGACTCGCCGTGCGGTTGAGGACACGCACCCGAGCCCAGGCACACCCCAGGCACAAGGCTTGAGCGTACCTACCTCACGGAGCTGGGTCAAAACAAATGCCGTCCACCCCGGGCCTCCGCGGCCCGGCATCTGCCACGGCCGGACACCCCGGCATGCCCCTGGGACGTCCGCACGGCCGGCACAGCGCCTCCGACCAGCATAAACGACCCCCCAGGAGCCCGCGGAGCGTCCCGCAGCCCGGCCAGTGCCCGCCGGACGCCGGTCACCCGGGGTGACCGACCTCACGGGGCCCCGGACGGCAACGCCGCAGGGCGGCCACCCCGTGTGTCACGGGATGACCGCCCTGCGGTCGTATCAAGCGGCTCGCCTACTGGTTGTACGGACCGTAGTCGTAGTCCTCCAGCGGAACGGCCTGGCCGGAGCCCGTGCCGAACGGCGAGTAGTCGATGTCGTCGTAGCCGACGGCCGAGTACATCGCGGCCTTGGCCTCCTCGGTCGGCTCGACCCGGATGTTGCGGTAGCGGGACAGACCCGTACCGGCCGGGATGAGCTTACCGATGATGACGTTCTCCTTGAGGCCGATCAGGGAGTCCGACTTGGCGTTGATCGCCGCGTCGGTCAGGACCCTGGTCGTCTCCTGGAAGGACGCCGCCGACAGCCACGACTCGGTGGCGAGCGAGGCCTTGGTGATACCCATCAGCTGCGGACGGCCGGAGGCGGGGTGACCGCCCTCGGTGACCACACGACGGTTCTCGGTCTCGAACTTCGACCGCTCGACGAGCTCGCCCGGCAGCAGCTCCGCGTCGCCGGACTCGATGATCGTCACACGGCGCAGCATCTGCCGGATGATGATCTCGATGTGCTTGTCGTGGATCGACACACCCTGCGAGTTGTAGACCTTCTGGACCTCGCCGACCAGGTGGACCTGGACCGCGCGCTGACCGAGGATCCGCAGCACGTCGTGCGGGTTGGTGGCACCGACGGTGAGCTTCTGGCCCACCTCGACCGCGTCGCCCTCGCCGACCAGGAGACGGGCACGCTTGGAGATCGGGAACGCCGTCTCCTCGCTGCCGTCGTCCGGGGTGACGACGAGCTTCTTGGTCTTCTCGGTCTCCTCGATGCGGACCCGGCCCTTGGCCTCCGAGATCGGGGCGACACCCTTGGGGGTACGCGCCTCGAAGAGCTCGACGACACGGGGCAGACCCTGCGTGATGTCGTCACCGGCCACACCACCGGTGTGGAAGGTACGCATCGTCAGCTGGGTACCGGGCTCACCGATGGACTGGGCGGCGATGATGCCGACCGCCTCACCGATGTCGACCAGCTTGCCGGTGGCGAGCGAGCGTCCGTAGCAGAAGGCACAGGTGCCGACCGCGGACTCACAGGTCAGGACCGAGCGGGTCTTGACCTCCTCGACGCCGGCGCCCACGAGGGCGTCGATCAGGACGTCACCGAGGTCGACGTTGGCAGGCGCGATGACCTTGCCGTCGACGACGACGTCCTCGGCGAGCATGCGGGCGTAGACCGAGGTCTCGACGTCGTCCGTCTTGCGCAGGACACCGTCGGCGCCCTTGACGGCGATCTTCAGCTTGAGGCCGCGGTCGGTGCCGCAGTCCTCCTCGCGGATGATGACGTCCTGCGAGACGTCCACCAGACGACGGGTCAGGTAACCCGAGTCGGCGGTACGCAGGGCGGTGTCCGCCAGACCCTTACGGGCACCGTGCGTGGAGATGAAGTACTCCAGAACGGTGAGGCCCTCACGGAAGGACGCCTTGATGGGACGGGGAATCGTCTCGTTCTTGGCGTTCGACACCAGACCACGCATACCCGCGATCTGACGCATCTGCATCATGTTTCCTCGGGCACCCGAGTCGACCATCATGAAGATGGGGTTCGTCTTCGGGAAGTTCGCGTTCATCGCCTCGGCGACCTCGTTGGTCGCCTTGGTCCAGATCGCGATGAGCTCCTGCGTGCGCTCGTCCTTGGTGATCAGACCGCGCTCGTACTGCTTCTGGACCTTCTCGTCCTGCTCCTCGTAGCCCTTGACGATGGCCTTCTTGGCCTCGGGCACGACGACGTCGGAGATGGCCACGGTCACACCGGAGCGGGTCGCCCAGTGGAAACCGGCCGCCTTCAGGTTGTCGAGCGTCGCCGCCACGATGACCTTGGGGTAGCGCTCGGCCAGGTCGTTGACGATCTCGGAGAGCTGCTTCTTGCCCACCGAGTAGTCGACGAACGGGTAGTCCTCGGGCAGCAGCTCGTTGAAGAGCGCGCGGCCCAGGCTCGTACGCAGGCGGAAGGTGTCACCCGGCTGGTACTCGGGCTCGCCCTCCTCGGCGACCGGCGGCACCCAGCCACGCGGCGGGATGGTGCCCACCGGGAAGCGGATGTCGACCTTCGCCTGGAGCGAGAGCTCGCGGGCGTCGAAGGCCATGGTCGCCTCGGCCGTGGAGCCGAAGGAGCGGTCCGTGCCCTTGACGTTGCGGCCCTCTTCGTCCGTGGTGAGGAAGAAGAGGCCCAGCACCATGTCCTGGGTCGGCATGGTGACGGGGCGGCCGTCGGCCGGCTTCAGGATGTTGTTCGAGGACAGCATCAGGATGCGGGCCTCGGCCTGCGCCTCCGCGGAGAGCGGCAGGTGCACGGCCATCTGGTCACCGTCGAAGTCCGCGTTGAACGCGGTGCAGACGAGCGGGTGGATCTGGATGGCCTTGCCCTCGACCAGCTGCGGCTCGAAGGCCTGGATGCCGAGGCGGTGCAGGGTGGGCGCACGGTTCAGCAGCACCGGGTGCTCGGCGATGACCTCTTCGAGGACGTCGTACACGACGGTGCGGCCACGCTCGACCATGCGCTTGGCCGACTTGATGTTCTGCGCGTGGTTCAGGTCCACCAGGCGCTTCATCACGAACGGCTTGAAGAGCTCCAGCGCCATCGCCTTCGGCAGACCGCACTGGTGCAGCTTGAGCTGCGGACCGACGACGATCACGGAACGCGCCGAGTAGTCCACGCGCTTGCCGAGGAGGTTCTGACGGAAACGGCCCTGCTTGCCCTTCAGCATGTCGCTGAGGGACTTCAGGGGGCGGTTGCCGGGACCGGTGACCGGGCGACCACGACGACCGTTGTCGAAGAGGGCGTCCACGGCCTCCTGGAGCATGCGCTTCTCGTTGTTCACGATGATCTCGGGCGCGCCGAGGTCGAGAAGCCGCTTCAGGCGGTTGTTGCGGTTGATCACACGGCGGTACAGGTCGTTGAGGTCGGAGGTCGCGAAGCGGCCACCGTCCAGCTGCACCATCGGACGCAGGTCCGGCGGGATGACCGGCACGCAGTCGAGCACCATGCCCTTGGGCTTGTTGCTGGTCTGCAGGAACGCGGAGACGACCTTGAGGCGCTTGAGCGCACGGGTCTTCTTCTGGCCCTTGCCGGTGCGGATGATCTCGCGGAGGCGCTCGGCCTCCTCGTCGAGGTCGAAGGACTCCAGGCGCTTCTGCAGCGCGGCGGCGCCCATGCAGCCGTCGAAGTACGTGCCGAAGCGGTCACGCAGCTCGCGGTAGAGCAGCTCGTCGCCCTCGAGGTCCTGGACCTTGAGGTTCTTGAAGCGGCTCCACACCTCGTCGAGACGGTCGATCTCGCGCTGCGCACGGTCGCGCAGCTGCTTCATCTCACGCTCGGCACCTTCGCGCACCTTGCGGCGCACGTCGGCCTTGGCACCCTCGGCCTCGAGCTCGGCCAGGTCGGTCTCGAGCTTCTTGGCGCGGTTCTCGAGGTCCGAGTCGCGGCGGTTCTCGACCTGCTGACGCTCGACGGAGACGTGCGCCTCCAGCGACGGGAGGTCACGCGTGCGGCGCTCCTCGTCGACGAACGTGATCATGTACGCGGCGAAGTAGATGACCTTCTCGAGGTCCTTCGGCGCGAGGTCCAGCAGGTAGCCGAGGCGCGACGGGACGCCCTTGAAGTACCAGATGTGGGTGACGGGAGCGGCAAGCTCGATGTGGCCCATGCGCTCACGGCGCACCTTGGCGCGCGTGACCTCGACGCCACAACGCTCACAGATGATGCCCTTGAAGCGGACACGCTTGTACTTGCCGCAGTAGCACTCCCAGTCCCGGGTCGGACCGAAGATCTTCTCGCAGAAGAGTCCGTCCTTTTCGGGCTTGAGCGTGCGGTAGTTGATGGTCTCCGGCTTCTTCACTTCGCCGTGGGACCAGGTCCGGATGTCGTCCGCGGTGGCAAGGCCGATCCGCAGCTCGTCGAAGAAGTTGACGTCGAGCACTTGTCGTCAATCCCTCTTTCGGGGGTTCGAGCCCCCTCGCTTCACGCGAGAAATCGGGGCACTTCAGCAATGGTCTGAACGGGTCCGGGGAGGGCCGGCCGGATCACGTGGATCCGGCCGGGCAACCCGTCAGACCTCTTCGACGCTGCTCGGCTCGCGCCGGGACAGGTCGATACCGAGCTCCTCCGCCGCGCGGAAGACGTCCTCGTCCGTGTCGCGCATCTCGATGGACATGCCGTCCGAGGACAGCACCTCCACGTTGAGGCAGAGCGACTGCATTTCCTTGATGAGCACCTTGAAGGACTCGGGAATGCCCGGCTCGGGGATGTTCTCGCCCTTGACGATGGCCTCGTAGACCTTCACGCGGCCGGTGACGTCGTCGGACTTGATCGTCAGGAGCTCCTGGAGGGCGTATGCGGCGCCGTAAGCCTCAAGGGCCCACACCTCCATCTCACCGAATCGCTGACCACCGAACTGCGCCTTACCACCCAGCGGCTGCTGCGTGATCATGGAGTACGGGCCGGTCGAACGGGCGTGGAGCTTGTCGTCGACCAGGTGGTGCAGCTTGAGGATGTACATGTACCCGATCGAGACCGGGTCCGGGAACGGCTCGCCGGAGCGGCCGTCGAACAGGTTGGCCTTGCCCGAGGGCAGGACCAGCCGGTCGCCGTCGCGGTTCGGGATCGTGGCCTGGAAGAGGCCGGTGATCTCGTCCTCGCGCGCACCGTCGAAGACGGGGGTGGCGACGTTGGTGCCGGGGGCGACCTGGTCGGCGCCGATGGCCTGCAGGCGCTGGGCCCACTCGTCACCGAGGCCGGAGACGTCCCAGCCGCGGCTGGCGAGCCAGCCGAGGTGGATCTCCAGGACCTGTCCCGGGTTCATTCGGGACGGGACACCCAGCGGGTTGAGGATGATGTCGACCGGGGTGCCGTCCTCCAGGAACGGCATGTCCTCGATCGGGAGGATCTTGGAGATGACGCCCTTGTTGCCGTGACGGCCGGCGAGCTTGTCACCATCGGTGATCTTGCGCTTCTGCGCGACGTAGACGCGGACCAGCTGGTTCACGCCCGGCGGCAGCTCGTCGCCCTCTTCGCGGTCGAAGACGCGGACGCCGATGACCTTGCCGATCTCGCCGTGCGGGACCTTCAGCGAGGTGTCGCGCACCTCGCGCGCCTTCTCACCGAAGATCGCGCGGAGCAGGCGCTCCTCCGGGGTCAGCTCGGTCTCACCCTTGGGCGTGACCTTGCCGACGAGGATGTCGCCGGCGACGACCTCGGCACCGATACGGATGATGCCGCGCTCGTCGAGGTCGGCGAGGACCTCCTCGGAGACGTTCGGGATGTCCCGGGTGATCTCCTCCGGGCCGAGCTTGGTGTCACGGGCGTCGACCTCGTGCTCCTCGATGTGGATCGAGGAGAGGACGTCGTCCTGCACGAGGCGCTGCGACAGGATGATCGCGTCCTCGTAGTTGTGGCCTTCCCACGGCATGAACGCCACGAGCAGGTTCTTGCCGAGCGCCATCTCACCGTTCTCGGTGGCGGGCCCGTCGGCGAGGACCTGGCTCTCGATCACGCGGTCGCCCTCGGAGACGACGACCTTCTGGTTGACCGAGGTGCCCTGGTTGGAGCGCGAGAACTTGGCGATGCGGTACGTGGTGTACGTGCCGTCGTCGTTCGTCACGGTGATGTAGTCCGCGGAGACCTCCTGGACCACACCCGCCTTCTCCGCCTTGAGCACGTCACCGGCGTCGGTGGCACAGCGGTACTCCATGCCGGTGCCGACCAGCGGCGCCTCGCTCTTGATGAGCGGGACGGCCTGACGCATCATGTTCGCGCCCATGAGGGCACGGTTGGCGTCGTCGTGCTCGAGGAACGGGATCATCGCGGTCGCGACCGACACCATCTGGCGCGGCGAGACGTCCATGTAGTCGACGTCGTCACCGGGGATGTAGTCGATCTCCCCGCCACGACGGCGGACCAGGACGCGGGCCTCGGTGAAGCGCATGTCCTCGGAGAGCGTCGCGTTCGCCTGGGCGATCACGAAGCGGTCCTCTTCGTCGGCCGTGAGGTAGTCGACGTCGTCGGTGACGACGCCCTCGACGACCTTGCGGTACGGCGTCTCGATGAAGCCGAACGGGTTGATGCGCCCGTAGGAGGCCAGCGAGCCGATCAGACCGATGTTCGGGCCTTCGGGCGTCTCGATGGGGCACATGCGGCCGTAGTGCGACGGGTGGACGTCACGGACCTCGAAGCCGGCGCGCTCACGGGAGAGACCACCCGGGCCGAGGGCGTTGAGACGACGCTTGTGCGTCAGGCCCGACAGCGGGTTGTTCTGGTCCATGAACTGCGACAGCTGGCTGGTGCCGAAGAACTCCTTGATGGAGGCGACGACCGGCCGGATGTTGATCAGGGTCTGCGGCGTGATCGCCTCGACGTCCTGGGTGGTCATGCGCTCGCGCACGACACGCTCCATACGGGCGAGACCCGTACGGACCTGGTTCTGGATCAGCTCACCGACGTTACGGATACGGCGGTTGCCGAAGTGGTCGATGTCGTCGGTCTCGACCATGATCGAGCGGCCGGACTCGCCGACCGTCTCGGTCTCGCCGGCGTGCAGCTTCACCAGGTACTTGATGGTGGCGATGATGTCGTCGCTGGTGAGGACACCGGCGTCGAGCGGCTCGTCGGCGCCGAGCTTCTTGTTCACCTTGTAGCGGCCGACCTTCGCGAGGTCGTAGCGCTTCGGGTTGAAGTAGAGGTTCTCGAGCAGCGTCTGAGCGGCCTCGCGCGTCGGCGGCTCGCCCGGACGCAGCTTGCGGTAGATGTCGAGCAGCGCGTCGTCCTGGCCCTGGGTGTGGTCCTTCTCCAGGGTGGCGCGCATCGACTCGTACTCGCCGAACTCCTCGAGGATCTGCTCGGTGGTCCAGCCGAGAGCCTTCAGGAGGACGGTGACGGACTGCTTGCGCTTGCGGTCGATACGGACACCGACCATGTCGCGCTTGTCGATCTCCATCTCCAGCCAGGCACCCCGGGACGGGATGATCTTGGCCGAGAAGATGTCCTTGTCGGACGTCTTGTCGATGGAGGAGTCGAAGTAGACACCCGGCGAACGCACGAGCTGCGACACGACGACACGCTCGGTGCCGTTGATGACGAAGGTGCCCTTGTTGGTCATGAGCGGGAAGTCGCCCATGAAGACCGTCTGGGACTTGATCTCGCCGGTCTCGTTGTTGGTGAACTCGGCCGTGACGAAGAGCGGCGCGGCGAACGTGAAGTCGCGCTCCTTGCACTCGTCGATCGAGTTCTTCGGGGGCTCGAAGCGGTGGTCGCGGAACGTGAGCGACATCGACCCGGAGAAGTCCTCGATCGGCGAGATCTCCTCGAAGATCTCCTCCAGGCCGGACTTGGTGGGGACGTCTTGTCCGCTGTCCAGAGCAGCCTCGACGCGAGCCTTCCAGGCGGCATTGCCGAGGAGCCAGTCAAAGCTCTCGGTCTGCAACGCGAGGAGGTTCGGAACCTCGAGGGGCTCCTTGATCTTTGCAAAAGAGATGCGCAGCGGGGCGGTGCTGGCACCGTTGTTCGTATTCGAGGTCGAGGCGTTGCGCGAGGCGGCCAAGAGGGGGTCCTTCCGAGGGCTCGGACTCACTACGCGCGTACCGGCCCCAAGCCGCACACAGAGACAGAAATCCCAAGGTCAGGGAAGGTCCGGCCATCGGTGCTAGGCGTGGGCATGCCCCTGGTGACGGGCAGGAGGCAGCTAACAGGCAGCGCAAAGGGTCAGTGTAGCCAAGCGGCACACTGATGTCCAGTCGGGGTTCTCAGAGACCCACGTTGCTCTCAACAGCTGTTCTCAACACCTATGAATAGCCCTCGCGCGGTGTGCGCTCTTCTTTACTGCCCTCTTCGCTCTCGATCCATGCCTCGGATGCGGATCGAGATGACGACGCGTCCTGAGAATTGCGCGCCGCGTGCGGTTCGTCAAGGCCCCGAGTCCGGGACCGATCCCCGGCGATCTTCACCTGGGCCCCCAGGACGCCCGTTGACGCCCCCTGGGAGACGCACGGCGAAGATCACCCTACTCGTCACCGCCGGAAGATCAAGGCAGCCTCCCTGAGCACGCCAAAGGGCGACCACCCGGATGGGTGATCGCCCTTTGCGATGTGACATCCCCGCCTCGCGGCAGGGACGGTCCTGAGGAGTCAGACGACTCGCAGGGTCACTTGACCTCGACGGAGGCGCCGGCGCCCTTGAGGGACTCGGCAGCCTTCTCGGCGGCCTCCTTGGCGACCTTCTCGAGGACGGGCTTCGGGGCGCCGTCCACGAGGTCCTTGGCCTCCTTGAGACCCAGCGAGGTCAGCTCACGCACGACCTTGATGACCTGGATCTTCTTGTCACCGGCGGCGGTGAGGATGACGTCGAACTCGTCCTGCTCCTCGGCCTGGGCACCGGCGTCGCCGCCACCCTGGGCGGGACCGGCAACGGCGACGGCCGCGGCGGCGGTGACGTCGAACTTCTCCTCGAAGGCCTTCACGAACTCGGAGAGCTCGATGAGGGTGAGCTCCTCGAACTGGGCGAGCAGGTCTTCCTGGCTGAGCTTCGCCATGATGGCGTCCTTCCACTAATTCGGCAGGTGCCGGATGTATATGTAGGCGGGCGTACGGGCCCGCTGCGAGCCGGTGGAGCGGAGTGTTACTCCGCCACCTCGGCGTCGGCGGGAGCCGGCGTACCGGCACCGCCCTGCTCGGCCCTCTTGGCACGAAGCGCTTCCGCGGTGCGGACGAACTTCGACGGCAGAGCCTGGAAGAGCTGCGCAGCCTGAGTCTGCTTGCCCTTCATGGCGCCGGCCAGCTTGGCGAGCAGAACCTCGCGGGACTCGAGGTCCGCGAGCTTCTTGATCTCATCGGCGGACAGCGCCTTACCGTCAAGGACACCGCCCTTGATGATGAGGTTCGGGTTGTCCTTGGCGAAGTCACGAAGACCCTTCGCCGACTCCACCGGGTCACCGGTGATGAAGGCAACCGCCGTCGGACCTGCGAACAGGTCGTCCAGCGTGTCGATCCCGGCCTCGTTGGCCGCAATCTTGGTCAGCGTGTTCTTCACCACGGCGTACTGGGCGTTCTCACCGAGCGAACGACGCAGCGTCTTGAGCTGCGCCACGGTGAGACCCCGGTACTCGGTCAGCACGGCGGCGTTCGAGCTGCGGAACTGGTCCGTCAGCTCGGCTACCGCGGCAGCCTTGTCGGGCCTTGCCATGAGCGTCGGCCTCCTTCCGGGTGATGAGGACCGCTCAGAAGGGGCCGGAAAAGACGAAACGCCCCGGCGCAAGCGCCAGGGCGTAGCTCGACCGAATGAAATCCGGGAGCTTTCCACAGTCACCTGCGCAGGTCGCCCGTTCTTGACGGATCCTTCGGTCACCGTTCCCTCCGAGGAGGACGCGGCAACGACCAGCGGTCTTTGGCTTCTTCGTGAGCGTACGCGACCGGGGCCGTTCGGAGCAAATCCGTCCCGGTTCGACCGGTGGGAGAGGTTTGAACGCCTCTCGGGCGGCCCCGCGCACGAGGACGGGCCCCGCACTCGGGCGGCCCCGCGTACGAGGACGGGCCCCGCACTCGGGCGGCCCCGCGTACGAGGACGGGCCCCGCACTCGGGCGGCCCCGCGTACGAGGACGGGCCCCGCAAGCCTCCAGGAGGCTTGCGGGGCCCGTACCGTGCCGTTGACGCGGCTACCGGGTGAGCGCGGGGGCTCAGACGGCGGCCGGGTCCTCCTCGACGAGGAGGTTGCGCACGCGGTTGGCGTCCAGCGGGATGCCGGGACCCATCGTCGTGCTCATGGTCGCCTTCTTGATGAAGCGACCCTTCGCGGCGGACGGCTTCAGACGGAGGATCTCCTCCAGGGCCGCGCCGTAGTTCTCGACCAGCTTCGTGTCATCGAAAGAGGTCTTTCCGATGATGAAGTGCAGGTTCGAGTGCTTGTCGACGCGGAACTCGATCTTTCCGCCCTTGATGTCGTTGACAGCCTTCACGACATCGGGGGTGACGGTGCCGGTCTTCGGGTTCGGCATCAGACCACGCGGACCGAGCACGCGGCCGAGGCGGCCGACCTTGCCCATGAGGTCCGGCGTGGCGACGACGGCGTCGAAGTCCAGACGGCCCTTCGCCACCTCGTCGATGAGCTCGTCGGCGCCGACGATGTCGGCGCCCGCGGCTTCCGCGGCCGCAGCACGGTCACCGGTCGCGAAGACCAGGACCCGGGCGGTCTTGCCGGTGCCGTGCGGGAGGTTCACGGTGCCACGGACCATCTGGTCGGCCTTGCGCGGGTCGACACCCAGGCAGAACGCGACCTCGACGGTGCCGTCGAACTTGGTGGCGGCGGTGTCCTTGGCGAGACGGACGGCCTCGAGCGGGGCGTAGGTACGCTCCCGGTCGATCTTCGCGTCCGCAGCGCGGAGGTTCTTGCTGCGCTTCACATCTACTCCTGATGTTTTCAGAGTGTGGAGTCGTGGTGCGGACCAGCGCTTGGTCCTACCACTGTGGGGCTACGGGGCTGACTCAGCCTTCGACCGTGATGCCCATGGAACGGGCGGTGCCAGCGATGATCTTCGACGCGGCGTCGAGGTCGTTGGCGTTCAGGTCGGGGAGCTTGGTCGTGGCGATCTCGCGGACCTGGGCGGCCGTGAGCTTGGCGACCTTGGTCTTGTGCGGCTCGCCGGAGCCCTTGTCCACACCCGCGGCCTTGAGGATCAGCTTGGCGGCCGGCGGAGTCTTGGTGATGAAGGTGAAGGAGCGGTCCTCGTAGACCGTGATCTCCACCGGCACGACCATGCCACGCTGCGACTCGGTCGCGGCGTTGTAGGCCTTGCAGAACTCCATGATGTTGACGCCGTGCTGGCCCAGTGCGGGACCGACCGGCGGCGCCGGGTTGGCCGCACCGGCGTTGATCTGGAGCTTGATAAGCCCCGTGACCTTCTTCTTCTTGGGAGGCATTGCTCTCTCCGGGTCCTAGTGAGAGTGTTTCGCCGCCATTCCGGTCATCCGGATGGAGGCATACCGCACAACGATAACGGGTATAGCTGCGCGACCAAAAACCGAGCAGGTCAGACCGGCTGCGAAGCCTGTCTGACCTGCTCGGTAGGCATGGGTCCGGAAGTCGGCGGAAAGACCGTCAGTTCTTCTGGATCTGATCGAAGCTGAGCTCGACCGGGGTCTCGCGACCGAAGATCTCGACGAGGCCCTTGACCTTCTTCGAGTCGGCGTTGATCTCGTTGATCGTCGCCTGCAGGGTCGCGAACGGGCCGTCGGTGACGGTGACCGAGTCGCCCACCTCGAAGTCCAGGACCTGGACCTCGACCTTGCGAGCGGGAGCCGGCTTGCCCTCGGCCTCGGCCGCCTCGCGGGCCGCCTTCTCCTCGGCCTCAGGGGCGAGCATCTTGACGATCTCGTCCAGGGTCAGCGGGTACGGGTCGTAGGCGTTGCCCACGAAGCCGGTGACGCCGGGCGTGTTGCGGACAACACCCCAGGACTCGTTCGTCAGGTCCATGCGCACCAGGACGTATCCCGGAAGCTTGTTCTGACGGACGTTCTTCCGCTCACCGTTCTTGATCTGGACGATCTCTTCCTCGGGCACCTCGGCCTGGTAGATGAAGTCCTCGACGTTGAGCGAGACGGCGCGCTGCTCCAGGTTGGCCTTCACGCGCTTCTCGTAGCCGGCGTACGTGTGGATGACGTACCACTCGCCGGGAAGCCCGCGCAGCTCCTCGCGGAGCGCGGTGACGGCGTCGACGGGGGCGGCCTCCTCGGCCTCCTCAGCGGGCTCGTCGTCCGTGTCGGACGCGTCCGCGGCGTCGTCCTCGGCCGCCTCTTCGTCCTCGTCCTCGTCCTCGTCGGACTCGGCGTGTACGGCGTCCTGCTCGGCGGGCTCGCCCGCGGCGGCGTCAGCAGCTTCGACCTGGTCCGGGGCCACGGCATCCGCCGCCTCGACGATGTCGAGCTCGTCCTCGGCGGACTCGACGGCGCTCGCCGTGGGCTCGGCGTCGTCGTTCAGGTTCGGGTCAGACACGATGGCTGCTTCTTCCTGGATACAAATGGGTGGAACATGCGAAAGGGGCGCCGATGAGGCGCCCTCCGCGGGGATCAGCCGAAGACGTACTTGATGACCCGCGCAAAACCGAAGTCAATCACGGTGACGAGACCGATCATGACGACCACGAACGCGATCACTACGGCCGTGTACGTGGACAGCTGGCTGCGCGTCGGCCATACGACCTTGCGGAGCTCGGCGACGATCTGGCGGTAGAACAGCGCGAGACGGCCCAGAGGGCCCTTCTTTCCGCGCTTTCCGCCCTTCCGGGTCTTCTTCTTCGACTCGGGGGCTTCGTCCTCGGCATCAGGCATGTCGATGGAGCCCACGGCGTCCGTCACGCTACTCACCTGATTCCGGGTCGTGGCCGTGCCGCGCCCGGTGGAGCCGCACGGCGGTGCATTGAAGTACGTACATGCGCACACATCCTGGCGAAGGAGTGTGTAGCAGGGCCGGAGGGACTTGAACCCCCAACCGCTGGTTTTGGAGACCAGTGCTCTACCAATTGAGCTACGACCCTTTGTGGTGTCCACCAACCTACCGCATCTTCACCGGTGGACCGGTGGGGAAAACGGTGCGGCTGATGAAGGCCAACGACAGGTGAGTGTACGTGTTCCGGGGCGCCGCGTCGAACAGACAACTACCGACCGGTCCTGTCCGGATGCTGTCCGACTCCTGTCCGGTCCCTGAAACCCCTGTGCCGCGGGCATTTCCGGTCTGGGAGCATGGGGGCATGAGCGCTGCAACTTCTCCGACCGAGCGCCGGGTTTCGGCCCGCGTCGGTGCGATCTCCGAGTCCGCCACCCTCGCCGTCGACGCCAAGGCCAAGGCCCTGAAGGCCGCCGGGCGTCCGGTGATCGGCTTCGGCGCCGGCGAGCCCGACTTCCCGACACCCGGTTACATCGTGGACGCCGCGATCGAGGCGTGCCGCAACCCGAAGTACCACCGCTACACCCCTGCGGGCGGGCTCCCCGAGCTCAAGGCCGCCATCGTGGCGAAGACGCTGCGCGACTCCGGCTACGAGATCGACCCCTCCCAGGTCCTGGTGACCAACGGCGGCAAGCAGGCCATCTACGAGGCCTTCGCAGCGGTCCTCGACCCGGGCGACGAGGTCATCGTCCCCGCCCCGTACTGGACGACCTACCCCGAGTCGATCCGCCTCGCCGGCGGTGTCCCGGTCGAGGTCGTGGCCGACGAGACCACCGGCTACCGCGTCTCGGTCGAGCAGCTCGAGGCGGCGCGCACCGAGCGCACGAAGGTCGTCCTGTTCGTGTCGCCGTCGAACCCGACGGGCGCCGTCTACAGCGAGGCCGACACCGAGGCGATCGGCCGCTGGGCCGTCGAGCACGGCCTGTGGGTCATGACCGACGAGATCTACGAGCACCTGGTCTACGGGGGCGCGGCGGCCGCCTCCCTCCCCGCCGTCGTGCCCGAGCTGCGCGACAAGTGCATCGTGGTCAACGGCGTCGCCAAGACCTATGCCATGACCGGCTGGCGGGTCGGCTGGATCATCGGCCCCAAGGACATCGTGAAGGCCGCGACCAACCTGCAGTCGCACGCCACGTCCAACGTCAGCAACGTCGCGCAGGTCGCCGCGCTGGCCGCGGTGTCGGGCTCGCTGAACGCCGTCGCCGAGATGCGGACCGCCTTCGACAGGCGCCGGAAGACGATCGTGCGCATGCTCAACGAGATCGAGGGCGTGTTCTGCCCCGAGCCCGAGGGCGCGTTCTACGCGTACCCGTCGGTGAAGGGGCTGCTCGGCAAGGAGATCCGCGGCAGGCGCCCGGCCGACTCCGTCGAGCTCGCCGCCCTCATCCTGGACGAGGCCGAGGTCGCGGTGGTGCCGGGCGAGGCCTTCGGCACGCCGGGTTACCTGCGGCTGTCCTACGCACTGGGCGACGACGACCTCGTCGAGGGCGTCTCGCGGCTCCAGAAGCTGCTGGGCGAGGCGCGCGACTGATCGCGTACCGGATCCAGAAGTGGCCCCCGGCTCCGGCCGGGGGCCACTTTTCTGTTCGATGGGTAACTCAGAAGGGAATCCGGGTATCGCCGCGCCCCTGGTGTGCGGCAAGATCCTTCAATGGAGCGTGACGTACGGCTGTTGCCCAAGGCCCACCTGCACCTGCACTTCACCGGGTCGATGCGGCCGACGACCCTGCTCGAGCTGGCGGACAAGTACGGCGTCCGGCTGCCCGAGGCGCTGACCGGCGGTGAGCCCCCTCAGCTGCGGGCGACCGACGAGCGCGGCTGGTTCCGCTTCCAGCGCCTCTACGACATCGCCCGGTCCTGCCTCCGCGCCCCGGAGGACATCCAGCGGCTGGTGCGCGAGACCGCCATGGAGGACGTCGCCGACGGTTCCGGGTGGCTGGAGATCCAGGTCGACCCCACCTCGTACGCCCCACTGCTCGGCGGGCTCATCCCGGCCATCGAGATCATCCTGGACGCCGTGGACAGCGCGTCGCGGGAGACCGGGCTCGGGATCCGGGTGGTGATCGCCGCGAACCGGATGAAGCATCCGCTGGACGCCCGCACACTGGCCCGGCTGGCCGTGCGCTACGCGGACCGGGGGGTCATCGGCTTCGGGCTCTCCAACGACGAACGGCGCGGCATGGCCCGCGACTTCGACCGCGCCTTCGCCATCGCCCGCGAGGGCGGCCTGATCGCGGCGCCGCACGGTGGCGAGCTCTCGGGCCCCTCAAGTGTCCGGGACTGCCTGGACGACCTCGAAGCGGCCCGGATCGGGCACGGTGTCCGGGCGGCCGAGGACCCGAGGCTGCTGCGGAAGCTCGCGGAGCGGGGAGTGACCTGCGAGGTCTGCCCGGCGTCCAACGTGGCGCTCGGCGTCTACGAGAAGCCCGCGGACGTACCCCTGCGCACCCTGTTCGACGCCGGGGTGCCGATGGCGCTCGGTGCGGACGACCCGCTGCTCTTCGGTTCCCGGCTGGCGGCGCAGTACGACCTCGTACGCCGCCATCACGCCTTCACCGACGAGGAACTGGCCGAGCTGGCGCGGCAGTCCGTGCGGGGGTCGGTGGCGCCCGTCGAGGTGCGGGAGAAGCTGCTGGGCGGGATCGACGCGTGGCTCGCTAGCTGATGCCGCCCAGCAGGGTGCGCGCGAGGGACACGGCGAAGTCGTCCAGCGCCTGCGGGGCGCCGCCCATCTCGTAGGCGAAGGCACGCTGGGCACAGGCGCCCAGCAGCAGTGAGGCCGCGGCGTACGTGTCCGCGCCCGGGGCGACGCGGCCCGCCTGCTGCTCGGCGCGGAGATAGGCGTCGAGCCACTGGATCGGCTTGTGGGGTCCGGTGCCCATCTCCCGCATGGCCGCTTCGTGGCGCTGCTTGAGCCGGGGCTCGGCGTAGAGCGAGGCGAGCACCGGGAACGTCTGCTCGTAGAAGAGCGCCGCCTGTCGGGCGACGTCGGTGAGGTTCTGCTCCAGGTCCCCGCGGCCCGCCTCCAGGTCGCCAAGGAGGGGGCCCAGCCTCGGCATGCGTTCGCCGAGGACGGTCACGAAGAGCTCCTCCTTGCTCCCGAAGTACTTGTACAGCGCCGCCTCGGAGCAGTCGGCGGCCTTGGCGATCTCCTTGGTCGTGGTCCGCGCGAGGCCGATGCCGAGCATGAGCTCATGAGCCGCGTCGAGGATCCGGATGCGGGCCGGCTTCTGCTCCATGAGTACTCCCGAACGGCTTGACGAAGAGGTGAGCGCCCACTCACTCTAAAGGTGAGTGAACACTCACCCACCTGAGGAGGCGTGTGCCATGAGGCTCACAGTGTTCGGAGCGACGGGGGCCGTCGGCCAGGAGATCGTGCGGCAGGCGCTCACGGCTGGGCACCAGGTGACGGCCGTGGTCCGGGACCCTTCACGGCTGCCCGAGGGACTGCGGGGCGCGGATCTGCACGCGGTCGTGCCGCTGGGTGACGCGGCCGCCGTGCGCGCGGCGGTCGCGGGGCGGGACGCGGTGCTCTCCGGACTCGGGGCCCGGGGCCGGAAGGCCGGCGACGTGGCGGAGCGGCTGACCCGGCAGGTGGTCGCCGCGATGGAGGCGGAGGGGGTGCGCCGGCTGCTGGTCGTGAGCGCGGCACCGGTCGGTCCGGAGCCCGCGGACGACCCCCTGCCCGACCGGATGGTCCGCCGGGTGATCGGCGCGGTCCTCAGGGAGGTGTACGCGGATCTGACGCGCATGGAGGCCGTGTTGGCCGCCGGAGCGACGGACTGGACGTCGGTGCGGCCGCCGAAGCTCACCAACGGCCCGCTGACGGGGGTGTACCGGACGGTCGTGGGTGGCACCCCGCGCAGCGGGCGGTCCATCGCGCGGGCCGACGTGGCCCACGCCATGCTGGCGCTGATCGACGAACCGGGCGCCGTGAAGCAGGGCGTGGGCGTGGCCTACTGACCGCGGGCCCGGCGACCGACTGCGGGGTCGGCTGCTGGCTGCGGGGCGCCTCCTGGACCTGGGGTCGTTCTGACCGTGGGCTGTCTCCTGGCCCCGGGTCGCCTTCTGGCCCCGGGGTCGCCTTCTGCCCGCGGAGTCGCCCACCGAACGCGCCCGGGCCCCTCCCGTGACCCCGGCGCGGAGCCGCGGGAGGCGGAACCACAGGCCGCGGCCCCCGCCCGCGCCGCTACAGGCTGACGCCGACCGTCACCGGCTCGTTGACGAGGGTGACCCCGAAGGCCTCGTGGACCCCTGCGACGACCTCGCGGGCCAGGGCCAGCAGGTCCTCCGTGGTCGCTCCGCCCCGGTTGGTGAGGGCGAGCGTGTGCTTGGTGGAGATGCGCGCAGGGCCCGTGCCGTAGCCCTTGGTGAAGCCCGCCTTGTCGATGAGCCAGGCGGCCGAGGTCTTCACCCGCCCGTCGCCCGCCGGGAAGGCCGGAGGTGTGACGTCCCCGCCCAGGCGCTCGGCGGCGCGAGCGAGGAACACCGCGTGCTGCGCCTCGTCGAGGATCGGGTTGGTGAAGAAGGACCCGGCCGACCAGGTGTCGTGGTCCTCCGGGTCGAGCACCATGCCCTTGCCCGCCCTCAGCCGGAGGACCGTCTCGCTGGCGGAGGCGGCGGGAACGCGGTCGCCCTGCTCGACGCCCATCGCCCTGGCCGTCTCGGGGTAGCGCAGGGGCGCGGACAGTCCGCCCGCGTCCTCCAGCCCGAACCTGACCCGGAGCACGACGTAGCGGTCGGGCTCGGCCTTGAAGCGGCTGTGGCGGTACGAGAACGCGCAGGCCTCGTTCGGGAGGGTGACGGTCTCCCGGGTGTGCCGGTCGTAGGCGACGACCTCGGTGATCACCGAGGACACCTCCTGCCCGTAGGCGCCGACGTTCTGGATCGGGGTCGCCCCTGCGGACCCGGGGATCCCGGCGAGGCACTCGATCCCGGCCAGTCCCGCCTCGACCGTACGGGCCACGGCGTCGGTCCAGACCTCGCCGGCGGCCAGTTCCAGCGTCGTGCCGGAGAGCGCGAAGCCCTGGGTCGCGATGCGGAGGGCCGTCCCGTCGAAGCCCTTGTCACCGATGACCAGGTTGGAGCCGCCGCCGATGACCAGGAGCGGGGTGCCGCTGTCGTCGGCTTCGCGTACGGCGGCGATCACCTCGGTGTCGGTGGTGGCCGTCAGGAGGCGGCCGGCCGGGCCGCCGAGCCGGAAGGTGGTCAGGGGGGCGAGGGGGGCGTCGTGGAGTTCCTGCACGGGGACAAGAGTACGGTCCACGGCCCGGACACCCCGGCGGGGCCACGGAGCGCGCGGAGGGCGCCCCCCTGAGGAGAGCGCCCTCCGGTGGTCCGTCACCGGCAGCGGTGCGTCACGCGAGGCGGACGACCGCGCGGGACATCCCGAGGACCTTCTTGCCGTCGCTCATCGCCGTCAGGTCCACGCGCACCAGGTTGTCGTCCAGCTTCGCGGCGACCTTGCCGCTGACCTCGATCAGCGCACCGGTGCCGTCGTCGGGCACGACGACCGGCTTGGTGAAGCGCACCCCGTACTCGACGACCGCGCCCGGGTCCCCGGTCCAGTCCGTGACCACGCGGACCGCCTCGGCCATCGTGAACATGCCGTGCGCGATCACGTCGGGCAGGCCGACCTCCGTCGCGAACTTCTCGTTCCAGTGGATCGGGTTGAAGTCACCGGAGGCGCCCGCGTACTGCACCAGCGTCGCCCGGGTCACCGGGAACGACTGCGGAGGCAGTTCCGTGCCGACCTCGACCGCCCCGTAAGCAATGCTCGCCGTCATCACGCCTCCTCGGCGGCGCGCGCCACCAGCTTCGTCCACGCGGTCACCACGTACTCGCCGGACTCGTCGTGCACCTCGCCGCGGATGTCCACGATGTCGTTGCCCGCCATCGTCTTGATCGCCTCGATGGTGGAGGTGACCGTCAGCCGGTCCCCCGCCCGGACGGGACGCGCGTACGCGAACTTCTGGTCACCGTGCACCACGCGGCTGTAGTCCAGGCCCAGCTGGGGGTCCTCGACGACCTGGCCCGCGGCCTTGAAGGTGATGGAGAAGACGAAGGTGGGAGGGGCGATCACGTCGGAGTACCCGAGAGCCTTGGCGGCTTCCGGATCCACGTACACGGGGTTGGTGTCACCCACCGCTTCCGCGAACTCCCGGATCTTCTCCCGGCCGACCTCGTACGCCGGGGTGGGCGGATAGGTCCGCCCCACGAAGGACTGGTCGAGCGCCATGAGCCCGGTACCTCCTGATGAAAGTCGAATAGGGCGAGGGACAGCCCGAGCCATCAAGATAAACGACACGAGGCCGCCCCCAATGGGGACGGCCTCGTGTACGAGCCTGTTTCAGCGCGTTTCGCGGTGCGCAGTGTGTGAGTTGCAGCGCGGGCAGTGCTTCTTCATCTCAAGACGGTCCGGGTTGTTACGCCGGTTCTTCTTGGTGATGTAGTTCCGCTCCTTGCACTCCACGCAGGCCAGCGTGATCTTCGGGCGGACGTCGGTGGCAGCCACGTGAGTGCTCCTTGGACGGACGGATGGACGGATGAACGCAAAAAAGAGTAGCCGATCGAAGGACCGACCCAACAATCGGCTACCGTTAGTAGCGGTGACCGGACTTGAACCGGTGACACAGCGATTATGAGCCGCTTGCTCTACCGACTGAGCTACACCGCTTTGATGCCGGGCTTCCCCCACCGAAGTGGGGTGACCCGATCACCAGAGCCCCAATGCGGAATCGAACCGCAGACCTTCTCCTTACCATGGAGACGCTCTACCGACTGAGCTATTGGGGCGAGCGAGGAAGACATTACACGGTCTCTCGCCGATCGCCCAAATCCGTTTCCGCCGCCCTCACCGGCCCCCGCCGCACCCCCCGGCCGGCCCCCGCCCCCACCCCCCTGATCAGGCCCTTGATCAGCCCGTACGCGATCTCCGCGGAGCAGCGTGCGGACGCCCGTGAGACCCCTCTCCCGGCCCGCCCCGGCCCTCGCCCCCGGGGCCACATTCGTACGACTAATTCGCTCCTCCCTGGAGCGGGCGGATCATCCGCCTAGGTTGGGCGGACTCTGCGTGATCTTGCATTCCTTCCAGGAGCGGCGCGATGCCCGACAGCCACACCGACGCGCCCGCACTCCTCCTCGGCGGAGCCAGGCTCGCGGACGGGCGCACCGTGGACGTGCGGATCGACGGCCCGCGGATCGAGGCGGTGGGCACGGCGGGCAGCCTCACCACCCGGGGCACCCGCCTGGACCTGCGCGGCTACCTTCTGCTGCCGGCCCCCGCAGAGCCCCACGCCCACGCGGACACGGCGCTCACCGGCACCGCGGAGGGCCCCGCGTCCTGCCGGCCCGAGGACGTCCGGCGCCGGGCCACGGAGGCCGCGCTGCTCCAGCTCAGCCACGGGGCCACCGCGCTGCGTGCCCACGTGCGTGTGGGCGACGTCCAGGGGCTCGGCTCCCTCGAAGGCGTACTCGGGGCCCGCCGCTCGCTGCGCGGCCTCACCGAACTGACCGCCGTCGCGGTGCCCCGGCTCCTCACCGGCGTCGCGGGCGCCGACGGCCTCGCCGTGCTCCGTGACGCGGTGGACATGGGCGTGGACGTCATCGGCGGCTGCCCCGACCTCGACCCCGATCCGGCCGGATACACCGAGGCGGTCCTGGAACTCGCCGCCGCCCGGGGCCGGCCCGTCGACCTCCACACCGACGGTGACGACCCCGCGCGGCTCGCCCGGCTGGCCGCCATGGCCGGCGGGCTACGCCCCGGCGTCTGCCTGGGCCCCTGTGCGGGCCTCTCGCGGCTTCCGGGCGACGAGGCGGCCCGCATCGCCGACCGGCTCGCCGCCGCCGCCGTGACGGTGGTCTGCCTCCCTCAGGGCGGCTGCTCCGGATCCCGGCTCCGCGGGGGCCCTCCCGTACGGCTGCTGCGGGCCGCCGGGGTGCGGGTGGCCGCCGGCAGCGGAGCCCTGCGCGACAGCACCAACCCCGTCGGCCGCGGCGACCCCCTGGAGGCCGCCTACCTGCTCGCCTCCCAGGGCGGGCTCGGCCCTGCGTCCGCCTACGAGGCCGTCTCCGGCTCCGCCAGAGCGGCCCTGGGCCTGCCCGGGGTGCGGGTCGAGGCCGGCTTCCCCGCCGAGCTGCTGGCCGTGCGCGGGGACGGGCTGGCCGGCGTGCTCTCCCTCGCGTACAGCCGGATCGTGGTACACCGGGGACGCGTGGTGGCGCGCACCAGCGCCGTACGCGAGTACTGCGACTCGGAGGCCGCCGCGGCCCTGGACCTCCCCCGTCAGGGACGCGCCGATTCCGGCCCCGGTGCCGGGGCTTGAGCACGAGCGCCCCGCGCGGCGTACGGTCGGAAGCATGCGCATTGTCATTGCAGGTGGACACGGTCAGATCGCGCTGCGGCTGGAGCGGCTGCTCGCCGCGCGCGGTGACGAAGCGGTGGGTGTGATCCGCAACCCGCAGCAGGGCGAGGACCTGAGGGCGGCGGGTGCCGAGCCCGTGGTCCTCGACCTCGAATCGGCGTCCGTCGAGGAGACGGCGGAGGTCCTGCGAGGGGCCGACGCGGTGGTCTTCGCGGCCGGCGCGGGCCCCGACAGCGGCTCGGCACGCAAGGACACGGTGGACCGGGGAGCGGCCGTGCTCTTCGCGGACGCGGCGGAGCGGGCAGGGGTGCGCCGCTACGTCGTGGTGTCCTCCATGGGCGCCGACCCCGGTCGCTCCGGCGACGAGGTCTTCGACGTCTACCAGCGGGCCAAGGGCGAGGCGGACGCGTACGTCCGCTCCAGGAGCGCCCTGGACTGGACGATCCTGCGCCCCGGGATGCTCACGAACGACGCAGGCACCGGGCAGGTCCTGCTCGCCGCGTCGACGGGGCGCGGGCCGATCCCGCGCGACGACGTGGCGGCGGTGCTGGCGGAGCTGCTGGACACCCCGGCGACCGCGGGTCTGACGCTGGAGCTGATCAGCGGTTCCACGCCGGTGACGGTCGCGGTGAAGGACATCGCGGGGAACTGAGGCGCGGCGCCGGCCGTTGTCCGCGCAGGAGATGTGGTTCCCCGCCTGCGGGGGACCACACCGGACCGACCGGCCGCACACCGGCCGTTGAGCTGCGGTTTCCGACGTGGAGGGTCATCGGGGTACACGCCCGTGACGACCCGCCGACCTGGAGACTCCCATGCAACTCACGTACTCGACCGCTGCACCGCAGGAGCCCTCGGGCGGCATCGCGGGCTGGGCCACCGGACTCGTCGAAACCATGGGCGGTCCCGGGGCGGGCCTGGCCATCGCTCTGGAGAACCTCTTCCCGCCGCTGCCGAGCGAGGTGATCCTGCCGCTGACCGGCTTCGCCGCCGGGCAGGGCGTCCTCAGCCTGACCTCGGCGCTGTTCTGGACCACGCTCGGCTCGGTCGTGGGAGCCCTGGTCCTCTACTGGATCGGCGCGGCCTTCGGCCGGGAACGCATGCACGCCCTGTGGGCGAAACTGCCGCTGGTGAAGGCCTCCGACCTGGTGCGAACGGAGAAGTGGTTCGCCCGGCACGGGACCAAGGCGGTCTTCTTCGGCCGCATGGTGCCGGTCTTCCGCAGCCTCATCTCCGTGCCCGCGGGCGTGGAGCGCATGCCGCTGCCCGTCTTCGTCATGCTGACGGCGCTCGGCAGCCTGATCTGGAACTCGGTCCTGGTGATGGCCGGATACTGGCTCGGCGACCGGTGGGAGTCGGTGGGGACGTACGTGGGATTCGCGTCGAAGGCGGTGCTCGCCCTGGCGGTCGTGGCCGCCGTGACGTACGTGGTCGTGCGGCTGCGCGGCAGGGACCGCGCGCAGCACCGCCGCAGTTCGTGAGCCGCCCCGGGGAGCCCGGAGACGGCGGCCCCGTCTCCTGACGGCCCGGGACATCCGGCGTCGTAGCCGGGCGCGAGGCGTTGCGGCCTGCCGGAGCGCGCGCGGGATAGCGTCGGACCCATGGACGGTGGCCTTGATCGCCGAGGTTGGCTCGCCTGCTTTCTCAGCGGGGCGGTGTTCGCGGTGTGCATGGCGGGGACCACTCTGCCGACACCGCTCTACAGCCTCTACCAGGAGAAACTCGGATTCTCCGAGCTGACGGTGACCGTGGTGTACGCCGTGTACGCCTTCGGCGTCATCGGAGTGCTGCTGCTGGCGGGGAACGCCTCCGACGCGGTCGGCAGACGCCCGGTGCTGCTGTGGGGCCTGGGCTGTGCGGCGGCGAGCGCGGTCTGCTTCCTGTGCGCCACCGCGCTGGGCTGGCTCTTCGCGGGACGGCTGTTGTCGGGCCTGTCGGCCGGGCTGTTCACCGGGGCCGCCACCGCGTACGTCATGGAACTGGCGCCGGGCAGGGACTCCCCCAGGGCCTCGTTCGTGGCGACGGCGGCGAACATGGGCGGCCTGGGGTGCGGCCCCCTGCTCGCCGGGATCCTCGCTCAGTACGCCCCCTGGCCGCTGCACCTGCCGTTCCTCGTGCACCTGGCGCTGCTGGCGGTCTCGGGGGCCGTCCTGCTCGGCCTGCGGGAGACCGTGCGCGTCCGGCGGTCTCTGAGCACCGTCCGTCCGCAGCGGCCCGGACTGCCGCCCGAGGTCCGGGCGGTGTTCCGGCCGGCGGCGGCGGCGTCCTTCGTGGGATTCGCGCTGTTCGGGGTGTTCACCTCGGTCAGCCCGGCGTTCCTGTCCGAGTTCCTCGACGTCGACAACCACGCGGTGAGCGGGCTGATCGTCGCGTTGGCCTTCTTCGCCTCGATCGCGGGGCAGTCGGCGGTCGGCAGGATCGGTGAGGGGCGGTCACTTCCCCTGGGCTGCGCGGGACTCCTCGGAGGGCTGGCGCTGCTCGCGGCCGCGCTGTGGTGGCAGTTGCTGCCCCTGGTGGTACTGAGCGCGCTCCTCGGCGGCGCCGGTCAGGGGCTGACCTTCCGGGCCGCCCTCGCCCAGGTGGCCGCGGCGTCACCGGCGGACAAGCGGGCGGCTGTCATCTCGACGCTGTTCGTGGTGGCCTACGCGGGCATCTCGCTTCCGGTGATCGGCATCGGCGTCCTCTCGGGCCACATCGGCCTCCAGGACGCGGGCCTGGTCTTCATCGCCTCCATGGCGGTCCTGGTCACAGCCGCCGGCATCTACCTCCTGCGGCGCCCGGCGGGTGCGGGGGCGGCGTGAACGGAGCGCGGCGCGCCCGCCGCGGAGGACGGATGCAGGGCTCCCCGCTCCCCGGCCCGGCCCGATGCGGCCCGCCTGCGCACGACGTGGGCAACGAACGGGATGACGCGGGACACGGCTTGGGCAACGAACGGGATGGCGCAGGACGGGGCTCGGGCAACGAACGGGATCGCGCAGGACGGGACTTGGGCAACGAACGGGATGGCGCATGACGGAGAGCCAGGGCCGCCGGGTGAGCCGGACCGAGGAGACCGCCGAGGGTGCAGGACCGTTCACCACCCGGCTGACCTGGCGCCTCGGTGACGGAGGCACCGCCGTCTGGGAGTCACGGCCGGCCCGCAAGCGCGGTCTGCTCACCGTGCGGGCGGCGGGTGAGTCGGAACCCCGCTCCCGAAGCGCGGACAGCGTCTCGAAGCATCGCCTCCGCCGGCTGAACACCATCGCCGCCTGCGCGTTCGTGATCGGCGGCGGCCTGTTCGTCGCCGGAGCCTCGGTGGCACAGTTCGGCACGGGCGGGGCGACGGGGGCCTGGATCTACTTCGCCGGCGGTCTGTTCTTCAACACGGGTGACTACGCGTCCCTGCTCCAGGCGGTGAACGCTCCCCGCCAGAACAGCGGGATCGCCGCGCTCGCCACACAGCGCTGGAGGTGGTGGAGCTACGAACCGGGCCGGATCGACTGGCTGAGCACCTTCGTTCTGTTCGTGGGAACGCTGGTGTTCGGGATCAACCTGCTGGGTTCCCTGTTGCAGGGGCTCAGCGCACAGCAGGTGGACCGCCTGGTCTGGGCCCCCGACCTGATCGGCTGCCTGCTGTTCCTCGTCTCCGGGCACCTGGCCCTGGTGGAGGTCTGCCACGGCCGGCCGGGCATCCGCCCCCACGATCTCGGCTGGTGGATCGTCGCGGTCAACCAGTTCGGATCGGTGCTCTTCATGGCGTCGGCGCTGGCCGACTTCACCCGCCCCGCGACGGGGAGCGTCGTGAACATCGACATCGCCAACTGGGGCACCCTGGCGGGCGCGCTCAGCTTCTGCGCCGGCGGGGCGCTGCAGTTCTACGAACGGCCCTGATCCCGCACACGCCTCCGGGCCAGGCCGGGACGGCACACGGCCCCCGCACGGCCCGTCCCGGGGTGCTCGGGCAGGGCCCGGAAAGCGCGTGTGGCAAGGTATGCCGACAGCTCACGCCGGCCGGGCCTCGCGAGGAGAGTCCGGCCCGGAGCGATGTCCCGGGTCCCGGCATCCTGCGCACAGCATCCGGAAGCGGAGAGTTAGCAGGCCGGTAGGAAGCATCCCCACCGGCTCGCTTCCGATCTTCCAGGAGGACACCCATGAACGGAAAGCGCCGCCGGTTGCTGCTGGCCGCGATCGACCCCATGCTCGAGGCCGGGGAGCAGGTCGAGGTGGCGACCATCGTGAACCTGAGCACGGTCTCCGTACGCCGGACCGCCGCGTTCGCCGCGGCCTCGGCGCTCATGAGCGGCGGCGCGATGGCCGTGATCCCCGTACCGGTCCCCATGTATCTCGCGATGACCGACCGCCGGATCTTCGTCTTCCGGGCCAACCCGACGTTCGCGAGGCCCGAGGAGCACCTGATGACGATTCCCCTCTCCGGTCTCGTGCGCACCGAGGTCAAGGAGCGGGTGCTCAACTCGTCGTTCGTCGTCACCTCGCCTCACGACCAGCAGGGCCTGAAGATCATCTTCCCTCTGGTCGCACGCAAGGACCGGAACGCGATAGCAGCCGTTCTGCCCCTGGCCGGCTGACCTCCCGAACCGACCCGGCCGCCTGCGCCGCCGCTCACACCGGGGTGGGCGCGCAAGCCGGGCGGCCGGCCGGGTCCACGCGGATGCAGGAGAGGGGCGAGCCGCAGCGAACGCACCCGCGGAGAAGCCGGGGGACGTCCGATCCGGCGTGGAATTCGAGTGCCGGTCTGCGGGTCCCGGCCCACCACACAGCGCTACGGACCGACCTGGCCGCTCTCGGAGCGCTCAGACGGCACGGGAACCCCTGAACCGACCCCCAGGTCCTTCCGCATCGCTGCCTGCATGTCGGTGATCTCGCTCCACAGGCCCAGCACCCAGACGTGTTGCCGTTGCCCGCGTTCACAACTCCCCGCGTTCTGACGCCATCAGAGCGGAGTTCACCGGCCGCGGCTCGGCACAGCGCTACGGGAGCGGAACGAGACCGGCAAAAGAGCGGGACGAGACGGAGCGAGACTTTCCCCCCGGAGGGACAGCTGGGGGACACGCCCTGGCACTCCCTGACAAGAGCGGGATCCCGGTGGGACGGCGGGCGATCTCGGGGGCCGGCCGGCCCGCTCCGCAGCAACACGTACACCTACGCAGAAACCCCGCCCGACCCACTGTTTCAGCAGGTCGGACGGGGTTTCCCGTCCTGTGGCGGCGCCAGGGTTCGAACCTGGGTAGGCTGAGCCGGCAGATTTACAGTCTGCTCCCTTTGGCCACTCGGGCACACCGCCTGGAACGACGCCTCGGATCCCCGTAGGGCTCCTTGGCGACGACGTAAACGATACCTGATACCCGGGGGTGCTACGCCACCCGGTTGATCAGCGCCGGGCGGGCGCGGGGGTGGCTAGGCTTTGTGCCGTACCCAACGCATACGACGCAAGGAGCCACACGTCATGGCCGACTCCAGTTTCGACATCGTCTCGAAGGTCGAGCGGCAGGAGGTCGACAACGCCCTCAACCAGGCCGCCAAGGAGATCTCCCAGCGCTACGACTTCAAGGGGACGGGCGCGTCGATCTCCTGGTCCGGCGAGAAGATCCTCATGGAGGCGAACGGCGAGGAGCGGGTCAAGGCGATCCTCGACATCTTCCAGTCCAAGCTGATCAAGCGCGGGATCTCCCTGAAGTCGCTGGACGCGGGCGAGCCCCAGCTCTCCGGCAAGGAGTACAAGATCTTCGCCACGATCGAGGAGGGCATCTCGCAGGAGAACGCCAAGAAGGTGGCGAAGATCATCCGCGATGAGGGCCCGAAGGGCGTCAAGGCGCTGGTCCAGGGCGACGAGCTGCGCGTCAGCTCCAAGAGCCGGGACGACCTGCAGGCGGTGCAGGCGCTGATCAAGGGCAAGGACCTCGACTTCGCGGTGCAGTTCGCCAACTACCGGTAGACGGCCCGCTGCCGTGTGCAGCGGGGCGCGGGCGGGGCGGGGGGCCATGGCGGCGCTTCCCGCCCTGTTGCCGTTCTCGTGGCGGTCCGGGGCGGGTCAGCGCCGTTCGCGGGAGTTGCCGAAGAGCAGCCGGTAGGCGATCAGCAGGACGAGGGATCCGGCGATGGCGGCCACCCACGTCGCCGCGTCGAAGAAGTCCGTGCTGATGGGGCGGTCAAGGAAGCGCGACGACAGCCAGCCTCCGAGGAAGGCACCCACGATGCCTATCAGGGTGGTGCCGATGATGCCTCCGGGATCGCGGCCCGGGAGGAGGATTTTGGCGATGGCGCCGGCCAGCAGCCCGAGGATGATCCAGCTGATGATGCTCATGTCCGCGTTCCTACCCGTCACTCGTTCCTGCAAGCCATGACGCTGTCAGGACGGGTGCGGTTGCCGGCCGGCTGGTCCCGTCAGTGGCCCACGAGCGGCTGGTCGCTGGGGACGATCTCCTTGCCGAAGGGCATCAGCGAGACCGGGATGAGCTTGAAGTTCGCGATGCCCAGCGGGATGCCGATGATCGTGATGCACAGGGCGATGCCGGTGAAGATGTGGCCGAGCGCGAGCCACCAGCCCGCCAGGACGACCCAGAGGACGTTGCCGATGAGGGAGCCGCCTCCGGCGCCGGGGCGGTCCACGACGGTGCGTCCGAAGGGCCAGAGGGCGTAGACGCCGATACGGAACGCGGCCACGCCGAAGGGGATGCCGATGATCGTGATGCAGAGCAGGAGCCCTGCGGCGATGTAGCCCAGGAACATCCAGAGTCCGCACAGGACCAGCCATATGACGTTCAGGATTGCGTTCATGGTCGATACCCTGCCATCTGCTCGAGTCGGGCGATGCGTTCAGCCATGGGCGGGTGGGTGGAGAACATCTTGGACATGCCCTGGCCGGGACGGAACGGGTTCGCGATCATCATGTGGCTCGCGGTCTCGATCCGCGGTTCGGGCGGGAGCGGAAGCTGTTTGGTCCCGGCGTCCAGCTTGCGCAGGGCCGACGCCAGGGCGAGCGGGTCGCCGGTGAGCTGAGCCCCGGACGCGTCGGCCTGGTACTCACGGGAGCGGCTGACGGCGAGCTGGATCACGGAGGCGGCGAGCGGGCCGAGGATCATGATCAGGAGCATGCCGAGGAGCCCCGGGCCGTCGTCGTCGTCGGACCGCCCGACAGGGATGAGCCAGGCGAAGTTGACCAGGAACATGACGACGGAGGCGAGGGCTCCCGCAACGGAGGAGATGAGGATGTCGCGGTTGTAGACGTGGCTCAGCTCGTGGCCGAGGACTCCGCGCAGCTCGCGCTCGTCGAGGATCTGGAGGATGCCCTCGGTGCAGCACACGGCGGCGTTGCGCGGGTTGCGGCCGGTGGCGAAGGCGTTCGGTGCCTGGGTCGGGGAGATGTACAGCCGGGGCATGGGCTGGCGTGCCGCGGTCGAGAGCTCACGGACCGTGCGGTAGAGCTGCGGCGCCTCGAATTCGCTGACCGGGCGGGCCCTCATGGCGCGCAGGGCGAGCTTGTCGCTGTTCCAGTACGCGTAGGCGTTGGTGGCGAGCGCGACGAGGAGGGCCACGATCAGGCCGGTCCGTCCGAAGAAGCTGCCGATGACGATGATGAGGGCCGAGAGGCCCCCGAGGAGTACAGCGGTTTTCAGCCCGTTGTGCCGGCGGTGCACGGTACGCCCTCCAAATGGTGCAGCAGGGGAACCCTTGCTCGATGGTGCTCCACTCCCCAGTGGAACGTCCTGTACTGGTCAACGCGAGGGGAAGGGAGCTAGTTCCCTTGTGCGAGGTGGCCGGGGGCACAGGCAGCAGGGGCGGATCCTGGTGGATCCGCCCCTGGGCCGTACGGGTGGTCGTGCCTGCGCGGGCGAGTGGCTCCGCGCGGCAGAGGGAGTCAGCGCTGGGCGGGGAGCCCTGCCTGGGCGGGGAGCCCGGCGAGGGCGCGCGCCTCGGCGTCCGGCTCGACCTCGCACGTGCAGTGCGCGCAGCGGGTGGCGACCGAGGGGATCTCGCTGAAGCAGTGGGGGCAGTCGCGGAGGGCGGCCTTGATGTCGGCCGCCTTCTCCTCCTCCTTGGCCGTGAAGCGGTTCTGGACCTTGGCCATGGGGAGGACGACCAGGAAGTAGAGGACCGCGGCGGTGATCAGGAAGGCGATGGCCGCGCTGATGAAGAGGCCGTAGGGGAAGACCACGCCGTCGAAGGTGAACTTCGACTTGGTGAAGTCGCCGGTGCCCCGGGTGAAGAGGCCGATCAGCGGCACGATGAACGCGTTGCTGAAGCCCGTGACCACGGCGGTGAAGGCGGCTCCCACGGCGAGGCCGATGGCCATGGAGATGACGTTCCCGCGGAGGATGAAGTCCTTGAACCCGTTCAGCACCGCTCTGGCTCCTCTGTGCTTTCTTGTTGTGGCCGTCCTGCGTCCCCTTTTCGTGACGCGTGCACGCATGACCATGCCCTGTCCGCAGCTCCGCGGGCAAGCCGGTCGGAGCCCCTCAGAAGAGGCCGGCGGTGGCGAAGCGGAGGATGAGCTGCGGTGCCCCGGAGAGTGTGATTCCGGCTACGGCGGTGAGGGCGATCGCCACGGTGAGCGGCGCGGGGACCCGGTGCCCGGGGGCGGCGGGCGCGTCGTCGGCGGCCGTGTCCTCCGCCGGGGCCTTGAAGAGCGCGGCGGTCCACCGGAGGTAGTAGTACAGCGCGATCACGACGTTGACGGCCATGACGACGGCGAGCCAGCCCAGTCCCGCGTCGACGGCGGCGGAGAAGACCGTGACCTTGGCGAAGAGGCCGATGATGCCGGGCGGCAGGCCCGCGAGGCAGAGCAGGAAGAAGCCGAGGGCGAGCGCGGCCAGGGGGCGGGTGGAGTGGAGCCCGCGGTAGTCGCTGAGGCGGTTGCCCGGGTGGGTACGGGCGACGAGGGCGGCGACCGCGAAGGCCCCGAGGTTCACCACGGCGTACATGAGCGCGTAGGCGACGGTCGAGCCGATCTGCGTGCTGCCGGCGTACGCGGCTGCCGCGATCGGCACGAGGAGGTACCCGGCCTGGCCGACGGACGACCAGGCGAGGAGGCGTACGGCGCTGCGGGCGCGGGTGGCGTTCTGCCGGAGCGCGGCGAGGTTGCCCGTGGTCATGGTGAGCGCGGCGAGGACGGCCAGGGCGGGGCCCCAGACGTCGCCGTACGAGGGGAAGCCGACGACGGTGACGAGGACGAGGCCGGAGAAGCCCACCGCCTTGCCGACGACCGAGAGGTACGCGGCGATGGGGAGCGGCGCCCCCACGTAGGTGTCGGGGACCCAGAAGTGGAACGGGGCGACGGCCGTCTTGAAGGCGAAGCCGACCAGGGTGAGGACGACGCCCGTCTCGGCCAGGGTGGAGAACCGGCCCGGTACGTCGTCGAGCCGGGCGGCGATCTCCGTGAGGTGCATGGTGCCCGTGGTGGCGTAGATGAAGCTGACGCCGAGGAGCATGACGGCGGTGGCGACGACCGAGGAGAGGAAGAACTTCAGCGCCGCCTCGGAGGAGCGCCGGTCGCCGCGCTTGATGCCGACGAGGGCGAATGCGGGGAGGGAGGCGACTTCGAGGGCGACGACGAGCGTGGCCAGGTCCCGGGCCGCGGGAAGGAGCGCCGCGCCCGCCGCGGAGGAGAGCAGCAGGAACCAGAATTCGCCTGCGGGGAGCTTGCGGGTGTCGCCGATCGAGAGCAGCGCGGTGAGCAGAGCCCCGCCGAGTACCAGTGCCTGGATGACGAGCGCGAAGTGGTCGGCGGTGTAGCTGCAGGCCCGTGCGCCGTCGGTGAGGCAGAAGGTGGAGCGGTCCCCCGCCCGCAGCGGGAGAAGCATCGCGAGCGCGGCCGCGAGCCCGGCGACGGCTCCGTAGCCGAGGAGCGGCTTGTGCCGTTCGCCGACGAAGAGGTCCGCGACGAGGATCAGCAGGGCCGCGGACGCCGCGATGACGGGGGGTGCGAGGGCGAGCCAGTCCACGGACTGTACGAGGCTCTCCGCCCCGGTTGCGCTGCCGGCTGCCACGGTCACGACTTGCCTCCTGCGAGGAGCTTCTGCACGGCCGGGTCGGTGAGGCCGAGGAGGACGGCGGGCCAGAGTCCGGCGAGGACGGTCAGGGCGGCGAGCGGGGTCCAGGCGGCGAATTCGTAGCGCTGGATGTCGGCGACCGGGTGGGACTGCTCACGGTGCTCGCCCATGCAGACGCGGCGTACGACGATCAGCATGTACGCGGCGGTGAGGAGGGTGCCGAGGGCGCCGACCGCCATGAAGGTGAGGAAGGCGGGGCGGCTGAGTCCTTCGGCGGGGTCGAAGGCGCCGAACAGGGTGAGCATCTCGCCCCAGAAACCGGCGAGGCCGGGCAGTCCGAGCGAGGCGATCGCGGCGAAGGCGAGGAGTCCGCCGAGCCGGGGGGCGCGGCCGTAGAGGGCGGCTCCGGTGGCGCCCGACAGGGTGTCGAGGTCGGCGGTGCCGTAGCGGTCCTTGACGGCGCCGACCAGGAAGAACAGCAGGCCGGTGATGAGGCCGTGAGCGATGTTCGCGAAGAGTGCGCCGTTGACGCCGGTCGGGGTCATCGTCGCGATGCCGAGCAGCACGAAGCCCATGTGGCCCACGGAGGAGTAGGCGATCAGGCGCTTGAGGTCGCCCTTGGCGCCGGGGCGGGCGAGGGCGAGGCAGGCGAGGGACCCGTAGATGATCCCGACGACGGCGAAGGCGGCGAGGTACGGCGCGAAGGTCTGCATCCCCTCGGGGGCTGCGGGGAGCAGGATCCGTACGAAGCCGTACGTGCCCATCTTCAGCAGCACTCCGGCGAGGAGGACGGAGCCGACCGTGGGGGCGGCGGTGTGGGCGTCCGGCAGCCAGCTGTGCAGGGGCCACATCGGAGTCTTGACGGCAAGCCCGATCCCGACGGCGAGCACGGCGACGACCTGCACGGACGTGGTCAAGCCGCGGCCGTTGTCAGTGGCGAGTGCCACCATGTCGAAGGTGCCGCTCTTCAGTCCGATGAGGAGCAGCCCGAGCAGCATGATCACGGAGCCGAGCAGCGTGTAGAGGATGAACTTCCAGGCGGCGGGCTGCTTGCGGTCACCGCCCCAGCGGGCGATGAGGAAGTACATCGGGATGAGGACCATCTCGAAGGCCAGGAAGAACAGCATCAGGTCGAGGACGGCGAAGGTCGCGAGGGTGCCGGACTCGAGGACGAGGACGAGAGCGACGAAGGCCTTCGGGGAGGGGCCCGCGGGGAGCTTGAAGTAGCTGTGGAGCGCGCAGAGGAAGGTCAGCAGCGCGGTCAGCACGAGAAGGGGGAGCGAGATGCCGTCGGTGCCGAGGTGGATCCGGATGCCGAGTGCCGGGATCCAGCTGATGTCCGTGGTGGCCTGCATCCTCGACGGGTGGTCGTGGTCGAAGCCCGCGGCCAGGACGAGCGTGGCCAGGAACACGGCTCCGGTGACGGTCACGCCGTGGCGGAGCACGGCCTGGTCGGGGCTGCTGCCCCTGAGTCCGGGCGGGGCGGGCAGGAGGGCCGCGACCGCGCCGAGGAGCGGGGCGACGACGACGAACGCCAGAAGGACCTGCATCACGGATGCGCTGATATCGAACACGGCTCACGCCCCGGCGTAGACGTTGGCAAAGACGACGGCGGCGATCGCCAGGACAAGGGTTCCGGCGAGCAGCGCGCCCAGGTAGGTCTGCACGTTGCCCGTCTGGGCGCGGCGGACCACGGTGCCGAGTCCGCGGGCGATGCTGCCCGAGCCGCGCACATAGGTGTCGACGACCTCACGGTCCAGGAAGCGGACGAGGCGGGCGGCGGCGACGACGGGGCGGACGAACACCGCCGTGTAGAGGGCGTCCAGGTGGAAGCCGGTCACCGCGTGGCGGTGGAGCGGGCCCAGCAGGAGGCGGCCGGGGTCCGTGGGGTCCGGTGCGTCCGCGATGGTGCCGTACACCGCCGTGTGCGAGGCGATCGCCTCGGCCTCGACGAGCGCGGGTTCGGCGTCGGGGTGGGCGGTGACCGCGCCGACCGGGGGGCGGTCGGCGAGCGCCGTGGTGTGGCGCCATGCCCCGTAGGTGACGAGTCCGCCGACGAGCCCGACGCCGGTGGAGAGGACGGCGGTCGTGAGGGAGGGGGTGAGGCTGTGTCCGTCGAACCAGTCGGTGAGCGTGCCGACGGTGAGACCGAAGGCGATCGTCGGGACGGCGAGGACCCAGAGCACGGAGGTCATCGCGACGGGCTGCCTGCCGTGGTCGGGGGCCTCGGGACCGCGTCCGCGGAAGGCCAGGAGCCAGAGCCGGGTGGCATAGGCCGCGGTGAGGACCGCGGCGAGGAGTCCGGCGACGAGGATCGTCCAGCCCGCGGCGGCCGGTGCGACGTCGCGGTCTCCGAAGGCGGTGTGCTCGGCGGCGACGAGAACGGCTTCCTTGGAGAAGAAGCCGGCGAACGGGGGGATGGCGGCCAGGGCGAGAAGGGCGACGGTCATCGTCCAGTAGGCGTCGGGGATGCGCCGGGCGAGACCTCCCATGCGGGACATCGCGGCGAGTGAGTTGGTGCCCGCCGCGTGGATGACGACACCTGCGGCAAGGAAGAGGACGGCTTTGAACGCACCGTGCGACATGAGGTGGAAGACGGCGGCCCCGCGGTCGCCGACGGCCAGGGCACCGGACATGTAGCCGAGCTGGCCGATCGTCGAGTAGGCGAGGACGCGCTTGATGTCGTCCTGGGCGAGTGCGGCGAGCCCGGAGCCGATCATGGTGACGGCCGCCATCACGGCGAGGACGACGAGGGCGGCGCCGGAGGCGGTGAAGACGGGGAGGAGCCGGGCCACGAAGTAGATGCCGGCGGCGACCATCGTCGCGGCGTGGATCAGTGCGGAGACGGGGGTGGGACCGGCCATCGCGTCGGGCAGCCAGGTGTGCAGGGGGAACTGCGCGGACTTGCCGGCGACACCGGCGAGGAGCAGCAGCGCGATGAGGGTCGGGTGGTCCGGTCCGCCGTTGGTGACCGCGGCCAGGATGCCGGTGATGCGGAAGGTGCCGGTGTCCGCGGCGAGCGCGAACAGCCCGATGAGGAACGGCACGTCGCCCAGTTTGGTGACGAGGAAGGCCTTGAGGGAGGCGGCGCGTGCCTCGGGCGTCTCCCAGTAGTGGCCGACGAGGAAGTACGAGCAGATGCCCATGATCTCCCAGCCGACCAGGAGCACCATCAGGTCGCCGGAGTAGACGACGAGCAGCATCGCGGAGGTGAAGAGGGAGACGAGGGCGGCGTACGAGGGGTAGCGGACGTCGTCCTTGAGATACGCCGTCGAGTAGATCTGCACACAGGTGGCGACGAGCCCCACCAGGACGGCCACGAGGACGGCGAAGCCGTCGAGGTGCAGGGCCAGATCGACGGGGACCGATCCGGTGGGTGTCAGCCGGGTCGAGGCGTCGAGGGGACGGCCGCCGCCCTGGCGTGCGGCGACGACGACAGCGAGGACGGCGGCGGTCAGGGTCGGCAGGACGGCGAGGGGGCGGACGAAGCCGGGTGCACTCCTGCCCAGGAGCAGCCCTGCGGCGGCACCCAGGAAGGGAAGGAGGGGGACGAGGACGGCGAGGGTCGTGGTGGTCACGCGGTGGCCTCTGCCTTCTTTGCCTTCCCTGCCGGAGCAGTGGCCTGGTCTGCGGTGGTGTCCTGGGCGCCGTCGTCACCGTCGTCGGGCAGCGATTCGGCTTCGTCGGTCTCCGCGGTGTCGCGGAGACGGTCGACGTCCGAGCTTCCGCGGTTGCGGTAGACGGCCAGGACGATCGCGAGGCCGATGCCGATCTCGGCCGCGGCGATGGCGATCGTGAAGAGGGTGAGCGCCTGTCCGGCGTGGAGTGCGTCCCGGAGCCAGACGTCGAAGGCGACCAGGTTGAGGTTGACGGCGTTGAGCATCAGCTCGACGGACATCAGGACGAGGATCACGTTGCGGCGGACCAGTACGCCGTACAGACCGGTGCAGAAGAGGAGGACGGCGAGGACGGCGGGATACGCGAGGTGCATCAGCTCTGTTCCTCCCTGTGGGCCCGCCGGTCCGGGGCGGTCCGGCGGTCGTCGCCTGCCTGCCGGTCCTTGGGGCCCTTGCCGTCCTTACCGTCCTTGCCGTCCTTTCGGGACAGGACGATCGCTCCCACGAGGGCGGCGAGCAGCAGGACGGAGAGCGCTTCGAACGGCAGCACCCAGTGCCGGAAGAGGAACTCCCCGGAGGCCTTGGTCGAGCCCTGGACGGGACCGTCCAGATCGATCCAGGTCGTACGGAAGGCATCGACGACGACCCAGACCAGGGCACCCGCGGCTGCGGCCGCGGAGCCGAGGGCGATCCACCGGTTGCCCGAGTCGGCGTCCGGGGAGCGGCCGATGGGGGCTCTGGTGAGCATCAGCCCGAAGAGGAGGAGGACGACGACGGAGCCGACGTAGATCAGGACCTGCACCCATGCGATGAACTCGGCGGTGAGCAGCAGGTACTCCACCGCGATGCCGCCGAGTGCCACGACGAGCCAGAGGGCCGCGTGCACGAGCTGTTTGGTCGTGACGGTGATCAGGGCCGCGCCGAGGGTGGCCAGACCGACGAGGACGAAGGCGATCTCGACACCGGTCGGGGAGAGGAAGCCGGGATGGCCTGAGGCGGTCGCGAGGATCACTCCTGCCCCTCCCGCTCTGCTTCCTGGGCTTCCTGTTCCTGGGCCTCCTGGGCTTCCTGGGCCTGGAGCTTGTCGGCCGCCTTGCGGGCGGCGGCGATCTCCTTGGGCTCCTCGGCTCCCGGGTCGAGCGCGGGCGGCTCGGGAACGGTCCACATCCACTCGCGGAGCTTGTCGCGCTCGTGGGTGAGCTCGTGGATGTCGGTCTCGGCGTACTCGAACTCGGGCGACCAGAACAGCGCGTCGAAGGGGCACACCTCGATGCAGATGCCGCAGTACATGCACAGGGCGAAGTCGATCGCGAAGCGGTCCAGGACGTTTCGGCTGCGCTCTCGGCCGCCGGGTGCGGCGGCGGGCGTCGTCTCCTTGTGGGAGTCGATGTAGATGCACCAGTCGGGGCATTCACGGGCACAGAGCATGCAGACCGTGCAGTTCTCCTCGAACAGTCCGATGACGCCCCGGGTGCGGGGCGGCAGTTCGGGCTGTACGTCCGGGTACTGCGCGGTGACCGTGCGCTTCGTCATGGTCCGCAGGGTGACGGCCAGACCCTTGGCCAGGCCTGAGCCGGGGATCGGGGGCACTAGTTGATCGCCACCTTCACGATGCCGGTGAGCGCGATCTGCGCGAGGGCGAGGGGGATGAGCGTGGTCCAGGCGAGCTTCTGCAACTGGTCCTCGCGCAGGCGGGGGTAGGTGACCCGGAGCCAGATGACGACGAAGGCGAGAACCGCGGTCTTGAGCAGGGTCCAGACCCAGCCGAGCCCGTCGGCGCCCAGCGGCCCGTGCCATCCGCCGAGGAAGAGGACGGTCGTCAGGCCGCACAGGACGACGATCCCGGCGTACTCGGCGAGCAGGAAGAGAGCGAAGCGAAGACCCGTGTACTCGGTGTAGGCACCGAAGATGATCTCCGAGTCGGCGACCGGCATGTCGAAGGGCGGGCGCTGGAGTTCGGCCAGGCCCGCCACGAAGAAGACCAGGGCGCCGACGATCTGCCAGGGCAGCCACCACCACTCGAAGGCGTCGAGGATGCCGGGGAGCGAGACGGTGCCGGCCGCCATGGCCACGGACGCCGCGGCGAGCAGCATCGGCAGTTCGTACGCGAGGAGCTGTGCGGCCGTGCGGAGGCCGCCGAGCAGGGAGAACTTGTTCGCCGAGGCCCAGCCCGCCATCAGCGAGCCGAGCACGCCGACGCCCATGACCGCCAGCACGAAGAAGATGCCCGCGTCGACGACCTGCCCGACCGCTCCCTCGCCGGGGCCGACCGGGATGGCGACGATCACGAGGAGGTACGGGAGCAGGGCGACGGCGGGAGCCATCTGGAAGACGCGGCGGTCCGCTGCGGCCGGTACGACGTCTTCCTTCTGCGCGAACTTCACCCCGTCCGCGACGAGCTGGGCCCAGCCGTGGAAGCCGCCCGCGTACATGGGGCCGAGGCGGCCCTGCATGTGGGCCATCACCTTGTGCTCGGCCTGCCCCACGACGAGCGGGAGCACCATGAACACGGCGAAGACGATGACGAGGCGGAGGGCGACGTCGAGTACGTCGTTCACGCGGTATCGCCTCCGGCGGGACGGTCGGGTCGGGACGGGGAGTCGGGGTCCGGGTCGGGCTCGAGGGCGGAGCGGTCCGCGTCGGGGGCGGAGCCCAGGTCATCCGGGCCGGAGCCCTCGTCGTCCGGGCCGGAGCCCGGGGCACGCTCCGGTTCACGGCCGGCATCGTCCTGCCCGGTGGCGTCCGAAGGTTCGGGCTCCGCCGGCTGCCCGGGGCCGGGCTCGGGCTCGGCCGGCTGCCCGGGGCCGGGCTCGGGCTCCGCCGAGTGCTCGGGGCCGGGCTCGGCCGCAGGATCGGACGCGGGCGCAGGCCCGGACGCAGGCGCAGGCCCGGACGCAGGCGCAGGCCCGGACGCAGGCGCAGGCCCGGACGCAGGCGCAGGCCCGGACGCAGGCGCAGGCTCGGACGCGGGCGCAGAAGTTTCCGGCCCAGAGGGCTTGGGCTCAGGGGACTCGGGCCCAGAGGACTCGGGCGTGGATGATCCCTCGGACTCAGAGGACTCAGAGGACTCAGGGGACTCGGTTGCAGACGGCTGCTCAGTCGTCGGCGCGGGCCGTTGCTCTCCTGTCGGCCGCTTCGGGGCCTCGTCGAAGGCGGGGCGCGCGTCGTGCCAGGGTGCGTCGGCGCTGCCCGCCGCGCCCGCCGCCCGTGGCGCGGTGCCGCCGCTCCGCGCGGTGCCGGAGTCCGACGTGCCGGTGTCCGTCGAGCCCGAGTCCGTCGTACCGGTGCCCCGCGCACCCGCGTCCGGCGCGGCAGGCGAAGACGTGGCAGGCGAAGGCCGACCTGCCGCAGACGCCCCTGCTGCAGATGCCTCTGCCGGAGACGCCCCTGCCGGAGGTGTCGTTGCCGCAGACGCCCCTGCTGCAGATGCCTCTGCCGGAGACGCCCCTCCCGGAGGTGTCACTGCCGGAGGCGCCCCTGCCGGGCCGCCGGTGGCCTGGCTCGCCGAGCCCTGGGAGGCGCTGCGGCTGCGCCGCGGAGGCGCCGCCTGCGGGGTCTCCTCCGCCGCGTCGGGCCGCTGCGCCGCCGAGCCCTCGGTCACGCTGCGGGCCCGGCGCACCGGGCGGTCGCCCGCCGCGCGCGCCCCACGGGCCGGCCGGGCGGGCGCGGGCGGGAGCTGCCCCTTGAGCGGGCCCCACTCGTTGGGATCGGGCACCCCGGGCGGCAGCATCGTGCGCCGCTTGGGCCCGCCGTGCTCGGACTCGCCCGGCTCCTTCGCCCCCGGCCATGCCTTGGCCACACGGGCCGCGAGGACGAAGTCCTTGCGCAGCGGGTGGCCCTCGAAGCTCTCGGGCAGCAGGAGGGGGACCAGATGCGGGTGGTCCGCGAAGGCGATGCCGAACATCTCGTGCGTCTCACGCTCGTGCCACGCCGCGCCCGCGTAGACGCCGACGGCGGTCGGCAGGACGGCGGCCTCGTGCGGGACGGTCGTACGGACGAGCAGGCGCCGGACCGTGCCGTCGCCGAGGGCCGCGACGTGGGCGCACACGCGGAAGCCGGTGCCCGGTTCGTCGACGGCGCTCAGCCAGTCGAAGTAGGTGCAGCCCAGCGCGTCGCGGGCCGTTTCCAGGGCGGCGGTCCAGGAGGCGGCGGGGACGTCGACGGTGAGCAGGTCGTACGCGTGCGCGGCCGTGGCGTCCGCGCCGAAGACGTCGGTGACGGCGTCGGGCAGCCGGTCGTAGGTGTCCGCGGAGGTCACCGCTCCTCCTCCCCCGGCGTCTTCGGGGCGGCGACGAGGCCGCTCCGCAGGGCTGCGGTCGAGGCGCGGGCCGTGTCCGCGGTGGCGTACCGCTCGGCGAGCGACTCGCGGGCGATCTTCTCCTGGAGCTTGAGGATGCCCTGAAGGAGCGCCTCGGGCCGGGGCGGGCAGCCGGGCACGTAGACGTCGACGGGGATGATCTGGTCGACGCCCTTCGTCACGGAGTACGAGTCCCAGTACGGGCCGCCGCAGTTGGAGCAGGCGCCGAAGGAGATGACGTACTTCGGCTCGGGCATCTGCTCGTACAGGCGCTTCACGGCCGGGGCCATCTTGTCCGTCACCGTGCCGGACACGACCATCAGGTCGGCCTGCCGGGGGCCGGGTGCGAAGGGGATGACGCCGAGCCGGATGAAGTCGTGGCGTGCCATGGAGGCGGCGATGAACTCGATGGCGCAGCAGGCGAGTCCGAAGTTGAAGACCCAGAGGCTGTAGCGGCGGCCCCAGTTCAGGACCACCTTCATCGGTTCGGGCGCGAGCCGGGACAGCACCCCGAGCTTCTTCGGCCCGGGCAGCGTCGTCGGATCGGGCAGCGACACGGACACGGGGGGTTCGGGGTTCGGCCGGCTCGTCACGCCCATGCGAGGACGCCCTTCTTCCATGCGTAGAGCAGTCCCACGGCCAGGAAACCGAGGAAGATGAACATCTCCACCAGCGTCGTCGCCCCGTATCCGGGGGCCGCGAACACCGTCGCCCACGGGAACAGGAAGATCGAGTCGACGGCGAAGATCACGTACAGGAAGGCGTACACGTAATAGCGAACCTGGGTGTGGGCCCAGCCCTCCCCCACGGGGTCCACGCCGCACTCGTACGTGAGGAGTTTCTCCGGCGTCGGGACCACGGGCCTCAGCAGCCGGCCGGCCCCGAAGGCGACGGCGACGAACAGCACACCCACCAGGGCGAGCAGTCCGACCACTGAGTAGCTCTGGAAGTAGTCCGACGCGAGAACGGTCGGTCCAGGCACGTCCGCCACGTCCGCCCCTCGCTCCCTCAACCTGTTCGACGGTCTGTACGCACGGGAGTCTAGGCCCTGTTAAAGAGACGGTAAGCAGCCCCGTCGGACAACGGGTGGGGCGGAAGGTGACAGGGGGGTCCGCCGGGAGGTGGGGTTACCCCTACCCGCCTCCCACCCACGAACCCCATGGCGTGGGCAGGCCCGGCCCGGCACGCTGGTTGCATGACCATGAGCCCCTCATTGCCGGACAACGACCGGCCGCCGCCCGCGCGCTTCGCCTTCGACCGGTGGACGTGGAAGGAGATCGCCCATCTGCTGGCCGATCTGCCGATGGCGATCGCCGGGTTCGTGTACGCCGTGTTCCTGGTCGGTGTGGGCGCCGGGCTCTCGGTGACCGTGATCGGGCTGCCGCTGCTCGCGCTGGGGCTGCAGGGTGCGCGCGGGCTGGGCCGGGCGGAGCGCGCGCGGGCGCGGGGGATGCTCGGCGTGCGGATCGACGAGCCGAGCCCGATGGCGCGCGGCCGGCGGGAACAGGGCTTCTTCTCCTGGCTGTGGTCGGGGCTGAAGGACCCGGTGGGCTGGCGGGCGTTGCTGTACTCGTTCGTGCGGCTGCCGTGGGGGGTGGCGACGTTCGCCGTGACGCTGGTGGGCCTGTTCGTGCTCTGGCCGGTGCTCCCGTTCATCGCGCGCGCACTGACGAACGCCGACCGGGCCATGGTGCGGGCGCTGCTCTCGCCCTCCGACGAACTGGAGCGCAGGATCGCCGAGCTGGAGTCGGACCGGGGGGTGGTCGTGGACACGGCCGCCGCGGACCTGCGCCGCATCGAACGCGACCTCCACGACGGCGCACAGGCCCGCCTCGTCGCCCTCGCCATGGGCCTGGGACTGGCGAAGGAGAAGCTCACCGCCGACCCCGAAGCCGCCGCCCGCATGGTCGACGAAGCCCACGGAGAGGTCAAGGTCGCCCTCCAGGAACTCCGCGACCTCGCCCGCGGCATCCACCCCGCCGTCCTCACCGACCGCGGCCTCGACGCCGCACTCTCCGCCATCGCCTCCCGCTGCACCGTCCCGGTGTCCGTGTCGGTGGACCTGTCGGGCCGGCCGGCGGAGGCGATCGAGGGCATCGCCTACTTCACCGTCTCCGAACTCCTCCAGAACGTCAGCAAGCACGCCCGCGCCACCCGCGCGTCCGTCGACGTCTGGCGCACGGCGGACCGCCTCCTGCTCCAGGTCACCGACGACGGGCGCGGCGGCGCCCGGCTCGACGGCGGGACGGGCATGTCGGGTCTGGCGGAGCGGCTGGGCGCGGTCGACGGGCTGTTCGTCGTGGACTCCCCCGAGGGCGGCCCCACCACGGTCACCGCGGAGCTGCCCTGGCGCGACCGTGCGGACGCCGGGGCCACGCGGGCCGGTACGCCATGACCGCGGCGGCTCGTCGCGCCCGCAGGCCGTCCTGTGGCCCGGCCGTCCCATGGTGGGGAAAACCCCCTGCCGGATACGGAGACCGCCCTCATGGTGCGGAGTCCCCCGGCACAGCAGTCTTGAGGTATCGGCCGACGGACCGGCCCGCGGGGAACTCCCGCCCGGACGAACCCGCGGGGAACTCCCGCCCAGAAGAAACGGACGGACGCCACTGATGGCCACGGCATACGGACCGGACACGCGGGACCGCCACAGGCCCGCCACCGGGCCGGGGAACCTCCCCCCGGCGAAGCACTTCCTCCCCGCGGCGCTGCGCGCGCCTCTGGAGGCCCGCACCTGGCGCGAGCTGGCCTATGTGGTCCTGGGCCTGCCGATCGGTGTCGTGATGTTCAGCCTGGCGGTGACCATGGTGTCGCTGGGCCTGGGCATGCTGATCACCTTCCTCGGCATTCCGATACTCGCCGCCGGCCTGGTCATGTGCCGCGGCTTCGGCGCAGTGGAGCGGGGCAGGGCGCGCGGGCTGCTGAAGCTGGACGTCGCCGATCCCGCGCCGGTGCGGGGCAAGGGCGGCCTCATGTCCTGGGTCGGCGCGGTGCTGAAGAGCGGGGTGTCCTGGCGGCACCTGCTGTACGCGGTGCTGCACATGCCGTGGGCGACGTTCGCGTTCACCGTCGCGGTGACGTTCTGGGCGTACGGCTGGGCGGCGTTCACGTATCCGCTGTGGCGCTGGGTCTTCCCCGCCTACGTGGGTGTCGACGGGATCCAGCTGTACGGCGACGCGACGCACCAGGTCTACCTCGACTCGTCCTTCGAGGTGGGGGTGACCAGCGCGCTCGGCCTGGCGCTCGTCCTCGTCACGCCGTGGATCATCCGTGGTCTGGTGTCCGTGGACCGCCTGATGGTGGCGGGGCTGCTCGGTCCCTCCCGGCTGGCCACCAGGGTCTCGGAGCTGGAGTCGGACCGGGGGGTGGTCGTGGACACGGCCGCCGCGGACCTGCGCCGCATCGAACGCGACCTCCACGACGGCGCACAGGCCCGCCTCGTCGCCCTCGCCATGGATCTCGGGCTGGCGAAGGAGAAGCTCACCGCCGACCCCGAAGCCGCCGCCCGCATGGTCGACGAAGCCCACGGAGAGGTCAAGGTCGCCCTCCAGGAACTCCGCGACCTCGCCCGCGGCATCCACCCCGCCGTCCTCACCGACCGCGGCCTCGACGCCGCACTCTCCGCCATCGCCTCCCGCTGCACCGTCCCCGTCACGGTCACCGTGGACCTGGAATCACGCCCCGCGCAGGCGATCGAGGGCATCGCCTACTTCACCGTCTCCGAACTCCTCCAGAACGTCAGCAAGCACGCCCGCGCCACCCGCGCGTCCGTCGACGTCTGGCGCACGGCGGACCGCCTCATGCTCCAGGTCACCGACAACGGGCGCGGCGGCGCCGATGCGGCGACGGGCAGCGGTCTGGCCGGGCTCACGGAGCGGCTGGACGCGGTCGACGGCATCCTCGTCGTCGAGTCCCCGGCCGGGGGCCCGACGACGGTCACGGCGGAGCTGCCCTGGAGGGGCTGAGACACGGGCCGCCCCCGCGGTGCCCCGGACGCCGTGACGGCGTCCGGGGCACCGCGGCGTGCCCGGCCGGACCGGAACCGCTGGTCCAGCCCCTTCGGGGCGCCGATGCTGGAATGCTGGACGGACAAGGGCGGCGCGTTCAGCGGCGTACACACGGAAGACCGACAGTGGGGGACACAACGTCGTGGAGGAAAGAGTGCGGGTCGTCATCGCCGAGGATTCGGTGCTGCTCCGGGAAGGGCTCACCCGGCTGCTGACGGATCTCGGGCACGACGTCGTCGCAGGGGTGGGGGACGCCGAGGCCCTGCTCAAGACGGTGGCCGACCTCGCGGGACAGGACGCGCTGCCGGACGTGGTGGTCGCCGATGTGCGCATGCCGCCCACCCACACCGACGAGGGGGTGCGGGCGGCGGTGACGCTGCGCAAGGAGTACCCGGACATCGGGGTGCTGGTGCTCTCGCAGTACGTCGAGGAGCAGTACGCCACCGAACTGCTGGCCGGCAGCAGCCGCGGGGTGGGTTATCTGCTGAAGGACCGGGTGGCGGAGGTCAGGGAGTTCGTGGACGCCGTCGTGCGGGTGGCGCAGGGCGGGACCGCGCTGGACCCGGAGGTCGTGGCCCAGCTGCTGGGCCGGAGCCGCAAGCAGGACGTCCTGGCGGGACTCACACCTCGTGAGCGGGAGGTCCTCGGTCTGATGGCGGAGGGGCGTACGAATTCAGCCGTTGCCCGGCAGCTGGTGGTGAGCGACGGAGCCGTGGAGAAGCACGTCAGCAACATCTTCCTGAAACTGGGTCTGGCGCCCAGCGACGGCGATCACCGTCGAGTTCTGGCCGTTCTTACTTATCTGAACTCGTGACAGAACGATGATCTGTCCGCGATGATCTGGACGTTCCACCAGCCGTGAAGCAGAACCCCAGCCCTCCGGCGAAAGGATGAGCACCAGGGGGAGGCTCGACCCGTCATCTGGGGGGTCCGGGAAATGTGGCGGAGCGTGACGCATTCGTGCGCCGGAAACGCGTCCACCATATGACCGGTCCGAGGAAGGCGACCCTTACAGAAGTAGGGTGGTGCCTGGACCGCCGGCGGGCCGGCCGGTCCCGAGCCGCCGCCCAGAGGGAGGTCCAGTTCAGTGACCAGTCAGGTCAGTAGCCCAGCCGGAAAGTCCGATGAGGCCAACGGGGCCGCCGTCGGGGGTCAGCGCACCCCGCACGGCGACCGTCCCGGCGCCACCGAGAAGGAAATCCGCCGTCTGGACCGGGTGATCATCCGTTTCGCGGGTGACTCGGGTGATGGCATGCAGCTGACGGGTGACCGGTTCACGTCGGAGACGGCGTCCTTCGGGAACGACCTGTCGACGCTGCCCAACTTCCCGGCCGAGATCCGGGCGCCCGCCGGGACACTGCCGGGTGTGTCGTCGTTCCAGCTGCATTTCGCGGACCACGACATCCTCACACCGGGCGACGCACCGAATGTACTGGTCGCCATGAACCCCGCCGCACTGAAGGCGAATATCGCCGACGTGCCGCGCGGTGCCGACATCATTGTGAACACTGATGAGTTCACCAAACGCCCGATGGCGAAAGTCGGATACGCCGAGTCCCCGCTCGAAGACGGCTCGCTCGAGGCGTACAACGTCCATCCGGTTCCCTTGACGACCTTGACGATCGAAGCTCTGAAGGAGTTCGGACTTTCCCGCAAGGAGGCCGAGCGCTCGAAAAACATGTTCGCGCTCGGGCTGTTGTCCTGGATGTACAACCGTCCGACCGAGGGGACGGAGACATTCCTCCGGTCCAAGTTCGCCAGGAAGCCGGACATCGCCGAGGCGAATGTGGCGGCGTTCCGTGCGGGCTGGAATTTCGGTGAGACGACGGAGGACTTCGCGGTCTCCTACGAGGTCGCACCCGCGTCGCAGGCATTCCCGACCGGCACGTACCGCAACATTTCGGGGAACCTGGCTCTGTCGTACGGGCTGATCGCGGCGGGCCGGCAGGCGGATCTGCCCGTGTATCTGGGTTCGTATCCGATCACTCCGGCGTCCGACATCCTGCACGAACTCAGCAAGCACAAGAATTTCGGTGTGCGGACGTTCCAGGCGGAGGACGAGATCGCCGGGATCGGGGCGGCGCTGGGGGCGGCGTTCGGCGGTTCGCTCGGCGTGACCACGACCTCAGGTCCGGGTGTGGCGCTGAAGTCGGAGACGATCGGGCTGGCGGTGTCGCTGGAGCTGCCGCTGCTGATCATCGACATCCAGCGCGGGGGCCCCTCGACCGGCCTGCCGACCAAGACGGAGCAGGCCGACCTGCTCCAGGCCATGTACGGGCGCAACGGTGAGGCACCGGTCCCGATCGTCGCGCCGAGGACTCCGGCGGACTGCTTCGACGCGGCCCTGGACGCCGCCCGGATCGCGCTGACCTACCGGACCCCGGTCTTCCTGCTGTCCGACGGCTACCTCGCCAACGGCTCCGAGCCGTGGCGCATCCCGGAGACCGACAGCCTCCCGGATCTGCGGACGCAGTTCGCGACGGGCCCCAACCACGAACTCGCGGACGGTACGGAGGTGTTCTGGCCGTACAAGCGGGATCCGGAGACCCTCGCCCGCCCCTGGGCGGTGCCCGGCACACCGGGGCTGGAGCACCGCATCGGCGGCATCGAGAAGCAGGACGGCTCGGGGAACATCTCCTACGACCCGGCCAACCACGACTTCATGGTGCGCACCCGTCAGGCGAAGGTCGACGGCATCGAGGTCCCCGACCTGGAGGTCGACGACCCGGCGGAGGCGACGACCCTGGTCCTGGGCTGGGGTTCGACGTACGGGCCGATCACCGCGGCGGTCCGGCGGCTGCGCGCGGCGGGCGACACCATCGCCCAGGCCCACCTCCGCCACCTCAACCCCTTCCCCCGGAACCTCGGCGAGGTGCTGAGGCGCTACGACAAGGTCGTCGTCCCGGAGATGAACCTCGGCCAGCTGGCGCTGCTGATCCGCGCGAAGTACCTGGTCGACGCCACGTCCTTCAACCAGGTCAACGGAATGCCCTTCAAGGCCGAGCAACTCGCCACCGTCCTCAAGGAGGCCATTGATGCCTGACACCAACGAGCTCCTCCAGCTGGTCCCCAAGGCCGAGGGCGCGCAGTCCATGAAGGACTTCAAGTCCGACCAGGAGGTGCGCTGGTGCCCGGGCTGCGGTGACTACGCGGTCCTCGCGGCCGTGCAGGGCTTCATGCCCGAACTGGGGCTGGCCAGGGAGAACATCACGTTCGTCTCCGGCATCGGCTGCTCGTCCCGTTTCCCGTACTACATGAACACCTACGGGATGCACTCCATCCACGGCCGCGCCCCCTCCATCGCCACCGGCCTGGCCACCTCCCGCCGCGACCTGTCCGTCTGGGTCGTCACCGGCGACGGCGACGCACTGTCCATCGGCGGGAACCACCTCATCCACGCCCT
>NZ_JBHJYN010000002.1:0-1174107 GCF_042270185.1 Streptomyces sp. NPDC055962
GTTGATAGGCCAGATGTGGAAGCCCGGTAACGGGTGGAGCTGACTGGTACTAATAGGCCGAGGGCTTGTCCTCAGTTGCTCGCGTCCACTGTGTTAGTTCTGAAATAACGAACGGCCGTGTTGTTGCCCGGTGTTGGTTAATTTCATAGTGTTTCGGTGGTCATTGCGTTAGGGAAACGCCCGGTTACATTCCGAACCCGGAAGCTAAGCCTTTCAGCGCCGATGGTACTGCAGGGGGGACCCTGTGGGAGAGTAGGACGCCGCCGAACAATTATTCCGGGAAAGCCCCGTGCCCTTGTGGCACGGGGCTTTTCTGCGTTCCGGGGCCTTTTGCACGGAGCCTCTGCGTGCGGAAGCCGCCCCACAGCCGGCTCAGCGGACTTGCTTGTCCTGCACCAGCTCTTCTTCCCTCTCGGCACCACGAGCTGTACTGAGTCGCTCGATCAGGGCCCTCCTGGTGGCTGCTACAGGACCTTGTCCCACAAGGGACGGACCGCGATGCCGGGTACATGTACGGCTCAGAGCCGGCCGGCCGCTTTGAGTGCGAGGTACGCGTCCGCCAGTGCCGGCGCGAGCTCCTCCGGCCCCGCATCGACGACGGTGACTCCATGACGGCGGAGCTGGTCCGCGGTGCGACGGCGCTGCAGCTGAGTCTGCGTGCCGGCCGCAGCCTCGTACGCCGCGTCCACTGTGCTCCGTGCACGGGCCATCGTCTCGACCTGAGGGTCCGCGACTGCCGCCACCAGGACGGTGTGGCGCTGAGTGAGCTGGGGGAGCACCGGTAGGAGGCCCTCCTCGATGGGAGCGGCATCCAGACTCGTGAGCAGCACGATCAGTGAGCGCTGGGGGGCGTTGGCCAGTGCTGCTGTGCTGAGACCGCGGGCGTCGGTCTCCACGAGTTCGGGCTCCAGGGTGGCCAACGCGCCGACGAGCGTCGACAGCACGTCCCCTCGTGCGGTCCTGCCCTGGACCTGGGCCCGGACACGACGGTCGTAGGCGAGGAGGTTCACACGGTCGCCCGCGCGGGTGGCGAGTGCGGTGAGCAGGAGCGTCGCGTCCATGGCGGCGTCGAGGCGGGGCACATCGCCCACCCGGCCCGCTGACGTCCGGCCCGTGTCGAGGACGACGAGGATGTGGCGGTCGCGCTCGGGACGCCAAGTGCGGACAGCGACCGCGGACTGGCGAGCGGTCGCCCGCCAGTCGATGGAGCGGGTGTCGTCCCCCGGCACGTAGGCGCGCAGGCTGTCGAACTCCGTGCCTTCGCCACGCGTGAGCACACTGGTACGGCCGTCGAGTTCGCGCAGCCGGGCGAGCCGCGACGGCAGGTGCTTCCGGCTCGTGAAGGGCGGCAGCACCCGGACCGTCCAGGGGACGCGGTGATACCCCTGGCGGGCTGCGAGTCCCAGCGGTCCGAACGACCTGACGGAGATGCGGTCGGCCCGGCGATCACCCCGTCGTGAGGGACGCAGCAGGGTCGTGAGGCGACGACGCTCACCGGGGGACAGGGCGAACTCGTGCCGGGACGCGGCCTGTTCTGCTTCCGAGGTCCAACTGCTGGGCGGCCAGGCATCGCGGAGGTGCGCGCGGAACCGGCGCCGGGACGGGTTGGTCACGGTGAGTTGCACGGCGGCGGTGTCGCCGAGTCGAACGGATGTGTCACCGGATCGGGTGAACTGCAGCGTTCGTACTGGCGCGGCCAGGGCGTAGTCGCACAGAATTGCCAGTGAGAGCGGGACATTGACCGCGAGCATGCCCGTCCAGCTCGGGGCCAGTACGCCTACGGGGAGTGACCCCAGGGCCGCCACCAAGGCGGCTCTTCCGGTGAGGGCCATGGTCACCGCCTCACCGGGGGACGGGGACGTGGGCGAGGACAGCGGTGATGACGGAGTCGGCGGTGACTCCTTCCATCTCCGCTTCGGGCCGCAGTTGCAGGCGATGGCGGAGCGTGGGCAGAGCGAGGGCCTTCACATCGTCCGGGATGACGTAGTCCCGGCCTGTGAGCCAGGCCCATGCCCGTGCGGTGGAGAGCAGGGCGGTGGCTCCTCGGGGGGAGGCGCCTAGGGTGAGCGAGGGGGATTCACGCGTGGCACGGCAGATATCCACGACATAGGCGGCGATCTCGGGTGAGACCGAGGTCTTGGCTACGGCGGCGCGGGCGGCTTCGAGGTCGGCGGGGCCGGCCACGGGCCGTATGCCCGCTGCTTCGAGGTCGCGGGGGTTGAACCCGTCCGCATGGCGGGTGAGCACGTTGATCTCGTCCTCGCGTGAGGGGAGAGGCACCGTCAGCTTGAGCAGGAAGCGGTCCAGTTGGGCCTCGGGCAGCGGGTAGGTGCCCTCGTACTCGACGGGGTTCTGGGTGGCGGCCACCAGGAAGGGGTCGGGCAGTGGCCGGGGGGTCCCGTCGACGGTGACCTGGCGTTCCTCCATGGCTTCCAGGAGTGAGGACTGAGTCTTGGGAGGGGTGCGGTTGATCTCGTCGGCCAGCAGGAGATTGGTGAACACCGGCCCGGGCTGGAAGGAGAACTCGGCGGTGCGGGCGTCGTAGACGAGGGAGCCCGTGACATCGCTCGGCATCAGATCGGGGGTGAACTGGACGCGCTTGGTGTCGAGTTCGAGTGAGGCGGCGAGAGCGCGGACCAGGAGGGTCTTCGCGACGCCGGGGACGCCCTCGAGGAGGACATGGCCCCGGCAGAGGAGCGCGACGACAAGTCCGGTGACGGCTGGGTCCTGGCCGACCACGGCCTTGGCGATCTCGGAGCGCAGAGCTTCCAGGGATGCGCGGGCGTTGTCGGAGCCCGCAGGGATCAGGGTCCCTGTGGTGGCCGCGGTCTCGGCGGTCTCCGGGGTCTGGGCGCTCATGACGTGCGTACCTCTCTTTCGAGGGCGTCGAGTTGATCGGTCAGAAGGACGAGTGCGGCGTCGTCGGCAGGGGCCGGGCCGAAGAGGAGGGTGCTGATGTCGCCACCGGGGGTGCTGAGGCGTGAGGCGACGGCGGGCAGGAGGACCGCGGGGGAATCGGCGTCGCGGGGGGCCACCCCGAGGAGGGGAGAGATACGGGTCCGTGTGGCGGCGCGCAGGGCCGAGGCCGCCCGGTCGCGGGCAGCGGCCTTGCGGTAGAGGCGGGCGCGTCCTTCGGTGGATTCCGAAGCGCGGACGGCCACCGGAAGCCGTTCGGTGACCAGCGGGCCGAGCCGTCGTCCGCGCCAGACTGCGGCGAGGACGGCCGCCAGGGCGAGCTGGAGGGTGCCCCAGAGCCAGCCCGAGGGGATGAGGTCGATGAATCCGCTCTCTCCGGCGGCCTCGTCGCCACCGCTGCCGTTGTCCGTTCCCGTGCCGCCCTCGGCGGCGGAGGGGTCGTCGAGTGAGGGGAGGTACCAGAGGAGATGCGGGTGGGGACCGAGGAGTTGCAGGCCGAGCGAGGCGTTGCCCTGCTGGTCGAGGCGATCGTTGTGGAGGACGTCGGGGGAGCCGAGCAGCACGGTGTCACCGGCGCCGCGGCCCGGCAGGACGAGGAGTGGGGCAGGGGCGAACCCGTTGTCCTGGTAGCAGGAGGTGGCGCCGGGCTCGTCCGTCGCGTAGTGGATGCCGCCCATGTGGCTGGCTCCCGCGGTACGGGCCGCGGGGAGTTCGCAGCGCGGAGGGCGGGCGGTCACGGGTCCGTGCGAGGCCTGTCGAACGCCGGGTGCGAGCCGGGTGACGGAGCTGCCACCCGGGGCGATCAGGACGGTGCGGCCCGCTGTGGCGGCGGCCGTGTGGAGGCGGTGCTGTTGGTGAGCCGTGAGGACGTTGGGGCCGGCGACGAGCAGGGTGGTGTCCGGTCCGATCGCACCCTCGGCCTCGTCGAGGGTGGTGACGACGTCGACGGACACTCCGCGCTCCTTGAGGAGCTCGGCGACGGCCCTGCTGCCGTAGGGGTCCGCGGAGCGGGGATCCAGCCGGCCATGCTGCCCACCGGAGTGGACAGCGGCGAAGGCCACTCCGGCGACGACGAGGACGAGGACGGCGAGCAGCACCCCCCGGACGCGAAGCCAGATCTGTTGGGGAGTGCGGGCATCGGACGTGGTGGGAAGGGTGGCGGTCATCCGGTGGCCCCCCGGCCCGTGCCGTGGGCCGACAAGGGCCTGGCGGACCTGAGATCCAGGTCGAGGGAGGTCAGCGCGGAGTACGCCGCCTCGTCCGCGGTCCGGCCGCCGTATGTGACGTCGTCGAAGACGCGGGCGGCGGCGCGGAGCCGGTCGGCGTGCGTCGGCAGCAGCCGGCCCGCCTCGGCGGCCGCCTCGTCCGCGGTGCGGCCGGGGCGAGGATCGAGGACGGCCCGGTCCTCCAGGGAGCGCACAAGGGCGCGCATCCGTTCCTGGACGGCCTCCGTCCAGCGCCGGGCCTCGGCGTGCGCGGCGGCCGCGGCACGGTGGTCGTGCGCGTTGCGAGTGGTGCTGCCGAAGAGGGCCTCCGGCGGACGGAGGGCCCGCTGCGGTGTGCCGAGTCTCCACCAGAGTGCGGCGACGAGACCGGCGGCGGCGAGGACGAGCACGACGAGCCCGAGCGGGCCGCCGGGTGCGGCCCCGGCGGCGTCGGCGAAGAGGTCGCCGATCCAGTCCCAGAAGCGGTCGAGGCCGCGTTCGAGGAGGTTCGGATCGTGCTCGTGGTACATCGGGTCCGACAGTTCGTCCCGTGCCGCTTCACGGGCGGGTAGCCGTGGGATGTCCACGGGTATGTCCTCGCTCGCCCGGATCAGCCGTACCGCAGCGGTGGTGCCCCCCACCCCCGTCACCGCATCAGCTCCTGGGATCGTCGTAGCCGGGCACGCCCGCGGCCCGTGCGAGGTCGAGGTCGAGCGCCTCGCGGCGGATGCGCTGGTCGACGTAGAGCAGGGCCATCACTCCCGCGGTGAAGGGGTAGGCGAGCGTCGAGATGATCACCTCGCCGATGCCCGTGATGATAAGGAAGGGCCAGCCGAACTCCGTCGAGGTGCTGTTCAGGAACTCGCTGATGCCGTCGCTCTCCACGGTCATGGCGATGATGCCGAACGGGATCGAGATGATCAAGGTCAGGATGATGACCAGCAGGTAGGTGAGCGCGAGGATGCCGAACGTCCGCCACCAGTTGTTCCTGACCAGCTTGGCGGACCGGCGCAGCGAGGTGAGCACGGACTGCCGTTCCAGCATCAGTGCCGGCGCAGCGAGCGTGAAGCGGATCATCAGCCAGAGGACCACGACGCAGGAGGCGACGAAGCCGAGGGCGGTCAGCGCGAGCCCGCCCGCGCCGTTGCCCAGGGCCAGGCCAGGGACCAGGCCGGCTGCCATGATCGCGGCGCTCATGAGGCTCAGCAGAAGGGTCAGGCCGAGCAGGGGCAGGAGCCGGGGGCGTGCCTCGGACCAGGCTTCGGAGAGTGTCACGCCGCGGCCGAGCACGGAGCGACTGATCACCACGGTGAGGACCGAGGTGGTGATCAGCGTGGCGATCATCGCGACGAGGGTGGTCGGGGCGCTGTTGAGCAGCTCGAACTGGAGCGAGTCGGTGGCCTGGCGGAGCGCCTCCGTGCCTGTGGCGTTCGGATCGATCGGCTCCTCCTTGGGCAGGAGGTAGCGCTGCACGAGGGTGATCACGATCTCGGCGATCACGGAGACGGTGAGGCTGATGCCGAGCACCGTCCGCCAGTGGGTGCGCATCGTGGACACCGCGCCGTCGAGGATCTCTCCGACGCCCAGGGGGCGGAGCGGGATGACACCGGGCTTCGCCGCCATCGGCGCGTGGCCCCAGCCAGGCCCTTGCGGCATGCCGCCCCAGCCCGGAGCCGGCGGAGGTGCGCCGGGGCCGTTGCCGGGAGCGCTCGGCGGGGACCACTGTCCCGGAGGCGGCTGTGCAGGAGACCACTGTCCGGCGGCACCGCTTCCGTCAACGGGGGACGAGGGCCTGGGAATGCCCGTCTCCTGGCCGTCGGAGGGGGCGGATCCGGGCGAAGCCCAGCCCGGAGAGTCGTTCATCGTTGCTCCTTCACCGTCCTGTCCGCTCATCGGGGCGGCAGGTTGCCAGCCATCGTGCCACGCGCCGGTCCGGTGCGGGCCGGGCGCTGTATCTCCTTCTTGCCTTCGTGCGCGAGCCGTTCAGCGGGCAGACTGGGCAGATGGCTGATCAGGACGCGCAAACGCCGGTGGGTATCGGCCCTCCGGCCCTTTCCGTACTCCGCTGGGACGAGCCGCCGGGGGGACCCGCCGTGGTCCTCCTCGACCAGACGAGGCTGCCCGCCGAGGAAGCCGAGCTGGTGTGCGGCGACGTGCCCGCGCTGGTGCGGGCGATCCAGGTGCTGGCAGTGCGGGGTGCGCCGCTGCTGGGTATCGCCGGGGGGTACGGGGTTGCTTTGGCGGCGGCCCGGGGCGAGGACGTGGCCAAGGCCGCCGAGCTGCTGGAGCAGGCGCGGCCCACCGCGGTGAATCTCGGGTACGGGGCGCGGCGGGTGGCAGCGAGGTACCGGGCGGCGGTGGTGGGCGGCTTCGGCCCGGAGGCGGCTGCCGCGGCGGCCCTCGCCGAGGCACGGGCCCTCCACGAGGAGGATGCGGCGGCCAGCGAGCGGATGGCTCAGTACGGTCTGGAGCTGCTGACGGAGCTCCTGCCGGCGGGCGGCCACCGGCTGCTCACCCACTGCAACACCGGGGCGCTGGTGTCCGGCGGTGCGGGGACGGCCTTCGCAGTGGCTCTGCGGGCGCACCGGGAGGGAAGCCTGCGGCAGCTGTGGGTGGACGAGACCCGGCCGCTTCTCCAGGGCGCCCGCCTGACGGCGTACGAGGCGCGGCGGAACGGGCTGCCGTACAGCTTGCTCACGGACAGTGCGGCGGGTTCGCTGTTTGCGGCGGGGGAGGTCGATGCCGTACTCATCGGGGCGGACCGCATCGCGGCGGACGGCTCGGTGGCCAACAAGGTGGGGAGCTATCCGCTGGCGGTGCTCGCGAAGTACCACCATGTGCCGTTCGTCGTCGTGGCGCCGACCACGACGGTCGATCCGAAAACGGTGGATGGTACATCGATCGTCGTGGAGCAACGTTCCGCGGCCGAAGTGACGGAGCTCACATTCGTGTCGGGTGCTCCGGCCGGGAGGGAAGGGGGCGGGACTGCTGTCGCACCCCCGGGAACCCAGGCGTACAACCCCGCATTCGACATCACGCCGCCCGAACTGGTCACGGCGATCGTCACGGAGGAGGGTGTGATTTCCCCGGTCACGGGGGTCGGACTGGCAGAGCTGTGTGCCAGGTCATCGCAGGTAACGATTAGCTAATGGGATGATGTCGTTTATGAAGGGACGCGTCCTTGTCGTCGACGACGACACCGCACTGGCCGAGATGCTCGGCATCGTGCTGCGTGGAGAAGGTTTCGAGCCGTCGTTCGTAGCGGACGGCGACAAGGCACTGGCTGCATTTCGTGAGGCCAAGCCGGACCTGGTGCTGCTGGACCTCATGCTGCCCGGACGGGACGGCATCGAGGTCTGCCGGCTGATCAGGGCCGAGTCAGGTGTGCCGATCGTCATGCTCACTGCCAAGAGCGACACGGTGGATGTGGTGGTGGGCCTGGAGTCCGGGGCCGACGACTACATCGTCAAGCCGTTCAAACCGAAGGAGTTGGTGGCCCGGATCAGGGCGCGTCTGCGGAGGTCCGAAGAGCCCGCGCCGGAGCAGCTCACCATCGGTGACCTGGTCATCGACGTGGCGGGCCACTCGGTGAAGCGGGAGGGGCAGTCCATCGCCCTCACCCCGCTGGAGTTCGACCTGCTGGTCGCGCTCGCGCGCAAGCCGTGGCAGGTCTTCACCCGTGAGGTACTGCTCGAGCAGGTGTGGGGCTACCGTCACGCCGCCGACACCCGTCTGGTGAACGTCCACGTCCAGCGGCTTCGCTCGAAGGTGGAGAAGGACCCGGAGCGGCCGGAGATCGTCGTGACCGTCCGCGGTGTCGGTTACAAGGCCGGACCGAGCTGACATGACCCTGGGCAGCGCTGCTCCGCCACCCGGGGGGTCCGGGGTCCGTCCGGAGCGGGCTGCCGGTCCGGCACGGAGGGCTCCCCGTTTCGGCCGTGTGCTGCGGGGCGGCCGGTTGTTCCACGACCGGACGCCCGGCGGCCCCGTGCCGCGGCTCCTGATGCGGTGGATCCGAGGGCCGCTGCTGCCCGCTGTCCGGCTGTGGCGGCGGAATCTGCAGCTGCGCGTCGTGGCGGGGACGCTGCTGATGTCGATCGGCGTGGTGCTGCTGCTGGGCTTCGTCGTGATCGGACAGGTGCGCAACGGCCTGCTCGAGGCGAAGGGGAAGGCCGCACAGACCCAGGCGGCCGGCGGTTTCGCGGCGGCTCAGGCGAACGCGAACGCACCGCTGGTCCCCGGGGACCAGACCGAGGAGGGCGCCGACGGCATGACGGCCAACACCTCCTGGCGCACCGAGCTCGTCGACCAGCTCGCCAGCGGTGGGGCGAACGCCTTCAACGTGGTGGCGCTCAGCCCCGACTCCGTGGGTCAGGGCACCAGCCGCGCCCCGCGGGGCTCGGGCAGCGTGGAGGCCTCGAGCATTCCGCAGAGGCTGAGGGACGACGTCGGCGAAGGTGCCGGCGCCTTCCAGACGTACTCGTTGATCCGGTACTCCTACGGCAAGGATCCCGAGCCCGGGCTGGTCGTGGGCAAGCGGCTCTACGACGTCGACCACAATCCGTACGAGCTGTACTACCTCTTCCCGCTCACGCAGGAGGAGAAGTCGCTCACCCTGGTCACGACGACACTGGCCACGGCGGGTCTGTTCGTGGTCGTGCTGCTCGGCGCCATCGCCTGGTTCGTGGTGCGCCAGGTCGTCACGCCCGTACGGATGGCGGCGGGGATCGCCGAGAGGCTCTCCGCGGGCCGGCTCCAGGAGCGGATGAAGGTCACCGGTGAGGACGACATCGCCCGCCTGGGCGAGGCCTTCAACAAGATGGCGCAGAACCTGCAGCTGAAGATCCAGCAGCTGGAGGAGCTCTCCCGCATGCAGCGGCGTTTCGTCTCGGACGTCAGCCACGAACTGCGCACCCCCCTGACCACCGTGCGCATGGCGGCCGACGTCATCCACGAGGCCCGGGTCGACTTCGACCCGGTCACGGCCCGTTCCGCGGAACTGCTGGGCGACCAGCTCGACCGTTTCGAGTCGCTGCTGTCCGACCTGCTGGAGATCAGCAGGTTCGACGCGGGCGCCGCGGCGCTGGAGGCCGAACCGATAGATCTGCGTACGGTCGTCCACCGGGTGATCGGCGGCGCCGAGCCCCTGGCGGAGCGCAAGGGCACCCGGATCCGGGTGGTGGGCGACGAACAGCCCGTGGTCGCGGAGGCCGACGCGCGCCGGGTCGAGCGGGTCCTGCGCAATCTCGTCGTCAACGCCGTCGAGCACGGCGAGGGCCGGGACGTCATCGTGCACATGGGCGTCGCCCAGGGTGCCGTGGCCGTCGCGGTCAGGGACTACGGGGTGGGACTCAAGCCGGGCGAGGCGACCCGGGTCTTCAACCGCTTCTGGCGGGCGGACCCGGCGCGTGCCCGCACCACCGGTGGCACCGGGCTCGGACTGTCGATCGCCGTCGAGGACGCCCGGCTGCACGGCGGCTGGCTGCAGGCCTGGGGCGAACCCGGTGGGGGCTCGCAGTTCCGGCTGACGCTGCCGCGCACGGCCGACGAGCCCCTGCGCGGGTCGCCGATACCGCTGGAGCCGGAGGACTCACGGCGCAACCGGGAGGAACGCGAGCGGGCGGAGGCGGCCCGGCCCACCGACAGCCGGCGCGCATCCGTACCGAACCAGACCGGTTCAGCGGCGCACTCGCATCTGAAGGTGCCGGCGCACAACCAGGCCGCGGCGCGTACACCGGCATCGGTCCATCCGGCGGCGCTGCCGGGCAACGGAGCACGTGTGGTGTCGCGTCCGGCCGGGGACCGCCCGGGCGGGGGCGCCGACCCGGAGACGCAGGATCCGCAGCAGGAGGACACGACTCGTGGACAGTGAACGCCGTCGGGGCGGTCATGGCCGGGCGGTGCGGCTGTCCGCGCTGATCGGATGCGGCGCGGTGGTGCTCGCCGGGTGCGGGGCGATGCCGGTCACCGGCGACGTGAAGCCGGTCGACGCCTCGCAGCCGGGTGATTCACAGGTGCAGGTGTACGCCGTGCCGCCGAGGGAGGGCGCCGCGCCCATCGAGGTCGTCGACGGCTTCCTGGAGTCCATGACCAGCGACGACCCCGACTTCCGGACCACGCGCACGTATCTGACCGCGGAGGCCGCGCGCACCTGGCAGCCGGGCCAGGGCACCACGGTGCTCGCGAAGGCGCCCAACCGCAACGGACCCACGATCCACGACAAGGAACGCAGGTCCGCCGAGACCACCTACACCCTGACCGGCGAACAGGTGGCGGCGGTCGACGCGCAGAGTTCGTACCAGCCGCTGGCCCCGTCGGAGTACTCCCAGATGCTCCACCTGGTCAAGGAGAAGGGGGCGGACGGCAAGCAGGAGTGGCGCATCGACATCGTGCCCGACGGGCTGGTGCTCGGACAGTCCGACTTCAAGCGTCTCTACCGCTCCGTGAACAAGTACTACTTCGCCGCCGGGCGTGCCGACGACGCGTCCGCGCTGGTCGCCGACCCCGTCTACGTCCGGAACCGTACGGATCCCGTGACGCGGATGGACACGGCCACCCAGACGGTACGGACGCTGCTGGAAGGCCCGTCGAACTGGCTGCGGCCGGTGGTCGATTCGCGCTTCCCCGCCGGTACGGCGCTGAAGCCAGGGGTCACCTCCCTGACGACGGACGACCAGAACGTCCTGAAGGTGCCGCTCAACAAGAAGGCCGACCGGGTGGGGCAGGAGGCCTGCCGGATGATGGCGGCCCAGGTGCTCTTCACCCTGCGGGACCTCACGTCCGCCCGGGTGGGACAGGTCGAGCTGCAGGGCGCGCGGGGTCCGCTGTGCTCGCTGGGGGCCGACGAGGCGGAGGAATTCGCTTCGGACGACGGTTCCGCCGGTCCCGACAGCCAGTACTTCGTCGACGACAAGGGGCATGTGCAGCGCATCCCCGGAAGCAGCAAGGGCAGTGGGGAACCCGAGCCGGTGACCGGTCCGCTGGGCAGTGGGCCGGTGGCCATGAGCGCCGTCGGTGTGGCCCGCGACGAGGAGCAGGCCGCCGCGGTCTCGGCGAACCAGCAGCATCTGTACGTCTCCTCCCTCACCGAGGAGAGCGAGCCCGCCGCACCCGTGGTGACCAGCCGCGCGAAGAAGCCTTCCGACCGGCTGTCCGCTCCGAGCTGGGACGGCAGGGGTGATCTGTGGGTCGCCGACCGTGACCCGGCGGATCCCCGGCTGCTGCGTCTCGTGGACGGCGCGGGGGAGCCGCAGGAGGTCTCGGTACCCGGTCTGGACGGCGGACGGATCGAGGGGCTGCGGATGTCGGCCGACGGGGTCCGGATCGCCCTGCAGGTGTCCAGGGACGGGCACACGACGCTGAGCATCGGCCGGGTCGAGCGGCACGGTTCGGGCGATGCCGAGCAGGTGTCGGTCGAGGACCTGCGCCAGGCCGCCCCGCAACTCGCCGATGTGACGGCCGTTTCCTGGTCCGGTCGCAGCCGGCTCGTGGTGGTCGGCAAGGAGGAGGGCGGTGTGCAGCAGGTGCGTTACGTGCAGGCCGACGGGTCGACGTCGTCCTCCGGCGTTCTGCCCGGTGTGAACCAGGTGACGACGGTCGCCGCCGCCGACGACGAGCAACTGCCGCTGATGGCCGACACCGAGAGCGACGGGATAGTGAAGCTGTCGCCGGGAGACAACTGGCAGACGGTTCTCAAGGAGGGCTCCTCGCTGGTCTACCCGGGCTGAGCGGGGGCTCCGCCCGGGGACGTGCCCGGTGGTCCACGGGTGCGCCCGGGGACGTGCCCGGTGGTCCGCAGGGGGTTTTCCACAGGGGTGGCCGGGTCTCCGCAGCCCCGGCACAGTGGGGTTGTGCGGAGTTGGTGGCGGGAGATCGCCGGACTGGTGCTGCCGGTGGCCTGTGGAGGCTGCGGCAGGCCGCGGACGGAGCTGTGCGAGGAGTGCGCCGGCGCGCTGGCCGCCGTGCCCCGGAGGGTGAGACCGGTGCCCGAGCCCGCGGGTCTGCCCATGGTCCACGCGGCGGCCCCCTACGAGAACGCCGTACGCGCGACGCTGCTGGCCCACAAGGAGCGAGGGGCACTCGGCCTGGCCGGGGCACTCGGCGGGGCGCTGGCGGCGGCTGTGCGGGCCGGAGCGGGGCACGTGGGGGACGCGGGGCCTCTGCTGCTCGTCCCCGTCCCGTCGTCGCCGCGGGCCACGGCTGCGCGCGGACACGACCCCGCGCGCAGGATCGCTCTCGCGGCCGCGGCCGCGCTGCGGCGCGGGGGCGTGGCGGCCCGGGTGCTCGCGGTGCTGGGACAGCGGCGCGCCGTGGCCGATCAGGCGGGGCTGAAGGCCGGGGAGCGGCACGCGAACCTCGCCGGCGCGCTGGCCGTGGCCGACGGCGGCCGGAGGCTGCTCCAGGGGGCCCGGATCGTGCTGGTGGACGACGTGCTGACGACCGGGTCCTCACTGGCCGAGGCGGCCCGCGCGGTACGTGCCGTGCGGGGGGCGGACCGTGCCGACGGCAGCACGGCGGAGCCCCTGCGCGCAGCGGTTGTCGCAGCTTCTCCGTCTGCTTTCGAATTAAACCGGAACTGACAAATAACTTGCATCGTTGCAGGTAGTGAGTGGGTAAAGCGGCCCGATCGGAGGTACGCGTGAGTAGCGGGTGCCGACACGGCGGTGGGCAGGCTATGTTCGGTTGTGAGGGACGGTGAATTCCGTACCTCGACGAATGCGCCACCAGGTTTCGGGCAGGTAACTCACCAGCAAGCCAGAAGCATGGAAATCGGTGGGATGGAGACCCTGCCGACGGGGGAGGAGGAGGTGACAGCCACCGAGTCCGCGGCTCCGGCGATCACCGGGGCCTGGTGCAAAAGGGAGATGCTCCGCCGCCGAAGCGGAGCGATCCGGGAACGGAGTTCTGCGTGGACATCGTCGTCAAGGGCCGCAAGACCGAGGTGCCCGAGCGGTTCCGCAAGCACGTGGCCGAGAAGCTGAAGCTGGACAAGATCCAGAAGTTCGACGGCAAGGTGATCAGCCTCGACGTCGAGGTGTCCAAGGAGCCGAATCCCCGTCAGGCCGACCGTGCGGCAAGGGTGGAGATCACGCTCCGCTCGCGTGGGCCGGTCATCCGGGCGGAAGCGGCGGCAGGCGACCCGTACGCAGCGCTGGACCTGGCCACCGACAAGCTCGACACGCAGCTGCGCAAGGAGCACGACAAGCGCTACAGCAGGCGTGGCAGCGGCCGGCTGTCCGCGGCCGAGGTCGGAGAGGTCGTGCCGGACGCGGCCTCGTTCAACGGGGACGGCGAACTGATCCCCGACGAGCCGGCGCCCGCCGTGCCCACCACGAGGATCGGCTCGCTGGAGGTGCAGGGCGAAGGACCGCTCGTGATGCGCGAGAAGACGCACGTCGCAGCACCGATGACGCTCGACCAGGCGCTCTACGAGATGGAGCTGGTCGGTCACGACTTCTATCTGTTCGTCGACTCCGAGACCAAGGAGCCCAGTGTCGTCTACCGGCGGCACGCCTACGACTACGGTGTCATCCACCTGAGGACCGACCCGCTGGCCTCCGACGAGGCGGGCGGCGCGGGCGGTGCGCTCGGCGGCTGACACCACCGCTCACAGCCGATACGTGGTGCCCCCGGAAGCGTCTGCACGCGTCCGGGGGCACCACGTGCGACCACAGGGGGACCGCTCCGGCGGCCGGGCATGAAAGCATGGCGTCCCAGGCCAATCAGCGCTCTGTGCGCTGCCGTTGGCGGACCGCCTGTGACCGCAGGCAGTGGCCTTCAGGGGGAGGAACGATGGCGGACACCTTCGGACCCGTGCGCGGGACGAACGATGCCGGCAGCGCCGCCGGTGCGGATTCCGTCGCGGACGACGGTGATTCCCGCAAGGAGCCCATCAGGGTCCTCGTGGTGGACGACCACGCGCTCTTCCGCAGAGGTCTGGAGATCGTCCTCGCGCAGGAGGAGGACATCCAGGTCGTCGGCGAGGCGGGGGACGGGGCGGAGGCGGTCGACAAGGCCGCCGACCTGCTGCCCGACATCGTGCTGATGGACGTGCGGATGCCCAAGCGCGGCGGCATCGAGGCCTGCACCTCCATCAAGGAGGTGGCCCCCAGTGCGAAGATCATCATGCTGACGATCAGCGACGAGGAGGCGGACCTCTACGAGGCGATCAAGGCCGGCGCCACCGGCTACCTGCTCAAGGAGATCTCGACCGACGAGGTGGCCACCGCCATTCGCGCGGTCGCGGACGGACAGTCCCAGATCAGTCCGTCGATGGCCTCCAAACTGCTCACCGAGTTCAAGTCGATGATCCAGCGCACCGACGAGCGACGGCTCGTCCCCGCGCCGCGACTCACCGAGCGGGAGCTGGAAGTGCTCAAGCTCGTGGCCACGGGCATGAACAACCGTGATATCGCCAAGGAATTGTTCATCTCCGAGAACACGGTGAAGAACCACGTCCGCAATATCCTGGAGAAGCTCCAGCTGCACTCGCGGATGGAAGCCGTGGTCTATGCCATGCGGGAGAAGATCCTCGAGATCCGGTAGCGGACGGCGGACGCGGGCACCCTTCCGCAAGAACCGCAGAGCACCGCAGAGCACCGCGGAGAACCGCGGAGAAGTGTGGAGAACGGGAAGAGCCCGAAAGCACCCGGGGGGTCGGCGGTGGCGACCGAGATCAGCGGCGTGGAGCGTTCTCGTGCGGTGGCGCGGGCACGCTGGGGATCGGGCCTGGCGGTGGCTGTCCTTCTGCTGCCGTTCGGCGGCCGCGCCTTGGCCGGGGCGGGGGTGCTCCCCGAAGGCACGCCTCTCGTGCTCGGCCTCCTGTCCGTGATCGTCTTCGTCCTTCTGCCCGCGTTGTGCGAGGAACAGGCACCGTTCCGGCACACGTCGTCGCACCTGACCGCGCGCACCCTGACCGGAGAGCGGTCCGTCGATCTCGACCGGCTCACCGGCGTCCGGCTGGTGACGGCCTTCTCGTACGGCGGTGCGCACCGGATCCTGCTCGTGCGTGACGCCCATGGCGTGCGCCTGGGAGTGACGACGCCAAGGAGCCTCAAGAAGCTGCGCCGGGCGGTCGAGAAGGCGGAGGCGAACGCCGCGCGAGGCATCCCCGCGCCCCGGGTCAGCAGGGCGGCCCGGGTCCATCTGGGCCTCGCCCCGGGGCAGGGGCCGGCCGGGCACACGATCCTCGCCTTCTTTCTGCAGACGGTGTCCGTGACCCTGTACGTGATCGCCGTGCTCCGCCTGGGCGGGCAGTAGGCCCCTGCCAGGCCGGACCGGCGCGCGAGTCGCCTCAGGCGAGGGCGTGGGCGATCTCGGCCATGAGCGGCTCGCGCAGCTCGGGTGCGTCGACGCGCTCCAGCCGCACATCGGTGCAGCCGACCCAGGACGCCGCCTCCACCAGGGCCGCGGCCATCGGCGCAACCGCCTTCGCGCCGTCCAGCGACACCTGGCGGGCGACCAGGGTGGTCCCCTCCCTGCCCGGATCGACCCGCCCACGCAGCATGCCGCCCGCCAGCAGAGGCATCGCGAAGTAGCCGTGGATCCGCTTGGGCCGGGGCACATAGGCCTCCAGGCGATGGGTGAAACCGAAGATCCGCTCCGTGCGCGCCCGCTCCCAGATCAACGAGTCGAAGGGGGACAGCAGCGTCGTGCGGTGCCGTCCGCGCGGCTCCGAGGCCAGGGCCTCGGGGTCCGCCCATGCCTGCTTCGCCCAGCCCCGCACCGACACGGGAACGAGCCCCGAGTCCGCGACGACGGCGTCGAACTGCTCGGCCTTGAGCCGGTGGTAGTCGGCGATGTCCGCCCGGGTGCCGACTCCCAGCGACCTGCCCGCCAGGGCGACCAGCCGGCGCAGGCACTCCGCGTCGTCCAGGTCGTCGTGGAGCACGGCGTCCGGGATGGCGCGTTCGGCCAGGTCGTAGACCCGCTTCCAGCCGCGCCGCTCGGTGCACACCACCTCGCCGTACATCAGGGCACGCTCGACGGCGACCTTGGAGGCGGACCAGTCCCACCACTCGCCGCCGTTCTTCGCGCCGCCCAGCTCCGTCGCCGTCAGCGGGCCCTCGGCGCGCAGCTGCTTGATCACCGTCTCGTAGGTGCCGTCGGGCAGGTCGTGGTTCCAGTGCGGCCGGGAGCGGTAGGCGCGGCGCCGGAACGCGAAGTGCGGCCACTCCTCGACCGGCAGGATGCAGGCGGCGTGCGACCAGTACTCGAAGGAGCGGCCCCCCGACCAGTACGCCTCGTCGACCGTGCGGCGGCCGAGTGCGCCGAGGCGCGCGTACGGCACGAGCTCGTGGGATCTGGCCAGGACGGAGATGGTGTCGAGCTGGACCGCGCCGAGCCGGCGCAGCACTCCGTGGACCCCGGCCCGTCGGTCCGGGGCACCCAGGAGGCCCTGGGCGCGCAAGGCGATCCGGCGTGCCTGGTCGGCGGAGAGTTCCAGAACGGGCTGCGGCACAGACGTCATGCGCCGAACTCTAGAGCGCCCCACCGACATCGGAGGCCGGCCGATGGGGGTGGGTGCCGGGCAGGCCCAGATCGGCGGGGAGCAGCGCCCCGCTCCAGGTGTCACGCCGTATCCCCTTGTTGAAGAGCGCCGACCGCTGGTCGCCCTCCATGCGGAACCCGGCACGGAGGGCGACCGCCCGGGACGGTGTGTTGCCGATCTCCGCCCGCCACTCCAGGCGGTCCGCGGCGAGGCCGGTGAACGCCCAGCGGGCGGCCGCGAGCACGGCCTCCGTCGTGTAACCCGAGCCGCGGTGCTCGCGCGCCGTCCAGAAGCCGATCTCGTAGGTGCCGGGGAGGGCGCAGCGGTTGACGCCGAGTGCGCCGACGAGCGGCCCGCCGTCCCGCAGCAGCACCGCGAAGTTGTACATCGTGTCGTCCTGCCAGCCCGAGGGTGACAGCTTTCCGGTGAAGAGCTCCGCGTCGGCACGTGTGTACGGAGACGGCACAACTGTCCAGCGCTGGATCTCGGGATCCTGGCAGGCCGTGTACGCCGCATCCGTGTCCTCCGGCGCGAACGGCCGCATGAGCAGGCGTTCCGTGGTGAGGGTGGTGGGTTCCATGCGGGAATTCTGGTGATGCGGAGCCCTGGATGCGAGCACTTTTCGGTGCTTCCCGGCACCTTCCGTCCCTCCCGGGCGTTGTCCTGGAAGGGTGCGGCGGGGAGAACGCGGCAGCAGCCCTCCCGGCGTGGCGGGGTCCTCGCTTACGATGGCCGTTGCGGTGGGGCCCACCTGCCGTGCCCGCGCCAGAGTCCATCACACGACCCAGTGCCAGGCCCGACCGGCAAGGAGACCAGCCTCAGTGTCCGTCTTCAACAAGCTCATGCGTGCAGGCGAAGGCAAGATCCTGCGCAAACTGCACCGCATCGCGGACCAGGTCAGCTCCATCGAAGAGGACTTCGTCAACCTCTCCGACGCCGAGCTGCGGGCGCTCACCGACGAGTACAAGGAACGGTACGCGGACGGCGAGAGCCTGGACGACCTGCTTCCCGAAGCATTCGCGACCGTCCGTGAGGCCGCGAAGCGTGTCCTCGGACAGCGCCACTACGACGTCCAGATGATGGGCGGTGCCGCCCTGCACCTCGGCTACGTCGCCGAGATGAAGACCGGTGAGGGCAAGACCCTCGTCGGTACCCTGCCCGCGTATCTCAACGCGCTCTCCGGCAAGGGCGTGCACCTGATCACGGTCAACGACTACCTGGCCGAGCGCGACTCCGAGATGATGGGCCGGGTGCACAAGTTCCTCGGCCTCGAGGTCGGCTGCATCATCGCCAACATGACTCCGGCCCAGCGCCGTGAGCAGTACGCCTGCGACATCACGTACGGCACGAACAACGAGTTCGGCTTCGACTACCTCCGCGACAACATGGCGTGGTCCCAGGACGAGCTCGTCCAGCGCGGCCACAACTTCGCCATCGTCGACGAGGTCGACTCGATCCTCGTCGACGAGGCCCGTACCCCGCTGATCATCTCCGGGCCGGCGGACCAGGCCACCAAGTGGTACGGCGACTTCGCCAAGCTGGTCACGCGTCTCACCAGGGGTGAGGCGGGCAACCCGCTGAAGGGCATCGAGGAGACCGGCGACTACGAGGTCGACGAGAAGAAGCGGACCGTGGCCATCCACGAGCCCGGTGTCGCCAAGGTCGAGGACTGGCTGGGGATCGACAACCTCTACGAGTCGGTGAACACCCCGCTCGTCGGGTACCTCAACAACGCGATCAAGGCCAAGGAACTCTTCAAGAAGGACAAGGACTACGTCGTCATCGACGGCGAAGTCATGATCGTCGACGAGCACACCGGCCGTATCCTCGCCGGCCGCCGTTACAACGAGGGCATGCACCAGGCCATCGAGGCGAAGGAAGGGGTGGACATCAAGGACGAGAACCAGACGCTCGCCACGATCACCCTGCAGAACTTCTTCCGCCTGTACGGCAAGCTCTCCGGCATGACCGGTACGGCGATGACCGAGGCCGCGGAGTTCCACCAGATCTACAAGCTCGGCGTCGTGCCGATCCCGACGAACCGGCCGATGGTCCGCGCCGACCAGTCGGACCTGATCTACCGCACGGAGGTCGCGAAGTTCGCCGCCGTCGTCGACGACATCGCCGAGAAGCACGAGAAGGGGCAGCCGATCCTGGTCGGCACGACCTCCGTCGAGAAGTCCGAGTACCTCTCGCAGCAGCTCTCGAAGCGCGGTGTCCAGCACGAGGTCCTCAACGCCAAGCAGCACGACCGTGAGGCGACGATCGTCGCCCAGGCCGGGCGCAAGGGCGCGGTCACGGTCGCCACGAACATGGCCGGCCGAGGCACGGACATCAAGCTCGGCGGCAACCCCGACGACCTCGCGGAGGCGGAGCTGCGCCAGCGCGGTCTCGACCCCGTGGAGCACGTCGAGCAGTGGGCGGCCGCCCTGCCCGCCGCGCTGGAGAAGGCCGAGCAGGCCGTGAAGGCGGAGTTCGAAGAGGTCAAGGAGCTCGGCGGGCTGTACGTGCTGGGCACCGAGCGGCACGAGTCGCGGCGCATCGACAACCAGCTGCGCGGCCGTTCCGGCCGTCAGGGCGACCCGGGCGAGTCCCGGTTCTACCTGTCGCTGGGTGACGACCTGATGCGCCTGTTCAAGGCCCAGATGGTCGAGCGCGTCATGTCGATGGCGAACGTCCCCGACGACGTCCCCATCGAGAACAAGATGGTGACCCGGGCGATCGCGTCCGCGCAGTCGCAGGTGGAGCAGCAGAACTTCGAGACGCGTAAGAACGTCCTGAAGTACGACGAGGTGCTCAACCGGCAGCGCGAGGTCATCTACGGCGAGCGCCGCCGCGTCCTGGAGGGCGAGGACCTCCAGGACCAGATCCGCCACTTCATGGACGACACGATCGACGACTACATCCGCCAGGAGACGGCGGAGGGCTTCGCCGAGGAGTGGGACCTCGACCGGCTGTGGGGCGCGTTCAAGCAGCTCTACCCGGTGAAGGTCACGGTCGAGGAGCTCGAGGAGGCCGCGGGCGACCTGGCCGGGGTGACCGCGGACTTCATCGCCGAGTCGGTGAAGGACGACATCCACGAGCAGTACGCGGAGCGCGAGAAGACGCTCGGCTCGGACATCATGCGCGAGCTGGAGCGGCGCGTGGTGCTGTCCGTCCTGGACCGCAAGTGGCGTGAGCACCTCTACGAGATGGACTACCTCCAGGAGGGCATCGGCCTGCGGGCCATGGCGCAGAAGGACCCGCTGGTCGAGTACCAGCGCGAGGGCTTCGACATGTTCAACGCCATGATGGAGGGCATCAAGGAGGAGTCCGTCGGCTACCTGTTCAACCTGGAGGTCCAGGTCGAGCAGCAGGTCGAGGAGGTTCCGGTGCAGGAGGGCACCTCCCTCGACAAGCAGGACGCGCCGGTGGCCGCCGGGGCGGCCCGCCCCGAGATCCGCGCCAAGGGCCTGGACGCGCCGCAGCGTCCGGACCGGCTCCACTTCTCCGCTCCCACGGTGGACGGGGAGGGCGGCGTCGTCGAGGGCGACTTCTCGAACGACGACGGTGCCCGGTCCGAGGGCGACGGCATGACGCGTGCGGAGCGCCGTAAGGCGCAGAAGAGCACGGGTGGCCGCCGCCGCAAGAAGTAGCGCGCGCAGCAGAGGACAGACCGGCCTGGCCCGGACACCGCTCGGTGTCCGGGCCAGGCCGTTTTCCCGGGCCTCTCCGCGCCCGGGGCGGCCCGGTGGACACCGAGGGGCGGGGAGGGCGCCCGAGGGCTGCCAACGCCTCTGTGCGGCTTCGGCGGGTATGCCCTCGATCGCCACGCTCGCACCGGCGGCCGGCGCGGCCCCGCCCCTGCCGGCGGCCGGTGCGGTTCCGCTACCGGACCGCGGGGAGGCGTTCGCCGCCCAGATCGATCGCGGCGCACCGCCACCGGAGGTCGGCGCCCTGTTCCAGGCGGAAGGCCATGGCGCGGACCTGCTCGCCCGTGGCGATGCTGGCGAAGGCCTCGACCACGCCCGTGGCGGGGCGGCTGCCGTGGCAGGTGCGTACGACCGGACGCCTGGAGCCCGCGCCGAGCGGGGCGTCCGGGGCGAGTTCGGCGAGCTGGTCGTAGGCCTCGCCGATCGTGTGGCCGAGCATCCAGTGCACCGGGCGCTGGCCGCTGAGCACCGCGAGCAGGCGTTCGGCGAACCACTGGTGCGGGCGCAGCGGCCTCCGGGGCCGTTGCGTCGGTACGGTCCCCGGCCTGGTGCGGTCGCGTCGTCCGGCCGGCCTCGTCCTGTCCGTGCTCATGCTCGTAGCCCCCGTGGCTGCTGTCCGGAGCCCGGTGAGTACCGGGCGGTAACTTCTGCTGGGGATCTTCTACGGGGCCGGTCACCGGCCCCGCAACCGGCGGGAGGGCCGACCGGGGCGGCGGGCGGGATCACCTATCCGGGTGGCGGGCCCGGTGCCGCAAGGCGGGGGCGGGGGTGACGGCCGTCGCGCGGTGGACGGACCGGGCCGGACGAGCGACCCCGAAGGGGGACGTCGCACGTATCCTGAGGGCGTCATCGACTACGAAAGCGGTCAGCCATGCGTGTGTACGTCCCTCTGACCCTCTCCGGTCTCGCCGCGGCGCACGCGGCGGGCGAGGTCGGACCGGGGCCGCTCACCGCCTACGCCGTGACGCCCGGCCTGCGTGAGTGGTACGTCTCCGACGACATCGAGGAACTGGAGTACGCGGCGCTCAACCGGGCGGCCTCCGCGTCGCTGCGGCTGATCGCGGGCAGGCCGGACGAGACCCGGCGCCGGGTCGTCGTCGCTCTCGACGTGCCGGACGGGGCGGCTGTCGCCGATCCGGACCAGATCCTGGACGCGTCCTCCCTCGGTGAGGTGCGGATCGCGGATGCGGTGGCGCTTTCGAAGGCCGCGGCCGTGCACGTGGACGCCGACGACGCCGAGAAGGACGTCACCGCGGCGGCCGCCGCGCTGGGGGCAGCGGACGCCGGTGACGACGACGCCCTGTTCACCGTGGACGGCGCGGAGGACCACGAGCTCCTCTGGTTCGGGATCCAGGAGATCCCCGGGCTGATCGGCTGAGTCCCGTGCCCGGGTGACCGCCCGCGGCGACCGCCCGGGTGACTGTCGTACCGGGCGGGTATTTTTTCTCCATGGCGACATCGGGGAAGCACCGCACACATCTGGTCTGGGACTGGAACGGCACACTGCTCGACGACATCACCGCGGTCCTCGGCGCGACGAACGCCGCGTTCGCGGAGGTCGACCTGGCACCGCTCACCCTGGAGCAGTACCGCGAGACGTACTGCGTGCCGATACCCACGTTCTACGAGCGGCTCATGGGCAGGCTCCCCACCCCCGCCGAGTGGGAGCGGATGGACGGCCTCTTCCACCGCCACTACACCGAGCAGCGGGCGGCCTGCGGTCTGACCGAGGGCGCCGAGGAGCTGCTGGTCCGGTGGAGCACCGGGGGCCGCAGCCAGTCGCTGCTGAGCATGTACGGTCACGAGCACCTGGTCCCGGTGGTGCGAGGCTTCGGCATCGAGCGCCACTTCGTCCGGGTCGACGGCCGTACCGGCCCCTCCGGCGGCAGCAAGGCGCAGCACATGGCGCGCCACTTCGAGGTGCTCGGAGGCATCGCCCCCGAGTCCGCCGTGGTCATCGGTGACGCGGTGGACGACGCCGTGGCGGCCGCCCACGTGGGGGCGCGCGCCGTGCTCTACACCGGTGGTTCGCACAGCCGCAGCAGCTTGGAGACGGCGGGTGTGCCCGTGGTCGACACCCTGGCCGAAGCCGTCGCGCTGGCCGAACTGATGGCTGACTGAGCCCCGCACCGGGCGGCACCGCACCGGCCGGCAGAGCCCCGCACCGGGCTACGGCGCACCGTTCGGCCGGGCCCGCACCGGGCGGTCCGCGAGCGCGCCTGCCCGGGTGTGTGTCCTTACGTGCGGGAACGATCCTGTGCGATGTCCAGAGTGTCAAAGTTCGAGGCCTTCTTTTGTACATATGCGGCTCATGACGGTTGTGGGTGCAGGGGGGATAGCCTGGTGCGGTGATCAGCGCGATACGCCTCGGGGGCAGCGAAGCCCCCGGCCTGCGCCCGGAGTGCCACAGCACCCGGGCGATGCGTGATCTCCGCATCCCGGGCCGTCTGCCGAAAATGGCCGATATGGCCCCGGGTATCTCCCCAGGCGGCATAGCGTCGAACCAGACCGGAAACCCCGCGTCGTGGCGGTACGTCGCCTTTTACACCTACGTCACGCAACGGCGCGCGACAGGAGCCAGAGGACATGCAGACCAAGCTGGACGAAGCCAAGGCCGAGCTGCTCGCACGGGCGGCCCGGGTAGCTGACAACAGTCCGGGCGGTGGTGTCGGCGGCCCGGGTGGCGGCCTCCGGGTGCACCTCGCCGAAGGCACCGGCACCGGCGCGGAGGACGGCACCGAGGCCGGCCGGGACGGGCGGCCGGGCCATGACATGCTCCTCGCCTATCTCCAGCGCTACTACCTGCACACCGCTCCGGAGGACGTGAAGGACCGCGACCCGGTCGACGTCTTCGGGACCGCCTCCTCCCACTACCGGCTGGCCGAGAACCGCCCGCAGGGCACCGCGAACGTCCGGGTGCACACCCCGACCGTCGAGGAGAACGGCTGGACCAGCAGCCACTCCGTCGTCGAGGTCGTCACCGACGACATGCCCTTCCTCGTCGACTCGGTCACCAACGAGCTGTCCCGGCAGGGCCGCGGCATCCACCTCGTGATCCACCCGCAGGTCATCGTCCGCCGTGACGTCGCCGGCAAGCTGATCGAGGTCTTCGGCGACGACCCGGCCAGGGGCAGCGGCGCGAAGCGTGGCGACGGCGGCAAGGAGGCCCGGGCCGAGCTTCCGCACGACGCGCTCGTCGAGTCCTGGATCCACGTCGAGATCGACCGGGAGACCGACCGCGCGGACCTGAAGCAGATCACCGCCGATCTGCTCCGCGTCCTGTCCGACGTACGGGAGACCGTCGAGGACTGGGACAAGATGCACGACGCCGCCCTGCGGATCGCCGAGGAACTCGGCGAGGAGCCGCTCGACGAGCTGGGCGACGAGGAGGTCGAGGAGGCCCGGGAGCTGCTGCGCTGGCTCGCGGCCGACCACTTCACCTTCCTCGGGTACCGGGAGTACGAGCTCCGCGACTCCGACGCCCTCACGGCCGTCCCCGGCACCGGCCTCGGCATCCTGCGCTCCGACCCCAAGCACAGCGAGGACGAGGCGCACCCGGTCAGCCCGTCCTTCGACCGGCTGCCCGCCGACGTCCGGGCCAAGGCGCGTGAGCACCGCCTGCTCGTCCTGACGAAGGCCAACAGCCGGGCGACGGTGCACCGCCCCAGCTACCTGGACTACGTCGGGGTGAAGAAGTTCGACGCCGAGGGCAACGTCGTCGGTGAGCGCCGCTTCCTCGGCCTGTTCTCCTCCGCCGCGTACACCGAGTCGGTGCGCCGGGTTCCCGTGGTGCGCCGCAAGGTCGCCGAGGTGCTGGAGGGCGCGGGCTTCACGCCCAACAGCCACGACGGCCGCGACCTGCTCCAGATCCTGGAGACGTACCCGCGTGACGAGCTCTTCCAGACGCCCGTCGACCAGCTGCGCTCCATCGTCACCTCCGTGCTGTACCTCCAGGAGCGCCGCCGGCTCCGGCTCTACCTGCGACAGGACGAGTACGGGCGCTACTACTCCGCCCTCGTCTACCTGCCGCGTGACCGCTACACCACCGGTGTGCGGCTCCGCCTGATCGACATCCTCAAGGAGGAACTGGGCGGCACCAGCGTCGACTTCACGGCCTGGAACACGGAGTCGATCCTCTCCCGTCTGCACTTCGTCGTACGGGTCCCGCCGGGCACCGAGCTGTCGCACCTCACCGACGCGGACGCCGACCGCATCGAGGCGCGCCTCGTCGAGGCCGCCCGCTCCTGGGCCGACGGCTTCCAGGAGGCGCTGAACGCCGAGTGCGGTGAGGAGCGCGCCGCCGAGCTGCTGCGCCGTTACGGCCAGTCCTTCCCGGAGGGCTACAAGGCCGACCACTCGCCGCGCGCGGCCGTGGCCGACCTGGTCCACCTCGAAGCGCTCAAGAGCGAGCGCAAGGACTTCGCGCTCAGCCTGTACGAGCCGGTCGGTGCCGCTCCCGACGAGCGGCGCTTCAAGATCTACCGGACGGGCGAGCAGGTCTCGCTCTCCGCGGTGCTCCCCGCGCTGCAACGGCTCGGGGTCGAGGTCGTCGACGAACGCCCGTACGAGCTGCGCTGCGCGGACCGCACACACGCCTGGATCTACGACTTCGGGCTGCGCCTGCCGAAGAAGGCTTCGGGCAACGGCGACCACCTCGCCGACGACGCCCGGGACCGCTTCCAGCAGGCGTTCGCCGCCATCTGGACCGGCGAGGCGGAGAACGACGGCTTCAATTCCCTGGTCCTGGGCGCCGGGCTCGACTGGCGTCAGGCCATGGTGCTGCGCGCCTACGCGAAGTACCTGCGCCAGGCGGGTTCGACCTTCAGCCAGGACTACATGGAGGACACCCTCCGCAACAACGTCCACACCACCCGCCTCCTGGTCTCCCTCTTCGAGGCGCGGATGTCCCCGACCCGCCAGAAGGCCGGCACGGAGCTGACGGACGGGCTGCTGGAGGAGCTGGACGGGGCCCTCGACCAGGTCGCCTCGCTCGACGAGGACCGGATCCTGCGGTCCTTCCTCACGGTCATCAAGGCCACGCTGCGGACCAACTACTTCCAGCTGGCCGACGACCACGAGCCGCACAACTACGTCTCGATGAAGTTCGACCCGCAGGCCATCCCGGACCTGCCGGCGCCGCGCCCGGCGTACGAGATCTGGGTCTACTCGCCGCGCGTCGAGGGCGTCCACCTGCGCTTCGGCAAGGTCGCCCGCGGCGGGCTCCGCTGGTCGGACCGCCGGGAGGACTTCCGTACGGAGATCCTCGGCCTGGTCAAGGCGCAGATGGTCAAGAACACCGTGATCGTGCCCGTGGGTGCGAAGGGCGGGTTCGTCGCCAAGCAGCTGCCGGACCCGGCCGTGGACCGTGACGCCTGGCTCGCCGAGGGCATCGCCTGCTACAAGATCTTCATCTCGGCCCTGCTCGACATCACCGACAACATGGTGACCGGTGAGGTCGTGCACCCCGCGGAGGTCGTGCGGCACGACGAGGACGACACCTACCTCGTCGTCGCTGCCGACAAGGGGACCGCGAGCTTCTCCGACATCGCCAACGACGTCGCCGTCGCGTACGGCTTCTGGCTCGGCGACGCCTTCGCCTCCGGAGGCTCCGCCGGTTACGACCACAAGGGCATGGGCATCACCGCCCGCGGCGCCTGGGAGTCCGTGAAGCGGCACTTCCGCGAGCTGGGCCACGACACCCAGACCGAGGACTTCACCGTCGTCGGCGTCGGCGACATGTCCGGTGACGTGTTCGGCAACGGGATGCTGCTCTCCGAGCACATCCGGCTGGTCGCGGCCTTCGACCACCGGCACATCTTCATCGACCCGGACCCGGACGCCGCCACCTCGTACGCCGAGCGGCGCCGGCTCTTCGACCTGCCGCGCAGCTCCTGGGCGGACTACGACAAGGAGCTGCTGTCCGCGGGCGGTGGCATCCACCCGCGGTCCGCCAAGTCGATCCCGGTCAACGCGCAGATCCGCGCGGCGCTCGGCATCGACTCCAAGGTCACGAAGATGACGCCCGCCGAGCTGATGCAGAACATCCTCAAGGCCTCCGTCGACCTGGTGTGGAACGGCGGCATCGGCACGTACATCAAGTCGGAGTCCGAGTCGAACGCCGACGTCGGCGACAAGGCGAACGACGCGATCCGGGTCAACGGCGGCGAGCTGCGGGCACGGGTCGTCGGCGAGGGCGGCAACCTCGGGGCCACCCAGCTCGGCCGGATCGAGTTCGCCCGCGCCGGCGGCCGGATCAACACCGACGCGATCGACAACAGCGCCGGTGTGGACACCTCCGACCACGAGGTGAACATCAAGATCCTGCTCAACGGTCTCGTCCGCGAAGGCGACATGACCGTGAAGCAGCGCAACAAGGTGCTCGCGGAGATGACCGACGAAGTCGGACAGCTCGTGCTGCGCAACAACTACGCGCAGAACACCGCGCTCGCCAACGCCTGCGCCCAGGCGCCGTCGCTCCTCCACGCCCACCAGCGCTTCATGCGCCGGCTCGGTCGTGACGGGCACCTGGACCGCGCGCTGGAGTTCCTGCCGAACGACCGCCAGATCCGGGAGCTGCTGAACCACGGCAAGGGCCTCAGCCAGCCGGAACTGGCCGTGCTCCTCGCCTACACCAAGATCACGGCGGCCGACGAGCTGATCTCGACCAGCCTGCCGGACGACGCGCATCTGCAGGGGCTGGTGCACGCCTACTTCCCGAAGCAGCTGAGCGAGAAGTTCCCCGAAGCGGTCGACGGGCACGCGCTGCGCCGCGAGATCATCACGACGGTGCTGGTCAACGACACGGTGAACACCGGCGGTTCGACGTTCCTGCACCGGCTGCGGGAGGAGACCGGGGCTTCGCTCGAGGAGATCGTGCGGGCCCAGTTCGCCGCCCGTGAGATCTTCGGCCTCTCCGCCGTCTGGGACGCCGTGGAGGCGCTCGACAACACAGTGGCCGCCGACGTGCAGACCCGGATCCGGCTGCACTCGCGGCGGCTGGTCGAGCGCGGATCGCGCTGGCTCCTCGGCAACCGGCCCCAGCCGGTGGAGATCGCGGAGACCATCGGGTTCTTCCGCGAGGGTGTCGAGCGCGTCTGGAACGAGCTGCCGAAGCTGCTCAAGGGTGCCGACATCGAGTGGTACCGGTCGATCCTCGACGAGCTCACCTCGGTGGGCGTGCCCGAGGAGCTGGCGGTGCGGGTGGCCGGCTTCTCCTCCGCCTTCCCGGCGCTGGACATCGTGGCGATCGCGGACCGGACGGACAAGGACCCGCTGGCCGTCGCCGAGGTGTACTACGACCTCGCCGACCGGCTGGGCATCACGCAGCTGATGGACCGGATCATCGAGCTGCCGCGGGCCGACCGCTGGCAGTCCATGGCCCGCGCCTCCATCCGCGAGGACCTCTACGCCGCGCACGCCGCGCTCACGGCGGACGTCCTCGCCGTCGGCAACGGCGCGTCGTCGCCGGAGCAGCGGTTCACGGCCTGGGAGGAGAAGAACGCCGCGATCCTGGCGCGTTCGCGGGCCACCCTGGAGGAGATCCGGGGGTCGGAGTCCTTCGACCTGGCGAACCTGTCGGTGGCGATGAGGACGATGCGGACGCTGCTGCGTACGCACGCGTGATCCGGAGCGGCCGGCCGGGCCGCTGACGAAGCCGTCCGCCGGACGGGCCCTCTGCGGCCCGTCCGGCGGACGGCTTCACGGCTTCACGGCAGACGGACGCCGCCCCGCCGTCACTTCTTGGGCTTCGCGGCCTTCCCCGCCTTCGCGGGCCCGGTGAACTCCTCGTAGGCGGCCACGACGTCCTCGGCCGGGCCGTCCATCCGCAGGGTGCCCGCCTCGAGCCAGATCGCCCGGTCGCAGGTCTCGGTGATCGACCTGTTGCTGTGGCTGACCAGGAAGACCGTGCCGGCCTCCTCGCGGAGCTCCTTGATGCGGTCCTTGCTGCGCCGCTGGAACTTCGCGTCGCCGGTGGAGAGCGCCTCGTCGATCAGCAGCACGTCATGGCTCTTGGCGGCCGCGATCGAGAAGCGCAGCCGGGCGCCCATGCCCGAGGAGTAGGTGCGCATCGGCAGAGTGATGAAGTCGCCCTTCTCGTTGATGCCGGAGAAGTCGACGATGTCCTGGTAGCGCTCGCGGATCTGCTCACGGGTCATACCCATGGCCAGCCCGCCGAGCACGACGTTGCGCTCCCCGGTCAGGTCGCTCATCAGGGCGGCGTTCACCCCGAGCAACGAGGGCTGGCCCTGGGTGTGGACGCGGCCCTGCGACGGGGGGAGCAGTCCCGCGATGGCCTTGAGGAGCGTCGACTTGCCGGATCCGTTGGAGCCGATCAGGCCGATGGCCTCGCCCTTGTACGCGGCGAAGCTGACGCCCTTCACCGCGTGCACCTGGCGGGCGCCCCGCGGCTGCCCGCGCGAGACGATCCGGTTCAGCGCCGAGGTGGCGCTGCCCTTCCCGGTGCGGGCGCCGTTGACCGTGTAGGTGATGTGGACGTCGTCGACGACGACGGTGGGCACACGGGTGTCGGGGGTGTCAGCCACGTCCGTACCTCTCCTCGGCCTTCCAGAAGTAGACGAAGCCGCCGATGCCGCAGACCAGGGCCCATGCCGTGGCGATGGCCCAGACGTGCGGGGGCAGCTGTGTGCCGCTGAAGCTGTCGATCAGGGCGTAGCGCATCAGGTCGATGTAGACGGCCGCCGGGTTGCACTCCAGGGCCAGCAGCACGAGGCGCGGTACCCGGTCGGCGGTGAGCAGGGTGTCGAGGCTCCACATGACGCCGGACGCGTACATCCAGGTGCGCAGGATGAACGGCGTCAGCTGCGCGATGTCGGGGGTCTTCGCGGCCAGCCGGGCCATCACCATCGAGATGCCCGTGTTGAACAGGGCCTGGAGGGTGAGTGCGGGGATCGCCAGCAGCCACGACGGCTGCGGGTACTGGCCGAACACGAGCAGGATCAGGAACAGCGCGCCCAGCGAGAAGAGGAGCTGCTGGAGCTGCTGGATGGCCAGGGCGATCGGCAGGGACGCGCGGGGGAAGTGGAGGGCCCTGACGATTCCGGTGTTGCCGCTGATGGCCCGGGTGCCGGCCGTGATCGAGCTGGCGGTGAAGGTCCAGATGAAGACCCCGGTGACGAGGAACGGCACGTAGTCGGGGACTCCGTGCTTGGTGTTCATCAGGACGCCGAAGATGAAGTAGTAGACCGTCGCGTTGAGCAGCGGGGTCATGATCTGCCAGATCTGGCCGAGCTTCGCCTGGCTGTACTGGGCGGTCAGCTTGGCCGTGGCGAAGGCGGTGATGAAGTGCCTGCGTCCCCACAGCTGCCGGACGTACGCACCGAGCCCCGGCCGGGCCCCGCTGACGGTCAGCCCGTGCCGGGCGGCGAGCGCGGCCAGCTCGCCGGGCGCGTACACGGGGAGGTGGGTGGGGGAAGCGGTGTCCACCGGTGCCGGCGGGGCTGCTGTCTGGCTCACCACGGTCGCTTTCGACGAGGGGCGGGGGGTACACGGCGAACGGCTCCCACGGATGGGACGGCACCGTATCGTCGCAACGCTGACAGTAGGACGTTTGTGCGTCGCAACGCAACCGTTTCGTCGTTACGGACTATCATTCGGGCCATGACCACCGAACGGCGAACCGGGCGCCGCACCCCGGCAGGTGCCGCGGTGCTGCGGGAGGACGTGACCGACGCGATCCGCGGTGCCGTCTTCGAGGAGCTGGCCGCCGTGGGGTTCGCGCGGATGTCGATCGAGGGCATCGCCCGGCGCGCCGGAGTGGGCAAGACCGCGGTCTACCGACGTTGGAAGTCCAAGCTGCATCTCGTCCTGGACCTGGTCGCCGCTGTGGCCGCGCAGGGGATGCCGGCGCCCGCGACCGGTTCGCTCCACGGAGACGTGCGCGCCGTGCTGGAGCTGGCCGCGTACGCCCTGCGTCACCCGGTGGCCTCCCAGGTGATCCCGGACCTGCTGGTCGAGGCGGCCCGCAACCCGGAGATCTCCGACGCCATCAAGGCCGCGCTGCTCGACCCGCAGAAGGGCGTGGCCGCCGTCGTGGTCCGGGCCGCCGTGGCACGCGGCGAGCTGCCCGAGGGCAGTGATCCCGACCGGGCGCTCGACCTCATCGTCGGACCGCTGTACTGGCGCCTCGTCGTGGTCCGCGGTGATCTGCCCAAGGGACATCTGGACGACCTCGCGGCGTCGGCGGTACGGGCGCTCAAGGGCTGACGGGGCGCAGGGAGCCGGAGTCCCCGCGGAGCAGCCGGTCCACGACGCGACGGGCCGCGCCGCCGTCGGCGGGGCCGCAGTGGTCCTGCCGGAAGCTCTCGTACGCGTCGGCGTGCAGGTCCGCCGAGGCCGGTGTGGACCGCAGCGCCTGGGCGACCTCCTGGGTGGTGACGAGCAGCGGCCCGGGGGCCCGGGTCTCGAAGTCCAGGCAGAACCCCCGCACGGTGTCCCTGTAGTGCTCCAGGTCGTAGGTGTGGAAGAGCATCGGGCGGCCGGTGTGCGCGAAACCGAACACCAGCCCCGAGTAGTCGGTGACCAGCACGTCCGCGATCAGCAGGAGCTCGGTGGTGTCCGGGTGCGCGGAGACGTCGAGCAGGGCCGGGTCCGCGGGTACGCCGCCCGTGACCCGTGGGTGCCGGCGGACCAGCACGGTGGTGCGGCCGTCCAGCGACCGGGCCAGTGCGGACAGGTCGAGCGCCGGGTCCCAGCGGTACAGCGGGGCGGACCCGGTGGCCGGGGGGTGTGCGAGATGGTCGCGGTACGTCGGCGCGTACAGCACCACGCGATGGCCGTCCGGGATGCCCAGCGTGCGGCGCACCCGCTCCGCGGCCTTGTCACGGCCCGGTGAGCAGAGCAGGTCGTCGGCCGGGGACCCCGCCTCCAGGACCTCGCCGCCGTAGGCCAGGGCACGGCGGAGATGCGGGGTGGCGAAGGCGCTGGGGGAGACCAGCACCGACCACTGGGCGGAGCGGTGGGCCAGCGTGGCGAGGTCCTGGTGGTCGGCGTACAGACTGCCGGTGAGGTCCAGGCCGAACCGGCCGAGCGGCGCACCGTGCCAGGTCTGCACGACCGTCTGGTCCGGCCGGCGTTCGAACCACGCGGGCAGCTGGCCGGCCGCGACGATCCGGCGGGACCGCGCCAGCGCCTCGTACCAGGCGGTGCTGTGGGCCACGACGGGGACGGCGGTGGCCGGGACACGGCCGGCGTCACCGGCGGAGCCGTCGGTCACCCAGAGGTGCTCGGCATCGGCGCTCCGGCGCACGAGCTCGGCGTGCACGGCGCGCGGGGAGCCCTCCCCGGTGTAGAGCACGGCGTCCCGCAGCGGCAGCCGGCGCTGCGCCGGGTAGTGCGCCGCCCGCAGCCGGCCCTGGCGGTACGCGCTCCGCTCCGCCTCGCCCAGCGGAGGCGCACCGTGCACGGTCAGCCGGTCACCGTGACGGCGGTCGAGGTGGAAGCGCGCTCCGGCGGCGCCCATCGGCAGGGCGGCCGCGAGCGCCGCCCCCGCCCGCACGGTCCTGCCGTCCAGCAGGACCTCCCAGTCCCCTTCCTCCGGAGGCGCCGCGAGGACGGCCGTGAAGCGGCCCCCCTCCCGGCGCTCCGCGGGGACGGCCACCGTCGCGCCGAGGACGCCGTGCCGCAGGACGAGCGGCCCGGCCCCGGTCCCCTCGATGCGCAGCCCGCCGTCAGGAGCGGGTCCGGCGCGGTCGACGTACGGTTCGCCGGCCACCTCCACCACCAGATTCCCCGCCGCGTCCGCGTAGGCGGGCGGGGCGAGGCCCGGGGCCGCGGCGAGCGGGACGCGGACACCGTCGGTCAGGAGGAAGGCCCGCCACCGGCCGTCGCTCCCCGGGCCGGGGGCTCCGGCCGTGCCGGACACCGGGGCGGGCTCCGCGGCGAGGGCCGCGAGCGGGATCCGTGCGCTGAACCCGTCCCCGTCACCGCACCTCACCGGGCACGTGTGCGGGGCCGCCCCCTCGCGGGTCAGGACGAGCGCCGTGGGCCGGGCGCCCCCGTGCAGCCGTCCCGTCAGCTCCAGGGCGCCCGGCCGGCCGTCGTGGGCGCAGGCCACCGCGGGCGGCCGGGTCACGGTCAGTTCCAGCCGGCCGTCCCGGTAGGCGAGCACCGCGCGGCGGCCCCCGCCCAGGTCGTGGACGGCCGGCTGCGCCGCGGCGGCTCCCACGGCGCGCAGCGCGGCCCGCCGTACGACACCGTGGCCGGCCACCACCACGCCGACCAGCCAGGTGCCCGCACCCAGCCGCTCCGGGTCGAGGGTCATCTCGAAGCCCGCGTAGTCGTAACGGTGCAGCTCCTGGCCGGAGTCGGCGGTGGCACGGTCGGTGCGGACCGTACGCACCGGGACGGCCCGCAGCCGCCTGCCGCCCGCCTCCCGCACGAGGGCCGCCTTCAGCGAGTGCCGGGCGGTCTCGGCCGGGAGGTTGCGGATGTACGCGTACCCGCGCAGCCGCAGCCGGTCGTCCGTGCCCCACGAGGACTCCACCAGGCGGGCCACGGCGGGCAGGTCGCCCCGGCCGAGGCGCGTGGGGACACCGTCACCGCCCAGGAGCCCGGGGTGCGTGGCGCGCCGTCGTCCCGGGGGGCCCGCCACGCTGAACGTGCCGGTCCCGTTGGCCCGTTCGAACTGCAGGACCGCCAGCAGCTCCTCGGTCCTGCGCTCCCGCACCAGCCGCCAGCGGATGCGTGCCTCGGCCGGGAGCCCGGCCAGGGCCGCGTCGCCCGCCCGGTCGAGGAAGGCGCCCGCGTCCTCCACGAACGCCGATCGGTAGGCCGGGCCGCCCATCGGCAGCGCCTCGAGGAAGTAGACGAAGTCGTCGCGCAGGCACGAGATGTCGTAGCGCAGCCGCTGTGCGGCGTCACGGGCCCCCAGGAACGCGCTGACCTGCTCACAGGCCGCGATGCGGTCGCGCACACCCCGGATGTCCGTGCGGCGCCGGGTGATCGACCCCTCCCGCACCCTCCAGAGGTAGACGTGCTCGTGCAGCACGTCCACCGACCCGGCGAGGTGGTGCGCCGGGATCATCACCGGGGTGTCCTCGTAGAGCCTGCCCACCGGGAAGGTGAAGGCGTGCCGGTCCCAGAAGGAGCGCCGGAACACCTTGTTCCACGCGACGCGGTCCGCCAGCAGCCGGGCATCGCGGGTGATGTGCGTGCGGAGGCGGTCGGAGGTGAGCCAGCGGTACTGCCAGGCCTGCTGCCTCCCCTGCGCGGTGAGCCGCCACACGTTGCCCGTCGCCAGGTCCGATCCGGTCGACTCCAGGGATGCCACCATCCGTTCGTACGCGTCGGGGACGACGATGTCGTCGCTGTCCGCGAACGCGAGGTACGGGACGCCGGCCGTGGTGCGGGCGACCCCTGTGTTGCGGGCGGCGCTCAGGCCCGCGTTGGGCTGGTGGACACAGCGGAAGCGGTCGTCGCGGGCGGCGAAGTCCTCGGCGATGCGGCGGCTGCCGTCCGTCGAACCGTCGTCGACGAGCACGAACTCGATGTCCCTCAGGGTCTGTCCGGCCAGCGAGGCGAGGCACTCCTCCAGGTAGTCCTCGACGTTGTGCACCGGGACGACGACGCTGAGGAGTGGCTTCATGCACGGCTCAACCCGGGGGAGCGCCCCGAGTCACGCGGCTGACCCGAACGGGTGAAGATCGCTGGGGGCGTCCGCAGGGTCCCCGTTAGGCTCGGCTGCCATGCTCCTCAGTGTCGTCGTGCCCGCCCACCGCGTTCAGGGGTACCTGAGGGCCGCCCTGGAGTCCGTGACCGGACAGGCGCGAGACGAGGACGGGCCGGAGATCGAGCTGATCGCCGTCGCGGCGCCCGGCGGCGGACCCGACCTCGCCATCGCCCGGGAGGCCGCCGGGCGGGACCCCCGGGTGCGCGTGCTGGTCCCGGACCGCCCCCGCGACACCGAGCCCTCCGGCACCGGTACCGGCGCCCGATGCTCCGACGGACCGCGGGACGCCGACGGCTCTCTGGACGCCGACGGCTTGCGGGACACCGGCTCCCGGGACACGGGCTCCCGGGGAACGGCGTCCTGGGACGCCGGCGCCGCCCGCGACGCGGGTGCGGCGGCGGCCCGGGGGGCCTATCTGCTCTTCCTCGACGGGAACGACCTGCTCCTCCCCGGAGCCGTGGCGGAGATCGCGGCACGGCTGGCGCGCGACCGTCCCGACGTGCTGCGCCTCGGGCACGACACCGTCGACTGGTGGGGGGCGGTGCGGCCGGGCGGCGAACTCCCGGCCGCCCGCAACCAGCTCTTCCGGCGCGCCTTCTGGGAGGCGCACGGACTCCGCTTCACCGAGGGCCCGTACGGCGACGTCCTCCCCGTCCACCGCGCCGCCCTCCTCGCCTCGGACGCCGGCACCCTCGCCTCGCTCGACCGGATCTGCGTACGCCACCGCCTGCGCCGCACCGGCACGTCCGCGACCACGCCGGGCCGCGCGCACTTCGCGGTCGTCGTCGCCTACGAGCGCCTGGCCGCCGAGACCGGCGGCGATCCGCGGATCACGGCCGCGCGCACCGCCCATCTGACCGCCGTGCTCGACGACCCGGGACGGATCGCCCCCCAGGACCGTGCCGCCTTCCACCGGGCGGCAGGGCTCCCCGGCCGCTACGCGGCACACCGCGCCAGGGAAGCGGTCCGCGCCGGGCGCACCCGGGCGCGGGCGGCCGCGCGCGCGGGCAGGAAGTCGCTGCGCGCCCGCGTGATGGCGGCCCTCTACCGCGTCGATCTGCGCCGCCCGCTGGACCCCCGCCTCGCCGTCTACGGGGCGTACTGGAACAGGGGTGTCGCCTGCAATCCGGCCGCCGTCTACGCCAAGGCGCGTGAACTGGTGCCGCACATCCGGGGCGTCTGGGTCGTCTCCTCCCGTCACCGCGACCGGATGCCGCCCGGCGTGCCGTACGTCGTCGAGGGCTCCCGCGCCTACTGGCGGACCATGGCCACCGCCACGTACCTGGTCAACAACTCCAGCTTTCCCGGGGGCTTCACCAAGCGGCCCGGGCAGACCTACCTCCAGACCCATCACGGGACCCCGCTCAAGACGATGGGCCTGGACCAGCTCCCGTACCCCGCCCTCACCAACGGCGTCAGCTTCGAACGGATCGTCGCCCACACCGACCAGTGGGACTTCAGCCTCTCCGCCAACCCGCACAGCACCGAGACCTGGGACCGGGTCTACCCCTCCTCGTACGAGCAGCTGCCCTACGGCTACCCGCGCAACGACGTGCTCTGCACGGCGACTCCGGAGCTGTCCGGCAGGATCCGGGCGGACCTCGGCATCGCGCCGGGATCGACGGTGCTGCTGTACGCGCCGACCCACCGCGACTACCGCAAGGGCTTCGTGCCCCGGCTCGACCCGGAACGGCTCACGCGTGAGCTCGGCCCCGGCTGGGTGCTGCTGGTGCGCGCCCACTACTTCTACGGGCGCTCGGCCGGGACGGCCCCGGGGGCACAGGTCCTCGACGTCACCGGCCATCCGAGCGTCGAGGAACTCTGCCTGGCCGCCGACGCGTTGATCACGGACTACTCGTCCCTGATGTTCGACTACGCCTGCCTGGACCGGCCGGTCATCACCTACGCGCCCGACTGGGACGCCTACCGTGCCGCCCGCGGCACCTACATCGACCTGCTGTCGGGCCGTCCCGGCGACACCCCCGGGGCCGTCGCCACCACCGAGGACGAGCTGCGCGAGGTGCTGCGCGGCGGGGCCTGGAGGTCGCCGGAGGCCGACGCGCTGCGCGCCGCGTTCCGCAGCCGCTTCTGCCCCTACGACGACGGGCGCGCCGCGGAACGCGTCGTGCGCCGGGTCTTCCCGGTGCCCCCGGGCTGAACGCCGGTGACGCCCGGGGGCACCGGGAAGACCCGCCGGGATCCGGGCGCGCGGACCCACCAGGGGGTCGGGCCGCGGACCCACCAGGGGATTCGGGGCGCGCGGACCCACCGGTGGCGCCCGGGCGCGCGCCCCGGCACCCGGTCCGTGCGCCGGGTCACCCGTACGTGGCGATCCCTCCGCATCCCGCCGTCGTTGTGCTCAACAGCGCGCGCACGGCAACGTTGGGAGAAGCTCATGCACCGGTCCGCCTACGAGCAGATGCGGCTCTGCGTCGAGGAGTACCTGCCCAAGGACCGCAGACACCGCGTCGTGGACCTCGGGGCGCGGATCTCCGGCAGGCAGACCCGCACCCACCGCGGCCTGCTGTCCGGCCACGACATCGACTACGTCGGGGTCGACGTCCAGGACGGCCCCAACGTCGACGCGGTGATGTCCCGGCCCTACCGGATCCCCGCGAAGTCGCGCAGCGCGGACGTGGTGCTGTCCGGCCAGGCCTTCGAGCACATCCCCTTCTTCTGGGTGTCGATGATGGAGATCGCCCGGGTGCTCAGGCCGGGCGGCCACGCCTTCATCACCGCACCCTCGCGCGGCCACGCCCACGACGCGCAGGACTGCTGGCGCTACTACCCCGACGGGTTCCGGGCGATGGCGGCCCACTCGCGCCTCGAACTCCGAGAGGCCTACACGGACTTCCCGCCCGTCCGGGGCATCTGGCACGACTACTCCTCCATCGACGCCAAGGCCGCCTACTGGGGCGACTCGGTGGGCGTCTTCCGCAAGCCGCAGCCCCACCGGCGGCCGGTCACCCGGCTGAAGAACACCCTCGCCGACCTGGCGGTGCGGGAGACGGCGGTGTGGTGGGCGAACCGGGCCGGCGGGGTGGACCGGGTGCCGCTGCCGCGCCCGCTGGACGGCAGGGAGCGGTGCGGGCGGCCGGAGAGCCGTACGCAGCCATCAACTACAGGTTGACGAAAGATGACATGAGCCGCAAAACGCGCGTACTGTCCCGGCCCATGGCTTGGCGCAACGCCGTCAACGGCGTCCTTCAGCAACTCACCGGATACCAGCTCAGGCGCGCGACCCTGCCCGCTCCCCGCTCCGCACCCGGCGAGCCGCCGGCGGCGCGGAAGCAGGCGGACGAGCCGGTTCCGAAGCCCGCGGCGTCCAAGCCCGCGGCCAGGAAGGCGCCGCAGTTCCCCGCGGACTACGACGACGAGGCGAAGGACATCATCCGTGCGGTCAAGCCGTACACGATGACCTCCCCGGAGCGGCTCAACGCCTTCGTCCTCGCGACCCGGCACGTCGTCAAGCACGGCATCCCCGGGGACATCGTCGAGTGCGGTGTCTGGCGGGGCGGTTCCATGCAGGCGTGCGCCAGGACGCTGCTCTCGCTCGGCGAGACGGACCGCGACCTCCACCTCTTCGACACGTACGAGGGCATGACCCCGCCCACGGCCGAGGACCTGCGGAGGGACGGCAGGCCGGCGCAGGAGCTGCTGGAGGCCCAGGGCAAGGACCGGCCCATCTGGGCCGTGGCCTCCCTGGAGGACGTGCAGGCCGGGTTCGAGCAGGTCCCGTACCCGAAGGACCGCGTCCACTACGTGCAGGGCAAGGTCGAGGACACCGTCCCGGAGCGGGCACCGGAGCAGATCTCCATCCTCCGGCTGGACACGGACTGGTACGCGTCCACCAAGCACGAGCTGGCGCACCTGTACGGCCGGCTCGTGAGCGGCGGGGTGCTGCTGATCGACGACTACGGCTACTGGCAGGGTTCACGCCAGGCCGTGGACGAATTCCTGGAGGAGACCGGCGAGCAGCTCCTGCTGCTGCGCATGGACGAGGGCCGTATCGCCGTCAAACCCTGAGCGCACCGGGCCCGTTCGGACCCCGGGCGCCCAGGCGCCGTCGCGAGCCCCGTGCCTCCCCGGCACGGGGCTCGTTGCCTACAGAGGAAGTCCGTTCGTCCGTCCGGAAGGATCGTGCGCAGCACCATGGCACCCCGCCTCACCGTCGTCGTCCCGCTCTACAACGTCGAGGAGTACCTCGGAGCCTGCCTGGACTCGCTCGCCGGGCAGACCATGGCCGACCTGGAAGTCGTCATGATCGACGACGGCTCGACCGACGGCGGCGCCGACGTGGCCCGGGAGTTCACCCGGCGGGACCCGCGCTTCCGGCTGATCCGGCAGGAGAACGCGGGGCTCGGGGCCGCACGCAACGCGGGGGCCGGGCAGGCGCACCCGGACGCCGAGTTCCTCACGTTCGTCGACAGCGACGACGTCGTCCCGCCGGGGGCCTTCGCGAGGATGCTGGCCGAACTCGACGCCTCCGGGTCGGACTTCGCGACCGGCAACGTCCTCAGGCTCCGGGCGAACGGGGCGCTCGAACAGTCCCCGATGTTCCGAAAGGTGATGGAGACGCCCCGCCGCGCCACCCACGTCACCCAGGACTGGATCCTGCTCGGCGACCGCATCGCCTGCAACAAGGTCTTCCGCAGGACCTTCTGGGACCGGCACGCCTTCGCCTTCCCTACCGGTGTCCTGTACGAGGACATCGCCGTCGTCCTGCCGGCCCACTTCCTGGCCCGGGGCGTCGACGTGGTGGAGGAGCCCGTCTACCACTGGCGGGACCGCGACGGCTCCATCACCACCCGGCGCGCGGTGGCCCGGGGCATCCGCGACCGGGTCACGGCGGTCTCCACCGTCAGCCGGTTCCTCGCGGACCGGGGCATGGCGGAGGCGAAGCGGCGCTACGACGCGCACGCGCTCTCCGGAGACCTGTGGCTCTTCATCGAAGCCCTCCCGGAGGGCGACGAGAGCTTCCACGAGGCGTTCCTGACCCACGCCAACGTCTTCGCCGACACGGTCGACCCCGCCGTCCTCGGCGCCCTGCCCCTGCATCTGCGGGTCAAGTGGCAGCTCATCCGGGAGCGCAGGATCGCGGAGCTGCTCGCCCTCCTGGCCCACGAGGCCACCGACCGCGACACCTTCCACGTCCGGGGGCGGCTGCGGCCGGCGGCCCGCTACCCGGGCGTCGAGGGCCCCCTCCCGCGCGCGGTCACCGCCCTCTCCGCCGAGGACCTCCCCGTGCACGCGCATCTGACCGGGGCCGTGTGGCGGGACGGGCTGCTGCACCTCACGGGGTACGCGTACGTCCGCAACGCCCCGGGCGGACCGGCCGCGGCCGGGTGGCTGCGCTCAGGCCGCCGGCTCGTCCCGCTGCGGCTGCGCAGGACGGTGACGGACGAGGCGGCGGCCGGATCGGGCCGCTCGCTGCACCGCTACGAACGGTCCGGCTTCGAGACCGTCGTCGATCCCCGCAGGCTCGTCACCCGGGCCACCGCGCGAGGGGCCCGCACCGTCTGGAAGCTGGAATCCGTCGTGGTCGGCGCGGGACGGCCCCGCCGGGGGCCGATGCGGCTCCTCGGCCATCCGGCGCCCCCCGCCGTGCGGTACGTGGACGAGCGCACCCGGGTCGTCCCGCTGCTCTCCGGGAACAAGCTGGAGCTGCGCACCGAACGGGTCGACGCGGTGCTCGCCGGGCACGGCCCCACGGAGGCCGGGGACGGGATCCGGATCGCGGTACGCGTGCTCGGCGGGGAGGTCCCCCCGGTCCTGCGGATGCAGGAGTGGCGGACCAAGGAGACCAGGGACTTCCCCCTGGTGGCCCAGGAGGGCACGGACGGCCGCACGGTCCTCGCCGAGGTGCCGCTGGAGACGTTCGGCGGGTCCGACGGCGACTGGGGCGTCCACCTGGCCGGAGGCAGGCGCCGGCTGACGGTCGCGGCCAGGCCGGAGACCGACGCCGTGCGGTACGCGCTGCCCGCCGGCCGGGAGGTCTGGGCGGCCGCCAACCCCTCCGGTGACCTGGTGCTCACCGACAGGGAGGTGCGGCCCGTCGTCACCCGCGTGGCGTGGACGGAAGGCGCCGGCCTGGCCCTGGAGGGGACCTTCCCGGCCCCGCGCGACCGTCCCGTCGAGCTCGTCCTGCGCCACAGCGGTCACCACGAGGAGCACACCGTCGCGGTGGAGCGCACGGACACCGGCTTCCGCGCGGCGCTGTCCCCCGGGGCCGTCGGGGGGACCGCCGGTGCGCTGCCGCTCGCAGAGGGCCGGTGGTACCCCTTCCTCCGGGAGCCGGGGGAGACGGATCCGGAGCGCTGCCTGCCGCTGCGGGTGGTGCCCCAGCTGCACGCGGGCCTCCCGCTGGACCAGGAGTCCGGCGGGCGCCGCTTCACCCTGGAGCGCCGCTTCCACGACCGGCTCTCCCTGCACTCCGGCAGCGTCCTGCCGCCGGCGGAGCGGGGTCCCTACGGGCAGCGCCTGCTGCGCGAGCGGTACGCGGGTACGCGCGGCCGGGAGCTGCGGGACGCCGTGCTGTACTCCAGCTTCGACGGGCGCCAGTGCTCGGACTCGCCCCGCGCCGTCCACGAGGAGCTGGTCCGGCGCGGCACCGGGGCCGAACACCTCTGGGTGGTGCGGGACCAGCAGGCCGCCGTGCCGGAGGGCGCCCGCGCCGTGGCCCTGCACAGCGCCGAGTGGCACGAGGCACTGGCCCGCAGCCGGTGGATCGTCACCAACACGCAGCTCCCCGAGTGGTTCGAGCGTGCCGAGGGCCAGTTCGTCGTCCAGACCTGGCACGGCACCCCGCTCAAGCGCATCGGCCGGGACCTGGCGGGCACGGCCTTCGCGGACACCGCCTACATGGAGTCCATGCCGCGGCGCGCCGCCCAGTGGAGCGTTCTCGTCTCGCCGAACAGCTTCTCCACGCCGGTCCTGCGCCGCGCGTTCGGGTACACGGGCGAGGTGCTGGAGTGCGGCTACCCGCGCAACGACCTGCTGTACGCCGCCGACCGCGCCAAGGTCGCCGACACCGTCCGGCAGGCCCTCGGGGTGCCCGAGGGCAAGCGCGTCGTCCTGTACGCCCCCACCTGGCGGGAGGACCGCCCCAAGCAGGGCGGGCGGTACGGGCTCGACCTCCACCTGGACCTGGAGCAGGCGCGGGCGGCGCTCGGCGAGGACCACGTCCTGCTGGTGCGCCGCCACTACCTGGTGGGCGGAACCGTCCCGGGGAGCGACTTCGTCCGCGACGTCTCGCGCCATCCCGACGTCACCGAGCTGATGCTGATCAGCGACGTGCTGGTCACGGACTACTCGTCGCTGATGTTCGACTTCGCGCAGACGGGCCGGCCGATCCTCTTCCACACCTACGACCTGGAGCACTACCGCGACACCCTGCGCGGCTTCTGCTTCGACTTCGGGAACCGGGCGCCCGGCCCGCTGATCACGGACTCCGCGGCGGTCGTCGAGGCGCTGCGCGACCCCGACGCGGCGACGGCGGGCCACCGTGAGGCGTACGCCCGCTTCCGGGAGTCGTTCTGCGATCTCGACGACGGGACGGCCTCGGCGCGGGTCGTGGACCGGATGATGAAGGAGGTGCAGGCATGAACACGCCCGACTTCAGCTGTGTGATCACCGGCGCGGAGGGTGGCCAGGAGGCGCTGACGGCGTCCGTGGAGTCCGTGCTCGACCAGAGCCTGCGCGCGGTGGAGGCACTCGTCGTCCTGCCCGCCGGCGCACCCGCGGCCGTGCGTACGGCGGCCGCGTCGCTCGCCCGGCGCTCCCCGGACCGGGTCCGGCTGCTCGACCCCGGCACGGAGTCCGTCGCCTCCCTGCGCAACGCGGCCCTGGACGCGGCGCGGGGCACGTACGTCCTCGTCCTCGACGTCGGCGAGCGCCTCCAGCACCACGCCTGCCGCAACCTCTGGGAGGCCGGGGCGCGCACCCGCGCCGACCTGGTCGCGGGGCGCTGGAGCCGGCTCACCGGGGACGGGGAGAAGGAACGCGAACCCTTCTGGCAGCAGCCCCTGTTCACGCGCTCCCGCACCGTCGGCCGGTTCACCGAGGCTCCCGAACTGGCGGTGCACGACGCCCTGGTGACGGGATTCTGCCTGCGGCGCGCCGCGCTGGAGCGGCACGCGCTGCGCTACGACGAGGACCTCACCCACAGCGCGGTCCTGTTCGGCCCCCTGGCGGCGGCCGTCGTCGGCCGGATCGCACTCGTACGCCGCCGGATCGTCTCGGGGCGGGCCGTGCCCGACGCCGGCAGGGACCTGGCCGGGCTGGTGGAGGCGCACCGGCGGGTGTGCCACGTGCTGGTGGCCCAGGGGCTGGCGGAGCTGCGCGAGGAGCGGGACCGCGCCTTCCTGCGGGACCACCTCGTGCCGCTGGTGCGCACCTTCCCCGAGCGGTCCGCCGACGAGCGCGAACGCCTCGCGGCGACGGCGGCCCGGGTGCTCCCCGGCAGCGTCCCGGAGCCGGCCCTGCTCACCCTCCCGCCCGTCGAACGCGTCGGCGTCCGGCTGCTGGAGCGCGGCCACGCCGACGGCGTGCTGACCGCGGCGTACGCGCTGCGCAGGAGGGGCGTGGTGGCCGCGCCCCTCTCCGTTGCTGACGACGGGCGGGTGTACTGGCCGGGCGGCCCGGACCCCGTGCTGGATGTCACCGAACTCGGGCACCAGTACCGGCTGTTCGGCGAGCTGAAGCTGATGAACAGGCTCACCCGTTACGAGGCCGACGGCGGGCGGGTCCTGCTGGCGGGCCGGCTCGTCCTGCCCTCGCACACCGGGCCCGACCCGCACGGCACCCTCACCGCGCACCTGGAGTTCCGCGTACGGGACGGCTCCCGTGCCTTCCGCGCCCCGGTCGGCGCGCTGCGCCCCGACGCCACCGGGATCAGCTGGTCCGCCCGCGCCGATCTCACCCGCCTCCTGCGGCCCCTCGGCCCCCGCGACACGGTGTGGGACGTGCGCATGGTGGTGGACGACGGCGGGACCCGTGCGGTGAGCGACCTCTTCGCCGCCCACGACCTCGTCGGCCCGGCGGACCGGTCGCCCGCCCGTCCCCGGCTGGGCCGGACGACGGGGGACACCTGGCAGCCCTACGTGACACTCCGGGACCATCTGGCGCTCCGCCTGGAGGCCCGCCGGCGTCCCGCCCGTACGGCTCGCAGGCTGGTCCACTACGCCACGCACTTCCGCCCCGCCCGGCACGCCAGACTCCTGGCACGGGCCCTCGGCAGACGCCGCGACCGGCTGCGCTCCAGGGGCTTCAAGGCATCCTTCTACCGCTCCTGGCTCCTCCGGCTGCCCGTGCGCAGGGGGTCCGTGGTCTTCGAGAGCCACATGGGCACCTGTTACGGCGACAGCCCCCGGGCCGTCCACGAAGAGGTGAGGGCCCGCGGACTCCCGCTGCGCTGCGTCTGGTCGTACGCCGACAGCCCGGCGGGGTTCCCGGCGGACGCGAAGCTGGTGCGCCGCTGGTCCTGGCGTTATCTGTGGGCCCTGGCCCGGGCCGAGTACTGGGTGGACAACCAAGGGTTCCCGCTCCCCCTCGACAAGCCGTCCGGCACCACCTACCTCCAGACCTGGCACGGCTCGGCGTACAAGCGCATGGGGTTCGACGAGACCCGGGTACGGATGCAGAACACCCCCCAGCGCGAACGGCTCCAGCAGGCCGTGGGCCGCTTCGACCACTTCCTCGTCCGCTCCGAGCACGACGAACGCACGCTGGCGCGCGCCTACCGGCTGCCCGGGAGCACGCTGCTGCGCACCGGCTACCCCCGCAACGATGCCCTGCTCGCGGCGCGTGCCAGGGACGGCGCCGAGGGCCGGCTGCCCCGCCCGGCGCCGGCGGCCGAGCTCGGACTGCCCGACCACCGCAAGGTCGTCCTGTACGCACCGACCTTCCGGGGCGGGCCGGGGAAGCGCAGGCGGCAGCGGCTCCTGCTGGACGCGGCGGCCTTCGCGGAACGGTTCGGCGACGCGTACACCCTGCTGGTGCGCGCCCACTACCTGGAGGCGGCGAGCCTGCCCGCCTGCCCGCCGGGCACCGTCGTGGACGTCTCGCACCACCACGACGTCAGCGAACTGCTCGCGCTCACCGACGTCCTGATCACGGACTACTCGTCGATCATGTTCGACTTCGCCCTCCTGGACCGCCCGATCGTGCTGTTCGCCCCCGACCTCGACGCCTACGCAGCCGAGCGCGGCAGCTACTTCGACCTGCGGGAGAAGGCCCCGGGACCGGTCGTGGCGACGGAGGAGGAGCTCTTCGGCGTGCTGGCCCGGCTGAAGACGTCGGACACCGGCTTCCAGGACCGGCGCGCCGCCTTCGCGGAGGAGTTCGGCGCATACGACCGCGGGGATGCGGCCCGCTCGGTCGTCGACACCGTGTTCGCCCGGCACATCGTCCCGTCCCGCACCGCACCCACCGGGGAGGCCGGCCGATGAGCCCCAGCCGTGACGTCTTCATCGTCTCCAACAGCACCGACGAACTCGGCGGTGTCACCGGCTGGATGCACCGCACCGCCCAGCTGTTCCAGGAGGCGGGGCACCGGGTGCACACCATCGGCATCCATGCGGCCGAGCGGAAGATGGCCCTGCCCGAGCCGGCCGGCTACCCCGTCACCGCCCTCTACCCGGCGCATCCCCCGACCCCCTGGGCGCCCAAAGGGCTCCGCGACCGCTTCCGGATCCCCGCCCGCCGCGCCGAGGCCGCGCGCGCCGCGCGGAAGCGGCGTGCCGTGGAGCAGCTCTCGGCGATCTTCCGGGGCGCCCGGCCCGGCGGGGTGGTGATCGTCAGCCAGGTCTGGGCGATGGAGTGGGTCGGCGAGGCGGACACCGGCGGTCTGCGCGTCATCGGGATGAGCCACGAGTCCTACGACTACTCGCGGGCGAGCCACCGCTACCGCTGGATCAGGAACCACTACCCGCCGCTCGACCGGTGGCTCGTCCTCACCGAGGAGGACGCCGACAAGTGGGCGGGCGACGGGATGAACAACGTCGGCTTCATGCCCAACGCCCTGGCCGCCCTGCCGGAGGTGCCCTCGCCGCGCCGTGAGAAGGCGGTCGCGAGCATCGGCCGGCTCAGCGACCAGAAGGGCATCGACATGCTCCTGGACGCCTGGGCGCTGGTCGCCCCGGAGCGCCCGGACTGGCGGCTGGACGTGTACGGGACGGGCGAGGACGAGGCGGACCTGAAGGCGCGGTGCACCGCTCTGGGGCTCGACTCCTCGGTCGGCTGGCGGGGGCGCACCGACGACGTTCCCGGCGCGCTCGCCGCCGCCTCCGTCTTCGTCCAGTCCTCCCGCGGCGAGGGCTTCCCGCTGGCACTGCTGGAGGCCATGGCCAGCGGGGTGCCGTGCGCGGCGTTCGACTGCGCTCCGGGCGTACGGGAGATCGTGCGCGACGGCGAGGACGGGCTGCTGGCGCCCGCCGGCGACATCGGTGCGCTCGCCGACCGGCTGCTCCGGCTCACCGGGAACCCGCGGATGCGGGACGCGATGGGGGACCGGGCGCGGGTCAACGTCCAGCGGTTCTCCGAGGCGGAGATCATGGGCCGCTGGGACGAGCTGTTCGCGTTCCTGGAGCGCTGAAGCACCCCGGGGTGCTTCAGCGCCCCGGGCCCCGGCCTCACCCGTTCGTGTACTCCCGGACGGGCACCTGCCGGGGTACCCCCGTCGGCCCGCGGCCCGCGAGGGGGGCGGGCCGCGGCATCCCCGGGAGGTCGTCCATGAAGACCCGGCGCACCACCCGCTCCGCCGCGTGCCCGTCGTCGTACGGGCAGAACCGCGCCCGGAAGGCGGCCCGGCGCTGCGCGGAGCGGGGCCCGCGCCAGTGGTCCGTGGCGAAGATCTCGTGCAGCTCCTCCTGGTCCCGGGCCACCGCCCCGGGAGGGAACGCCGCGGGGTCGAAGTACGTGCCGCGCGCGGCCTCGTAGGCCTGCGCGTCCTCCAGGTGCAGGACGACGGGCCGGTCCAGGTTGACGTAGTCGAACATCAGGGACGAGTAGTCCGTGATCAGCCCGTCGGAGGCGATGCAGAGCTCCTCCACGGACGGGTGGGCGCTGACGTCGATGATCCGCGGGTGCCGGGCGTGCCCGGCGGTGGCCCGTGCCGTCTCGTCCAGGTAGTGGGAGCGGGCCAGGATCACGAAGTGCGGGCCCAGGACCCGGACCAGCCGCTCCAGGTCGAGGGAGTGCTGCTGGGCGCGCCGGTAGTCGCGGTGGGTCGGCGCGTAGAGGAGGGCGGTGCCGCCGTCCGGGATCCCCAGGCGCTCGCGGAGCCGGGCGGTCGCGGCGGGGTCCGTGCGGTGGAAGACGTCGTTGCGCGGGCTGCCGTACTCCAGCGTGGTGTAGCCGGAGGGATAGGTACGCTCCCACACGAGGGTGGAGTGCTGGTTGGCGGAGAGCGAGAAGTCCCACTTGTCGACGTTGCGCAGCAGCTGGCCGAAGTCCATGGAGCCGGCGGCGGCCGGGCGGTGCACGAGGTCGGTCCCCATGGTCTTCAGCGGTGTCCCGTGATGGGTCTGCAGCAGCACCTGGCCGCGTCTCTTCACCAGTCTGCGGTCGAAGTTGACGTTGTTCACGAGGTACTTGGAGCGGGCCAGCGCCGTCCAGTACGCGGCCGTCCCCGGGTGCAGCACACGGGTGGCGTCGGGCACCGTGTGCGCGTCCTCGGGGCGGCAGATCCAGGAGGTGCGCAGCCCGGGGACGAGGTCCCTCGCCGTGGCCTCCAGGGCGGCCGGGCTACAGGTGTAACCGCGGTGCCAGTAGGCGGCGAACACGGCGTCCGTGGGCCGGACGGGCAGCCGGAGCTGGACGCGGTAGTGCAGCTGGAGGGCGGCTGCGCGGGCGGCCCGGCGCGCGGCCGAGGCCGTGCGGCCGAGCCGCCCGCGCAGCCGCTGGGCGGCCCAGAGGGCGCGGTACGTGCGGTGGGCGCCCAGGCGGAACAGCGCGTGCCGCAGCCGGGCGCGGCGGGGCACGGGGGCGCCGGGGGTGCGGTAGCGGCGGCAGTGGGCGCGGGCGCGGCGGAAGAACGCGGCGCGGGTGCCGCGGGGCAGCCGGTCGCGTGAGGTGAAGAGCGTCGAGAAGTGGTCGAGCATCCTGCGGAACATCACCGGGCGCCAGACGGACAGCGCGGGGCGGGAGTCGATGAAGGCGAAGACGCGGTCGTACTGGTCGAAGACGTCGAAGTGGCGGTGGGTGGTGGTCGAGAGGATGTTGCCCCGGCGCCGCTGGCGGTATCCGACGCAGACCGTGTCCAGGACGGCGATCGACCCGGCGGCCATCAGCACCGGGTAGGTCCAGGGAGTGTCCTCGTAGTAGCCGGGCGGGAAGGTGAAGCCCTCGGCCTCGACGAACTCCCGCCGGTACGCCTTGTTCCAGACGACCATCAGCACCTTGAGCAGCTCGGGCCGGTCCGCGAGCCGGAAGGTGGCGGGGCCGGTCTCGGCGAGGTGCTCGGAGAAGGTGTTGCGCACGCTCTCGCCCGACCAGTACGTACGGGCGTAGTCGTAGACCAGGACGTCGGGGCCGCCGGTCGCGTCGAGCCGGTCGGCGATCGTCTGGAGCGCCTCGGGGGCGAAGGTGTCGTCGCCGTCGAGGAAGAGCAGGTACTCCCCGGCCGCCCGGGCCACCCCGGCGTTGCGGGCGGGCCCCAGACCGGAGTTGTGCGGCAGGTGGACGACGCCGACCCGGGGGTCGCGGACGGCGTACTCGTCGGCGATCGGGCCGCAGGCGTCCGGTGAACAGTCGTCGACCACGATGATCTCGTAGTCCTTGAACGACTGGTCCAGCACGGAGTCGAGGCACGCGTGCAGATACGCCTGGACCCGGTACGCGGGCACGATGACACTGAACCGGGGCACAACACATCCAGGGGTCGTTCGCGGGAGGGCAGGTGGCCCGCAAACGGCCGATGGAGTGACATGGTTACGCCGGACGTGGCATTCGGGCGAAGTACGAGGTAGGGCGGCCCGATCGGGAGTGAACGGGCCGCCCTGGTGTTGACGAACGTGCGTGCGGTCGCGCCGCGAGGGCGCCGTGCCCTACTTGACGGCGCCCGCCATCACGCCGGACACGAACTGCCGCTGGAAGGCGAAGAACACCGCCAGCGGGATCACCATCGACACGAAGGCGCCGGGCGCCAGCACGTCGATGTTGTTGCCGAACTGCCGGACCTGCTGCTGGAGGGCGACGGTGATCGGCGGGGAGTCCGAATCCGCGAAGATCAGCGCGACCAGCATGTCGTTCCACACCCAGAGGAACTGGAAGATCCCGAGCGAGGCGATCGCGGGCCCGCCGAGGGGCATCACGACCCGGGTGAACAGCCGGATCTCACCGGCGCCGTCCAGCCGTGCGGCCTCCAGCAGCTCGCGCGGGATCTCCGCGAAGAAGTTCCGCAGCAGGAAGATGGCGAACGGCAGGCCGAACGCCGTGTGGAACATGATCACGCCGAAGGTCGTCTCGAAGATCCCGATGGTGCCGAAGAGCTCGGACACCGGGATCAGGGCGACCTGGACGGGGACCACGAGGAGGCCCACGACCAGCAGGAACCACCAGTCGCGGCCGGGGAACTCCATCCAGGCGAAGGCGTATCCGGCGAGCGAACCGATGACGACCACCAGGAGCGTCGACGGGACGGTGATCATGACCGTGCTGAACAGGGAGTCCGTGATCGTCGAGTTGTCGAGCAGCCGCTGGTAGTTGTCGAAGGTCAGCTCGGAGGGCGCGGTGAAGACCTTCCACCAGCCGGACGCCGCGATGTCCTCCGCCCCGCGGAGCGAGGAGAGCAGCAGCCCGATGGTCGGCATCAGCCAGAACAGGGCGACCAGGACGAGGAAGACCCGCATGGCCCCGCCCCCCGCCCGTGCGGCGATCCGCGCACCGAGCGACTCCCGGGCCACCGCCGCAGGTTCGGTCCGTGTGCCCCGCCCGGCCCGTGCGGCCTCGGTCGATGTCGTCACCGGCGCCCCTCCTTCCGCATCCGGCGGATGTTGAACAGCATCACCGGGATCACCAGCAGCAACAGGAGTACGGCGATGGCGCTGCCGACCCCGAGATCCGCGTCCGTGCCGAACGAGGAACGGTAGAGCTGGAGGGCCAGGACGTTCGCGTCGTCCTGGGAGGAGCCCGGCGCGATGATGAAGACCAGGTCGAAGATCTTCAGCACGTTGATCATCAGGGTGACCAGGACCACCGCGAGCACCGGCGCCAGCATCGGCACCGTGATCCGGCGGAACACCTGCCACTCGTTGGCGCCGTCCACCCGCGCCGCTTCGAGGAGTTCGCGCGGCAGACCCGCCAGCCCCGCGGCGATCAGGACCATCGCGAAGCCGGCCCACATCCAGACGTAGCTGCCGATGATCCCGGGGGTCACGAGGGACGGCCCCAGCCAGTCGACCCCGTTGTACGGCTCGCGGAAGTTGTCCGCCGGAAGGCGCAGCACGGAGCCGTCGGCCGAGGCGGGCAGGGTGAACACACCGTCCGCACCGGCCGTCGCCGTGGCGACGACCTTGCCGTCCTTGACCGCCTCGACGGTGATGCCCTTGAGGCCGAGCTCCTTCGGGTCGACGACGTTCGGCTTGCCGCCGCCGCCCTTGGTGAAGTCGAGCCACGCCGTCCCGGTGACGGACCCCCCGGACGCGGTGGCCGCCTTCGCGGGCTCCGCGTCGCCGGGCATCTTCGCCGGCACCACACCGACCAGCGGGAGGCTCACCGGTTCACCGGCCCGCACGGTCTCCTTCGTCACGAAGGAACCGCCGCCGCCCGCCTTCAGCGGATGGACGGGCAGGGGATGCGCCTTGGGGAAGCCCGAGGACTGCGCGAACGTGTCGTGCACGCCCACCGCCACGGCGTTGGCGACACCCCGCTCGGGCGCCTGCTCGTACACCAGCCGGAAGATGATGCCGGCGGCCAGCATCGAGATCGCCATCGGCATGAAGACGATCAGCTTGAACGCCGTACCCCACCGGATCCGCTCGGTGAGCACCGCGAAGATCAGCCCCAGCACGGTGGCGACCGTCGGTGCGAACACGACCCAGATCGCGTTGTTCCTGACCGCCGTCCGGATGGTGTCGTCCGTGAACAGCGCCTCGTAGTTGTCCAGGCCCGCGAATCCGGTCCCGGACTGGTCGAGGAACGACCGGTAGACGGAGTACACGATCGGATAGACGACCAGTGAGCCGAGCAGCACCAGGGCCGGCAGCAGGAACGCCGCCGCGACCGCTCTGCGGGTGCCGGTCACGCTTCCGCGTGGGCGCTTTCCCGCGCCCGTGACAGGCTGCTTGTCGGCGGGGGGCGCGCTGCCGGCGCCCCCCGCTGTCGCTGTGGTCATCCCGTCAGCTCTTGTACGCCTCGGCCGCGTCGGACTCCAGTTTCGCCTGGGTCCCCGCGATGTCCTTCGGGTTCTTCAGGAAGTCCTGGAGCGTCTTCCACTCACCCTTGCCGGGCGTCCCGCCGAACGACTGCGGGGCCTGGTCGGACATGTCGAACCGGACGTCGTCACCGGCGCCGATCAGCGCCTCTGCCATCGTGCGCTGCACGTCGTTCGGGTACGCGGCGGTGTCCAGCGACTTGTTGGGCGAGATGAACCCGCCGGCCTCGGCCCAGATCTTCGCCGAGTCCTTCGAGGCCAGCCAGGTCAGCAGGGCCTGGGCGCCCTTGCTGTCCTTCAGGGCCACGGCGGCGTCCCCGCCCGTCACCACGGGGGAGTCCGCGCCGACCGCGGGGAACGGGAACACCTTGGCGTCCGTGCCGATCTTCGCCTCGGTCTGCGCGATGTTGATGGAGACGAAGTCGCCCTCGAAGACCATCGCGCCCTTGGGCTGGTCGCCGCCCGTGAACGTCTGCGTGACGGATGCAGGGAACTCGGTCTGGAGGGCGCCGTCCGCGCCGCCGGAGATCAGGCTCGGCTTGCCGAACAGCTCGGCGAGCGTGGTCAGGGCGTCCTTGACGGAGGGGTCCGTCCACTTGATCTCGTGCTTGGCCAGCTGGTCGTACTTCTCCGGACCGGCCTGCGAGAGGTAGACGTTCTCGAACCAGTCGGTGAGCGTCCAGCCGTCCGCGCCGCCGACCGAGACCGGCGTGACACCGGAGGCGGAGACCGTCTCGGCGGTGGCCATGAAGTCCTTCCAGGTCTTCGGCTCGCTCGCGCCCGCGTTCTCGAACGCCTTGGCGTTGTACCAGACCAGGGACTTGTTGGCGGCCTTGAAGTAGACGCCGTACTGGGTGCCGTCGACCGCGCCGAGGTCCTGCCAGACCTGCGCGTAGTTCTGGCCCAGCTGCGCCCGCGCCTCCGCGCCGACCGGCTTGGCCCACTTCTTGGCCACAGCCTGCTGGATCGCGCCCACCTGCGGGATCATCGCGACGTCCGGGGGCTGGCCGCCCGCGATCTTCGTACCGAGGAAGTTGACGATCGGGTCCTGTGCCGGGACGAAGGTGACCGTGGCCCCCGTGCGCTTCTCGAACTCGTCCAGCACCTTGGTGAAGTTGGCCTGCTCGGGTCCCGTCCAGACCGCGGCCACCGATATCTTCTCGCCGTCCAGCTTCGGGAGGGTGACGCTCGACGGGCTGTCCTCGCCCTTGCCGGAGCCGTCGCCCGCCTTGTCCTTCCCGTCGCCGTCGCCACTGCATCCGGTGAGGGCCAGCGCCCCGATCGCGGTGAACACCAGTGCGGCCCTACGCATGCGAAGGGTTCTGCGCATCCCTGCCCCGTCTCTCCTGCGCGCGCATGTGCCCGGACCGGCACCAACGGTCGGACCCTGCGGTGCCGCTCACGTCTCACATCGTGCGGTTCACGTCGTCCGTGCGGACTGTCCTATGCCCGGCATACCGGAGCCGCAACACCGTCGTCCGCGCCAACTCCGCGATCGTGATCGGCTCGTGACGTCACGTCGGCAGTCCGGGCCACGGCAGGGTCTTCCGGGCACGGGCACTGGGAACGCGCTGATCAGCGACGTATCGTGCGGGGACGGTCGGCGCGGACGTTCATGGAGGGGGCCTGGGGCATGGAGCTGCGGGAGATAGAGATCTTCCTCGCGCTGGCGGAGGAACTGCACTTCGGAAGGACGGCGGACCGTCTGCACGTCACACCGGCGCGCGTCAGCCAGGCGATCAAGAAGCAGGAGCGCGCCATCGGCGCGGAGCTGTTCAAGCGCACCAGCCGCACGGTGCAGCTCACCCCGATCGGTGCCGCGCTGAGGGACGGCCTCGCCGCCGGCTACCAGCAGATCCAGGACGCCCTGGCCGCCGCGGCCGCGGCCGGCCGGGACATCACCGGCGAGCTGCGCATCGGCTACTCCTCGGCCTGGTGCGGCACCCTCGTCCTGACGGCCGCCGACATCTTCCGCTCCCGCCATCCCCACTGCCTGATCGACGTCCTGGACCTCCAGCTCGCGGACCCCGTCGGCCCGTTGCGCCGGGGGACCCGCGACCTCCTCCTGCTGGAGCTGCCGATCGACGAGCCCGACATCGTCAACGGGCCGGTGCTCTTCACCGAGCCACGCGCCTTGGTCGTCCCCGCCGCCCACCCGTTCGCCCGGCAGGAGAGCGTCTCCCTGGAGGACCTCGCGGACGGACCGATGATCGCCGTCACCGGGCAGCCCTCCTACTTCATCGACCTGCACTACCCCCGCCGCACCCCGCAGGGCCGCCCGATCCCCCGCGGCCCCGCGGCCAGCGCCTGGCAGGAGGTACTCGCCCTGGTGGCCGCGGGCAAGGGGGTGTCCCCCACCTGCGCACGCGCCGCGCACTTCTACTCCCGCCCGGACGTCGCCTTCGTCCCCTTCAGGGACGCCCCACCGGTGGAGTACGGCCTCCTGTGGTCGGCGACCGGCAACACCCCCGGTGTGCGCGCGTTCGTGGAGACCGTCCTCGAAACGGCACGGACCCAGGAATCGCCGGACCCCCCGGTGCGCGGCGCCTGAAACACGCCCGAGAGGGTCAGGGGATCAGCGGGGGCAGCGGCTCCGCGTTCACCGAACGGGCCGCCCTCTCCAGGGCACTGGCGAGCAGGGCCAGGTCGGTGGGCCCGTTGCCCAGCTCACGGACCGGCCGGCGGGCCGGCGGATCGCCCATCCGCTCCCACTCCAGCGGCACGACGGTCGGGCGCAGGGTCGCCGTGCGCGGAATGCGGCCGGTGACCCGGCCGCCCTGGAACGGCGTCACCCGGCCGTCCGGATGCCCCAGCCGCCCCCGGCCCGGAGCGGGCTCGTCGGGCGACGGGGGGACGACGGGCGGATCGAGCACGATGCGCAGCCGCGCGCCCCGGGCCAGCTCCGTGTCCTCGGTGCGGTCCGGGCGGGCGGAGGAGGCCACCAGATGGACACCGAGCCGCCCTCCTTCCCTGGCCACGGCCTCCAGCACCCGGACGACCGACCCGGCGGAGGGGCGGCCCGGGCTCCCGAGCGCCGGGGCGACCAGGGCGTCGAAGTCGTCGGCCAGGACGACCAGCCGGGGGAGCGGGGAGGGCCCCGGGTCCACCGGACGGGCCGAGGCGGGCCTCAGCCGCAGGGTGCCGCTGGCGGGCGACTCGATGTCACCACGCTGCTCGGCGGCTCCGGCGGGGCGGCGTCCGCCGAGCGTCCGCGCCTCCTCGTGCCGGGCGTGCCAGGCGGTGAAGTCCAGCGGCCCGAGCAGCTCCGCCCGTCGCTTCAGCTCGCCGCCCAGCGCCTGGGCGAACTCACGCATGCGGACGGGGTCGGACGCCACCAGGTGCGAGAAGACGTGCGGCAGCTCCGTGCAGGGGCCCAGGCCCTCGCCGCGCTCCCCGTGCTCTCCGCCCGCCCCGTCGATGACGAGGATGCCGAGCCGGTCGGGGCGGGCTGCGGAGGACAAGGAGGCCGCGACGGCGCGCAGCAGCTCCGTACGGCCGCTGCCCGCAGGTCCTTCGACCAGCAGGTGGGGCCCCTCGGCGGCCAGATCGACGGAGAGCGGTCCGCGGGGGCCCGCTCCGAGCACGATCACGGGCCGTCCCGCGTGACCGGAGGGGACCGCGGGGGCGGCGGCTCCGCCGTCCCGGCGCTGGGTGCCGATCCGGGGGGAGCCCGTGCCCGCGGGGGTGTACGCGGACGAACCGGGGCCCGAGCTCGTCGGGTCGCCGCTGCGGAACGGGGTGTGCCCGGAGTCGGGGGAGTCGCGCGGCGCGCCCACCCGGGGGCCTGTGCTCAGCGTGCGGCCCGAGCTGGTCGTGCCCAGGTCCGCGCCGGGCGCGGTCGCGGCGCGGACCGTCGCCCCCGGCTGGTCCTCGGCCGTGGAGGCCCAGCGCGCCATCAGGGAGGCCGGGGTGGCCCTGGCGAGCCCCAGTTCGTCCAGCAGCCGCGCGGACGGCGGCAGGGCCGCTGCCATGGGCCTGCCGGGCAGGGTGGCCGTCCCCTCGTCGCGCAGGGGGGCGAGGGCACGCCCGAACCGCTCGGCCCAGGCCGCCGACACGGCGTCCACGGAGGCGACGGTGCCGTGGCCCGCGGCCTGGCCGCCGGCGGTGCGCAGCAGCCGCAGCGCGGTCGCCACATCGCCGCTCAGCATGGCGACCGCACCGCACTCGCGGAAGGCGATCGAGGCCCGGCACGCGGTGTCGTAGGTCGCGGCGACCGGAGAGGTCGGGGAGGCGGCCGGGGTCTCGGCCAGACAGATCAGATGGATCCCGGCGGCGGCTCCGGCGCCGGCCAGCGCCGCCGTGGTCTCGCGCAGGGCGGCGGAGCCGGGATCGCCGTCCACGACGACCACGGTGCTGGGCCCGGTGTGCTCGCGGGCCGCCTCGGCCACGGACGACCGGTCGGCGCTCGCCCAGCCGGGCCCCAGCGGTCCGTCCTCCATGCGGCGCACCAGCTCCGCCGCGCGGGCGCCCGCCTGTTCACGGTCGTACGCGAGGAGCAGGCGGCAGTCCTGGCCGTGCATGGGGCGCAGATGGGGCAGCCAGCCGAGCCAGGACCACTCGCGCCTGCGCTCCTCCAGGCTCCGGGCCCGGTCCGTGCTGATCAGCACGATCTCCAGGTCGAAGGGCGAGTGGAGCGCGGCGAGCTGTGCCACGGCCGAGCGGGCGAGGCCCGAGAGCCGCTCCCGCGGCCCCGCGAGACCCAGTGAGCCGGCCTCCCGCAGCCCCACGGTGACCGGGACGGCGGGGAGGTCGGCGCGCTCCGTCGTCCCGAGCCGTACGACCAGGGCCTCGGGGTGCGCGGTGTCGCGCTCCCACAGGCGGGGGCCGGGACCGAGCGCCGTGAGGAGCACCGTCGCGGGGTCCGGCCAGGTGCCGGCCGGGGCGGAGGGGGAGTGGGCGGGCAGGGAGGCGGCGTGCGGGCCGGACGCGCCGCCGGGGCCGTCTGCCGGCGGATCACCGGCCCGGGTCTCGTGGGCCTGTTCCCCCTTGCCGGTCTTGAGCCGCCTCGCCCAGGCGCCTATCCCGCCGCGCCGGGCGGGCTCGCCCGGGGTCAGCGCGGAGCCGCGGCCGTGGGTGGCCTGCGGGGAGGGCGCTCGGTACGCGTCGTGGCCGGCCGGTCCGTCGTCGTACGTGCCGTCGCCGGCGGGGGCGGCGCTGTGGGTGTGGCCGTGCCCCTCGGGGGCGGCCGCGTCCGCTGCGGGCCCGCCGTCCGCTCCCGCGGGGCCGTCCCCGCGCAGGCCGCCGGCCTCCGCGCGGGCCACCCGCAGATGGCCCTCGCCGTCCGGAGCCGTCGTGAGCGTGGGGGTGCGTGAGCCGTGCGTGAGCCGGAGCGTGGACTCGCCGAGCCGCAGCAGGGCGCCCGGGGCGAGCCGGACCGGGCGGCCGTGGACCTCCACGCCGTCCAGGGAGGTGCCGTTGGTGGAGCCCAGGTCCGCGACGGAGACCCGGCCGTCGTCGGAGACCGTCACCGCGCAGTGCAGCCGCGAGACGTCGGGGTCGTCGAGCGGGACGTCCGCCTCGGCCGAGCGGCCGATCCGGATCTGCCCGCCGTGCAGCAGATGGACCCCGCCGGCGTCGGGTCCCGCTATCACGTGGAGCCGTGCCGGCACGGCGTCGTCGGCCGCCTCGTCCTCGCCGGGCACCTGGAGCGAGAGCACCGTCCCGTCCACGAGGGGCGGCTCGCCGAGGGCGCAACGCTGCGGGTCGAGCCGCTCGCGCCCGGCGTACAGCACGGTGGCGCCGCCGCCCAGGGATCCCTCGGGGCCCGACACGGCCGCGGCCAGGCCGGAGGCGACGGCGGCGAGTGCCGTCCCGGCGGGCGCGGTCACGAGCACGTCGCAGGCGCGCGCCGGGGTCTGGCCGCTGCGCGGCGCGAGGACGGTCAGCCGGATCTGCATCGCCGTCAGCGGTCCCTTCTGCGCGGGGTGCCCGGCAGGGGAACTGCCCTGTGATTCCCCCCACCCGGCACGGACGCGTCGTCCGGTACAGGTCGTCACGGAGGGTGAGGCTCCCGACCTCACGGTTCCGTGCTGGAGGCATCCTCGCACCTGCCACCGACAACACGCCCGGGGGTGGCCGCTCAGTGATCTTGAATGGCCGAGTGTGGGTGCAAAAGTGCCTGCTTGGTCCTGCCGAAGACGTGCTGCACACTCGTTCGGCAACCAACTCTTCCGTGTGAGCGTCCTTCCGTTGGATCCCCCCGGCCCAGCGGTGACACGACCGGAGGACGACCGACCGGTACCCCGTACGGCGGCACTAGAGTGGGCCGGAACATCCGGCGGCCCCGGGGGACCGCGAGCACAACGATCAGCAGGGAGCGCGTGACGTGCGGCCAGTCGGCAGCAAGTACCTGCTCGAGGAGCCGCTCGGACGCGGCGCCACGGGCACCGTCTGGCGAGCCCGCCAGCGGGAGACCGCGGGCGCCGAGGCGGCCGTCGCCGGGCAGCCCGGCGAGACCGTCGCGATCAAGGTGCTCAAGGAGGAGCTCGCCAACGACGCGGACGTCGTGATGCGGTTCCTGCGCGAGCGCTCCGTGCTGCTGAGGCTCACCCACGCGAACATCGTGCGTACCCGGGACCTCGTCGTCGAGGGCGATCTCCTCGCCCTGGTGATGGACCTGATCGACGGCCCCGACCTGCACCGCTACCTCCGCGAGAACGGCCCGCTCACGCCGGTCGCCGCCTCGCTGCTCACCGCGCAGATCGCGGACGCGCTGGCCGCCAGTCACGCCGACGGGGTCGTGCACAGGGACCTGAAGCCCGCCAACGTGCTGCTCGACGAGCGCAACGGCGAGATGCGCCCGATGCTCACCGACTTCGGTATCGCGCGCCTCGCGGACTCCCCGGGGCTGACGCGGACCCACGAGTTCGTCGGCACGCCCGCCTACGTGGCACCCGAGTCCGCCGAGGGCCGTCCGCAGACCTCCGCCGTCGACGTCTACGGCGCGGGCATCCTGCTGTACGAGCTGGTCACCGGCCGCCCGCCGTTCGCCGGGGGTACCGCGCTCGAGGTCCTCCACCGGCACCTCAGCGAGGAGCCCCGGCGGCCCAGCACCGTTCCCGACCCGCTGTGGACGGTCATCGAGCGCTGCCTGCGCAAGGACCCGGACCAGCGGCCCAGCGCCGTGAACCTCGCCCGTGCCCTGCGCACCGTCGGCGCGGGCATCGGCGTCCACGCGAACTCGGCGCAGATCGCCGCCGCCGAGGGGGTGGGCGCCCTGCTCGCCCCCGACCCGGCGCCCGCCGCCGTCCCGGAGACCCCGGGTGCGGCCGACCCGACCCAGGTGCTGCCGAGCAACGCGGGTTCGTACGACCCCGCCGCCCCGACCAGCGTGATGCAGCAGACCCCGGGAGCGGGCGGCGGGGCCGACCCGACCGCGATGATGCCGCCCGTGCCGCCCGGCCCGCCGCGGCCCGACGAGCCGCACCCCTGGCAGTCCCAGCTCAGGGCGGCCCGGGACCGCAACGAGCAGACGCAGGTCCAGTACCTCGACCCCGGCCAGGACCCGCTGCGCCGCCGGCCTCAGCGCCAGCAGCCGCCGCAGAACCAGCACCCGCAGGGCCGGCAGGACCAGCGCCCGCAGCCCCAGCAGCAGCGCGCCCAGCAGTACCCGCAGCAGCAGCCGCAGCGCTACCAGCCGCAGCCCCAGCAGCAGCGGCCCCAGCAGCCGCAGCGGCAGCAGTACGCGCCTCCGCAGCAGCCGCCTCCGCAGCAGCCGGCCCCGCGCCAGCCGAGGCAGCGCAGCGCCAATCCGATGCGCATCCCCGGCCTCGGCTGCCTCAAGGGTTGCCTTTTCTCGGTGGTGCTGCTGGTCGTCGCCGCCTGGCTCATCTGGGAACTGACGCCGCTTCAGGACTGGGTCGCCCAGGGCAAGAGCTTCTGGGACGCCATAGGGGACGGCATCACCACGGTCACCGACTGGTTCGAGGAGCTCGGCGGGAGCGGTGGCTCCGGGGGCACGACCGGTCAGTAGCATCACCCACTCTGTGCCTTTGTCGACTTCTGCGGGCCCAATTCGCCCGCAGAAGTGAAGGTTGGCGCCATCCAGGGCACGCAGCACCCCGTTCGCCGCGTAACTTTGTCGACCGGGGGTCACCGCCAGCCGCTGAGGGAGCAGTCTTGGCACGGAATATCGGCAGCCGGTACACCGCGCACCAGATCCTGGGGCGCGGCAGCGCCGGCACGGTGTGGCTCGGCGAGGGGCCCGAGGGCCCGGTCGCCATCAAGCTGCTCCGCGAGGACCTCGCGTCCGACCAGGAGCTCGTGGGCCGCTTCGTGCAGGAACGCACCGCGCTGCTCGGGCTCGGGCATCCGCACGTCGTCGCCGTCCGCGACCTCGTGGTGGACGGCACCGACCTGGCGTTGGTGATGGACCTGGTGCGGGGCACCGACCTGCGCACCCGTCTCGACCGGGAGCGCCGCCTCGCGCCCGAGGCCGCCGCGGCGATCGTCGCGGACGTCGCCGACGGCCTCGCCGCCGCGCACCGCGCCGGCGTGGTGCACCGCGACGTCAAGCCGGAGAACATCCTGCTCGACATGGAGGGCCCGCTCGGCCCCGGTGGCTCGCACCCGGCGCTGCTCACCGACTTCGGTGTCGCCAAGCTGATCGACACCCCGCGCCGCACCAAGACCACCAAGATCATCGGTACCCCGGACTACCTGGCCCCGGAGATCGTCGAGGGCCTCCCGCCGCGTGCCGCCGTGGACATCTACGCCCTGGCGACCGTGCTCTACGAGCTCCTCGCCGGCTTCACCCCCTTCGGCGGAGGCCACCCCGGCGCCGTCCTGCGCCGCCACGTGACCGAGACGGTCGTCCCGCTCCCGGGCATCCCCGAGGAGCTCTGGCAGCTCCTGGTGCAGTGCCTGGCCAAGGCCCCGGCGTCCCGGCTGCGCGCCTCCGAGCTCGCGACCCGGCTGCGCGAGCTGCTCCCGCTCCTGTCCGGGATACCCCCGCTCGACGTCGACGAGCCGGACAACGAGTCCGAACCGCAGGCGTACGACGAGCAGCAGTACACCCCGGCCCAGGAGGAGCCCCGCCGTCGCGGCGCGGTGCCCCTGGTGCCCGGCTCCTCCCCGGACTCCAACCGGGACACCCACACGAGCATGCGGGTGCCCGCCCCCGACGAGCTCTCCGGCGGCCCCCTCGGCACGGCCCGCGCCCCGCGCGCCCCCGGCCGGCCGCGGCCCGGCTCGGCGCGGAACAAGTCGGCGGCCGTACGCAAGCGCAGGATCACTCTGGGCGTCGCGGCGGTGGCCCTGTGTGCGGCGGTCGGGGTGGGCGGCTGGCTCGCCACGAGCGGCGACGACCCGGGGTCGGCCCCCGAGGACACGCGGAATTCGGCGCCGGCGGCCCCCTGAGAGCCGTCCCGGGGAGGCCGGGATCCGGGGGAGGGACAGGTTCACCCGCCCAGCCGTTACGCTGGACCCGTGGCAGTCGTCGATATTTCCGAAGAGCTGAAGTCCCTCTCCTCGACCATGGGGTCGATCGAGGCCGTCCTGGACCTGGATGCGCTGAGGGCCGACATCGCCGCGCTCGAGGAGCAGGCGGCGGCCCCGTCCCTCTGGGACGACCCGGAGGCGGCGCAGAAGATCACCAGCAAGCTTTCGCACCTCCAGGCCGAGGTCCGCAAGGCCGAGGCCCTGCGGAGCCGTATCGACGATCTCGGAGTCCTCTTCGAGCTCGCCGAGGACGAGGGTGACGCCGACACGCAGGCCGAGGCCGAGGCGGAGCTCGAATCCGTCCGCAAGGCGCTCGACGAGATGGAGGTCCGTACCCTCCTCTCCGGCGAGTACGACGCGCGCGAGGCCCTGGTCACGATCCGGGCCGAGGCGGGCGGCGTCGACGCGGCGGACTTCGCGGAGAAGCTCCAGCGCATGTACCTCCGCTGGGCGGAGCGGCACAACTACAAGACCGAGGTCTACGAGACGGCGTACGCCGAAGAGGCCGGCATCAAGTCGACCACCTTCGCGGTGGAGGTCCCGTACGCCTACGGCACCCTCTCCGTGGAGCAGGGCACGCACCGCCTCGTTCGCATCTCGCCGTTCGACAACCAGGGCCGGCGCCAGACGTCCTTCGCGGGCGTCGAGGTGCTGCCGGTCGTCGAGCAGACCGACCACGTCGAGATCGACGAGTCCGAGCTGCGCGTCGACGTGTACCGCTCCTCGGGCCCCGGCGGCCAGGGCGTCAACACCACGGACTCCGCGGTACGCCTGACCCACCTGCCGACCGGCATCGTCGTCTCCTGCCAGAACGAGCGCTCGCAGATCCAGAACAAGGCGTCCGCGATGAACGTCCTCCAGGCGAAGCTCCTCGAGCGCCGCCGCCAGGAGGAGCAGGCCAAGATGAACGCGCTCAAGGGCGACGGCGGCAACTCCTGGGGCAACCAGATGCGTTCCTACGTCCTGCACCCGTACCAGATGGTCAAGGACCTGCGTACGGAGTTCGAGATGGGCAACCCCGAAGCGGTCTTCAACGGCGAGATCGACGGCTTCGTCGAGGCCGGCATCCGCTGGCGCAAGCAGAGCGAGAAGTAACTCCAGCCGTGAGGCTGCGGGGCCCGGACGGGATTCACCGTCCGGGCCCTTCGCATTCCCATCCCGCCCGATGTACAGGGCAGTTGAGGGGAACGTGTGGCGAACGCGTCACAGTCGTGATTCCTATTAGCCGTCAAGAACCCTCATAGCGGCTCTTATCCCCCCGGAACGTCCTTGACGTACTCCTTATCTCTGGACAGGGTGCTGAAGCAGCACGCGTATGTCTGGGACAGGTGTGATCGGGGGAGGGCGGGATGACCACGGTACGGCGTGGCCCTGCAGAGCGAGTGACCCCGCAGGGCCGTGGACCACATATGGCTGCTCCATCGACGAGATCAGCTACTGGGGGTAGCAACAGATGACGAAGAAGACGCGAATCCGCGTCGCGCGGATAGCCGCTGGTGCGGTTATTGCCGCGGGTGCCTCGCTCACGGCGGCGGGCGCCGCACAGGCCGCGGGCATCGGCCTCGGCCTCGGGATCGACGGGGACGACGCCACCACGAGCGTGAGCCTCACGGTCGGGGAGGAGGACCCGACCGTCGAGCCGCCGAACCCGGGTGAGACCACGGAGGAGCCCCCGACGGAGGAGCCTCCGACGGAGGAGCCCCCGACCGAGGAGCCTCCGACGGAGGAGCCTCCCACGGAGGAGCCCCCGACCGAGGAGCCTCCCACGGAGGAGCCCCCGACCGAGGAGCCCCCGACCGAAGAGCCGACCGACGAGCCGACCGACGGCCCGACGGAGGAGCCCAGCGACGGGGTGACCACCGCCCCGTCCGACCCGTCCTACCCCGACGCCGGTGACAACACCGACACGGACAGTGTCGGCAACCAGCCGGTCGAGCAGGGCAAGGGCAAGGACGAGCTCGCCGAGACCGGTGCGGCGGAGACCACGTTCCTGCTGCTCGGCGCCGCGACGATGATCGCCGGCGGCATCGGCTTCCGCATCCTGCCGCGCCTGGCCGGCGGCCGCACGACCGCCTGAGCCTCACGCGCACGCTGAAGGGCCCGGGAGAGCCTTCGAGGCCTCCCGGGCCCTTTCGTGTACCGGAGCCGCTCGTGCGGCCGTACGCGCACGCCTCAGCCCTGCTGGGCGGGCGGCGACGCGGCTTCCCGCTCAGACGGCCTGGTGTGCCAGCAGGGCCAGGGCGGCCACCAGGATCACCATCAGCGCTATCAGCATCGCGGGGTTGAGCCCCGCGAACATCCCCTGCTCCTGCATGCGCTCCCGGCTCGCCCGGCAGACACGGCAGCGGCCCTCGCTCACGGGCGCCGCGCAGTTCGCGCACACCAGTCGGTCATAGGTCATGCGCACTCCTCCTCCCGCGCGGCGGAGCCGCATCCACGTTCTCTCCGCACAACGCTCAGGGAAACGCAACCGTTCCCCCTACCACTGTGCCAGCTCGCGGCGGTTTCGGCGCGGCCCGCCGGACAAGGTCCGGCACGCCCCGTTTCGTTCCGTACCGCGTTCCGTCACAAATCCCTCATTGCCGGACGCCGACTGCACGCGCTCACCCGGTTCGCGTATGGTCACGCTCACCTACCCCCGGCCGACCGTGGTGCATCCGTGATCCGATTCGACAACGTCTCCAAGACCTACCCGAAGCAGAGCCGCCCAGCTCTCCGGGACGTCTCACTCGACATCGAGAAGGGCGAGTTCGTCTTCCTGGTGGGCTCCTCCGGCTCCGGCAAGTCCACCTTCATGCGGCTCATCCTCCGGGAGGAGCGCGCCAGTCAGGGCATGGTCCATGTCCTCGGCAAGGACCTCGCGCGGCTGTCCAACTGGAAGGTGCCGCAGATGCGCCGCCAGCTGGGCACGGTGTTCCAGGACTTCCGCCTCCTCCCCAACAAGACCGTCGCCGAGAACGTGGCCTTCGCGCAGGAGGTCATCGGCAAGCCCCGCGGTGAGATCCGCAAGGCGGTGCCGCAGGTTCTCGACCTCGTCGGACTCGGGGGCAAGGAGGACCGGATGCCCGGTGAGCTCTCCGGCGGTGAGCAGCAACGTGTCGCGATCGCGCGGGCGTTCGTCAACCGCCCCATGCTGCTGATCGCGGACGAGCCGACCGGCAACCTCGACCCGCAGACCTCCGTGGGCATCATGAAGCTGCTGGACCGGATCAACCGGACCGGCACCACCGTGATCATGGCGACCCACGACCAGAACATCGTCGACCAGATGCGCAAGCGCGTCATCGAGCTCGAGCAGGGCCGTCTCGTACGTGACCAGGCGCGTGGCGTCTACGGCTACCAGCACTGAGCATCGAGTACTGAAAGGACGCCATGCGCGCCCAGTTCGTCCTGTCGGAGATCGGCGTCGGTCTTCGTCGCAACCTCACGATGACCTTCGCGGTCGTGGTCTCCGTCGCCCTCTCGCTCGCCCTGTTCGGCGGTGCGCTGTTGATGCGCGAGCAGGTCAGCTCGATGAAGACCTACTGGTACGACAAGGTCAACGTCTCGATCTTCCTCTGCAACAAGAACGACGCCAAGGACGTCCCCAAGTGCGCCAAGGGCGCCGTCACGGCGGAGCAGAAGAAGGAGATCAAGGCCGACCTCGAGAAGATGGAGGCCGTCCAGAAGCCCGTCCTCTTCGAAAACGTCGACGACGCGTACAAGCACTACCAGGAGCAGTTCGGCGACTCGCCGATGGCCGGCAACATCACGCCGGACCAGATGCAGGAGTCGTTCCGGGTCAAGCTCAAGGACCCGCAGAAGTACAAGGTGGTCGCGACGGCCTTCGCGGGACGTGACGGGGTGCAGTCCGTCCAGGACCAGCGCAGCATCCTCGACAACCTCTTCGGGCTGATGAACGGCATGAACGTGGCCGCGATCTTCCTGATGGGGCTGATGCTGGTCATTGCGCTGATGCTCATCGTGAACACCGTCCGCGTCTCGGCGTTCAGCCGGAGGCGGGAGACGGGCATCATGCGGCTGGTGGGGGCCTCGGGCTTCTACATCCAGATGCCGTTCATCATGGAGGCCGCCTTCGCCGGTCTGATCGGCGGACTGCTCGCCTGCGTGATCCTGATAGCCGCTCGGTACTTCCTGATCGACGGTGGTCTCGCGCTCCAGGAGAAGCTGAACCTGATCGACTTCATCGGCTGGGACGCGGTGCTCACGAAGCTTCCGCTGGTGCTCGTGATCGGTCTGCTGATGCCCGCGGTCGCCGCCCTCTTCGCCCTGCGCAAGTACCTCAAGGTGTGACGAGCGCCCCGTCCCGCATGCGGCCAACGCGCCGTGTGCGGACGGGGCGTTGTCCTACACTCGGCCACATGCCGGGCCATACGTACCATTTGAAACCCCGCGGTGTCCGCCGCGGGGCGGCCCTGACGTTGGTGTTCGCGAGTGTGCTGGCCACCGCCGCGGCCACCGGGTCCCTGCCCCGCGAGGGCGGCACGGGCACCGAGATAAGGACCCGCGCCGTGTCCTCCACCGTCGGTTCCGTCGACCGCGAGGAGATCGCGGAGGCCGTCGCCGACGCCGAGGCCGACGGGAAGTCGGGCACGGACGCCGCCGAGGAGGTCGTCAGCCGCAGCGGCGACCGCTGGGGGGCGGTCTACGACGAGCGGGAGTACGAGGAGCTCGAGCAGGCCCTCGACGGCTCGTACACCGGTGTGGGGATCTCCGCCCGCCGCTCGGCCCGTGGCGAGGTCACGGTGACGGCGGTCCAGCCCGGCGGGCCGGCGGACCGGGCGGGCGTGCGCAGGGGCGACCTGGTGCGCACCCTCGACGGCCGGCCCGTGGAGAAGCGCCCCGTCGCCGAGGTCGTCGCGCTGCTGCGCGGGGACCGCACCAAGGCGGCCGAGGGCTCCTCCGTCGTCCTCGGGCTGAGCCGCGGCGGTCACTCCTGGACGACGACCCTGCGCAGGGCGCGGCTCAGCACCGACCCGGTGAGCGTCCGGCGCCTCGGGCGGTCCCCTTCCTCCGCCGTGCTGATCAAGGTCTCCGCGTTCACCAAGGGCGCCGGAACCGCCGTGCGCGACGCCGTGGACGAGGCGCCGGGGGACGCGGGCATCCTCCTGGACCTCCGGGCCAACGCGGGCGGTCTCGTCACCGAGGCCGTCACCGCCTCCTCCGCCTTCCTCGACGGCGGCCTGGTCGCCACCTACGACGTGCACGGTGAGCAGCGCGCGCTGTACGCCGACCCCGGAGGGAACACCGAGCGGCCCGTGGTGGTCCTGGTGGACGGGGGCACGATGAGCGCCGCCGAACTGCTGACCGGTGCGCTCCAGGACCGGGGCAGGGCCGTCACCGTCGGGTCCCGCACCTTCGGCAAGGGCTCCGTGCAGATGCCCAGCAAGCTCCCGGGCGGTTCGGTGGCCGAGCTGACCGTCGGGCACTACCGCACTCCGGCCGGCCGCAGCGTCGAGGGGAGCGGCATCACACCGGACGTCGGGGCGGGCCCGGAGGCCCAGCAGCGGGGCGAGACGGTATTGAGTGGCCTCGGGGGTGGGTCGTAGTGCGAAAATGACCGCACTATGGCCAAGGAAAAAGACACCGGGCGCAAGATGATCGCGCAGAACAAGAAGGCGCGGCACGACTACCACGTCCTCGACACCTACGAGTGCGGTCTCGTACTCATGGGTACGGAGGTCAAGTCGCTGCGGATGGGCAGGGCGTCGCTGGTCGACGGCTTCGTCCAGATCGACAACGGCGAGGCGTGGCTGCACAACATCCACGTCCCGGAGTACGTGCAGGGCACGTGGACCAACCACGCGGCCAAGCGGAAGCGCAAGCTGCTGCTGCACCGGGCCGAGATCGACAAGCTGGAGTCCAAGTCGCAGGAGACGGGTCACACCATCGTGCCCCTCGCCCTGTACTTCAAGGACGGCCGGGTCAAGGTCGAGATCGCGCTCGCCAAGGGCAAGAAGGAGTTCGACAAGCGGCAGACGCTGCGCGAGAAGCAGGACACGCGGGAGACGAACCGCGCGATCGCGGCGGCCCGCCGGCGCCAGCGCAGCGCGTAGGCACCACCCGGTCCGGGGCGCGCGCCCGGGGCCGCCGGAATACGGTGGCATCCGTGCGCGTTGGTCACGTACGATGGGCCGTGCACCTCAGCGAAGGTGCGCGATTTGAAAAATCAACATGGGGATGATCGGTTTCGACAGCGGATGTCGAGGCAGGGGAAGCGAGTCGAGGAAGCGACAATGATCTCGTAAACCATATGTCGCAAACAATAATCGCCACTTCTAAGCGCGATTCCTCCGCCTTCGCCCTCGCTGCCTAATTAGCAGCTAGCGAAGACTCTGCGGAGTGTCAGCCCGGGGGTGATCCCGACCCGGATCCTGGCATCAACTAGGGATCTAAACTTCTAGGCCCGGTCACGGGGCCTGGAAGGAAATCAAACAGTGGCTGAGCCTGTCGGAGGCTTGTTCGCGTGACCTCCGGGGCCGAGAAAAGCGCAGCGAACTGCACTCGGAGAAGCCCTGGTTCTGCACCGTTGGACGCGGGTTCGATTCCCGCCATCTCCACAATTCCCATGTGAACGAGGACCCCGTTGCCCCTGGCAGCGGGGTCCTCGTTTTTTGTGCCGCCCCATCGGGGCCCGTCTCCGCCCCACCGGGTTCCCCTCTCTGTCCCGCCGGCCTCAGGCTCTGCGTGTCCCGACCGCGGCGACGGCCAGGGCGAGGGCCGCCGCGCACATGGGGACGGCGTAGCCGGTCACCGTGCCGGAGTGCTCCACCGTCCAGCCGCCGACCGCAGAACCCGCGGCTATGCCGCCCAGCAGCGCGGTGACGGCGAGCGTCATGCCCTCGTTCAGCTGGGCCCGCGGGGTCAGCCGCTGGATCAGGGTCATGCCCGTGACCATGGTCGGCGCGGTGGCCGCGCCCGCCAGCAGCAGGCAGCCCGCGAGGACGGGCAGGGAGCCGGTCGTCGCCGCGGCGGCCAGGGGGAGCGACATCAGCGCGGTCATCCCCGCCAGGCAGAGCATCAGCAGGTGTCCGGCGTGCGCCGCGGGGCGGAGGGAGCCGTAGAGCAGCCCGGCCACGCAGGAGCCGCCGGCCTGGAGGGCGAGGATCGCGCCTCCGGCATGGGCGATCGAGACGACCTCCATGGCACCGAAGACCGCGCCCGTCGCGAGGAAGACGGCGAGCAGCGCGGGGACCCCGGGGGTGCGCAGAGGTGAGGCGGTCCGGGTGCGGGGTGCCACCGGGGGTTCCGTCGCGCGCTGCGCGGCGAACACGAGGACCCCGGTCATCAGCAGGATCGCGCCGGTGAGGGTGCCGGCCTCGGGGAAGAGCGCCCCGCAGAGGGAGGCGGCGAGCACCGGACCGAGCATGAAGCACAGCTCGTCGGCGGCCTGTTCGAAGGAGTTCGCCGCATGCAGGGCCGCGGTGTCGCCCTGGTGCAGATGGGCCCAGCGGGCCCGTGACATGCCGCCGGTGTTGGGGGTGGTGGCCGTCGCGGCGTAGGCGGCGAAGAGGGTCCAGACCGGTGCGTCGTGGTGCACGCAGAGGACCAGGGCCACGGAGCCCGCCACCGCCACGGCGGTGGCGGGTACCGCGACCCGGGCCTGGCCGTACCGGTCGACGAGGCGTGCGGTCCAGGGGGCGACCAGGGCGGTCGCGGCCAGTCCGGTCGCGGTGACGGCCCCGGCCAGGGCGTACGAGCCGTGCGCCCCGGCGATCATGATGACGGCGCTGACGCTGAACATCCCCATGGGCAGCCTGGCGAGCAGGTTCCCCGCGGTGAAGGCACGGGCGCCGGGGGTGGCGAGCAGCCGGAGGTACGGGTGGCGCGATGCCGGAGGGCGGGCCGGGGCGGTGGTTTCGTGGGACACGCGTTCACCCTCGGGCCGGCGCTCCGCGGCGTCCAACACCTGTTCGGAGCACATTCACGCACATCTGTTGTAAGTTACGGGCGTGGCCGTCCCCGACATCGATCCCCGGCTCCTCCGTGCGTTCGTCGCCGTCGCCGAGGAACTCCACTTCACCCGTGCCGCCGCCCGGCTCTACGTCGCCCAGCAGGCCCTGAGCCGGGACATCCGCCGGCTGGAGCGCGAGCTGGGGAGCGGCCTCTTCGTCCGCACCACGCGGCAGGTGTCGCTCACCGCGGACGGTGAGCGTCTTCTGCCGTTCGCCCGCCGGGTGCTCGACGCGCACGCCGCGCTCTCCGCCGCCTTCGCCGACCCGGCGGACCGCCCGCTCCTCGTCGATCTCAACACCGACGGGATGACGGCGGCGCGCGTGCTCGCCCGCGCGCGGGAGCTCGCGCCGGAGTGCGAGCTGATGGCGCGCTTCGAGAGCGGACTGGCCTGGGCGGCGGACGAGGTGCTCGCGGGACGGCTCGACGTATCCTTCGGGAGGGCGGCCGGTCTCGATCCCGCGGTGCTCGCCCGTCTCTCCGTGCAGCCGGTGCGGTACGAGCCGATGGCCGTCCTCCTGCCGGACGACCATCCGCTGGCCGGGCGTGAGACGGTCGCCATGGGCGAACTGGCCGGTGAGACCGTCTACGCCGGTGCAGGCAACGCGCGTACGTCCGAGTGGACGGATCTCGCGACCGCGCTCTTCGCGGAATGGGACATCGTCCTGGCGCCACCCGCCCCGCTCGCTGTCGGAGTGGCCGAATTCCAACGGGTCATGGCGAAGACGGGGAACCCCGTGCTGGCCGTCGCCGGCTTCCCGCCGCTGCCCGGGACGGTGCTGCGTCCTCTTGTGCGCCCGGTGCCGCTCTCCCCGCTGCTGATGGTGTGGCGCAAGGGTTCCGAGCACCCCGGACTGGCCGCGTTGAGGGCTGCGATCAGGGAACTCGCCGCAGTGGAAGGGTGGATGGTGCGACCACCCACCTCGTGGCTGCCCGAAGCCGATTCGTCACTCATGCGTCACTGTTCATGAACAACACGTGAGACCGCCCCCTGGCCGTCGCCGCCGTGCGCTACATTCGGTGCTTCGGGTGCACGGTGGCAGGTGGCGCGCGGACGGGGTGGGGGCTCCGATCCGATGGCAGGATTCCAGTCATTTCCCGCGCACCTGTTTCATTGAGTGGGGGAAGTGCAAACACCTGTGGAAAATTGGCGCGAAGGTACCCGAACCGGGCACACGCATGAGCCGAGCGATGTCACCGTCCAACTGGACGGACTGGGCCGTCAGCTCTCCGAACTACCTGTTGAACCCGGCGTTCCGGACCCGTCCGACGGGCCGGTGTTCGTCGACGAGAGCGGGCGCCGCAGCAAGACCTACCGGCGTGCGGGCTGGGTGCTCGCCACGATCTGTGCGGTCTACGCGGTGACCCTCGTGGTCGCGGTGGTCGGCGGGAACTCCGCCGCTCCCTGGCTGCCGCTGTCCGGACAGGACGAGAAGCACGCGGAAGAGGTCGAGGTGCGGCCCGCCCCGAGCGACGACGTCGTGTCCCGGAGCCCGGGAGCCACGCCCGACGCCTCCGCCCCGGCCTCCGGATCCGCCTCGGCGACCCCGTCGGACGGCGCGTCCGCGACGGCCCCGTCCGCACCCGGCGCGAGTTCCCCGGCCTCCGCGTCCGTCAGGCCTCCCCGGGAGAACACCTCTTCCGCGCCCGCCGTCCCGGGCCATTCGGCCTCCACGACGCCGGGCGGTGAGCCGTCGGTGTCCACCAGCCCCGAGCCGCCCGTCGAGGAGAGCCCGCCGGCCTCCCCCGACCCCTCGGAATCCCCGGTGCAACCACAAGAAGGCACTCAGTAAATGACGACCCCCGTTTCGCGGGGCAGGCACAACCGGAAGAAGAAGCGGACCGTCCGGCGCAGGCTTCCCATGCGCTATCTGCTTCCGTCGCTCCTTCTTGTGGCCCTGCTCGCCATGCTCATGCTGCGCGGATACGTGCACAGCGAGATCCTCGCCGACCACCGGATCCAGGCACCGGCCGCCACCACCCAGGTGCCGGACGACGTCCTCGACGGCGGGCCGGTCATCGACGCCCGTACGGCGGGCCAGGACGCCAAGACGCTCCGGATACCCGACCACAAGATCGTCCTGACCTTCGACGACGGCCCCGACCCGGTCTGGACCCCGCGGGTCCTGGACGAGCTCAGGAAGCACCACGCGCACGGCGTCTTCTTCGTCACCGGCACCATGGCGTCGCGCTACCCGGACCTGGTGCAGCGGATGGTCGACGAGGGGCACGAGGTCGGACTGCACACCTTCAACCACCCCGACCTCTCGTTCCAGTCCACCAGCCGCATCGACTGGGAGCTCTCCCAGAACCAGCTGGTGCTGGCGGGAGCGGCCGGCATCCGTACGTCGCTGTTCCGCCCCCCGTACTCCTCGTTCTCCGACGCCATGGACAACAAGTCCTGGCCGGTCACGCAGTACATCGGCAGCCGTGGCTACCTCACCGTCGTGAACAACACCGACAGCGAGGACTGGAAGCGCCCCGGCGTGCCCGCGATCATCGAGCGCGCCACACCCGAGCACGGTGAGGGCGCCATCATCCTGATGCACGACTCCGGCGGCGACCGGTCCCAGACCGTGTCCGCGCTGGGGGAGTTCCTCCCGCAGATGCAGAAGCGGGGCTACGAGTTCACCGACCTCACCTCGGCACTCGGTGCTCCCAGCGCGCACACCCCGGTCACCGGGTTCGCGCTCTGGAAGGGCAAGGCGTTCATCGGGGCGGTGAAGATCTCCGAGAACGTCACCGGCGTCCTGGTGGTCGGCCTCGCCGTCATCGGCGTCCTGGTGATGGTCCGCTTCGGGCTGATGCTGCTGCTCTCCTTCCTGCACGCCAGGAAGGTGCGCCGCAGGAACTTCAGCTGGGGCGAGCCCTTCACCCGCCCGGTGTCCGTCCTGGTGCCCGCCTACAACGAGCGCGAGTGCATCGAGGCCACCGTGCGCTCGCTGGTGGCCAGCGACTACCCGATCGAGGTCATCGTCATCGACGACGGCTCGACCGACAACACGGCCGACCTGGTCGAGGCGATGTGGATCCCGAACGTCCGGGTCGTCCGCCAGCGCAACGCGGGAAAGCCCGCCGCCCTCAACAACGGCATCGCGCACGCCCGTTACGACATCGTCGTGATGATGGACGGCGACACGGTCTTCGAACCCTCCACCGTGCGCGAGCTCGTCCAGCCGTTCGCCGACCCCCGGGTCGGAGCGGTCGCGGGCAACGCCAAGGTCGGCAACCGCGACTCGCTGATCGGGGCCTGGCAGCACATCGAGTACGTGATGGGCTTCAACCTCGACCGCAGGATGTACGACCTCCTGGGCTGCATGCCCACCATCCCCGGTGCGGTCGGCGCCTTCCGGCGGGACGCGCTGGACCGGATCGGCGGCATGAGCGAGGACACCCTCGCCGAGGACACCGACGTCACCATGGCGCTGCACCGCGACGGCTGGCGCGTCGTCTACGCGGAGAACGCCAGGGCCTGGACCGAGGCCCCCGAGTCCGTGCAGCAGCTGTGGTCGCAGCGCTACCGGTGGTCGTACGGCACGATGCAGGCCATCTGGAAGCACCGCCGCGCGGTCGTCGAGCGGGGACCCTCGGGCCGCTTCGGGCGGGTGGGACTGCCGTTCGTCTCGCTGTTCATGGTCGTCGCCCCGCTGCTGGCCCCCCTCATCGACGTCTTCCTCCTGTACGGACTGGTCTTCGGCCCGACGGGGAAGACGGTCGCGGCCTGGTTCGGCGTCCTGCTGGTGCAGGCCGTCTGCGCCGCGTACGCCTTCCGGCTCGACCGGGAGCGCATGACCCATCTGATCTCCCTGCCGCTCCAGCAGATCCTCTACCGGCAGCTGATGTACGTCGTGCTGCTCCAGTCGTGGATCACCGCTCTCACCGGCGGCCGGCTGCGCTGGCAGAAGCTGCGGCGCACGGGCGTGGTGGAGGCACCGGGCGGCACACAGAACCGCCGCAAGGAGACGGACCGGAGGCCGGTGGCATGACCTACCCCGACCGTCCGCGCCACGACGGCGCCGGACACGCGGAAGGCGCCGGCGGCGCCCGGCCGTCCTCCGGCCCCGCCTGGACGCCGTCGCCCCCGCCGGGCGGTGCCACCCGCCCGGCGCACGCCGGCGCCGCGTCCACCGCTCCGTATCCGCCCGCCTCCGGGTACCCCGCCCCGTCGGGCCACCCGGGGCAGGCCCCCGTCGTCACCGTCCCCGCCCCCGCGGCGCACCGGGAGCCGTCGGACACCGTCCCGGGGACCGCTCCCGCACCCCCGGCCGGACCCGGCCGTGACCGCTACCTCGACCTGCTCAGGGCCGTCGCCCTCGTACGCGTCGTCGTCTTCCACCTCTTCGGCTGGGCCTGGCTGACCGTCCTCTTCCCGTCCATGGGCGTGATGTTCGCCCTGGCCGGATCGCTGATGGCCCGCTCACTGTCCCGGCCCGCCCTGAGCGTCGTACGGGGCCGCCTGCGCAGGCTGCTCCCGCCGATGTGGGCGTTCTCGCTCGTCGTCGTGCCGGTGATGTTCGCGCTGAGCTGGAAGCCGGTGAGGGAGGAGGGGCTGTGGTGGTTCATCAAGCTCGGCAGCTACCTCCTCCCGCTCGGCTCGCCTCCGTACCCCGAGGAGAGCGGTTCCGCCGGGGGCTGGCTGGAGCTGAGCTGGGCGGACCAGGCGGCGGGACCGCTCTGGTACATCCGGGCCTACCTCTGGTTCGTGCTCGCCTCGCCCCTGCTGCTCAAGGCGTTCCGCAAGCTGCCGTGGGTCACGCTGCTCGCCCCGGTCGCCCTCACCGCCGTGATCGGGACCGGCCTCGTCACGGTGCCCGGCACCTTCGGTGAGGGGCTCGTCGACTTCGCGGTGTTCGGCTCCTGCTGGATCCTGGGCTTCGCGCACAACGACGGGCTGCTGAAGCGGATCCCGCGCTACCTGGCGGTGTCGTCGGCCGCGATCGTCATGGGCTTCGGCCTGTGGTGGGCGTCCGGCCACCTCACCGAGGAGGGCTGGAACCTCGACGAGATCCCGCTCGCCCAGGCCACCTGGTCCCTCGGCTTCTGCGCGATCCTGCTCGTCTACGCACCGTCCTGGCAGAAGCTCCCCGGCCGGCTCGCCGGGTGGGACGGCCTGGTCACGCTGGCCAACAACAGGGCCGTGACGATCTACCTGTGGCACAACCTGCTGCTCATGGCGGCCGCGCACCTCGTGGACGAGCTCTGGTCCGTCCCGTGGCTGGGCGACACGTTCGGTACGTACATAGAGCAGTCGTACGAGGTGCTGGTCCTCCTCGCGATCTGGCCGCTGATCGGGCTCGCGATCCTGGCGTTCGGCTGGGTCGAGGACGTCGCCGCCCGACGCCGGCCGCGTCTCTGGCCCAACGGGGCCGGCCGGAGGCGCCGGGCCTGAGACCGGCCGAGGGGGTGTGGCGGGTCCGGCTCACCGCACCCCCGAGGGGGGTCCGGCTCACCGCACCCCCCTCGGCCGAGTGAGAGCAAGGTTGCGCACCGGTCACCTCACGGCACCGCACCGAAACGCGGACTCCCTAGCGTCGGCAGGACAACACCCCGACCCCTGTGGAGGCGCGTGATGGCCGGTCGTTGGATCGAGCAGTGGGAGCCGGAGGACGAGACCTTCTGGCGAGAGAAGGGCGAGAAGGTCGCCCGGCGGAACCTGTGGTTCTCCGTGCTCTCCGAGCACATCGGGTTCTCGATCTGGTCCCTGTGGTCCGTCATGGTGCTGTTCATGGGGCCCGAGTACGGCGTGGACCCGGCCGGGAAGTTCTTCCTCATCTCCACGGCCACCCTGGTCGGCGCCCTCGTCCGGGTGCCGTACACCTTCGCGGTCGCGCTGTTCGGCGGGCGCAACTGGACGATCTTCAGCGCCCTGTCGCTCCTGGTGCCGACCGGCGCCGCCTTCTGGGTGATGGAGCCCGGCACCTCGTACACCACGTTCATCGTCGTCGCCGCGCTCACCGGCGTCGGGGGCGGCAACTTCGCCTCCTCGATGACGAACATCAACGCCTTCTTCCCGCTGCGCAAGAAGGGCTGGGCGCTCGGGCTCAACGCCGGCGGCGGGAACATCGGCGTCCCGGTCGTCCAGCTCATCGGTCTCCTGGTGATCGGCACCGCCGGCGCCGCGCACCCGCGGATCGTGCTCGGGGTGTACATCCCGCTGATCGTCGTGGCGGCGCTCGGCGCCGCCCTGCGCATGGACAACCTCCGGCCCGTCCAGAACGACACCGGGGCGGCGCTCCAGGCCGTGCGGGAGCCGCACACCTGGATCATGGCGGTCCTCTACATCGGTACCTTCGGCTCCTTCATCGGCTACAGCTTCGCCTTCGGACTCGTCCTGCAGACGCAGTTCGGCCGGACCCCGCTGCAGGCCGCCTCCCTCACCTTCATCGGCCCGCTGCTCGGCTCCCTGATCCGGCCCGTCGGCGGCCTGCTGGCCGACCGCTTCGGCGGGGCGCGGATCACCCTGTGGAACTTCGCGGGCATGGCCGCCGCGACCGGGGTCGTCGTCCACGCGTCCGGCATCGAGTCGCTCTCGGTGTTCCTCCTCGGCTTCATCGCCCTGTTCGTGCTGACGGGACTGGGCAACGGGTCCACCTTCAAGATGATCCCGGGCATCTTCCACGCCCAGGGGATCGCCAAGGGCCTGGACGGCGAGGAGGCGGCGGCCTACGGGCGGCGGCTCTCCGGGGCGTCCATGGGGCTCATCGGGGCGATCGGGGCCCTGGGCGGTCTCGCGATCAACCTGGCGTTCCGTCAGTCCTTCGCGACCTCGGGCACAGGGACGGCCGCCTTCTGGTGCTTCCTCGGCTTCTACGCCGTCTGCTTCATCCTCACGTGGGCGGTATACCTTCGCCGTACCGAAGCGGTGGCCGCGAAGCCCCAGCTCAGCTACGCCGAGGTGTGAGGATGACCACAGCGCGTCGCAGGACGTAACGGGCGGGAAATACAGGAGAACCGAGACTGTCACGCAGCGTTGACAGTCTCGGTCATCCGCATCATCGAGCAACAGCGGGACGAGAGCCGGGTATCACGCCATGCACGACGACGACGCACAGCACGGGCCCCTGGCGGGCTTCACGGTCGGGGTGACCGCAGCCCGTCGCGCGGAGGAGCTCGGGACGCTCCTCACGCGCAGGGGCGCCTCCGTCATGCACGCGCCCGCCCTGCGGATCGTGCCGCTCGCGGACGACAGCGAACTCCTGGCCGCCACCAAGGAGCTGATCGACACCCCTCCCGACGTCGTGATCGCCACCACCGCCATCGGTTTCAGGGGCTGGGTGGAGGCCGCCGACGGCTGGGGCATCGGTGACGAACTCCTCGACCTGCTCCGCGGCATAGAGGTGCTCGCCCGTGGGCCCAAGGTCAAGGGCGCCATCCGCGCGGCCGGGCTCACCGAGGAGTGGTCGCCGCAGTCCGAGTCGATGGCCGAGGTCCTGGACCGGCTGCTGGACGAGGGCGTCTCGGGCCGCCGGGTCGCCCTCCAGCTGCACGGCGAACCGCTGCCCGGTTTCGTCGAGTCGCTCCGGGCGGCGGGTGCCGAGGTCGTCGGCGTGCCCGTGTACCGGTGGATGCCCCCGGAGGACATCGCCCCGCTCGACCGCATGCTCGACGTCACGGTCGCCCGCGGCCTGGACGCCCTCACCTTCACCAGCGCTCCCGCCGCGGCCTCCTACCTGAACCGCGCGGAGGCCCGGGGCATCCTCCCGGAGGTCCTGTCGGCGCTGAGCCACGACGTCGTCACCGCCTGCGTGGGACCGGTCACCGCCCTTCCCCTGCAGGCCAAGGGCATCGACACCGTCCAGCCGGAACGCTTCCGGCTGGGGCCGCTCGTCCAGGTGCTCTGCGCCCAACTGCCCGCCCGCGCCCGCACGCTGCCCGTCGCCGGCCACTCCGTGGAGATCCGTGGCCACGCCGTGCTGGTCGACGGCGCCCTGCGCTCCGTGCCGCCGGCCGGCATGGCCCTGCTGCACACGCTGGCCCGGAGGCCGGGCTGGGTGGTCGCCCGCGCCGACCTGCTGCGGGCCCTGCCCGGCAGCGGCACCGACGAGCATGCCGTGGAGACGGCGATGGCCCGGCTGCGCTCGGCGCTCGGGGCACCGCGGCTGATCCAGACGGTCGTCAAGCGCGGTTACCGGCTGGCGCTGGACCCCGCTGCGGACACCAAGTACGACGGCGCCTGAGGCGGGGGCTAGCGTGCGGGGATGACCAACGACATCCATCCCCTGCCCGGCGGGGTCGCGCTCAGACCGGTGACCCTCGACGACGCGGAGTCCTTCGCGGCGGCGCTGACCCGCAGCCGCGCGTACATGCGGCGGTGGGAGCCCGTGCGCCCGGACGCCTTCTACACCCCCGAGGGCCAGGTCCAGCGGCTCACCGGGCTGCTGGCCGACCGGGACGCGGGGCGTGCGATGCCCTGGGCGCTGGTCGACGACGAGGACCGGGTCGTGGGGGCCATGACGCTGGCTTCGATCGAACGCGGCCCCTTCCGCAACGCCCGGCTCGGCTACTGGATCGACGTCGACCGGGCCGGCCGCGGTCTGGCGACCGCCGCCGTCACCCGCGTCTGCGAACTGGCGCGGGACGGGCTGGGACTGCACCGGATCGCCGCCGGCACGGTCCTCGACAACACCGCCTCGCAGCGCGTCCTGGCCAAGTGCGGGTTCGAGCGGTACGGCACGGCGCCGCGCTACCTCCACATCAACGGCGCCTGGCAGGACCACCACATGTTCCAGCGGATCCTGCACGACGGCCCTCCGCAGGGCTGAGCGGCGCCTCCCGGGACTGCCGCCGGCCGTCCCTGGGCGGTCCGGCAGGGACGGCCCCGGCCCCCGGCGCCGGGACAGGTTCCGGGCGCCGGGAGGGGTTCCGGGCCGGGACGGTTGCGGGCACTCTGGGGGTGGCTTCCCCCTGGGCGACCCCTGAGGCGGTGACGGGCTCATGACGGCGGGCACGGGTGCGTACGTCCGGCGGTTCGACTCCGGTCGCGTCTGCCTGGACCTGGTGGCGACGGGGGCGGAGACCTCCGGTGCGTGCGAGCGGCTCGGCTCGCCCCCGCTCCTCGCCGAGTGGCTGGTGGCGTCGCGGCTGGTGCCCCGCGGGACCCCGCTGGCAGCCGTCGACGACTCCTGGGTGGCGCGCTTCCTGCACCTGCGCACGTGTGTCGACGGGCTGATGACGGCCCAGCTGGCCGGCGGCACGGCCGACGAGGCCCTGGAGCGCGTCAACGCGCTCGCCGCGGGCGCACCTCCGGGCCTGCGCGCCGTGCGGGCCGAAGGCGGGGTGCTCGTACGGGCGCTGAGCGCCGATCCGGCGTGCGGGGCGCTGCTCGCCGCGGTGGCCCGGGACGCCGTGGATCTGCTGACGGACCCGGTGGCGCGGGCCGGGCTGCGCCGGTGCGAGGGGGACGCCTGCCGGCGGCTCTACCTGGACACCTCGCGGGGGCGGCGGCGCCGGTGGTGCTCCAGCGAGGTCTGCGGCAACCGGGAACGGGTGGCACGCCACCGGCGCCGCGTCAGGGCCGTACGGCCGTGAACGTCACGAACGGTCCCAAAACCGCACCTGTGAAAGAAAGTTGCCCGGTCCTTGAATGAACCGGCGTCCACTTCCGTACCGATGGCCACAGAGCTCGACAGGGTCTCGACCGGGAGGTTCGGGTGCGCAAGGATGCGGCCGTGGCCGATGACCGTCCGCACAGGGCTCGACATCGCGGTGCCCCGCCCCGCTCTCCTTCGGACGTTCCCGACGAGGAGCTGATGCGGGCGCTCTACCGTGAACACGCGGGCCCACTGCTGGCGTACGTCCTGCGACTCGTCGCGGGCGACCGCCAGCGGGCCGAGGACGTGGTGCAGGAGACGCTCATCCGTGCCTGGAAGAACGCCGGTTCGCTCAACCGGGCCACCGGCTCCGTCCGACCCTGGCTGGTGACGGTCGCCCGGCGCATCGTCATCGACGGCCACCGCAGCCGGCAGGCCCGGCCGCGCGAAGTCGATCCGTCGCCGCTGGAGGTCATCCCCGCGGAGGACGAGATAGACAAGGCGCTGTGGCTGATGACCCTCTCGGACGCCCTCGACGATTTGACCCCGGCCCACCGGGAAGCATTGGTCGAGACCTACTTCAGGGGACGTACGGTCAACGAGGCCGCCGAAGTGCTCGGCATACCCAGCGGGACCGTGCGGTCCCGGGTGTTCTACGCACTCCGTTCCATGAAGCTCGCACTCGAGGAGAGGGGGATCACGGCATGAGCGACAGCGACTGGCAGCCCTTCGGGCCCCGGCCGGCCGGTCCCCGCGGACCGTCGGGCCCGCCGGGACCCACCGGGCCGGACGCTCTCTTCGGCTTCCCCCCGGAGGGCCCCGGACACGACGCGGCCGGCGCCTACGCCCTGGGCATCCTCGACGACGCCGAGGCGAGCGCCTTCGAGGCCCATCTGGCCGGATGCGCGCTCTGCGCCGCCCACCTCGACGAGTTCGCCGGTATGGAGCCCGTGCTGGCCATGCTGGCGGAGTCCCCGGCGGCCGCCCCCGGCGCGCGCCCCGTCCCGCACGTCCCGGAACGCCCCGCGCCCCGGCTGCTCGACGGTCTGGTCGACGAGGTCGCGCGGAAGCGGTCGCAGCGCCGCAGGCGCGCCCGGTTCCTGATCGCCGCGGCGGCGGCCCTCGTGATCGGCGGCCCGGTGGTCGCGGTCACCGCCACGGCCGGCGGCGACCCGGGCCGGCAGGTCGAGGCGGCCGACCCGCATCCCACGAGCCCCGCCGAGGACGCCTTCTTCCACCACATGCCGGAGAAGGTACGGGCCACCGACCCCGTCACCCGGGTCGACGCCACGGTCGGCATGGAGCCCAAGGCCTGGGGCACGCACACCGTCCTGGAGCTGAAGAACGTCAAGGGCCCGCAGAAGTGCAGCCTGGTCGCCGTGTCCAGGAGCGGAGAGGAGGAGGTCGTCACCTCCTGGTCCGTGCCGAAGTGGGGATACGGGATCGAGGGTTCCACCCACGAGAGCGCGGCACGCCCGCTCTACGTGCACGGCGGCGCGGCGATGGCGCGCGGGGACATCGACCACTTCGAGGTCCGCACCTTCGACGGCGAGCGGCTCGTGGAGATCGACGCGTAAACGCGACCCGGACGGCAGGTGCGCTCGGGGCCCCCTTTCGCGTACGGTTGACGGCTGCCCGATGCACGTCAGAAGGGGGCCTCGGTGGCCGCGCAGGATGCCGCTGTCGATTCGTTGCGGGACCGGGAGATCGGTGTCGAACAGACACATCTGGACCGGGTCTACCGCCGTCTCGAAGAGAAGATCGACGAGGCGGAATTTCTCATGCAGGACGCCAGCAAACGGGGCCAGGTAGGCACCCCCGGGGCGCTCGCCGAACGGGACGCCCAGGTCTTCCGGGCCGGGGTCCACCTCAACCGGCTGAACAACGAGTTCGAGGACTTCCTCTTCGGACGGATCGACCTGCTGCGGGGCAAGGACGGCGAGCGCGGCCCGGACGGCGCCTTCACCTCGGTGGAGGCGGCCGACGACGCCGTGGGGGAGGACGGCACCGCCGAGATCGCGGAGACGCTCCACATCGGCCGCATAGGAGTACTCGACTCCGACTACGCGCCGCTGGTCATCGACTGGCGCGCGCCGGCCGCCGCGCCGTTCTACCGGTCGACGCCGAAGGAGCCCGGCAGGGTCGTGCGCCGCAGGGTCATCCGCTCCAAGGGCCGCAGGGTCCTCGGTGTCGAGGACGACCTCATGCGCCCGGAGCTGACCGCCTCCCTGGGCGGGGAGAAGCTGCCCGTCATCGGCGACGGCGCCCTCATGGCCGCACTGGGCCAGGCCCGCAGCCACACCATGCGGGACATCGTCTCGTCGATCCAGGCGGAGCAGGACCTGGTGATCCGCGCCCCCGCCGCGTCCGTCACCGAGGTCTCCGGCGGCCCCGGCACCGGGAAGACGGCCGTGGCCCTGCACCGGGCCGCGTACCTCCTCTATCAGGACCGGCGGCGGTACGCGGGCGGCATCCTCGTGGTCTCGCCTACGCCGCTCCTGGTCGCGTACACCGAAGGGGTGCTTCCCTCGCTCGGCGAGGAGGGCCAGGTCGCGATCCGCGCCGTCGGCTCGCTCTCCGACGAGGCCGCGGGCGTGGAGGGCGCGACCACGTACGACGATCCCGCCGTCGCCCGGATCAAGGGCTCGTCCCGGATGCTCCACGTGCTGCGCAAGGCCGCCCGCGGGGCGCTGGAGCAGCCCGCGGCCAGGCCCGCCCCGCAGGAGGGGCAGCTGGAGTTCGGCGAGGCCCCGGCCGAGACCGGTACGCCCACCCGGCTGAGGGTGGTGGCCTTCGGCGCCCGCGTCGAACTGGAGGCGGACGAGCTCCGGCGGATCCGGCACAACGTCCTCGGCGGCACCGCGCCCGTCAACATGCTGCGCCCGCGCGCCCGCAAGCTGCTCCTGGACGCCCTGTGGAACAAGTCGTCGGGGCGGGGCCGCTACACCGACCCCGAACTGGTCGCGGAGCTGCGTTCCTCGTTCGACGAGGACGTGTCCACCGAGACCCCCTTCCTCACCTTCCTGAACGCCTGGTGGCCGGAACTGACCCCTCGCCAGGTGCTGGCCGCGCTCTCCGACGAGCGCCGCCTGAACCGGTGGGCACGCCGGATCCTCAACCAGGGCGAGGTGCGCCGCCTCGCCCGTTCGCTGAGACGGCTGGACGGGGACGGCAAGGGACCGCTCTCCGTCCACGACGTGGCGCTCCTGGACGAGCTCCACACGCTCCTGGGCACTCCCGCCCGTCCCAAGCGGAAGCGGGAGGCCGACCCGCTGGACCAGCTCACGGGGCTGGAGGAGCTGATGCCGCAGCGCGAGGAGACCCAGCGCGAGCGGGCCGAGCGGCTGGCGGCGGAGCGCACCGAGTACGCCCACGTCATCGTCGACGAGGCGCAGGACCTGACGCCGATGCAGTGGCGGATGGTCGGCCGCCGGGGCCGGCACGCCACCTGGACGATCGTCGGCGACGCCGCGCAGTCCTCGTGGTCCGACCCGGACGAGGCGGCGGCCGCCCGGGACGAGGCGCTGGGCAACCGGCCGCGGCGCCGGTTCACGCTCACCGTGAACTACCGCAACCCGGCGGAGATCGCCGAGCTCGCGGCGAAGGTGCTGGCGCTGGCCATGTCGGGGATGGAGTCCCCGTCCGCGGTCCGCTCGACGGGCGTCGAGCCGCGCTTCGAGACCGTCCGGGACGGGGATCTCGCCTCGACGGTCCGCGAGGAGGCCCGCAGGCTCCTCGCCCAGGTGGACGGCACCGTCGGTGTGGTCGTCGCGATGAACCGGCGTGCGGAGGCCCGCGCCTGGCTGGAGGAGCTCGGCGAGCGGGTCGTGGCGCTGGGCAGCCTGGAGGCGAAGGGCCTGGAGTACGACGCCACGGTGGTGGTCTCTCCCGCGGAGATCGCCGACGAGTCGCCGGCGGGACTGCGGGTGCTGTACGTGGCGCTCACCCGTGCGACGCAACAGCTCACCGTCGTCTCCGGGGAGCGTGACATGCCGGACGAGGACGGTGTCCCGGACCTGCTGAGGGACTGAGAGGGGCAGCCGGTGTCCCGCGTGCGGAGTACTTCTCCGAGTCAACACGTCGCGCGGGAATCACTTCTCCGGGGTCTTTGTTAGCCTGGTGTCGGCACCGGTTCGATCCAAGCCCCCGGGCCCAACCTTCGTCGCTACGAGCGACCACTTGCCGCGAGGCGAGCATGGCGGGCCGGTGCCACCCAAGTGAAGAAGACAGACCCGCGTCACCTGCCGGTGACGCGGGTCTGTTTCTGTTTGCGGTGGCGCAGACCCGGCCCGGATCCGGAGTTTCACCGCCTGTCCGGGGTTACGCGGAACGGCTACTTCTCGTATGGTGGAAAAAAGTTTCCGAAAGGTGGCAGTCATTACCTGCTACCGGCCGGTAGGTGCGACGATCGGAACGCACGTGCGGGGCTCTGTCCCCTTCTGCGTGCGGCAACGAAGCTCAGGAAAGCGAAGGACTCGGCCATGGCAACGGCGCCCAGCGTCTCGTACTCGATGACGGTCAGGCTGGAGGTGCCCGCGAGCGGCACAGCGGTCTCCCAGCTCACCACGGCCGTGGAGTCCTCCGGAGGCTCGGTCACCGGCCTCGACGTGACCGCTTCCGGCCACGAGAAGCTGCGGATCGACGTCACGATCGCGGCGTCCTCGACCTCCCACGCGGACGAGATCGTCGAGGGACTGCGCGACATCGAGGGTGTCGTCCTCGGCAAGGTCTCCGACCGTACGTTCCTGATGCACCTCGGCGGCAAGATCGAGATGGCGTCCAAGCACCCCATCCGCAACCGTGACGACCTCTCGATGATCTACACCCCCGGTGTGGCGCGGGTCTGCATGGCGATCGCCGAGAACCCCGAGGACGCCCGCCGTCTGACCATCAAGCGCAACTCCGTCGCGGTGGTCACGGACGGCTCGGCCGTGCTCGGCCTCGGCAACATCGGGCCGATGGCCTCGCTCCCCGTCATGGAGGGCAAGGCGGCCCTCTTCAAGCGCTTCGCCGGCATCGACGCCTGGCCGATCTGCCTGGACACCCAGGACACCGACGCCATCGTCGAGATCGTCAAGGCGATCGCCCCGGGCTTCGCGGGCATCAACCTGGAGGACATCTCCGCACCCCGCTGCTTCGAGATCGAGGCGCGGCTGCGTGAGGCCCTGGACATCCCCGTCTTCCACGACGACCAGCACGGCACCGCCATCGTCGTCCTGGCCGCGCTGACCAACGCGCTGCGCGTGGTGGGCAAGGGGATCGGCGACGTACGGGTCGTCATGTCCGGCGCCGGAGCGGCCGGTACGGCCATCCTGAAGCTGCTGATCGCCGCGGGCGTCAAGCACGCGGTCGTCGCCGACATCCACGGCGTGGTGCACGCGGACCGCGAGGACCTGGTGGACGCCACCCCGGACTCCCCGCTGCGCTGGATCGCCGACAACACCAACCCCGAGGGCTACACCGGCACCCTCAAGGAGGCCGTCGTCGGCTCCGACGTCTTCATCGGCGTCTCCGCCCCCAACGTCCTGGACGGCACCGACGTGGCGGCCATGGCGGACGGCGCCATCGTGTTCGCGCTCGCGAACCCGGACCCCGAGGTCGACCCGGCAATCGCCCGCGAGACGGCGGCTGTTGTCGCCACCGGGCGCTCCGACTTCCCGAACCAGATCAACAACGTACTGGTCTTCCCGGGTGTCTTCCGCGGCCTGCTCGACGCCCAGTCGCGGACCGTCAACACGGAGATGATGCTCGCCGCCGCGCGCGCCCTCGCCGACGTCGTCGCGGAGGACGAGGTGAACGCGAACTACATCATCCCGTCGGTCTTCAACGACAAGGTCGCGGGCGCCGTCGCGGGCGCCGTACGGGAGGCCGCGAAGGCGGCCGGTGTCGCCGAGGCCGCGGGCGACCCGGCGTAGGAACGTCCTCCGGACGGCCCCACCACACGCCGTCCGCGGGGGTCGGCCACGGCTCCTGCGGACGGTGCCGCAGCTCACGTCCGCGCCGTCCGTACGGCGCGTCGCGGGTCGCGGCGTCCCAAACGCCCCTTTAGGGTGGGCGGGCAGCGAGCCCCACAGGCCCGGCATCCGCTGCGGACCGCTCCAACAAGTCGACGGAACGTCATCACAGGCAGTCGGTGGTGCTTTTCGTGTGACGTCAGGGGTTCCGGATTGGCGTTAGCGCCGCAGGTGGGGGCAGGATGCGTATTCGGGCGCGAGGGTCTGACATCAGACCCGGGTCCGGGGACTGTCAGAGGGCCCTGGCAGCATCGGCTTCGATCTCACGCCTCACAGGCAAGAAGAACACGGGAGTACAAACATGAACCGCAGTGAGCTGGTGGCCGCCCTGGCCGACCGTGCCGAGGTGACCCGCAAGGACGCCGACGCCGTTCTGGCCGCCCTCGCCGAGACCGTCGGCGAGATCGTCGCCAAGGGCGACGAGAAGGTCACCATCCCCGGCTTCCTGACCTTCGAGCGCACCCACCGTGCCGCTCGCACCGCTCGTAACCCGCAGACCGGCGACCCGATCAACATCCCGGCCGGCTACAGCGTGAAGGTCTCCGCGGGCTCGAAGCTCAAGGAAGCCGCCAAGGGCAAGTAAGGCCTTCCAGGCGTCAAGAAGGGCGGCCGTCCTGACCGGGGCGGCCGCCCTTCGGCGTACCCGGAACCCCGTCCCGGACCCTTCGCTCCCGCGCACACCGCCCGTGCGGGCGCTGTGAGGCGGGCTGCGGCCCTCGGACGCCGCGACGGTCCCCCGGGAGGGCCGGACGCCGCGTTCGGCCCTGTACGGGCGTTCTGCGGCGTCCGCCTCTCAGGGGGCCGGGGTGACAGGACCGGGGACCGGGGCGGACGGACCCGGCCGGCTGCCCGGGACCTGGCGTCCACGGACGGAGAAGCCCGCCGCCCCGGCCCCTCGCAGGGGACCGGGGCGGCGGGCTCCGGTGCGCAATGCTGTGTGCGGCAGCACTGTGCGCGCGGTCAGGTGCCTCAGACGAGTGAGCCGCCCGGCAGCTCGACCTTGGCGCCGAGCTTCTCCAGCTTGTCCATGAAGTTCTCGTAGCCGCGGTTGATCAGGTCGATGCCGTGCACCCGGGACGTGCCCTGGGCCGCCAGCGCGGCGATCAGGTACGAGAACCCGCCGCGCAGGTCGGGGATGACCAGGTCCGCGCCCTGGAGCTTCGTCGGCCCGGACACGACCGCGGAGTGCAGGAAGTTCCGCTGCCCGAAGCGGCAGTCGGAGCCCCCGAGGCACTCGCGGTAGAGCTGGATGTGCGCACCCATCTGGTTCAGCGCGGAGGTGAAGCCGAGCCGGGACTCGTAGACCGTCTCATGGACGATCGAGAGGCCGGCGGCCTGCGTCAGCGCCACCACGAGCGGCTGCTGCCAGTCGGTCTGGAAGCCGGGGTGCACGTCCGTCTCCAGGGCGATGGCGTTCAGCGCGCCGCCCGGGTGCCAGAAGCGGATGCCCTCGTCGTCGATCTCGAAGGCACCTCCGACCCGGCGGAAGGTGTTGAGGAACGTCATCATCGAGCGCTGCTGGGCGCCGCGCACGTAGATGTTGCCCTCGGTCGCCAGTGCCGCGGACGCCCAGGAGGCCGCCTCCAGGCGGTCCGGGATCGCCCGGTGGGTGTACCCGTCGAGCCGGTCGACACCCGTGATCCGGATGGTCCGGTCGGTGTCCATGGAGATGATCGCGCCCATCTTCTGCAGTACGCAGATGAGGTCCTCGATCTCCGGCTCGACGGCCGCGTTGGACAGCTCGGTGACGCCCTCGGCGAGGACGGCGGTCAGCAGCACCTGCTCGGTGGAGCCCACCGACGGGTACGGCAGCCGGATCTTCGTGCCCCGCAGCCGCTGCGGCGCCTCCAGGTACTGGCCGTCCGCCCGCTTCTCGATGGTCGCGCCGAACTGGCGCAGCACCTCGAAGTGGAAGTCGATCGGCCGGCCGCCGATGTCGCAGCCGCCGAGGCCCGGGATGAAGGCGTGGCCCAGCCGGTGCAGCAGCGGGCCGCAGAAGAGGATCGGGATGCGCGACGAACCCGCGTGGGCGTCGATGTCGGCGACGTTCGCGCCCTCGACATGCGACGGGTCGAGGATGAGTTCGCCCGGCTCGTCACCGGGGCGTACGGTCACGCCGTGCAGCTGCAGCAGCCCCCGGACCACCCGCACATCGCGGATGTCGGGCACGTTGCGGAGCCGGCTGGGCCCGCTGCCGAGCAGCGCGGCGACCATTGCCTTCGGCACCAGGTTCTTGGCGCCTCGGACGCGGATCTCGCCCTCCAGCGGGGTTCCGCCGTGGACAAGCAGGACATCGTCTGTGCCGGTCATGTATCTCGCGTTCCGGAGTGGTCGGGCAGGGGGCCATCAAAAGGGTAATGGGCTTCCGCACCCCTTCCGTAAGGCGCCGGGGGCCGTACGGACGTCATGATTACGCCACACCACGCTCTGCTCCAGGAGTCTCGCGGAGCGTCACCGCCCGCAGAGGCCCTCCGGACGGCCCGCGCGCGTGCGCTCCCCGTGCGCCTGTGCGGCGTCCGTGCGCCCTGAGCTGCGGAGGGGCGCCGTCCGGGAACGGGCGGGCCACTTGGACCCCGCCGAGGGCGAAGATGCGGGATCATCTGTGCCATGACGGAGGTGTCCTCGCTCACAGGACGGCTGCTCGTGGCCGCGCCCGCTCTTGCGGACCCGAATTTCGACCGTGCGGTGGTGCTGCTCCTCGACCATGACGAGGAGGGTTCGCTCGGCGTGGTCCTGAACCGCCCGACCCCGGTCGGCGTCAGGGACATCCTGGCGTCCTGGGCCGGCCTGACCGGTGAGCCGGACGTGGTCTTCCAGGGTGGGCCGGTCTCCCTGGACTCGGCGCTGGGCGTGGCCGTGATCCCCGGGGACGAGGGGCCGCTGGGCTGGCGCCGGGTGCACGGGGCGATCGGTCTGGTCGACCTGGAGGCCCCGCCGGAGCTGCTCGCGGCGGCGCTCGGTTCGCTGCGGATCTTCGCCGGATACGCGGGCTGGGGGCCCGGTCAGCTGGAGACGGAGCTGGCCGACGGTGCCTGGTACGTGGTCGAGTCGGAGCCCGGCGACGTCTCGTCGCCGCGCCCGGAGAACCTCTGGCGTGCGGTTCTGCGGAGGCAGCGCAGCGAGCTGGCGATGATCGCCACGTATCCGGACGACCCTTCGCTGAACTGATGCGCGGAGCTTTCAGTACGCTTGGCAGTTATGAGCACTCTTGAGCCCGAGCGCGGGGCAGGTACGGGGACCCTCGTAGAGCCGACGCCGCAGGTGTCGAACGGCGACGGCGACCACGAGCGCTACGCCCATTACGTCCAGAAGGACAAGATCATGGCGAGCGCCCTGGAGGGCACTCCCGTGGTGGCGCTGTGCGGCAAGGTCTGGGTCCCGGGGCGCGACCCCAAGAAGTATCCGGTCTGTCCCATGTGCAAGGAGATCTACGAGTCCATGGGCGCCGGCGGCGACAAGGACAAGGGCAAGGGCGGCAAGGACGGCGGCAAGAAGTAGCCCACGCGGGCCTCTCCACTCCTTCTCGTACCTGACCCCGGCCCCCGGGGCGCGCGGCGACGCGTGCCCCGGGGGCCGTTTCGCGTTCCCGGGGGCCTTAGCGGGTGCCCTTCGCATACCCCTGGGGCGTTCGCCTGCCGTTCGCGCGCCCGGGCGTGCCCGCCCGAGCACGTCGGGCGGGCGGGGTGGGCGTTGCACGGGCTGCACCGCGTGGTCACAGAGTGGTAGAGACCACTTGTCGGCGTGCGGAGGCCCCCTTAGTCTCCTGCCAGTTGTGCAGAACGAAACGCACGTTGCATGGAATGCAACGATTGACCGGTAGGGGTCCCGGATGAAGCTTTCTGCCCGAATTGCCGCTCCGGCTGCGGCCCTTGTGCTGGCCGGCCTCACCGCCACCGCCTGCGCGCCGCAGACCTCCGACACCAGCGCCGGGGGCGACGAGAAGAGCGGCACGCTCCGCGTCTGGCTCTTCCAGGAAGTCGGCAACAAGCCCAAGGAGAAGGTCGTCGACGCCGCCGTCGCCGACTTCGAGAAGGCCCACGAGGGGGCCGAGGTCGAGGTCGAGTACATACCCGTCGACACCCGGGCCCAGCGCATCAAGGCCGCCTTCAACGACCCGAAGAGTGCCCCCGACCTCATCGAGTACGGCAACACCGACACCGCCGGCTACGTGAAGGACGGCGGGCTGGCCGACATCAGCAAGGAGTTCGCGGCCTGGGACGAGGCCAAGGACACCGACCCGACCGCCAAGCAGTCGGTGACGGTGGGCGGCGAGGTGTACGGGGCGCCGTTCTTCGTCGGCGTACGGGCGCTGTACTACCGGACCGACGTCTTCGAGGACCTCGGGATCGAGCCCCCGAAGACCCAGGACGAGCTGATCTCCACCGCGAAGAAGATCCACCGGGAGAAGCCGGACCTCTACGGCCTCGCGGTCGGCGGCGCGTACACCTACGGCGCGATGCCCTTCATCTGGGCGCGGGGCGGCGAACTGGCCGACGAGACCGGCGTGACCTACACGTCCGCCGTCAACAGCGCGAAGGCCCGCGAGGGCATCGAGGCCTACACCTCGCTCTTCGGGGACGACAACTGCCCGGCGGCCAAGTGCGCGGCCATGGGCGGCAACGCGACCGTCACCGCCTTCGCCTCCGGCAAGGCCGGCATGGCGATCGGCGGCGACTTCAGCCACGCCGCCGTCGAGGCCGGCACCGTGAAGGGCAAGTACGCCGTCGTGCCGCTGCCCGGTGTGAAGGAGGGGTCGATCGCCCCGGCCTTCGCGGGCGGCAACAACATCGGCGTCCTCAAGAGCAGTTCGCACCGCACGCTCGCCGTCGACCTGATGAAGTCGCTGACCGGCAAGAAGACCCAGGCGAAGATGTTCGACGCGATGGGCTGGCTGCCGACGTACACGGACGTGCTGGACGCCGCCGCGGAGAAGGAGCCCTTCATCGGCCCCTTCGTCGACACGCTCGGCGCGGGCGCCAAGTTCGTCCCGGCCTCCCCGGCCTGGGGCCAGATCGACGCCTCGCTGGTCCTGCCGACCATGTTCCAGGAGATCGTCAGCGGCCGTAAGGACGTGGCCGCCGCCTCGGACGACGCGGCGAAGAAGATGGACGCGGCGTTCGCCGAAGCGGGCTGACGATGACCGTCGACACCACCCTCCACAAGGCCCCCGGAGGAGCCGGGGCGAGCGGGGCACCGGCCCGCCCGCCCCGGCGCCGCCCGGCATCGCCGGCACGGCGCTCCGGCTGGACGCCCTGGCTCTACCTGCTGCCCGCGCTCGTCCTGCTCGGCGGGCTCCTCGTCTACCCGATCTACCAACTGGGCCTGATCTCCTTCCTGGAGTACACCCAGGCCCAGGTCAGCGGCGGCGAGCCGACCACCTTCCAGGGCTTCGGCAACTACGCCACGCTCTTCGGGGACGGCCAGTTCTGGCAGGTGCTCCTCGCGACCGTGCTCTTCGCCACGGCCTGCGTGCTCGCCACCCTGTGCGTCGGCTGCGCCCTGGCCGTCCTGCTGACCCGGATCCGCGCCGTGCCCCGGCTCGCGCTGATGATGGCCGCGCTCGGGGCGTGGGCGACTCCGGCGATCACCGGCTCGACCGTCTGGGTGTTCCTCTTCGACCCGGACTTCGGCCCGGTCAACAGGGTGCTGGGGCTCGGCGACTTCTCGTGGACGTACGGGCGCTACAGCGCCTTCGCCCTGGTGCTCCTCGAAGTGCTCTGGTGCTCTTTCCCGTTCGTGATGGTGACCGTCTACGCGGGCATCCGTGCGATCCCCGCCGAGGTGCTGGAAGCGGCCTCGCTGGACGGCGCCTCCCAGTGGCGGATCTGGCGGTCGGTCATGGCACCGATGCTGCGGCCGATCCTGGTCGTCGTCACCATCCAGTCGGTCATCTGGGACTTCAAGGTCTTCACCCAGATCTACGTCATGACCAACGGGGGCGGCATCGCCGGCCAGAACCTGGTGCTCAACGTGTACGCGTACCAGAAGGCGTTCGCGTCCTCGCAGTACAGCCTCGGGTCGGCGATCGGCGTCGTGATGCTCGTGATCCTGCTGGCCGTCACGCTCGTCTATCTGCGCCTGGTGCGGCGCCAGGGGGAGGAACTGTGAGCGCACGCACGCTTCTGCGCGTCCGCCGGCCAGGAAGGCTGGCGGCGGAGGCCGCGGCCCTGCTCATCGCCGTCGTCGTCGCCTTCCCGCTGTACTGGATGGTGCTCTCCGCCCTCAAGCCCGCGGGGGAGATCCAGTCCACCGAGGCGCGCCCCTGGACCCTGGCGCCGTCCCTCGACTCGTTCCGCCGCGTCTTCGAACAGCAGGAATTCGGCCGTTACTTCCTCAACAGCCTGGTCGTCGCCGGCACCGTCGTCATCGCCTCCGCCCTGATCGCCTTCCTCGCCGCGACGGCCGTGACCCGGTTCCGCTTCCGGTTCCGCACGACGCTGCTGATCATGTTCCTCGTGGCGCAGATGGTGCCGGTCGAGGCGCTGACCATTCCGCTGTTCTTCCTGATGCGGGACTTCGGCCAGCTGAACACCCTGGGATCGCTGATCCTGCCGCACCTCGCCTTCTCGCTGCCGTTCGCGATCTGGATGCTGCGCGGTTTCGTCAAGGCCGTCCCGGAGGCGCTGGAGGAGGCCGCCTACATCGACGGCGCGAGCCGCACGCGATTCCTGTGGCAGATCCTCTTCCCGCTCGTGTTCCCCGGCCTCGTGGCGACCAGCGTCTTCTCCTTCATATCGACCTGGAACGACTTCCTCTTCGCGAAGTCGTTCCTCATCAGCGACACCTCCCAGTCGACGCTCCCCATGGCGTTGCTGGTCTTCTTCAAGCCCGACGAGAACGACTGGGGAGGGATCATGGCGGCCTCGACCGTGATGACCGTTCCCGTACTGGTCTTCTTCGTCCTCGTACAGCGACGCCTGGTCTCCGGACTCGGCGGAGCGGTTAAGGACTGACGTGCACGAACTGATTCCGGCGCCGGCGCACACCGACGGCGAGGACAGCGGCGGATTCCTCCTCGACGAGGCCACGACCCTCGCGGCGGGCCCCGGCACCGAGGGGACGGAACGCTGGCTCCGCACCACGCTGGGAGCCGCCTTCGGGGTGCCGCTCGCCCCGGGCGCCGGGGGCACCTCCAACACCGTCGAGCTGCGCATCGACCCCTCGCTCGCACGTGAGGGTTACCGGCTTGGTGTGTCGCCCGCCCGTGGCGTGCACATCACCGGCGGGAGCGCGGCCGGGGTGTTCTGGGGCGCGCAGACCCTGCGTCAGCTCCTGGGCCCCGACGCCTTCCGCCGCGCACCCCTGGGCCGCGGTGCACGGCCGGGCATCCCGTCCACGGAGATCGAGGACGGCCCCCGCTTCGGCTGGCGCGGGCTGATGCTCGACGTGGCACGGCACTTCACGCCCAAGGACGGCGTCCTGCGCATGCTCGACCTGCTGGCCGCCCACAAGCTGAACGTCTTCCACTTCCACCTCACCGACGACCAGGGCTGGCGCGTCGAGATCAAGCGCCATCCCCGGCTCACGGAGGCCGGCGCCTGGCGCGCACGGACCAAATACGGCCACCGTGCCTCCGAACTCTGGGACGAGACACCGCACGGGGGCTTCTACACGCAGGACGACATCCGCGAGATCGTCGCGTACGCGGCCGAGCGGCACATCCGGGTCGTCCCGGAGATCGACATCCCGGGCCACTCGCAGGCGGCCATCAGCGCGTACCCGGAACTGGGCAACACCGACGTCGTCGACACCTCCGCGCTCTCCGTGTGGGACACCTGGGGCGTCAATCCCAACGTCCTCGCCCCCACCGACCACACCCTGCGCTTCTTCGAAGGGGTCTTCGAGGAGCTCCTGGACCTGTTCCCCGCCGAGGTCTCCCCCTTCATCCACGTCGGGGGTGACGAGTGCCCCAAGGACCAGTGGAGGCAGTCGCCCGCCGCGCAGGCCCGGATCGCCGCTCTCGGCCTGAAGGACGAGGACGAGCTCCAGTCCTGGTTCATCCGGCACTTCGACCGGTGGCTCACCGACCGGGGCCGCCGCCTCATCGGCTGGGACGAGATCCTGGAGGGCGGCCTCGCCGAGGGTGCGGCCGTGACCTCGTGGCGCGGGTACGCCGGCGGGATCGCCGCCGCCGAGGCCGGGCACGACGTCGTGATGTGCCCTCTCCAGCAGGTGTACCTGGACTACCGTCAGGACGGCGGCCCCGACGAGCCGATGCCCATCGGCTACGTCCGCACCCTGGAGGACGTCTACCGCTTCGAGCCCGTGCCCCCCGGGCTCTCCGAGGAGGCCACCGGACACGTCCTGGGCACCCAGGCCAACGTCTGGACCGAGGTCATGCAGAACCGGGACCGCGTCGACTACCAGGTGTTCCCCCGGCTCGCCGCCTTCGCCGAGGTCGCCTGGTCGCGGCTCCCGGCCTCCGGTGAGCGGGACTTCGCCGATTTCGAGCGGAGGATGCACACCCACTACGCCCGGCTCGACGCCCTCGGCGTCGCCTACCGCCCGCCCGCGGGCCCGCAGCCGTGGCAACGCCGGCCCGGCGTCCTGGGTCGCCCGATCGAGGGACCTCCCCCCACGGTCTGACCCCTGCCGTGCGCGACGACCAGGGGAACCGAATAAGTCGTACGAACTCGCTGAAGAGTGGCAATTCACGCGACGGGCAGATCACCTGCCAAAGGCGACTTTTCCCCTGGTCGGGGACGGAAACACCCTTCGTGGACCCTCGCGTCGGAGAGCCCGGAAGATGTGCCAGAGTTGCCACGTCCCGGCCGTGAGCACGTACCGTACGGCGGACAGGCGGGACTGCCGGGACACCGGGAAGGGGCAGCTGGGTTGACCACGCACGCACCGCAGGCGATGCAGTCGGTGACGCTGCCGGCCTCGCTCGACGAGGCCGTGGCGGCTCTCGGCGCCATGCCCGCAGCCGTTCCTGTGGCCGGCGGCACCGACCTCATGGCGGCCGTCAACAAGGGCCTGCTACGGCCCTCGGGGCTGGTCGGCCTCGGCCGGATCAGCGAGCTGCGCGGCTGGCACTACCAGGACGGCCACGCCCTGCTCGGCGCCGGCCTCACCCACGCGCGCATGGGCCGGCCCGACTTCGCCGCGCTCATCCCGGCGCTCGCCGCCTCCGCGCGCGCCGCGGGCCCGCCCCAGATCCGTAACGCCGGGACGCTCGGCGGCAACATCGCCACCGCCGCCCCGACCGGCGACGCCCTGCCGGTGCTGGCCGCGCTGGAGGCCGAGCTGGTCATCGCCGGCACCGGGGGATCCCGTCGTGAGATCCCCGTCTCGCACCTGCTGGCGGGCCGCGAGATGCTGGAGCCCGCCGAGCTGATCGGCTTCGTCCGCGTGCCGCTGCTGCACGCACCCCAGGTCTTCCTCAAGGCGACGGGCCGCACCGGCCCCGGCCGTGCCACCGCCTCCGTCGCGATCGTCCTGGACCCGGCGCGGCGCGGCGTGCGCTGTGCGGTCGGCGCGATCGCCCCGATGCCTCTGCGGCCCCTGGAGGCCGAACGCTGGATCGCCTCCCTGATCGACTGGGACGGCGAACGGGGCCTGGCCCCCGACGCGCTGGCCGCGTTCGGCGAGTACGTCGCGGCCGCCTGCATCCCGGACCAGGCACCACCGGACGACGGGGGAGAGGCACCTCCGCTGTCGCCCGCCGTCCTGCACCTGCGGCGCACGGTCGCCGCGCTCGCCCGACGCGCACTGGGGAGGGCACTGTCGTGAGCAATGAAGAGAACCCCGAGCAGCAGCACGGGCAGCCCGACCCGTACGCCGGCTGGGAGCCGACCCCGCAGGGCGGTGAGTACGACGCCGAGGCGACCGCCTTCGTCCACCTGCCCCCGGAGGACCTGGCCGCCCTCGGGTCCGATCCGCTGGCCGCCCCCGGCCACAGCTACGTGCCGCCGATGATCCTGCCGCTGACCCCCGCCGCGGGGCTCGACCCCGCGGCCACCGGCAGCTGGGTCGTGCGGACGCAGGGGCAGCAGGAGCGGGCGGCGGACCCCGCGAGCGGCGAAGCCGCCCCGGAGGCGGTGCACTGGCCCGACCCGAACCAGCAGCAGGATCCGTACCAGCAGCCGTACCCGGACTCGTCGCAGTACGCGCAGACGTCGTCCACGACCGCCCAGTGGAACTTCACCGAGCCGCTCCCCGCCGAGCCCGAGCCCGAGCCGGTCCCCGAGCCCGCCGGACACACCGGCCAGTGGACGATCCCGGTGGCGGACGGCGACCTCCCGGACGAGTCCGGCGAGTTCGCGGCCTCCGCGATGGCCTCCCAGTGGTACACGGACACGCGCCCGGCCACCCTGCCGGGCGGAGCACCCGCTCCCTGGGCGACGCCGGAACCCCAGGAGCACACACCGGCCACCTCCCCGGAGGAGGCCGTCGGGGTGGCACCGGAAGCGGCCCCGGAAGCGGCCCCCGACACAGCCGCGGAAGCGGCCCCCGTGGCGCCCCCTGAGCCCGACGAGGCACCCGAGGCACCCGAGGCCGCCCAGGCGGCCTCCGGCAGGCCCTACGGGGCCGTGGACGCCCCGGAGGCCCCGGCTGAAGATGCTGCACCCGACGCGCCTGCACCCGAGGCACCCGCACCCGCGGTCGAGCTTCCCGCGGCCGACGTCGCTGCGCCCGCGGCCGACCCCGGGCACGCCCCCGCCCTCCCGGAGGAGCCCGCGGCCCCGGCCGGCCCCAGCGAGCACCCCTCCGCGTCGTACGTCCTCCATGTGAACGGCGTGGACCGCCCGGTGAGCGACGCGTGGATCGGCGAGTCCCTGCTCTACGTGCTCCGGGAGCGCCTCGGCCTCGCCGGCGCCAAGGACGGCTGCTCCCAGGGGGAGTGCGGTGCCTGCAACGTCCAGGTCGACGGACGCCTCGTGGCCTCCTGCCTGGTCCCCGCCGCCACGACGGCGGGCAGCGAGGTCCGCACCGTCGAGGGGCTCGCGGTCGACGGCGAACCCTCCGACGTGCAGCGTGCCCTGGCCGAGTGCGGTGCCGTCCAGTGCGGCTTCTGCATCCCCGGGATGGCCATGACCGTGCACGACCTCCTGGAGGGCAACCACGCTCCCAGCGAGCTGGAGACCCGGCAGGCCCTGTGCGGCAACCTCTGCCGGTGTTCGGGCTACCGGGGCGTGCTCGACGCCGTACGCGACGTCGTCGCCGGCCGGGAGGCGACCGCCGAGGCGGCCACCGCCCCGGACGACGCCGAGCCGCGGATCCCGCACCAGGCCGCCCCCGGCGCGGGCAGCGTCCAGGCACACGAGGGAGACGTCCGGTGAACGCCGTGCCGTCCCCTGCACCACCGGTCACCCCCACCACCAGCCGCCGCGGCGGAGCGAACGACAAGGAGGCGGCGTGACCAGCGACGCAGCCACCGCGACCAGCACCACGCACACGGCACCGCCACCCGAGGGCCCCGCCCCGGACCAGGAGCCGCCCGCGCTCGGACTCGGCACCTCGCTACCGCCCGCCGACGCCCGCGCCAAGACCGAGGGCACCTTCCCTTACGCCGCCGACCTCTGGGCCGAGGGACTGCTGTGGGCCGCGGTGCTGCGTTCGCCGCACCCGCACGCGCGCATCCTGTCGATCGACACGACGGCCGCCGCCGGCATGCCGGGTGTGCGCGCGGTCGTCACGCACGAGGACATCCCCGGCGACGGGTCGTACGGCCGCCGGGTCGTCGACCGTCCCGTGTTCGCCTCCGAGCTGGTGCGCCACCACGGCGAGGCCATCGCCGCCGTCGCCGCCGACCACCCCGACACCGCCCGGCTGGCCGCCGCCGCGATCGCCGTCGAGTACGAGGTCCTCGAACCGGTCACCGACCCCGAGAAGGCCTTCGCCGCCGAGCCCCTCCACCCCGACGGCAACCTCATCCGGCACATCCCGCTGCGCTACGGCGACCCGGACACCGTGGGCGAGGTCATCGTCGAGGGCCTCTACCGCATCGGCCGTCAGGACCCCGCCCCGATCGGCGCGGAGGCCGGTCTGGCCGTGCCGCGGCCCGACGGGGGCGTCGAGCTCTACACGGCGTCCACCGACCCGCACACCGACCGCGATCTGGCCGCTGCCTGCTTCGGCCTGGACCCCGAGCACGTCAAGGTCGTCGTGACCGGTGTCCCCGGGGCGACCGGCGACCGCGAGGACCCCGGCTTCCAGATCCCGCTCGGCCTGCTCGCCCTGCGCACCGGATGCCCCGTCAAGCTGGCCGCCACCCGCGAGGAGTCCTTCCTCGGGCACGCCCACCGCCACCCCACCCTGCTGCGCTACCGCCACCACGCGGACGCCGAGGGCAGGCTGGTCAAGGTCGAGGCCCAGATCCTCCTCGACGCGGGCGCGTACGCCGACTCCTCGTCCGAGTCCCTGGCCGCCGCCGTGGCCTTCGCCTGCGGCCCGTACGTCGTCCCGCACGCCTTCATCGAGGGCTGGGCGGTCCGTACGAACAACCCGCCCTCCGGCCATGTGCGCGGCGAGGGCGCGATGCAGGTGTGCGCCGCGTACGAGGGGCAGATGGACAAGCTGGCGGCGAAGCTGGGCATCGACCCGGTCGAACTCCGGCTGCGCAACGCCCTCTCCACGGGCGACATCCTCCCCACCAGCCAGACCGTGACCTGCCCCGCACCCGTCGCCGAACTCCTCGGTGAGCTGCGCGACTTCCCGCTGCCCGCGCTCCCCAAGGATGCGCCCGAGGACGACTGGCTGCTCCCCGGAGGCCCGGAGGGGGCCGGTGAGCCCGGCGCCGTGCGCAGGGGCGTCGGCTACGCCATCGGCATGGTCCACATGCTCGGCGCCGAGGGCGCCGACGAGGTCTCCACGGCCACGGTCCGGGTCCACGACGGTGTGGCCACGGTCATCTGCGCCGCCGTCGAGACCGGCCAGGGCTTCACCACGCTCGCCCGCCAGATCGTCCAGGAGACCCTGGGCGTCGAAGAGGTCCACGTGGCGGCGGTGGACACCGACCAGCCGCCGGCGGGCCCGGCGACGCACGGCCGGCACACCTGGGTCTCGGGCGGGGCGATCGAACGCGCGGCCAAGATGGTCCGCACCCAGCTCCTCCAGCCGCTGGCGCACAAGTTCGGCATGTCCACGGAGCTCCTCCAGATCGCCGACGGCAAGATCACCTCGTACGACGGTGTGCTGTCCACGACGGTCATGGAGGCGATGGACGGCAAGGAGCTGTGGGCCACCGCCCAGTGCCGCCCGCACCCCACGGAGCCCCTCGACGACTCCGGGCAGGGCGACGCGTTCGTGGGCCTGGCCTTCTGCGCCGTCCGCGCCGTGGTCGACGTCGACATCGAGCTCGGCTCGGTCCGGGTGGTCGAGATGGCCGTCGCGCAGGACGTCGGCCGGATCCTCAACCCGTCCCAGCTGGCGACGCGCATCGAGGCGGGCATCACCCAGGGCATCGGCGCGGCCCTCACGGAGAACCTGCGCACCGCCCGCGGTCTGATCCGTCACCCGGACCTCACCGGGTACGCGCTGCCGACGTCGCTGGACGCGCCGGACATCCACATCGTGAAACTGATCGAGGAACGCGACGTGGTGGCTCCCTTCGGCGCGAAGCCCGCCTCGGCGGTCCCGGTGGTCACGTCCCCCGCAGCGGTGGCCTCGGCCGTCCGCGCGGCGACGGGCCGCCCCGTCAACCGCCTCCCGATCCGGCCCCAGGCGGCGGTGGCGACGCCCAAGTCCTGACCCGCTCGAAGCCGGACGACCTGACGCGCTTGACTTGGAGTGCACTTCATTTCGCAGCATGGCGTGCATGAACTTCACCAACGCCGAGGTTGTCCTCGGAACGATGGCCTTCGGTACCTCTGTCGGACCCGACGACGCCTTCGCGATTCTCGATGCCTTCGTCGCCGGCGGCGGGGTCTGGCTCGACACCGCGAACTGCTACTCCTTCTGGGCCGATCCCAGCGGCGTCGGCGGCGCCAGTGAGCGCGTCATCGGCGCGTGGCTCCGAGCACGCCCCGGCATGCGCGACGCGGTGCGGATAGCGACGAAGGTCCGGCAGAACCCGCTCGTCCCGCACTCCTGGCCGGAGAGCGCCGAAGGGCTTTCCGAGCGCGCCGTGCACGCAGGGGGCCAGGAGAGCCTGGGACGTCTCGGGGTCGATCACGTCGACCTGCTCTGGGCCCACGCCGAGGACCGCACCGTGCCGCTGGAGGAGACGGTCGGCGCCTTCGGTGAGCTGGTCACGAAGGGGGTGGCCCTGCGGATCGGGGCCGCCAACCACGCCGCGTGGCGCGTCGAGCGTGCCCGCTCGCTCGCACGGGAGCAGCACGTGGAGCCCTGGACGGCCCTGCAACTGCGCCACTCACTGGCCCAGCCGCGCCCGCTCACCCCCCTCGCGGAGGCCGGCCACCGCATGCTCACCGACGAGGACATGGACCTCGCCCGGTCGGAGGGGCTCACCGTGTGGGCGTACAGCGCGCTGCTGTGGGGCTCGTACGTGCGTGCCGACAAGCCGCTTCCCGGGACCTACGAGCACCCCGGCACCACCCGGGTGCTCTCGTCCCTGGACGACATCGCCCGGGAGCTGTCGGCCACGAGGAACCAGGTCGTCCTCGCCTGGCTGATGCGGCAGGGGATCGACCCCATCGTCGGCGTGAGCCGGGTCGAGCAGATCGAGGAGGCACTCGCCGCCCGCGGTGTGCGGCTCGATGACGAGCATATGGAGCGCTTCGCCCAGGCCCGGTAGCAGCGCCGGACGGCTCGTTCCCCCGGTTCGGCTGCCGGAACGGGGAGCTGACCGGCGTCGTGACCCGGTGCTCGGGCCCCGAGACTCGGGGCCCGAGCACCGGGTGTGGCGCTATCACTCGTTCGGGGGGCCGGGGGATGCCCGCCGGGCCGACGCTTGAGCTTCGGGTTTCGAGGGGCGAGACGCGAGGGTCGGGATTCGAGCCGTGTTGTTCATCCGGGGGGTAGGTAAGGGCTTTTGGGTAAACCTCCCCTCCCTCCCACCCCGTCACGGCCAGCAAGTATGACTAATTGTGAGCGAGTTGCGGCGGAGAGTCGCGGCTGCTTACGGTGCCCACAACGAGACGACCCCGACACGGTGTTAGCTGCACCGGCCGGGGTCTGACCCAAGATCGCACCTCAAGGAAAGACGATCTCGTGGTTACCCAGCACCTTAGCTCCGCCCCGCCCGCCCCCGCAGCATCGCGCCCGTACCGCAAGGCGCAGCCCGGCTACGGCAAGCAGACTGTCCCGGCCCAAGGCCCCTCCGACGCAGGCGCCTTCACCCACCTGCCCGAGCGCGAGCGTTACGTCGCCGGATACGTCGACCACCTCCCCGACGGCGCCGCCATGGACATCAAGTCGCTTGCCAAGGACCTTCCCCTGTACGGACAGATGGCCATCGGCACCGCCCTGCGCGCCCTCGCCGTGGCCGGACACCTGCGTCGCGTGCGCTGCCGGGTGGAAGGGGCCGGTCAGTGCCGGTGGGTGACGCTCACCTACTGGTCCCGTACCGCCCATGACAACGAGTGGTGGGCCGCCAGGCTGGCAGGCGAGGTTGTGCCCCCGCCCCGGGGCAGGCGCCCGAACCGGCGGTCGTACCCCAGCAGCGCTCGGAGGAGCGCCCCAGCCCGAACCCGCCCCCGCCGCCGCAGGAGGGGCCGGGCACAGGCACCCCCACGGCAGTGACGGCCCCTTCCCCCGCCTACCGGACCCTCGCCGAACTCGGCCGCCGCGAACCCCGCCTGGCGCTCTCCGCCGCCGACTGCGCCGCGCTGGAACCGCTCGCCGCAGCCTGGTTCGCTCGCGGCGTCAGCGCCGACTACCTGACCTCGGCGCTCACCGCCGGACTGCCCGAGCGCATCGGATCCCCCATCGGCCTGGTACGCCGCCGCCTCACCGACAAGATGCCGCCCCAGCTTCCCGCAGGACCCACCCCGGCTCAGAGCTCTCCTGTCCACAGCGTCTTGGTCGAGTGCACCGAATGCGGCCGCCCCGGCCCGGCCGAAGCCCTCCCGGACGGTCTCTGCCGCCCCTGCGGGACCGCGCACCAGCCGGCGGAGGCCGCAGCCCCCGCCGAGGTGGAACGCGACGTACCTGCCCTCGTCGCGAGCCTTCGCAACCTGATGCGCACTCCCTGAGCGGTCACGCGTCGGCCACACGTGGGGATCCGCCGGGGGCGAGTTGGGCTGTCACCAGCCCGTACAGCAGCTCCGCGTCCACGAAGTCCCCGTCCTGCGGAGGCCCGCACCGCCAGCTCAGCGGATACGTGTTGCCGTGGGCGGCCGGAATCCCCACGTACTGGTCGCGGGCCGCCGGGCCGAAGCACGTCGCGCCGGGCGAACTCCCGTGATCCCGGGCCCGGAAATGGCGCCAGATTAGGCCGTGGTTCTACACCCACGGCTTACGGCGCATCAGGCCGACGGTCCCGGATACCCGGACGGAGCGGCTCTCCTGGCAGTCACCGCGCGGCGAGTCACTCACAGGCCGCCGACCGCTCGACCGCCTTGGTGTAGTCGGTGATCAGACTCTTCATGGCCGTCTGGTCGTCGATGCCGTCTTCGGAGACCTGGACCACCGCGTAGAGGTCCTGCTCCGGGTGCTCCGACGAGGTGCAGGAAGAAGTCTTGCCGACGCCGGCTTTCCCGGTGTAGACGAAGCGCTCGTCGTCCGACAACACCCCGTCGTCCGTGCCGGCGTATCCCTCCGAGACCATCGCTGTGCTCTGCCCCTCACTCCACCATGACTGGGTGAGGCTCAGTGCCGCCTTGCCATCCACGGACACGTCGCAGCGTGTCGCTCCTCCGCTCAGCCTCGAGGGGGCCGCCGCGATGGAGTCACCGCCAGGCAGCACGGCCTTCACCAGTGCGGAGTCCACGGGGGTCCCGCACAGCGACGTGGGCACGGTGTACTTCTTCTCTGCCGTGTCGTCGCCGTCGCCGGAGCAGGCCGACAGGCTGGACGCGAGGACGACGACGGCCGACAGGGAGACCGCCGTGCCGATGAATCGGCGACACCGGAGAGATCCACGGACAGACAACGTGAGTAGCCTTTCGAGGTTCGGACGGGGGCGACTTTCGGGGTTCGGACGGGGAGCGACGTGGCGGGCGTCGCTCCCGGACAGTCGATCAGATGTCCGTCTTCAAGTGCGGAGACATATGGGCGGTGTTGACGCCCGCAGCGCGGAAGCCCTCCTGAGCGGCAGTGCGCGCCTTCTCGTCGATGCTGTCGTCCATCAGGTCGTCACGGTGGTGCGCCTTGGCCGCGTTCTCAACAGCCTTCTCGGTGTACCCCGAGTTCTGGTCGTTGCCCCTCTCCCAATGTTCGCCCATGACGGCGCCCGCGTCGTCCTTGGCCTTCCCCTCTGCGTCCTGGAAGAGGGCTTCGAGGACCATGCTGCTCGCCGTCCCCGCCAGACCACCGGCCACGGCCCCGCCGACCGGAGTGGCGATGAACGACGTACCGACGCCGATACCCGTACCGATCCCCCCGGAAATCGCGTTCTTCCACTGCGCCACAGACTGCTCGTACTTCTTGTCGGCTGCCTCGGCTTCGCCGGCGACCGCCTCCTGGCGGCCGATGGCCAGCGTGCCGGATACCTCACCCGAACCCATGGCGACCTGATTGACAGTGAACTCCAGGTCCTTCGAGTAAACCTTGTCGGCAGGCAGGTCCGGGTTCAGGTGGTAGTCCATGAGGTTCGCCATGTACTCCTTGTTGGCCACCTCCACGGCCGCGTACCCCTCAGCGTTCTGTCCAACTGTCAGCAGCAGGGCATTGACGTCTCGGTGGTTGAGCGTGGCGGAGCTGCCGGCGACGGGGAACAGCTTGTTCGTCTCCTCGTCGTAATCGTCCGTCATGGCCCGGTTGATGTCCGGCAGGTACTCCGAGGTGATCTGACCGATGCTGTCGGTCATGTAATTGTGGCCCGTGAGACGTCCGTTGTCGTCCGCGACGGAAGACACGATGGACTCGAACAGCTTGGTCTGCCCCTCGTTGTGCGCGGGCGTGTCCGCCGTCGGCAGCTCGCCCGCCGGGTGCCCCGTCGTGGCGGCTTCCAGCGCGAGGGCGAGATTGTTGCGGCCGGTGATGTCGTCGTCGCCCTTGAGGTTGGTCTCCTGCGGCCACTCCCGCTCCTCGAAGAGGTACTGGAAGTTGGAGAGCGGGACCTTCCCGTTCTTGCCGTTGCCGTCCGTGTCGCGCTCGAAGGGGGAGTCGTCCTTCGAGACGTACTCCTCGTTGAAGAAGTCGGTCGCCGCGTCCGGGCTGTTGGACAGGCCCTTGAGGTAACCGGTCAGCGGGTCGTCGCCGCTGTCGTCACCGATCCGGTTGAGCCAGGGGTCCATGCCCATGTGCTGCCACGCCAGGTTGGCGTGCTCGCCGTTGCCGGTGAGCTTGCGTTCCATCTCCATGAGCTTGGTGCCGTAGCTCTTGAGGAACTGGTCGTCGTAGTCGCCGGTGCGCATCAGGTTGCTCATGACCTGGAAGCCCATGGGGCCCCCGCCTTCCCGGCCGATGGGCTGGTCGCCGAGCTTGATCATGTTGCCCTTCCAGCTCGTCATGTCGGCGGAGTCGCTCTGCGTGGCGGTGGCGAGCGTCAGACCGAGATTGCGCTGGAGGTCGTCGAGCTTGTCGAGCCGCTCGCGGCCGACGTTCGGGTTCACGGCGGGGTCGTTGATGCCCTGCCAGAGTTCGAGGGTCTTCTGGGGCCCGAGCTGTGTGGCGAACCGCTCGGCGAACAGCGGGTCGTCCTTGTACTTGGCCAGACCGTCGTTGATCTTGTCGAACTCGGCGGGCGTGAGGTCCTTGGGGTTCTTCGCCGCGATCTTGGCGAGGTCCTCCGCCGCCTGAACGGCCTCTGCCGCGGAGTCGCGGTCCTTGTAGTTGGCGTCCGAGAAGCCCGTCTTGGCCTGATCTGCTATCGCGATCAGTACCTTGCTCGCCGAATCGTCGCTCTCCGAGGCCTTCTTGAGGATCCCTTGCACCTCGTCGCGCAGCGCGGTGACATCGCTCTCGCTGTGCTCCGGAACGGACGTGCCCTTCGCGGCCCGGTCCGGGTGGATGTTCATGGTGACGGTGAAACCGCCGCCGCCGGTGCTGGTGACGGTCAGATTCTTCTTCTGCCCGCGGCTGATGGCGGCCTCGAGATCCTTCTTGTGCTGGCGAAGCTCGTCCCGGGTGTCACCAAGGATCTTGTGAATCGTGTTGGCCTGCGTGTGCGCATCTTTGAACTCGCCGGCGCTCTTGCCGACGAACTCCTTGGTGACCTGAGCGTTCATGCCGGTCCAGTCGGCCGTCCTGGCAGCCTTGTGCAGCCCCTCCTCAGCCTGTTTCTCCAGTTCCGCGAGATGTCGTACGAGCAGTTCCCAGTCGGAGACGGCGGTGTCCAGCATCGCGAAGTTGGCGAAGCGCAGGGCGTCGAGATCCATGAGTTGTCGATTCTCCTGTACGTCTGTGGTCGCGCCGCTACTTCTTGGGCTCGTACGCCGGGTTCTTCTTGCCCGGCTCACCCACCCGCTCGTCGAATCCGGCGTCCAAGGCCTCGATGCTGCTCACCTGCCGCTGGATGTAGTGCTCGTCACCGGCGTGCACCTTCTTGGTGACCTGCATGTGGTTGGAGATGTGCGCACAGGCGTCCATGAGCGACTTCAGCTGTTCGTCCCACCGTGTCGACACGTGCTTCAGTGCGCCGCCCAGCGCGAAGCCCTGACCGCTCAGGTCACCGGCGGCCTTGTCGCTGCTGGGAACGGCCACCCGGGCCTTGCCCCAGAGGTCGTTGTAGAGGCTGTGCGCCTGGCTGCCGATCTTCACCAGATCGCTGTGTCCCACCCTGAGATCGCCCGTTTGCCCGGGCAGAGCCGCAGAGCCCCCGCCGCCCGGTTCGAGCTGGTTCAACTGCATCCCGGTCGAGCGCCGATCGGAGGCGTCCGCCTTGAGCTGCTCCCACTCGTCCCATGCCATGGAAACCCTTCCCCCGTCTACCTGTCCTGCCCTCTGTCGCGCCCCGGTGGGTGCCTCGGCTTCCAGGCCAAGCTAGCAACTCGCCAAGAGGTTCACACGAGGCGGAGTTCGAATCCTGACCCGTGGTTGTGCACACCTCGTGGAGGCTTCGAGCGGTGCGGACAAAATGCCTCAATCGATCCGGACGGGATCGGTCTGATGGCCGACGACGGGCACGAGGGGGCGAGTCGATCGGCGTGCGGGCGGTGCCGCGGCGTCCGTCAGGGCGGATGAGGCACTGACCGCGGTCACTGGCTCCTCAGGTACGACGCCGTACCCACGGCCGCGTACCCCTCGGGCCTCCGAAGCTCCGTGCTCACCACGACATGACTTCCCGGCGCACGGCAACGGCCGCCCCCGCACCATGGAGGCGGCCGTTCTCTTCGTTTTCTCCTGTGTAGAGGCCGTGACCGGATTCGAACCGGTGTAACTCGAGTTGCAGTCGAGCCCCTGAACCACTCGGGCACACGGCCGTGCGCTTCTTGATCTGCTGTCGACCGTACGGGGCCGGTGGGGCCGGGCCAAGGGATGCGGGCAGGCCGCAACGTGACTGCCACACCGCGTTCATCGAACAGCCCACGCGGCCTACGACCAAGGGACCAGCCCGATACCGTCCCCCGACAGGGTCCATCTGGCGTTTAGGCCCTTACTCTGAGGCTCATGACTGCCCTGGAACCCCGTGACGCCGAGGTCACCGCCGCCCTCGTGGAGACCACCGTCGACGAACCGGCGGAGGGCGTACTCGGGCGGACCTACCGGGCACTCAGCATCGGCATCGTCTCCGTCGTCCTGCTCATCGCCTTCGAGGCCACCGCCGTGGGCACGGCGATGCCTGTCGCGGCCAGGGAGCTGCACGGCATCCCGCTCTACGCGTTCGCCTTCTCCGCGTACTTCACCACCAGCCTCTTCGCCATGGTGCTCTCCGGGCAGTGGGCCGACCGGCGCGGGCCGCTCGCCCCGCTGGCCACGGGGATCGGCGCCTTCGGGGCGGGCCTGCTGCTCTCCGGGACGGCGAGCGGCATGTGGATGTTCATCCTGGGGCGGGCCGTCCAGGGCATCGGCGGCGGACTCGTGATCGTCGCGCTGTACGTGGTCATCGGGCGGGCCTATCCGGAACGGATCCGGCCGAGCATCATGGCCGCGTTCTCGGCGGCGTGGATCGTCCCGTCCGTCGTGGGACCGCTCGCCTCGGGGACCGTCACGGAGCACCTCGGGTGGCGCTGGGTCTTCGTCGGGATCCCGGTCCTCATCCTTCTGCCGCTCGGACTCGCGCTTCCCGCGATACGTCGGATGGCGGGCGGTCCCACGGACGCGGAGGCCGCGGCGGAGCCGTTCGACGGGCGCCGCATCCGGCTCGCGCTCGGGATCTCGGCGGGCGCCGGGCTGCTCCAGTACGCGGGTCAGGAGCTGCGATGGCTTTCGCTGGTCCCGGCGCTGGCCGGTGCCGCGCTGCTCGTTCCCGCCGTACGCGGGCTGCTGCCCCGGGGGACCCTGCGGGCCGCGCCGGGGCTGCCCGCCGTGATCCTGCTGCGGGGCATGTCGTCCGGCTCCTTCATCGTCGCCGAGTCCTTCGTCCCGCTGATGCTCGTGACGCAGCGGGGCCTGTCCCCGACCCTGGCCGGCCTCTCCCTGGCCGCGGGGGGTCTGACCTGGGCACTCGGTTCGTACGTGCTGGCCCGGCCCAGGCTGGAGCACCACCAGGGGGCACTCGTGACGGCGGGCATGGTGCTCGTGACGCTGGCCATCGTCGCCGCGCCGAGCGTGCTCATCGCGGCGGTGCCGGTGTGGACCCTGGCCGTGGTCTGGGGCGTCGGGTGCTTCGGGATGGGCATGGTGATCGCGTCGACGAGCGTGCTGCTGCTGAAACTGTCGGCCCCGCGGGAGGCGGGTGCCAATTCGGCGGCCCTCCAGATCTCGGACGGCCTGTCCAACGCGCTGCTGCTCGCCGCGGGCGGTGCTGCGTTCGCCGCGCTCGGCGGCGGCGCGGTGGGCTCGGCTGCCCATGGGGCGGCCGGCAGCGAGGCCGCCGTCGCGCACCCCGGTGCGTTCGTGGTGGTGTTCCTGCCGATGGCGGCGGTGGCGCTGGCGGGGGTGTGGGTCGCGGGCAGAGTCAGGGAGAAGGCGTAGGGCCTCCCGTCCGGATCGTGCGGGGCTCGTGTGCCCCGGTGCCCGTACGCGGCTGTGAAGAGCGTCTCAGCGGCGCCCGGCCGCCGCTGATTCGTACGGGGTTCCGCGCCGCCCGCCGGTAGGGTGGCCCGGTTGTCGTATCGCGTACGGGCCGGTCTCCGGTCCGTACGGCCAGCGCCCCACGTACCCGAGTGCCGAACCGGAGACCGTGACTACTACCGCCTCCCACCACCTCTCACCCGCCTTTCCCGGCCGCGCCCCCTGGGGTACGGCCGGCAAGCTGCGAGCCTGGCAGCAGGGTGCGATGGACAGGTACATCCAGGACCAGCCGCGCGACTTCCTCGCCGTCGCGACCCCCGGCGCGGGGAAGACCACCTTCGCGCTGACCCTCGCCTCATGGCTGCTCCACCACCACGTGGTGCAGCAGATCACCGTCGTGGCGCCCACCGAGCACCTCAAGAAGCAGTGGGCGGAGGCCGCCGCCCGCATAGGCATCAAGCTCGACCCGGAGTACAGCGCCGGACCCGTGAGCAAGGAGTACCACGGGGTCGCGATCACGTACGCCGGTGTCGGCGTGCGCCCCATGCTGCACCGCAACCGGTGCGAGCAGCGCAAGACGCTCGTGATCCTCGACGAGATCCACCACGCCGGTGACTCGAAGTCGTGGGGCGAGGCGTGCCAGGAGGCGTTCGACCCGGCGACCAGGCGCCTCGCGCTCACCGGCACGCCCTTCCGGTCGGACACCAACCCGATCCCCTTCGTCGCGTACGAGGAGGGCAACGACGGCATCCGCCGCTCCTCGGCCGACTACACCTACGGCTACGGCAACGCCCTCGCCGACGGGGTCGTCCGCCCGGTGATCTTCCTCAGCTACAGCGGCAACATGCGCTGGCGCACCAAGGCCGGGGACGAGATCGCCGCGCGGCTCGGCGAGCCGATGACCAAGGACGCCATCGGGCAGGCCTGGCGCACCGCGCTCTCGCCCACCGGTGACTGGATCCCCAATGTGCTGGCCGCCGCCGACAAGCGCCTGACCGAGGTGCGCAAGGGCATCCCGGACGCCGGCGGGCTGGTCATCGCGACGGACCAGGAGTCGGCGCGCGCGTACGCCAAGATCCTGAAGTCGGTCACCGGCGAGAAGCCGACCGTGGTCCTCTCCGACGAGAAGGCCGCCTCCAAGAACATCGACAGGTTCAGCGAGGACGGATCGCGCTGGATGGTCGCGGTGCGCATGGTGTCGGAGGGCGTCGACGTCCCGCGTCTCGCGGTCGGCGTGTACGCGACGACGATCTCCACGCCCCTCTTCTTCGCCCAGGCCGTCGGACGTTTCGTACGGTCACGCAGGCGTGGCGAGACGGCCTCCGTGTTCGTGCCGACCATCCCGATGCTGCTCGACTTCGCGAACGAGATGGAGGTCGAGCGCGACCACGTCCTCGACAAGCCCAAGAAGGGCAGCGACGAGGAGAACCCGTTCGCCGAGGAGGACCAGCTCCTCGCGGACGCGGAGAAGCTCGAGGACGAGGAGACCGAGGACCAGCTGCCCTTCGAGGCGCTGGAGTCCGACGCGGTCTTCGACCGGGTGCTCTACGACGGCGCCGAGTTCGGCATGCAGGCGCACCCCGGCAGCGAGGAGGAGCAGGACTACCTCGGTATCCCGGGGCTCCTCGAACCCGACCAGGTGCAGCTGCTGCTCCAGAAGCGGCAGACCCGGCAGATCGCGCACAGCCGCCAGAAGCCGGCCGCGGAGGCCGATCTCCTGGAGAAGGCGGCCGAGGACCGGCCCGTGGTGACGCACAAGAAGCTGCTGGAGCTCCGCAAGCAGCTCAACACCATGGTCTCGGCGTACACGCACCAGAGCGGCAAGCCGCACGGCGTGATCCACACCGAGCTGCGGAGGGTGTGCGGCGGTCCGCCCAGCGCGGAGGCGACGGCCGGGCAGATCCAGGACCGGATCAAGAAGGTCCAGGAGTGGGCCACCCGGATGCGGTGAGCCCGTACGGGCAGGGCCCCGGTGCGCGGGCGGTTCACACCGCCGCGCACCGGGGACCTGCCCGTGAACGGACGTGCTGGACGAGAGGGCGTGGCCCGGCACGGCAGGGCGCGCGGGGGTGCGGAGGAGCGCGGGCGGAAGATTTTTGCAACAGTTCTTCACGAGGCGTTAACAACCGTTCACCCATGGTGTACGGAGGGTCGCCGCGGTGTCACCCGAGTTGAACGCGCGTAGATGTTCGGTTTCCGGACGGTCCGCCGCTGACCGGCGGTTATGTGGTGCCGTTCCGGAGGGAGACCGGATTCTGGACGAGGGCTTCCGCTGAGCGAACCCGCTCGCTAATGTCCCCGAAACATGAACGCCCCGTGGCAGTGTGGCCGCGGAGCGCAGCCGGTGCCATGGCCAGTCGGCGGCCTCTCGGTGCGTCGCCGTGGGACCGGCGTCGGCACCCCGGAGACAACCGCCCCGCTCACCACGAGGGAGAGGGCGTCGTGACCGCGGAGACTTCTCAGACGCTCGACCGGGGACTGCGTGTCCTCAAACTGCTCGCCGATACCGATCACGGCCTGACCGTCACCGAGTTGTCGAACAAACTCGGCGTCAACCGCACCGTGGTCTACCGACTGCTCGCCACCCTGGAACAGCACGCGCTCGTCCGGCGTGACCTGGGCGGCCGGGCCCGAGTGGGGCTGGGCGTGCTGCGCCTGGGCCGACAGGTGCACCCGCTCGTCAGGGAGGCCGCGCTGCCCGCGCTGCGTTCCCTGGCCGAGGACATCGGGGCCACCGCGCACCTCACGCTCGTCGACGGATCGGACGCGCTCGCGGTCGCCGTCGTCGAGCCGACGTGGACCGACTACCACGTGGCCTACCGGGCCGGCTTCCGCCACTCCCTGGACAGGGGCGCCGCGGGCCGGGCGATCCTCACGGCCCGGCAGAAGACGGTCGACCACCCCGGCTACACCCTCACCCAGGGTGAGCTCGAAGCCGGTGCCTGCGGGGCCGCGGCGCCGCTGGTCGGGGTGTCCGGGGTGGAGGGCAGCGTGGGTGTGGTGATGCTCGCGGACGCCGTGCCCGAGCGGGTCGGGCCCCGGGTCCTGGACGCGGCCCGCGAGGTCGCCGACGCGCTGCGGTAGCCGGACAGGTCCCGGAGCCACCGGACAGGTGCCGGAGAGCCACCGGACAGGTTCCGGAACCACGGGACAGGTCCCGGAGCCACCGGACAGGTGCCGGAGAGCCACCGGACAGGTTCCGGAACGCCGGACCGCCCCGGTGGCGTCGGGGCGGTCGGGGCCCGGCGCGTGTGGCGGATAGATTGGTCGGGTGGCCATTCGTCTCTCCCGCCCTCGCGCCCTCGCCCTCTGCGCCCTGCCCGTTCTCGCCCTGTTCGGCACGGCGGCCTTCGCGCCCCTGCCGTTCACCGTGGCCCAGCCGGGCAGTACCGCCGATGTGCTGGGGGACGACAAGGGGACGCCGGTCATCACGATCAAGGGTGCGCCGACCCGCAGCACCGACGGCGAGCTGCGGATGACGACGATCCTCGCGACCTCGCCGACGGCCGACATCGGCATCGGGGACGTGGTGGACAGCTGGTTCAGGGCGGACCGGGCGGTCATGCCGCGCGACTCCGTCTACCCGACCGGTGACACCGAGAAGGAGATCGAGCAGCACAACCTCCAGGACATGGAGAAGTCGCAGAACGTCGCCGTCGACGCCGCCCTGAACTACCTGGACAGGAAGCCCGGCTCGGTCGACATCACCCTGCACCTCGCCGACGTCGGCGGCCCCAGCGCGGGCCTGTTCTTCTCGCTGGGGATCATCGACAAGCTGGACGGCGACGGTTCCGGCGGAGACCTGACCGGCGGCCGCAACGTCGCCGGCACCGGGACGATCGAGGCCGACGGCAAGGTCGGCGCCGTCGGCGGGGTCTCCCTCAAGACGCAGGCCGCCCGGCGCGACGGCGCCACCGTCTTCCTCGTGCCGAAGGCCGAGTGCAAGCAGGCGAAGGCCGAGAAGCCCGAGGGTCTGCGGCTGATCCCCGTCACGACACTGGAGAGTGCGGTGTCCTCGCTGCGGGCGCTGGATCAGGGCGGCACGGTCCCGAGCTGCTGACCTGGGGCTCCGGGCTTCCCATTCCGCGCCAGGCGGGGAAGACGAGCGGGCTCAGCGTCGCCAGGAAGTACACCCCACCCATCGCCAGCAGTGCCCCGGTCGCACCCATGCCCTCGACCAGCAGGCCCGCCGCGAGGCCGCCGACCGGCATGGCGAGTTCACAGCCGGCCGTGAGCGCGCCGGACACCCGGCTCCGCAGGTCCTCGGGGACCCGTTCGTACGTCACCGTCGTCAGGATCGGGTTGAGCATGCCTCCGGCGACGCCTCCCAGCGCCATGGTGACCGCGAGGGGCAGCGTCGTCCCGGTGAGGGCCGCGACCGCGAATCTGGGGGCTCCGCACAGCACCACGCACACCGCGAACACGGTCCGGCGCGAGAAGCGGTGCCCGACCGCCCCGTAGAGCAGGGCGCCCGTGAGGCCGCCCGCGCCGAACAGCGCGGTGAGCAGGCCGAGATCGGTGGCGCCGCCCAGCTCGCCCTCGGCGTGCACGGGCAGCAGCACGGCGTTCCAGCCCTGGTCCGTCCCGTTCATGAACATCACCATGACCACCACGGCGAGCAGCAGCCGGTTGCCCAGCAGATAGGCGTAGCCCTCGCGCAGCTCGGCGCGGTACGTACGCAGGGAGACCGGGGCCGTGGCCCTGCGGGGCTCGGCCGCGCGGATCCCCCGTACGCCCGCCGCGACGAGCAGTGCGGACAGCGCGAAGGTGGCGGCGTCCAGGAGGAGCACGGTCTCGGCCCCGACGACGGCGATCAGGACGCCCGCCAGTGCGGCACCGACCATGCGGGCGCCGCGCGACACCGCGTCGAAGAGGCTCGCCGCGCGGGCGAGCGTGGTGCCCGCGTGCTCGGCGAGGTCAGGCACCAGGACGTAGCGCGCGGTGTTGCCGGGCGTGTGCGCCAGCCCGTTGACGGCCATCAGCGCGCACAGCATCCAGAAGTCGAGCACTCCCGCATGGTGCAGCAGAGGGACGGAGGCGACGGCGGCCGCGCACACCGTGTCGGAGGCGACGGCGACCCGCCGCCGGCCCACTCGGTCGATGACCGGCCCGCCCACCAGGGCCGCGACGACGATCGGCAGGGTCGCGCAGAACGCGACGACCCCCGCCTTCCCGGCGCTCCCTGTGGTCTCCAGGACGAACCACGGTACGCCGATGAGGGTCAGCGAAGTCCCTGCCGTCGATATCGAGTTCGCCGCGAGGACGGCCACCAGCGGGGTGCGGTGCGGTGTGCGTCTCCCCCCGTCCACGGTCACACCGCCCGCGGGGCGCGGGTCCGTGCGGGAGGTGCCTGGGTCAGCTTGAGACCCAGCTCGATCATCGTCCAGCCCATGCGGTGGCGGATCCCGGGACGCAGCGGGCGCAACTCGGCTGCTTCGGCGTGGAGTTCGGCGGCGCGGTAGGTGTGCAGCAGGAAGTGGATGTCGCTGTGCATGACGGTGATCCCCTCAGTCGGTGGGGCGCGGGAACATGTGCAGGTGGGTGCGGACGACGGCCGACCCCTCGGTGTCGTCGGGGACGCGGCCCCGGTAGCTGTTCACCAGGTCCTGGATCTTCTGGGCGAGTTCCTGGGACAGCTCCGGGGTGAGCCGTAGCTTGAAGTCGCTGAGGTCGAAGCTCTCGCGCCACGCCTCGGGCCACTCGTGCATCGTCCCGAGCCAGGTGTTCAGCTCCTGGGCGTGGGTGGAGGCCGACTCGTGGAGCAGCACCCCGACGGCGCCGCGCACCTCGGCGTCCGGGTGGTCCAGGAAGCTGCTGCTGTCGAGGGTGGTGCCCATGTGGACGGCCTTCCACCACCGCTCGCGCCCCTTGCCGCGCTCCGGGGCGTCCTCGACGAAGCCGTACGCCGCGAGCTGGCGCAGGTGGTAGCTGGTGGCGCCGCTGGACTCGCCGAGTCGCTCGGCGAGTCCGGACGCCGTCGCCGGGCCGAACTCCCGGAGGGCGTTCAGCAGGCGGATGCGCAGGGGGTGGGCGAGCCCGCGCAGCGTACGGGCGTCGATCCGGTGGAGGTTCAGTTCATCCGCACCGGGTTCGCGGTCCTTGTGCTCGTTCGATGGCATGGCACGACCATAAAGTTGCAAAGACTACTTTGCAACATTTTTTTGCAACGAGTTCTTTGCATGCACTCCGGGAGGCCGGGAGGCCGGGAGGCCGGGAGCCGAGGGCCGGACGCAGTGACGCCGGGGTCCGCACCGCGTGTTGCGGCGCGGACCCCGGCGTACAGGCGGTCCCGGGCGTATCGAGCCGGTGGGCTCCGCATATCGGGCCGGTGGGCTCCGCGTACGGATCCGGTGGGCTCCGCGTACGGATCCGGTGGGCTCAGCCCTCCTTGATGAATCCTTCCTGCACCAGCCAGTCCTTCGCCACCTCGTGCGGGTCCTCACCGTCCACATCGACCTTGGAGTTCAGCTCCTGGGCGAGCCGGGTGGTCAGCTTCTCGGTGACCGGCGCCAGGAGTCCGGCGATCTCCGGGTACTTGTCGAGGGTCGCCGTGTGGATGGCGGGTGCGGCGTTGTAGTTGGGGAAGAACTGCTGGTCGTCATCGAGGACGTCGAGGTTCATCGCCTTGATCCGGCCGTCCGTGGTGTACACCTCGCCGAGCAGGCAGCCGCCGGTGTTCACCTGGGTGTAGATGATCCCCGCGTCCATCTTCTTGATGTTCGCGGCGGGCAGCTTCATCCCGTAGTGCTTCTGCATGCCGGGCAGCCCGTCGTCGCGCGAGGCGAACTCGTTCTCCACGCAGACGGTGACGGCCTTCGGGTCCTTCTTGGCGAGCGCGGCCACGTCCGAGAGGTTCTTCAGGTGGTACTTGGCGTTGTTCTTCTTGCTGATCGCCAGGGCGTACGTGTTGTCGAGGGTGGACGGCGGCAGCCAGGTCACCCCGTTGCCGATGTCCTCGTCCCGCACGGCCTTCCACTGCTTCTGCGGATCGACGATCGGCTTGGCGTGGCCCAGGTAGGTGATCCACGCCGTGCCCGTGTAGTCGTAGAGCGCGTCGGCGTCGCCCTTGACGACCGCCTCGCGCGCACTGATCGACCCCGGCAGGTTCGTCCGGTCCAGGACCTCGGCACCCGCCGCCTTGAAGATCAGGCCCATGATCTGGCCGAGGACGATGTTCTCGCTGAAGTTCTTCGAGGTCACCGTCAGGGAGGCGCCCTTGAGCGGCTGCCCCTTCCCGACCGACCCGGGTTCCACCTCGTCCACCAGCGGCGATCCGCTCTTCAGCCCGCACCCCGTGAGGAGGAGGGCGAGCGCGGCCGCCGATGCCAGGCCCGTACGTACCCTCACGCTTCCTCCAGTCCACGCGGCGTCAGCCACAGTTCGACCAGCGAGGCCAGCCAGTCCACCAGCAGTGCGAGCACCACCGTCAGTACGGAACCGAGCACCAGCACGGGCATGCGCTGTGTCTGGATGCCCGAGGTGATCAGGTCGCCGAGACCTCCGCCGCCGCCGAAGGTGGCGAGGGTCGCGGTGCCCACGTTGAGCACCAGGGCGGTGCGTACGCCCGCCAGGATCAGCGGGACGGCGAGCGGCAGCTCGACCTTGGTGAGCGTCCCCCTCGCCGACATGCCGATGCCCTTGGAGGCCTCGACGAGCGTCGGCTCGATGGCGTTCAGACCCGCCACCGTGTTGGAGAGCACGGGCAGGACGGCGTAGATCACCATGCCGATGATGGCCGTCGACGGACCGATGCCCAGCCAGATCACCAGCAGGGCCAGCAGCCCGATCGCGGGCGTCGCCTGGCCGATGTTGGCGAGGGCCGTGACGCCGGGGGCCGCCTTCTTGAGGCCGCGCCGGGTCAGCGCGATACCGAGCGGGATCGCGATGATCAGCACCCAGAAGGTGGAGATCGCGGTCAGCCTGACGTGCTGCCACCAGCGCAGCTGCACGGTGTCGCCGGCCAGCGAGTTCTCCGCGACCGAGTCGAGGTCGACGTTGGTGATCCACAGATAGGTCGCGACCAGGACGACCGCGCAGACGGCCGGCACCAGCACGAGCTTCTTCCAGGTGAGACGGCGCGCCGGACCGGACGACGACGGGGTGGGCTCCGCCTCGTCGTCGCGGAAGGGGTGGCCCTGCACGTCGTGCTCGCCGGGTGGCCGCTCCCCCTTCGGGGGTGCCTGATGACTGGGGGTCACAGCCCGCCGTCACCCCCCTCGAGCTCGTGCTCCGTCCGGTGGACGCGCAGCTCCTCCAGGTCGTGCTCGTGCTCCATCGCGGCGAGCCGGTCGGCCTCCAGGAGCTCCTGCACGGAGTTCATCAGGGTCTGCATGTCGACGACGCCGATGAACTCACCGCGCCGTCCCGTCACGGCGACCCGGCCGCCGCTGTCGGTCAGTACCGCTTCCAGCGCGTCGTGGAGCGTCGCGTCCCGGGTCACCGTGTCGTGCACCAGCTGCCCGGCGCGGGCCAGCGAGCCCTTGGCCCGCATCAGGTCGCCGCGCCGCAGCCACTTGTACGGACGGTTACGGCGGTCCAGCATCAGCAGCTCGCTGTGCCGGCCGTCCCGCAGCTTGTTGAAGATCGACTGGAGCGGGTCCTCGACGGTCACCGTCGGGAAGTCGGCGATGCCCACGTCCCGTACGCGGGTGAGGTTGAGCCGCTTCAGGGCGGCGCCTGCTCCCACGAACCCGGAGACGAAGTCGTCGGTCGGGTTGGTCAGGATCGCCTCGGGGGTGTCGAACTGCGCGATGTGCGACCGCTCCCGCAGCACGGCGATGCGGTCGCCGAGCTTGATGGCCTCGTCGAAGTCGTGGGTGACGAAGACGATCGTCTTGTGCAGCTCGTGCTGGAGCCGGATCAGCTCGTCCTGCAGGTGGTCGCGGGTGATCGGGTCGACGGCGCCGAACGGCTCGTCCATGAGCAGCACCGGCGGGTCGGCGGCGAGGGCGCGCGCCACCCCCACTCGCTGCTGCTGGCCGCCGGAGAGCTGGCGCGGGTAGCGCCCGTGGAACTCGCGGGGGTCCAGCCCGACCAGGTCGAGCATCTCCTCGACGCGGTCCTTCACGCCCGACTTCGACCAGCCCGTCATCTTGGGCACGAGGGCGATGTTCTCGGCGACCGTCATGTGCGGGAAGAGACCGGAGGACTGGATCGCGTAGCCGATCTTGCGGCGCAGCTTCACCGGGTCCATGTCGGTGACGTCCTCGTCGTTGATCTTGATCCGCCCGGACGTCGGCTCGATCAGACGGTTGATCATCTTGAGCGTGGTGGACTTCCCGCAGCCGGAGGGGCCCACGAGGATCACGGTCTCGCCGGCCTTGATGTCCATGGACACGTCGTCCACGGCGGGGGCGGGACTGCCCGGGTAGGACTTGCTGAGGTTCTCCAGCCGGATGGTGGCGCCCGAGGTGGTGGCCGGGCGCGGCGGGTCCTGCTCGGTCGACGCGGTGGTGGTCTCAGGCACGGATCCCCCTAGGGATGGTGAGCCGCCCGAGCAGGACGTACGCGGCGTCGAAGAGCAGGGCGAGAATGACGATGCCGATCGTGCCGGCGAGAACCTGGTTGATGGCGTTGGCGCTTCCGAGTGAGGCGAGGCCGCGGAAGATCTCGTTGCCGAGTCCGGGGCCCGAGGCGTAGGCGGCGATGGCGGCGATGCCCATCAGCATCTGGGTGGAGACCCGGATGCCGGTGAGGATCGGCGGCCACGCGAGGGGCAGTTCCACCCTGAGCAGCCGCCGGGTCCGCGACATGCCGATGCCCTTGGCCGCGTCGACCAGGGACGGGTCGACCCCGCGCAGCCCGACGATGCAGTTACGGACGATGGGCAGCAGCCCGTACAGCGTCAGGATGATCACGGTGGGCGGGACACCGAGGCCGACCAGGGGGATCAGCAGACCGATCGCGGCGAGCGACGGAATGGTGAGGATCGCCGAGGTGGACGTGATCGCCAGGGAGCCGCCCCAGCCGCTCCGGTAGCTGACGACACCGATCAGGACGCCGATGAGCGTGGCGATGACCATGCACTGGAAGACGGCGCTGGCGTGTTGATACGTGTCAGTGAGCAGTTGCTGATGGCGGGTGCCCACATACTCCCAGAAGTTCACATGTTGCTCCGTAGGCTCAGTCGGTGTCCCCTGCAGCCTGCTCAACCAGCGGGATAATACGCAGCGGCACCGGGTTTTCCATGACGATCGCCGTGGAAGCCCGGACAATGCCATCAAAACCGACCACGCGGTCGATCACCCGCTGGAGGTCGGCGTTGGAGCGGGCCACCAGGCGGCAGAGCATGTCCCCGTGCCCGGTCGTGGTGTGCAGCTCCAGCACCTCCGGTACGCCACGCAAATGGGCTCGTACGTCGGCGCCTTGGCCCTGCTTGATCTCCAGCGTGGCGAACGCGGTCACGGGGTAGCCGAGCGCCGCCGGATCGACGTCCGGGCCGAGGCCCCGGATGACGCCATTCGATTGAAGCCGGTCCAGCCGGGCCTGCACCGTCCCGCGCGCCACCCCGAGCCGCCGCGACGCCTCGAGTACACCGATACGGGGCTCGCGGGCCAGCAGCACGATGAGCCGTCCGTCCAGATGATCGATCGCCATGGTCCGCCTCCTGATGGTCAGCCTGTACAGATAGCCCGCTCATCCTGGCGTTCCGCTGCACAGATTGACCAGGGGATCGGCGAACTGTTGCGCACCTTGCGAACCGGCGGGAACCTTCGGACATGACTGAGACTGTGCACACCACCCCCGACACCGCCCGGCAGGCCGATCCCTTCCCGGTCAAGGGAATGGACGCGGTGGTCTTCGCGGTGGGCAACGCCAAGCAGGCGGCGCACTACTACTCGACCGCCTTCGGCATGAAGCTCGTCGCCTACTCCGGGCCGGAGAACGGCAGCCGCGAGACCGCGAGTTACGTCCTGACCAACGGTTCGGCCCGCTTCGTCCTCACCTCCGTCATCAAGGCGTCCTCCGAATGGGGCACCTTCCTCGCCGACCACGTGCACGCCCACGGTGACGGCGTGGTCGACCTCGCCATCGAGGTCCCCGACGCCCGCGCCGCCTACGCCTACGCCGTCGAGCACGGCGCGCGGGGCATCACCGAGCCGTACGAGGTCAAGGACGAGCACGGCACGGTCACCCTGGCGGCCATCGCCACGTACGGGAAGACCCGGCACACGCTGGTCGAACGCGGAGGCTACGACGGCCCGTACCTCCCCGGCTACGTGGCCGCCGCCCCGATCGTCGAGCCGGCCGCCAAGCGCACCTTCCAGGCCATCGACCACTGCGTCGGCAACGTCGAGCTCGGCCGCATGAACGAGTGGGTGGCCTTCTACAACACGGTCATGGGCTTCACCAACATGAAGGAGTTCGTCGGCGACGACATCGCCACCGAGTACTCCGCCCTCATGTCGAAGGTCGTCGCCGACGGCACGCTGAAGGTCAAGTTCCCCATCAACGAGCCGGCGATCGCGAAGAAGAAGTCGCAGATCGACGAGTACCTGGAGTTCTACGGCGGTGCGGGCGTCCAGCACATCGCGCTCGCCACGAACGACATCGTCGCCTCCGTGAAGGCGATGCGGGCGGCCGGCGTGCAGTTCCTGGACACCCCGGACTCCTACTACGACACGCTGGGGGAGTGGGCGGGCGAGACCCGCGTCCCGGTGGAGACCCTGCGCGAGCAGAAGATCCTCGTCGACCGCGACGAGGACGGCTACCTGCTGCAGATCTTCACCAAGCCGGTCCAGGACCGGCCGACGGTCTTCTTCGAGATGATCGAGCGGCACGGCTCGATGGGCTTCGGCAAGGGCAACTTCAAGGCCCTGTTCGAGGCGATCGAGCGCGAGCAGGAGAAGCGCGGCAACCTCTAGGCATCCGGCCCTCCGGCTCCCACGTTCCTCAGCTCTCCGGCCCTCCGGCTCTCACGTTCCTCAGCTCTCCGGCCCTTCGGCTCTCACGTTCCTCAGCCCTCCGGCCCTCCGGGACACACGGAAGGGGCCCACCTCCCGACGGGAGGTGGGCCCCTTCCGTGTGTCCCTACGGAGCCGCCGTGGCCCCGGACTTCGTGGCGGACGGCGACGGGGCCGCCGACCCGCCGGGCTGCGCCTTCGGCTCCTCCTCCGTCTTCGCCCCGGGCCCCGTCTCCGCCTTCGGTTCCTGCCGGGGCTGCTCCTGCTTCTGTTCGGGCTCGGGCGAGGGCTCGGCCGAGGGCTCCGGCGCGGGCGGCCGCATGTCCGCCGGGCCGCCCTCCGCCGGCTCGCCCAGCGCCTCCAGTCCCTCACGCGCCAGAGGGGCGGCCAGCGGCGAGAAGCCCGGGTCGGTGCGCAGGGCCTCCTCCAGATGGCCCCGGGCCGGCCCGTCCTGGCCGAGAGCGCTCTCGATCATGCCCAGGTGGTAGGCGTACGAGGCATCCCGCACGCCCGTCTCCACTGCACGCTCGGCGTACTGCACGGCCTCCTCGCTCCGGCCCGCCCGGTGCAGCGACCAGGCCAGGGTGTCCGCCACCGCCGCGCTGCGGCGCTGCGCGTCCCACGCCGTGCGCATCAGCGCCACCGCCGCCTCCGGGTCGCCGTGGTCGGCCTCGAACCGGGCCTCGGTCAGCGACTCGTCGACCCCGGCCGACCGCGCCCGCGTGAGGAGGTCGCGGAGCGCGGCGTACTGGGTACGGGCGTCACCGTCGAGGTCCAGCGACTCGTACAGCTCGCCCAGTTCGAGCAGGTACTCGGGGCGGGGCAGCTTCGCCGTCACCGTGCGGTAGTCCGCCAGCGCCCCGTCCGTGCGGCCCAGGGCGGCCAGGGCGCGGGCGCGGCCCGCGAGGGAGGCGAGGTGGCCGCGGTCGGTCCGCAGGGCCGCGTCGTACTGCGCGAGGGCCTCCGCGGGTTCTCCCCGCTCCGCGGCCAGGCCGCCGAGCCGGTGCAGGGCCGCCGCCTTCGCGGCGGGCGTGGGGGAGCGGTCGGCCGCCTCCTGTGCGGTGGCCAGGGCGTCCTCGCGCCAGCCCTGGTTGCGGTACATCTCCGACGTCCTGGCGAGAGCGGGGGCCCCCTTGCGCAGCGCCGCGAACTTCTCCGTCGCCCTGGCCGCCGCCGCGTACTCGCCGAGGCCGTTGTACGCGTCGATCAGGACCGGGTACACCGTCCAGTTCTTCGGCTCCCGCGCGCGGACCGTCTCGCCCCACCTCTTCGCGGCGACGAAGTCGTTGCGCGCGGCGGCGAGTGCCCCGAGACCCACCCAGGCCTCCGCGTTGCCGCGCTCGCCCGGCTGGGCGGCCAGCGAACGCTGGAGGGCCTGCTCGGCCCGGCCGTAGTACCCCACGTCCGCCGACCGCCGACCCCATTCCACGTACGCCGTGCCGAGCACCGCCCACGACGGGGCGTCGGCGGGGTGCGTCTCCACCCAGGTCTGCCGGTCGCCGATCAGCGCCGTCAGGTCGGACAGGGAGGCGGGGGAGCCCGCGGCCGCCGCGGCCTCGGCCCGTGCCACGGGCCCCGCCACGGGCGGCGCGGCCTCCTCCGCGTCGTCCGGTACGGCGATCACCGCGCCGGCCACGAGCACCGCGCCGGCCAGCGCCCCGAACGCCGCCCTGCGCAGCGTGGTGCGCATCGGCGTGGGAGGCGGGGGGACGGCCGTCGCGCCGTGGGGCGGCAGGGGGGAGAGGGGCGGCTCCGGATTCTGCTGCGGCTTGGCATCCATGGCCATCACTCTGCGTCAGTACGAAGATCGCATCGCGCTCCGCGAAGGCTGACGCAGACGGGTTCACACCATTGGCCCCGGGTGTCACGCTTGGATCATGGACGATCTTCTCGAACGACTGCGCGCAGGGCTTCCGGCCGAGGCACTGATCACGGACCCGGACATCACCGCCTCGTACGCTCACGACATGGCGAGCTTCTGCGACGCCGGAGCCCCCGCCGTCGTGGTGCTCCCCCGCACGGTCGAGGAGGTCCAGCACGTGATGCGGACCGCCACCGCCCTCCGGGTCCCCGTCGTGCCCCAGGGCGCGCGCACCGGTCTGTCGGGGGCGGCCAACGCCACCGACGGCTGCATCGTCCTCTCCCTGGTGAAGATGGACCGCATCCTGGAGATCAGCCCGGTCGACCGGATCGCGGTCGTCGAACCCGGCGTCGTCAACGCCACGCTGTCCCGCGCCGTCAACGAGCACGGGCTGTACTACCCCCCGGACCCGTCGAGCTGGGAGATGTGCACGATCGGCGGCAACATCGGCACGGCGTCCGGCGGCCTGTGCTGCGTGAAGTACGGCGTCACCGCCGAGTACGTCCTGGGGCTGGAGGTCGTCCTGGCCGACGGGCGGCTCCTGAACACCGGGCGGCGCACCGCCAAGGGCGTCGCCGGATACGACCTCACCCGGCTCTTCGTCGGCTCCGAGGGCAGCCTCGGCATCGTTGTCAAAGCCGTCCTCGCACTGCGCCCCCAGCCTCCGCAGCAGCTCGTGCTCGCCGCCGAGTTCCCCTCCGCGGCGACGGCCTGCGACGCGGTCTGCCGGATCATGGAGCGGGGACACACCCCGTCACTCCTCGAACTGATGGACCGTACGACCGTGCGTGCCGTCAACGCGATGGCCTCCATGGGGCTCCCGGAAACCACCGAGGCGCTGCTGCTCTGCGCCTTCGACACGCCCGACCCGGCGGCCGACCTCGCCGCCGTCGGGGAGCTGTGCACCGCGGCCGGGGCCACCGAGGTCGTGCCCGCCGACGACGTCGCCGAGTCCGAACTCCTGCTGCAGGCCCGCCGGCTGTCCCTCCCCGCCCTGGAGACGGTCAAATCCGCCACGATGATCGACGACGTGTGCGTGCCGCGCTCCCGGCTGGGCGCGATGATCGAGGGGACGGCCGCGATCGCCGAGAAGTACGGACTGACCATCGGGGTCTGCGCCCACGCGGGCGACGGCAACACCCACCCGGTCGTCTGCTTCGACCACACCGACGCCGACGAGTCCCGCAGGGCACGCGAGTCCTTCGACGAGATCATGGCGCTCGGCCTCGAACTGGGCGGCACCATCACCGGCGAACACGGCGTCGGAGTGCTGAAGAAGGAGTGGCTCGCCCGCGAGCTGGGAGAGGTGGGCGTCGAGGTGCAGCGCGGCATCAAGGCCGCCTTCGACCCCCTCGGACTGCTCAACCCCGGCAAGCTGTTCTGACGCCTCCGCCCCGCTGCTCAGCCCTCGCCGTCCGTCGGCTCGTCCTGCGACCAGGGGTCGCTGAGCCACAGGTCGTCGGCGGGCAGCGGGGTGAGCAGCTCGGCGAGGGCCCCGTCCAGCCCGAGCAGCGTGCTCTCGGTCCCCGGAGGCACCACCCGCAGAGTGCGCTCCACCCACGCGGCCAGGGCGGCCGAGGGCACCTCCAGGAGGGCGTTGCCGTCCGGCGAGGTGAGCGCGACACAGATGAGGGCCCGCTCCTCGACCCTGGTCGGCCAGATCCGTACGTCCCCGTGCCCGCACGGCCGGAACACCCCTTCCACGAGCAGCTCCCGGGCGAACGTCCAGTGCACCGGCGACTCGGAGCCGATGTGGAAGATGATGTGCACGGCGTACGGGTCGTCGGTGAAGTAGGAGAGCCGGGCCGGTACGGGGACGGACCGCTCGGGCGACAGGACCAGCTTCACTTCCAGCTCGCGTTCCACGGCGTTCAGCATGAGGGTGTACGACCTTCCGATGCTCGTAGGGGCCGGTCCCTCGACCGGTCCGCACAAGGAGAGAGCGCCCTCCCGGACGTCTATGACGCGACTTCCCAGAAAAACTTGCCCGGACCCTGAAAGTGGTCCAAACAGCAGGACCGGCCCGGGGGTGCTCGGAGGTCTGGTAAATGTGGACCCTTGTATTGAGGACTCGAAGAGATGCGGGACCACGGTCATGAGCGCCCCAACCCCGGCACCCGGTGACGAAAGCCCCCGCGAGGGGTACTACCCCGACCCGTCCATTCCCGGATACGTCCGGTACTGGAACGGCGCCTCGTGGGTCCCCGGTACGAGCCGGCCCGCGCCCCCGCAGGGCGAGACGACCCCGGGGACGCCGCCCGCCCCCGCGGCCGACGCGGCTCCCGTGCCGCCCGCCCCGGTGGACGAGACCGGGCCGATGTACCTCGACGAGGTCGGCGCACCGGACGGCGGCGGCGAGGTGGACGCGGCGCCCGGCCGTCCCCGGCCGGCGTCCGCCTGGCAGGCCGACACCTCCCGGCAGACCGGTTTCGGCGGTGAGCGCGACCACCGAGTCTCGTGGGGCGGCCAGGACCCGCGTACGACGGAGCCGGAGCCGTCCGACGCTCCCGCATCCCCCGCTCCGGCGGACGGCCCGCGGGCCGACCCGCGGCGCCCCGCCGGCCAGGACCCGACGCGCGGTGCCCTGCCCGGGATGCGGGACGGCAACGACGAGGTTGCCGACGGCACCGCCGTCCTCCGCCTCGACCGGCCCGGCGGCAGCGGTGGCGACACCGTCCGCCCGCCCTCCGACGGCACGGTCACGATCCGTGCCGTGGGTCCCGGCGGCGCCGCGCGTCCCCCGCACCCCCGTGCGGAGGAGCCGGCGGTGCCCGACGGCACCATGGCGATCCGCGCCGTGCCGCCCGGCGGTTCCACCCCGTACCCCTCCGCCCCGTCTCCCACCCCGCCCCGGGCGCAGGCCCAGGCACCGGCCCTGAACACGCCTCTGACACCGGGCCCCGGCGGCGGATCGGCCTCCTGGGCGCAGCAGGCGCACCCGTTCGCGCAGCCCGAGCGGACGGCCCGCCCGCAGCAGCCAGGGCCCCGGCAGCAGAGCCCGATGCCGGCGCAGCAGCAGGGTGCCGGGGCGGAGCAGCAGCAGCCCGTCGTGCCCTGGAAGCCCCCGGTGGACGATCCGTTCCAGCAGCTCGCCCGGTCCCAGGCCGCCGCCCGGCCCGCCGCGCTCGGGAAGCGGCTGGCCGCCCGGATCCTGGACACGGTCGTCCTCGGCGCGCTCGTGGGAGCGGCCGGTTTCCCGTTGGTCTCTCAGGCGATGGACCACATCGACCAGAAGATCGAAGCGGCCAGGATGTCCGGCGAGACCGTGACGGTCTGGCTCCTCGACACCACCACGGCCGGGCTCCTCGGCGGAGTGCTCGCCGCCTTCCTGGTCCTCGGCTTCCTCCTGGAGGCCCTGCCCACCGCCAAGTGGGGCCGCACGCTCGGCAAGAAGCTGTGCGGCATCGAGGTGCGGGACATCGAGTCCCACGACGCGCCGGCCCTGGGCGCCGCGCTGCGCCGCTGGCTGGTCTACGGGGTGCTGGGGCTGCTCGTCGTCGGTGTGCTCAACGTGCTGTGGTGCCTGATCGACCGGCCGTGGCGCCAGTGCTGGCACGACAAGGCGGCCCGCACCTTCGTCGCGGGCTGAGAAAGGCCGCGTACGCCCGTGTGCTGACGCCCCGTCCCCCGAAGGGACCTCAGCCGTTGCGGGTCTTCGCGGGCCGGGGTGCACTGCCCCCATGAGTACTGAACCACCGCCTCCGCCGCCCGACGACGACCCCTTCTCGAAGAGGCCGCCGCAGGGCCCCCCGCCCCCGTCGGGCGGCTCTCCCTACGGCGGGGGGACGCCACCGCCGCCGCCTCCGCCGAACGACCCGTACGGGGGCGGTGGTCCGTACGGCGGTGCGGATCCGCTGGCCGGGATGCCGCCGCTCGCCGAACCGGGCAAGCGGATCCTGGCGCGGCTGATCGACTTCCTCATCATCTCGATCCCGCTGTATCTGATCTCGCTGCCCTTCGGCGGGGCGGTCGACGTCTCGTCCGACGACGGCAACGACGACTTCGGCAACGCGGTCGGCAACGCCTACACCGGCCATCAGCTGGTCTGGTCGCTGATCGGCCTGGTCGTCTACGTCGCCTACGACACCTACTTCACCCACAAGGACGGCCGGACGCCCGGCAAGCGGCTGCTGAAGATGCGGGTCGCGATGCTCAACGACGGCTCGGTCCCCGACACGAGCTCCTCGCTGATGCGGGCCGTCGTGCTGTGGCTGCCGGCCCTGCTGTGCTGCCCGTGCCTGTGGTGGCTCATCAACATCGTGCTGATGTTCACCGACAAGCCCTACCGGCAGGGCCTGCAGGACAAGGCGGGCAAGACCGTCGTCGTCAGCGTCCCCTGAGCAGCGGGTCAGCGGGTCAGCGGTGCAGGGAGTGCTCGCCGACGCGCTCCCGCTGGGCGGCGGCGATCTCCACGCCCTCGATGGTGCGCCGGGTGCGGGCCGCGGTGGGCGGAGCCGTCCTCCGGACCGTTCTCGCGCGGGCCGGCAGGGCCAGGGCGACCAGCAGGCCGAGCACCAGCGCCACGGTGCCGACGACGGCGACGCCGATGCCCGATCCGGTGCGGAAGAGCAGCAGCATGGCGAGGGCGGAGCAGACGACGGTGGCCGAACCGTAAAGGATCTGTGCGGCAGTCGGACGCGGCATGGCGGTATCCGTCCTCGGGGTGTCGGATAGGGAAGTCTCTCAACACGTTCGCACTGTCAATCGACTCTACGACGGTGGATGCCCCTGAGGAACGGGTAGTAAGCGTGACCTAACCCACGGTACCGGTGCACAGGGGGCGCACGGAGTCACGTCGTCGCCAACGGGAGCCCCCGACGCGCCGGTCGGACGAAGGGGTGCGAAGGGGCCGCCTCGATGCACGTCCGGATAGCGGGAAAGGGCTCCCGCATAGTGCACTTGGTGTGTGCAAGTCAAGATCTGTCTTTTCTCTCATAACTCCGATCGAATGTCGTCACTTGTGACGCGTTGAACGCGCGCGGCCCGTTCTCACCCCCTGGCCGCGGACGCGAACGCCGGGGAGGACTGCATCAAGTGACCACTCAGAGACGGGCGATACGCGCCACCGCGGTAGCCGTGGCCCTGGCCGCCACCGCCGCTACGGCGTCCACCTTCGCCACCGCCCAGGCGGACGACAAGGGCCCGGGATCCGGCGCCTCCGTCGTCGACCGGCGCGACCCCGCACCGGTCAAGGCGAGCGAGCACGACCTGGAAGGCCCCTTCAGCAAGGAGCAGGACGCCCAGCGGCAGGCCGCGCTGGAGCAGGTCCTGTCCGGCGACAAGAAGGTCACCTCCAAGGGAGGTTCCAAGGTCGTCAAGCTCGGCAAGAGCAAGTACGTCGAGCTGGGCCGGGAGAAGACCGACAAGATCTTCACCGTCCTCGTGGAGTTCGGCGACAAGGTCGACGACACCACGATGTTCGACCCCGACGGCGACGGCCCGAAGCCGCCCGTCAAGAAGTACGGCGGCACACCGGGCCCGCTGCACAACGAGATAGCCGAGCCCGACCCGGCGAAGGACAACAGCACCGCCTGGCAGGCCGACTACGACCAGCAGCACTTCCAGGACCTGTACTTCGGTCAGGGCAAGGGCAAGGAATCGCTGAAGACGTACTACGAGAAGACGTCCTCCGGACGCTACTCGGTCGACGGCGAGGTCTCGGACTGGGTCAAGGTCCCGTACAACGAGGCCCGTTACGGCTCCAACTACTGCGGATCGACCAACTGCGCCAACGTCTGGGACACCGTCCGCGACGGCGTCAACGCCTGGGTCGCCGACCAGAAGGCCAAGGGCCGCACCCAGGACGAGATCAAGGCCGACCTCGCGCAGTACGACGCGTGGGACCGCTACGACTTCGACGGTGACGGCGACTTCAACGAGCCCGACGGCTACATCGACCACTTCCAGCTGGTCCACGCCGGCGAGGACGAGTCCGCGGGCGGCGGTGTCGAGGGCACGAACGCCATCTGGGCGCACCGCTGGTACGCGTACGGCACCAACGCGGGCGCCACCGGCCCCGAGGGCAACAAGGCGGGCGGCGCCGAGATCGGCGACACCGGCATCTGGGTCGGCGACTACACCGCGCAGCCCGAGAACGGCGGCCTCGGCGTCTTCGCCCACGAGTACGGCCACGACCTGGGCCTCCCGGACCTGTACGACACCTCCGGCGGCGGCGAGAACAGCGTCGGCTTCTGGTCCCTGATGTCGGCCGGCTCCTGGCTCGGCACCGGCGACGGCCAGATAGGCAACCTCCCGGGCGACATGACCGCCTGGGACAAGCTCCAGCTGGGCTGGCTCGACTACGCGACGGCCAAGGCCGCCACGAGGTCGACGCACAAGCTGGGCGTCTCGGAGTACAACACCAAGGACAAGCAGGCGCTCGTCGTCGAGCTGCCCGAGAAGGAAGTCACCACCACCGTGACGAAGCCCGCCGAGGGCTCGAAGCAGTGGTGGAGCGACATGGGCGACGACCTGTCGAACACCCTGACCCGCACGGTCGACCTGACCGGCAAGTCGTCCGCCTCGCTGGACCTTTCCGGCTGGTACGACATCGAGGCCGACTACGACTACCTCTACACCGAGGTCTCGGAGAACGGCGGCACCAGCTGGACCGCGCTCGACGGCACCGCCGACGGCAAGGCCATCCCGCGTGACGCCAGCGACAAGCCGGCCCTCACCGACGTCTCGGGCGCGTACAAGAAGCTCGTCTACCCGCTGGACGCCTACGCGGGCAAGAAGATCGACCTGCGCTTCCGCTACCAGACGGACGGCGGCGCGGGCGGCAAGGGCTTCGCGGCCGACGCCATCACCGTCACGGCCGACGGCGCAGCGATCCTCACGGACGGCGCCGAGGGCGACGACAACGGCTGGACCGCCAAGGGCTTCTCGCGGATCGGTGAGTCGTTCACCAACGACTACCCGCAGTACTACATCGCGGAGAACCGCCAGTACGTCTCGTACGACAAGACCCTCGAGGTCGGCCCGTACAACTTCGGCTTCTCCACGACGCGCCCCGACTGGGTCGAGCACTACTCCTACCAGAACGGCCTCATGGTGTGGCTCTGGGACACCTCCCAGAAGGACAACAACACCTCGGTCCACCCCGGACAGGGTCTGATCCTGCCGGTGGACTCGCACGCCAAGCCGCTGAAGTGGTCGAACGGCACGCTGCTGCGCAACAAGATCCAGCCGTTCGACGCGCCGTTCAGCTGGTACCCGAACAAGGGCTTCACGCTGCACAACGCGGACGTGGCGCTGAAGATCAAGCCCTCGCTGGGCGTCCCGGTCTTCGACGACCGCAAGGGAACCTACTGGTACGCGGAAAACCCGACAGGAAGTGTCAAGGTTTCTGACACCAACACCCGGCTCACCATCGTGAACGAGCCGCTCAGCGGCTCGACGATCACCGTGAACGTCGGACCCTCGGGCAAGTAGTCCGAAAAACGCCTGGTCACAGCATGATCGGCCGTCGCCCTCTAGCCGGGCGGCGGCCGGTCGTGTTTAGGTGCGTCCTACCGATCCTTATTGACACGAAGTCTTACGGGGGAGCGCGAAGCATGGCAGGCGGAGGTTTCTGCAGGTTGCCCAACGGCACCGTGGTGGTGGCACTGACCCTGAACGGCCCGGCCGGCGGATCCGGCCCCGGAGAGCCTGTCCGGGTGCTGGTGCACGCGGCGAACCGGGCGCGCGCCCTGACCAGGCTGCGCAACCTCGGACTGCGGGCCGTCTATCTGAGGGGCAACGCCCAGCCGCCCACACCGGACGAGGTCACGGCGGTCCTGCACCACCCGGACGGGCTGCTGTGGCGGACGGCGCCCCAGACGGGCCAGGAGCTCTGGCACCCGATACGGGCGCTGCTGGGACCCTCCGGCTACGCGGGACCGGCCCGCCCGGCGGCCTGAGCGGGCCGGCAGGGGGCCCGGAGGGGCGGGGGAGGGGTCAGACGACCGGCTTGCCCGACAGCTCCACGCCCGCGGTCCGCAGCTCCTCCAGGGCGCGCTCCGTGGTCCCCTCGGCGACGCCGGCCGTCAGCTCCAGCAGGACGTGCGTGGCGAAGCCCTCGCGGGCGGCGTCCAGGGCGGTGGCCCGTACGCAGTGGTCCGTGGCGATGCCGACGACGTCGACGGCGGTGACGGAGCGGTCCCGCAGCCACTGGGCGAGCCCGACGCCGTTCTCGTCGACGCCCTCGAACCCGCTGTAGGCCGCGGAGTACGCCCCCTTGTCGAAGACGGTGTCGATCGCTCCGGACGCCACGGCGGGGGCGAAGTTGGGGTGGAAGCCCACCCCCTCCGTGCCGGCGACGCAGTGCGGCGGCCAGGAGCGCTCGAAGTCCGGGGCCGCGGAGAAGTGGTCACCGGGGTCGATGTGGTGGTCGCGGGTGGCCACCACGTGGCTGTATCCGGGCTGGGCCTCACCGATCAGGTCGGTGATGGCGGCGGCGACATCGGCGCCGCCCGCCACCGCGAGGCTGCCGCCCTCGCAGAAGTCGTTCTGAACGTCGACGACGATCAAGGCGCGATGCATGGCGGTTGTCCTTCGGTGGGGGTTCGGCGGGTCGGGTGGACATCTACGGCGGGGATGCCACCGAGCCTAGAGACTCGGCGCACCCTGCGGGAGGGGGCACACACCCCCGCTCTCGCGCCGGGACCGGCCGGGTGTCACGCCCGCGGCCCGGCCGGGTCCCGCCTCACACGTACTCGGTGGGCAGCACCGGCTCCCCGCGGGACAGCTGCATCGCCGACATCGGGAGCCCCGCACGCGCCGCGACGTGCCGGTCGCGGGCCGCCTCCAGCGGCTCCCGTCCGACCACCTCGCCGCCCCTGACCAGCTCCACCAGCAACTGCCGGTCGGTCAGCTCAGCCGGGACCTCCCCGCTGCCGATCACCTCGGCCTCGGCCACCCCGGCCTCGTCCAGCCGGCGTGCCGCCCACTTGCGGCCGCCCCTCGACGACTTCGCGCCGAGCGACTTCTTCACCACCGGAAGCAGCGGATCGGCCGGATCGGCGGACCGCGCACGCGCCACCAGCTTGTAGACCATGGAGCACGTCGGGTGCCCGCTCCCGGTGACCAGCTGGGTGCCCACGCCGTACGTGTCGACGGGCGCGGCGGCCAGCGAGGCGATCGCGTACTCGTCCAGGTCGGACGTCACCACGATCTTCGTCTCCGTGGCCCCCAGCTCGTCCAGCTGCTGCCGGACCCGGTGCGCGACGAGCAGCAGGTCGCCCGAGTCGATGCGTACGGCGCCGAGCTCAGGACCCGCGACCTCCACGGCCGTGCGGACGGCCTCGGTCACGTCGTAGGTGTCCACCAGCAGCGAGGTGCCCCGGCCCAGGGAGTCCACCTGCGCCTGGAAGGCGTCGCGCTCGCTGTCGTGGAGGAGGGTGAAGGCGTGCGCGCTCGTCCCGACCGTCGGGATGTTGTACCGGAAGCCGGCCGCCAGGTCGGAGGTGGTGTGGAAGCCGCCGATGTACGCGGCACGGGCCGAGGCCACCGCCGACAGCTCGTGGGTGCGCCGGGCGCCCATCTCGATGAGCCTGCGGCCGCCGGCGGCGGCCGACATCCGGGAGGCCGCGGCGGCGATCGCCGAGTCGTGGTTGAGGATCGACAGGATCACGGTCTCCAGCAGCACGCACTCGGCGAAGGAGCCCTCGACCCGCAGGAGCGGCGAGCCAGGGAAGTACACCTCGCCCTCCGGGTAGCCCCAGATGTCGCCGCTGAAGCGGTAGTCGGCCAGCCAGTCGACGGTGGGGCCGTCCACGACCTTCTGCTCGCGCAGGAAGCCGAGCATCTCGTCGTCGAAGTGGAAGTTCTCCACCGCGTCCAGCACGCGCCCGGTGCCCGCGACGACGCCGTAGCGCCGGCCCTCGGGCAGCCGGCGGGTGAAGGCCTCGAAGACGGAGCGCCGGTCGGCGGTGCCCGCCTTCAGCGCCGCCTGCACCATCGTGAGCTCGTACTGGTCGGTGAAGAGCGCGGTCGACGGGACACCGACCCGACGACCAAGGTCCGCTGAGTTCATGCCGGGGATGCTACTCCCTATTCGTCAGAGTGACGAGATGGGGGCGCCGTTTGTGCGCGGGCCCCCCTCTGGTGGCAGCATGGGGTAGGTGAGCGTTGCTGCCCCCGTAGAGATCGAACGTCCCGAATCGGCCGAGGAGACCTTCGCCGTCCCTGAGCCCGATGTCCCCTGGGTGACGCTGGTGCACAACGACCCGGTCAACCTCATGAGCTATGTGACGTATGTCTTCCAGGCCTACTTCGGCTACCCGAAGGACAAGGCGCACAAGCTGATGCTCGACGTCCACCAGAAGGGCCGCGCGGTCGTCTCCAGCGGCAGCCGCGAGGAGATGGAGCGCGACGTCCAGGCCATGCACGGCTACGGGCTCTGGGCAACGCTGACCCAGGACCGCAACTGACCCACCGCTGCCCTCCGTCCGTAGACCCACCATCGGAGAACTCATGGCCGGCCACTTCGAGGCCACCCCAGGCGGCGGCGCGTCCGTCGCGCTCGACGAGGTCGAGATCGCCATCCTGCGCTCCCTCGCCGTCCAGCTGCTCGAACTGATCGGCCCCGGCGACGAACCGGCCGAGGGCGAGGACCCGCTCGCCGCCCTGTTCGCGGAGGGCCCCAGCGAGCCGCCCACCGACCCCGCGCTGGCCCGGCTCTTCCCCGAGGCGTACGGGGACGAGGACAAGGAGCTGCGCGAGGCGTCCGCCGAGTTCCGCCGCTTCACCGAGAACGACCTGCGCACCCGGAAGCGGGAGGACGCCCTCGCCGTCGTGCGCTCGCTGGACGCCCTCGCCCCCGTCCCGGACAGCGGTGCGGTGCTCCACCTCACCACCGGCCAGTGCCACCACTGGCTGGGCTCGCTCAACGACCTCCGGCTCACCATCGGCACCCGCCTCGAGGTGTCCGACGAGGACGAGGGGCAGGACGGCTCGCTCTACCGGCTGCCCGACAGCGATCCGCGGAAGCCGATGGTGATGGCCTATCTCTGGCTGGGCGCACTCCAGGAAACGCTCGTGGAAACGCTGATGCCCGACTGACGACCGGCCGGGTCCCGCCGGGTTCGCTCAACGGATGCTCAAATCCGAATAACGATCCCGTCACCTGAACGGCCTTCTTTGCAGTGCCTGGAAACGCTTGTCCGCTTTTTCCTGTGGCGTGCGCCACATAATGTCCGGTGGCCCCTGCCCGGGCCCGTGATAAATCTTCACGACCGCCCGGGGACGCCACCCCTGTCCCCGGGGGCGCTACAAGCCGGCCGAACGCCGGCGGCACTCCATCCATATCCGGGGGGATCAGGACCTGATCCGACGCCGACGACGGCGCGGATCGGCGTGGAGAAAGGCGCACCACCATGACATCGGCGCAGGTCGACAAGGGACAGGCGGACGGCCAGGGAGCCGTCGACGCCCCGGCGGGCGAGGGCTACCAGCGTGGCCTCGGAGCCCGCCAGATCCAGATGATCGCCATCGGCGGAGCCATCGGCACGGGGCTCTTCCTCGGCGCGGGCAAGGCCATCGACAGGGCCGGGCCCAGCCTCATCCTGGCGTACGCCATCGCGGGCCTGGTCATCTTCTTCATCATGCGCGCCCTGGGCGAACTCCTCATGTACCGCCCGGTATCCGGCTCCTTCTCGGAGTACGCGCGTGAATTCCTCGGCCCCTTCTTCGGATTCGTGACCGGATGGACCTACTGGCTCTTCTGGGTCGTCACCGGAATCACCGAAGTCACTGCCGCGGCCACCTATATGACGTACTGGTGGGATATTCCGCAGTGGCTGTCCGCACTGGTGTTCACCTTCATTCTGTACGGCGCCAACCTGATCTCGGTGAAGCTCTTCGGCGAGCTCGAGTTCTGGTTCTCGATGGTCAAGGTCACCGCGATCCTCGGCATGATCCTCATCTGTGCCGGCGTGCTCACCCTCGGCTTCTCCGACGCCGGTGACACCGCGACCGTCGCCAACCTGTGGAACGACGGCGGCTTCTTCCCCGAGGGCATCAGCGGCACGCTGATGACCCTCCAGATCGTGATGTTCGCGTTCCTCGCCGTCGAACTGGTCGGCGTCACCGCGGGCGAGTCCAAGGACCCGAAGACCGTCCTGCCCAAGGCCATCAACACCGTGCCGTGGCGCATCGCCGTCTTCTACGTCGGCGCGCTGATCATGATCCTCTCCGTGGTCCCGTGGAGCACCTTCAAGCCCGGCGTCTCGCCCTTCGTCGCCGCGTTCCAGGAGATGGGCCTCGGCATCGGCGCCGCGATCGTCAACTTCGTCGTGCTCACCGCCGCGCTCTCCTCCTGCAACTCCGGCATGTACTCCACCGGCCGCATGCTGCGCGACCTCGCGCTCAACGGCCAAGGCCCCAAGGCCTTCACCAAGCTGACGAAGAACGGCCTCCCGCTCGTCGGCACCACGTTCTCCGCCGCGCTGATGCTCGTCGGCGTCTGGATCAACTACCAGTGGCCGGGCGACGCCTTCAACTACGTCGTCTCCTTCGCGACCATCTCCGGCATGTGGGCCTGGATCATGATCCTGATCTGCCAGATCCGCTTCCGCGCCAAGGCGGACCGCGGCGAACTGCCCCAGTCCACCTTCAAGGCCCCCGGCGCACCCTTCAGCAGCTGGTTCGCCCTCGCATTCATCGCCCTGGTCATCGTCATGATGGCCATCGACAAGGACGCCAGGATCTCGCTGTACTGCGCACCCGTCTGGGGCCTCATCCTCGGCGTCTCCTACCTGGTGCTCAAGGCACGCAACCCCGAGAACACCGCGTTCGCCAAGCGCTGACCCGCGCCACGGCGCCTCCGGGACACGGCCGCCCCAACGGCCCTGTCCGGCATCCGGGCCCTCCCGTACCACCCCTCGGTACGGGAGGGCCCGTCTGCTTATCCTGGGCGCCATGCTGACCATCACCCAGGCGCTCCACGACCAGATCGTCGCCCACGCCCGCGCCGACCACCCCGACGAGGCGTGCGGCGTGGTCGCCGGCCCCGCGGGAACGGGCCGCGCCGAACGCTTCGTCCCCATGCTCAACGCCGCACGCTCACCCACGTTCTACGAGTTCGACTCCGCGGACCTGCTGAAGCTCTACCGCGACATGGACGACCGCGACGAGGAGCCGGTGATCATCTACCACTCCCACACCGCGACCGAGGCGTACCCCTCCCGCACCGACCTCACCTACGCCAACGAGCCCGGCGCCCACTACGTGCTGGTCTCCACCGCGGACACCGACGACGCCGGCCCCTTCCAGTTCCGCTCGTACCGCATCGTGGACGGTGAGATCACCGAGGAAGAGGTCGAGATCGTCGAGGCGTACCCCCCGGCGGCCTGACGCCCGCGGGCGGATCCGGAACCGCCGGCTCCCGCCGCATGTCCGACTGGCGAACGCTCGCCATCCAGCATGTGGGATCACACTCCGGTTCCGGGGTGGGGAATCGATACGATGAGCGCATGGTTCCCCATGACGTGAGCGACAAGACGCCGGGCATGCTGCTCGTCGCGCGGCTGCACGTCGACCTGTGCAGGCTCTCCAGCGCGATGTGTCCGGCTGCCGCCTGCCCGTGAACCGCCCGGCCTGAGCCGCGGCCCGAGCGCACCACGTACGCACCACCCCCGCGCGGGGGCACACAAACGCGCGCCCCACGCCACCTCACCGCTTTCGACAGGAGCCCACGCCATGGCCATCGAGGTCCGCATCCCGACCATCCTCCGCACCTACACCGACGGCGCCAAGGCGGTCGAAGGCAGCGGGGAGACCCTCGCCGACCTCCTGACCGACCTGGAGACCCGCCACAACGGCATCCGTGAGCGCATCGTCGACGGCGACCAGCTGCGCCGCTTCGTGAACGTCTACCTCAACGACGAGGACGTCCGCTTCCTCGACGGCATCTCCACCAAGCTCGCCGACGGCGACAACGTCACCATCCTCCCGGCCGTCGCCGGCGGCATGCGCTGATGCGGTACGACTCCCCGCTGGCGGCCGTGGGCAACACCCCCCTGGTCCGCCTCCCGCGGCTGTCCCCGTCCGAGGACGTCCGGATCTGGGCCAAGCTCGAGGACCGCAACCCCACCGGCTCGATCAAGGACCGCCCCGCGCTCCACATGGTCGAGCAGGCGGAGAAGGACGGCCGCCTGACACCCGGCTGCACGATCCTCGAACCCACCAGCGGCAACACCGGCATCTCGCTCGCCATGGCGGCCACGCTCAAGGGCTACCGCATCGTCTGCGTCATGCCGGAGAACACCTCGCAGGAGCGGCGCGACCTGCTCACCATGTGGGGCGCCGAGATCATCTCGTCCCCCGCCGCCGGGGGCTCCAACACCGCCGTACGCGTGGCCAAGGAACTCTCCGCCGAGCACCCCGACTGGGTCATGCTCTACCAGTACGGGAACCCGGACAACGCCGGCGCCCACTACGCCACCACCGGACCGGAGATCCTCACCGACCTCCCGTCCATCACACACTTCGTGGCCGGACTCGGCACCACCGGCACCCTCATGGGCGTCGGCCGGTACCTCCGCGAGAACAAGCCGGACGTCAGCGTCGTCGCCGCCGAACCGCGCTACGACGACCTCGTCTACGGCCTGCGCAACCTCGACGAGGGCTTCGTGCCCGAGCTCTACGACGCCTCCGTGCTCACCACCCGCTTCTCCGTCGGCTCCGCCGACGCCGTCACCCGCACCCGCGAGCTCCTCCAGCAGGAGGGCATCTTCGCGGGCGTCTCCACCGGCGCCGCCCTCCACGCCGCGATAGGCGTGGGCAGGAAGGCGGTCAAGGCGGGCGAGTCCGCCGACATCGTCTTCGTCGTCGCCGACGGCGGCTGGAAGTACCTGTCGACCGGCGTCTACACCGCCCCCACGACGGAGGCCGCCATCGAGACCCTGCAGGGCCAGCTCTGGGCCTAGCGGGCACGTTCTTCACCACGGAGGGCGCGGCGCGGGAGGACATCCCGCGCCGCGCCCTCCGTCCGCTCACCCCAGCCCGCGCACCCGCCCCCACACCGCGGGGTCCAGCTCGCCCGCCTTCCGCCGGAACCCCGACACCGCCACGTCCCGCAGCTCGTCCGTCTCCAGGAAGCTCTGCCGGCCCCGCGCGTCACCCACCGAACCGGGCGGCAACGCGATCACCCCGGGCCGCTCCTCGTGGTGCTTGCTCGTGATCTTGGCGACGACCGCCGTGCCGCCCCGCACCGACAGCACCAGGCACGGCCGGTCCTTGGACCCCGGCCCGTCCTCGTACGGCACGTCCGCCCACCAGATCTCCCCGGGCCGCGGAGCCCCGTGAGGCCGGCCCCTCTTCCGTTCGGGAGCCCGCCCCGGAGCACGCCCCGGCGGACGCGTCCGCCCACCCGGACGCCGCGGCCCGCGCCCTCCCCGGCCTCTCGCATCGGAGACCGTCGCCACGAGAGCGAGCAGCACGACCACGGCCAGCGCCAACCACCACCACATGTTCATGTCCCGACCGTACCGGCGACCCCACCGCACCCGGCCTTCCATCGAACCGGTGACAGCACAGGTGAGTTCCCCCACAACGGCAGGCCGTAGAGGAGCGACCAGCGGTTTCGCGCCTTACGCTCGACGGACCGCACGAACCCTCCCCGTTCCCACGCCTCGGAGGTTCACGCTCCATGAAGCTCACCGTCGTCGGCTGCTCCGGCTCGTTCCCCTCCACGGGTTCGGCATGCTCGAGCTACCTCGTAGAGGCCGACGGCTTCCGGCTGCTCCTCGACATGGGCAACGGCGCCCTGGGCGAGCTGCAGCGCCACGTAGGTCTCTACGACCTCGACGCCATCTTCCTCAGCCACCTCCATGCCGACCACTGCATCGACATGTGCGCGTACTTCGTCGTCCGCTACTACCGCTTCGACGGAGGACGCCCCGCCGCCATCCCCGTGTACGGACCCGAGGGCACCGAGCAGCGGCTGACCACGGCCCACGCCGACACCCCGTCCGACCACGCGATGGGCGAGGTCTTCGACTTCCACACGCTGAAGTCCGGATCGTTCGACATCGGCCCCTTCTCGGTCCGTACGGAGAAGCTCTGCCACCCGGTCGACACCTTCGGCATCAGGATCGAGCACGGCGGGCGCACCCTCACGTACTCCGGCGACACCGGCACCTGCGACGCGCTGGCCGAACTCGCCGAGGGCGCGGACCTGTTCCTCTGCGAAGCATCGTTCGTCCACGGCAAGGAGGACATCCCGGACCTCCACCTCAACGGCCGCGAGGCGGGCGAGTACGCCGCCGGAGCCGGAGCGGGACGCCTCGTCCTCACCCACATCCCGCCGTGGACCGACGCCGACCGCAACCTCGCCGACGCGCGCGAGGTCTACGACGGCCCGGTCGAGCTGGCGGTGCCGGGCGCGGTGTACGAGGTCTAGGCCACGACGACACGGCGAAACCCCGCCCTCCACGAGGAGGACGGGGTTTCGCCGTCGAGCGGGCGGGGCCGGACTACTTGGCCTCGGCCTTCTGGAGCTCGGCGAGCTCCTCGTCGGACTCACGGCCCGGCGTCGGAAGGTTGAACTTGGTGATCGCGAACCGGAAGACCACGTAGTAGATCACCGCGAAGCAGAGGCCGACCAGGACCAGCATCCACGGCTTCGACGCGATGCCCAGGTTCAGCAGGAAGTCGACCAGACCGGCCGAGAAGCCGAAGCCGTCCTTCATGCCGAGCGCCCAGGTCAGGGCCATCGAGACACCGGTCAGCACCGCGTGGATCGCGTAGAGCACCGGGGCGATGAACATGAACGTGAACTCGATCGGCTCGGTGACACCCGTGACGAACGAGGTCAGCGCGAGCGAGAACATCATGCCGCCGACGACCTTGCGGCGCTCCGGACGGGCACAGTGGACGATCGCCAGGCACGCCGCGGGGAGGGCGAACATCATGATCGGGAAGAAGCCGGTCATGAACTGTCCGGCGTTCGGGTCACCCGCGAGGAAGCGGGAGATGTCACCGTGGGCGCCGTTGTACTCGCCCGCCTGGAACCACGGGAAGGAGTTCAGCAGGTGGTGCATGCCGACCGGGATCAGCGCACGGTTGGCGACACCGAAGATGCCCGCGCCGACCGCGCCGGAACCGACCAGCCACTCACCGAAGTTGTGCAGGCCCGCACCGAGCACCGGCCAGATGAGACCGAAGACGATGCCGATGACCAGACCCGCGAAGGCGGAGAGGATCGGGACCAGACGGCGGCCGCTGAAGAAGCCCGCCCAGTCGGGCAGCTTCGTCCGGTAGAACTTCTGGTACAGCAGGGCCACGACTATGCCCATCACGACACCGCCGAGCACACCCGCGTTGACCGGGGCGTCGTTCATGACGATCTTGCCGTCGGCGACGCTCGCGACCTGCGGAAGGTTGCTGTCGGTGAAGGTGGCGAGCACCTTCTGGAAGACCAGGTAACCGGTGACCGCGGCCAGGGCGGTCGAGCCGTCCGACTTCTTCGCGAAGCCGATGGCGATGCCGACGGCGAACAGCAGGGCCATGTTGTCGAGAATGGCGCCACCGCCGGCCGCCATGTAGCCGGCCAGCTTCGTGATGACGGTGGGGAACGACTCGCGGCCGAGCATGTCGGCATTGCCGAGCCGGACCAGCAGCGCCGCCGCGGGCAGGACCGCGACCGGCAGCATCAGGCTGCGGCCGATGCGCTGCATGACAGCCATCACGCCGGCGCCACGCTTCTTCGCGGGGGCCGCCGGAGCGGTGTCCGTACTCATCAACTTCCTCCAGTAGGCAAGGCGCCGCCAGGGACAGGGTTTCGGAGGGCGGCGACTCGAGGAACGCGGCGGCAAAGACGGCCGCGTGGTCTGGACCACTCAGTGGTGTAGACCAGTTTTAGCACGGTGAGGGTTAGATAAGGAACCTGCAAATCCTTACGATCTGGGACGTAGTTCCCCCGCCACCCTGGGTGACAGGCGAAGGCCCCCGGACCGAAGGGTCCGAGGGCCTTGCGGAGCTGGAGAAGCCTCTACTTCGTGAGGTCCTCCTCCGTCTTCGCCTCCTCCTCCACGGGCTCGCGCCCCGGGGTCTGGAGGTTGAACTTCGTGATCGCGAACCGGAAGATCACATAGTAGATCACCGCGAAACACAGCCCGATCGGGATGATCAGCCACGGTTTCGTGTCCAGATGCCAGTTGACGACGTAGTCGATCAACCCGGCGGAGAAGCTGAACCCCGCGTGCACGCCGAACGCCCACGTGACCCCCATCGAGACGCCCGTCAGGATCGCGTGCACCCCGTACAGCAGCGGCGCCACGAACAGGAACGAGAACTCCAGCGGCTCCGTCACCCCCGTCACGAACGACGTCAGCGCCACGGACAGCATCAGTCCGGACACCTCCTTGCGCCGCTCCGGACGGGCGCAGTGCGCGATGGCCAGTGCGGCCGCCGGCAGGCCGAACATCATGATCGGGAAGAACCCGGAGGTGAACTGGCCCGCCGACGGGTCCCCGGCGAAGAAGCGGGAGATGTCGCCCTGCACGGTGCCGTCGGAGCCGGTGAACTCGCCCGCCTGGAACCAGAAGAAGGTGTTCAGGAACTGGTGCATACCGATCGGGATCAGCAGTCGGTTCGCGAAACCGAAGATCGCCGCACCCCACGCACCCAGATCGATCAGCTGCTTGGCGAACCACGTCAGCGCGTCGCCCACCGGCTGCCACAGCAGCCCGAACAGCGTCCCCAGGATCACGCAGAGGAACGCCATCAGGATCGGGACCAGGCGGCGCCCGTTGAAGAAGCCCAGCCAGTCCACCAGCTTCGTCCGGTGGTAGCGCTGCCACACGACGGCGGTCAGCAGCCCGATGATGATGCCGCCCAGGACGCCCGGATTCTGCGGCACCCCGTCCGGGGTGGCCTCGGTGACGGAGTCGTCCACCGGGAACGCCGCCAGTACGCCCCGGTAGACGAGGAAGCCGGCGACGGCGGCGAGCGCCGTCGAGCCGTCCGCCTTCTTCGCGAAGCCGATCGCGACACCGATGCAGAACAGCAGGGGCAGGCCCAGCTCGCCGTCGAGGATCGCCGTCCCGCCGTTGAGAAGCACCTTCGCGAACTTGTCCCAGAACGCGCCGTGCAGGGAGGAGTCGAAGAGATTGCCGAGGCTGACGAGGAGACCCGCCGCGGGCAGGACGGCCACCGGCAGCTGCAGGCTGCGGCCGACCTTCTGCAGCCCCTGGACCGGCCCGTTCCACCACTTCCGCTGCGGTGCTGTCGCCGCGTTCGAGCTCATCGGCATCCTCCCGGAACACGCCAGGTTTGGCGGTCGTTGCAAACTGGTGTAGACCAGTTGCGATACGGTGCGGAGCCCTGCCGAAAGGCGGAGCGCCGGTGATCGTCATCATTGGGGACTGCGCGGTTACCCGCCCGTGAAGTTGGGCCAACCGTGCGTTACCGTGACGAAACGGACCCATGGTGGGCCGCCCCACGCACGCACAGACCAGGGAGAAGGACATGGCCAGCAAGGCTGAGAAGATCGTCGCCGGGCTCGGCGGTATCGAGAACATCGACGAGATCGAAGGCTGCATCACCCGCCTCCGCACCGAGGTCCACGACCCCAGCAAGGTCGACGAAGCCGCGCTCAAGGCCGCCGGAGCCCACGGCGTCGTCAAGATGGGCACCGCGATCCAGGTCGTCATCGGCACCGACGCCGACCCCATCGCCGCCGACATCGAAGACATGATGTGACCGGCTGACCGGCCGGCCCACCCAGGTCCCACGCGCAGGCCCCGCTCCGCCCCCGACCGGACAGGAGCGGGGCCTGCCGTGCACCCGAACGGACCCGGCCGCCCCAGCCGATAGGCTCGACGCCATGTCTCGTATCGACGGCCGCACCCCCGAACAGCTCCGCCCCGTCACCATCGAACGCGGATGGAGCAAGCACGCCGAAGGCTCCGTACTCATCTCCTTCGGCGACACCAAGGTCTTCTGCACCGCCTCCGTCACCGAAGGCGTCCCGCGCTGGCGCAAGGGCAGCGGCGAAGGATGGGTCACCGCCGAGTACTCCATGCTGCCCCGCTCCACCAACACCCGCGGCGACCGCGAATCCGTACGCGGAAAGATCGGCGGTCGTACCCACGAGATCAGCCGCCTCATCGGCCGGTCCCTGCGCGCCGTGATCGACTACAAGGCCCTCGGCGAGAACACGATCGTCCTCGACTGCGACGTCCTCCAGGCCGACGGCGGCACGCGCACCGCAGCCATCACCGGCGCCTACGTCGCCCTCGCCGACGCCATCGCCTGGGCCCAGGGCAAGAAGATCATCAAGCACGGCCGCAAGCCCCTCACCGGCACCGTCGCAGCCGTCAGCGTCGGCATCGTCGACGGCATCCCCCTCCTCGACCTCTGCTACGAGGAGGACGTCCGCGCCGACACCGACATGAACGTCGTCTGCACCGGCGACGGCCGCTTCGTCGAGGTCCAGGGCACCGCCGAGGCCGAGCCCTTCGACCGCGCCGAGCTCAACGCCCTCCTCGACCTCGCCACCGCCGGCTGCACCGACCTGGCCAAGCTCCAGGAAGAGGCACTCGCCCGCACACTCGGCGAGTAAAGAAGCAACCAAATACGCAGCGCACAGCGTCGTAGCGGGTACGGGCGCACGGGTCGAACCGTGCGTCCGTCCACGTATCCGCCCCCGGGGAGGGACCGCACCATGGCCACGCGCCGACACCACCGACGCCGCACCGCACTTGCCGTCACGGCCACGCTGCTGACGCTGACCGCCGCCGTCGGCTGCGGCGCCGTCGACAAGGCCCTGGACTGCGTCCGCACCGCCGACGCCATCGCCACCAGCGTCAACAACCTCCAGCAGGCCGTGTCCAACGCCTCCGACGACCCGACGCAGGCGTCCGAATCCCTGGACCAGATCGACAAGGAACTCAAGGACCTCGGCGACACCACGGACAACGCCGACCTGAGCAAGGCCGTCGACGACCTCCAGGCAGGCGTCACCAACGTCCGCGACTCCATCGACAAGGGCGACGCCACCCCCGACATCACGCCCGTCACCGACGCGGCCGCCGAGATCGGCAAGGTCTGCACCCCCTGACCCGGCGGCGATAATCGACGCATGACGCGCCTGATCCTCGCCACCCGCAACGCCGGGAAAATCACCGAACTCCACGCGATCCTCGCCGACGCGGGCCTCACCCACGACCTCGTCGGCGCGGACGCGTACCCCGACATCCCCGACGTCAAGGAAACCGGCGTCACCTTCGCCGAGAACGCCCTCCTCAAGGCCCACGCCCTGGCCCAGGCCACCGGCCACCCGGCCGTGGCCGACGACTCCGGCCTCTGCGTCGACGTCCTCGGCGGCGCCCCCGGCATCTTCTCGGCCCGCTGGTCCGGCGTCCACGGCGACGACCAGGCCAACCTGGACCTGCTCCTCGCCCAGCTCGGCGACATCTCCGCCCCCCACCGCGGGGCCTACTTCGCCTGCGCAGCCGCCTTGGCCCTCCCCGACGGCACAGAACGCGTGGTCGAGGGCCGCCTCACAGGCACCCTGCGCACCGCCCCGGCCGGCGCGTACGGATTCGGCTACGACCCGATCCTGGAACCCGACGGCGAGACCCGGACGTGCGCGGAGCTCACCCCGGCGGAGAAGAACGCGATCAGCCACCGCGGCAAGGCGTTCCGGGCCCTGGTGCCGGTGGTGCGGGAGCTGGTGGGGTAACAGAAACGAGGCCTTCACCTTTGATGTGAAGGTGAAGGCCTCATTTGACCTGTGGGCCCGGTGGGATTTGAACCCACGACACACCGGTTCTAAGCCGGCGCCCTCTAGCCTGCTGGGGTACGGGCCCGCGTTTCACTACTGTACTGGGTGGGTCTTTGCCGCTTTGAGAAGGTGGCGGTCTGACTGTGGCACGACGGACACAAGTAGCGCAGGTTCTCGCGACGATTGTCCAGATGGTCACCGTTGATGTGATCGATCTCCAGTACAAGACGCTTGCCCTGCCAGGTGTCCCCGATGTCACACGCGGAACACACGCGCGGGCGTCCGATCTCATCAAGTGCACGACGCAGAAGTGAGGTTCGGGTTCGTGTGGCCCCGGACTCCCTGCGCTGAAGGATCTCGGATGCAGCTCTGCGGTAAGGAGAGCTGGAGCCCCTGGTGTGCCCCTGTCCGGTGAAGTGGGCGGTTGAGAGGCCGTATTCCGTGAGACTCCGTTTCACGCGGGCGCGCGCCGCGCCGTTGTTCGTCTGGCAGAGAAGCTTCAATACTCCGGCCAAGCTCGTGGACTCCGCGACGGCGGAGGCCAGTTCGTGTCGGGGAGTCACAGGCGGGCCGTATCTGCGGCCGTTGGTGAAATGTGAGGTGTCGATCCCAAGGTGATCGAGCCTCCTCCTGATGTAGCCGTAGGGGCCGTCGTCGGGCGGGACGTCCATGTATTCCAGCATTTCCCGGATGCTGTGTGAGTGAGTGGCAGCTTCCTCGAGCAGTTCCCGTGTGTACGACCGCCTCTGTCGTTCAGGGAGGGCGTCGTCAACGAAGTGTGTGGTGTCGATGCCGTACAGCTTGAGTCGGTCGCGCACGTAGCGCAGAGGTCTACTGCCAAGCGGTGCACCCAGTCGCCTGAGCAGGTCGACGAGGCTGGTCGAGGCGGCCGCGGTCCGGGTCAGCAGTTCGCGAGGGTATTTGTGCTGGCCGCTCATGCGTACCTCCGTCGATTGCGCCCGCGATAGGTATCCGTCACGGCATGGCAGTTCGGGCAGAGCAGACGCAGATTCTCGGGTCGGTTGTCCCACCACTTGCCGCTCATATGGTCGACCTCGAGCCGCAGCGGCCTGCCGTTCCATTCCGTGCCGATGCCGCACAGGGCGCACGACTCCGCGATGCCTGTCCGGATGAGCTCACGGTGTAGCCGGTCGCCGGGAATTCTGCCGTTCGACGGAGATCCCAGGGTCAGCGGGTTACCCAAAGCGCCCTTGGGGCGGCTTCGGTGAGTGCGCAGAAAGTGCGACGTGTCGATCCGGAGAGCGGTGATCCGGCGACCGATGTGGGCTTGGTTGCCCCCTACCGGGTTGATACCCAGTCGGCGAACGACTTCCGCCACGCTCTTGGAGCAGGCGACCAACTCGCGCAACCGCTCCTCTGTGTGGCGCACTCTGGGATCGGTGAAGTGCGAGATGTCGATCTTCGATTCGGCCATCTTCGCCCGCAGATAGCGCCTGCTCCCTGGTGTCGGTGTCCCCCCGCACCATCGAACGGCGTCGTTGCAGTTGGTCGTCTCGCGCGCTGCTTCTTCGAGTAGCTCGCGGGTGTATCGAACCGGCATGTCCCCTCCGCATCCGGCCGCGCGTTCGTGGCCTCGTACGGAGCAACGAACCGTTAATCGGATGGTCACGTCCGGAATGCGACGAGATGTGGAAGGGCCCGTACCGCTTGATGGCGGTACGGGCCCTTCCGTGGGGACGGGGTCAGAACTTCGGATCCGGGCTCTGGGCGTGGACCAGTTCGGCGGCTTCCTCTTCCGTCTCGACCGACGGCGGGGAGCCGGCCAGCGGCTTGTTGGCCGTCTCCTTCATGCAGGCCACCGCGATCACACCGACCAGGGCCGCCGCCATCGCGTAGTACGCCGGCATGAGGTTCGAGCCGCTCCAGCTGATCAGGGCGGTGATCACCAGCGGGGTCGTACCGCCGAAGATCGAGGCCGAGAGGTTGTAGCCGACCGACAGGGAGCCGTAGCGGACGTTGGTCGGGAACAGGGCCGGGAGCGCCGCGGACATCGTGCCCAGCATGCAGACCAGGGAGAGGCCCAGCATGACCATGCCGATGGCGATCGCCGGGATGCTGCCCTGGCGGATCAGGAGGAACGACGGCAGGGAGAGGAACAGGAAGCCGAGCATTCCGGCCATCAGCAGCGGCTTGCGGCCGAAGCGGTCGGAGAGCTTGCCGAACTGGCTGATGATCACCATCAGCAGGACCATGACGCCGAGCAGGATGAGCAGGCCGTGGGTCTCGCTGTAGCCGAGCTCGTCCGAGAGGTACGTCGGCATGTACGAGAGCAGCATGTAGTCGGCGATGTTGTACGCGCCGACCAGGGCGATGCAGAGGATGAGCGTCGGCCAGTACTGGCGGAAGATCTTCGCGAGGTCGCCCTTGGCGGTGGACTCGACGTGGTCGGCGGCCTCGGTGGCGTGGGCCGTGCCGCCCTCCAGCTTCTGGAAGGCGGGGGTCTCGTCGAGGCGCAGTCGCAGGTAGAGGCCTACGAGGCCGAGAGGTCCGGCGACGAGGAACGGGATGCGCCAGCCCCAGGACTCCATCTGGCCGTCGTCGAGGACGGCGTAGAGGAGGGTGACGAGGCCGGCGGCGCCGACGTATCCGGCGAGGGTGCCGAATTCGAGGAAGCTGCCGTAGAAGCCGCGGCGCTTGTCGGGGGCGTACTCGGCGATGAAGGTCGAGGCGCCGCCGTACTCACCGCCGGTGGAGAAGCCCTGGAGCATCCGGAAGAAGATCAGCAGGACCGCGGCCCAGACGCCGATGGTGCCGTGGGAGGGGATGAGGCCGATCGCGAAGGTGCCGATCGCCATGAGGATCATGGTGAGGGCGAGGACCTTCTTGCGGCCGATCTTGTCGCCCATGGGGCCGAAGAACATTCCGCCGAGGGGCCGGACGAGGAAGGCCACGGCGAAGGTCGCGAACGACGAGAGGAGCTGGGTGGTGTCGTTCCCGGACGGAAAGAACACGTGTCCGATGGTGACGGCCAGGTAGGAGTAGATGCCGAAGTCGAACCACTCCATGGCGTTACCGAGTGACGCCGCCTTCACCGCGCGCTTGACCGCCTGGTCGTCGGTGACGGTGATGTCGGTCCGACGGAGCCGGGGGTTCTGGCGCTTCCGGATGGCCCGGAAGAGCGCAGGATGGCGCTTGACCGCATCAGGGTCGGCCACCTGGTGGGGGTCGGAGGCCGCCATGGCCGGTTCCTTTCGTCGAACGGTGTTCCAGGAAAGGCTTCTGCGCGGTCATGGCGGTTGCAAACCGAATCAACGGCTGATTGCGATCTCGATCACATCCATTTCGGCCAGGATCGGCCGGAAAGGGATCAGATGCCGAGGTCCTTGATGATCTTGGCGACGTGGCCGGTCGCCTTGACGTTGTAGAGGGCCTTCTCCACCTTGCCCTCTTCGTCGACCACAAACGTGGAGCGGATCACGCCCGTCACCACTTTGCCGTAGAGCTTCTTCTCTCCGAACGCGCTGTACGCCTCCAGGGTCTCCTTGGAGGGGTCGCCGACCAGTGTGACCTTGAGGTTCTCCTGCTCGCGGAACTTGGCGAGCTTCTCCGGCTTGTCGGGCGACACGCCGATGACGTCGTAACCGGCTCCCGCGAGGACGTCCAGGTTGTCGGTGAAGTCGCAGGCCTGCTTGGTGCACCCGGGGGTAAGTGCGGCGGGGTAGAAGTAGACGATGACCTTGCGGCCCTTGTGGTCCGCGAGCGAGATCTCGTTGCCGTCGGCGTCCGGAAGGGTGAAGGCGGGGGCGGTGTCGCCGGTCTGGAGTCGCTCGCTCATGTTTCTCCTCGAGTGGCACGTGGGCTGTGTGGCACCGAGCGTAATAGGGGGTGCCGCCGGGTGTAGGGGCGGCCGAGCTGACAGACTGTCGATGAAGGTTTACCCGAGACGACCACGGAGGCGGCGCAGTGTCGGACACGAGGAGCCCTGCGCAGATCGAGGCGGACATCATCAGCAGGCGTGCGCAGCTCGCCGTGGTGCTGGACGAGATCGGGGTGCGGGTGCACCCGAAGACGATGATCGGTGACGCGAAGGCGAAGGTGGCGTCGACGGTGGACCGTACGGCGGGGCGTGCCTTCGTCGCGGTGAACCGTTCGGTTTCGGACGTGAAGGCGCAGTTCGTGGCCGAGGACGGGTCGCCCCGGCTGGAGCGGGTGATTCCGGCGGCGCTGGTGGTGGCCGGTGCGGTGGCGCTGCTGACGCTGTCCTCGGGGTCTTCGAGGTCGTCGCGTCGGTCTTCGCGGCGCAAGAGGCGCTGACGGCGGCGGGTTCCGGGCTGCCCTGGGGCGTGCGGACGGGCTCGGGGCAGGTAGGTTTCGGGGCGTGAGGGACAACGGCATGAGCAACACCGACGACAAGCTGCCGATCCGGATGCTGCACGACCGTGTGCTGGTCCGGTCCGATTCGCCCGAGGGTGAGCGGCGGTCGGGCGGCGGCATTCTGATTCCGGCGACGGCTGCGGTCGGCCGGCGTCTGGCGTGGGCCGAGGTGGTCGCGGTGGGTCAGAACGTACGGACCGTGGAGCCGGGTGACCGTGTGCTGTACGACCCGGAGGACCGTGCCGAGGTCGAGGTGCGGGGTGTGGCGTACGTGCTGATGCGTGAGCGGGACCTGCATGCGGTGGCGGCGGACCGGTTCGAGGGTTCGGTGGATTCGACCGGGCTGTATCTGTAGGCGGACGTGGCGTGAGTGGGCCTGGTGACTGTCGTCACCAGGCCTTTTGTCTGTTCTGTGGGCTTGCTACGGTGGTGTGACCCCGACGAGACGCGCCGTACCGGGTTTCCGCAAAGACGACGCACCCGTGTGTTTCGCGTGTGTCGTCGTGGAGGTGCCGTCGTGGCGTGGGTTCTGTTGATCGTGGCCGGTCTGCTGGAAGTGGGCTGGTCGATCGGGATGAAGTACACCGAGGGGTTCACCCGGCTGTGGCCGAGTGTGGGCACCGGGCTGGGGATCGTGCTCAGCATGCTGTTGCTGTCGCAGGCGGCGAAGACGCTGCCGATCGGTACGGCGTACGGCGTGTGGGTGGGGATCGGTGCGGCGGGTGCGGCGGTGCTGGGCATGGTCGTGCTGAACGAGCCGGTGACCGCCGCCCGTATCTTCTTCGTCTGTCTGCTGCTGGTGGCCGTGGTGGGGCTGAAGGCGACGTCCGGGCACTGAACCGAGGTGTCAGGGGCGGGTGGGGCCGTGGGGGTCCTGCCCGCCCCTTTCCTGTCGGTCGGCGGGCCGGTCTCCGGGCTGGTCGCCGGGTTCCCTGTCCTCGTGCTCCCCGCCGGGTCGCAGGGCGGCGGGTTCGCGGAGTCCGGGGGCGCGTGACGGTGCGTCGGCGGGGGTGGCGGTGCGGGGGTTTCCCGCGGCGGGGGAGGCCGCGGAGGGTGTGTCCTGTGTGCGGGTGCCGCCGTCGCGTTCCTGGCGGGTTTCCCCGGTGCCCGGCTCGTCCGTCCCGTCCCGCTGTCCGCCGTCCTCGCGTTCGCGGCGTTCCCTGCGCTCCCTGCGTTCCTGGCGGTCCCCGGTGTCTCCGGCTTCCTCGGTGTCCTCGGTGTCCTCGCCCTCGGCGCTCTCGTCCGGGTCGGGTTCCTCGGGGCCTTCGTCGGCTTCCAGGTCGAAGCCCCGCACCTCGCTGCCTTCGAGTGCGGCGCGGGTGTACGCGGCCCAGGTCTGGGCGGGGGCGCCGCCGCCGTTCATGCGGGCGAGGCCGAGAGCGCCGTAGAGGGGTTTCTGGACGCCGGTGCCGGGATCCTGGCCCATGACGGCGACGACGGTGGCGAGCTCGGGGGTGTAGCCGGCGAACCAGGCGGCCTTGTCCTCCTCGGCGGTGCCGGTCTTTCCCGCGGCGGGGCGGCCGGCGGCCGATGCGGCGGTGCCGGTGCCGCCGTCGACGACGCTGCGCAGGACGGAGGTGGTGGTGTCGGCGGCTTCGCGGGGGATGGCGCGCCGGGTGGTCCTCTTGGGGACGGCGAGGGCGGTGGCGTTCTTAGTGATCTTGGTGACCAGGGTGCGGGGGCGCTGTCTGCCGTGGTCGGCGAGGGTGGCGTAGGCGGAGGCCATGTCGAGGACGCTGGCGGTGGCGGGGCCCAGGGCGATGGAGGGGGAGGCGGTGAGGTCGGGGGTGTCGCGGGGGATGCCGAGGGCGATCGCGGTGTTCTTGACCTCGTCGGGTCCGACGTCCTGAGCCATCTGGGCGTAGACGGCGTTGACGGATTTGTCGGTGGCCTCGCGGACGGTGATGGAGCCGTAGTCGACGTCGTCCTCGTTGGCGGGGGAGTAGTCGGTGGGGCCGGTGGCGGCCTGGACGGTGCGTTCGTTGTCGCCGTTGTAGTGGGTGTTGGGGGTGATGGGGCGGTCCTTCTGGGTGGTGGACCCGTTGGCGAGGGCGGCGGCGAGGACGAAGGGCTTGAAGGTGGATCCGACCTGGTAGTCGCGGCGTGTGGCGTTGTTGACGAACTGCTTGGTGTAGTCGATGCCGCCGTAGAGGGCGACGACGTGGCCGGTGGCGGGGTCGACGGAGGCGCCGCCGGCGCGGACGTTGCGGTCGGCCTCGCGGTCGGTGCTGGTCTTGGCGAGGACGTTGTCCTCGACGGCTTCGACGAGGGCGTCCTGCTTCTTCTTCTGGAGGGTGGTGGTGATGCGGTAGCCGCCGGTGGCGAGGGTCTTCTCGTCGATGATCTTGTTCTGGGCGAGGTAGTCGTCGACCGCGTGGACGATGTAGCCGCGCTGGCCCGAGAGGGCGGTGGCGGGCTTGGCCTTGCCGGGGACGGGGAAGGTCATGGCGTCGCGGTCGGCTTCGGTGAGCCAGTGGTGCTTGACCATGCCGTCGAGGACGTACTTCCAGCGGGCGAGGGCGGCCTTCTTGTTCTCGGGGTGGGTGACGACGTCGTAGGAGCTGGGGGCGTTGAGGAGGGAGGCGAGGTAGGCGCCTTCGCCGGCGTCGAGGTCCTCGACGTCCTTGCCGTAGTAGGCGTGGGAGGCGGCCTGGATGCCGTAGGCGTTGCGGCCGAAGTAGCTGGTGTTGAGGTAGCCCTCGAGGATCTCGTCCTTGCTCTGTTCGCGGTCGAGCTTGATCGAGATGAAGAATTCCTTGGCCTTGCGGACGACGGTCTGCTCCTGGCCGAGGTAGTAGTTCTTGACGAACTGCTGGGTGATGGTGGAACCGCCCTGTCTGCCCTTGCCGGTGACGGTGTTCCAGCCGGCGCGGAGGGTGGCCTTGATGTCGATGGCGTCCTCGGAGTAGAAGTCCCGGTCCTCGGCGGCGAGCACGGCGTGCTGGATGGTGCGGGGGATGCGGCGGAGGGGGATGTTCTCGCGGTTGATCTCGCCGTCGCGGGCGATGACGGTCTTCCCGTCGGCGTACAGGTAGACGTTGGACTGGGCCGTCGCGCTGGCGTTGGCGGCGGGGATGTCGACGATCTGGTAGCCGGCGATGAATCCGCCGACGAGGAGCAGGGCGAGGAGGAGCACGCCGCCGAGGACCATGCGCCAGGTGGGGACGGCGCGGCGCCATCCGGTGCGCTTGGGCCGCTTGGGGCGTTTTGTGCGCCCCTTGGTGGCTTGTGCGCCGTTCGGGTGCGGGGTGTCGGCGGTGGGGGACGCGGCCGAGGGGTCTCGGGGGGCCCAGCCCCCGGAGCCCTGCTGACCAGGGTCTCCGCCGTGCTGCTGTGGCTCGTCGCTCATGACTGTGGAGGCTCCTCGACTGCGGATGATTTTCCTATAGTGCACTTTTCGGACGGATAACCCTCGGAACCCTCCACGGAAATGGGGTCGCGGCGGCCGAACGCCGTGGACTAACGTCGTGCGCTTTGGCGGAGGAGGGGGGCGAGGTGCGGCTCTATGCCGTGGTGGCGGCCGGAGGGTTCCGGCGGTATGCCACCTACCGGGTGGCGACGCTCGCGGGGGTGTTCACCAACACCGTCTTCGGCTTCATCATGGCGTACACCTACATCGCCCTGTGGGACGAGCGTCCGCAGCTGGGCGGGTACGACATGTCCCAGGCGGTCACCTATGTGTGGCTGGGTCAGGCTCTGCTGATGACCTGCGCGATGATGGGCGGCGGCTTCGAGGACGAGCTCATGGAGCGCATCCGTACGGGCGACATCGCGGTCGACCTGTACCGGCCGGCCGATCTGCAGCTGTGGTGGATGGCGGGGGACCTGGGCCGGGCGGCGTTCCATCTGCTGGGGCGCGGGATCGTGCCGATGGTCCTGGGGGCCCTCGCCTTCGACCTGGCGCTGCCCGCCTCGCCCTGGACCTGGCTCGCCTTCCTGGTGTCCGTGGCGCTCGGGGTCGTGGTGAGCTTCGCGGTGCGCTTCCTGGTGGCGCTCTCCGCGTTCTGGCTGATGGACGGGGCGGGGGCGATGCAGATCGCCTGGCTGGCCGGGCTGTTCTTCTCCGGGATGCTGCTGCCGCTGAACCTTTTCCCCGGGGCGCTGGGGGAGGTGGCGCGGGCCCTGCCGTGGTCGTCGCTGCTGCAGGTGCCCGCCGATGTGTTCCTCGGTACGTACACGGGCGCGGATCTGCTGGGGGCGTACGCCTTCCAGGCCGGCTGGGCGGTGGCGCTGCTGCTGGCGGGGCGGCTGCTCCAGTCGGTGGCGACCAGGAGGGTGGTGGTCCAGGGTGGTTGAGGCCGGGACCGGGACGGCCCGCGTCGAGCCGGAGACCGTGTTCGCCGAGCGGTCGCGGCTGGTCGAGGGGGTGCGGGCGTACGGGCTGATCGTGGCGATGTGGCTGCGCTCGACGATGGCGTACCGCGCGTCGTTCGTGATGACGGCCCTCGGGAACTTCGTGGCGACGGGGTTCGACTTCGTCGCGATCCTGCTGATGTTCACGCACGTCGACGTGCTGGGCGGCTTCACGCTGCCGGAGGTCGCGTTGCTGTACGGGGCGTCGGCGACCGCGTTCGGCCTGTCCGACCTGCTTCTGGGGTCGATGGACCGGCTGGGTCGGCGAGTGCGGGACGGGACGCTGGACACACTGCTGGTGCGGCCCGTGCCGGTGCTGGCGCAGGTGGCGGCGGACCGGTTCGCGCTGCGCAGGCTGGGGCGGATCACGCAGGGGCTGCTGGTGCTGGGCTACGCGCTGGGGGCGCTGGACATCGCGTGGACCCCGCTGAAGGTGGCCATGCTGCCGCTGATGGTGCTGAGCGGGGCGGCCGTCTTCGGGGCGGTGTTCGTGGTGGGCGCGGCGTTCCAGTTCTACGCCCAGGACGCGTCGGAGGTGCAGAACGCGTTCACGTACGGGGGGACGACGCTGTTGCAGTACCCGCCGTCGGTCTTCGCGAAGGAGCTGGTGCGCGGGGTGACGTTCGTGGTGCCGCTGGCCTTCGTGAGCTGGCTGCCCGCCCTGTACGTGCTGGGCCGGGACTATCCGCTGGACCTGCCCCGGTGGGTGGCGTTCCTGCCGCCGGTGGTGGCCGCGGGGTGCTGGGTGCTCGCGGGGCTGGCGTGGCGGGCGGGGCTGCGGGCCTACCGCAGTACGGGAAGCTGAGGAGTGGGCGTGGACGACAGGGACTTCATCGAGCTCGACGGTGTCGAGAAGGTGTTCGACGTACGCCGGAGGACCGGCTTCATGCGCCGTGAGCGGCGTGAGGTGCGGGCGGTGGACGGGATCAGCTTCCGGGTGCCCCGTGGCGAGATGGTCGGCTACATCGGCCCGAACGGGGCGGGGAAGTCGACGACGATCAAGATGCTGACGGGCATTCTCACCCCGAGCGGCGGACGGCTGCGGGTCGCCGGGGTCGACCCCTCCCGGGACCGTACGAAGCTGGCGCACCGGATCGGTGTGGTGTTCGGGCAGCGCACGACGCTGTGGTGGGACCTGCCGCTGCGTGACTCGTACCGGCTGATGCACCGGATGTACCGGATCCCGGACCGCCGCTACCGGGAGAACCTGGAGCGGTGTGTGGAACTGCTGGACCTGGGTGAGCTGCTGGAGGTGCCGGTGCGTCAGCTCTCGCTGGGGCAGCGGATGCGGGGGGACATCGCGGCGGCGCTGCTGCACGACCCGGAGGTGCTCTACCTGGACGAGCCGACGATCGGGCTGGACGTGGTGTCCAAGGCCAAGGTGCGCGGGTTCCTGCGGGACCTGAACGCCGAGCGGTCGACGACCGTCCTGCTGACCACCCACGATCTGACCGACATCGAGCAGTTGTGCAAGCGCGTGATGGTGATCGACCACGGCCGTCTGGTGTACGACGGCGCGCTCGCCGGGCTGCACGAGGCGGGGGAGAGCGAGCGGATGCTGGTCGTGGACCTGGAGCGGGAACTGCCGCCGATCGAGCTGGGGTCGGAGCCCTCGGTGCGGGTGGTGAGGGTGGAGGGGCCCCGGCAGTGGCTGGCGTTCCCGGCGGCCGCCTCGGCCGCGCCGCTGGTGGCGCGTATCGCGGCGGACTATCCCCTGGTCGACCTGTCGGTGCGCGAGCCGGACATCGAGTCCGTGATCGCCAGGATGTACGTGCCGGATCCTGCTCTCTAGGCCCGTCCCGAGGTTGCTCTATAGGGTGCGCGGTATGACAAGTGAAAACCCGGACATGCGTGCCTCCGACGCGGAACGTGAGCGGGTCGCCGAGACCCTGCGTGAGGCCGTGGCCGAGGGCCGGCTGGAGTTGGACGAGTTCGAGCAGAGGCTCGACGCGACGTTCAAGGCGCGTACGCACGGGGAGCTGGTGCCGCTCGTGCGTGACCTGCCGGTGCCGGGTGGGCCGTCCGGGGCGGTGACGGGTGCGGTTGCGGGGGCGAGCGGCTCGGCCGTGGACTGGCCGTCCCGGATCGGCGGCACCCCCACCTCGTCGGGAGGGTTCGCCTTCTGGGGAGGGTTCAGCAGGAAGGGCCGCTGGACGGTGGGGCCGACGTTCACCGCGTTCGCGATGTGGGGCGGTGGCGAGATCGACCTGCGCGAGGCCCACTTCGCGGAGCGCGACGTCGTGATCCGCTGCTTCACGATCATGGGCGGGATGCAGGTGACCGTGCCGCCGGACCTCGATCTCCAGGTCAGCGGGTTCGGTGTCATGGGCGGGTTCGGCGAGCACTCCAAGCTCGACGAGGAGCCGGAGGCCGCCCCTGGCGCCCCGCGGGTGACGGTCACCGGGTTCGCGCTGATGGGCGGGGTCGGTGTGGAGCGCAAGCGGCGGAAGGCGGAGAAGCGGCGGCTCCAGGAGCAGGAGCAGGAGCGGCTGCGGCTGGAGAAGCGGGACCGCGGGGACGGGCGCAAGGAGCTGGGCTGACGCGCCCCGGCGCGCTGGGCGGCCGGGTGGTGCACCCCCGGCCGCGGGGCGCCGGACCGCCTCCGGCCGGGGCTCCGGACCGCCCCCGGCCGCGGGGCGCCGGACCGTGTCCCCCGGCTGCCGGGTCGTGAGGGCGGCCGAGCGTGCGGGGGCCGGCGCAGGAAGACCGCCCCCGTCTGCGGCCGTTCGCGTCAGAAGGCGTCGGAGCGGGGCGTTCCGTCCACCGTGCCGAGGTCGACGGCGTGGCCCAGGGCGCGGTAGCCGGCGTCGTTGAAGTGGAGCCGGTCGCCGGAGTCGTACTCGGGCAGGATCCGGTTCGGCGCGTAGGGGTCGCGTACGGCCCGGTCGAAGTCGGCGTACGCGTCGAAGATCCGGCCGGAGCGGATCTCCTTGTTGACGGCCAGGCGTACGGCGTTGTGCTCGGGCGTCCAGGTGGAGTAGCCCTGGAAGGGCGTCAGCGTCGCTCCGACGACCCGCAGTCCCTGGGCGTGCGCGCGCTCGGTGAGGGCGCGCAGTCCGGCCGTGATGCGCCGGGGGTCGGGTTCCTGGGGGTACTGCTGCACGTCGTTGATGCCGAGGGCGATGATCACGGTCTTCGCTCCGGACACGGACAGGACGTCCCGGTCGAAGCGGCGGGCTGCGCTCAGCCCTCCGAGGTTCTGCGCGCCGCCCAGCGCGAGCGGGCTGTCACGGAGCAGGCGGTTGCCGGCGATGCCCTGGTTGGCGATCCCGTAGACGTGGCGCAGCCGGTCGGAGAGGACGTCCGGCCAGCGGCCGTTGGCGTCGGTGGTGGAGCCGCTGCCCGCCGTGAGGGAGTCGCCGATGACGACGATCGCTCCGGGGGACGTCTTGTTGCGGACGTCGACGGCCGTCAGGTAGCGCCAGCGGGTGGTGCTCCAGGTGGCGCGCTCGTCGGCCAGGTAGGACGTCTGGTGGGTGTTGGGGTGCTGGGTGACGGCTCCGGCGGCCTGCGGGGTGCGGAGGGTGACCTCCAGGTCGGAGTCCGGGGCGACGGGCACGACGACGGGGTCGCTGACGACCTGTCGGCCGGCCGCGACGGTGACGGCGGACAGGCCGCGGAAGGTCACCTGACGGGTGTTGACGGCGACCTGGTCGATGACGAGCGGGGTGGCGCCGAAGAGGTTGGACAGGGTGATGCGGGCGGCGTCCCCACCGACACTGGTGTGCACGATGTTGCGGATGGTGCGGCCGGGATAGCCCTGGGCGGCGTTCGGCTCTGCGCTGACGGGTGCTCCGGTCCAGGTGGCGACCCAGGTACCGGCGGAGTTGGCCGGTGCGGCGGGATTGCGGGCCGCCGCGTGGGTCTGCGACCCGTCGAGCGGTGCCCGCCGGTCCTCGGTGATCAGCGCCGTGCCGAACGCCGCGGCGGTGGCGAGCGTGACGGTGCCTGCTGCGAGGGCGATGAGCAGGGCATACCCCTGGCGCCTGGGCATCTGCGGTGATTCTCCTTGTGGTGTCCGGCCCGTTGTTCGGGTTGTTCTCATGATGCGACAGGCCCCGGGGAACTCGACGTGCGCCCCGGGAGTAGGTGAGGTAGGGACAATGCGTACGGCACGGCGTGACGCGTACGCGGACGGGTGGAGCGGATGGAACAGGACGCGGGACAGGGAACGGGCCCCGGGCCGGACGGGCATGGGCCCCGACGGCCCGGGGCCGCGCCGCCGGGCATCGGTGCCGCGCCCGAGGGGCAGCCGGCCCCGATGCCGGAGGGCGCCGGGGCGGGGCCCTCCGTGGCGGCCGGAGCCACCGGCGTGCGGCGGGGGCCGTCGCTGGGCGGGTTCGCGTACACCGCCGCCGATGAGGAGAAGCAGCGCGGTGTGCGCCGCATGAAGACCACCGCCACAGGCCTGCTCCTGCTCGTCGCTCTCGTGTACGTCCTCGCCACCTGGGCGGGGAACGCGGGTGTGGGCGGCTGGCCGGGCTACGTCGCAGCGGCTGCCGAGGCGGGGATGGTCGGTGCGCTGGCGGACTGGTTCGCCGTCACGGCGCTCTTCCGGCGCCCGCTCGGTCTGCCCATTCCGCACACCGCCATCATTCCCACCAAGAAGGACCAGTTGGGGGCATCACTCGGTTCCTTCGTCGGCGAGAATTTTCTCTCCGGGGACGTCGTTCGTGACCGAATTCACGCGCTGGGCGTCGGTTCGCGCCTCGGGGCGTGGCTGGCGGAGCCGGAACACGCGGACCGGGTCACCGCCGAGCTGGCTACCGCGCTGCGCGGCGCGCTGACCGTCCTGCGGGACTCCGACGTGCAGGCGGTGGTCGGGGAGGCGATCACCCGGCGGGCGGACGCGGTGGAAGTCGGCCCGGGCATGGGCAAGATGCTGGAGAAGATCGTCTCGGACGGCGGGCACCGAAGGGTGGTCGACCTCGTCTGCGTACGGGCGCACGACTGGCTGGTCCTGCACGGCGACTCCGTGATGGACGCGGTGCAGGGCGGGGCGCCCGGCTGGACGCCGCGGTTCGTCGACAAGCGGGTGGGGGAGCGGGTCTACAAGGAACTCCTGCGCTTCGTCACGGAGATGCGCGACATGCCGGGCCATCCGGCGCGCGGCTCGATCGACACCTTCCTGACGGACTTCGCCGCCGACCTCCAGACGGATCCGGACACCCGGGCCCGGGTGGAGCGGCTGAAGTCGGAGATCCTGGGGCGTGGTGAGGTCCAGGACGTCATCGCCTCCGCCTGGTCCTCCGTCCGTTCGATGATCATCGCGGCGGCCGAGGACGAGCGGAGCGAGCTGCGGCTGCGGGCCCGGGCCTCGCTGATGTCGCTGGGCGCGAGGCTGTCCACGGACGAGCGGCTCCAGGCCAAGCTGGAGGGCTGGCTGGAGGACGCGGCGGCGTACGTCGTCACGACGTACCGGACCGAGATCACCTCGCTGATCAGCGACACGGTGGCTGGCTGGGACGCGCACCAGACGTCGAGGAAGATCGAGGCGTACATCGGCCGCGACCTTCAGTTCATCCGGATCAACGGCACCGTGGTGGGCGCGCTGGCGGGCCTGGCGATCTATTCGGTGTCGCACGCGCTGGGGGGCTGACCGGAGGCGCGTACGTGCTGTCGTCACGCACGCGCCCCCGGGTCACGCGGGGAGTTGCTCTTCAGTACGCACCCCGCGGCGCCCGTGTTCAATCCCCGGGCACGGACTTTTTCGATGCGCGGTGCGCGGGGAGCGGTGATCCGGCGGGTGCGGCGCCGGCCGGAGGCGCGGTGGTCAGGCGCTGCGCCGGGTGACGGCCCAGGACGCGGCGGCGACCCCGCCCGCGACGGCGAACACCGCGGGCCAGGCGCCGACCTTCTTGGCGAGCGGGTGCGATCCGGCGAACGCGGCGACGTAGGCGACGGTCAGCCCGGTGGCCGCCTTCGCCCCGGCCTGCCGGTTCCATCCGTACGCGGCGACGGAGCCGGCGGCAGCCAGTGCGACGCCGCCCAGCGGGCGCTTCTTCGTCCAGCGGGCGATCCCGTATCCGCCGACGAGTCCGCTCGCCGCCACTGCTGCTGCCGGGACCTTCGCCATTGCCGCCACCTTCGCTCTTCTGCGTATCCGTCCGGGGATCCGAGGATAGGCCGCCCGCCCGGAGGCGGGCCGGCCCGGTCCCCGTCAGTCGGTGCCGAACTCCATCGCGGCGCGGTCCAGCAGCTCCTCGTCGCCGGAGACCTCGCCGCGCGAGGCGATGGCCTGGGCGCCGCCTTCCGGCATGGCGCCGATCAGACCGGTCGCCGCCGCCTGTGCGGCGCCGATCAGCGAGGGCTGCGTCGTGCCGACGAGGCCCATGCCGGCGAACTGCTCCAGCCGGGCACGGGAGTCGGCGATGTCGAGGTTGCGCATGGTGAGCTGGCCGATACGGTCCACGGGACCGAACGCCGAGTCCTCGGTGCGCTCCATCGAGAGCTTGTCCGGGTGGTAGCTGAACGCGGGGCCGGTGGTGTTCAGGACCGAGTAGTCCTCACCGCGCCGCAGTCGCAGGGTGACCTCGCCGGTGACGGCCGAGCCGACCCAGCGCTGGAGCGACTCGCGGACCATCAGGGCCTGCGGGTCCAGCCAGCGGCCCTCGTACATCAGCCGCCCGAGGCGCCGGCCCTCGTTGTGGTAGTGGGCGAGGGTGTCCTCGTTGTGGATGGCGTTGACGAGACGCTCGTAGACGATGTGCAGGAGCGCCAGGCCCGGGGCCTCGTAGATGCCGCGGCTCTTCGCCTCGATGATGCGGTTCTCGATCTGGTCGGACATGCCCAGTCCGTGGCGGCCGCCGATGGCGTTGGCCTCCATCACCAGGTCGACGGGGGAGGCGAACTCCTTGCCGTTGATCGTGACCGGGCGGCCCTGGTCGAAGCCGATCGTGATGTCCTCGGTGGGGATCTCGACCGAGGGGTCCCAGAACCGGACACCCATGATCGGGTCGACGGTCTCCACGCCGGTGTCGAGGTGCTCCAGGGTCTTGGCCTCGTGGGTGGCGCCCCAGATGTTGGCGTCGGTGGAGTACGCCTTCTCGGTGCTGTCGCGGTAGGGCAGCCCGTGGGCCACCAGCCACTCCGACATCTCCTTGCGGCCGCCCAGCTCGGTGACGAAGTCGGCGTCGAGCCACGGCTTGTAGATGCGCAGGTGCGGGTTGGCGAGGAGCCCGTAGCGGTAGAACCGCTCGATGTCGTTGCCCTTGAACGTCGATCCGTCACCCCAGATCTGCACGTTGTCCTCGAGCATCGCCCGGACCAGCAGCGTGCCGGTGACGGCGCGGCCGAGCGGCGTGGTGTTGAAGTACGCGCGGCCGCCCGAGCGGATGTGGAACGCACCGCAGGCGAGCGCGGCCAGGCCCTCCTCGACGAGCGCGGCCCGGCAGTCGACCAGGCGTGCGATCTCGGCGCCGTACGCCTTCGCGCGGCCGGGTACCGACCCGATGTCGGGCTCGTCGTACTGGCCGATGTCGGCGGTGTAGGTGCACGGGACGGCACCCTTGTCGCGCATCCACGCGACCGCGACCGAGGTGTCGAGGCCGCCCGAGAAAGCGATGCCGACGCGCTCGCCGGTGGGCAGGGAGGTGAGAACCTTAGACATAGGAAGAGTATGCACTCATTGGTATGTATATGCAAATGGCCTGCGTGGGGGCCATCGGAGCCGGATCCGGCGCTTTCGAGGCGCCGGGGGTGCACAGGCGTTTACCCTGGGGGTGAACATCTGTGCACCCCCCTCCTCCCGCATACGGAGCTCCGATGACCGCACCCGCCCCTGCCGCCGCCCCGCACCACCCACGCCTCGCCGTCGGGGTCCTGGCCTTCTGCGGCGTCGTGGTCGCGATCATGCAGACGATCGTCGTCCCGCTGCTCCCGCACATACCGGAGCTCACCGGTGCGACCCCCTCGGCGGCGAGCTGGCTGGTGACCGTCACCCTCCTCACCGGCGCGGTGTTCACCCCCGTGCTCGGCCGGGTCGGTGACATGTACGGCAAGCGGCGCGTCCTCGTCGCCTCCCTGGGCGTCCTCGTCGCCGGCTCCGTGCTCTGCGCCGTCAGCTCGCAGATCGGCGTGCTGATCGCGGGACGCGCCCTCCAGGGCGCCGCCATCGCCGTGGTGCCCCTCGGCATCAGCATCCTGCGCGACGAACTGCCGCCCGAGCGGGTCCTGTCCGCGGTCGCACTGATGAGTTCCACGATGGGCATCGGCGCGGCCGTGGGGCTGCCGGTGGCGGCGGTGGTCATCCAGAACTTCGAGTGGCACACCATGTTCTGGGTCTCCGGCGCCATCGGCCTCCTCGACGTCGTCCTGGTCCTGCGCTTCGTACCGGAGTCCCCGGTCCGCTCCCGGGGCCGGTTCGACGTGCTGGGCGCGCTGGGCCTGACCGCCGCGCTGGTCTGCCTGCTGCTCGCCGTCACCCAGGGCGGTGGCTGGGGCTGGACGTCGGTGACCACCCTCGGCCTCCTCGCGGCCTCGGTGGTGATCGCGCTGGTGTGGGGGGCGTACGAGCTCCGGGTGCGCACCCCCATGGTCGACCTGCGGGTCTCGGCCCGCCCCGCCGTGCTGCTCACCAACATCGCGGCCCTGCTGATCGGCTTCGCGTTCTACGCCAACTCCCTGGTCACCGGCCAGATGGTGCAGGAGCCGAAGGCCACCGGCTACGGGCTCGGCGCCTCGCTCGTCGTCAGCGGGCTGTGCCTGCTCCCGGGGGGCGTCACGATGGTGCTGCTCTCGCCGGTGTCCGCCCGGATCTCCGGCAAGCACGGCCCGAGGACCAGCCTCCTGCTGGCCTCCGTGATCATCGCCGTCGGCTATGTGGTGCGGTACTTCACCAGCCACAGCCTCTGGATGATCATCGCGGGCGCCACCGTCGTCTCGGCGGGCACGGCGATCGCTTACTCCGCACTCCCGGCGCTGGTGATGCGGGGCGTCCCCGTCAGCGAGACGGGCGCCGCCAACGGCCTCAACACCCTGATGCGTTCGATCGGCCAGGCCTTCTGCAGTGCCACGGTGGCCGCGGTGCTCGCCAACATGACGTTCCTGGCGGCGGGCCACGAGGCCCCGACGCTCGGGGCCTACCAGCTGGTCTTCCTCATCGCGGGGGGCGCGGCGCTGCTGGCCCTCGCCGTGACGCTGTGCCTTCCGGGCGCCCGCAAGGATGCGGGTACGGTCGGGGGGAAACGCAGGAGCAGCGGCCGTACGCGGTCGATGCCGATCCAGGGGGGCGCATGACCGCCCGAACCACCACGACGTCGCCGGCGGAGGCGGGCACGACGGCGCCGGGCGCCGCGGGCACGGCACCGGGAGGCGCGGCCACGGGCAAGGACGCGATCCTCCTCGCCGCCCGCCGGGCGTTCACGCAGCGGCCCTACGCGGAGGTGACGATCCGCGGGATCGCGGCCGACGCGGGGGTGAGCGCGTCCCTCGTGGTGAAGCACTTCGGGCGCAAGGAGGAACTCTTCAACACGGTCGCCGACTTCGGTCCCGCCGCCGAGGAGCTCTTCGACGCCCCGCTCGACGGGCTGGGCCGCCACATGGTGCTGACCCTCGTGCGCCGGCGCCGGGAACAGAAGGGGGACCCCCTGCTGCGGGTCGTCTTCTCCCTCGGCAACCACGACGAGCGCTCCCTGCTCCGCGACCGCTTCCACGAACAGGTCACCGCGCGCCTGGCCGCGCGCCTCCCCGGCCGCGAACGCGCCCTGCGCGCCGAGCTGATCGCCGGTCACCTCATCGGTCTGGGGGCCACCCTGAGCCTGCACCGCGAGGGCGCGGGCTCCCATGCGACGCCCGAGCACCTCGCGGACCTGTACGCCCCCGCGTTGCAGAGCCTCGTCGCCCGCTGACCCGCGGCGGAGGATAAGGTCCGGTCCAACCGACGAGGGGGGCCTCATGACGATGATCCGTACCAGCCTGCGCGCCGTGATACCGGCCGTGGTCCTGGGGGCGTTCCTGGCGGGCTGCAGTGCGGCGACCACCACCGACGGGCCGGGCGGTGACGTCCCGTACGTGGCCCCGTCCGTGGCCGCCGCGGCGGCGGAGAAGGCGCAGGCGTCCCTGATGCCGACGCCCTCGCCCACGCCCACGCTCATCATCCAGGCGGACCCCGCCGCGCCGGAGCTGGTCCGTGACGCCTTCGCCGGACTCCAGGCGACCTACCAGGACGGCTGCGCCCCCGGGGACGGGAACTGCGCCTACTTCCTGGGCCGGGTCGAGGAGGAACTGGACGGCCTGGACAAGGCGATGAAGGCGGACAAGCAGGGCCCCGGCCACTTCGAGGAGCCCCTCGCCTGGATCGGCACCCTGCGTACGGGGCTGGGCGGCGACAGGTCCACGCCCAACCTGGAGAAGCACCGCTCCGAACTGCTCGGCACCCGGGACCGCATCAACACGTGGATGCAGGGCCACCCGGAGGACTACCGCTGACCCGCGGCGGCCGGGTCACACCCGCAGGACCTCGATGCCCAGGGCCGTGAACTCCTCGACGACGTCCTCGGACGCGTCCTCGTCCGTCACCAGGACGGACACCGCGTCCGTCCCGCAGACCTGGGCGAAGGCCCGGCGTCCGAGCTTGGACGAGTCGGCGACGACGATCACCGTGCCCGCGCACTCGGCGAGGGCGCGGTTGGCGCCGGCCTCCGACTCGTCGTGCGTGGCCGCTCCGAAGCGGGGGTGCACCGCGTCCACCCCGAGGATCGTGTAGTCGAGGGCGAAGGTGCGCAGGACGGAGTCGACCAGGGGGCCCACGAGTTCGTACGAGTTCGGCCGGGCCACCCCGCCGGTGACGACGATCTTCACCTGGGGCCGTACGGCCAGCTCGTTGGCGATGTTGATCGCGTTGGTGACCACGGTCAGCGCGGTGCCGCCGCCCGAGGGCTCCGGCCGCAGCGCCAGCTCCCTGGCGACCTCCGAGGTCGTCGTCCCGCCGTTGAGGCCGACGGTGGAACCCGTCGGGACCAGCTCGGCCGCGGCCTTCGCGATGCGCTGCTTCTCGTCGGCCCTGCGGGCCGCCTTGTAGCGCAGCGGCAGGTCGTAGGCGACGGCGCTGACCACCGCACCGCCCCGGGTGCGGGTCAGCAGGTTCTGCCGGGCGAGCTCGTCCAGGTCGCGGCGCACGGTCGCGGCGGAACAGCCGAGCTGTTCGGCGGCGTCGAGTACGTCGAGGTGGCCCTGGTCGCTGAGGATCTCCAGCAGCCGGGTCCATCGTGTGTGTGCCGCCACCTGGTCCTCCTCGCTCGCGGCAAACCCTATCCCGTGGGCCGGGCCAGGACGCCCAGCAGGCGTGCCACCTCCGCGGCGACCACGTCGCGGGCGGGGCCGAGGTAGGCGCGGGGGTCCGCGGCGTCGGCGTGGGTGTCCAGGTGGGCGCGTACGGCCCCGGTGAACAGCTTGTTCAGGTGCGTCGAGATGTTGACCTTCGTCATGCCTGCACCGACCGCCGCGGCGAGTCCCGCGTCCCCGACACCCGAGGAACCGTGCAGGACGAGCGGTACGGCCACCGCGTCGCGCAGCCGCGAGACGAGGGCGAGGTCGAGGACGGCGTCGCGGGTCAGCATCGCGTGCGAACTGCCGACGGCCACGGCGAGCGCGTCGATGCCCGTGGCCTCGACGAACGCCCGCGCCTCGTCCGGATCGGTCCGCACGCCGGGTGCGTGCGCCCCGTCCTTGCCGCCGATCTCGCCGAGCTCCGCCTCCACCCAGACCCCGTGGTCGTGGCAGTACGCGGTGATCTCGCGGGTCGCGGCGACGTTGTCGTCGTAGGGGAGCGCCGACGCGTCGAACATGACGGAGGTGAAGCCCAGCCGTACGGCCTCGCGGACCAGCCCGGCCGACTCGGCGTGGTCGAGGTGCACGGCCACGGGCACGCCCGCGGCACGGGCGACGGCGAGCGAGGCGAGCCCGATGGGTTCGAGGGCGCCGTGGTAGCGGGCGGTGTTCTCGCTGATCTGCAGGATCACCGGCAGCCCGGCGGCCTCCGCCCCGCCCGCGATGGCCTGCGCGTGTTCGATCTGCACGACGTTGAAGGCCCCGACGCCGGTCGCGCCGGTCCGTGCGCCGTGCGTGATCTCGCCGGTGGATATGAGCGGCATGGGGATCCTTCGCGGATGCGGGGTGCGTGAACCCGGGCGAGTGATGCTCGAAGTTGCTCATTTATAGCCTGTTTGAAGCAGATCGGAAAAGAGCCGATCGTGATCAGCCCTGGTCGTGGAGGTCCGGTGGGCAACGGCTCTCGTACTCCTCTCGCGCGCGGAGTTGGCTGATTGACGCCCCCTGACAGCAGGGCCGGTGCACTTGGATGGCGATCAACATCCGGGATCCACAACGACCTTGCGAGGTTCGGTCCATGCTGAACGGAATCGTCCGACTCCATCGATTCGGAGCGGCGTTGGTGATGAGCGGCCTCCTGTCCGTGCTCGCGGGCGGACCCGCTGCCGCGGCCGGACCGTCCGGGGCGGCGCCCGCCGCGGACGCGGTCATCTCCTGGGGCGGGAACAACGACTGGAGCGAGGGCACCGTCCCGGCCGAGCTGAAGTCCGGCGTCGACGCGATCGCCGGCGGGTACTTTCACGCTCTGGCGCTGAAGGACGGACGGGTGCTCGGCTGGGGGACGAACTTCGACGGGCAGCTGACGATGCCCGCCGCGACCCAGTCCGGTGTGGACGCGATCGCAGCGGGGAACGACCACAGCCTGGCCCTGAAGGACGGGGCGGTCATCGCCTGGGGCAGCAACGAGTACGGACAGACGGACGTGCCTGCCGAAGCCCGGTCGGGCGTGGACGCGATAGCGGCCGGCAGCCTGGTGAGCCTGGCGCTCAAGGACGGCGGGATCATCGCCTGGGGCCGCGACTGGCAGAGCCAGACGACCGTACCCGCCGCAGCCCGGTCCGGCGTCACCGCGATGGACGGGGGCCCCTACACCACGCTCGCGGTGAAGGACGGTGGGGTGCTCGCCTGGGGCAACAACTCCTTCGGCCAGACCACGGTGCCCGCGGAAGCGCAGTCCGGTGTGAACGACGTCGCCGCCGGAATGTTCCACAGCCTGGCGCTGAAGGGCGGCAAGGTCATCGCCTGGGGCGACAACCGCTACGCCCAGACCACGGTGCCCCAGGAGGCCCTGTCCGGGGTGTCGGCGATCGCCTCGGGCGAGTGGTACAGCCTGGCCCTCAAGAACGGCAAGGTCCTCGCCTGGGGCAGCGGACGCAGCGACGCGACGACCCCGACCTCCGTGAAGTCCGGGGTGACCGCCATCGACGCGGGTCCGAACTCCGCCTACGCCCTGAAGGTCTGACGGGGCGCCGCCCGGTGGCTCAGGTCATGGCCTGGGTGCCGATGACGTCGAGCAGAGCGAGCCGGGCGGCGGCCTCGCTGCCGGGAGCCGCCGTGTACGCGACGACCCGGAGGTCGCTGCCCGGGGCGATCAGCACGTCGCAGTCGAGGGCGAGCGGGCCGACCTCGGGGTGGTCGATGGTCTTGCTCGCCGACTCGTAGGCCCCCACGATGCCCGAGTCCCACAGCTCCGAGAAGCGGGTGCTCACCTGCCGCAGATCCTTGATCAGGGAGCGCAGTTCCTGGTCGGCGGGGTAGCGGGCGGTGGTCGCCCTGAGGTCGGCGACCATCGCCTCCTCGAATCCGGCGCGCTGCTCGGGGGTGGGCCGGGCGTAACCGTGGCGTCCGGTGAACTGCCGCCAGGCGATGTTGCGTTCGCGTCCGCGGAGTGCGGACGGATCGCCGAGCAGGGCCGCCCAGGACGGATTCCACTCCAGGAGGTTCCACGCGGCGTCGTGGACGCTCAGCGGGGCGCCTCTCAGCTGGTCGAGCAGCCTGCGGAGCCCGGGCGGGACATGGCACGAGATGTGGCCGGGGCCGGGTTCGGGCTGTCCTGCGAGGAGGTACAGGTAGGTGCGTTCGTCGCCGGACAGGCGCAGAGCGCGTGCCAGCGAGGCCAGGACGGGTCCGGACGGGGAGGTGGCCCGGCCCTGTTCGAGGCGGGTGATGTAGTCGACGGACAGGGAGGCGAGCTGGGCGAGTTCCTCGCGGCGCAGGCCCGCGGACCGCCGGACCCCGCCGGCGGGGAGCCCCACGGCGGCGGGGGAGATCCGGTCGCGCCAGCCGTGCAGTGCCCTCCCCAGGTCGTTGGAGCCCCGTGCTCCCGAGGGGGTGTTCGGGGCCTTGGACGGATTCTGCCGGGATGCGCTCACCCCTTCAGTATCCGTGCGCGGCCGCCGGACAGCCTGGTACCGGCAGTCCACCCGCTGAGGCGGGTACTGCCTGTGCCCCGCGGCCCCGAGCAGGCTGGACGCGTCAACCGGCCATCTGCTGAACACGGGAGCGTCACCATGACCACCACCCTCGTCACCGGAGCGAACAAGGGCCTCGGCTTCGAGACCGCCCGCCGTCTCGTCGAGGCCGGGCACACGGTCTACGCAGGGGCGCGCGACCCCCGGCTCGGGGAGGAGGCGGCCGCCCGCCTCGGCGCGCGCTTCGTCCGGCTCGACATCACCGACGAGGACTCCGTCCGGGCCGCCGCCGACTTCGTCCGCGAGGACGCGGGCCGGCTGGACGTCCTCGTCAACAACGCCGGGATCGCCGGTGCCGGCAAGCCGGTGGGCGAGACGACCGGGTCGGACATGCGGAGAACGTTCGAGACCAACGTCTTCGGCGCCGTACGCGTCACGAAGGCCTTCCTGCCGCTGCTGGAGGCGGGGAAGGACTCGGTCGTCGTCAATGTGGCGAGCGGTCTCGGTTCGCTGGCGGCGACGAACGACCCGGGCCGTATCGAGTCCACCGTCGCCCTGCTCGACTACAACTCCTCCAAGACCGCGCTGGTCATGGTGACGTCGCAGTACGCGAAGGCGTACCCGGGCATCCGGTTCAACGCCGTGGACCCCGGCTACACCGCCACCGACCTCAACGGGAACACCGGGCACAAGACCGTGGAGGACGGTGCGGAGGTCATCGTCCGGATGGCGCTCATCGGCTCGGACGGCCCGACCGGCGGCTTCTTCGACGAGGACGGCGTCGCGGCCTGGTGACCGCCGCGCGCACCGGGCACGGGCCGCGCGCACCGGGCCGGGAGCCGTTGCGACGGCCCGGCGCCCGGGTCCGTACGGTGCGGGCCCGCGGGCCCGCAGGACCGGCCGCGCTCCGGCCTCCGGCGGCCTGCCGTCGCGGCGGGCGATCCGCCCGGGCGGCCGGTCCCCGGGGGGTCCGTCCCCGGTGATCCACATGCGGTCCAGGGGCCGGGGAGCGAGGATCGTGCATACGGGCGGTGGCCCGGCCGCGCCTCGGCCCTCTCGGGTCGGTCTCTCCCTTCCAGGCGCACCGGTCCGCCTCCCGGCCAAGCCACCAGGGGGGTCTGGAGGTACCGGATGCCGCGGCCCCTGTGGACAGGAGCGATCAGCTTCGGTCTGGTCACCATCCCCATCAAGGTGGTGGCCGCGACGGAGAACCACTCGATCTCCTTCCACCAGTACCACCAGGAGGACATGGGCCGGATCCGCACCCGCAAGGTGTGCGAGATCGACGGCGAGGTCCTCTCGCAGGAGGAGATCGGCAAGGGGTACGAGGTCGCCAAGGACCGGACCGTGCCCGTCACGGACGAGGAACTCGACCGGATGCCGCTGCCGACCGCGAAGGCCATCGAGATCGTCGCGTTCGTGGACGCCGACACCATCGATCCCGTACGCATCAGCGACAGCTACTACCTGGCCGTCGACGGCCAGGTGGCGGCGAAGCCGTACACCCTGCTGCGGAGGGCGCTGGAGCGCAGCGACAAGGTCGCCGTGGCGAAGTTCGCCTGGCACAACCGCGAGCGGCTCGGCCTGCTGCGGGTGCGGGAGGACGCGATCGTGCTGCACTCGATGCGCTGGCCGGACGAGATCCGCAGCCCCGAGTCCCTCGCCCCCCGGGAGACCGAGCTGGACGAGGACGAGATCGCGCGCGCCGTGCAGCTCACCGACAGCATGGCCCTGAACGGCATCTCCGGCTTCCGTGACCGCTACCGGGAGGCGCTGGAGGAACTCCTCGCCGCCAAGTCCGAGGGCAAGGCGCCCCCGGCGGTGCCGGGTGAGGCGGAGGAGGAGCCGGGGAAGGTCATGGACCTGATGGCGGCGCTGAACGCCTCGGTGAAGGCCGCCAAGGAGACGCGGGGCGAGGACGCCACCGTGCACGAGATGACGCCCGGCAAGCCCCGCGCCCGGAAGAAGGCGGCCCCGGCGGCGAAGAAGCGGGCCTCGGGCAAGGCGGCGGCCAAGAAGACGGCCAGGAAGACGACGGCGAAGAAGCGGACGGCCTCCTGACCCGTACGCCCCTCCCGCGAAGCCGTTCCGCGACGTCGTGAGGCGACTGCGTCACCCGATGTCGTCCGGAGCCAGGTCCGGACGCAGCCGGTGCCAGGACGGCTGGCGCAGCCGTCCCGCCTTCGTCCGCGTCGCGTAGCGCACTTCGCCGACCAGCCGGGGCAGCACCCAGTGGGTGCCCGCGACCGGTGGCGTCTCGTCGAAGGGGCACGTGTCGACCGCGGCCACCCGGAGGAGCTCGCCGAGCCTGGTCCGCTCCGCGTCGCTCCACCCCGTGCCGACGCTGCCCGCGTAACGCAGGCCTCCGGGGTGCCGCTCGCCGACGAGCAGCGCTCCCGGCAGCCCGCCCAGCCGGCCGCGTCCGGGCACCCACCCGCCGACGATCACGTCCACCGTGCGGGCATGGCGGATCTTGATCCACGTACGGGCGCGGACCCCGGGCTCGTACACCGAGCTCAGCCGCTTCGCGACCACGCCCTCCAGCCCGGCGTCCCGCGTCATGGCCAGGGCCTCCTCGCCGTGCCCGACGACCACCGAGGGCGTCGACCAGCGCGGTCCGTTCAGCCCGAGCCCCTCCAGCGCCGCCCGCCGCTCCGTGTAGGGCAGCGGGGCGAGGCTGCTGCCCCGCAGGAACACGGCGTCGAACAGGACCAGGTGCGCCGGGACGCGCCGCGCCGCCTGTGCGGCCTTCGCGGGCGAGCCGGAGAGCCCCATCCGCTGCTGGAGCCGCTCGAAGTCGCTGCGTCCCCGGTCGTCCAGGGCGACGATCTCTCCGTCCAGCACCGCCGGTACGCCGCCGAGCGCCGGGCCCAGTGCCGCCAGATCCGGATAGGCCGGGGTGATGTCGGCCCCGGACCTGGCCAGCAGCCGGACCGTCCCGTCCCCCGGCAGATAGGCCATGGCCCGCTGGCCGTCCTGCTTCACCTCGTACGCCCACTGCTCGTCCACGGCGGCGGGCGGAAGGCGGCCGGGGGTGGCGAGCATGGGGGCGAACCGGGGCAGAGGGGCCATGGCGGCAGCCTCTCAGCAGACGGCGCGTGAGGAGGCCCGTCACGGCCGGAGGCGGCGGGGGAACGCCGGGAAATGCACGGGACAGCCGTGCGCGGGCGTGGCACCCTGTGCGGCATGACGACGAACCGAAAGGTCCATGCCGCGTAGCCGCGCAGGACACCTCCCCGCAGGCAGGCACCGTCCGAACGGCCCGAGCACCGTCATCGACGGGCTCTCCTCGCGCACGCTGGCCGAGATCGCCCGCCTGGAACGGAGCCGCACCTACCTGGAGCCGGGCCGGGTCAGCGGGGCGCTGCGCCTCTGGAAGCACCATGTACGGCAACCGCTGGGCGCGCTCTGGCGCGCGGACGAGTCCGGCGACAGCCACGCGGACTGCTGCGGCGATCCGCTGGAGGCGCGGGAGCTCCTCGGCACCGTGACGGCCGCGCTGTCGCCGCGCGCGGCCCGTGAACTCCGGCGTGTGGTCGGCAGGCTCGACGGGGACTGACCGTGAGGAAACGGCCTCGGGCCCCCGGTGTCCGTCAGCCGGTCGCCGGCCGCGAGCAGGAGAGACGCTCCGGGATGCAACTGGCCTTCCGTGGTTGTCAGTTGTAGCCGAACCCCCGGGGCAGCGGAGCCTGGCGGAACAGGTGGGCGGGGACGGCCTCCGCCATGACCCGGTAGCCCGCGGGGTTGAGGTGGAGGTGGTCGCCCGTGTCCAGGTCCGCCCGGAGCCGACGGGGCGCCCCGGGATCGCGGACGGCACGGTCGAAGTCGATCACGCTGTCGAATCGCCCGCTCGTGCGGATCCACGCGTTGACCGTCTGCCGGGCCTGCTCGCGGTGGCCGTCCGGATCGTCGTACCCGGTGTTGCCGCCGATCGGGGTCAGCGTCGCCCCGTACACACGGATGCCGTGGGTGTGGGCCCGGGTGATGATCTGCTCGTAGGCGGCGATGACGTCGGCGGCGACCTGTTCCTGCGCGGCGGGTGTGGCCCCGGCCGTACCGATGTCGTTGACGCCCTCGAAGACGAGGAGCCAGTCCACGCCGCTCTGCGCCAGGACGTCACGGTCCAGGCGGGCCAGTCCGTTGGGGCCCAGGCCGTCGTCGAGCAGCCGGTTCCCGCCGGCCGCCTGGTTGACGACGGCGGTCTTCGACGTGGCCGCACCTGACCGCAGCCGCTCCTGCAACTGGTCGGGCCAGCGGTCGTTCCCGTTGGTGGTGGAGCCCCGGCCGTCGGTGAGCGAGTCGCCGAGCACCACGGCCGCCGAGGTGGTGCTCCTGGACCAGACCTCGACGCCGCTGAGGAAGTACCAATGGTCCGTGGGTGTCGCGCCGGGCAGGTCCGCGTCGGCGACGTGGTCACCGGAGTGCAGGTAGGACGTCGTGCGGGAACCGGGGTGCGAGGTGACGGAGGTGGAGGCCTGGCCGGCCGCCAGATACACCGTCGCCGTGAGGTCGGAGCCCGGCGCGAGTGTGAAGTCGAGGGGATCCGACACCGCCTGGGAGCCGATCGGGATCGACACCGAGGAACGGCCCTGGAAGGTGACCGGGCGCGTGGTCCCGGCCTCGACGGCGCTCGTGCCCGCCCTGCCGCCGAGGGGCAGGGCCACGGACACCTTGGTGATCGGCAGCGCGGCACCGCCGAAAGCGTTCGAGAAGCGCAGCCGGATGTGTTCACCGCCCGCGGAGACATGGACCGTCTGGCGCAGCGTGGCATCCGCCAGGACCGAATCGCCCTGGGTGAAGGGAGCCGGAGGCATGTTCCCCGGCTCCGTCAGCTGCGGCATGGACGTCCAGGTGCTCACCCAGCGGGCATGGCGCTCGTCGGGCGCCGGTGAGCTGCCCGGGCCGCGGCCGTCCCCGGCGCCGAGCGCGGGGGAGACGACCGCGGCGGTGAGCGCGGCGGCGGCGAACAGGCTGAGGATCGACGATCTTCGGATCACGGTGGTGCTCCCTCGTGCGGGGTGGGGGAAGCAGGGCGAATCCACGGATGTGGACAGCGCGTTCACTGAGGTCCGGAGGACTCGAGCGGCAGGCTAGCCGCTCCGATAAATTTCGGTCAATGCATCGAAACGTTCGAAAACTTTCGATGGTGGACGGCTCGCCGAGGGGGTGTCAGGGAGTGGTGGCCCGGGGCGCGGTGAACGTGACGTCGGCGGCCCGGACGGTGACATCGGCGTCCCTGCTCAGAGGCCAGGCGGCGACCCGCGAGACCATGGCGGCCGGGACCACGGGGCTGATGCCGGGCTCCGCCGGGACGTCGTACGTCGCGTGGGCGTCGTGGGGCAGGGCGACCCGGTAGCCCCGCGCCACCGCTGTACGGGCCGTCGCCTGCACGCACATCTCGGACATCAGGCCGCAGACGACGACGGACCGCGCCCCGGACGCGGACAGCAGGGACTCCAGCGAGGTCTCCTGGAACGCGTCGTCATGGGTCTTGCGGATCGCCGCCTCGGCGGGTCCCGTCCCGACGGGGTGGTGGAGCTCCCATCCGGGTGTGTGGGGTTCGTCGTCTGCGCCGGGCGGCCCGTCGTTCTGGACGTGGACGACGAGCGCCCCGGCCGCCCGTGCCCGTGCGATCAGCCCGGCCGTCCTGTCCACGAGGCGCTCCGCCTCGGGCAGCGCGCCGTCACCTCGGACGAACGCGCGCTGGACGTCGACAACGACAAGGGATTCGAAGGGAGTTGTGTGCAGCGTCATGCCGCCATGATGACCCGGGTGTCAGACGCCCGGCACCTGGTCCGCGAGGGACAGGCGCATGGAGCACGCGTCCTCCGCCTCGACCGTGACCGGGATGCCCCAGTGCGCGCTCAGCATGCCGCCCACGGCGACGAGCCGCCGGCGCTCCTCGACGGTGTACGCGGGGAAGCGGGTCCAGCCCCGGTCGGCGATGGCGTTGCCCAGCTCCGTGAACAGCGTTGCTCTGGCGCGCTGTTCCTCGTCGCTCGTCAGAGGGGTGGGTCCGGGGCCGGGCCCCACGGGGTGCACGTTGTACAGGTCACGGATCACGGGACCATCCTCCCAGGAGCGCCCGCGTCGCGCGGGGCAGCCCGACGGGCGTGCGGTCCCGCCGCGATGCCGGAAGGCGCCGGCCGGCAGGAGTGGTGGCCCCCGCCGGCCGGCCCGGCCGGGGTCAGGCCTTCGTGCAGGTCGTGCCGCTCAGCGTGAAGGCGGCCGGGGCCGTGTTGGTGCCGCCCTTGGTGCCGGTGAAGCCGAGGGTGACCGATCCGTTCACCGCGATCTGCGCCGTGTACCCGGCGGGGGCGACGCTGACCGCGGAACCGCTCTGCGTGGGCGTCCCGCCCCACATGTTGGAGACGGTCTGGCCGTCGGCGAAGGCGAAGCCGAGGTTCCAGCCGTTCACGGCGCTCGTACCGGTGTTGCGGATGACGATCTCGCCCTGGAATCCGCCGGGCCACTCACCGACCACCCGGTAGCCGACGGAGCAGCCCACGCCCGGCGTGGGGCCGCTCCTGTCCGTGGTGAAGGCCACCGTGGCCGACCTGGCCGACCGGTTGCCGGCCGCGTCACGGGCGTAGACGGCGAAGGTGTAGGCCGTGTTCGCGGTGAGGCCCGTCACCGTGACGCTGCTGGTGGTGGACGAGGCGGCCGGGGTCTCGGTGCCGCCGCTGACGCGGACGACGTCGTACCCGGCGATGGCAACGTTGTCCGTGGCCGCGGCCCAGGTGAGGGTGGCGGAGGTGGCGGTCACCGCGGAGGCGGCCGGGGTGCCGGGGGCGGTGGGGGCCTGGGTGTCACCGGGGTTGCCGCCACCGCCGAATACGGTGGCCTCCTCGGAGGTCTGCGCGATGCCGTTGGCGCCGTGGAAGATGCGCTCGCCCCAGGAGCTCAGCCGGCTCGGGTCGAAGTCGATGGCCAGATCGAGGATCGGGTCGGTGTTGCCGCTCCAGGACCAGGCCAGGTAGCCGAGGCCGAGCTGCTCGGCGGTGGCCATCATGGTGTCCTCGTCCGGGTCCCCCCACTGGTCGGCCGGTCCTCCGAACTCGCCGATCAGGAGCGGGAGTCCGGCGTCGACGAAGGCGTTCAGGTAGTCGGTGACCGCCTGGGCCGTGTTGTAGACGCTGTACATGTGGATCGAGAAGATCAGGTTGCCCGTGGTGTCGGCGTCGTACACGGCCTGGGCGTTGGCGCGCATGACGCCCTGCCAGTCCTGGCCCCAGTTGGGCGCGTCCACCATGATCGTGTGGGCGAAGCCGGCGCCGCGCAGCTTCTTGACCGCGGCGGTCGTGGGGGCGGTCCAGCCGGCCGGGTCGGTGTTGCCCCAGGGCTCGTTGCCGATGTTGATGATGACGTAGTCCTCCTGGCCCGCGAGGACGCCCTTGAGGCTGATCCAGTAGTCGGCGGCGTGGTCGAGCGTGCCCGCTGCCGCGTCCTCGCCGTAACCGGTGGTGTCGTGCACCTCCAGTACACAGATCAGCCGGTTCTTCTTGCAGTCGGCGATGATGCCCGCGACCTCGTCGGGGCCGTTCCGTGTCCAGCGGTGGCCGTCGGAGAGGACCACGCGGACGGTGTTGGCGCCGAAGGCCTTGATGTCGGCCAGCGACTGCGTCTCGCCCGGGTACCAGGTGTGCGCGTGGTTGACGCCGCGCATGACGAAGTCGTTGCCGTTGCCCTCCAGCAGACGGCCGTCGCTGATGTGCAGGCCGGTGGCGGCGGCCTCCGCCCGTACGGGACCGGCCTGCGCCGCGGCAGGGCCGAGCCCACCCAGCAGGACGACGCCGAGAAGGGTGGCGAGGCCCTTCAGCAGGACCGTTAAGGGGCTCTTTCGTGCCGTGCTCGTTGCTGATCTCACTGCGACTCCAGAAAGGTGGGTGCCGGTGAAGCAAACATCGGATGGCTGGATGGGAGCGCTCCCATAAAGCCATCTAGGCAGGGGCACGTCAAGACATCGCGCAGAGTTCGGCGCCGCGGCCGGGCGGCGTGCCGTGACGCGGGGCCCGCACCCGTGGGCGCGGGCCCGCCGTCGTCACGTCAGCCCTTCCGGGGCCCGGCCGGGCCCGGCGTGAAGGGCCGGGTCAGGCCTTGCTGGTGCAGATCGCGTCGTACGGACGCCCCGGGCTCGGGAACAGCTCGATCGGGTTGTCCGCGGCCGCCGGGCACTCCTCGGCGGTCTTGGCGAGGGCGAGGACCTTGTTGCCGCCGCTCGCGCAGGCGACCTCCTTCGCCTGGTCGTCCACGCAGTCGCCCACCACCAGCTGGCCGCCGCCCGCGCCCGCGTCGCCGGGGTGGTCGCCGGAGAGGTTGCGGCCGCAGATGGTCTTGCTGGGCAGGCCGGCGCTCGCGTCCCCGCCGAAGGACACCTTCACCGAGATGATCTCGTCGGTGCCGGCCGGGCACTCGACGGCACCGGCGAACATCTCGCCGTCCTTGACCTGGAGCGCCTTGATCGTCGCCTTCGGGTCGTCGCAGTCGAGGGGCTGGAAGCCGTCCTTGGACTCGCTCGTGTCAGGCCCGGCGCAGTCGCCGACCTTCCAGTCCTTCGCCTCGTGACTCCCGCCGCCGCCCGACGAGCCGCCGCCCCTCTTCGAGGACCCGCTGCCGCTGTCCGAGAACGGCCCGCACGCGGTGGTCGCCCCGAGCGCGAGCGTGAGGACCAGGACACCCTTCGCGCAGTTCCGAAGGGCCCTGCGAGTGCCGCGAGATGACGGGGAGGCGGCGGCGCCGCCCGTGCGGCTGTTCCGGGGTCTGGTGCTGCCGTGGACGGCCATGCTGCTCCTTGGATACCTGGCGTGTCCCGCGCGGCACCCGCTGTAGCCGTGCGGTTGTTCGGGCGTGAGGACGGCCGAATCACGCGGTGCGGTTCCCGGAGTCTGTGGAGTCTCTGTGAACGGCGGGGTGGCCGGAACTGGCCGTTGCCTGCGGGGCCCTGCCCTCCGGCGCGGGGCTCCGGGAGGGGCTGCCGGCGGCGAGGGAGCGGGAGGTCGGCGCCGACGGTGGCCGGTTCCGTGCGGTCCGGGCTGGACGTGGCCGGCCCGGTGGGGGCTTGTCCCGGGTGCTCGTCGCCGGTGGGGGTTTGTCCCCGGGTACCCGTCGCCGATGGGGGCCGGTTACGCAGGGTCCCCGCCGGTCGTGTCCGGCCGCGCGTGGGTGAGTTCGGTCCAGCGCCGCAGTTCGTCCGCGTGACCGCCGTCCGCCGTGGCCCCGGCGACGGCCGCGGCGTCCACCGCGCTCGGATCGCCCCGGCGGGAGAGCAGTGCCAGTGGCCAGGCCGGGGCGCTCGGCTGCCCGCCGTCGAAAGCGTGCCAGCACCAGGCCGCGTCGAAACGCCAGGCGCGCCCGTCCCCGTCGGCGACCTCGTCCCCCGGTTCGAGGAAGGCGTACGGCCGGAAGAGCAGCTCGATCCGTATCGGTTCCCCGCGGCCCGGGGAGATCGTGTGGCCCTGCTCCGGGAGCCGGGGGTCGTGGCTCTCGCCCTGCGGCAGGACCTCCACGTAGGACGCGGGCCGGGGCAGCATGCCGGTGACCAGTGGCGGGTCGAAGTGATGGACCGCCTGGACGTGCATCACGGTCGCCGGGATCCCGATCCTGCAGGTGTCCCCGGGCCGGAGCTCGGTGACCGGCGGGTGCGTACGGAACATGTCCCACTCGCGGGACTCGGGCGTGGGTAGCGCCCGTGCGCCGTTCCATCCGAAGCCCTCGGCCTGCGGGTCGACCGTCAGCCACGGGCATCGTACGGACACGTGGAACCGGTCGGCCCCGGTGACGACGGTCTCGGTGAACGGGCACTCCAGCGACAGCACGTCACCGGGGCGGTGGTCATGGTTCATGGGGGCATCTTCCCGGCCCGCCGAGGCGCGACCGCACCCCGGCCGCTGTCCCGGGGTGCCTGCCCCGCCAGGCCGGCGCGGAACGCGGAGCGGTGGAGGCCGTACCGCCGACCGCCTGACGCCCGGCCACGGGACCGATAGCGTCGTCCCATGGACGAACCGCCCTTGGACGAGGCCGCCCTGCTCGCGCGCTCCGGCGGTCCCGTCACCCGGGGCAGGCTCGTCCGGGACCTGGCCGCGCTCGGTCTCGCCGAGGGCGACACGGTGATGTTCCATACGCGGATGTCCGCCCTCGGCTACGTGGCCGGCGGCTCGCAGACCGTCATCGGTGCTCTCGCCGAGGCCGTGGGCGCGTCGGGGACCCTCATGGTGACCTGCGGCTGGAACGACGCCCTGCCGTACGGCTTCGCCCGCTGGCCGCAGCCCTGGCGGGACGCCGTACGCGCCGAACACCCGGCGTACGACCCGTTTCTGAGCGAGGCGGACCACGACAACGGCCGCCTTCCGGAGGCGCTCCGCCGGTGGCCGGGAGCCGTCCGCAGCCGGCACCCCGACGTGAGCCTCGCGGCGCTCGGGCCGGCGGCCGCCGAGCTGACGGCCGACCACCCGTGGGACGACCCGCACGGCCCCGGCAGCCCGCTCGCCCGGCTGGCCGCCCTGGGCGGGCGGGTGCTGATGCTGGGCGCGCCGCTGGAGACCCTCACGCTCCTGCACCACGCGGAAGCGCTCGCCGACGCGCCGGGCAAGCGGTTCGTGGAGTACGAGCAGCCGGTGCTGGAGGGCGGGCGGCGCGTCTGGCGCCGGTTCCGTGACATCGATTCGTCGAAGGGCGCCTTCGACTACTCCTCCGTCACACCTGCCGGCCAGGACCCGTTCGAGACGATCGGCCGGGACATGCTGGCCGCCGGGATCGGCCTCCGGGGCAGGGTGGGCGCCGCCGACAGCTGTCTCTTCGAGGCCGGCGAGGTCGTGGAGTTCGGTCTCGCCTGGATCCGCGAGAAGCTGGGCGGCGCCCCGTAACCGGTCTTCTCCGGTTCCGCTCAGACCGGGGACCGCTCCACGGGGATCCACAGCTCCGCGTCCGCCTGCGTCCCGCCCTCAGAGAGCCGCACGCTCAGGATCTCGGGGCCGGGGCGGCTTCCGTAGGGGTTCGAGGGGAACCACTGGGTGAAGACGTCCCGCCACAGGTGCTGGAGCGCCTGCGGGAACGGGCCGGAGTGGTCGAAGACGGCCCACAGGCCGGCCGGGACGTCCAGGGCGTCCATGTCGTCGGGCACCTCGGCACCCGTCACCACCCCGTGGTAGTAGTCGAGTTCGGTCCCCTCCGCCCGGCTCGGGTCGAGCTGGTCGCTGACTCCGACGATCCCCGCCGGCTCCTGGTCGCCCAGGGCGGCGATGCGCTCCACCGTGTCCTTCGGGAGGGACCGGATGAAGTCGGCGATCGCCGGATTCGCCCCCTGGTGGACGAGAGGTACGCGGGCCTTCCGGCCGACGACGCGGAACGCGTCCTTGTCCACGATCCTGTACCGCATGCTGCTGCTCCCTTCGATGACGAGACGGAAGGACATCCGGGGCTGGGAGTGCAGCACCGCACCGGTCCGCCTGGCCTCGCCCGGGCCCACCCCGTGCATGGCGCGGAACGCACGCGCGAACGCCTCGCCCGAGCCGTAGCCGTAGCGGGTCGCGACGTCCAGCAGCGTCCGCTCACCCGCGAGCACCTCGGCGCCCGCCACGGTGAGCCGTCTGCGCCGGACGTACTCCGACAGCGGGAGACCCGCCAGCGCCGAGAACATCCGCCGGAGGTGGTACTCCGACGTCATCGCGATGCGTGCCAGACCTGCCACGTCGATGGGCCGGTCGAGGTGGGACTCGATGTGCTCCATGGCCTGGTTCAGCCGGTCCAGCATCCCGGACTCCTTCCTGGTCGCGTCTCACGTTAGGAACCGCCCACCCTGCCGGACCCGACTTCCTGTGCCCGATCCGGTCGGGTGCCGAGTGACGGGCGCCTCGGTTTTGACACGACTGGAACGTTGTTCCAACATGATCGTGGAACGACGTTCCAAGATGTTCCGGGACCCCGGACCCCGGACCCCGGGACCCCGGACCCCGGGACCCCGGACCCCGGGACCCCGGACCCCGGGACCCCGGACCCCGGGACCCCGGACCCCGGGACCCCGGGCCCCGGGGCCGTTCCGGGATCGTTCCGGTTCCGTTCGGAACGTCGGAAAGGAAGCAGCATGACCACTCCAGTCACGATCGTCGGTGCGGGCCTCGGCGGCCTCACCCTCGCCCGCGTGCTCCACGTCCACGGCATCCCGGCGACCGTCTATGAGGCCGAGGCCTCGGCCACGGCCCGGACGCAGGGCGGCCAGCTCGACATCCACGCGCACGACGGCCAGGTGGCGCTCGAAGCTGCCGGCCTCACCGAGGAGTTCCGCGCGCTCATCCATGAGGGGGGCGAGGCCCTGCGCGTGCTCGACCTCCACGGCACGGTGCTGCACGAGGAGTCCGACGACGGCACGGGCGGACGTCCCGAGGTGCTCCGCGGTGACCTCCGCCGGATCCTGCTCGACTCCCTGCCCGACGGGACGGTCCGGTGGGGCCACAAGGTCGCCGGTGTCCGGTCCCTCGGCGACGGCCGGCACGAGCTGGCCTTCGCCGACGGGGCGACCGCGACGACCGGCCTCCTCGTCGGTGCCGACGGCGCCTGGTCGCGGATCCGCCCGTTGCTCTCCGACGCGAAGCCCGAGTACGTCGGCACCATGTTCGTGGAGACGTACCTGTACGACGCCGACGAGCGGCACCCCGCGGCCGCGGCGGCGGTCGGGGGCGGCTCGCTGTTCGCGCTCGCCCCGGGGCAGGCGATCGCCGCCCACCGGGAGGCCGGGGGCGTCCTCCACACGTACGTCCAGCTGAAGCGCCCCGCCGAGTGGATCGCCGGCATCGACTTCACGGACGCCCCCTCCGCGGCCGCCAGGGTCGCGGCCGAGTTCGAGGGGTGGGCGCCGGAGCTGACCGCGCTGATCACCGACGGTGAAACGGCACCGGTCCCGCGCGTGCTCCACGCGCTCCCGGACGGCCACCGGTGGGACCGCGTGCCGGGGGTGACGCTCCTCGGCGACGCCGCACACCTCGCGCCCCCGGCCGGGGAAGGTGCGAACCTGGCGATGTTCGACGGCGCCGAGCTCGGGAACGCGATCGCCGCACACCCGGGCGACGTCGAAGCGGCGCTGACCGCCTACGAGGCGGAGCTGTTCCCGCGCAGCCGGTCGTCCGCCGTGGACGCGCACGAGATCCTGGACCTCTGTCTGGGCGACCGCGCACCGTCCGGATTCGTCGACTTCCTCGCCGGCACATCGGCCGTCCAGGGGGACTAGGGGCGGCCGTCGTCCTGCCGGGCGCCCCGCAGCGTGAGGACGTACGCGGCGGTGAGCGCGACGGCGCGGTCCTCGTCGTGGGACAGCTCCGCCAGGGTCCGGTCCGCCGTGGCGCCCGGGATCTCAGCGAGTGCCTGCGTCAGCCGCCGGCGTACGGACGAGCCGGCCGCGCGACGGGCCAGGCGGTCGACGAGCGCGGTGGCGATCCGGTCCGCCGATGCGGGACCGTCCGCCCGCATGGGGCCGTTCGCAAGAGTGCGGAGCGCGTCGGCCGCGTCGACGTCGTTCGCCCCGTCGACGACCATGGCGACGAGCGTGGTGACCGCGTCGGCCACGCCCCGGGCACCGAGTGCCAGGGCCGCGCATCTGCGGACCACGATGTCGGAGTCCGTCAGGGCGCCCCGCAGCAGCGTGGTCGCCTTGCCGCCGGGGATCTCGGTGACGGATCGGACCGCACGTCTGCGCACGGCGGCCGCCGGTGAACGCAGGCCCTCCGCCAGCAGCACCAGCCCGTCGTCGCCCGACTGCGCCAGCGCCCATCGAAGAGCTCCGGCGACGTGCGGGTCCGTCTCGCTCAGCGCCGCCTCGACCAGGGCCTCCACCGGCACGGAGACCTCCTCGGCCGGGGGCGCCGACGACGCTGGGGGCGACGGGGACGACGGGGACGACGGGGGCGACGGGGACGACGGGGATGCCGGCGAGGCGGGGGACGGCGAGGACACCGAGGCCAGGGCCGCGCGCTGGCGCTTTCCCGCGCTCTCCGACCCCAGAGCCTGGAGCAGCGCGACGACATGGAGCACGTCCTCCCACCCGGCGGGCTCCGCGGCGTCGATCCGGCTCAGGCGCGTGAGCAGCGCCGTCTCGGCCGCGATGCGTTCGCGCGTCCGCCGGATGAGGTCGTCGACGAGCTTCGACGGGGCGAAGCCGGGATCGTCCAGGGCACGCCCGACCTCCTGCAACGACAGTCCCAGTGACCGCAGGCTCTCGACGTGGAAGATCCGTCGGATGTCGTCGTCGGAGTACTCGCGATAGCCGCCCCCGGTGCGTCCCGTCGGCCGCACCAGGCCGAGTGCGTCGTAGTGCCTGAGCATGCGGGCGCTGACCCCGGACCGTCGTGCCACCTCACCGATCAACACTGCCTGTCACTCCCGCCGGCCGTCCGTTCCCAGGGCCACGATGCGCTTCGCCTCCTCGATCGCGCACTCGAACCCGGCATCCGGGTCGCGAAGCAGCCGTTCCGTCGCCTCCGCGTGCAGGCGCACACCCGGGTCGGGGTTCGTCGCCGCAGCGCGCAGGAACTCCACGATCACCTCCCCGAGGGCGGTCAGCGCCCTGCTGAGGCTCAGCTGCGTCTCACGCCCGCCGCGCCCGAGCTGGGTCGCGAGCGCCTCGGCCAGTCCGGGCTCCTCGCCTTCGGGCACGAGCGCGACCGCTGCCCGCCAGGCGCTGCGCGCGACCTCGCCGTCGGCGTCGGTCAGAAGCGCCCGGGTGATCGCCGGCCACGCCTGCCGGTCCCCGATCTTGGACAGCGTGTGCAGCGCCTGGCTCCGCGCCTGTGCCCGCTCCGAGCCGAGCTCGGCGACGAGCGGCCGGACCGTCAGGGACGACGGGTGACGGGTGAGTGCCCAGGTGAGCAGCTCGCGCACCTGGAAGTCGGGCTCCACCGCGCACCGCCCGACGAGCGTGCCGACGAACCGGGGATCCGGCGACGTACCGACCGCCATCGCCGCCCGCAGCCGTACGGACGGGTCGCCGTCCTCCAGCGCGGTCATCGCCCGCGCAGCATCCGAGTCCAGTTCCGTCATGGTCATCGGGACCACCTCCTCGGCCACAGTGAAGACCTTGTCACGGTGTCAAGGTCAAGGAGCGGGGCCGCCGGACCACGCCCCGACCGCGATCCACGCCCCCGACCGCCGATCCACGCCCCCGACCGCGGAGCACGCCCCCGACCGCCGATCCACGCCCCCGACCGCGGAGCACGGTGTTCGGTTCGGCTTCCGGCGCTGTTCACCGGCCATTACGGCGGCCACCGCCAAGCCCTCAGAAGATCCGTGCATGACGCACATGACTCGTGTAAAGGCCTCCTCCTGCGCCCTGGCCGCCGCGCTCCTCGTCGGGATCACCGCGCCCGCGGTCTCGGCCCACGGCGCTCCCGCCTCCGCCGACCGCTCGTCCCACGCGCGCATCCCGTTCACGCAGGCCGAGGTGACCGCCCTGGACGACGGCTCGTACACGGTGGAGTGGGCGGCGCCCGGCGTGCGCCGCGTCGCCGTCAAGGCGGGCGGACGCACGGTGGCGTCCGGTGGGGCGACCGGCAAGGTCACCGTGCGCGGTCTGGGGCACGCCGACCGCCAGTGGTTCGACCTGGTGCCGGAGCGCGGCGGCTCCCTGCATCTTGCGGACCGGCTCATCGCCCTCGAAGGGTCCGTCAACTTCCGTGACGCGGGCGGCTACCGCACCACCGACGGCCACTGGGTGAAGATGGGCGAGATCTACCGCTCCGACGCCCTGGACAAGCTCACCCCCGCCGACCTGGCGAAGCTGAGGCGGCTGTCGATCCGCACGGTCTACGACCTGCGCATGGAGTCCGAGCGCTCGGCCGCTCCGGACCGCGTCCCGGCGGGCGCCACGCACGTCGTCGCCGACGTGCTGGCGGGCTCGCCCACCTTCACCGCCATGCCGACGACTCCCGACGAGGCCGTCGCGATGATGGTCGAGGGCGAGAAGTTCATGGTCAGCGGCGACACGGCCAAGGCCGCCTACCGCACCGTCTTCGGCGGGATCACCGACGACTCCTCGCGCGCCGTCGTCTTCCACTGCACGGCGGGCAAGGACCGTACGGGCTGGGCGAACGCGGCCCTGCTCTCGGCGCTCGGCGTCCCGCGCTCCACGGTCATGGCGGACTACCTGGCCTCCAACGACTACCGCGCCGAGGCCAACGCCGCCGCCCTCGCCTCGATGCCGGCGGCGCAGGCCGCCGTCTACAAGCCGCTGCTGGACGTGCGCCCCGAGTACCTGAACTCCGGCTACGAGGAGGTCGGGAGGAGCTTCGGCTCGTTCGGCGCGTACGAGAAGGAGGCGCTCGGCCTGGACGCCAGGGACCTCCGCGACCTGAAGCGGGACCTGCTGGTGGGCTGACGCGCTCAGTACGCCGCCGGTCAGGGGGACTTGAGCAAGGTTCTCAGTCCGGCGGTGAACGCGCGTACGTCCTCCTTGCCGGGCCGCCCCGCAGGAGCCTCCGGCGTCTCGTCCCCTCCGGGCAGGCGGCACGGGCGGCAGAGGCCGTCGGGAAGGGCTTCCGGGCGGCCCGGGGTACCGCACTTGGTGCACTCCAGCATCACGCGGTGTACGGGAGCACCCGGTGCGGGCGGCGTCGGGGCGATGTCGACGAGCGGCGGGATCTTGTCGGTGAGGCGGCGGCGTACGAGGCCGACGGGGGAGCCGACCCGGGTGGGGAGCCCGGCGGTGAGGGCCTGCGTGAGGTAGTCCGCGTCCACGCCGCGCGCGAACCACGCGGCGGCGAGGGGCTCCAGGGCCGCGCAGTCGGCGGCGGACAGGGCGAGGCGGGAGTCGACGCGGCCGAGCTGGGCGAGGGCGAGGTAGGCGGGGGAGGGCCCGGCGGGGATCGAAACCGGGGCCGGAACCGGCCGGAACCGCAGCCGGGGGCCGCTGCTGCGGTACTGCGGGCGCGGACCCGGCGGGCATGGGGGGATCGGCGGGCGCGGGCTCGGGTTCGGGTGCTGCCGTGACCGGGTCCTCCGTGGGGACCCGCGCAGATGCAGACGCGGTGGCGGGTCCGGGGGGCGGGGCAGCGGAGACCGACGGAGGGAGCGCCGCCGTGCTGACCTCGGTGGCGGCCCACCACTCGTTGTCGCGTGCGGTGCGCGACCAGAACGTCCGGGACACCCAGCGCACTTGGCCCAACTCGCCGACCAGGCACCGTACGCGCCGCGGATGTCCGGCGGCCGCCAGGGCCTTCAGGGCTGAGGCGACGGCCTGCTGGCCGTACAGCGGAAGCTGCTTGGCGAGGCTCTTGACGTCCATGGAGGCACCGTCGGGCAGGTGGTCGATGTACCCGGCGACGTAGCGCTCACGGGTCGGCAGCAGGGCGAAGTCCGACGCCCCGGCTGGCAGTTGACCGGGCATGGAGCGCTTGCCGTATCCGGGCTTGGCCATCGGGTACGGGCGCGAGGATGCAGGGGTGCGCAGGGCGGGGCTAGGGTGCTGGATAGCCACGAGATCGGGGGTCCTTCGATCTTGAGGTGAGACCCCGGCCTGGTGCTTCTACACCGCGTCGGGGTCGCTTGGTTCTCGCACCGTAGGCAGTCGCCACGCTGCGCCGCAAGTCGGTCACATTTAGTCATACTTGCTGGCCGTGGAGGGTCAGGGAGGGCGGGGAGGTTTCCTTGAACCCCCTTCCTTCCTCCCCGGTCAAAGGCATCGCTCGAATCCCGGCCCTCGGGTCCCGACGCCCGGGTCCCGAAGCTCAAGCGTCGGTCGGAACCCGTGATTCCGGGCCCCGAAAGGCTGAATCGCCGGGGTCGGCGCTCGGACCCCGGGACTCGGGACTCGGGCGCCGGCCAAGCCGTGCCGAGCAGGTACCGTCGGGCCTTCCAGTGCTGTGACCGCATAGGTTCGCCGGTGTGAGCCTTGCGGGATGATCGCCTCATGAGTGAGATCGTGTTGATGTCGGACCCGAAGGTCGCTGCCATACCCGTTGCGGAATGCGGGGAACCTCTCGTCGATGTCCGGCGTGGTGGCTCGTTGCTGGTCGATACGCGCAGGCAGGATCCAGTCCATGCCTTCGCGCACCTGCGGGAAGGTGTGCTGGAGCGGCTACTCAAGGCCCAGGCGATGCTTCCTCCGGGCTTGAGACTGCTGTTCGTCGAGGGGTACCGGCCTCCTGCCCTTCAGCGGGAGTACTTCGAGGAGTACGCCGGTCAGCTGCGGGCCGACCACCGTGAGTGGTCCGCCGCGCAGATCCACGCGGCGGCGAGCCGGTATGTGTCACCTCCCGAGATCGCTCCGCACAGCGCCGGGGCAGCCGTCGATCTCACCCTGGCCGACACCGACGGGCACGAGCTGGACTTGGGCACGCGGATGAACGCGGACCCCGAAGAGAGCGAGGGCGCCTGCTACACCGACGCCGGCAACATCAGCGAGGAGGCCCGCGCCAACCGGAAACGGCTGGACGCCGTGCTCACGGCTGCGGGCCTGGTGAACTACCCCACGGAGTGGTGGCACTGGTCCTTCGGGGACCGCTACTGGGCCCTGATCGCGGGGAAGGCCGCGGCCCTCTACGGCCCGAAAGAGATCGACTCGCACGGCTGACCGGCTCAGCCCTGCCGGACTGACCGGTCACACGACGGCGACGGCAGGGCGCCCGCCCCGGCGGACGCCTTTCTCGCTGCGGACCCGGGCACGTTCGCGTCGCTGGGCCGCCAAGACATCGGGGTGCCGGGCGTTCTGGTTGCGCCGGCGCAGGTAGCGGTGCAACTCACGCGTCTGAACGGTGTGGTTGGGGTGGTTCGAGTTGGCGAGGGTGAACTGTCGCAGCGGTCCGAAGTGCGCCTCGATCGGGTTCGCCCAGGAGGCATTCGTTGGGGTGAAGCACAGTTCAACCTGGCTCTTCGCCGCCCAGCGGCGGATCTTCGCGCCGGTGTGGGCGGAGAGGTTGTCCAGGATGACGTAGATGGGGGCGCCGTCCGGGCGCGTGGCCCGGATCGACTTCAGTGCCGCCAGGGTGTTGGCCGTGCCCTTGCGGCGCCGGTTGACACCCCACAGGGTGTCGTCGACGACCGAGTAGCAGCCGTGGAAGTAGGTGGTCCCGTGGGGGCGGTGGAAGGTCGCCGGCAGCCGATCCGGACGTCCCTTCCTGGCCCAGCAGGACCCGGCGGTCGGGCGGATACCGAGCGGCCCGAACTCGTCGAAGGCGAAGGTCAGGTCGGGCCGCTCGTTGATCGCGTACTCGAACCGGTCCAGCTTGGCGTCGAAGTCCGGGTCGGTGGACTCCTTCCACGTCTTGGTCCGCTGGAACGTCACGCCACGGCGCACGAGCAGGCAGCGCAGGGCCTTACGCCCGATCCGTATCGGACGGGCGATGTTGCGCCGCAGGTGGTCGGCGAGCTTACGGATCGACCAGCGGGTGAAGGGCTTGCCGAGCTTGGTGGGGCGGGTGGTGGCCGTCCGGATGACGAACTCCTCGTCGTCATCGCTGAGCAGGCGGGGACGGCCTCCCGCCCACCGAGGGTCCGGACAGGCCAGCCCGATCTCGTTGAACTTGTGGATCACGTCGCGGACGGTGTCCTCGTCCGCCCGCATGAGCCGGGCGATCATCGGGACGCTGGTCCCGCCCGCCGAAGCCAGCAGCATCATCGCCCGCCGGAACCGCACCGTACTGGTGCTGCCCCGGCGCACGATCCGTTGCAGCTTCTGCCCCTCCTGCTCGATCAGCCTGCGGACCCTGACCGGTTGCGCCACCGCGCCTCCCGCGCTGATCGGACGTGTCGTCACATCCAACGGGCCCGAGGACCACGAACACCACCCCGATGATCGTTTGCGGTCACAGCACTAGGTGTGGTCGCAGATGGCCGTGTGACCCGTCGCGGCCGGGCGTGAGGTGCCCCGATAGCCGCCCTCACGAAGGATCCCGTCGATCCTGGCGTTGGCAGATTCGGCACAGAAGGCCGCCGCTCTCAGGTCGCGCAGGGCGTTCAGCAGGGCGCTGTTGTCACGGGTGTCCAGCGCCTGGGCGCAGCGTTTGCTTCCTGCGTCCGCCAAGGAGGCCATCCGGTGCCAGTCGGCTCGTACGGCACCCTCGGCGGGCACGCGGAACCACAACGTCTCGAACCAGGCAGCCGTCTTCCAATCGCTGCAGACCGACGGAAGTTGCCGGTACAGAACGCCCCAACGGTCGTCGGCGGACTGCGCTGCGCGGAGGGCGGCGGTCAGCTGACGGTCGTACAGGATTGCTACGTCGATGAGCTCGTCACCACGGAGGCGATACCAGGCCCGGATCTGCCTGAGTCGGGTCTTCTCCGAGAGTCGCGGGTCCGGGAGGCCCCATGTCTGCACCAGATCGCGCTGGTACGTGAGGGCGTCGGTCGTGAAGCCGAGCTGGTACCTCCTGACTGCTCCGTCCGTGGCGGTGGCCACGACAGCCGTGGCGCACAGCAGCCCCACGGTGAGGAGCTGAGTGCGAGTCCTGAGGGTCCGTGCGTCCGCATGAGGGGTGACGGGTGCATTCGGTGCCCGTCGTCGGTGGAGAACACAGGCGATCAGTGCGGTGGCGACGGCGGCGAGCGCGGAGAGGACCAGAGCGTTGCTCAGGACATACGTGAACGGGAACAACGGCCGCCACCAGGCCGGCCGCCAGGCGCAGCTGTCCGACAGGACGTTGAGGGGAGTGATGCAGCCGTCCACGGACACGAGAAGGGTCGTGGCGGTGAGCCCTGCGAGAGCTGCTATCTGACCGGCTATCAGGCCACTCAGCAAGCGGTAGCGCCGGTCTGCGGCGCACGCCACGGCGGCGGCCATGGCTGCGGGCAGACACACTGCCGACAGCAGAAGCCAGGTGTACCTCAGGGCATACAGGCCACCCCGCGCCTCCGGTGCCGGTTGCCCGGTGTGGACGTACGCCTGGATGCCCACTACGGCCAGGCACGCGAGTGCCCCAGCCACCAGCCCGGGGCGTACGACTTTGCGCAGCGACGCCACGGGGGCTTCCGCAAGGGCGGCCCGGGTAGGCTCCCAGTCCGGGCTGCTCGCTGCCGGGCCCTTCGCCCAGGCGATCATTGGCAGGACCCACAGGAGCGTGACCGCGAGGGCGCTCATCGGCGTATCGGCAATGTTCCCCAACTGTGGGTGCACCGTGGCGATACCGGGAACCCTGGCCAGCTCACCGACCGCTTCTGTGGAGGGAAGCCAGCGGAGGATGCCGCGGGCGATCATCTCGGCGCTCGGGCTGTCCCTGTTCAGGCTCGTGACCCCGGCAAGCATCCACCAGGTGAGCCACGACATCATGGCGACGGACGAGACGGTGACGCAGAGCGCGAGAGCGGGGCGCAGAGTTTGGCCGCGCGAGGTGCCGATCCATAGACGCGCGCACTGCGTGACCCACCATCCGAAGGTCGCCCCCGCGGCCACGGGTACGAGCAGGACCAGAGGCCGCTCCGGCTGCCAGGACCAGCCCGCGCCGAAGCCGCTCATGACCAGGCCGACCGACATCCCGGCCCCCAGCCAACCTCCGGCCCGGGCTCCGGAGGGCACCCGGGAACCGGTCACCAGGGCGTACGCAACCGCCCGCCACAGGGCGACCACGATCACCCCGGCCACCAGCGCACCGGGGACGACGACGAGGATCGCCATCAGGTTGTTGGTGAAGTTGACGTGATAGAGCGCGATCTGCCGGATCACCTGCGGCACGGCCATGACGGGCACGACGCCGAGGAGGAAGAGCGGCAGGACTGCGGTCCGGAACAATGGCGCCGGGTCGGTGAGTGCTCCCTGACGCAGCCCCCAACGAGGGTGGGTGCGCCACAGGTCCAGGAACGAGTCGAAGGCGCTGCGAGCCGCACTCCGGTGCGGTGCGGCGGTTACCGACCAGCCGTGCGGGTCCGCGCCCCAGCGCACTGCGGTCAGATCTGCGTAGATCTCCCGGCTCCGCAGCGTGTCGGAGCGGGCGAGGTAAAGCAGCACGACCATGACGACGGCCAATGCCCCCGCCCGGTCCAGTTGCGGCACGCCGCCGTCCGCGGTCACCCCGTACATCACGTATCCCAGGCAGAGCACGTACGGCAGCAGCACCAGAGCGAGGAACACCCGCCAGAGGGCCACCGTGAGGTAGGTCAGCGTGATGTCGCGGTTGGCGACATGGGCGAGCTCATGCAGCAACACCGCACGGAAGCGCTTGGGATCGCTGCGGCGCAGAGCGAGCAAGCCGCCGCGCAGACAGATGACGGGACGGCGGGTGCTGCCGAACACCACCGCGCTGACCGAGGTGGACGCGGGGTCGACCACGACCCGGGGCAGTGGCGTCACACCCGTAGCAGCACCCAGCTCACGGAGCTGGGCAAGGACCTCACCCGCTGGATCGACCGATTCCAGCGAGACGGCACGGCTGCCACGGGCCTTCCACCGCGGGAGAACGGCGAAGAGCAGCCCGGCCACGACCATGAGCAGCAGAGGCCAGCAGGCCAGCTGCCACCACGTCGGCGCGGGTGCCCAGGTGGACATGCAGTAGCGGAAGGCTATGCCCTGGCCGGTGATGCTGAGTGATGTGTTCCAGTAGCCTCCGTCAGCAGGATCCACACCTGCCGCAAGGGTGCATCCGGTCACGTCCCCGTCGGCCATGACTCTGAAGACCTCCAGGATCATGGCACCGCCGGCGGTCAGCATCAGAAGCAACAGGGCAACGAACCGGGGGCCCGTACCAGCGCCCAGGACCTTCTCGTCGATCCGCAGCCGCCCATCCGAACCGAGCCCGGCGGACACCTAGTCCTGCCCGCCGACCGGATCCGTGGGCCCCGGCTCCGCCGGAGGATCAGGCGTGGGCGGAGCGGGCGTATCCGACTCGTCGGACAGGACCAGCCGAGCCACCACCGCGTCGGCGAGCTCCTCACCCCGCTCGGCCGGGAACCCGCGCTGCCGAGCCGCTGCCAGGACCTGCGCCCTGACGCGGGCCATCTGCTCCCGCGTCAGCTCCGTGACAACGGCCGGTGGGGCCGACCGTCGTGTCAGCCGCCGCATCCTGCCCGTCACCCTCTCTGTGAGGGTGTTCGTCGCGCTGGTCGCGATCTGCTGCGCCATCCCGTCGAGCACCAGCCACACGATCGGAGTCACCAGCGCGGCGACCTCTCCTATGCCGAATCCCAGCGGCTCGCGACGTGCGTCCTTGCGGCTCAGCCGTCGCGTCACGGTCGCGTCGTCGAAGCGGCAGAGTCCCTCCACGAGCGGCAGCTCATCCGGTGCGACAGCCCTCACGACCGAGCGCACCAGATCGCGCACCGGGTACACCTGTCCATTGCCGGGCCTGTTGGTTCCGGAATCCACTCGTCCCCCAGAAGTCTGCGCGCCCCGGCCCCATCAGAACCGGGTCTGACACGATTCACTGTGGCACGCGAAGTGACGGCCCGACAGGACAATCAGAGACGAGGAGTGCTGTAGCAGAGGCAGTTGTGCTCGGGGCACCGGGCAGGGCGGGCCCCGAGGTTGCCGGAGGCCGAGAGCCCCCTGTGAGCGTCCCTCAGAGCCGCGTCTCCGGCATCTCCTTCTGGTGAACGATGCCGAGGCGCTGCGTCGCGCGGGTCAGCACGTTCATGCCGCTGGTCCCGGACCGGCCGGGCCGCGTGGCCGACGCGTGGCCGACGCGTGGCCGGGTTCGCCCCCGAGTGCCGGGTGTCGAACCCGACGCGTCGGATAAATCGGTGGAGACCCCGGCCGGGACGGCCTAGGGTCGCCGGGTTCGAGATCCACGCGTAGAGGACGAGGTGCTTTTGATGACGGTCCGGGCCACGGCTGCCGACTCCGGTCGGCTGCTCTCCGCAGACGCCATGACCTCATCGAACCGAAGGAACACCTCCCGTGGATCTTCCACGCATTTTCACCATCCGTGAATCCAGCCACCGCATCCACAACCCGTTCACCCCCGGCAAGCTCGCCGCCCTGGGCCAGGCGCTGCACCTGGCGCCCGGTACCCGTGCGCTCGACCTCGCCAGCGGGTCGGGCGAGATGCTGTGCACCTGGGCCCGTGACCACGGGGTCACCGGGACCGGGGTGGACATCAGCACGGTGTTCACCGGGAAGGCGCGCGCCCGCGCCGCCGAACTCGGTGTCGCCGACCGGGTCGCCTTCGTCCACGGCGACGCCTCCGGCCACGTCTCGGACGAGCCGGTCGACCTCGCCGCGTGCGTCGGCGCCACCTGGATCGGGAACGGCGTCGCGGGCACCGTCGAGCTGCTGGCCCGCAGTCTCCGCCCCGGCGGCCTGATGCTGATCGGCGAGCCGTACTGGCGCCGGGACGTGCCGGACGAGGAAACCGCCGTGGCCTGCCACGCGGGCTCCAAGGACGACTTCCTGGTCCTGCCGGAGCTGATCGAGCAGTTCGGCGGCCTCGGGTACGACGTCGTGGAAATGATGCTGGCCGACCAGGACAGCTGGGACCGCTACCGAGCGGCGCAATGGCTCAACCTCCGCCGCTGGCTCGACGGCCATCCCGATGACGAACTGGCCGCGCAGGTACGGGCCGAGCTCACCACCGGGCCGGCCGACTACGCGCGTTACCAGCGTGAACACCTCGGCTGGGGTGTCTTCGCACTGATGGCCCGCTGACGGTCCGGTCGGCGCGGGTCCGGGGAGCAGCTGCCACCCGGGCCCGCGCCGACCGCACGGGGCTCCACGCAGGGCTCCGTACACGGGCTCCGTACGGGATTTCCTTCCGTCGGCACGCCTCAGCGCAGCGACTCCGGCAGCTTCTCCCGGTGCACGATGCCCAGGCGCTGCGTCGCGCGGGTCAGTGCCACGTACAGGTCGCTGGTCCCGAACCGGCCGGGCTCCACGACCAGGACGTCGTCGAATTCGAGCCCTTTCGCCTCACGCGGGCCGAGCAGCACCACCGTGCGGGTCAGATCGGGTTCGTCGCCCGCCGTGATCCCGTCGAGCGGAGCCGCGATCTCCTCGTGCAGTTCGCGCGGTGCGATCACCGCGAGGCGCCCCTCCTCGGGAGTCAGCTCCTCGACGGCCCGCGCCACCGCACCCGCCAGGTCGTCGCCCGAGTCCCGCGTCCACGGAGCCTCGCCCGTCGACCGCACCGAACCGGGCGGCTCGAAGGAGGGGTCCTCCGCCTGTACGACCTTGGCCGCCAGCTCCATGATCTCTGCGGGCGTACGGTAGTTGACCCCCAGCCGCACATGCTCGAAGCGGTCACCGACGTACGGCTCCAGGATCCTCTCCCACGAGCCGACGCCCGCCTCCTCCGAGGTCTGCGCCGGGTCGCCGACCAGGGTCAGCGAGCGGGTCGGCGACCTGCGCATCAGCAGCCGCCACGCCATCGGCGACAGCTCCTGCGCCTCGTCGACGATGATGTGCCCGAACGCCCAGGTCCGGTCGGCGGCGGCCCGCTCGGCCGCACTGCGGTGATCGGCCTCCTCGTGCCGCTCGGCCATGCGCTCGGCGTCGATGATGTCGTGGGCGGCGAGGATCTCCGACTCCTCCTCGTCCTCGAACTCGTACGTCTCCGAGCCCCGGGACAGCTCCAGGACGCCCTGCGCGTAGGCCACCCGCTCCTGGCGCTCGGCCTCGGCGGCGGCCCGCTCGGCACTGTCGTCGGAGCCGAGCAGCTCGGCGGCCTCGTCGAGGAGCGGCACATCGGCCGGGGTCCAGCCGCCCTCGCCGGGAGCCCGCCGGATGGCCTCGGCGTCCTCGTCGGGGACGTACACCGGCTCGGCCAGGTAGTCGGCGAGGAAGCCCTGCGGGGTGAGCAGCGGCCACAGTTCTCCGATCGCGGCGTGCACCTCCTCGCTCGTGGCGACGCTCTTGCCGAGCTGGGCGACATCGTCCGCGCCCAGGAAGTTGGGGCCTCCGTACGGGTCCGCGCCGATGCGCTCGGTGAGCTGCGCGGTGAGGGCGTCGATGACGTGGAAGGTGAAGTACGGACGCGCCAGGTTGTGGGGCAGCCGCGTCTCGCGGGCCGCCTGCCGCGCCTCGTAGGCGATCTCCCAGTCCAGGACGAGGTCACCGTCGTCGTGCGGGACGATCACGGGCGCCCCCGGTTCCGGCAGCGCCTGGCGGTCGCGTACGGCGAGGGCGAGCGCCTCGGCCATCGCGGCCCCGCCCTTGACGGCCGCCGCGCGGGCGGAGTCGGTGTCCCGGGCGTGGACCCCGGGGAACAGCTCGGCCTGCGTGGCGAGCATGACCCCGGTCTCGCCGAGGGCGGGCAGCACCTCGCCGATGTAGCGCAGGAAGGCCGGGTTGGGGCCCACGACCAGGACCGCGCGCTTGGCCAGGAGCTCGCGGTGCTCGTAGAGGAGGAAGGCCGCACGGTGCAGCGCGACCGCCGTCTTGCCCGTGCCGGGGCCGCCCTCGACGACGAGGACACCACGGTGCGGGGCGCGGATGATCCGGTCCTGCTCCGCCTGGATCGTCCGCACGATGTCGCCCATGCGGCCCGTACGCGCGGAGCTGAGCGCGGCGAGCAGCACGGCGTCACCGGTCGGGTCCTCGAAGCCGCTGCGTTCGTCGTCGCCCAGGTCGAGGATCTCGTCGTGCAGCTCGGTCACCGTGCGGCCCTCGGTGGTGAGGTGTCTGCGCCGGCGCAGCCCCATGGGCGTGTGCCCGGTGGCGAGATAGAAGGGCCGGGCGACAGGTGCCCGCCAGTCGATCAGAAGGGGCGTGTGTGCGGTGTCGTCCTCACGAATTCCGATACGGCCGATATGGTGCGCGGCACCGTCCCGGAGGTCGATTCGGCCGAAGCACAGCGAGCCGTCCACCGCATTCAGGGCGGCCAGCAGACCCGAGCGCTCGGAGACGAGGACATCGCGCTCCAGCCTGGCCTGCAGGCCGTTCCCCACCGGCGTCAACGCCTCCTCGACGCGCCGCGCGGTGGTCCCGCGCAGCTCGTCGACACGGTCGTAGACCCGGTCGATGAATTCCTGCTCCTTCTGCAATTCGACGTTTTCGCGAGTTGACAAAATCGCTCCCAGCCGGATATGGTGTTTCTAGTGGCCCCCGGTGAGGGGCCTTTTCTGTGGGCGCACAGAATCACTCAATATACGTGAGGAAATCCCCGGTCCGCAATTGCGGTCGGGGATTTCCCGTGTCCGGGCGGGAGAAGCCCGTGCCGTCGCGCCGCAGGCCCGTCGGGTTCAGCTCCGGGCCGGGGTGAGCACCACGAACTCCGCTCCCCACGGGTCGAGGCAGACAGCCAGCCGGCCGACCCCCTCCGCGTCCTCGGGTCCCATCTGCAGGCTGCCCCCGTTGCCGGTGACCTCGGCGGCCGCGGCATCGCAGTCGGCGACGGCGAACACCGGGTGCCAGTACGGCTTTCCGCCCGTCCGGGTGAGGTGCTGCTCGGAGAGCTGCATGAGGCCGCCGTGCATGCGGTCCTCGGGGAGCCCGGAGGGCGTGACGAGGGTGTACGCGCCACCCCCGCCCGGCATCTCCATCTCACCGAACTGCCAGCCGAGGACCGTGCCGTAGAACTCCTTCGCCGCGTTGACGTCGGTCGTGTACAGCTCCGTCCACGACAGCGAGCCCGGCGCGTCCACCAGGTCCACACCCTTGGTGCTCCCGGGCTGCCATACGGCGAACTGGGCCCCCTGCGGGTCGGTGTACTGGGCCATGCGACCCCACTCGTCGAGGTCCCTCGGAGCCAGCCGTACCGTGCCGTTCCCGGCTTCCACCGCCCGGGTGGTGCTCTCGGCGTCGGCGACGCTGTAGTAGATCATCCAGGCGGAGCGGGCGCCTTCCTCGGTGAGCTTCCCCAGCCCGGCGACGATGCTGCCGTCCTTCCGGAACATGCCGCCCTCAGGTTCGTCGGGCGAGCCCATCGACTCGAAGCTCCAGCCGAGGACCGTGCCGTAGAACGCGGCTGCGGCCCGGACGTCGGGCGTCCCGAGGTCCAGCCAGCAGGGCGAACCGGGGACGAAATCGGTGGTGATCACAGCGCTTTCCTTCCGAAGATCCAGGGCTTTCAGCGTGGCACCGCCCGGCGGGCACCGCCTGTCGAGCGCGGCCTGTCCCCCCGGGGCCTGTCGTCCGGAAGGTCAGGCCCCTGCCGCGGAGGCGAGGGCGTCGACGACGGCGGCGACGTCCTCGCGGCTCATCGGGTCGGCGTCCATGGAGTTGTGGATGGTGAGCCCCTCCACCAGTGCGTCCAGGGCGCGGGCCGTCCTGGGGTCGAAGTGCGTGCTCAGCGAGGTGCGGCTGGCGCGCATCCAGGACCGGGTGACCTCCAGCAGTGCCGGGTTGCGCGAGGCGAAGGCGTACAGCTCGTAGCAGAGGAGGAGCTCACGGGTGCTTCCCCGCTCCGGGCCGCAGATGATCTCCACGACCGCGGCGCGCGCCTCCCGGGCCGTGGTCGCGGCGTCCAGCTGCGCGCGGTACCGCGTGGACATCGACTCGGCGAGGCGGGTGAAGGCCTCGACGAGCAGCTGCTGCATGCCGTCGAAGTAGTACGTCATCGATCCCAGCGGGACGCCGGCGGTCTCCGCGATGCGCCGGTGCGTGGCACCCGTGACGCCGCGCTCGGCGATCACCTCCAGCGTCGCGTCGATGATCCGGTCGCGGCGGCCCGGGTCGTTCGGGCCGCGAGAGCTCCCCGTCACAGTCGTCCTCTTCCTCTGCTCGGCGCAGGAGTGTACGTTTGTACATACTCATCCGGGGGTGGCGTCCGCCCGGCCGTGTGCGCGTCCTCGTGCGCGCCTCGTACGCGTTCCGCACTCCGCTCGCGCACCCTGCTCGCACTCCGCTTCCGAAAGAGCACGTCAACTGATGGACCTGGCCACGCGTCGCCGCCGAGCGGCATTGTTCCTCTTCTTTCTCATACCCGGCCTGTCGATCTCCTCCTGGGTGACGCGGACCCCTGACATCAGGGATCAACTGGGCGCGTCGACGGCGCAGATGGGGCTCATCCTCTTCGGCCTGTCCGTCGGCTCGATGCTCGGCATTCTCACCTCCGGGGCGCTGGTGGCACGGTTCGGCACCAGGCCGGTGATGGGCGTCGGCACGGTGCTGATCATCGTCAGCATGGCCGTCATCGCCTGCGGCGCCCTGCTCTCCTCCGCGCCCGCCGTCACGGCCGGGCTGTTCCTCTTCGGCGCCGGTATGGGAGGCGGAGAGGTCGCGGTCAACATCGACGGCGCCGAGGTCGAGCGGATCACCGCCCGGACGGTGCTGCCCACCCTGCACGGCTTCTTCAGCCTCGGCACCGTCGTGGGTGCCACCCTCGGCATCCTGTGCACCGCCGTCGAATTCCCCGTGCAGTGGCACCTGGCCGCCATGGCCGTCGTCACCGCCGGCATGTTCGTGTACGCCTTCCGCGCCATCCCCGCGGGGGTCGGGAGGACCAAGGGCGCGGGGGCGGCCGACAGCGGTGCGGCGCCGGTGAAGGCGGAGGTCTGGAAGGACCGGCGGCTGCTGCTGATCGGCGGCGTCATCCTCGCCATGGCCCTGGCCGAGGGCGCCGCCAACGACTGGCTGCCCCTGCTCATGGTCGACGGCCACGGTGTGGACCCCGCACTGGGATCGGCGGTCTACGCGGGCTTCGCCGCCGCCATGACGCTCGGCCGCTTCTGCGGCGGCTTCTTCATCGACCGCTTCGGCCGGGCCCCCGTCGTCCGTGCCAGCGCACTGTCCGCGGCCCTCGGGCTCGCCCTCGTCATCTTCGCGGACTCGCCGGTCCTGGCCGGGGCCGCCGTGCTCTTCTGGGGCCTGGGCGCCTCGCTCGGCTTCCCCGTCGCCCTCTCCGCGGCCGGCGACTCTGGCCCCGACCCGGCGGCCCGCGTCAGCCTCGTGGCGATGATCGGCTACATCGCGTTCCTCGTGGGGCCGCCGGGCCTCGGCTTCCTCGGCGACCACTACGGGCTGCGCTCCGCCATGATCCTCGTCCTCGGGTTCGTCGCCGTCGCCGTCTTCCTCGCCCCGGCGATCGGCCCGCGGCGTACGGCTGTCGCTGACCACGCGGCCCCGGCCAAGGACCGTACGGTGAACGAGCGGCGTCCCACGGACAGGTAGCCGATTCCTCCCAGAAGAGCCGGTCGGTGCGCACGGCCGCGTGGGTCCACGAACCGTACGCACGCCCACGCGCGGCCCTGGACGCCGATCACCGCCGCCGAGCGTCCACGCGACACCGTGCTTCGGCCACCACGGGGAGGCCGCTGCCGGCGGGGCGGTCGATACCCTCTTGACCTGGGAAAATCGCAAGCCCCACACTGACCCGGCCCCCGCGCGGGGGAGGAGCGAGGGGGGACCCACATGATGACGGCCGAGACCTGTCAGAGCCGCTGCGAGCAGTTGTTCCTGGCCGGGGGGCACGCAGCTGTGCGGCGTGCCGCGCAGGAGGGGCTGGACGAGCTCGGCCCCCAGGCCGATCTCTACTGCTGGCTGGCTCTCGGGCACGCCGTGGAGGACGACGACGACCACGATGACCGGGCGGAGGAGGCGTTCCGGGCCGGACTCGCTCTCGACGCCGACCACCTCGGGCTCCTCGCCGGGTACGCCGAACTGTGCCTGCGCGCCGACTCCTTCGAGCATCCCGGGCGCGCCGCCCGGGCCGTGGACCTCTCCCGCAGGCTCAAGGAGCTGGCACCGCGGTCCGCCGAGGCGGAACAGCTCGCCGCCGCCGAGCGCTGGGCACGGCGTGGCTACTGGGAGGACATCAGGATGAAGGCGGCGGTTCGTGCGGTCGCGGGGCGCGACACCGAGGCGCAGGCCCGTGCGCTGGCCCAGGACCTCGCGCAAGGGGGCGGGGCCATGACGTCGGACGCCGGCATCGCCGACCGTGACGCCACCGTCCGCGCCGCGACGATTGCTGCGCTGTCCGGTCCGTGGAACGCCCCGGTACGTGTCCTCGGCCGGCACCGCACGGTTGCCTGGTCGCTCTGCTTCGTCCTCTGTTTCCTCACCAACACGCTGTTGCGGCAGACGGGTGTGGTGACGTCCTTCAGCGTGTGGGGCTGGATCTGGCTGGCACCTCTCCTGGTCGTCGACCGGCGCTTCGCCGCCGTCCGGAAGGAAGCGGAGGCCGATCACGTCGCCCGCCTCGAAGCCGAACTTGCCGAACGCCACTGACCGATCCCGTCCGCACGACAGCCCGGTGTGCCCCACGGAAGGTCCAGGTGCACCTGGTTCCCGGACCGCGAGTACTTCATGAGCGGCGCCAGCGGTCCCTGGGCCTACGACTCCGAGTGGAAGGACGGCGACGCCGGCCTCTTTGGGAAAGGCCTGCGGCCGCCTGCCTACGGGGTCGTGCGGCATGGGCAGAGGCCACTCGTGCGCGGGACGACTCTGCGGGCGGAGGAAAGCCCGCGCAGCAGCTGTGCGGGCGGAGGAAAGCCCGCACAGCTGCTGCGCGGCAACGAAGGGCCTAGGCCTCCGACGCGCTCAGTGGGCACCGGCCGCCGGGGCGAACGGGCCTTCCAGCGCAGCCCATTGCAGCAGCATGATGGTCTTGCCGTCGCAGATCCGTCCGTCGCGCGTCATGGCGAGGGCCTCCGGGAAGGGCAGTTCGAGGACCTCGATGTCCTCCCCCTCCTCCTCGACCCCGCCGCCCGCACCGGTCATGTCTGCCGGTGTGTAGGGGGCGGCGAAGAAATGGAGGCGCTCGGTGACGGAACCGGGGCTCATGTAGGCGTCCAGGACGTGGGTGAGCGGTCCGAGATCGACCCCGAGTTCCTCCGCACTCTCCCGCCGGACGGCGGTCATGGGGTCGTCCGCGTCGAGAAGTCCCGCCGCGGCCTCGATGAGCATGCCGTCTGGATGGTCGTTGACGTACGCCGGGTAGCGGAACTGGCGGGTGAGCAGGACGCGTCCGCGTTCGGTGTCGTACGGCAGGACGACGGCGCCGTTGCCCCGGTCGTAGGTCTCGCGCTGCTGGGTGACCCGGCGCCCGTCGCGGCGGCGGAAGTCGAAGGTGGTGCGCCGCAGCACGTGCCAGCCCTGCGAGGTGAGTTCGACGTCGCGGACGATGACGTCGGGGTTGCGGTCCAGCCCGCGCCCGGCACGGTCGAGGCCAGTGCGTCCGCGGTGGTCGGGGGTGTCGATGCCGGGACCGGCGCGGTGGTCGTGGGGGGCGAGGTCGCCGTGCCCGCGATGACCGAAAGCGTCGGAGCGGGTGTTCACGCGGCCTCCTGCGGGGTGCGGGTCGGGATCTGCGCCACGTCGTCGTAGACGGGCAGGCCCAGGCGACGGGCGGTGGCGACATCCTGGTCGGCTCCGGCGGAGTCGCCGGGCAGGCGCAACACGGCGTCGCAGTGGGTGAGCAGGCGCTGGGCGGTGGGATAGAGCACCTGGTCGGCGAGGGGGTCGGTGGGGCCGGCGCCCGCCGAGTGCAGGACGGGCAGCGCGATCCACTCGCCGATCACGGGGAGGTGGCCGGCGGCGAAGACCGGCCACGCGGCTGCTTCGAGTCGTGCGAGGTTGTCGGCCATGGCCTGAGGATTGCCGTCGGTGCCGGACCGGTAGGGCCCGGCGATGAGGATGAGCATGGGCTTGTCGGTCATGACGCGCTACCATACATGCAGAAACGTGCAACAACGGGAGAGAGTGCGAAATGCTGGCTGCTGAACGGCGCGACCACCTGCTGGGTCTGCTCGCCCGCGAGGGCAAGATCGTGGCCAAGGATGTCGCCTCCGAGCTGGGGATCTCCGAGGACAGCGTGCGGCGCGACCTCCGGGACCTCGCGGGCGAGGGGCTGTGCCAACGGGTCTACGGCGGCGCACTGCCGGCGTCCCCCGCCGTGGTGAACTACAAGGCCCGGCAGACCGTGGCCCCCGACGGCAAGCGCAAGGTGGCAGCGACGGCCGCCGGGCTGGTGAGGCCGGGCGGCACGCTGATCCTCGACGGCGGAACCACCGCCCTCGCCGTCGTCCACGCCCTCCCGCGCGAGCTGGAGTGCACCGTGATCACGCACAGCCCGACGATCGCCGCGGCCCTGATCGACCATCCCCGCGCGGAGGTCTTCCTGCTCGGCGGCCGGATCTTCAAGCACTCGGCGGTCGCCTGCGGCGCGGCGGCGGTCGAAGCGGCACAGAACGTCTCCGCAGATCTCTGCCTCCTCGGCGTCACCGGCGTGCACCCCGAAGCGGGACTGACCACCGGTGACGCCGACGAGGCGGCGATGAAGCGCGCCCTGGCCGCGCGGGCGGCGGACACGTACGTCCTCGCCTCCTCCGAGAAGATCGGCACCGCGTCGCGGTTCCGTGTCCTGCCCTGGGAGGAGATCAGCGGACTGATCACCGACGCCGGCCCGCACGACCCGGTGATCGGGCAGCTCACGGAACGCGGCGTCGAGATCCTGACGACGGGCTGACGGGCTGACGGGCTGACGGGTTGACGGGTTGACGGGCTGACGGGTTGAGAGGCCGATGGGCTGAGAGGTCGACGGGCTGAGAGGCCGACGGGCCGACAGGCTGGTCGGGGCCTGCCTACGAGGTCTGTGCGGGACGGGGCACCACGCTGATGTTGAACGTGTGGGATCCCAGGCCGTTCGCGATGCCCATGAAGAGCAGGGCGAAGTGCTCCTGGCCGCGTGCGGTGGTGATGCCACCGAGGTCCAGCTGGGACGACGAGGGCCAGCCGAGGTCGGCGAGCAGCCGGCCTGTGGTGCGCTTGGCCTCGGGGTCGTCGCCGGAGAGGAAGACGGTGCTCGGACCGGCGAGTCCGTCCGGGGCGGTCATCACGGTGGAGTCCATGGTGCACAGCGTCTTGACGACGGGGGTCAGAGGGAAGGCCTCCTGGATCTGTTCGCCCAGGCTGCTGTTGGGGTGCGAGAGCTCGGTGAAGTCGTCGGAGAGGCCGACCCCGACATCGATCAGCAGGGTGCCGGCCAGCGCCGGTGCCCCGATGGAGCGCAGCAGCTCCACGGAGACCGCTCCCGGGGTGGCGTTGACCAGTACTTCCGCGTGGGCCGCCGTCTCAGGGAGTCCTGCCACCGGAAGGTCTGACTCCTTCCGTTCCTCGGGGTGGCGGGAGCCGAGGAGTACGTCATGTCCAGCGGCGTTCCAGCCTTGGGCGAGTGCTTGGGCGACGTTGCCTGTGCCGAGAAGTCCGATACGCATGGAGTGACGCTAACTCCGCCCAAGGGCAACGGAATCGGGCTTCGGACCCAGCGGGGACCGGCACCTTGGGCGTAGTCCTGTGGGCCCCGCATCCTCACGGGATACGCGGTGTCCGCGGGGCGGCTGAGTACGCGTACCCACTCCGCGCGGGGTGGCCGGGCCCATCCGCGGCACTCCTCACCGGCCTGACGTCCCCGTATGACCTAGAGAGCCGCGACAACCACCCCTGCACCGACCGGGTATCGCACCGGCGCCATCGTCCGCTGGGCCCTCGGAGGCGTCGCACTCGTCGGTGTCGCTGCCGCGAACTCGCCGATGGTCCGCTTCGAGGTGCGAGGTCATCCGGACATGTCAGATGGCGCCTGGGGCTGTCCGGGCGATCACGTGCGGAGCCAGATGACGAGAGCGGCGGCGGTTGCGGTGCCGAGGCCGACGTAGCCGCGCTTGTCGTAGCGTGTGGCGACCGCCCGGAACTGTTTCAGGCGGTTGATCGATCGCTCGACGGTGTTGCGCATTCTGTAGCGGCCCTCGTCGAAGCCGGGTGCACGCCCGCCGCGTGAGCCTTTGCGTAGGCGGGCGGCCTGGCTGTCAGAATCAGCGGATGGTGCTTGTAGGAGAGTTCTTTCTCGCTGAAGGCGACAAGTCAGCAGTGCGGGTAGGACCGCGCAAGAGCCATGATTTTCCTGCTGTGCTGTGTGACGGCATCTATCCGGATGACGCAGTTCCGAGGTGGGAAGCTCTGTTGACGGGGGCGGAAAGTCCGCTCCGGTACGTGGTGCCCATGGCCAACGATGGCTTCACTGTCTTCGCTGTTCCGCAGGCGCTCTCGACGGCCTTGGCCGGTGCAAGAGCGGATCAGCTCAGAACTACCGCTCTCACGTGGGCCAAGACCGTCTCCGCGATGGGCGATGAGATCAGGCCGAGCAGTGCCGTCGACCTGCTTGAGCGTCTGTCAGCCCTCGCCATCAGTCGTGCGGAGAGAGGCCCGAGCCTGTATTGCTGGTACTTCGCGCCCTGACCTCATCCCGCTGACATTCCTGTAGTCGTGATTCCAGCCCTCACTGGGACAGCACGAGCGGCTACTCGCCCCGGCGCACCTGGAGTGATCGGCCGGACAGGTCCTGGAAGCGCACTTCTGCCAGGCTTCGGGCCCGGCCGTACCGGGGCGAGGGCGGAGACCACCACGCCATGGCCGCGGTGCGGCTGGGCTGTGCCGAAGGAAGGGGACGCGGCGATGCCCGCTCGGTCGCGGAAGGGCCTCTCCGCGAGGACCGGCGAGGGGCGATGAACCGCTTATCCTGACCTTCGCCTGGTGATGCCGATTGCGGCAGCCGGGGAGCGTGATGCGCGCAGTGGCGGTAACCGTCACTTCGACCCGCCGGGGGGCGACAGTTGGTGCACGGTCCTGTTCCTGTCCCGAGTCACTTGCACCTGCCGCCAGGCGGGGCCGGACTCACAGCGCGACTGCGCCGCGCCTGGAGATCGCGAAAAGCGCTGAAGGGCGTCACGCAGTGGGTGCTGGAGTGGGGTGTCACCACCGCCCTCGCCCTGCTGACGCTGTACTTCTTCGCTGCCAGAGCCGGCAGTCCCAGCCAGGTGTACAAGGTCTTCACACTCATCGATGCGCCCGAGCACACCCTGCTCTGGGCACTGTCTCTGCTCGGTTGGCTCCTGGTCCCGGCCATCATCGGTGGCTTCACCGGACATGTGATCACGACGCGTATCGGCAGCGTGAAGTCGATCTCCGCCAACTCGCTTTTCCGGCAGCGCACATGGGGGCAGCGACTGAGGCCGCCCGGGCTGATCGACGACCTCAGGCCCTACTTTCACGGAAGCCACGCCCGGCAGCAGTTCGTCGACGCCTGGGTCCGGGTCGCCCACCGCAACGACTGGAAGCGGGCGCAGGACCACTGGGAGGTCTACGTCCGGGACATCATGTCCACCCCGCAGTACGCCCACCTCGACCGGCGCGAGTGCCTGCGCCAGGCCCAGAACACGAGCAAGATGGGATTGCTCTTCACTGCCCTTGTCGGACTCTGCATCGTCTGCGAAAGGAGGCGGTAGACCGTGCGTGGAGAGGACGCCGTCGAGATCGTGAAGGTCTCCCTCGCCCTGGCTTTTCCCACAGCCAGCGTGGAGGGACTCGCCCGGGCAGCCGAGACAGTGGTCCGATGGGGAGCCGAGGACGCCGCCGATTATCTGGACGAGCCCCTTACGCAGCGCATGCTCCTGGATCTGCTGCAGGTCGCCGGCCTCACCGAGGACAGCTACACGCCGGCCGACCCGTATTGGCCGAACGCAGACATCCCTCCGGCGGACTACCGGACCTGGTCCCGTACGGAACTGATGGACGAAGAGATCAACTTCCTTCCCCGGCCGCCGGACGAACCGCCACCTCGCGGGCCCACGCCTGGCCCCGGTCCTGGGGCGGGGTGACGACAGGCCCTACGGTGACGCGTGGCCGAGCGCATGGTGCTCGCCACGCCGTACCCGATGGGCCCGTCTGGGGAGGGCGTACTCCACCCAGACCGTCTTGCCAGGGCCTACGCGGTCATGGACGCCCCAGCGGGTGGCGAGGGCATCGACGAGGACCAGCCCCCGGCCGCGGTCCTCGTCGGAGCCCGGCACGACGAGGACGGGCCTGGCCGGGTGGGTGTCGGACACCTCGATACGGATGACGCGCCGGTCGTCGTCGTGCCGGATGAGCAGGGCGAAATCCCTGCCGGGGACGCGGCCGTGCAGTACGGCGTTCGCAGCGAGCTCGGCGACCACGAGCGTGACCGCGTCATGGTGATCCGTCCCGCGCGGATGCCCCCACTCGACGAGCTGGAGCCCGGCGAGCAGGCGCGCGAGGCGCGCCCCGCGCCGGGTGGCGGAGAAGCGCTGGATGAACACGCGCGTGGTGACGGGGGGATGGGCGTGAGGGGCTGGCATGGGACCCAGCCTGGCGCGGAGGCGGGGCCTCGCGGCAGGCACGGCACCGATACAGATCTACTTGTACTGGTGTACCCGCTGGACTGGGGGAGTCACGTTACGTAACCATGAACGCGGCCATGCGTGGCGCAGCGCGGACGTCGCAGGTACGGCACGGGTGGGCTCCGCGGGCGGGCCCGGCATGGGGAGATACGAGCGCGAATGGCTACGGACAACGGCGGTGGCACGGGCGGCGGCGCGGGCGGGGGCGAGCCTGAGCTGTCCGACAGCCTCAAGACGTTCGGGGCGGTACTCAAGGCCCTGCGGGACGAAGCCGGTCTGACGCAGGAGCAGTTCGCACGCCAGGTGAAGTACTCGGCGGCGTACATCGCCAAGATCGAGCAGGGCAAGCGATTCCCTCCGAGGGAGCTGCTGGACCGCTCGGAGGAGGCCCTGGGGGCGACGGCGGCACGGGTGCTGGTGGCGGCGGCGAAGAGCCTGACACGGAAGGTGGGGCTGGCGTCGTGGTTCTTGCAGTGGGCGGCGATCGAGGAGGACGCGGTCACGCTGTACGCGTACGAGTGCCGGGCGATCCCGGGGCTGTTGCAGCCCGAGGCATACATCCGTGCCATCTTCGATCGACGGCTGCCACCTCTGTCGGGCGAGCAGATCGAGCACCAGGTGATCGCTCGGCTGGAACGCCAGCAGCTCCTGACCGACAGGCCGAACACCGCGTTCAGTTTCATCATCGAGCAGGCCCTCCTGGAGCGGCGTATGGGTGGCCCCGGCGTCACCCGCCAATTGCTGGATCACCTGCTGGAACAGGGAAGGCGGCGGAACATCGAGATCCAGGTGATGCCTCTGTGCCAGTACGACCACGCGGGTATCGACGGTCTGATGTACCTCGCTGAGACTCCGCGGCACGCATGGGTCGGCTACTCGGAGGGCCAGCAGTCGAGCATTCTCATCACGTCACCGGCAGACGTGAGTGCCATGCTCCAGCGCTATGGCAAGCTGCGCTCGCAGGCCCTCGGCCGCGAAGCCACAGTAAGCCTGCTGGAGCAGATGCGAGGAGCACTATGAGCACCACAGAGCCGGCGTGGTTCAGGAGCAGCTACAGCGGCAGCTCAGGAGACAACTGCATCGAGGTCGCAGTACGCCCCGGGGCTGTGCTGGTCCGGGACTCGAAGGACACGCGGAGGACAGGGCTGGCGGTCTCCTTCTCTGCGTGGTCCGCGTTCACCGTTCTTGCCGCAGGGTTGTGCGACTGAGGAGTCGGTGGGAGGGCGGCTACTCTCCGACCGCGCGGTACTTGCCGGCCATGCTCCTGGAAGCGCAGTTGAGTAGAGGGTCGGCGGTCCGTGACCGAGCGCCGACCCTCCGGGGCACGTCGAGGTGTCAGGGCCGTAGGGCCTCGATGAAGAACCCTGTGGTGGGGTCTTCGGGTGTGCCCGTCAACAATGCCCTGTCCAGCAGTTCGTTGTTGTGTTCACAGCTCGTCTCCGGCAGCAGAACGCATGCGTGGCACGCTGCGAGATTGATGCCTCCTACGCCGCTGCCCTCGGACTCGACGCAGAGGGGATCCGCAGAGCACCACTGGGCTCGGCGTACGGCCGAGCGAACCGAACGGTCGAGACGGTTCGGTTCGCCCTGGGCAACGAGGCCGCCGAGGCTGCCTGCGGAGTCGCTCGTCGCCGTGTAGACGAGAACCCCGGCCATGTCGTCGGCAGCGTACAGACGCTCGCGCAGGGATGCGGCCGCATAGCCCGCCTCCAGACTCCATTCGTCGATGAGGACATGGGCCAGGGTGTGCAGCAGGACCATCCGTGGAGTGGCCGGCGACGGGGTGACTGCGGTCGGGTCGTCGGCTCGCTGCTCCAGCACCCGCTGATGGGCGCTACGCATCCTCTCGACCCGGGCCGCCACCGCCGCACTCCTCTCCCAGGTTTCGAGCCGCTCCTCGTCCAGTCGGAGGAACACCCCCTCGCCCCAGACCTCCATCGCCGGAAGCCAGCGCAGGGGACGTTCGGAGAGTGGCATCTCCGAGGCCTCGGTCGTCGACCCGGCGTCGACGAGCCGGGTGAACGCCTTCAGGGCGCGCACCTCGCGGAGCTTCTTGACCAACATCGGGCCGGTGACCCCGAGGGGGGCGAGCACGCTCCGATCCCCCAGAGGGGTCTCGCAGACGAACTGCTCGTCGCGGGAGCGTTCGCCCTCCTCGTTGCCCGAGCGCAGACGCTCGTACTCCTTGTTGCGCAAAGCGCGGTAGCGGTGGTCGAAGGCGGGATTCGCCTCTCCGTCGGGATCTTCCTCGCGCTCGGCGGCCAGCAGCGCCATGACCTCGTCCAGGGAGACGGGCCACTCGTCGTCGAAGACGGCGTCGAGGTAGATGGCGACGGCCGCCCGGGTGTCGTACTTCCTGAGCTTCTCCCAGTGGCCGTCGAGGGGATCCTCTCGACGGTTGCTCCACGGCGGGATGGACAGCGCCGACTTCAGCACGGGCTGCCACACCGAGGAGGATCCGCGCTGGAGCGTGCGCAGGGACAGACCGCACCCCTGAACGGGGACGGACGTACCGAGCCACGGTCGGGAGCCCTGGCACTTGAGACCCAGGTCACCCAAGGCGCTCCTGCGGAAGGAGCCCTCCATCGATACCTCCCGGGCTTGCCCGCAGGTGCACGAGACAAGGATCGAGCGGAGCGAGGAGGTGCGCCCGGACGAGCGCAGCTGGAGAGTCCCCCCGCATGTCCCGATCGACGCGGAGCCACGGTCGGTGGAGCGGTGCACCCACTGCCAGTAGGGGAACTCGCCGAGGTGTCCGGCCTCGCATGCGACCACGAAACGAGAGGGGATGAGGTCGGCGTCGCAGGTGCCGCAGACACTGCGACCGGCGGGCGGGTTGAAGTTGCCGTGCAGTCGGAGTTCGTTGCACTCCGAGCAGGAATGCATCAACGGGAAGCGTCGGACCCTGAGGCCGTCCTTGCTGGCGTCATCGGACGCCGGCGGCAGACGGAAGTGGTCGACGCCGAGCAGCCGAGCGAGACGTCGTTCGCTGATCCGCGGGGATTCGTCGGTGTTCCAGCTCCGGTCCGCATCGTCCAGGCCGGAGACGATGAACGACTCCTGGTCCATCGCGATGAGGGAACCGACGCCGTACGTGGTGATCGCCTGGGCACGGCGGACGGTGCCACGCTTCGGAAGACTGTGAGCGGGTGTGCCGCCTCCAGCAGCGGTCCGGCGCCTACGGGCGGGGGGCGGGGTCATCGGGTTCCCTCCATGAACAGGGCGGTCTCGGCGTCGACATCGCGCAGGCTCCACAGCGTGGACCACGCACCGGCGGCCCCGGACTCGTCGTCGTACGCCTTCAGGAGTGACGGGGCACGGCTGCCCCGCTTCGGTTCGAACAGCAGGCCGCTGTGGTTGCTGGCTTCCTTCCGCCACCACTCGACGAACTCGTCGAAACCGTGGGACACGGCCTCGCTCTCCTCCGGGGTGACCGCGTCCACACGGCTCATGAGGACCGGTTTGATTCGGCTTTCGAGGACGTCCACGTAGGACTCGACCTTGCCGGCGCTCTCGTTGGGGCGGGCCGAGGGGATCATGATGCGGGCGAGAGCCACGACCACCGCATGCAGGCCCCGTTCGCGGGCCCGGACCGAGAACGGGGTCACGGAGGTCGACTCGACTTCTCGGTACAGGGCCGAGTGGAAGTGCTGGAAGCCTTCGTAGTGCGAACGGTCCCGGGAACGCGATGCGTTGAGCATGACCGTCACCAGCCCGGGGTGTGCACGACCGACACGGCTGGTTGCCTGGATGTACTCGGCGGTCGTCTGCGGCTGACCCATCACTGCCATGAGCCCCAAGCGGTCCACGTCCACTCCCACCGCGATCATGTTCGTGGCGAGCATGACGTCCACGGTGTCCTCGTCGGGGAGTCTCCTCTCGATTCCCTTGAGCCGGGTGGGGATCTCGCTGGCGTCGATGCGACTGGTGAGCTCCGAGTAGTTGGTCACCGTACGGACCGTGACTTCCTCACGTTCGGCGAGCAACTCCAGATAGGCCACCACGTCGTCGCGGACCTGGAGCTCTGCCGCGGAGAGCAGTCGCAGGCTGTTGAAGTAGCCGACGAGACTCCAGTACGCGTCGCGTACCCCGTCCGACGTACCCGCGTGCTTGGCTCGGTGCAGGAGCGTGGCGTACGTGCGGATCAACAGGGTGGACTGGCTCGTACCCGGAGCCAGGAGACCGACGTAGCGGCGGCTTGCCTTCTCCTCCCTCGGTGTCTCCACGGCGAACCAGGAGTCGCGGGAGTCCAGACCGGCGGGAGGGAACTGTCTCACGTGCCGGGCGAACAGACGGCGGCCCTGTTCGGCGGCGCGCCGGATCGTCGCGGTGGAGGCGATCACCTTGGGGCTGTCTGCGAGCGCGTCCACCGCGGTCTCGTACAGACCGGTGAGCGTCCCGAGCGGACCCGAGATCAGATGCAGCTCGTCCTGGACGATCAACTCCGGAGGAGGGGTGTGGTCGTCCGGATCGTCGAGGTTGAAGAGCGCCGAGGTCGCAGGCCGCCACGGCATCGAGGCGAACTTGTCCACGGTGGCGATGACGAGCGTCGGTCGGGCGTCGTACACCGTGTCGTCGATCAGGTGGACGGGCAAGCCGTCGGTGAATTCGCAACCCGCGCCGGTACAGCGGACGTGCATGCGGATGGCCTGCTCGTCGACCTCGTAGTTCCGCGCGTCGAGGCGGGTCCCGCACCACGGGCAGGCGTGCAACTGGACAGGGTTCTCGGTGGCGAGGCTCTTGTCGAGGTTCGCGCGCAGTTCTTCGAGCTTGGCACCGGCCACGGCAAGGGTGTTGGGGGTGGCGGAGCGCCCCACCCACATGCCGACCGAGAATTCCTCGTCGCCGAGTTCAGGAGTGTGACGGCGAACCTGTTCCATGGCACAGAGAAGGGTTGCCGCGCGCTCGAACTGTTGGAGGGTGAGCAGTCGGAGCGTGTAGCGCATGAGCACGGTGACACCGCCGCCGTCCGCTCCCCGGCGGATGCGCCGCAGGAAGGACGTCAGGGCGATCAGCCCGAGATAGGCCTCCGTCTTGCCACCACCGGTGGGGAACCACAGAAGATCTGAGATCTTGCGGTCGGGGTGCTTGCGATCGTCGATACCGGCCAGACAGAGCAACATGAAAGCGATCTGGAACGGACGCCATTCGCCGGCCGTCGGGTCGGGAGCACCGACGCGCCCTTCCTTGATCCATTTGCTGCGGGCGCGCTGGTCGGCCATGGCCCGGTTTGCCAGCCGGAAGGCGTGCATCAGGTCGGACTTCGCGCGCAGCAGCCCTATGCCCTCGCGGATACGGTCGAGCGCCTCGCGGCAGACCTCGACCTGGCCCCGGGCCGGCTCGACGTGGGTGTCATGCGTCAGAGCGTCGACCTCGGCCGACTTCCGATCGATCCAGTGTTCGTACCCCCTCGCGAGTTCTTCCAGAGCGTCGAGGACTTCGACATCGGGCTTCTCGGCCAGTCCCAGCATGGCCAGGGACGAACTGTCGATCTCCGGGTTGGAGTCCGTGAGAAGCACCTCCACGCTGGGCACGAATTCGCTCCTCACCTCCGTCACGGCGGCTTTGACGGTGTCGGTCACGCCGACCGGCGGCGGAGTCCAGTCCCATGCGGCGGAGCAGCCGTGCCCGACCGCGAAGGTCGGTGCGTGACGATGGAGGAGACGGCTCGTGGCGATCTCCGGATCGTGGGCGGCGAACGGTGCAGGACGCTCGACGAACGCGGTGGAGCCGTCGGCGGCCCGGACCGTCAATCCGCACTGGAAGAGCGAGAAGGCGTCCTGGAGATCCCGCTCACCGATCTTCTGCTTGTTGATCAACGTGACCGTGACCGTGACCGTGTCGTTCCTCCGGTCGGGGCGTCGGACGATGACGTGAAGTGCGACCTTCCCGGCGAGGAGTTCGACGGGTCCTGTCGTTGCTGGGGTGGTCACATCGATGGGCAGGTCCGGGAGCTGCAACTCCCTGCGTCGCCAGTGCTCGTGCTGCTGGGCGGTGGTGCGGGCCTCGGCCCGACGGGCGGGAGTCGCTTGGCCGTCCGCGTCCGTGGGCTCGTAGACGGCAGCGCGGGACGAGATGACGATCGACCGGCTTATTGCCGGATCGACCGCGAACGTCAGGCCCATGGAGGAGGGGCGCCTGTCCCCGGACGCGCCGACATCCTGCTCGGCGTCGGAGTCCTCGGCGAAACCGCGGGAAGTCACGGGTGTGGTGTCCGGCCCTTCCTGTTCTGCGGCGATCTCGGCCTTCCTCTCCTTGGAGGCCCGCGGGTACAGCACACCGGTCAGATAGCGGTCGATCGGTGCGTCCTGGGTGAGGACTTCGGCCCGGTCGTCCGGCGGGGCGTCGTGGGCGGGACCGAGGAGTTCCCGGCGGAGCCCCGCCAGGAGTTCCTCGTCCCGGACCCGGTAGTGCTCGGAGTGCCGGTCTTCCACGTGCGTCATGCTCCCTGCTCCCTGTCGTCGTCGGCCCGCCGGAACCGCCCGATACCGGCGATCCTGGGGGCGATCCACACACCTCGGTCGCCGAGGCCGCTGTTGGCACCCGCAGCGGCACTGCCGGACACGGTCTCAAGGGTGTCGATCCGTGCGCCGTGGATCTCCTCGGGCCACCACGGATCCCATGTCCGACTCACCTTCTGCACCTGGAACAACTCCTTGCGAAACTGCTCCGAGGCCTCACCGATCTCCCGCCCGTCGTGCATCAGCGCGTACGGCGGGCTCTGGAACTCGCCCATCGGCAGTTCGTGCCGTCGGTGCCACACCACCTCGTGCCCCGGCCGGACCTTCTCCAGGAGATAGGTCTGCGTCGCCACGGCGTCGGTCCCGTGTCCGGGTGGGTTGTCCCGGGAGACGTCACGGGCCTCGGCGACGACGCCGTACCTGTCGTACGACCGCCACCCACCGACGTAACGGCGGCTGCCGCTTCTGCCTCCTGCTCGCCTCAGGATCGGCAGCTCGGGGGAGCCCGTGTGGTAGAGGTCCTGGCGAGCGCGTGTCATCGCCACGTACAGGGCTCGGACCTCGGCCGGGACGTCCACCTCTGCCTTGTACCGCTTGTGGAGTTCGGCGACGGACGGCGGGGTCAGGACGATCACTCGATCGAACTCCAGACCTTTGGCGCGATGGACGGTGGAGACGACGATCCGCGCGACCTCCGGATCGGCCGCTTCGTCGGGGAAGCGGCCGCCGACGACGGAGCGCCGCAGCCGGTCGAGATCGAGCACATTCCGTCCGGGCCCGCGCGCGGCCCGACGGAGAACGGTCCACAGGGCGGTCGCGTTCGGCTCGTACGACAGCGGGATCTCGGCGAGCAGTGAGCGGAACCGGTCCTCGGCGAGACCGGTCGCGTGCGTGCGTCGAAGCAGCTCGGCCACCCAGTAGGGCACCGGACGTTCTTCCAGAGGGCGCCGCAGCCGATGGTCGATGCCGCGCGCGTGCAACAGACCGGAGACCACGAGCGCCTCCCGGTTGTCCCGGGTGAGGATGGCACACGTGTCTTCGAGGTCGCGAAGACCGTCCAGCGTGAAGCTGTCGGCGAGGTCACCCAGCGCGTTCGCCGGGTCCAGAAGCAGAGTGCGCAGTTCGGTGTAGAGCGCTCCTGCCTCGTCCGAATCGCTGAGTTGCTGGAGACGAGGGCCGAGCGCCAACCCGATCCGGGCCTCGGCGGTCGTGGCGCGGAAGTTCCGGGTGAGATGCAGTTCCACCAGATCATCCGGGTACGAACAGCGCAGCCAGTCGAAGAAGCGGTGGGTCTCGGCGGCACGTTCGGCCGGGTCCTCGATCTGGAAGCCGTAGACGGACTGGGCGGCGTCGCCGACCAGGGTGAAGCCGCAACTGTCCTGGTAACGGTCGAGCAGCGCCTCCACCAGTTCTCGTCGATCGCCCAACAGATCCTGCACCTCGTCGATCACCACATGGGTGGGCGGTACGGCGTCGCCGGCCTCCAAGGCCCCCTTCTCGATCGCGTCGGTCGCGGCTCTGATCCGCTCGTCGAAGCCTGACGCACCCCACTCACCGTCCGGATACGCCTGGACCAGCACCCCGTACGCCCATGCGTCGAAGGTCTGAGCACGCACCCGGCGGGCCCGCTCGCCGTGTCGGGCGATTCGTTCGCGCAGCTCGCGTGCGGCGGCCCGCGAGAAGGTGAGTACGAGGATGTCTGCGGCATCCAACGACTCCTCCGGGTCCTCGTGCCCGCACAGTGCGTCGAGTCGACGCACCAGGGTGTGCGTCTTTCCGGCCCCTGCCCCGGCCGTGACCAGCACACGGGCGTCCCAGGGCTGCTCGACCACGGCCCTTTGCTCGTCGGTCAGCGGAGGGCTGTCGAGGTAGGCGTCGATCACTTCCTGCTCCAGAGGTGTTCGAACTGGGTGAAGGCCAGCGTGGTGTCGAAGTTCGCGATGTTGTCGCTGACGTTGAGGATCAGGCACGTGTCCTTGCCCCCGTTGAGCGGACCTCGCAGGCCACGACCGATCATCTGCTGGTAGACGTTGGTGCTGTACACAGGCCGGGCGACGACCACGACCCGTGTCGCGGGAGCGTCGAACCCCTGTGTCAGAACGCCGTAGTTGGTGAGGACCCGGATTCGGCCCGCGCGGAAGTCCTCGATCCGCCGACGACGATCCTGGGTGGTGGAGGTCGAGTCGACGGCTGCAGCCGGGATCCCGCGGTCGTTGAGCATGGCCGCCAGATACTTGGCGTGATCCACGGAGGTGGCGAAGAGCAGCGTCGGCCAGTCCTCCGGGAGGCCGGCCACCTCGTCGACGATGCGGCGACTACGCGCGTGGTCGTCGGCGAGTCGCTGCTCGGCGGCGCGGGAGAGCGTCGCCATCCGGTCGGCCTGAGCCTTCTCCTCGGGCTTCAGCTCGATCTGCCCCCCTTCCAAGGTGCGATGCTCCACCTGCGCGAGCATGCCCCAGTCCTGGAGGTCCCGATACGGCTCACCGGACGGAAAGACGCCCTGGTCGAGGCGCCGGTTGCCGAACCTGTTGACCAGTCGGCGCGTTTCGTCCTCGTTGGTGTTGCGGAACGGGGTGGCGGTCAGGCCGAGCAGGTGCCGTCCGGTCTCGTACTGGGTGAGTCCCAGCCGAGCCAGGATCTCCGTGTACCGCTTGGAGATCGCGGTGTGGGCCTCGTCGACGATCACGAGGGAGGCCTGCCGGAGCCAGGCGTACTGATCGGTACCCAGGCATCGTTCCAGCTTGGCATCCGTGGCCACCACCAGATGCGGGTGCTCGACGACGTTCCCCACCTCATGGGTGTTCCACAGTCGACTGATGGTGAGGGGCCGCTCCGCGCCCACCTTGCTCCAGACGAACTTCCAGCTCTGCACGGCCTGTTCGCACAGCTCCTCGGTCTGTGCGATCCACAGCAGCGGGCCTCCCAGGTCACCCACCCGCTTCACCCAGCGGATCACGGCCTCGGATGCCACTCGTGTCTTGCCTGCGCCGGTCGGCAGCGAGAGCATGGCGCGCTGGGGAGCCAGCCGGTCGAGAAGGGTGGTGATGTTGCGGACGAGGTCCTCCTGGTACTCGTGGAGGTGGGGGAAGTCGCGGGGGCCGTCCACCGTCTCGAAGGCGGGAAGCGATGGTGCCCTGGTGCCGGCGAAGGCCGCCGGTAGCTTCAGGTCCGAAACGAAGGCGACGGCCGTCGAGGAACCTCCGTAAGCCACAGGTGCGTGGGGGAATCTGGCCTGGATGTCCCGGGCATGTTGCTGGAGCACTCCGTCGCCGTGCGAGTTGAAGGCCATCTGTGCGATCCGATGGCCGGAGGGCTCCGCGCCTTCGGACGCGTGCAACTCGGCATCCATCAGCCCGTCGGGCAGCCCCGTGCGCAGGGCTTCCGCACCGATCAGCAGGCTGATCTTGGCGACCACGTCGTCGGTGTCGCGTACGGCTTTGAGCGCCGCCTGCTTCTCGTTGTCCCGCGCCATGCGTTCCTGGTGTTCCAACACCGCACGGCAACCTGCGGTGCCGAGCCCGAGCTTCAGCTCGCGGTCGATCAGCCGCAGCATGGGTTCGACGGCCAGGGGCACGCCGACCTTGATCGTGTCGCCCCGGCGTACGGCGTCGAGGGGGTGGGCCTTCGTACCGTTCTCGGTCCGGGTCACCACTTCCAGTTCGGTGCACCGTTGAACGACCGTGTTCCGGTTCCCGCTGTTCAGTCTCTGGCGCAGCGCGGGGAACAGCTCCACGAGCGGGACCGGTTCGCCGTCCGGAACTTCGCGGGTCTCTCGGGTGATGGCGTCGGCACAGCGCTTCATGCCCCACTTCTGGACCATCAGCTCGGCGTCATCGGGCGACGTCACGAGCAGGGCAGGGAGCAGTTCCGCGCGCAAGGCGCGGTACTCGCTCGGACCGACCGCGACGGTGATCTCCTCGTCGGCACGGGTGTCCCAGGAGTCTCCGATCCGACAGCGGGTCAGGGAGCCCTCGGGGAAGTCCGCACCGAATCGGGTGAGCATCACGTAGGTGTTGCCCACGAAGAGGTCGTCCTCGCTCCGAGTCACCTCGGAGAGGAGCTTCTCCCAGCGTTCGGCGGGAACGTCGTCGACCGTGGTGGGAAGGCGTAGCTTGCGTGCCTTCTCGGGGGAGATGTCGGCGACCGGCAGTACGTCGCGGTACGCGGCGAGCTGGGGCCCGACCGCCTCGCCCAGGGACTTGATCCCCTGGGAGGTGGAGACGGTGCCGTACTTCCTGAGCATCCAACGGATGGGCGACATCACGGCTTGCCGGGTGCTCGACTGTGCACCGATCTGACGCGTCCAGTTGTCCAGGACCGCGTCGTCCGCGAGCGCCTTCAGGAAGGCAGCGCGGGACTCTTCGGAGAGCGACCGGAAGAGGTGCAGGGGGCCACCGATCGCGGGTCCCTCCAACTTCATCCGGTTGATGGTGGGCCGGGGAGCTCGCTGATCCAGGCTCCGCAGATAGGACGCGTGGACCGCCTCCCGGTACTGCTCGAACCAGTCCTCGCCCTCCGGACGCACCGCACTCGACGGACGCTCACGCAAGCCGATTTCTCGGAAGAAGGCGAGGTCGTCGGAGTGGTACGCCGTGTCGACAGCGATGCTCGGGTCGCGTTCCGCGTCGACCACCGCGCCGGGCAGCATGCAGTCGCGCACCGGGCGGAACCTACCGTCCGCCGTTCGCACGCGAAGTGTCTCGCGGGCGTTCGGCAGGTGCTTGAGCATGGTGTGGGTCAACCGTCGTCCGCCGGCCTGGCGGAAGAGGTTCCAGAAGTGCTCCCATTCGGCACCTCCATAGCCCTTGAAGCCTTGGTCGAGCACGCTGATGAACCGACCCTCGGCATCGGCCTCGCGGACGCCGAGAAGGTCGAGCGCGGTGGCGAGTTCGGAGTCACGCGCGATCTCGCCGGCCACGTACACCAAGGACTCGCGCAGTCCGTCCTCGTCGGCGCGGCGGAACACCTGGCCGGGGACAGGGGGGACGAGTCCGTGCTCCTCGGTGAGCACGATCTTCGCCCTGCGGGCCTCCGTGGCGCAGGACGAGCCGGCCTTGACCATGTCGGCGAGGATGCGGATCGCTGTCGCGGACGCCTCCGCCGTTCCGCACCCCACCAGGGCCTCCAACCAGGAGCGCACGTCGGACCGCTCGTGGCCCGCCGCACCGAGAATGTGCTCGACCTTGCCGGTACGCAACGTGTCGGCCTCGGCCTTCGGGTGCAACCAGTCCGAGGGACGACCGGATGCCTCGTGCCACATCCGCATCCAACCCGCGTGACGGTCCTTGTCGAGGCGAGGCGGGACGCGCAGCTCGGTCGGGACGCGCAGAACACCCTCCTGGTCGGGCAGCGAGGGGCGGACGGCTGACCGCTGCCAGATCTCCTTGGTCAGGAACTCGTCGGCCCAGCTGATGGCTTCCTTCACACGGCCGGGCAGCAGTGGAAGGTATGCGGCGGGGTCCTCGGCGGGAGCCAGCCCTGGGAGGGAGTCGATCACCAGGGTCGCGGAGACCCTGATCATCTCTTCGTTGAAGGCGGACGAGTCGAGCAGATTCTGTCGGTCCTCGTTGGTCTTCCAGGCGCCGTTGAGGATGCCGCTCAGAGACATCTCGTACTTGGTGGGGAAGAAGGACCAGAAGCGTCCGCGCCCTCGCGCCTGCGAACTGACGTGGAGTCCTGACTTCGCGTCCCTCTGTAGCGCAGGTACCGCCCAGGCGAGGTCCAGAGTGAGACGGTCGTGCAGCTCACCGGCGTCGGAGCGGGCAGCAGGACCGGGTTCGTGCGAGGACGAGAAGACTCTCCAACCGGCGCCGGCAGTCGGTCTACCCGTCCGCTCCTCCACCACCGTGTGCAGGTTCCCGGACCGTTCGGTGGTCAGCACACGGCGGACGGCGGGCAGCGGCCGGCGGTCCTCGAGGACGACCTTCGCCACGTGGGGGGAGAGGAGCTGGAAGCCCAGGGGGAATTCCTCGCGTGCAGCCCCCGCAGCTGTACGTCCGCCGTGCATGTCCAGTGCCAACTTGGCTGCGGCGCCGGGGAGTAGACGTAGTCGGACGACTGTGGTGGCCCAGCCGAGCAACTCGTCCAGTATCGGGTCTTCGGCACGTTCGACGGCCGAGTCGAGGGGGCGCGCCATGCGCAGGACCGGTGCCTCGAACCTCTCGCCCAACTGCTCCCGCACGCCGGGAACCGAACGGATCTTCCGTAGGGACCATTCGCGGTCGAAACCGAATGACCCGGTTTCGCTGAAGAACTGTGGAGCGTCGGTGACGACCAGGACGGATTTGACGCCTACACCGAAGCGGCCGATCTGGCCGCCGCGCTTGCGCGACATGCTCATACGAAGAATTGTTTCGGCACCTTCAGGAGTGACCGGCGAACCTTCGTTGGCACAGTACAAGTGGGTCTGGGTGAGAACGACGTGCGCGGTCCCTCCCGGGGCGTCGGCGATTTCATCGGCGGCATTCTGTACCAGCTCGAACAATTGGCGGTCACCGTATCCACCCTTGGTGATGCGGCGCTCTCCGTTCGCATGCTCGGGAATGAGGCCGGGGTCGACTTCGTAGGTCTGCAGAACACGGGAGGACTGTTCGAGGACTGTGCGAATGACCGGAGATTCGAAATCGGACACAGTTTTCACGACTCCTGCGGTGGGCAGCTGGACGGAGTGCGGCAGAAAGGGGCTGAACTGGGGTGATGTGGCTTCACATGCCTGTGAGGCGTCGAGTCGGGAAGTCCGTCCGCACAGGGTCGGTCGGGGGCTTCTGCTGCATCGGAGCCTGAGGGTGCATCGAATTCTTCGACGGTCATGCGGGCCGCTTGGAGAAGCTGATTTCGCTTCATTTCGCGCAACAGGAAATGAGCAAGAATTTATCTCGCCGGGAAGCTTCGTGCCCTCCGTGTTGTTTCCGGTGGCTCAGCGTCGTGGAGTTGGGTGGACGTGAAAGGGCATAACTCACCTGTAGTGACGGAGGAGTTCCTGAGTGAAACGGGGATCCCGCCGCCATGGACGCTATCAGAGTTCACCCGGTCGGGCTACGGCCATTCCCGATCGGCATTCGGAGTGAATCTTTCCGCTTTTCCGGATGTCGGTAGGAGGGATTTCGGTCACGGAGGGAGTGGCGGCGCCGTGCAGGGGGTGTTGTGACCACGTCCGCACATCGATGCATCTGGTGCGATCGGAGTCGTTCGCTCACTCCATGGCACCCTCGCGGGCCGGTCAAGCGTTGGTTGACGTGTGTGCAGACGTCAAATTAGCCTGTCCATGACCGTGAGCACAACGGCAGGAGGGCAAGGGGTGGGAGACCACATGGATGCCGGCGAGGACTTCGGGCCATGGTTGGCTCGACAGCTCAAGATCGCGAACAAGAGTCAGGCGGATCTGGCGCAGGAGCTGAACCTGACGCGAGCGGCGGTCTCGGCCTGGATCACCAAGCGTTCGGTGCCCCGCCCCACCGTCATGGTGCAGATCGCCAAGGCGCTCGGCACGGACCTGGGCACCGTGCACGCGCGTACCACCGACACCCAGGCCGGCCTTCCCGTCACCTGGTACCACAGGCCCGGTTACCGGGACGGCGGGCGTGACGGCGGCAACGCCGCGGCCTTCGCCTTCGACGCGGACGTTCAGGTGCTCGCCCGCGAGACCTGCCAGAACAGTCTCGACGAGCGGCTCGTCGAGAACGGTCGCCCGGTGCGGGTCCGTTACACGATCCATGAACTCACCGGCGAGAAGCTTGAGGCGTTCCGTGCCGCCGTCCTCTGGGACGAGCTGCACGCTCACTACGCCGCGGTCTCCGAGTCCGCCGCCGACCAGAAGGTCGGCCGTGTCGTGGATGCCGGGGTACGCGACATGTTCGAGAAGGGGCGCCTGATCCTTCTGCGAGTCGACGACTACAACGCATCCGGCCTCACCGGCGACGACTACGGCGACGGCAAGTTCGCGGCCGTGGTCCGTCGGCAGTTGGAGAGCCTCAAGTCGGGACGGGGTGCGGGCGGCTCCTACGGACTCGGTAAAGCGACGCTCTGGGCGACCAGCGCGTTGGGCATGGTGTTGATCAACTCCACGCTCTCCGCGCCGCACGAAGGGCGCACCGAGCGCCGTGTCATCGGGCGCTTGGAGCTGCCGTGGCGTTCCGTCGACGGCCGGTCCTGGGCCGGTCCCGCATGGTTGGGGCGCCCTGACCCCGAGACGCACAACGCGGAGGTGGTTCGCTCCTGGTGGGCGGACGAGGAGACGGTCGAACGTCTTCATCTCACCCGGGACAGCGACGAGCCCGGCACCTCCTTCCTCATCGTCGGCGCGCACGATGTGGCGAGCCTGGACCAGGCCACGTCGGACGTTGAGGAGGAGAGCGGGAACGATGACGGGACCCACGACATCCGCGTCATGCACCGACGCCTGGTCGAGGCCTTGAGCCGCGATTTCTGGGCGGCCATGACCGGGGGCGGCGCCCGACTCCCGCTCCTGGAGACCTCGGTACGCACATTGCGTAACGATCAAGTCGTCATCGAGGAGGAGAAGGTCGACCCCACCGACACCCAGCCTTCGCGGACCCGGGCGCTGCGCGCCTTCTACGAAGGCAGGACAGTGGACCGGCTCACCGAGTCGGGGCAGGTCGCCCTTCGCACGATCCCGCTCCGGCTGCCGCTCTCCGGAGGACGCCGTGGCACGCTCGGCACGCACCAAGGGGTTCTCCTGGTGACGGAGGCCGAGGACAAGGACGGTCCGCCGAACCAGGTCCACTCGTTGCGCGGTAACCGGATGACGATCAGGAAGTCAGGAGTCTTCGGACTGCCGTTGGGCGTCACTCAATTTCAGGGGGTGCTTTTGCTGGGGCAGGCCGCCGGGGAGTCGGCGGCTTTCGCCGAGGACGCCGAGGAGTTCCTGCGGGCCGCAGAGCCTCCCGAGCACGATCGTTGGGGACAGACCGAGGAACTGACTCTTCGCTGGTCACACAGTGCGCACCATCGCATTGCCGGACTGACCACCGAGGTCAACGCCGCGGTGAAGGAACTGGTCGTCCGTAAGAAGCGTCCCGGGTCCCAGGAAAGCGCCAAACTGCGCAAGAAGCTCACCGTCCCGGCCAGGGGCGGCGCGCCCAAGCGTGTCGCCGGCGGGAAGGCCCTGCCGGCCTTGGACGAGCTCAACGCCGAGATCGGTGAGAACCGGGAGTGGCGGATCACCGCCGAGGTGAAACTTCCGCGCGCCGACGAACTGCCCGCAATGACCCCGGTGGTGCTGGTGGACGTCCGCTCGGGCGGCGGCCCCAGGCTCGATTGGGCCGAACTCGTCGCGGTGGAGGGCTGTGAGGTCACGGACGGCACACTCCACTTCACGCCGGGTGCCCGAAAGGCCGTCTTCCGGGGCGCCACCGATCCCACCAGTCATCCGGTCCGCACCGAACTCACGCGGCTCGTTCTCGAACTCCGTGCCGGCACAGGGGAGTGAGGCATGAAGTTCTATCCGTACAAGCGACTCAACCGCCCGGTCACTCTGCGGGTGACCTCGGCCTCCCTCAAATTGCTCGACGGCAGCCGTGATCTCCTCGACACATCGGCGTACTCGACCCCTCAGCGGACGGTGGCCCTTGGGGTCGCCCAGCACGAGGACTGGGTGTCGGCAAGGATCGGGCTGTCCGCGACCCTTCCGCCCGGGGCCACCGACCCGGACGCCCCGTGGAGTGACCTCCAGGTCCTGGCGGTGCTCACCGACGGCGACACCAACGTGCGTACCACCGCCGGCCTGAGTCAGGACGCGCCGGACAGCAAGGAGTGGTCCGGCGAGATCGAGGTTCTTCGCGACGACCATGTGGGTCGTGCCGAGCTGATCGTCCACGCCGTGGCCACGGTCGATGGCGTGCGAGGCAGAGCCATCACCGAGACGGACATCAACTGGACGGTCGATGTCTCCGCCGAGGAGCCGCTCGGAGGCCTGCGACTCGACGTCAAGCAGGCAAGCTTCTCCAGGAGCGCGCGTGAATGGCTGCGTCCCTACGCCGACGCTCCCTGGGTCGTGGACGCCTCGGGCCGCCTTCCCCTCGTGATGGTCAACACCGATGTGGAGGGCTTCGCCGATCTCCTCGGTGGCGAGGCCGGAGGGATGGAGAACAAGGTCCACGAGTTGTTGGTGTCCCAGATGGCCACCGACGTGTGGACGGCCGTGTTCCACAGCGCCGTGGGCGACCTGGAGGTCGAGCCCGACGGCTCGCCCGTCTTTCCCGTCGACTGGCGGGGGGAGGTGCTGCGGGAAATGCTTCCCGACGTGGTGCCGGGGCTGAGCCCCGAGGAGGCGCTGCGCCAGGTCCACCGTCGTCGGACCAGCGACACGGGATGGGCGGAACTTCAGACCCGTGTCCACTTCGCCGCCGTGCGCCGTGCAGGCGTGCGCCAGGCACTCGCCCACGTCCTGCGTGCGCTCCAGCAGAACAACCAGGAGGACACTCCGTGATCGAGAAGCCGTACCACCTTCCCGAGCGGCTGGGGCTGCTCTCCGCGACGGCTGCCGATCCCTTCCTCACCGAGGACCTCCTCAAGGGGATCCAGGGACACGGAGGTGTCGACCTCGCCAAGGTCGTCGAGCCTCTTCCGGACGACGACGCCCGCTGGCGCGCCGAGCCTGTCCGAGAACTTGTCGACGACGCGTTGCACCAGTTCAAGGGCAACCGCACGGACGCCGACGGCTGGCTGGCACCGCGGCTGCATGCCGCTCTGCGACTGACCCGGCGGGAGGCTGCCGACAGGCGGATCTGGAACCATCTCGCGCTGGCCGTCGCCCCGGACTACGTGGCGTGGCGACACTCACCGCAGGCCGCGCCGGGGCGGTCCGAGGCCCGCATCAACCCGGCCCGCTTCAAGGGGTCCCCGGACCGGCAGTGTTTCTCCCGGCTGTGGTGGGCGGCGGAGATGTTCCGCAACGGGGCCGACTACGGGCCGGTTGTCACAGCCTGCACCAACCAGGACCTGATCCACTACGCGCTGCGCGTGGAACTGGTCGACCACCGCCCCACCGCACAGGCTCTGGTCCAGGTCATGGAACGAGGCGTCGTGGGCACCGGTCGTGAGATCAACGGACTCATCGTGGCTGTGAGGGCTGCCGGTGCCACCTTGGTCTACGACGTCCTGGCCCCGGACGAGCCACGTGATCCCGAGGTCCTCCGCAGGTGGATCGCGGAGGCGGAGACGGCGCCGCCCGTGCCCCGGCACAGCCTGCCCGGCGGACCGGACGAGGAGCCCGTACCGGAGAAGTCCGTGACCGCGCTCACCGAGTACTTCACGGAACTCTTCGAGACCGCTCCCGTCAGGGGCCGGGCACCTCAGGCATGAACGGAGGGGTCACCTGCCGGTGAGCGGGTGGCCCTCCCACTGTCCGTGGCTGCGCACCACCACCGGCTCGCCGGGCTGCCAGTTCTCCAGATCGTTGATGGCCTGTTCCAGTCTGGTGCGTGCCTCCTCGGCACTCAGCTCCGGTTCGAGGACATGCCGCAACACGTGCAGGGCGAGCCGGGGTGGTACGGCGTTGCCGATCTGCTGAGGCTGATCCTTGCCTCTCCAGGGGTACGCGACGGGGAAGGTCTGGAGAACTCCTGCCTCGGCGAAGGTGAAGCGTCCGAAGCCGTCAGGGAGGTCCGTGCTCGTGCCCTTGTGAACCACGCGGTTCCGGGACACCTTCCCGGTGATCGTGGCGGATGGAGCGTCGTGATCGCGTGTGCCGCGCGCTCCGGGGTCGCCGCCGGTCCCGTAGTTCGAAACGACGGTGAAGGCGGGGCGGTCCGGCAGATCGGGCGCGATACCCCGTGCGCTCTTGAGAGCTGTCTCCATGGACACCCAAGCCTCCTTCGGTGTCCTGTCGGAGCTCTCCCCCTCCATGTCCCAGGGGAGTGTGTTCGCCTGGTCCGTCGCCGTCGACCTGGCGGGAACGGTCCGGGGACGGTAGCGCTCGTGGGTCTCCGTCACCTCGGGGATGTCGGTCCCGCCGAGCCGGGCCATGAGCACCGCTCGCTTGCGGGTCTGCGGGACCCCGAACGCCTCGGTGTGCAGCAGCTGTGTCCGGGCCCGGTAGCCCAGGGTGCGAAGCACCTCGGCGTACTTCTCCCACACCAGCAGCACGGCGGGAACCTGCTCGAGGACGACGGCTTCGTAGGGCTCCAGCTCGGGGCGTCGGCTCCGCTCGATCACCCACCACAACGGCTGGAGCACCAGTCCTGTCCGTTCGTCTCCCAGCTCCTCCAGCCGGTCCTTGAGACTCTTCAGCCTGGTCCCGAGGGCGCTGTAATCCTCGAACAGATGCTTGAGGTTCGTATCCTCGAGATCGATTTCCTTCGACGCCCTGAGCGTCTTCAGAATGTGCTTGATCTCTTCGGTGGAGCTGCCGTGCTCCTGGAGGCTCTTCTTGATCGCCTTGCGTTCCACGGAACGGAGGGCCTCGACCTCGCGCTTCTCGGCCTTGACCTTCTCCGCTTCGACGGCCTTCTCAGCCAGTTCCTCGGAGATTCCCTGCCAGGTGAGGACGATGTCCTCCCACTTCGCTCCTTCTCTGCGTACGGCGGTGTGCAGGCGCTCGATGTACCGCAGCACATCGTCCAGCGCCCTGCGACCGGCGCCGTGCCCGGCCACGGTGAAGGTCTGGCAGGGAGGCCCGCCGGTCAGCACCTGGGCATGAGGGAAGAGCGCCGCGCTGTAGTCCCTCACATCGCCCTGGAAGGTGTCCATCCCTGCGGCTGCGCGGGTCTTGCACGCGTCCTCGTCCCACTCGATGCCGGTGATCCGGTATCCCAGGACATCGGCCGCCACATCCAGCCCCCCCGGCCCTGCGAACAGGTCGAGGATACGGATAACCGCAGGTGAGGGGGGTGGGGTCTTGGCGTGGCTCATGTGCGTGAAGTGTAGCCGGCGTTTTGGTGTGTCATGGGCGGCCTTGGGGAAGCGGGCGACCGCAGCGCGGTTGCGATCGCTTCTCCGAGCGCCCGGCCGACCGGCGGAGGGGTGGCGTGTCCGATCTGCCGGTACCGGGCCGTCTTCTGTCCCGTGATGGTCCACTCGGGCGGGAAGGACTGAAGGACAGCAGCTTGATCCACTGTCATCTTCGGCATCCCCGCCATGTCGTCCGAGCGCGCCCACACGTAATCGGGCCCGGGTACCTCGTCGGCGAATGCGGTGCCGTTCACCCCCATCCGCGCGAAAGCCTTCTTCGTGCCTGTAGGACCGACATCCGGCCCGCCCCGGTTGTCCGAGCCCCCGACGAGGGTCGGAGCCACGGCCGACGCCTGGTCCGCCCAGGCGTCGGCCTCCGGCCAGCCCCGCGCGCCCATCGAGTGGCGCAGCGCACTGCCGAGGGAGACGTGCTCGCCTGTCGTCGGCACGGGTGGGACGAAGGAATCGAACCACGGCTCTTTGATCGCCACGAGGACACCCTGCATCCGATCCTGCGGCACCCCGAAATCTGCGGCGTTCAGCACGAGCCAGCTGTACCGGTAGCCGAGGTGCGTCAGTTCCTCCTTGATGAACTCGCGCGTCTCCGCATAGACAGGGGAGTCGCCGAGGGCGGGCAGGTTCTCCAGCAACAGGGCGCGCGGCTGGATCGCATGCAGAAGAAGGACGGCCGCCTCGACGAGGCGCAGTTCCGGTTCACTGTCCGAACGTGCTTTTGCGGCAGCGGACTTCACCCGCGGTAAGCCCGCCGAGAGCAGCTCGACGTCGAAACTCTCCGGGTGGTCGTCGGGAAGGAAGTCGAGAAGGTCCTCGCACACGACGTTCCACTGCGGCCGGTTGTACCGGATCGTCTCGCACGCCTGCGCCTTGTTGTCGAGCAGGAGCACCGGCGAGAAACCCGCGCTCTCCAGACCTGATGCCAATCCGCCTGCGCCGGAGCAGACGTCCACGAAAGCAAGTCGGTCAGTCAACCGTTCCTCCTTGGTCGATAGTCGGTTCTTCTTGCGCGCGTTCCGCCCGGGAGGAGCGTCCCTGTCGTTCACGTCCCGCCTTGTCCACCGCACCCCGCACCGCCTCGGCGACCTCGTCCGCCGCTGTGTGTTCCCAGAACCTGAGTACGGTCCAGCCCTGCGCGGCGAGGTGCTCCGTGGTCTCCCGATCACGCGCCATGTTCCGGTCCAGCTTGTTCCGCCACCACTCTGCGTTCGACTTCGGTTGCGTGGCGTGCAAGGGGCAGCCGTGCCAGAAACACCCGTCGATCATCACCGCCACCTTGGCCCGGGTGAAGGCGATGTCGATGGTGCGCCGGGACATGCCCGGCACGCGCTCGTTGAGGCGGTAGCGGTAACCGGAGGCATGTAGCAGCTTCCTGACCGCCACCTCCGGGGCCGTGTCGCGGCGAGCCTGGCGGCTCATCCGGGCGGAGACGTCGGGAGAGGAAGGCTTGGCGGTGCTCATCACTGCCAAGTTTCCTACGCGCCGCCCTCTGCGCGATCAATGACGGCCCTGTCGCTCCTGCTCGAATCGATGGCGCGGAAGCGCACCAAGGGCTGTTGCCCGGTGTTCCGTGAGGCCGGGGCGACCAGCGAGAAGGCGATGACCACGGCCCCAGGATCAATGGCACCGTCCGAGGTGAGCCGAGGCTCCTGCTCGATCACCGGGTACAGGACAAGCACGCCACGGCGCTCTCGTACGAGCGACTCGACGAAGGGGTTTTCGGAGTCGTCGATGGCGCCGGCCACCCGGAGGGCGACCCCGCGGTGTTTCGGTTCACTGATCGCGCCGAACAGATCGCCTCGGCGACGGGTACGGCTCGCCAGCGAGAGGGGGCGTGAGCCGAGAATGCTCGCCTCGACCCTGCGCACCGCCGTCTGCTGCGGAACGATCACCAGCCAGTCGTCTATGGGGCTGCCGGTTTCCCCTGCCGAGACAAGGGATTCGAGGTGCGGTGAGAACGCGGTCGGGGTGGACCACTTCAGGTCGCACAGGACGCCGATCAACGCGCGGTGATCCAGGCTGCCGAGTAGGGCCTCGTAACTGTCGGCACGGCACCCCAGCGTGACAGGGGAGGGCTCCAGCGCATCGAGTACGGGCCGCCACACCTCCGCGTTGTGCCGCAGGTCCGCCGCGTTCGTCGGGTAGGCCGTCGGTTCCACCCACTGCCCCGGCGACCGGATCTCCACCAGTTCCGCGTTGAACATCTTGTTGCGGGCCGCCGGCTTCAGCCAGGACAGGTGCTGCGAGACCAGCGGAGGGATCTGGGCCGGCGTGACCTGGGGCTTGCCGTCCACCAGGGCCGCGTAGCGGGTGAGCTGGGCGCGGAAGGTCTCCTCGTCGCGGCAGATCGCCTCGAAGGCTTCGTACAGGTCGACGGTCTTCTTCTTGCCCATCGGCTCCTCGCGGCCGATGAAGAGGCGCACCAGGTCGCGGTAGCCGGGGCGGAAGCCGAACCAGCGGCCCATCTGCATCATGGTGTCGGCTTGCTGCGTGGTGCGACGGTAGTAGGTGACGGTGAGGCCCTCCACCGTGAAGCCGCGGGCGAGCTTCGTGCCGCCGACCAGGATCTTCCACACGTGCGGGGTGCGGTCGAAGTCCAGCTCGGGCTGGTCGTAGTCGCGTTCGGTGGCACCGTTGACGATGATCACCGGCTCGCCGCCCGAGTTGATCAGCTGGCGGGACCGGGAGACGTAGGGCTTCAGGTCGTCGTACGAGGTGGGGACGGGCAGGTCCTCGGCCGCGTACTTCTGGAAGTCGGCGTCCAGAAGTGCCGCGAGGCGGCCGTGGCCTTCCTGGCCGGTGTAGGCGGAGCGGTGCCACATCGAGTTGATGCGCAGGGCGAGGGCCGCGTGTTCCCGTTGCTGTACGGATTCGTGGACGAGCATCGTGTGGTGGCGGAACGGCCCTTCGGGCACACCGCGATCCGCTCGGTACAGCTTCAGTGCGCCGGTGAGGACGAAGGAGTCCAGTGCCTCCTGGAGACGGTCGCCGGTGTCCTCGTAGATCCCGCGTACGTGGGTCTCCTCGGCCGTCCCCTCGGACTCCAGGTCGTGGAAGTCCTGCACGCCCATGTAGCCGGACGGCCGGGGGAGGGAGATCAGGAAGTCACGGGGGAAGATGTCCTCCTCGTCCCCCGGATCGACGAAGACGTTGGCGAAGGGTGTCGCGGTGTAGCCGACGTACTGGGCGCGGGGAAGAAGGCCGAGGAGCTGCGAGATCAGGCCGTTGATGGCCTTGCGCTCGACCTTGCCGTCCTCCCACTTCTTCGGATCCGTCGTGTTGACCGAGGCCTGGTCCGACTCGTCGTCGATGATCAGCGTCGGGATCTCCGAGAGGATCGGACCGATCTTCTTGAGGTCCTTGATCAGTCCCTCCAGCCGGGACTTGTTCTTCTTCACCACCATCAGGCGCGCGGCGGCATGGTGCAGGTTGGCCGGGTCGTGGAGAGGCTGGGTGCGGACCTGCTTCTCGAACTCGAGCGCGCGGATACCGCTCTGCAGGCCGCGGTAGTCGCTTTCGCGCGTGGTGAGACGCTCGATGTCGAAGAATCCGAGCGTGGACGGCCTGCCGCCGTGGCTGACGAACTTCTCCGGCCACTCCTCGTCGTCCTGGTAGTCGACGCCGACGAGAGCGTCCGTGTCCGCCGGGTCGGCGCCGCGCAGGATGTTCTCGCGGCCGATCAGTTCCATGTCCAGGCGGCGCTGGGTCTGGCCCCGGAGGAGGTTCAGGGTGCCGCCGAGAATGATGACCAGGCGGTAGCCGGCGTCCATGGCCTTGGCCGTGACGCCCGTGAAGTTGGCGGTCTTGCCGGACTGTACGTAACCGACCACCAGGCCCCGGGCCCCGTAGGCCTCGGCGCGGGTGGGATCCGAGAGGCGCTCGACCACGGCGTGGCCGGCCTCGTCCAGGCTCGCCACGGCCGCGTCCGACCAGCCCTTGCGGCGGAGCATCTGTTCGTAGGCGTTCCAGTAGAAGGAACGGGCTGCCGCTGCGTCCCTGGAGTACCAGGAGGTGAATTCCTTGCTGATGACCGTCGCCCCGGGTTCCTTGAAGACCGGTACCGCCTCGTCGAGGGCCTTGCGCAGGTCGGCGCCGAAGCCGAGGCGGTCGTACACGTCCGAGCGCCGGGCGTCCGTGCGAGCCGGGGCGGTGGACCAGTCGGCCTGCTCGGCGAGGTCCCAGGTGGTCAGGGTGCGATGCCAGAGTGCGGTGAGTTCGTCCCCGGGGCCCGCCCCGACGATCCGGTCGCGGAAGTGTCCGACGTACGTGTCGGCGGGCTCATCGGCGTCGGAGAGGGCGAAGGCCAGCTTCGCGAAGGCCTTCGGGCCCCGGCGCATGGCGGCGAGGACGTCGCCGTGGAGGTTGTACAGGTGGTCGGTCATGGCGGTACGGCTTCCTCGGGAAGGGCGGAGGGCGGTGGGTGTCAGCGCGTCATTTCGCAGCGAGCCGCTGTCACCAGGACGCTGTTCCACAAGGCGATCTTGTCCGCGCGTCTGGCCCGGACCTGTGACTTCTGGAAGATCTCCTCGACCATGAGGTAGAGCATGCTCTTCACGACCGGGGCGTCGTTGAGCCCGCCCCGGCGCCCGCCGTTGAATGCCGACCGGTACATCTTGTTGAGCCTGATCTCCCGGACGTCACGGTCCAGCTCGAAGAACAGGTCCGACGCCAGGGACGTCCAGCGGAAAGTGATGGGCTCCTCACCCGACAGCTCCGGAAGCTCGTCCCGCAGGACCCGGCGGAGTTTCGGGTCGAGGCCCTTGCCCGCCGGAATCACGGCTTCCCGTGTCACCTCCGTGACTCTCCTGGCCGCCTCCCGGTACGTCGTCTGGGCCTCCTGGACGTACTCGGCGAAGGTGCTGCCCGATCCGTCCGTGGCCTGTTCGAGCCCTCGGGCGAAGGCCGGGGTGACCGTCACGCCGTCCTTCTTGACGGTGAGGCTGAAGACGTCGTTCGCCTGGGCGGGCAGGTCGATGGCGATACGGGCCAGGGCGAGGTGCCCCTCGGGACTGCGGGTGCTGTTCCAGCCGCCGGCCTGCACGAGCCTGTTGTTGCGGTAGATGTAGAAGCCCTGGCGCTCGGCGAGCGGCCCGATGCCCCGGAAGCTGACCAGCGGGGACTTCGGCTGCCAGATGTGTGCCGTCAGCGCCACGTCACCGACGCCCTCGACGGGTGCCGTGTACGTACGCGGGTAGCCGGCCCGGCCGGGGACCCGGTAGCCGAAGGGGTCGATCGGTTCTACGCCCCGGTGATCCAGTTCCTCCTTCGTCGTGACGTCCTCGACCACGATGTCGACGTTGAAGGAGTCGTCCGCCAGGAAACGGTGCAGATGGAGCCCGAGATGGGTCTCCAGCTTCTCGATCGCGTCGTCCAGGTAGCGGTCCGCCTGCCCGGCGGTGACCGTGTCGAAGGCGCGGACCTTGTCCCAGCGGACGATCGTGCCGTGCCACTCGATCAGGCCGTCGTAGCGGTCGACGAGATCCTGACAGTATCCAGGGTCCACGATGTCGCAGGTGAAATCGGCCTGTGCGCGGGCCGTCAGCCACCGGCGGCCGGTGGACGGGCTGCGCTTGGTGCGGCTGATCACCGTGAGCGAGTCGGCGTGCGAGAGGGATGCGGCCTTGAGGCCCGCGCCGAAGTGGCCGAGCGCGTTCTCCCCGTACTCCTGCCGGCCGCCCACCGTCATCGCGGTGTCGAGGGTCTCGTCGTTCATGCCCCGGCCGTCGTCGACGACCAGAAGGCTGACCAGGCGGTCCTCGTCACGCAGGAAGCTGATGACGACGTTGCGCGCGCCCGCGTCGATGGAGTTGTCGACGAGGTCGGCTATCGCCGCCTCGAACCCGTATCCCTGGTGCGTCAGCGACTCGACGTAACGCGCGGCGGGCGGCAGCCGCTTGCTGCCCGTCGTAGGGATCTCGTACTGCCAGTCCGCGGACGGCTGATAGGGCGGCATGGGCTTCCTCGCACGGACGGAACGGGGCCTGCGTGGGGGGTGAGTTGGCCCGGGGACTGATTGTTGAATGTGATCGTATTGCAAAGGTGCGACAAGGGAGCGATTCCCGGCCGAATTCGGTCCAGGGCTGTGACAGACCCGGAACGGTCCGGTTCCGTGCATCGGATCCGACTCTCCTCGGAGGCGGTGAACCCCGAGGAGCGGTCGTCGGCCAGGGCGGCCTCCATCGGGCTGTAGCCGTCCGCCAGGACCCGGAGGAAGTCGGGGAGGCTGCCGGCCACCACGCCGCACTCGCCCTCCGAGTCCAGGAACACGCCCGGCTGGTCGGCGAGGGGGTGGCCGGTCCGGGCCCGGCGGATCATGGCGTCGGCCAGGGCGGCCGGGAAGCGGCGGTCGGCCTCCGTCGTGTGATCCATGGACGCAGGCCAGGCGCCCCCGCCGACAGCAGGCCCCTCCGGTAGCGGGCCACCGGCAGGGGCCCGATGCTGGTTGCGTACGTGTCGTCGTGGGCGGAGGCTCGGTCGCGGGTCGCCGCGAGGGGGCGAAGGAGCTGGGCTCATGGCTGATGCGCCGCTGATGGTCGTCGACAGCGACGGGGTGGTCACCGGGTGGAGCCGGGACGCCGAGCAGCGTTACGGGCAGGCGACCGCGCAAGCACTGGGCCTGCGCATGATGGACGTGCTGGCGGCCGACCCCCGGCAGCCCGCCGACGGCGGGCGCACCCTGTCGGGGCTGCGCCTGGAGCCCCTCGCGGGAGGGGGCTGGGCCGTCTGGTCGACCGAGGCGGCCGGCTCCGGGGGCAACAGCCCCGACGCCGTGGGGGCGGCGCTGTTGAACGTGATGTTCACGCAGGTACGCGTACGGGTCCATGTGCTCGACACCGAACTCCGCCTCGTACGGATCAGCGACCCCGCGACGGCGGCCGAGACGGACGAGACCGAGCGGCTGCGCGGCCGGCCCTTCCGAGAGGTGTGCGGCTTCGAGGAGCCGGAGCGGGTGGAAGCCTACGTGCGTGAGGTCCTGCGCACCGGCGTACCCGGCTTCGAGCGGCCGTTCCGGGCCCGCCTCAGCCGCGCGCCCGGCGTACGGCGCACCCTCTCCCTGACCGCGTTCCGGCTCCAGGAGGGGCAGGCGGCGGACGACGGCCACCAGGGGGCCGTCCTCGGGGTCGCCGTCGCCGTCGCCGACGTCACCGAACAGGTGCGGCGCCGGGTCCGGGACGCGACGCTCGCGGCGGTGCGCGACGCCGTGGGCAAGACCTTGGACGTCGAGGCCACCTGCCGCGACCTGACCGATGCGCTCGTCCCGCTCTACGCCGATGTCGGCGTCATCGAGATCGTCGACGCGGTCCTGCGCGGCGAGACTCCCGAGCCGGGGCCGCTCGGCCGGGAGGTGCCGCTGCGCCGGGCCGCGTACAGCGGCACCGAGCCCGCCCATCCGGTCGGAGACGTACGGGCCGTTCCGCCCGGCACCCCCTTCCAGCGGAGCCTCTCCGACCTGCGGCCCCGCATCGTGCCGCTGGAGAACGCGCCGTGGGCCGACGCCGACCCCGCCCGCTCCCGTTCCATCCGGGAACTCGGCGCGCACACGCTCCTGCTGGCGCCGCTGACGCTGCGCGGTGCGGTCCTCGGGCTGGTGAGCCTCTACCGCTGCGGCGACTCCGAGCCCTTCACCGAGGAGGACATCTCCGTGGTGAGTTCGATCGCCTCCCGCGTCGCTCTCGGCATCGACAACGCCCGCCGCTACGTGCACGAATACACCATCGCCAGCGCCCTCCAGCGCCGGCTGCTGCCGCAGCGCCCCGCGCCCCAGCCCGCGGTCGAGACGGACCACCTGCTGCTGCCCGGCGGGGGTCCGGGCTGCTGGTTCGACACGATCGCGCTGTCCGGGGCCCGCACCGCTCTCGTGATCGGGGAGGTGGCCGAGCGGGGCATCCACGCGGCCACCACCATGGGGCAGTTGCGCACCGTCGTCCACGCCTTCGCGGCGCTCGACCTGGAACCCGACGAACTGCTCGCGCGCCTGTACGACGCCGCGGCGCGGCTGGCGGAGGAGCGCGCGCAACTGCCGGCGAGCGACCCCCTGCACCGTGAGCCACTGGCCGCGACCTGCGCGTACGCCGTGTACGACCCGTTCACCGAGACCTGCACCGTCGCTTCGGCCGGCCACTCCGCGCCCCTGGTCATCGGCCCGGACGGCACCGCCGCCACGGTCGGCGTGCCCCAGGGGCCGCCGCTCGGCTCATCGGAACGGGCACCTGTCGCCGCGATCTCCTTCCCGCTCCGGGAAGGCAGCCTGCTCGCGCTCCACAGCAGTGCGCTGGGAAGCCACTCCGACCCGTCGACGGGCGCGCTGTGCAAGGCGCTCACCCCGCCGGAACGGCCACTGCGGGACCTGTGCGACGCGGTCGCCTACGCCCTGCCCGACACCCAGGGCCTCCAGGGGGCCGCCCTGCTCCTGGCCCGTACCCACGCCATGCCCGCCGACCGGTACGCCGCCTGGGAGCTCCCGTACGACAAGACGGCCCCGGCGACCGCGCGCCGCCTCACCGCCGAGACGCTGTCCGACTGGCACGTCGACGACGACACCGGGGACGCGACCGAGCTGATCGTCAGCGAACTGGTGACCAACGCCGTCCGCTACGGCAGCCCGCCGGTGGAGCTGCGTCTCATCCTCGACCGGGGGCTGACCTGCGAGATCCGGGACGCCAGCACCACCGCCCCGTACATGAAGTACGCCGGAGCGGTGGACGAGGGCGGGCGAGGGCTCTTCATCATCTCCCAGCTCGCCTCGCTGTGGGGCACCCGGTACGCGGCCGAGGGCAAGACCGTCTGGTCGGAGCAGACCATTTCCCCCGAGGACGCGGATCCCCCCGACGACACGGGCCCCGGCGACGAGACGTGAGCCACGGCCGGGGCCTCCGGGACCTCTGGAGCCTCCATGGCCTCCGGGAGCTCCGGCAGCTCCGGGACCTCCCGGACCGCTGGGGCCCAGCGGCCTCGGCCTACGCGCCCTCGGCGAGGGTGTGTGCGACCAAGGCGTTGGCGTGGCCGTGGCCCAGGCCGTGCTCGGTCTTCAGCCAGGCGACGAGCTCCATGTGCCGGGTCAGCGGCGACGAGCGGATGAGGCCCTTCCACTCCTCGACCGGCCGGCCGTACTTCTTCTCGATCGAGGGGAAGTAGCTCGCGGGGCCCTTCACTGCACCGGTCATGTCCTGTGTCCCATCCCTGAAGTCCTTCGCGGCGAGCATCGGTGTGGTGCTCGGTGCCTTCTCGGTATCTGGACCGGCGGCGGAGGGAAAAGTGATCGCCGGGCGGAAAAATATCCGGCCGGCGTACAGCCGACCGATGAGTGGGTCGCCCCCCGACCGAAGTGGAACAGAGGGGTGCCCCGTGTCAACTCCCGTGAAATAATTGCATGTTGGTGATCAGTCCCACCGTGGGGCTACGGGGTCGATGGGGGCGGGAATGACGGACGGGGCGAGCACGCGTGAGCCGGAGCCGGGGCACGGGAGAGTCGCTTTACGGATCAGCCTCAGCGGGACGCACACCCGGCGCGACGACCTCGAAGCGCTGCACGTCTGGCTGAAGAACGCCCCGGTCCTCGAGGACGCACTGGAGCGCGACGAACTCGCCCTGGAACGGGCGGACTCGCTCACGCAGACGGAGGCGATGGGCGGGGAGCTGATCCAGGACATCATTCTCGTCGTCTCCGTCGAGCTGGCGCGCTCCGTGGCCGAGAACGCGTGGCGTTCCGTGGAGACCTGGCTGCGCAACCGGCGCCGCTTCGCCGATCCCGAGGAGACGCCCCGCGTCACGCTCGACGCACCGCCGCAGGGGCCGGGCTCCGATCTGAGCCGCGACACCGGCCGTGACGGCGACCGCAGGACCAGCCGTGCCGACGAGCCCGGGGCCGACCCCGCTCCCGGCACCGGCGGTGACCGCGCTTCCGGCCCCGGCACCGGCCCCACTCCCGGCACCGGCGGCGACGGGGACGACGACGGGGGCCCGGACGCCGGGCCGGGGTCCGGTGGGCGGAACCGAACGCGCGGCGGCGACGAGCCCGGAGAGGTCTAGTCACCGTGCCGCCGTACAACGCGCGCGGCGAGGAGAACGGGACCAAGCGGCACAGGGCCGTGCTCATCGGGGTGGAGCACTACACCGGCAGCCGGAACGACCTCCCGGCGGTCACCACGAACCTCCGGCTCATGCGCGAGGCACTGACCGCCGAAGGCACCGGAGTGATCGACCCGGAGGATCTGGTCGTCATCCCGGAGCAGGACGGCCCGGCGGTCACCGTCGATCCGCTCCGGGTGAGCGCCGAGCTGAGGAACGCCCGGGACCAGGTGACCGGACTGCTGGTCGTCTACTTCGCCGGGCACGGCATCGTGCGCCCCGACGGCAGCGACCTCAACCTGATGTTCACCGACTCGCGGGTGACCAGGGACCGTCGCCACCCTTTCGTCGACACGCTGTCCTGGCGCGACGACGTCATGCCCGACCTGCGCAACTCCCGCGCCGACTGGGTCGTCGTCATCCTCGACTGCTGCTTCGCCGGCAACGCCCTCTGGGCCTTCAGCCCCGCGGCCGGACAGAACTTCGCCCTGCTCACCGCGGCGGAGCCGGGGGTGGAGATCCCGCCCGGTGATCCCCGTACCGGCACGGAGTTTACGGCCGCCCTCCACCGTCTGCTGACCACCGGGGAGGGGCAGCCCGTCACCTTCACCCGGATCGTCACCGGCATCCGCCGGGAGATGGCCGCGCTGAAGGCCGTCGACGGCCACCCCTGGATCCCGGACGAACTGAGGCACGGCGACGACGTGGTGCTCGCGCTCCCCGCGGACGTGGGACCTCCGCCCGTGGTGCCTTCACCGCCCCCTCCGGTGCCGGCGCCCTCGGGCGGCCGGGGGGCGGAGCACACGGGGCGACGGGCGTGGCCGGCGGTCACGGCCCTGCTGCGCCGCCTGCTCCCCGTCCGCCGTGCGACACGTGCGACGGCCGTCGTCATAGCGGGCGTCGCCGCACTCGCCGGAGCCGGTGCGTGGTACCTCCTCGGCGGGAGCCAGAGCGGCGGATGCGCCTCGCCCCTGGAGCTCCGCGTGCTCACCGACCCCGATCTGCTGCCCACCGTGCAGAAGGCCGCCGACGCCTACCCCAAGCGGGACGGCGACGGCTGCCGGACCGTCGGCATCAACGTCTACGACGTCAAGGCGACCGACGCCGTGGCGGGCTTCCGTTCCTCGTCCCTCTGGCAGGAACCGCCCGCCACCTGCCCGGCCTCCGGCGACTGCCTGCGGCCCCAGCGGGACATCGGCGCACAGCCGGACATCTGGATCCCGGCGGCCGGCACGGCGTGGCAGAGGGCGACGGCCCGCGGGACCAGCGGCGGCGACGCCTCCGCCGGACCCGCCGCGAGTGCCGCGAGGAGCGTCGTGGACCTCGACCGGCTGGGCTCCGTCGCCTACACGCCGATGGTCCTCGGCGTGCCGGACACCCTCGCCCTGGCGCAGTCCCTGCAGACCGACGACCCGCTCGGTGCCATCGTCTCCGGGCTGGAGGACGCCCAGCCGGACACGGTCGAGATCCTCCGCCCCGACCCCGAGGGCACCGAGGGCGCCCTGCTGTCGACCCACGCGCTCTACGCCTCCTCCGGCGCAGGGCACGCGTCCACGGTGGAGCAGGACATGGCCCAGGCGCTGCGGACCGTGCCCTCCACCGCGAGGGAGCTGATGTGCACCCTGGCGGACGGCACGCACAACCCACTGGAGGACCGGGCGGCGGTCCTCGTGCCGGAGCAGACGCTGGCACTGTTCAACCTGTCGGCCGGCGAACCGGGGCGCCCCGACTGCGCGACGGAGGCCCTGGCGCACCGGGTCGCCCACTACCCGGCCGACGTACCGATGCTGGACCTGCCCTTCGTCCGGGTCACCTGGGCGGGGGCCGACCGGGACGCCGACGCGCGGACGGCAGCCGTCGAGGACTTCTACGACTGGCTGGCCACCGACCCGGCCGCACAGAGGTGCTTCACCGACGACGGCTTCCGGGGCGTACAGCAGCAGGGCGCGCAGAAAGGGAGGCCGGCCCCGCCCGGTGAGGCGTCCGTGCTGAGGGCCGAGGACAACAAGGCAGCCGTGCGCGAACTGATCCCGGCGACCGGCGTCGGCACCGACGTCTCGCCGTCCCTCGGCTCCACCCTGAGCCGCTACCGGGGCGCGCTCGGGCCCGGCCGCGTGCTCTACCTGCTCGACGACTCGACCTCGATGGCCGACAAACGGGTCTGGGACGGCACCGGCGGTGCCAAGGCGCTGGTGAGCCGCTCGATGAGCTCCCTGGGGTCCCGGGACGCGTACGGGGTACGCACGGCCGCGGTCCGGAAAGGGGAACAGGCCGCGGACCTCGTGACGTTCGGGCAGCACACCCGCTCCGACGTGCAGCGGGCGGTCGCCGGCGCGAAGGCCGTCGGTCTCGACGCCCGCTTCGCGGACGCCATGCACGCGGCGCTCGGCACCCTGCGCGAGGAGCCGGTCGAGGCGGAACAGCCACGGCTCCTCGTCCTGGTCACCGACGGCGAGGACTTCGAGGGCGTCACGGCGAAGGAACAGAAGGAGCTGGTCACCGAGGCCGGGCGGTCGCCGCTCGTCAGGATCGTGACCGCCTCGCTCCAGGACGGCGCGTGCACGCCGGGCCGGTTCGGCGAGCAACTCGCCGCGGCGAGCGGCGGGCGCTGTCTGGACCCGGCCGGCGACATCGCGGCCGAGCTGGCGGCGGAGGTCGCCAAGGCCGGAACGGGGGACGCGGAATGACCTACGGCGACCGGAGTGCCGGCCGGCGGTTCAGGACCGCGGTCGTCCTCGGCTGTCTGCTCGCCCTCGCGTCCGCCGCCTGTACGGGAGGACCGGGGCGGTCCCGGTCGCCGGGCGGGCAGGAACACGCCGCGGAGGGGCCCCTCGTCGTGGCCAGCGGGCTCGACGTGACCGGCTCAGGCAGCGTACGGCAGCAGCTCATCGAGGAATGGAACCGCCGGCACGCGGGGCCGGGGGACCGGCAGGCCAAGCTCGTCGAGCTGCCCGGAGGAGCCGACCAGCAGCGCAGCCAGCTGCTGGGTGCGCTCCAGTCGGGCAGCGCCCGCTACGACGTGGTGAACCTCGACATCACCTGGATCCCCGAATTCGCCGAGGCCGGACTCATCAGCCCGATGCCGGATCCGGAACCGGGTGCCGCCGCCGACGACGCCCTCGACTTCATCCGGCAGGTGCACGCCACCACCGTCTGGAAGGGCCGCTCCTACGCACGGCCGTTCAACACCGACGTGGGTCTCCTCTACTACCGGACCGACCTGCTGACCCGGGCCATGGCGGCGGACAGGCTCCCCACCGCCACGTGGACGTGGGAGCAGCTCTACTCCTCCGTCAAGACCCTCGGGCTGAACCCGGTCCGTCCCGGCGAGCGGGCGGGCTGGACCACCCAGCTGAAGCAGTACGAGGGGCTCACCGTCAACACCGTCGAGGCCTTCGCCGACGCGGGCGTCGAACTCACCGACGACGAGGGGCGGTACACCTCCAGTCCCGGAGAACTCAAGAAGGGGCTCGACGCGCTGCTCGACCGTGTCGACCGCGGCCGCGTCCAGCCCGCCGCGTCCGGCTCCGACGAGACCGCGTCCCTCACCGACTTCGTCGAGGGCCGCGCCGTCTTCCTGCGCCACTGGCCCTATGCGTACGGGGCTCTGGGCGGCCTCATGGACCCGGCCGCCTACGACGTGAACCGGCTGCCGGGGAAGGCCGTGCTCGGCGGGCAGAACCTCGCCGTGACCGCCGACTCGCCCCGCGCCGACGACGCCCGCGCGCTCATCACCTTCCTGACCTCGCGCGAGAGCGAACGCTGCCTGCTCGACGCGGGCTTCGCAGCGACCCGGGACTCCGCGTACCACCACGTGGAGGAGCGCTGCTGGCCACGCGTCGCCGCGGCGCTCGCCCCGGCCGGGGACGCACCGAAGGCGGCGGCCACGGAGGAGGAGACGCCGGAGGAACAGCCCCCGGCGGAGCGCGACGCGTACATCCGGACCCTCGGCGCGGCGCTGACCGAGGCGGTGCAACGGCCCCGGACCCCGTACTACGGCGCGTTCACCCAGGTCCTGCAGACCCAGGTGCACGCGCTGCTGACCGCCGGGCGACCCGACCTCGACGAGGCCGCCGCGAAGCTGGACGCGGCGCTGCGGGACGTGTTCGCGGGCCGGTGAGAGCGGGCCCGGCCCTCCTCGGTCAGGAGGAGGGCCGGGCCCTCCCGGTCAGGAGGAGGCCTGGCCTCCCCGGGCGGGCGGGAGGGCCGGCGCCTCTCAGGCCGCCCCGTGGCACTCCCGGTACGAACGCTCCGAGCCGCACCAGCACGCCGCGCTGCGCGCCGGGGGCCACGGGACGGCCCGGCCGCGGGCCGCCAGCGTCGTGGCGTACTGGGGGAGCAGGTCGGGGTCGGACGGCGACGCCGCCTCCGACGCGGCGAACGCCTCGTAGGAGGGGACCGTGCCCGTCACGATGCCGAGATTCGGCGTGCCGGCGGCGTGCAGGTCCCGCAACGCCGCCTCCAGACGGGCCAGATGGTCCTCGTGCGAGACGTACTCCTGGGCCAGCTCCGGGTAGGTGGTGAGCAGTTCGCGCAGCTCGTCCTCGGGCCAGTGGAGCACGGCGACGGGGAACGGGCGGGACAACGCCGTGCGGTAGGTGCCCAGTTCGGCGCGGAGGCGGGTGATCTCCGCCTGCAGCTCGCCCGGGTCCGAGGAGCCGAGGGACCACAGGCGCTTCGGGTCGTGCAGTTCGTCCAGGGGGACGGCGGCCGTGTGCAGCGTGTCCGCCAGCTCGTCCCACGCGTCGTGGGCGACCCCCATCAGCCTGCGCACCCGGTGCCGCCCGATCAGCAGCGACTGGGTGGCGTAGGGGACCTCCTCGCCCGGGGCGAGGAGCAGCCTCAGCGCGGTCGAGAAGAAGTCGTGGGCGGCCTCCAGCTCGTCGTGCGCCTCGAGCGTCTCCGCGGCGATCTCCCACGGTGCCGCGTCGAGCGGTCCCGCGGTGCGGATGCCGTCGATGATCGCGCGGGCCTCCGCCTCGTGGCCGTACTCCCAGAGGTTGGCGGCCTTGAGCGCTTTGACCAGGTGCGGGCGGTCGACGGCGGTCTCGGCGGAGCCGAGCAGTTCGTCGTAGAGGGTGCTCGCGCGGGCGCGCTCACCCGCGAGCTCCAGATGGGCCGCGGCCTGGAGGAACAGCGGTTCGTGGTCCTCGGGGTACTGCGCCGCGGTGCGGAGCAGACGCTCGGCTTCGGTGATGTGGTCGGCAGGCGTGTCGGGGCGCATGGACCACACGGTACTGCGGGACGGGTGGGAGGTGAGAGGGCGCGTGCCGGAGTGCCGGTGAAGGCCCGGCGGCGCCGGGGAGAACACTCAGCGCTCCCGCAGGAACAGGACGCCCGCCGTGCCCGCCAGCGCCACCGCTGCGGACAGCAGGATCGCCCGGTCGGCGCCCGCGGCGGTCGGGGCCACCGCGATCGTCAGGGCGACGCCCGCGGAGGAGCCGAGATAGCGGGCGGTGTTGTTGGCGCCGGACCCCATGGCCGCACGCTCCGGCGGTACGGACTCGACCGCGAGGCGGGGCAGCGCCGCGTTGATCAGGCCGCTGCCGGCCCCGGCCACGATCAGGGCAGGGACGAGACGCAGCCACACCGAGGTCCCCGCGCCGCCCGGTGTGCCGGTCAGGGTCCCCAGCAGCGGGAGCAGCGCCACCGCGTGGAGCGCGAAGCCCGCGGCGAGCTGGTGGCGGGCCGGGATCCGGCCGGTGAGCCGCCGCGACTGGAGCGCCGCGACGAACGCCGCACCGGACCAGAGGAGGAACAGCCAGGCCGAGTCGAGGGCCGAGAGGCCGAGGGAGTGCTGCAGGAGGGTCGGCAGGTAGCTGAACAGGCCGATCACGGAGAGCCCTGTGACGAGGCCGCCCAGGGAGGCCGCCAGGAAGGTGCGGCTGCGCAGCAGCGACAGCGCGATCAGGGGGGCGGCCGCCCGGCGCTCCACCGCGGCGAACACGGCGGTCAGGGCGAGGGCCGCGAGCAGCAGCAGGCCGACCGGCGTGCGCAGCCAGCCGTCCCGGCCGAGCGTCAGGGCCGTCAGAAGCGCGGTCATCGCCAGTCCGAGCACGGCGGCGCCCGCCAGGTCGGGGCGTCCGGGGCGGGGTGCGCGGGACTCGGTCAGCGCGGGGAAGGCGAAGGCCGCAGTGGCGAGGGCGCCGGCTCCCAGGGCGAGATAGGTCAGGCGCCAGTCGACCTGGCCGAGCGAGCTCGCGAGCAGGGGGCCGAGTGCGATCCCCGCGCTCACGAAGGCGCCCCAGACGCCCATCGCCTTGATGCGTGCGTGGCCGGCCGGATACGCGCCGACCAGGAGCCCCAGGCTGGCGGCGAGGATCGCCGCACTCGCGGCGCCCTGGCCCGCCCGGGCGAGGGTGAAGCCGAGGGTGTTCGTGGTGAGGGCCGCGAGTGCGGTGGTGAGGCCGAGACCGAGGGTGCCGATGAGGAAGAGCCTGCGGCGCCCGAAGTCGTCGGCGAGGCTCCCCGCGACGAGCAGGAGGACCGCGAGGCCGAGCGGGGCTCCGTTGAGGAGCCAGGCCTGGGCGGCGGGCGGAGTGGCGAAGGCCGCCGAGAGGGCGGGCAGCGCCGCCATGGGCGCGGTGTAGTTCATCAGGGCGACGGCCGTGGCGGCGCTGGTCACGGCAAGGGTCGCGCCGGGGCGGTGCGCCCGACGGGGGCCGGCGGGAGGCCGCACGCGGGTGGGTCCGGTCCGCGCGGGGGCGGCTCCGGTCTGTACGGGCTGCTGGGTCATGACGTCCCTCCGGGGGATCGGCCCGCCTGATGTCCAGGTCCATGGCCAAGGTTCGGTGAATGAACCTACTGGAGATCCGACGCTAGCACGGGTCGGTTCATTCACCGAACCGAAAGGAGTAAAGTGATTGCCATGGCTCTCGGCAAGGACTACGCGGCGCAGCAGTGCTCGATCGCCCGCGCGCTCGAAGTGATCGGCGAGCGCTGGACCCTGCTCGTCGTGCGCGACGCCTTCTACGGGGTGCGCCGCTACAACGACTTCCTCGGCCACCTCGGGATCCCCCGCGCCGTCCTCGCCTCCCGCCTCCAGGCGCTCACCGAGGCGGGCGTCCTGGCCAGGCGGCGCTACCAGGAGTCGCCCCCGCGCGACGAGTACGTCCTGACCGACAGCGGCAAGGCGCTCTGGCCGACCCTGCGCTCCCTCGGCCTCTGGGGCCGCGAGCACATCGAGGGCACCCTCCCCATGCGCCACTTCGTCCACGCCGACTGCGGCACCGAACTCGGGGCGTTCGGACAGTGCACGGCCTGCGGCAACACCGGCGTACCGCTGGAGGACGTGGAGATGCGGCCGGGCGCCGGACTCGACCCCGACCCCGCCGACCCCGTCAGCCGCGCCCTGCTCGCCCCCCGCCGTCTCCTTCAGCCGCTGGACACCGATCGTGTATAACGGCTGAAGGACACAACCGGGCGAAACGTGAAGGGGGAGGGCTGATGGACGACGCTGTGAACCGCGTACGCCGAGCGGTCGGCCGCCTGCTCCGCCCCGCCGCCTTCCTGGTCCTGTTCCTCACCGAGGTCCTGCTCGCCGAGGGCGGCAGCCTCTCCGCCGCCGTCGCGCTCGCCGCCACCGCGGCCGCCGGCTCGGCCCTCCTCGTCTGCTCCGTCATCAGCGCCCGCTGCGCCGCCCCCGTACCCCGTACGAGCGTGCGCACCGCCATGCGCGACCGGGAGAAGCGCACCGCCTTCCTCCCGCAGCGCGACCCCGACGCCCGGGGCCGCACCAGGCCCCGAGCACCCGGGGCCGCCCTCCTGACGGCCGCGTAGAGGGCACACCTTCCACGACCTTCTGCGCGGGTCGTCCTGCCGAGTCGCTCGTTCCCCGGCACGACGAGACCCCCGGAGGGCTCACCCATGTCCGCATTCATGTCCGCTTTCGCGAGCCTGGTCGGCGCATTCGCCGACCTGCTCCAGCCCCTGTTCCAGAACGCGTCCACCGCCGCCGCGATCGTCCTCTTCACCGCCCTCGTGCGGCTCGCCGTCCACCCCCTCTCGCGGGCGGCGGCGCGCGGGCAGAAGGCCCGCACCAGGCTCCAGCCGCAGATCGCCGAACTGCGCAAGAAGCACGCCAAGAACCCCGACCGGATGCAGAATGCGCTCATGGAGCTCCACGCGAAGGAGAAGGTCTCCCCCCTCTCCGGCTGCCTGCCGAGCCTGCTCCAGATGCCCGCCTTCTTCCTGCTCTACCACCTGTTCTCCAGCCGGCGGATCGGCGACGACCCGAACTCGCTGCTCGGCCACGAGCTCTTCGGTGCACCGCTGGGCGAGCGCTGGCACGACGCACTCGCCGACGGCGGGGTCTTCGGGCAGCAGGGCCTGGTCTACCTCGGGCTCTTCGTGATCGTCGCCGCCGTCGCCACCTTCAACTACGGACGCACCAAGCGGCAGATGGCTGCGAACCCGATGACGCCGGCCACCGGCCCGGACGGACAGCCCGTGCCGGGCATGGGTGCGATGACGAAGGTCATGCCGCTGATGTCCTTCCTCACCCTGGTCTCCGTCGCCTACGTGCCGCTCGCCGCGGCCCTCTACATCGTCACCAGCACCACCTGGACCGCCGTCGAGCGCGCCTACCTCTACCGCGACTCCCCGGCGGCCGAGGCCGCGGCCGTGCCCGCCGTCTAGGGCTTCCGGGTCCAGGGTGTGAACAGGGTCTTGCGGAGTGATCCGATGTCTTGGAGGATCGGCCAAGCCTCTCGCTGGCCGCAACCCATCGACGGGCTCGATCTCGACCAAGGGGAGATGGACCGTTGAAGCTTCTTCGAGTGGGTACGGCGGGCTCGGAACGCCCCGCGCTGCTTGACCGTAACGGGACCTTGCGTGACCTTTCGGGCCTCGTCACCGACATCGACGGCGAGCTCCTCGCCGACGCCTCGGCGCTCGCACGCGTACGGGAGGCGGCGCAGACGCCCGACGTCCTCCCGCCGATCGAGGCGGACGGCCTGAGGGTCGGACCTCCCCTCGGCCGGATCGGCAAGATCGTGTGCATCGGGCTGAACTACCACGACCACGCCGCCGAGACCGGGGCGGCGATCCCGGACGAGCCGATCCTGTTCTTCAAGGCCCCCGACACCGTCGTCGGCCCCGAGGACACCGTCCTCGTGCCGCGCCGCAGCCGGAAGACCGACTGGGAGGTCGAGCTCGCCGTCGTGATCGGCCGCACCGCCCGCTACCTGGACTCCGCCGAGGAGGCGCTCGGGCACGTCGCCGGATACGCGACCTCGCACGACGTCTCCGAGCGGGAGTTCCAGATCGAGCGCGGCGGCACCTGGGACAAGGGCAAGAACTGCGAGACGTTCAACCCGCTCGGTCCCTGGCTCGTCACCGCGGACGAGATCCCCGACCCGCAGGCGCTCCCGCTGAAGCTGTGGGTCAACGGGGAGCTCAAGCAGGACGGCACGACGGCCCGGCAGATCTTCCCGGTCGGCGAGGTCGTGCGCTACCTGAGCCACTTCATGACGCTCTACCCCGGCGACGTCATCAACACGGGCACCCCGGCGGGCGTGGCCATGGGACGGCCCGAGCCGAAGCCCTACCTCCGCGCCGGTGACGTGGTGGAGCTCGAGGTCGAGGGGCTGGGACGCCAGCGCCAGGAGCTCAAGGACGCGTAGGCGGACACGACGGAGCGGCCGCCGGGATCACCCGGCGGCCGCTCCGTCGTCGTGGGCGGTCCGCCCTCAGGTCCGGGGGAGCGCCGTGAACTGCTCCAGGGCCTCCACCACCAGCGCGTGGTCCTCGGCCTGCGGCAGACCCGAGACCGTGACCGACCCGATCACTCCCGCACCTTCGACGGCGATAGGGAACGAGCCGCCGTGCGCGGCGTAGATGTCCGGGTCCAGCCGCGAGGACTCCTCGAACGTCGTCCCCTTCGCCCGGAACCGCGTCCCGACCAGGTAGGAGCTCTCCCCGTACCGCTCCACCACCCGCCGCTTGCGGTTGATCCACGCGTCGTTGTCCGCGCTCGACCCCGGCAGGGCGGCGTGGAACAACTGCTGGCCCCCACGCCGGATGTCGATCGCGACCGGGGCGTGCCGCTCACGGGCCAGCGCGACCAGCAGGCCGCCCAGTACGTACGCGTCGTCGTAGCCGAAGCGGGGCAGCGTCAGGCGCCGCTCCTGCGCGATCAGCTCGGAGATGGTCGGAGCGCTGGGGCTCATGCGTGCTGCTCCTCTTCGTGGTGGGGAAGGAGGGTCACGGACACGCCCTCGCGGGCCGAGCGCCGGGCCGCCTCCAGGACGTCGAGGGCGGCGGCGGCCTGGAGTGCCGTCACCGGGTTCTCCCCTGTGCCGCGGAGCGCCGAGGCGACGGCGGCGTAGTACGCGGGGTAGTCGCCCGGCACCGTACGGACGGGGTCGCCGCCGCCGGTCAGCGCGGACTCGCCGGAACCGACCCGGCCCCACAGCGACTCCGGCTCCTCGCCCCACGGCTTCCCCGCCGCCGGACGCGCACCCTCGCGCAGGGCGGCCTCCTGCGGGTCCAGGCCGTACTTCACATAGCCCGCCTTCGAGCCGAGCACCCGGAAGCGCGGGCCCAGCTGCGCCGTGGTGGCGCTCACGTACAGGTGGGAGCGCACCCCGTTGGCGTGGGTGATCGCGATGAAGGTGTCGTCGTCGGCCGCCGCACCCGGGCGGCGCACGTCGGACTCCGCGTACACCTGCACCGCGGGACCGAACAGCGTGAGGGCCTGGTCGACGACGTGGCTGCCCAGGTCGTAGAGGAGCCCGCCGATCTCCTCCGGGTCGCCCGACTCGCGCCACCCGCCCTTCAGCTGCGGACGCCACCGCTCGAAGCGGGACTCGAAGCGCTGCACCTCGCCGAGCTCGCCGTCCTCGATCAGGCCGGCCAGCGTGAGGAAGTCGTTGTCCCAGCGGCGGTTCTGGAAGACCGAGAGGAGCAGACCCCGCTCGGCGGCCAGCGCGGCCAGCTCGCGGGCCTCGGCCGCCGTACCGGCGATCGGCTTGTCCACGACCACCGGGAGCCCCGCCTCCAGCGCCGCCCTCGCGAGGGGGACGTGGGTCTTGTTCGGCGAGGCGATCACGATCAGGTCCAGCTCGTCCGCGCGCGGCCACAGCTCGTCGGGCGAGGCCGCGAACCGTACGCCGGGGAACTCGGCGCGGGCCTGCGCCTGCCGCTCCTCGTTCGACGTGACGACCGTGTCGAGGACGAGCCCCTCGGTCGCGGACACCAGCGGGGCGTGGAAGACGGAACCCGCCAGGCCGTAGCCGACGAGCCCGACGCGGAGAGGAGCGTTGGCAGTCATGCGTTCCACTTAAGCAACGCTGTTGCCAAAGTGCAAGCGATGAGGACAATGGAGCGGTGAACAGGAGCAACAGTAGGAGCGGCGGGGCGAATCTTCCGGCTCTGCGCCACCACAACGCGTCGCTCGTCCTCGATCTGCTGCGGACCGCCGGTGAGCAGGGCATCAGCCGCCTGGAGCTCGCCGAGCGCACCGGACTCACGCCGCAGGCCGTCAGCAAGATCACCACTCGGCTCCGGGCGGAGGGCCTCGCCGCCGAAGCCGGCCGGCTCGCCTCCACCGGCGGCAAGCCCCGCACCGTGCTGCGCCTGGTCCCGGACGCCGGACACGCCGTCGGGCTCCACCTGGACCGCGACGAACTCACCGCCGTCCTCGCCGATCTCGCCGGCACCACGGTCGCGACCCGCACCTTCCCGCTCGACCTCGGAGCCCCGGCCGCCGAGGTCCTCGCCTCGGCAGCCCGCGCGGTGCGGACCGTACGCGCGGAGATCCCCCGGGCCCCCGGGACCGAGACCCGCCCGGTCTTCGGCGTGGGCGCGGCGCTGCCGGGCCCCCTCGACCACCGCAGCGGGGTGCTGCACCGGGTCACCGGCTTCCCCCAGTGGGACGGCTACCCGCTGCGCGACGCCCTCGCCGCGCACACCGGGCTCCCCGTCGTCCTCGACAAGGACACCAACGCCGCCGCCCTCGGCCTCGCGCTCCGCGAACGCGCCGACGCCGACTTCGCCTACCTCCACCTGGGCACCGGCCTCGGCGCCGGGCTCGTCCTCGGCGGGGCCCTGCACCGGGGGGTCCGCACCGGGGCCGGGGAGTTCGGCCACCAGACCCTCCAGCTGGACGGGCCCCCGTGCGACTGCGGCGGCCGCGGCTGCATCGAGGCGCTCTGCCTGGCCGCCGCCGCCCGCGGGGACGTCGCGGAGGCGGCCAGGGTGCTCGGGGCGGGCGCCGCCAACCTCGTCGGGCTGCTCGACATCGACCGGGTCGTCCTCGGCGGCCGTACCGTCGCCGCCCACGAGGACGTCTACGTCGACGGGGTCCGCGCCGTCATCGAGGAGCGCGCCCGGCGGGAGGGTGTCACCGCCGCCGTGCCCGTCGCCGTGGCGGGCGGCGGCGACCGGCCGGTCGCCGAGGGGGCGGCCCACCTGGTCCTCGCCCCGCTCTTCGGCCGGGCGGGCGAGGACGGCGGCGCGGGGGCCTGAGACCTCCGCGTGCGCCACGCCCTGAGCCGTTCGGGCGGATTCCGGCGCCCGAACGGGCGGAGTACGCCGCCCGCAGGTGGCGAGCGCCCGCGCGCGCGTGACAGCGTCGCGGACGGAAACGTATTGCCATGGCCGTACGTCCGGCCCGGGTGTGGCGGTGCCGCCGCCGGAGCCGGCCACCCGCCCCGGCCGTTCGCGAGCAGCGAAGGGTGATCCCATGTCCACCAGACCCCCCGCACGACTGCGCGACGGCCGTGCCCTGACCCGTCTCGGACTGGCCGCCGGACTGGTCGTCCCGGCCGGACTCCTCGGTGTCCCGGCGGCCATCGCCATCCCGGTCACCGCCCCCGCCGTCACCCCCGTCGTGGCGGGCGCGGCGAGCGGCACCGCCGGAACCGCGGCCGCCGGCCCGGACCTGCCGGCCTGCGGCGATCCGGACAGCGAGGACTTCCCCCTCACGACACGGATCCACGGCGGCCCCGACTCCTACGCCTCCGGCGGCGGCTACGGGACCTGGTACCTCGACCTCACCAACACCACCGCCGAACCGTGCCACTCCATCCACCCCGTCCTGGTCCTCACCGACGAGGACCGGACGCTGACCGCCGAACAGATCCAGCTGGAGTTCACCGAGCGGGCCCACCCGGACGAGGAACACCGCGTGAGCTGGGAGTCCACCGACCGCGACGAGCAGATCGGCGTCTTCGGCAGCGGCGAGCAGGGCGACGACTTCCCCGGCTTCACCGTCCCCGCGAAGAAGACCGTCACGGTCGAGGTGCGGATGGCGTTCACCTCCGACACCAGGCCCGGCAAGGTCACCGCCCGCGCCGCCATCGTCCAGCGGCACACCGCCCGGGACGAGGCCGAGCAGGCGGGCGCGGCCGCCGACGGGGACTGGGTGGGGGAATCGGCCGCGTACGAGTTCGTCATCGCCGAGAGCGGTATCGAGGCGCCCGAGGACACCGGGACCACGAGGGACGCGGAGGGCGACCCCGTGCCCGAACTCGCCCGCACCGGCCAGGCCGCCCGTGCGCGCTGGGCCGGCCTCGCCTCCGGAGCGCTCGTCCTCGCCGGTGCGGCCGCGATGATCCACGCCAGACGCCTGCGGGCCGGACACCGCTGACCCACCGCGGACGGTTCACCGTGATCAACCGGTTCCGTCCGGCGGAACGGGCAGCCTAAAATCGGGGCGTCGGCGCTGCACAACGCGGTGCCGCCGGCGTCCAGCACCCCGGTGCACAGCGCGTACGGCAGGAGCCCGTCCCATGGCAGAGCGCAAGCCGATCGAATCCTGGCTGACCGACATGGACGGAGTCCTCATCCACGAGGGCACGCCGATCCCCGGCGCCGACGCCTTCATCAAGCGGCTGCGGGACTCCGGACTGCCCTTCCTCGTCCTCACCAACAACTCCATCTACACCGCCCGTGACCTGCACGCGCGCCTCAAGCGCATGGGCCTGGACGTGCCCGTGGAGAACATCTGGACCTCCGCCCTGGCCACCGCCCAGTTCCTGGACGACCAGCGCCCCCGCGGCACGGCCTACGTCATCGGCGAGGCCGGTCTCACCACCGCGCTGCACGACATCGGCTACGTCCTCACCGACCACGAGCCGGACTACGTCGTCCTCGGGGAGACGCGTACGTACTCGTTCGAGGCGCTCACCAAGGCGATCCGGCTGATCAACGGCGGCTCCCGCTTCATCTGCACCAACCCGGACGAGACCGGTCCGTCCGCCGAGGGCCCGCTGCCCGCGACGGGTTCGGTGGCCGCGCTGATCACCAAGGCCACCGGCAAGGCCCCCTACTTCGCGGGCAAGCCCAACCCGCTCATGATGCGGACCGGGCTCAACGCCATCGGCGCCCACTCCGAGACCTCCGCCATGATCGGCGACCGGATGGACACCGATGTGCTCGCCGGACTCGAAGCGGGCATGCAGACCTTCCTCGTCCTCACCGGCCTGACCACCGAGGCCGACATGGACCGTTACCCCTTCCGGCCCTCCACGGTCGTCGAGTCGATCGCCGACCTCGTGGACCTGGTCGACCTGCCCGTGCCGTAACCCGACCGGGCTACAGCGGATGCGGGATGCGGCCCCACGCGTGAACCTTCCTTCAGGAGGTTTACGATGCGTTCACTGCCCCTCACGTTCTGTGCCGCACTGGTGGCCGGGACGATAGCCCTTCCCGCGTCCGCCGCTCTGGCCGAGTCGAAAGCCGACGACACCAGGGACGAGAAGCGTTCGGGAACGGTCTCGGTCAGCCCGTCCCGCGTCTCCCCCGGCGGGGAGGTGGAGCTCCGGGTCGACATCTGCGGCAGGGGGAAGTCGGCCCGGGGCAACTCCGAGGCGTTCGCTTCCGAAGCGCGCTTCGAGCCGGCCGGCGGCAAGGGCCTCGTCGCCGAGGCCCGGATCCGCTCCGACGCCGCGCCCGACGACTACGAGGTCTGGGTGACCTGCAAGGACGGCCACGGCAAGGCCACCGGCACGGTCACTGTCGTCCATCACAGCCGCCCCTCGCCCGTCGCCCCCGTCCGGGCCGGCGGCGGAGGCACCGCGGTGCTCGCCGAGGGAGCCGCCGACGAAGGCCCGGGGACCCGCCACGCCGTGATCGGCCTCGGACTCGGTGCCGTCGCGGCCGTCGCCGTCGCGTTCCGCAGCACACGACGCCGCCGTTCGGCGCAGCACTGACATGACCGCCACGGACCGTCCCGCCGGAACGGGACGACTGCTGACCGGGGTCGCGTGGGCCGTGCTCCTGCTGGGGCTGTGGCTGTGGGGCCGGGCCGCCACCGCCGGCAACTCCGCCCCGACGACCGGTGACGTCGCGGCGGTCGGCCGCCCCCTGGGCGTGCCGCTGCCCCCGGCTCACGACCCCCTCGACGGGGCGTCGCCGCAGCGGGTGGAGATCCCCTCCGTCGGGATCGACGCGACCGTCGTGCGGCGAGGGCTGGACGGGGAAGGGGCGATCGAGCCCCCGCCGTTCGAGACACCGAAAGCCGTCGGCTGGTACGCCGCGGGCACCGAGCCCGGCACGGAGGGGGCGGCGCTCTTCGTCGGCCACGTCGACACCGAGACGAAGCCCGCCGTGTTCTACGGGCTCAGTGCCGCCAGGCCGGGCGAGAAGGTCCGGGTGAGCCGGTCGGACGGGAAGACCGCCGAATTCACCATCGACGACGTCCAGGTCTTCACGCGGGAACGCTTCGACGCGCAGAAGGCGTACGGGCCGCGCAAGGACGGGCGGGCCGAGCTCCGCCTGATCACCTGCGGCGGCACGTACGACCACACGTCCCACGCGTACACGGCCAACGTCGTCGTCTCCGCCTATCTGACGGCGGAGAAGAACACGGAGAAGAGCACGGGGGAGGGCGGCGCGGAGAACCGCGTCTGACGTGCCCGACACGGGAAAACCTGGCCCGGCCGGCGCCCGCTCCCTCTGGGAGCCGCCGGCCGGGCCGGTTCCTCGACCGCGGTGACCGGGCCGCGGGAGTGGCCCGGTCACGACGCGGGAGGTCGGGTCGTTCGTGCTGATACGCCACTGTAGGCCGACAGGGCGTGGCACCCGGCGCGTTCTTGGCAGGATGTCCTGATCCGGGCGGGAGCGTCCGGGGACGGACCCGCCGTGCGACGATGGGTCCGACCGGCAGTGCGTCAGTACAAGGCGGAGCGGATGTACGGCAGTTGCACCGGGACGCGTGTGCGTGCCGCAGTCGGGACGGGCCTCGTCGGACGGCGACTGCAAGGGCGGGCCGATGGCCGGGGACTGGTGGCCGGAGTACGCGCTGGGGCTGGCCCGCGCCACGACGTGGGCGGGCCGGCCCCGGTGCGCTGCCGGGCACGCCCCGGCAGCGCACCGCCGGGATCAGGTCGTCGTCGACGGCCGCCCGTGCGAGGCGTTCCCGGTCGAGGTGCTCCCGCTCGACGGCTGCCCGTGCGAGGTGCTCCCGCTCGCCGCCTTCCCGCTCGCCGGCTTCCCGTTCGCGGGCTTCGCGCCTACCGGCTTCTCGCGGAGGGTGTCGACGACCGCCCGCTCCAGGACCGCCGATGCGTTGACCAGGGTGCCCTTGCCGCCCATCGAGGTGTCCCTGATGAGGTAGGTCCGTTCGCCCAGGTACCCCAGCGTGGCCGGGTCGAAGATCCAGGCGGTGCGCCATCCGGCCCGGGTGTCGTCGCGCGCCACGCCGATCCCGTGCCGGCCGGCCGCGTCCACCGCGTCGGGGTCCACGGTCACGCCAGGGATCTTCGCCGCGGCCTTGTAGAGGGCGGCCGCGGTCCTCGGCGGCATCAGGGTCTCGCGCAGCAGCTCACCGATGGTGTCGAAGGTGTCCTGGGCCCGGTTCCGCTCCTCGGCCGGGGTGTCGCGCGCGTCCTGGTCCCGGGTGATCTCGGTGGCGAGCCGCCTGAGCAGGACGTCGGGGTCGGTGGGCAGCGAGGCCAGCCACGTGTACGTCGGCCGGCTGAGGCCCGCCGGAAGGCCGACGGGGGTCTCGCCGTCCGGCACCCCGACCTCGATCGGGACGTACGCGCCGTCCTCGTGGATCAGGCCGACCTGGATCACGGGTCCTGCCGTCTGCGCCATCCAGACCTCACGTGCGCGGGGCTCCGTCAGTTCCACCGGGCCGCCGAAGACGCCCTCGTTCTGCGTATGCAGTGTCCTCACGTAGACGAACTGGTCCCCGGTGACGGTCTGTCCGCCACTCTCCTCGGCGACGGCGGCGATCCGGTCGAGCAGTACGGCCGCGCCGCGCGGGGCCGTCGCGTGGGAGCCGTTCCCCGCGACGGACGGGGCCGGAGCGCGGCCCTGGCCGGTCACGGCGAGCGTGGTCAGCAGCACCCCGCCCAGGGCGAGTCCGGCGGCGGGCAGCAGGACGGCGGGGCGCAGGAGGCGGCGGCGGGGCCGTGCGGTGGCGCGGTCGCCGTCCTGGTCGATCAGACGCATCAGGGTGTCCTTGTGGTGGAGATGGCGGCCCGGGGGCAGGTCCCGTTCGGCCGGGGCCGGCAACAGCTGCGCCAGCTCCTCGCGTTCGGCCCGGTCGGGGCCGGAGGTGCGGTCGTTCATCGGGCTTCCTCCTGGATGGGCAGGGCCACGAACGCGGCCCTGCTCTCTCCCTCTCCGCGGCGGGGACGGGGTTCCCGTCCGGACCTGGCTGCTCCTTCGGGGTGTGTGCCGGGCGCGGCCCCGTCCGGGGTCCGGCGCAGCTGCTCGTCGGTGAGCCGGCGCAGCCGTGCGCGGGCCCGGGACAGCCGTGACCGTACGGTGCCGACCGGGACGCCCAGGGCCTCGGCGGCCTCGGCGTAGTCCAGATCGGACCAGACGCAGAGGGCCAGCACCTCGCGGTCCTGGCGGCGGAGTCGGCCCAGCGCCTGCGGGATCGCGGCGAGCCGCCGTGTGTCGTCGACGCGTCCGGCCGTGGTGTCCGCGATGTCCGCCACGGGTTGCGGGGCGGGGTGGCGGGAGAGGAAGGCCAGGCGCCGTCCGGTACCGCGGTTCGCGTTGCGGGCCTTGTTCGTGGCGATCCCGAGCAGCCACGGCCGCAGCGAGTCCCCTTCCGGCTCGACGGCGTGACGGGTGCGCCAGGCGGCCAGGAAGGTCTCGGACAGCACCTCCTCGGCCGCCGACCAGTCACCCGTCAGCCGGTAGGCGTGGTTGTAGACCGCCCGCGCGTACTCCTCGTAGAGCGCGGCGAACGCCTCCCGGTCGCCCGCCCTGATCCGTGCGCGCATGCGCTCCCGCTCTCCTTGCTCATCACTTCTCACACCACCTTGCTCTCCGGCCCGGCCGGGAAGTTCCCGTGAGCCGCGCCACACCAGGGGGCGCGGGGACGGGCCGCCTCCTCGGTGACATGGCACGGCGCCTCACGGCGGCCGACACCAGCATCACGACGTCGAGGACGAGCAGGGTGTCGTTCCGGAGGTTCGGGTCGCGCTCGGTCCAGTGCTCGGGCTGCATCAGCCAGGCGAAGAGGCCCAGGGAGACGAGGGGTGCGGCGCCCAGCAGCAGGGCCGCGCGTATCCGGTGGGGCTCCTGCGAGAGCAGCGAGCGGTAGCGCACGGTGTACGGCCGGGCCGGGTCAGAGGCCCGGCCAGCCGGCTGTGGTGCTCGTAGTCGTAGCGGGGCGGCGCCGTGCCGGGCTGCCGTCCCGGTCTCGCGGCGCGCGACTGCGGAGGCAGCCGCAGCCGGATGGTGTGGGCAGGGTCGTGGTGCTGCCGGTCGCCTGACGGCGTCGACGTCATGGTCGTGGGGGGGGGGGGGGGGGGGGCGGCGGGGGGGGGGGGGGGGGGGGGGGGGGCGGGGGGGGGGGGGGGGGGGGGGCGCGGTGGGGGCGGGCGGCGGGGGGGGCGGCCGCCGCCGGCGGGTGGGGGGGGGGGGGGGGGGGGGCGGCGGCCCGCCCGGGGCGGGCCCGTCCGGGGGGGCGCCCCCCCCCCCCCCCCCCCGCACGCAGGTAGCCCTGCGTGATGTCCCGCTGTCCGTACCCGAGCGGCCCCCGCCCCGGGAGGAGGCCGCTCGTCGTCCCCCGGCACCGGGGTATCCGCGGATCCCCCGGACGGCGCCAGGTCAGATTGTCCGGTGAGCGACGCGAACGCAAGGGCGAAACAGGCGGTTCACCAGCCATATATGCGATGTGAGGGATTGCCGCGAGGAGGCGCGCGTAGGTGACGAAAGGCGCCCTGGCGGCGCTTGCGCCCCGGGCGGACACGAACAAGGCCCCCTCACGCTCGGTGAGGGGGCCTTGCTGGTGCGTGCGCCGTCAGGGACTCGAACCCCGGACCCGCTGATTAAGAGTCAGCTGCTCTAACCAACTGAGCTAACGGCGCCTGCTGACCTGGAGAACATTACCCGATCCGCGGGGGTGCTCCTGACCAATTCCTTTCCGCCCCGGCCTGTCGGATGGTCGTTTTTTCCCTTTAGTCCGTCACCATGAGATATGCCCGGAAAGTTGAGATGCGGAAGATCTGGACGAGTGCCGAGAGGAAGAGGAGGCGCATGACTGTGCCGGTCTTCGAGGAGTACGAACCCGACGCCGACTGCAGCTGCCCGGGCTGCGCCCAGCGGCGTCGTACGGCCGCCGCGCTGCCCGTGCGCCACGGCGGTCACCCGGCCGCGCACGGCGCGCGAAGGGCGCTGGTGCTGGTCACCGCGGCCGGCGTGGTCCTGTCCTGCGGAGCGGCCCAGGCGGCCGCCACCGCCGCGGGCCGGACCACCCGGGCCGGGACGGAGGCCGACCCCCAGCCCGTCACCCCGCAGGGCGCGGTCGGGCCGCTGACCAGCGACGGAGCCTCAGGGGCGCCCTCCGCTCCGGGCACGGCCCAGCGGACGACGACCCGGACCGAGATCATCAACCGCGCCAAGAAGTGGGTGTCGGCGAAGGTCCCGTACGACATGGCGGCGTACTGGTCGGACGGCTACCGGCAGGACTGCTCCGGCTTCGTGTCGATGGTGTGGGACCTCGGCAGCAACGAATGGACCGGCAGCCTCAGCACCTTCGGTACGAAGATCGCCCGGGCGGACCTCCAGCCCGGCGACATCCTCCTCTTCCACAACCTGGCCGACCCCGCGGTGGGATCGCACGTCACGGTCTTCGGCGGCTGGACCGACCACACGCACAGCCACTACCTGGCGTACGAGCAGACCCGCCCGAACGCCCGCGCGGCGACGACGCCCATGGCGTACTGGAGCAACTCCTCGAAGTACGTGGCCTACCGCTACAAGGGCATCGTCAGCGGCACCGGCGGCAGCGGCTCGGCGACGGCGTTCCCGGGGGCGGCCGAGTTCGGCGCGGGCGCGGACAACGCACACGTGACCAGGCTCGGGACGATGCTCATCGCCCAGGGCGGCAAGCGCTTCTACACCCAGGGCGCGGGGCCTCGCTGGAGCGACGCGGACAAGCGGGCGACCCAGGCGTTCCAGCTGGCACAGGGCTGGAAGGGCGCGGAGGCCGACGGCGTCCCCGGCCCGCACACCTGGCGCCTGCTGGTCAGCGGCACCGGCCGCAGGATCCCCGCCGCCGGAACGGGCGGCAGCCCGGGCGGGACGGCGGCGTACCCGGGGCGGAGCTCCTTCCGGCCCGGACAGACCGGCAGCCACATCCAGCAGCTCGGCGCCCAGCTGGTGAGGAAGGGATACGGCGCGCACTACGTGACGGGCCCCGGCCCGCGCTGGACGGAGGCGGACCGCCGCAACGTCGAGGCCTTCCAGCGCGCCCAGGGGTGGACCGGGAGCGCGGCGGACGGATACCCGGGGCCGGAGACATGGCGCCGGCTCTTCGCGTGACGGCTGAAGCAACGGAACGGACATGACGGAGGCGGGAATGCGGTCGACGGAGAACGTACGGGGCGAGTGGGACGAGCTCGGCGAGCGGGACACGCGGGTGATCGTGCCCGGGCCGGGGCCGGGGGACGGGCAGGACGAGCGGCTGACGGAGGTGCTGCCGGTGACGGACGCGACGCGTACGGCGGATGCCCGCGAGACCGGGGTGCCGGGGCCGGGCAGTGAGCCGGACCCGGCACCGGCGGAGGAACGGCCTGCCCGGCCTGGGACGGAACGTCCCGCCCGGCCTGGGGAGGACGCGGCTGCTCCGGCGGACGCCGATCCCGGGGCGGCGGCGCCCGCGGTGACCGGCACGCCCGCCGGGGCGGCGGCGCCCGCGGTGGTCGTCGTGCCCGTCGAGGCGCACGGCCCTTCCGGGGCCGACGGCCCCTCCCCGGCGGACGGCCTCAGGGTGAACGGCCTCCGGGTGGAAGGTCTCCCGGTGGACGGCTCCCCGGTGGACGGCCTCCCGGTGGACGACGACGAGATCCCCGCCGACCTGGGACCCGCCCTCGACGCGGTGGCAGTGGTGGGCCGCACCCCCGCCCCCGCCGGAATCCCCGTCGATCTGGACCTGGAGCTGGAACTGCAGCTGGACCCGGAGCCGCCGCAGGGGCCGGAGTTCGACCCGGAGCCCACGGCCGACTGGGAGCTGCCGGGTCCGGTGCCGGCCCCCGCCTGGGGCGCCCGCCCGTACGCGGGGGAGGAGAAGGAGGGGGCGGCCCCGTCGGAGCCGAAGGCCGGGCCGCCGGAACTCCGGAAGCCGCTGCCCGGCGGGACCGGCGTGCCTGCCGGGGGTGAGCGCGCCCCGGTGACGCTGACCGTCGGTGCCGCGGACCCGGTCGCCTGGTGGGGGGCCGGACGCAGGCAGCCCGTCATCGCCACCGAGACCACCGCGCCCATCCCCGTGCACCTGCTCTTCCGTGACGAGGGCCACGACGCCGGGCAGGGCGGTACGGGCCGCACCGCCGAGGTTACCGGCGCCGCGCGGCGGTCCGGTGAGCGGCGCCCGCCCCTCCAGCGTTCCGCCCAGGTCCCGGCGCCCGGCCGGACCGCGCCGCTCGCCGACCCCCGGCTCACCGAACGGCCGGGACCCGCGCTGCCCGGCTGGGCCGCGCTGCTCACCGCTGCGGCGGGGGTGTCCGCAGGGCTCGCCGTGCTGTGGTGGCAGGGCGCGGTGCCCGTCACGCTCGCCGGCCGGCTCGGGCTCGCGCACCGCCCGTACGACGGGCTCGGGAGCGGAGCCTGGGCGCTGCTCTCGCTCCTGGCGGCCGTGGCGCTGTTCGCGCTCTGCGGTCTCGGCCGCGGACGGGCCGGACACGCCTCGGTGCTGACCCTTTTCGGTGACTACCGGGGCAGCGTCCGGCGCACCGGTCTCCTCTGGATCTCCCCGCTGCTGCTGCGCCGTCGGGTCGACGTACGCCTGCGGCACTGGCGCAGTGAGCCGCTGCCGGCCGTGGACGCGAGCGGTACCGCTCTGCGGGCGGTCGTCCTCGTCGTGTGGCGCGTGAGGGACACCGCCCGGGCCGTGTTCGGGGTCGCGGACCACGAGCACTACCTGAGCGACCAGGTGGAGGCGGCGCTGGCGCGCGTGCTCTCGCAGCTTCCCGCCGACGCCTTCCACGAGGACACCCGCACCCTGCGCGACGCCGAGGCGGTGGGCGACGCCCTGACCAGGATGCTGGCGGCGGAGTGCGCGCCCGTGGGCATCGAGGTGTACTCGGCGCAGCCGACGGGGATCGAGTACGCCCCCGAGGTGGCGGCGGCGATGCAGCGCTGCCGGGTCGCCGCCATCGACGCCAAGCACCGGGACGGGGTGCTGACGTCCGTGGTCGACGCGGTGGACGACACCGTCGGCAGGCTCACCGCGCGCGGCATCGTCGAGCTGGACGCCTACGAACACAAGGCGCTGGTCCGGGATCTGACGGTGGCTTTCTACACGGGTCGCAGCGGTGGAGAGGGAGCCTGATCGCTCCGCACGACAGCGGCAGCGTGTTGGAACCGGAATCACATTGGTCTGGACATGTTCATGGCGCGTCAATAATCTGGACTTGGTCTAGACCGCACCAACAATGCGCAAAGCAGTGCCCCGGAACATCCCCCACGTTCTTGAGGAGCGACACAGCATGCGGAAAAGGGCAAGCGCGGCCGTCATCGGCCTGGCGATAGCGGGCGTCTCCATGTTCGCGACGAGCGGTGCCAGCAGCCACGGCTACACGGACTCACCCATCAGCCGGCAGAAGCTCTGCGCCAACGGCACCGTCACCGGCTGCGGCAACATCCAGTGGGAGCCGCAGAGCGTCGAGGGCCCCAAGGGCTTCCCGGCGGCAGGGCCGGCCGACGGCAAGATCTGTTCCGGCGGGAACAGCCAGTTCGCCCAGCTCGACGACCCGCGCGGTGGCGGCTGGCCCGCCACGAAGGTCACGGCGGGGCAGGGCTACAGCTTCCGCTGGCAGTTCACCGCGCGCCACTCCACGAGTGACTTCCGGTACTACATCACCAAGAACGGCTGGGACTCCACGAAGCCGCTCACCAGGGCCGCCCTGGAGTCGCAGCCCTTCATGACCGTGCCGTACGGGAACCAGCAGCCCCCGGCGACGCTGACCCACCAGGGCACGATCCCCACCCAGAAGACGGGCAAGCACATCATCCTGGCCGTCTGGAACGTCGCGGACACCACCAACGCGTTCTACGCGTGCTCCGACGTGCAGTTCTGATACAGCGCAACGCACAGTGGGCGGTCTCCTCGGAGGGAGACCGCCCACTGTCGTGTCGTGCGCCGTCAGGGACTCGAACCCCGGACCCGCTGATTAAGAGTCAGCTGCTCTAACCAACTGAGCTAACGGCGCCTGCTGACTCGAAAATAATACCTGCTCCTCAGGGGTGCTGGTGACACGTGCCCGGCCGCCCCCGCGTGACCCTCCCCACGCTCCGGACCCGTGCCGGTCCCACGCTGCTTCCGCGGCCGCTTCCACGGCCCGTCCGGGACCGCTCCACAGGAAAAGTCATTTTCTTTCGTAAGTGATCTTCATTTTTGCGTAGCTCTTTGTAGGGTGAGCTCCGTGACGAAACGACGACTCTCCCAGGTGGCCGAGTACGCGGGTGTCAGCGAGGCGACGGTCAGCCGTGTCCTCAACGGCAGCCCCGATGTGGCGGGCACGACCCGCGAAGCGGTGCTGAGTGCGCTGGACGTGTGCGGGATCGAGCGGCCGAGCCGCTACCGGGCCGAGCGGGCCGCGCTCATCGGCCTGGTCGTGCCCGACCTGCAGAACCCGATCTTCTCCGCCTTCGCCGAGGCGTTGTGCGGACTGCTCAACAAGCGGGGGCTCATACCCGTGCTCTGCACCAGGACGGCCGACGGCGTCTCCGAGGCGCACTACATCGAGATGCTGCTGCGGCAGAACATCGGCGGCATCGTCTTCATCGGTGCCAGCTACGCCGACGCCGGCCCCGAGCACGGCCGTGCGCTGCGGGAACGCAGAATCCCGATGGTGCTGCTCAACGCGGCCGACGAGAACACGGGCGTCCCCCAGGTCAGGGTGGACGACGCGCTCGCCGCCGACCAGGCGCTGTCGCACCTGTGGGCCCTGGGGCACGAGCGGATCGGTGTGATCCTCGGTCCGGTGGGGCACGTGCCCTCGGCCCGGAAGCTCGCCGGGTTCGCCGCCTTCTGTGCGCGCCGGGGCATCCCGGCGGACGACTGGCGGCGGCTGGTCGCGCACGCCCTGTTCACCATGGAGGGCGGCGCCACCGCCCTGCCCCGGCTGCTGGCCGAAGGGGTCACCGGAATCGTTTGCGCCAGCGACGCCCTGGCGCTCGGGGCGGTCCGGGGCGCCCGCCGCCAAGGGGTCTCCGTGCCGCACGACCTCTCGGTGGTCGGCTTCGACGACTCGCCGTTCATGGTGGCCACCGACCCGCCGCTGACCACGGCGCGACAGCCGATCCACGCGATGGCCTCCGCGGTCGTGGCCTCCCTGATGGCGCAGATCGACGGTCATGCGGGAGCAAACGAGCTGATGATGTTCGACACCGAGCTGATCGTCCGGGGGTCCACCGCAGCCCGGCCCCACTGAGCGGTCCGGGGGTCTTCCAGGTTTCTTGCACAAGCCGCTGAGATTACTTTCTTGCGTAGATGCATTGACTTCTTGCGTAACCGGCTTCTACCTTCGGCGCAGCTCAGTGCTCGGGGTCCGACAACCCCGCAGCGGACCCCCAGGAAGGCACGATCCCCATGGTTGGCATGCCCGGCATCAGCAGACGTCAGCTTCTCGGCTCGGCGACGGCCGTCGCCCTCTCCGTCGCCCTCACGGCCTGCGGCGGCTCCGGATCCTCGCCGTCCGGCGTGGACAAGAACGGCGTGGTCACGATCAGCGTGAACGGCATGCCCGCCAAGACGCAGGCCGTCGACCGCAAGAACTTCATGGAGGACGTCCGGGCCTTCGAGAAGAGCCACCCGAAGATCAAGATCGACGCCCGTGAGGGCCAGATGGACCCGAAGACCTTCGCGGCCAAGCTCGCGGGCGGCCAGCTGGAGGACGTGTACTACGTCTACTTCACCGATCCGGCCGGACTGATCCAGCGCCGTCAGGCGGCCGACATCAGCGACTACGTCGGCGACGTGCCCTACTTCGAGGACATCGACCCGGCGCTGATGAAGGTCTTCAAGGACGCCGAGGGCAAGACGTACGGCCTGCCCACCGGCAACTACTCGATGGGCCTGCTCTACAACCGCGAGCTGTTCACCGAGGCCGGGCTCGACCCCGACAAGCCGCCGGCCACCTGGGAGGAGGTCCGCACCGCCGCGAAGAAGATCAGTGCGCTCGGTGACGGCACGGTCGGATACGCCGACTACAGCAAGAACAACCAGGGCGGCTGGCACCTCACCTCGTGGATCTACTCCATGGGCGGGGAGGTGGCCACGAAGCAGGACGGCCGCTGGAAGGCCGCCTTCGACAGCGAGGCGGGCCACAAGGCGCTCAACGCCCTGCACGACATGCGCTGGACGGACAAGAGCATGGGCACCCGCCAGCTCCTGGAGATAGCCGACGTCCAGAAGATGATGGGCTCCGGCAAGCTGGGGATGTACATGGCGGGTCCCGACAACATCCCCACCATCGTCAAGCAGTTCGAGCGCGAGTACGAGGAGTACGGCCTCGCCGCACTGCCCGGCACCGCGACCCTCGGTGGCGGCGACGGCTTCATGTTCAACCCGAAGGCCTCGCCGGAGAAGATCAAGGCCGGGCTGCAGTGGGTCCAGTGGAAGTACCTGCGGAGCCCCGAGCGCGAGAAGGTCGACAGCAAGCGGTCCAAGGAGACGGGTGTGCCGATCGGGCTGCCGCAGCCCCGTCTGCTCGCCGGTGAGGCGCAGGCGGAGATCGACAGGATCCACGAGCAGTACGCCAACACCCCGGTGAAGAACTACCAGCCGTTCATCGAGCGCAACGCGCAGGTGGAGACCAAGGTCGAGCCGCCCAACGCCCAGCAGCTCTACACCGTCCTCGACGGCGTCATGCAGGCCGTGCTCACCAAGGAGGACGCCGACATCGACGCGCTCCTGGCCGAGGCGGCCAAGAAGGCCGACACCATCCTCGCCTCGGTGAAGTGACGTGACGATGTCCCTCCAGCCGCTCTCCACCGCAGCGGAGAAGGCCACCGACGACAGCTCCCCGTCCGGGCCGGCACCCCGGACCGGGGCGCCGGCCGCGCCGTCCCGGCTGCGCCGGACAGTGCGGGAGAACCTGGTCGCCTACCTCTTCCTCGCCGCGGGAGTGCTCTGCTTCGCACTCTTCTCCTGGTACCCGATCGTGCGCGGGATCCTGCTCGGCTTCCAGCAGGTCACCTTCGCCGAACCCGCGCGGTGGGTGGGCCTGGACAACTTCCGGCGGCTGGTGGACGACCCGCTGTTCCTGACCGCCTGGCAGAACACCGGCTACTTCACCCTGCTCGCCCTCCTGTTCGGCTTCGCCGCCCCGTTCGCCACCGCCGTCGTCCTGAACGAACTGCGGCACGGGCGCTCGTACCTCCGCATGACCGTCTACCTCCCGGTCATGCTGCCGCCGATCGTCACCATGCTGCTCTGGCGCCAGTTCTACGACCCCGGGCCCGGCCTGTTCAACAACGCGCTGGAGGTCCTCCAGCTGCCGGCCCAGCAGTGGCTGGAGTCGGAGAACCTCGCCATGGTGTCCCTGGTCCTCGTCTCCACCTGGGCCAACATGGGCACGACCACCCTGATCTACCTGGCGGCTCTCGGCGGCATCCCCGGCGAGCTCTACGAGGCGGCGGAGCTCGACGGTGCGTCGATCCGGCAGCGGCTGTGGCACGTCACGATCCCGCAGATGCGCTTCATCCTGATGATCACCCTGCTGCTGCAGGTCATCGGGACGATGCAGGTCTTCGTGGAGCCGTTCGTCCTCACCGGCGGCGGCCCCGACGACGCCACCGTCACCGTGCTCCTGCTCCTGTACCGCTACGCCTTCGTCTACAACGACTTCGGCCTGGCCAGCGCCATGAGCACCCTGCTCTTCGTGGTGCTCGGCCTCTTCTCCGTCGTCTATCTGCGCCTGACCCGCAGCAAGGGCTGAGAGGAACCCGTCGCCATGGCCGCCGAAACCCCCGTACGCACCCTGATCGCGCCCGCCGAGATGAACCGGCGCACCGGCCGCTTCCTCCACCGCTTCGTGCTCGTCGCCACCCTGACCGGCTTCACGATCGCCTTCGTCTTCCCGCTGTACTGGATGACGACGGGAGCGGTGAAGTCGTCGTCCGAGCTCGCCGACCCGAACCCCGGCCTCCTCCCCGAGAGCTGGCACCCCGAGAGCTACACGGACGCCTGGACCAACGTCGGACTCGGCCACTTCTTCCTCAACACGCTGGTGCTGGCCCTCGGTGCCTGGCTGACCCAGCTGCTGGTCGACGTGTCCGCCGCCTACGCCCTGTCCAAGCTGCGGCCCCTGCTCGGCAACGTCGTCCTCGGCATGATGCTGGCGACCCTGATGCTCCCGGTGTCGGCGCTGCTCGTCCCGACGTACCTGACGGTGGTCGACGTGCCGCTGTTCCACGTCAACCTCATCAACACGCCGTTCGCGGTCTGGCTGCCCGCCGCCGCCAACGCCTTCAACATCTTCATCCTCAAGCGCTTCTTCGACCAGATCCCCGCCGAGCTCCTGGACTCCGCACGGATCGACGGGGCGGGCACGCTCCGGGTCCTGGTCTCGGTGGTCCTGCCGCTCTCCCGGCCGGTGCTCGCCGTGGTCTCGATCTTCGCCGTCGTGGGGGTCTGGAAGGACTTCCTCTGGCCGATGCTCGTCCTCCCCGACGAGGCGAAGCAGCCCATCACCGTCGCGCTCAACCGGCTCTCGGAGTTCATGCCGGCCAATCAGCTGCTGGCCGGGATGGTCATGGCGAGCATCCCCCTGCTCGTCCTCTTCCTGATCTTCCAGCGCCACATCATCGCGGGTCTCACCGCGGGCAGCCTCAAGGGCTGACCCCGCCCCCCACAGGAAGGACACACAGACGTGTCTCCTGCACCAAGAAAGCGCTCCCGAGCCGCCGCGCGGTTCACCTACCCCGTCCTTCTGTCCCTGCTCGGCACCGTCCTGTACGCGACGGCGCCGGCCCAGGCGGCGGCCGTCACGCTGGAAGCCGAGTCGGCCCGGCTGTCGGGCGGCGCCGCCGTCTCCACCGACCACGGCGGCTACACCGGAACCGGCTTCGTCGGAGGGTTCACCGACGCCAACAAGGGCGCCGCCTCGGTGTCCTTCGGCGTGACGGCGGAAGCGGCCGGCAACGGGACCGTGACCCTGCGGTACGCGAACGGGACCGGCGCGACCATGACGCTGAGCCTGTACGTGAACGGGGCGAAGGTCCGCCAGGTGAGCCTCCCGGCCACCGCGAACTGGGACACCTGGGCCACACGCCAGGAGTCGGTGACGTACGCGAAGGGCGCCAACACCGTCGCCTGGACGTTCACCACCGCCGACAGCGGCAACGTCAACATCGACAACGCCACCGCGGCGACCTCCACCGGCGGCACGGGAACACCGACGCCCTCCGGCGCCCTCGAAGCCGAGTCCGCCCAGCTGTCCGGCGGAGCCGTCGCGGGTTCCGACCACACCGGCTGGACGGGCACGGGCTTCGTCGGAGGCTTCACCGACGCCAACAAGGGCTCCGCCTCCGCCTCCTTCGGCGTGAACTCCGCCGAGGCCGGAGCCGGTGCGGTCACCCTGCGGTACGCGAACGGGACCGGCGCGACCATGACGCTGAGCCTGTACGTGAACGGGGCCAAGGTCCGCCAGGTGAGCCTCCCGGCCACCGCGAACTGGGACACCTGGGCCACCGTCCAGGAGTCGGTGACGTACGCGAAGGGCGCCAACACCGTCGCCTGGACGTTCACCACCGCCGACAGCGGCAACGTCAACATCGACAGCATCACCCCGGCCACCCCCACCGAGCCCACCGACCCGGGCGGCCCCGCCACCCTGACCCACCAGGCCGAGGACGCCTTCGTCTCCGGGGGGCCGGCACGCGCCACCGCCGCCACCGGCTACGAAGGAAGCGCCTACCTCTCCGGCTTCACCACCACGGGCGCCCGTGCCGTGTTCGCGGTCGCCGCCCCGAGCGCGGCCACCTACCCGGTGACCGTCCGCTACCGCACCCCCGACACCGCGGCCTCCACCGTCACCCTGCTCGCCAACGGCACCACCGTCCGCCGGCTCACCCTCCCGGGCACCGGCGGCGCCTGGAAGAGCGCCTCCACCGACGCCCCGCTGCGGGCCGCGCTCAACCACGTCACCCTGCGCACCGCCTCCGGGGACAACGGCACCCTCCAGCTCGACGGCATCGGCGTCAGCGGCTCCACACCCGGCAGCACCCGCGGTGCCACCCTGCCGTACACCACGTACGAGGCGGAGAGCGGCAGCACCAACGCCGGTTCCGTCGGGCCCGACCGCACCTATCTCACCGTCCCGTCCGAGGCGTCGGGCCGCAAGGCCGTCGTCCTGGACGCCACCGGCGAGTACGTGCAGTTCACGCTGACCAAGCCGGCGAACGCCCTGACCCTGCGCTACTCCGTCCCGGACAACGCGGCGGGCACCGGCATCGACTCCACGCTCAGCGTCTACGCCGACGGCACCCAGCTCCGCGACCTCGCCGTCAGTTCCAAGTACAGCTGGGTGTACGGCGGCTACCCGTACACCAACGACCCCTCCCAGGGATCGGGCCACCACTTCTTCGACGAGACCCGCACCCTGCTGACCGGGACGCTCCCGGCGGGCACCGTGCTGAAGTTCCAGAAGGACGCCGCCGACACCGCCGCCTCCTACACGCTGGACCTCGTCGAGACGGAGGCCGTTCCCGCCGCGCTGACCATGCCGTCCACCGGCTTCGTCTCCGCGACCACCCTCGGCGTCACCCCGAACGACGCCGGCGACGACACGAGTGCGCTCAACTCGGCCATCAGCACCGCCACGTCACAGGGCAAGGGCCTCTGGCTGCCCACCGGCACGTACGACATCTCCGGGCACGTCGACCTCGCCGGAGCCGACGTGCGCGGCGCCGGCCAGTGGTACACCGTGCTGCGCGGCAAGAACGGCAAGGGCGGGCTCTTCGGGCGCGGCGGCACCAGCAACGTCCAGGACCTCATGATCGCCGGGGACGTCTCCTACCGTGACGACGCCAACTTCGACGCCGCGATCGAGGGCGACTTCGGCAACGGCTCCACCCTGACGAACCTCTGGATCGAGCACACCAAGGTCGGCCTCTGGATCGACGCCCCGACCACCGGGCTCTACGCCTCCGGGCTCCGCATCCGCGACACCTTCGCCGACGGCGTCAACCTCCACAAGGGCACGAAGACCACCGAGGTCTCCCACAGCAGCGTCCGCAACACCGGTGACGACGGGCTCGCGATGTTCTCCGAGGCCCAGGCGGTCACGGACAGCGTGTTCCGCTTCAACACGGTGCAGCTCCCGCTGCTCGCCAACACCGTCGGCATCTACGGCGGTCACGGCAACCGGGTCGAGGACAACCTCCTCGCCGACACGGTCACCGGCTCGTCCGGCATCGCGATCAGCAGCCGCTTCGCGCCGGTGCCCTTCAGCGGCACGACGTCCGTGCAGCGCAACACCCTGACCCGCACCGGCGGTTACGAGCCCAACTGGCAGAGCAAGCTCGGCGCCCTGTGGATCTACGCCGACTCCTCCGACATCACCGCACCCGTCCTCGTCAAGGACAACGAGATCCTCGACAGCACCTACAGCGGGCTGCTCGTGTCCTGGCAGAAGAACGTCAGCGCGCTCACCGTCGACGGACTGAAGATCGACAAGGCCGGTTCGTACGGCATCGAGATCAATTCCGCGGGGGCCGGGACCTTCTCCCGCGTGACCGTGGGCGGAGCGGCCGCCGGCGGTCTCTCCGCTGCGGGTGGCTTCACGATCACCCGGGGCGCAGGCAACACCGGCTGGTAGCCCGAAACCGGTGCGGGCCCGCCCCTGACCTGCGGGCCCGCACCACCCCATGTATACCGAGCAAGGAGTCTCAGTGACCACCCACTGGTGGCGGCACGCCGCGATCTACCAGATCTACGTACGCAGCTTCGCGGACGGCGACGGGGACGGCACCGGCGATCTCGCCGGGGTCCGCAGCCGTCTCCCGTACCTGCGCGAGCTCGGCGTCGACGCCCTGTGGTTCAACCCCTGGTACACCTCGCCGATGGCCGACGGCGGCTACGACGTGGCGGACTACCGCGACATCGACCCGCTCTTCGGGACCCTCGCCGAGGCCGAGCTGCTCATCGGCGAGGCCCATGAACACGGGCTGCGCGTCCTGATCGACCTGGTGCCGAACCACTGCTCCGACCAGCACGACTGGTTCCGTGAGGCGCTCGCCGCCGGTCCCGGATCCCCGGAGCGGGAACGCTTCTGGTTCGTCCCCGGCCGGGGACCGGGCGGTGAGCTGCCGCCCAACGACTGGACCTCGTACTTCGGCGGCAGCGCCTGGACCCGGGTGACGGAGGCGGACGGCACCGCAGGGCCCTGGTACCTCCACATGTTCGCGCCCGAGCAGCCCGACCTGAACTGGGAACACCCGGAGGTGCGCGCCGAGTTCGAGGACATCCTGCGCTTCTGGCTGGACCGGGGCGTGGACGGTTTCCGCATCGACGTCGCCCACGGCCTGGCGAAGAAGCCCGGCCTGCCCGACGTCGGCCCGGACCCGGACATCACCGACCTGCCCTACCAGGACTGCGACGCCGTCCACGACATCTACCGGTCCTGGCGCAAGATCCTCGACACCTACGACGGTGACCGCACGTTCGTCGGGGAGGTCTGGCTGCCGACACCCGAGCAGTCCGCCCGCTATCTGCGCCCCGACGAGCTGCATTCGGCGTTCAACTTCGACTTCCTGTGCTGCGCGTGGGACGCGGACGTCCTGCGCCGGGTCGTCGAGGAGACCTTCGCCGGGCACGCGCCGGTGGGGGCGCCGCCCACCTGGGTCCTGTCCAACCACGACACGATCCGCCACGTCACCCGGTACGGCCGCGAGGACACGTCGTTCGACATGGGCGACAAGCGGCTGCTCGACCCGAGCGACCCCGTGCTCGGCCGCCGCCGGGCGCGGGCGGCGGCCCTGCTGACGCTGTCGCTGCCGGGCGGGGTGTACGTGTACCAGGGCGACGAGCTGGGACTGCCGGAGGTGCAGGACCTGCCCGACGCGCTGATCCAGGACCCCACCTTCGTACGGTCGGGCGGAGCGGACCGGGGGCGCGACGGATGCCGGGTGCCGCTGCCGTGGAACGGGTCGGGTGCCTCGCTCGGCTTCTCGCCGGAGCCGGCGACCGCCTCCCCCTGGCTCCCGCAGCCCGCGGACTGGGCCGCGCTGAGCGTCGCCGCACAGGAGTCGGACCCTGACTCCTTCCTCAGCCTCTACCGGGCCGCGCTCGCCCTGCGCCGTGAGCGTCTGGCCGTCCTGCCGGAGTCGCTGACCTGGGTCGACGCGGGTCCGGGAACGGTGTGCTTCGACCGGGACGGCGGCTTCCGCTGCGTGGTGAACGCCTCGGAGTCCGCCGTGGCGCTGCCGGAGGGCGCGGAGGTCCTGATCGCCAGCGGCCCGCTCACGGACGGGGAGCTGCCCCCGGACACGGCGGTCTGGCTCTCGCTGTAGGGACCTCGCCCCGCACGAAGTCCCCGGCCGCCGTCCTGGCGGCCGGGGACTTCCGGTCCTCCGGGGCTCAGAGGGCCAGCGACAGCAGCACCGGTGCCGCGCGCCGGTTGAGTGTGGCGGCCGCGGCCCGCAGCCGGTGCGCGTGCTCGATGGGGAGGGACAGGGCCAGGCAGCCCGCGGACGAACCCGCCGTCAGGGGGACCGCCGCGCAGACCGTGCCCACGGCGTACTCCTGCAGGTCCAGGACCGGCACCGTCGCCGGCTGGCTGTCCAGCTTCGAGAAGAGCACCTTCTCGCTGGTGATCGTCCGGGAGGTCAGCCGTGCGATCCGGTGCCTCGCCAGGTGGTCCCGCCGGCCGTTCTGGTCGAGCTGGGTGAGCAGGCACTTGCCGATCGCGCTGGCGTGCGCCGCCGAGCGGAAGTCCACCCACTCGTTGACCGCGGGCGTACGCGGGCCGTCCGCGACCTGCGTGACGCGGATCTCCCCGTCGACGTACCGGCTGACGTAGACCGCCGCGCCGACCGAGTCGCGCAGCTGCACCAGCGTCTGCTGGAGCTTCGCCTCCAGGGCCCGCTTGCGGGCGGCGCCGGAGCCGAGCTCCAGCAGCGAGGAACCGAGGATGTAGGCGCCGTCGGCGACCTGCTCGACGTATCCCTCCCGGCGCAGCGTCAGCAGGAGAGGGGCCAGATGGCCGGGCGGCAGTCCCGTCTCCCGGGAGATCCGGGCCTCGGTCACGCCGCCGCCGTGCGCCGACACGGACTCGAGCACACGCAAGGCGTACTGCACCGAATGGAACGGTGCCTTCGGCTCGGGCTTCAACGCCACGGTTCCCCCTTCAGGGCCTCTACCAGGTTGCGACCACAAGCTCACGACCCACGATAGTCCTGAACAGGCCGATATGGAGGGGGTGCAGGGGAGTTGATGGTGCGCCCCGGAACCGTCAGCTGGGGCGCACCCGCCTGGCATATGCCGAAGTCACGGGCGTGATGCCGCGTACATGGTCACAGCACCGCGTTGAGGAACTCGCGCGTACGTTCGTGTTCGGGATCGGTGAACATCTTCTCCGGGGAGCCTGACTCCACGACCCGTCCCGCGTCGAACATCAGTACCTTCTCGGACACGTCCCGGGCGAAGTTCATCTCGTGGGTCACGCAGAGCATCGTGATGTCGGTGGTCCTGGCGATGTCGCTCAGCAGATCCAGTACGCCGGCGACGAGTTCGGGGTCGAGCGCCGACGTCACCTCGTCGAGGAGCAGGATCTCCGGCCGCATCGCCAGCGCGCGGGCGATGGCGACACGCTGCTGCTGGCCGCCGGAGAGCTGCGACGGATGGGCGTCGGTCTTCCCCGAGAGCCCGACCAGGTCGAGCAGTTCCCTGGCCCGTGACTCCGCCTCGTCGCGGTCCATCCCCAGCACGCTGACCGGGGCCTCGGTGATGTTCTGGAGCACCTTCATGTTCGGGAAGAGGTTGAACTGCTGGAAGACCATCCCGATCTTCTTCCGGGACTCCCGCAGGTCCTTCTCACCCGCCGGCTTCAGCGCACCGGACGGCGTCCGCACGTGCGACAGCGGCGAACCGTCCACCCAGATCACGCCGTCGCTGACCCTCTCCAGGGTCATCAGCAGCCGCAGGATGGTGGTCTTGCCCGAGCCGCTCGGCCCGATCAGCGTGACGTGCTCACCGCGCCGCACGGTGAAGTCCAGTTCGTCCAGGACCACATGGTCGCCGTAGCGCTTGACGACCTTGTCGAAGCGGACCAGTGGCTCGACCCCGGTCACCAGGGGGTCCGGAGCCGCGTCGGTGATCTTCTCCAGGGGGGCGGGTTCAGTGGCCAAGGCGCTTCTCCAGCTTTCTCATCAGCAGCGACGTGGGGTAGCTCGCGACCAGGAACACGAGTCCGGCGAGCGTGAATGCCTCGGTGTACGCGAAGTGGTCGGCGCCGTAGCCGCGGGCCTCGAAGACCATCTCGTGCACCGTGATCACGGCGAGGAACGGGGTCTCCTTGAACATCGAGATCGCGTAGTTGCCGAGGGCGGGCAGCACGTTGCGCACCGCCTGAGGCAGGATCACGGCCTGCCAGGTCCGCCGGGGGGAGAGCGAGAGCGCCCGGCAGGCCTCCCACTGGCCCTTGGGCACACCGTCGATGCCCGCCCGGTACACCTCGGAGGTGTACGTGGCGTAGTGGACGCCCAGGACCACGATGCCGATGGTCAGGGGCTCCACGGAGGTGAAGAGAGCCGCCGCGCCGACCAGCTGCACCAGCAGCGGGGTGGCGCGGACGAACTCCATCACCGCCTTCACCGGCACCGTCACGAACCGGGAGGGCGCGCGGCCGGCCACTGCGATGGCGAGCCCGAGCAACGCGGCGACGAGCGTGCCGAGCACGGTCGCGAGGAGGGTGACCCGGAATCCTTCGAGCAGCAGGGGGAGCGCGTCCCCCGCCGCTTCCCAGTCGAACGTGTTCACCGGGCACCTCCGGCCGTGGCGACGGCTTCCGCCGTACGGGTCCTGAGCAGGCCGCGTGCCCCGGTGTGGAGGCCGAGCCTGCGCTTGGCCTGCCGCTCCAGCAGGTTCATCAGCAGCGTCAGCGCGTAGGCGAGCACGAAGTAGACGGCCAGCAGCAGCAGATAGGCGGTGAGGGTCTCGCCGGTCAGGCTGCGGATGTGCTCGATCGTGGTCATGAAGTCGGCCGCGGAGATCAGCCACAGCAGCGGCGTGCACTTCAGCAGCTGGATCAGCAGGTTGGTGAAGGACGGGATCATCTGCACCCAGGCCTGCGGCAGGATCACCTTCCGCATCCGGTGCAGCGGCGTCATGTTCAGGGCCACGGCCGCCTCGTACTGGGCGCGGGGCACCGAGTTGACCGCGCCCCGCACGATCTCCGAGCCGTACGCGCCGTAGTTCAGGCCGAAGGCGACCACGCCGCAGAGGAGCGGGGTCAGTTCGTACCCCGTCAGCTGCGGCATCGCGTAGTAGAGCCAGAACAGCTGGATGTAGAGGGAGGTGCCGCGGAAGAACTCCACGACGGTCCGGGAGACCCCGCGCACCAGCAGCAGGCCGCTGCCCGCGGCGAGACCCAGGGCGAACGACAGGAGCAGTGCGAGCAGGGAGCCCAGGACGGTGGCCTGGACGGTCACCCACAGGCCCGATCCGACCTGGGGCAGCTCGTCGAGGAGTGTGGAGAAGAAGTCGCTCATACGGTGTGGTCCGCCCCCGTCAGCCCTTGCACAGGTCGGCCGTCTTGAGCGTGGCCGGCGGGATCTCGGTGGCGCCGAAGCCGTAGGGCCGGAGCAGCTCCACGTAGCGGGACCTGTCCGACACGATCTTCTTGAGCTCCCGGTTGAAGGAGTCCCTCAGGTCCTCGTTGCCCTGGCGGAACACCGCGCCGCCGGGGGAGAACTGCTGCTTCCCGTCGAGCTCCGGCACGAAGGCCTCGGTGACCTCGGTCTCCGGGTTGGTCTTGGCGAGCCAGCGCAGCGAGATGCCGGTGAGCAGGAACGCGTCGACCCGGCCGCCCTTGACGGCGTCCGCGCCGTCCTGCGGCTTCTGCAGCGTCTTGATCTTCCCCTCGGCGATGCCCGCACCCTTGGCGTACGCGCTCTCCACCGCACCGGACATCACACCGACGGTGGCCCCGGCCGCCTTCGCGGAGGCCAGGTCGGTGAGCTTCCTCGGGTTGCCCTTCTTCACCATCAGGGCGGTGGGGGAGATGAACTCCGGCTCGGAGAAGAGGGCGTTGGCGCAGCGCTCGGGGGTGATCGCCATGCCCGCGCTGACCACGTCGTACTTGCCGGCCTGGAGACCCGGGATGAGGCCGTCCCACTCGGAGAGGGTGGGCTTCAGCTCCTCGACGCCGAGCGCCTTGAATATCTCCCGGTGCAGGGTGGGCGCCTCGCCCTTGAGCTCCTTGCCCTCCATGTAGCCGTACGGGGCCTCGTTGGCGTAGGCGACCCGGACGAATCCCTGCTTGCGCAGCTTGTCGAGCGCGCCCTCACCGTCCGCGGCGCCCGCGTCGGTCTTGCTGCACGCGGAGAGCAGGCCGGGGACGACGAGCAGACCTCCCACGGCCGCCGATCGATTGAGGAAGCCCCGACGGGACAGGTGAGGGAAGTCAGCCATGGTTCGCAATCTCCTGGAGAAATCGGGGTGTCGAACAGTCCGGACAGGGTGAGCACCTGCCCGATCCCGGACGCCTATGCAGGAAGCGCTGTCATGTGACCGAACGGTGGCCGGAGGGTGACCTTCCCGTTTCTCGTCATGGGCGGAGGGCGACGGGCGGTGTGCAGGGCGTATGCCCGGCAGGGCGCCCGTGCATGACGTGTCGTCAATCAGGCCTGTCGTGCGTCGATGTCCGGAGAAGGGACGTAACCACGCCGTATGTCCACCACGTTGGGGAGCGGCTCGCCCTCCGCCCACAGCTCGTACATCGACACGAACTGCTCGCCCAGCCGGTCCCGCCAGCCCGCGGTGTCCCCGCTCATGTGCGGGGAGACCAGCAGGCCCGGCACGTCCCACAGCGGGCTGGACGGCCCCAGGGGCTCCTCCTGGAACACGTCGAGCGCGGCCCCCGCGATCCAGCGGCTGCGCAGCGCGTCGGCCAGGTCCTCCTCGACGGCCAGCGGGCCGCGCCCCACGTTGACGAAGTGGGCGGAGGGCTGGAGCAGTCCGAAGAAGCGGGCGTCGAACATCCCGCGCGTCGCGTCGGTCAGCGGCGCCGCGGCGATCACCCAGTCCGCGCCCGCCGCCAGCCGGTCCAGATCCTCGATGCCGTGGATGGTGCGCCGCGCCGTGCGCCCGACGAGCGCGACCCGGACGCCCAGGCCGTGCAGCAGCCGCATGATCTCCCGGCCGACGGGGCCCGCGCCGACGACCACGGCACGGGTGCCGGCGAGCCCCCGGGTCTCCCGGTGGCGCCACCTGTGCTGCCGCTGGAGCTCCAGCGTGCGGGGGAGGTCCTTCGCGAAGGCGAGCACGAGCCCCGCGACGTACTCGGCGATCGGCAGCTCGAAGACGCCCCGGGCGTTGGTGACGACCGCGGGGGAGCCGGCCAGCTCGGGGCAGAGCAGCCGGTCGACCCCGGCGCTCGCCGTGTGCACCCAGCGGGGCCGCGGCCCGTCGCCCGGCCAGGCGGCCCGTACGGCGTCGGAGGTGAAGTCCCAGACCAGCAGGACGTCCGCGCCGGGCAGCAGCGCGGCCAGCGTCCGCTCGTCGGCGTACCGTACGACGGCCCGGCCGGTCAGCCGGCCGAGGCGCGGTGACGGGTCGGCGTCCAGGACGAGGATCACAGGAGTGGTCATCAGGAATGACCACGCTCGCACCGGGTGCCACCCCCGTCAACCGGGCCTCGGCGACACGGGAGAAACCGCAGCTCACGGCTGTTGCGGGCGACGGCACGGGGCCATGAGGGGAATACTTGTCCCAGGCAGGGGCACCGGTGACGGGAGTGCCGGCAGGGCATCCGGACCCAGGGGAAGGATGGACATGACGACCGTAGGACTTCTTTATCCGGGCCACGCCGCGGAGGACGACTTCCCGCGGATCGAGGTCATGCTCGACAGCGACATCAGAGTGCCGCTCTTCCACACCGACATCGACGAGGACGCCCGCAGGACCGGGAACCTCCGAGCGGCGGGCACCCCCGACCGGCTGGCCGCCGGCGTCGAGGAACTGCGGATGGCCGGTGCCGAATCGCTGGTCTGGGCCTGCTCCGGCGGCAGTTTCGCCTACGGCTGGGACGGGGCGCACGAACAGGCCGCCGAGCTGGCCAGGGCCGCCGGGCTCCCCGCCTCCAGCACCTCCATCGCCTTCGTCCACGCCGTGCGCGAACTGGGCGCCACCCGGGTCGCGGTCGCCGCGACCTACTCCGAGGACGTCGCCGCGCTGTTCGCGGGCTTCCTGGAGTCCGGCGGTGTCGAGGTGGCCGCCACCCGCGGCGGCGGCATGATCACGGCGTCCGACGCGGCCGCCGCCGACGTGGAACTGGTGAAGGAGCTCGCCGTGGCCGGGGACCACCCCGACGCCGAGGTGGTCCTGCTGCCCGACAACGCCCTGCACACCGCCGCGCACGTCCCCGAGCTGGAGGAACTCCTCGGGAAGCCGGTCCTCACCGCCAACCAGGTGGCGGTCTGGGAAGGGCTCCGGCTCGCCGAGCGCAGGACCTGGGCACCCACCCTCGGCACCCTGTTCGCCACTCGCGAGCCCCCGCTGGGTGCCACCGAGCCCCGGGGCATCGAGGTGCGGGAGTAGGCGTACGGGGCCGTCCCGCGCGGGCCGCGAAGGCGCCCGTACGGGAATAAGCGGAGCCATCCTCCTGTTGGCACCCTCCGGTACACAGCACGCAGCACCGGAGAGGCCAGACACGTGGACGAGAACCGAGGCGACGAGATTCGCGGCACGGCGAGCGGGACGGCCTCCGTACCCCTCTCCGTGCTCGACCTGGTGACCGTGGGCCAGGGGCGCACCGCGACCCAGGCACTGCGCACCGGCGTGGACATCGCCAAGCTGGCCGAGAGCCGCGGATTCCACCGCTACTGGGTCGCCGAGCACCACTCCATGCCCGGCGTCGCCTCCTCGTCCCCCGCCGTGATCCTCGCGCACCTGGCCGCCCACACCGAGCGCATCAGGCTCGGCTCGGGCGGCGTGATGCTGCCCAACCACGCCCCGCTGGTGATCGCCGAGCAGTTCGGCACCCTGGAGGCGATGGCACCCGGCCGCGTCGACCTCGGCCTCGGCCGTGCCCCCGGCACGGACGGTGCGACCGCCGCCGCCCTGCGCCGCACCGACCGGCTGAACGAGGGAGCCGACGACTTTCCGCAGCAGCTCGCGGAGCTGACCCGCTTCCTGGACGACGACTTCCCGGACGGGCACCCCTACGCCCGGATCCACGCCGTCCCGGGCCCCGTGCAGGCCACCTCGCCCGGCGGGGTGCAGTCGGCCGCCCGGCCGCCCGTCTGGCTGCTGGGCTCCTCCGGATTCAGCGCCCGGCTCGCCGGCGTCCTCGGCCTGCCCTTCGCGTTCGCCCACCACTTCTCGGCCCGGAACACCGTCCCGGCCCTGGACCTCTACCGGGAGTCCTTCAAGCCGTCCGCGGTGCTCGACGCCCCCTACGCCCTCATCGGGGTCGCGGCGCTGGCCGCCGACGACGAGCGCGAGGCACGGCGCCAGGTCCTCACCGGCGCCCTGTCCATGGTCAGGCTGCGCACCGGACGCCCCGGCCTCGTGCCGACCCCCGAGGAGGCCGAGGCGTACGACTTCAGCCCCATGGAGCGCGAGTTCGTCGACGGCTGGCTGAAGGACATCGTCCACGGCACGGCCGACGAGGTCCGCAGCGGCCTGGACGACCTGGCCAAGCGGACCGGCGCCGACGAGCTGATGATCACGGCCAACGCGCACGGCGGCGACGCCCGGCTGCGTTCGTACGAGCTGATCGCCGACGCCTACGGGATGCCCACGGCGGTCTGACCACCCGCGTCCGGGGTTCCGGGGGGTCCTCCGGAGCGGCCGGTCAGCCCTCCGGAGGCCTGGCGCCGATCAGCTCGGCGATCCGCTCCGGTGCCACCGCGCGCGAGTACAGCCACCCCTGCCCCGTGTCGCAGCCGATCCGCCGCAGCCGCTCCGCCTGGCCGGAGGTCTCCACGCACTCCGCGGTGACCGTCAGGCCGAGGCGGTGCGCCAGCTGCACCATGGCCTCGACGATGGTCTCGTCGGCGGGGCTGGGGTGCGCGCCGTCCTCGTAGCGGAAGCCGCGCACGAAGGAGCCGTCCAGCTTGAGGACGGAGACGGGCAGCCTGCTCAGATAGGCGAGGTTGGAGTAGCCGGTGCCGAAGTCGTCGATGGCGATACGCACGCCCATGTCGCTCAGAGCCTGAAGGACCCGCAGCGGCCGGCCCGACGAGCCCATGACCGCCGATTCGGTCAGCTCCAGCTGGAGCAGCCCGGGTGCCAGGCCGGTCTCCGCGAGGATCTCCGCCACCTCGGCGACCAGATCGGAGTCCCGCACCTGCCGCACCGCGACGTTGACGCTGATGAACAGCGGCGGCTCCTCCGGGTGCTCCAGCTGCCACCGGCGGGCCTGGCGGCAGGCCGTGCGCAGCACCCACCGGCCGAGCTGGACGATGGTGCCGTCCTCCTCGGCGATCGGGACGAACCTGCTCGGCGCGAGCAGCCCGAACCGGGGGTGGTTCCACCGCACCAGGGCCTCCACACCCCGTACGACCTCGTCCGCCATGCCGACCAGCGGCTGGTACTCCAGCGTGAACTCACCGCGGTCGACGGCCGGGCGGAGCGTGGAGGAGAGCGCCTGGCGGGTCATGCGGTGCGCGTTGCGCTCGGGGTCGAAGAGGGTCCAGCGGGCACGGCCGTCGGCCTTCGCCCAGTACAGCGTGGTGTCCGCCGCCTGCATCAGGGCGGTGGCCGAGGTGCCGGCCGACGACCGCTCCACCACCCCGATCGACGCGGAGACGGACAGCCGGTGTCCGGCCACCTCGAACGGCCGCTGGAGGGCGGCGAGCACCGAGCGGGCGAGTTCGGTGAGCTGGTGCGTGCCCGAGGAGTCGTCCACCAGGATGGCGAACTCGTCCCCGCCGAGGCGTGCCACGAGATGGCCGCCGGTGCGGTGGTCGTCGGCCTCGGCGCAGTCGGTGAGCCGTCCGGCGACCGCGGCGAGCAGCCGGTCGCCGGTGCGGTGGCCGAGGGTGTCGTTGACCGCCTTGAAGCCGTCGATGTCCAGGTAGCAGAGGCCGATCCGCCCGTGGCGGGGCGCCGGACCGTCCGCGGGCGGCCCGCTCTCCAAGGCGGTCGCGAGCCGTTCGAAGAACAGCGTGCGGTTGGGCAGCCGGGTCACGGGGTCGTGCATCCGCAGGTGGCGCAGCCGCTCCCGCAGCTCCCGCCGGTCGCTGACGTCGGCGACGGTCAGCAGGACCCGCCCCGCGCCGCCCGCCGGTTCGCCCATCGGCGCGACGGTGATCTCGGCCCACAGCGGCCGGCCGTCGGCGTGCTTGAGCCGCCGGGTGCACCGCAGCTGTGGGCGGGTGCCGCGCAGGACCTCGGTGTACTCCTGCCGGGCGGGACTGTCCTGGGTGAGCCCGACGAGGTCCGCCGCGAGCCGGCCGGTCAGGGACGCGGGGTCGGCGCCGAGCAGCCCGCCCAGCGCCTCGTTCGGCCGGACGATCCGGCCGAGGTGGTCGACGACGGCCATCGGGAGCGCGGCTGCGGCGAACGCGGCGCGGTATTCGCGCAGCTCGGAGAGGTCGGACCCCTGGTGATCACGCTGCGTGACCTCCGGTGGCCCGACGCCCGGGGACACGCCCGCCCGGGGCGTCGGCCCTTCGGAGGTTCCGCTCACCGCTCGCTCCCGCTGTGCAGATTGTCGTGAACAGGTGTGGCCGGGCAGGGGCGTGGAGTGGAGCGCCGCGCCGGAGGCGGGAACCACGCAGGAAAACGAGGTGAAGCATAGAGGGTGGCGCGCCGGCCGTTCCAACGCGCCCGCCGTTTCGGAGACGCGGCACGCGCATGGCCCACGCCTGTTCCACGCCTGTCCCGTGCGGAGCGCCCTCATGCGTTTTGACCGCAGATGACTACTTCTGCGCTGATCTGGTGTTTTCGGATTCCGGAGTGAGCAAATGTGACTGTCCGTGAGGGTGGTCATCTGCTCCAGGGTGATCAGCCCGAACCGTGGCTGACCCGTGTGGGGCAGCACAACAGGGCGTGCGCCGCCGAACCGGCACAGGGTGAGGGGGAAGTCCCGCACTCGCCACCCGGAGGTAGATGTGCCGCGTCCGCACGGATCCCGGGGAGTGGAGAGGCCGAGCCTGCGCAGTGCGGCGGCTGCTCTCACCTCCCTCCTGGCGCTCGCCGCCACGGGGCTCGTCGCCGGCCCCGCCGTGGCGGCCTCACGCGACGCGGGACCGTGCGCCCTGCCCCGGACGGGGGCGCACCACTCGCTGGGCCTCGACACCTGGAACGACGCCTACCCGCGCCCCGCTACCGGCCTCGACGCGGTCATGGTCTTCCTCTCCTTCCCCGACTCCGAGCCCGTCGTCTCCCCCGACGTGCTGGCCGCCGACTACTTCCCCTCGACGACCCGCTTCTTCCAGCGCGCCTCGTACGGGAAGTTCACCCTGCGCGCCCACCCCCAGCGCCAGTGGACCCGGATGCCGCACCCCTCCACCTGGTACGGCATACGGCGCGACTGGGGCTCCGAGCGCCGCAGCGCCTATCTGCGCGACGCGATCCGGGCCGCCGACGAGCAGACCGACTTCTCCGCGTACGACATCGTCTACCTCGTCGCCGACCCGGACGCGCCGGGTGTCGACTCCGACGCCACCAAGGTCGTCAACTTCGACCGGCCGCTGCGCGCCGACGGCACGGACATCAGGCGCGTCGTCACCGTCTTCGAGGAACACCCGCCGGACCGGAACGTCCTCGCGCACGAGACCGGACACGTCTTCGACCTGGCGGACCTCTACCACCGCCCGGAGGACGGCAAGGGCGACTGGGACACCTACGTCGGCGACTGGGACGTGATGGGGAGCCAGTTCGGTCTCTCGCCGGACCTGTTCGGCTGGCACAAGTGGAAGCTCGGCTGGCTGGAGGGCCAGGAGGTCGTCTGCGTGCAGGGGGCCGCGGACCTCACCCTGCAGCCCATGGCCGAGGTGCCCGTGCCGGGCGCGTCCGTCGGGACCCGGCTCGCGGTCGTGCGGACCGGCACCGGCAGCGCGCTGGCCATCGAGGCCCGCAGCGCCACGGGCAACGACCGTACGACCTGCACCGAGGGGGTCCTCGTCTACCGCATCCGCAACGCGACGCCGTCCGGCGGCGGCCCGGTCGAGGTGCTGGACACCCATCCCGCGTCCGACGCCTGCTGGGACCGCTCGGTCTACCCGCCCCTCGCGGACGCCCCGCTCCGGGAGGGCGAGCGCTTCACCGTGCCGGGCGAGCGCATCCGTATCGACGTCGCCGGCCGGACCCCGTCGGGGGCCTGGACCGTGCGGGTCACCACCGGCACCTGAACCGGTGCGCGCACGAAGAAGCCCCCTCGCTTCCGCGAGGGGGCTTCTTCCGTCGGTGCGCCGTCAGGGACTCGAACCCCGGACCCGCTGATTAAGAGTCAGCTGCTCTAACCAACTGAGCTAACGGCGCCTGGTGACGTCGTAGACATTAGCACCCGCATCGGCGGGAGGAAAAATCGAATTCCCGGTGGTCGACGGGGCCGCCGACCTGCCCACCCGGACACAGGCCCACAGCAGCACGTCCGGGCCCGGCAGCCAGGGGTTACGGGTGTCCGGGGCGACCACCCAGCGGGGCCCTCCGGAGCCCGCCCCGCCGGTCAGGGGCGGGACGGTGACCGCGTCCCCCGTGCCGTGGCAGAGCACCGGGGGCAGGGCTCCCTGGTGCCCCTCCACGCTGTCCGCGGAGCCCGTGCCCCACTCCTCCCAGGCCAGCAGGGAGGGCAGGCGCTGCGCCGTGCCCGGGGAGGCGAACAGCAGCATCCGGCCGCGGTGCGTGGCGACCGGGCCCGAGCCGGGCCCCTCCGCCCAGAGCCGCTCCAGCATGCGCCTGCCGAACAGGGCCGGCACGTTCACGACGTCGAAGGAGGAGCCGCAGGGCAGCACGCCGGGGGAGGAGGGGCGCGCCTCCCACTGCGAGAGTGTGCTGCGCGGGTGGGGCGACGCGCCCGCCAGCCACGCGGCCCCGGACGCCGTGACCTGAGCGGCCCGGTCGTCGGCCAGGTGATCGGAGCGGTCCCGGAGCAGGGCGAAGATGTCGACGCCGTGGTGCGGAGCGGCGTCGGTCCGCAGAGTCGTTCCGTCGTTCAGCCATGCGCTCATGGCGTCATGTCTACCGGCCGTGACGCTCCTGTCTCCCAGAGTTGCCGAAAGCCGGACAGGGTGCGGGGCGACGGGGTATCTTGCCCGACGGCATATGCCAGAGGTGTACCCGTAGTGACAGGGCGGCGCGGCGCCGGGGGGCCCGGCCGCCGCGTGCGGCGGTCAGGGCGCGGGGTCGTTCAGCAGGGACCGGCCGAACTCGATCATCTTCTTGGCGTAGTCCTCGGTCCACTCCGCCCGGGCGGCTATGTCCGCGGCCGTCAGCCGGTCGAACCGGCGCGGGTCGGCGAGCTGGGCGGCGGCCACGGCCTGGAACTCCACGGCCCGGTCGGTCGCCGCCCGGAAGGCGAGCGTCAGCTCCGTCGCGCGGGCGAGCAGCTCCTTCGGGTCCTCCATCGACTCCAGGTCGAAGAAGTGCTCCGGATCCGCCGCCGCCTCCGACGGCTCGAAGAGCAGCGGCGCCGGACGCAGCCGCTGCCGCTCGTTCCGCTCGGGCTGTGCCATGTGGTGTTCCTCCCTCGTACGGCCGGACGGCCACCTTCCATTGTCCAGCCCGGCGCAAGAGCGCTTCCCAGGATCAGGGCGCCCCATGCACACGGTGCTCGGCGAGGTGGGCCAGGACCGCGTGGTTCGCCTCCCAGCCGTCGGGGAACTTCACCGTCACACCCAGCTGGACCGGCTCCGTCGACGGGTGCTCGTCCAGCAGGTCGGCGACCCCCGCACGGCACACGACGACACACGCGTGCCGGTGGCGCGAGGCCAGTACGCACAGCCGGCCCGTCTCCAGATGGAACGCCGTGGCGTCCGGCCGGCCCGACAGCGGGTGCAGCACCACGGTCACGTCGAACTCGCGGCCCTGGAGACGGTTGGCCGTGTCCACCGCCACGCCCGTCACCCCGAGCTCCGCGAGGGCCGCCCGCACCGCCGCGGCCTGGTCGCGGTGGGCCGTGCCGACCGCGACCCGCTCCGCCGTCACCGGCACCGGGCCGGAGGCCCGCTCGCTCGTCGCGACGCCGCCCCGGTCCAGCAGCCGCCGGACCACCTGGGCCACCGCCCGCACCGCCTCGGGGTCCGTGCGCGGGGTGTGCCGGGCCGGGAGCTCCAGCAGCCCCCAGCCGGACTCCGCCGCCTCGTCCAGCACCCGGTCGGGACCCGAACCGTCCGAGGGCACACCGAACGACAGCCGCCGGTCACCGTGGTCCGTACCGCTGCGGAAAGGGGTGTACGGGTAGAACGCGGCCGAGACCAGCGGCGCCGCCGAGGCAGGCAGCCGCCACGACACCGGCAGCCGGTGCTGCGGCAGCTCCGGGTTGTGCGCGAGCAGGGTCGAGACGGCGCTCGCCGACGGGTCGTACGACAGGCCCGCCCACTGGTCGGCGCCCACGATCGAGAAGGGGTCCAGCTGGCCCGGGTCCCCGACGAACAGCGCCCGCTCGAACAGCCCGGCCACGGCCAGCAGGGCGTCCGACCGCATCTGGTAGGCCTCGTCGACGATCGCGTGCCCCCACGGCTCGACGTTCTTCACGTGGGCCCACTTGGCGGCCGTCGAGATGACGATGTCGAGACCCGCCAGATCCGCCGCCTTCGCCGACTTCCGGACGTTGTCCAGGCCGTCCAGGACCTTGTCGTACGGGTCGGAGTCGCTGCTGTGCAGCCGGCCCACCGGCAGCTCGGGTGCCTTCTCGGCCAGCCGCACCACCAGGTCGTCCACCTGCGCGTTGGTCTGCGCCACCACCATCAGCGGGCTGCCCGCCGCGGCCAGCTCCAGCGCGGCCCGTACCACCAGCGTCGACTTCCCCGCGCCCGGCGGCGAGTCCACGACGATGCCGCGCGCCGTCCCGCGCAGGGTGTCGGCGAGGATCGCGTCGGTCGCCCGCGTCGCCGCGGCACCCGGGTCGAGTACGGATGTCACAGGAGGTCCTCCGCGGTCACGGGGTCGGGCTGTTCGGCGGGTCCGCCGCCGGCCCCCGGCGGGCCGCCGTGGGTCCACGGGGTGTCCTCCGGGTCGGGCAGCTTCGGGCCGCCGCGCTGGTCGTGCTCGAAGAGGGTCCAGGCGATGCGGTCGCCCGGCTCGGGCAACGAACCGGGCGCGGGCTCCTTGCCCCGGCCCATCCGGTCCGTGATCCGCAGCACCAGGTGGACCGGGCCGCCGCCCTCCGTGTCCGGGTCCCCCACGGAGTCCGGGCCGCTCCCCGTGTCCGCGCCGGCCTCGGTGTCCGGGCCGCTCCCCGTGTCCGCGCCGGCCTCGGTGTCCGGGCCGCTCCCCGTGTCCGCGCCGTCCGGCACCGCGTACCGGACGAACTCCGCCGTCTGCGGCTTCCCGTCCAGCGAGCGGTAGACCTTGGTCCGCTCACCGAGGTGCGGGCGCTCGACGGTCCGCACCGTGACCAGGGGGCGCGGGGAGGGCCGCTTCGACTCGCTCCAGGCCATCTCCACCTCCGTCACCTCCCCGAGGAACGCCTCGCCCGCGAGCCTGCGCCCCGCCAGTACCAGCGGGTCGTCGAGCGCCTCCTGGGCGTCCAGCTGTGCCTGGGCCGTCTCCCGGGAGGCCAGCTTCTGCGCCGCCGTCACCGCGTCGTCCCGGCGCGGCTGCGGGGGCTCGCCCGCACGCACCCGGTCCCGGTGCGCTGTGAACGACCACCGGTCCCTCGTCCACCGGTCCTCGGCCCGGGACCCCTCCGGCAGCTCCTCCAGGAGGTCGAGCCCCCGCCACACCGCGTCCCAGGTCGGCAGCAGCACCCCCGCGAGCAGCGATCTGATCTCCCGCTCGGCACCCGTCAGCTCGCCGAGCCGGGTGTCGGCGTCGAGGCCGTCCTCCGCGGCGGCGTGCGCCGTGCGCGCCCGGTCGTACCGTTCGATCGCGGGCGCCAGCAGCCTGTTGTCGAAGGCCGGGTCCGTCGGCGGACCGGCGGGCGGGCAGACCAGCTGGCCCGCACCGTCCCGCTCCAGCTCGGCCCGGAGCGCCGCCGCCGCGCCCGACCCGCCGCCCGGCGGGTCGACCCAGGCGAGCAGCGCCCCGAGGTGCTGGTCCTCCAGGCTGCTCTGCCCCGTCGCCCAGTGGCGGTTCAGCAGATCGGTCGCGGCCAGCAGCAGCGAGGAACCGGGCACCCTGGCCCGCTCCCCGTAGTGAGTCAGCCAGCGGCCGAGCAGTGGCACGCGGGCGGGCGCCGGGTAGGGGGTGTCCGGGTCGTCCTCCGCCGTGCGCCGGAAGCGCATGGACCGCCCGAGCAGCCGTACGAAGTCGATGCCGGCCCTGCTCGGCACGATCAGCTGCGCCGCGTCCGCGCACAGCTCGACCTCGACCTTGACCTTCTTGCCGGTCGCGGGATCGGTCTCGCTGCGCTCGGCGGGCTCGACGACATCGGCGTACTCCTCGATGTGCGGCAGCACCGCCTCGGCCAGCTCGGCGAGGAAGGCGAACCGCAGATCGCGGTCGCGCGGCTGGGGCACGGCCAGGAGGCGGGGTGCCGCACGGTCCGTGCCCACGAGCGCGCCGAGCGGCGCGCCCGCCTCACCGGCGGTCGTCAGCGGTACGAGCACGAGCGGCCGGCCGGTCAGATGGCGGTGGCGCACGGTGGCCAGCGGCTGGGCCCGCCCGCTGTCGACCGCCTCGAGCCGGGCGAGGGTGGTGATCAGCGACACGGGACGCCGCCGTCCACCCCGGCCAGGGCCTCGGCCCGCAGGGCGGCTGCCCTGCGCAGGGCAGCGACCGTCGGGTCGGCCGGATCGCCCTCCTTGCCGGCCGCGGCGGCCAGCACCCCGGCGACCGTCGTCAGGCCTCCGAGCTCGCCCCGCACGCTCCGGCCCAGCGACTCCACCGCCCCCTCGGCGCGGGCCTTCGCCCGGCAGTGGAAGGCCAGCTCGCACGCGGCCAGGCACTCGGGGGCGTAGGCGGCGGGGACGGCCTCGACGGCGCTGCCGAGCGCTTCGGGGGAGCAGCCCGGGTCGAAGGTGGTGCCCTCGGGCAGGGCGGCCGCGATGTCCTCGACGCGGGTCAGCCTGGTCAGCTGGCGGCTGGTGACGGCGCGCTGCTTGCGGACGTCCACGACCGAGGCGGTCGGCAGGTTGGAGAAGTCCTTCGGGCAGACCAGCAGGACCCGGTGGGCGACCTCGGCCCCTTCGGTCACGGCGGCGATCCGCTCCAGGGCCAGGACGTAGACGGCGGACTGGCGGGCCGCGGCGCCGACCTTGGCGGCGTCCGCGGAGCTGTCGATCATGGGGAAGGACTTGATCTCCACGACCGTCCAGGTGCCGTCCGGGTGCACCACCACGGCGTCCGGCTCCAGATAGGCGGGGGAGCCCGCGACCTCCAGCACCAGCATCGGATGGTCGAGCAGGGCCCAGCCGCCCGCCTCCGTGGCCTCGCGCAGGGCCAGCGCGGTCCGCGCGGCGCGGCCCTCGGGGCCGGCGGCCGTCAGATCGGGGACCGCGGCCCGGGCCGGTGGTTCGGCGCCGCCTCCGAGCCGCTCGAACAGCAGGCGCAGCAGCTCCGTACCGCCGTCGGCCTTGACCTTGGCCTCGAAGGCGTTGCCCCGGACGAACGCGAACTGGGACTGGCCGAATGCCGCGGGGGAGCCCAGCGCGGTGGCCAGCACGGCCTTGTCGACGCCCGCGCCGTCGAGCAGGGCGCGCCGCTTGCATCCCGGGTTGGCGGCGAGCGCCGCCAGTGCGCGCGCGTCGAGCGGATGCGGCGCGACGGACGGGCCGCGCAGCTCAGCGAGCCGCTGCCGGAGCGTCGTCGTCGGCTTCGGCCGTGGAACGGGTGCGCGCGTCGCGGGAATCTGCGGAGGCGGTCCGCTGGCCGGGTATTCGCTCACCCGCGGAAGTCTTGCATCCGTCACTGACAATCGGGGATTCCGCGGGGGTGAGGGATGCGGGCGCGTGTGCGAACACCGCCCTCACCCGGTCCTTGACCCGGTCCGCGATCCGCATGACCGGCCTGGTCAGCAGGGCGCCGACGGCCATCACCGCGGCACCGGCCACGGCGTCGAGGAAGTAGTGGTTCGCCGTGCCCATGACGACGAGCACGGTGATCAGCGGATAGGCGACGCCCGCGGTCCGGACGAGCGGGTGGCGGCCGTGGCGCCACAACAGGACCCCGCACCACACCGCCCAGCCGACGTGGAGGCTCGGCATCGCCGCGTACTGGTTGGTCATCCCGCTGAGTCCGCGCGGGGCACTCGCGCCGGCGCCCCACCAGCCGTACGCGCTGTACTGCGCCATCGTGTCGACGAATCCGTGGTGGGCTTCGAGGAGCCGGGGCGGACAGGTCGGCATCAGCGTGAAGCCGACCAGCCCGAGGAGGGTGGAGGTCATCAGCCAGGTGCGGGCCGCCCGGAAGGCGGCGGCACGGCGCCGGAAGATCCAGACCAGGATCGCCGGGGTGACCAGGTAGTGCAGGGAGGCGTACGCGAAGTCGGCCGGTATCCCGAGCGCGGGGTGGTCCGTCAGCAGCCGGTTGAGCGGGTGCTCCGCGTTGATGTGCAGCGCCTTCTCCAGGCGGAGTATCGCGAGGCCGTGCTCCACGGCCCCGGGTATGTCCTCCCGGACCAGCAGCCGGCCCGTCGAATAGAGCCCGTACACCACGGCGATCAGCGGGAGCTCCGTCCACCAGCGTGGCCGGTGACCGGAGGGCGGTGTCACGGCGATGGCGTGCGGCATCCGGTAGCTCTCCCCATGTTCATGCGGTCGACGGCGGGCGTTCAACCGTACGGCGGTCGTATGCCCTGATTTCCCTCGGGTCCACGTCCGCGGCGGACCGGCCCTGGTCATGCGCTGGAAGGGACGCGGGCGCCGCCCCGCGGGTTGCCCGTGGGCCGGGTGCGGGATGATGGGACCGGGGTGTCCGCCCGCACCGGTCCCCAGCCGGCCGCCCGCGCACGCCACCCCGTCGCCGTCCCGGACACCGCTGTCCCGGACCCATCAGATCCTAGGGTCCCCGGATCATCGGATCTCAGTATTTTCAGGGAGAGCCGTCATGGCACCGCGAATCCTGCTCGCCCGGCACGGCCGGACACAGTGGTCCGTCCAGGGCAATCACACCGGCAGGACCGACATCCCCCTTCTCGACTCCGGCCGCGAGGGCGCCAAGCTGCTCGGCGAGCGTCTGCACCGGCAGCCCTGGGACGGGCTGCCCGGCGTGGAGGTGCGGACCAGTCCGCTCGTCCGGGCCGCGGAGACCTGCGAGATCGCCGGCTTCGGCGACCGGGCCCAGCCGTGGGACGCGCTGATGGAGTGGGACTACGGCGACTACGAGGGCCTGACCCCGGCACAGATCAAGGCGGACCGGCCGGACTGGTTCATCTGGCGCGACGGCGTCCCGGGGGGCGAGACCCTGGCCGGCCTCACGGCCCGGGCGGACGAGGTCGTCGCGTGGGCGCGGTCGGCCGAGCGCGACGTCCTGGTCTTCGCCCACGGGCACATCCTGCGGGCGATCGGGGCGCGGTGGCTGGGCGAGGACATCTCCTTCGCCGCGCGCATCCGCCTGGAGCCGACCTCGCTGTCCGTGCTGGGCTGGGCGTACGGACTCCCGGCGCTGGAGCGCTGGAACGACACGGGCCACCTGGACCGGTAGGGCGTCCGGGTCCGGAGGGGCCGGGACGGCCCTTCCGGCGCACGGGCCGCCGCGCGGTCCTTCAGGTGGCCGGGGGGAGCTCCTCGTAGCGGGCCAGCAGCGCCGCCACCTCCGGACCGCCCTGCGGCCGGAGCACCCGCACGGCGCCGGAGAGCATCCCCCTGATCCGCGAGGACTGCACCCGGTCCAGGAGGTCCAGCACCTCGTGGCCCGCCGCCGACGCCTCGTCGGCCGTGCCCGCCCGCGCCAGGTCGCCCGCGAGCTGCGCGCGGTACAGCGCGAGGTTCCGGGTGAAGTGCGGATCCTGGAGGCGCGTCGCCCGCCGGGCGTGCCGCGCCGCCCTCGGCCAGTCACCCAGCGCCGACCAGCACTGCGCCTCCAGCAGCTCCAGCTCCGCCTCCCGGAAGAAGCTCATCCACTCCGGGTCCGCCTCGCACGGCCCGTGCCCGAAGGCCGTCTGCGCCCGGCCGATCGCCTGCTCGCACCCCGTACGGTCCCCGAGCCAGGCCCTCGCCCCGGCCTCCCGGAGCGCCAGCAGCGACAGGAGCCGCGGTGAGCCCAGCGGGCGGGCCGCCCGCTGGCCGGCCTCCGCGGCGCGGACCGCCTCGCGGGCCCGCCCCATGTCGCGCGCCAGGAACGACGCGTTGCAGAAGGCGTGCGCCTCCAGCGCGGCGTCCCCGGCCAGCCGCGCCGTCGCCAGCGCCTCCGCGTAGTGGGAGCGCGCGTCCTCGAACCGCCCCGAGTCGTGGGCCAGCCAGCCGACCGAGATCGCCAGTTCACCGGCGCCGGCGTGCAGCCGGTCGGCCGTGCTGCGCCGGGTCGCGGTCCCGGCGTCGAGCAGGGCGTACGCCGCCCGGAGCGGCTGCGAGGCCTGCCGGTAGAGGCCGTCCGCGCCGTGCCGGTCGTCCAGCAGCCGGATCCGGCGCACCGCCTTCTCGACGGCGCTCACCTCGGCCTCGCCGACACGGCGTTGCGCGGGCACGGCGAGCGGGCCCGCGGCGGCCGGCCGGCAGGCCGCGCCCAGGGATGCGGCTGCCACCGTGGTGGTGCCGCTGGTCATGAACACGCGACGCAGCACGTCGCTCTCCTCGTAGATGTCACTGTCGAGCGTGGGGGGTGTGGTGGGAGGGGGCGCCGGGCGGGCTCCCCGGCCGCGCACGCTCTCGCGGGCCGAGAAGCCCAGGTCCTCGAGGCTCGCCCCGGGGAACATATGCAGGAACACCCGTTCGTACGCGTAGTTGGGACAGCGGATCTCACCGGACTCCACGCGCCCGATGTACCGGGCGTCGCACGCGACCTGTTCACCGATCTCGCGGGCGGCCCGGCGGACCGCGGCCGCGAACTCCCCGGCGGAGCGCTGTCCGCGCAGCCGCCGGAAGGCGAGGTTGGGAACTGCCCGTGTCGACACCATGGCGGGGCCCTCTCTGGTGCAGCCGGGTTCCTGCTTCCGGTGTCCCGGCGGAGCAAGAACGTACCTGCTGTGACGGGACGCACACACAGCGTTTGCTTACAAACCGGGCATCTCGCCCGTGATCCGCCATGAACTGCCACCCTTTGCGGCGGCGTGCCGCCGTAGCCCTTGACGCCGTCGGCGCGTTGGTCCATGCGGAGACGGGGCGTGGTCCTGTCGCGTCGAACGAGAAGAGGGGTTCCCTTGCCTCATATGGATCCGGAAACCACACCGTGCGATCTGGTGACCGTCCCGGCGCGTCAGGGCCTCGAGGCCGTCGACATCCTGCGCAGGGGAGCGGAGGGCGACCCCGTCGGCCCGGTCCTGCACGACGGGGCCTGCGCCGTCCTCGGCTTCCTGGTCCCGTCCGGCACGGCCGAGGCGTGGGACGTGCCCGGCAGCGCCTGCACGCGGACGGACGGCCGCGGGCTGCGCATCCCCGCCGAGCCGCCCGCCGTCGGCGGCGGCTGGCTCCTGCCGCCCGCAGCGGAGACCCCGGTCACCGACCCGGCCGTACTCCGGGCGGCCCTCGACCAGGCGGCCCGGCTCATCGAGGCGGCCGACAACTGCCGCTGAGGCCATAATGGCCGGGTGGGCAAAGTTGCCGCCGTCGCCGGTTCCCGCAGGTGGCCGGCGCGAACCGGTGAGTGAGGACCAGCACGTGGCACGTCGAGGAGCGACCCGGGGCGCGAGCGACCGGAAGCGGTCCGAGCGCCGGCAGGAGCCCGTCTCCGCGACGGTCGACGGCGGGGTCGCGGAGCTCGTGCCCGACCGTGAACGTCCGCGCGCCTGGACCCTGCTGCTGGACGGCGCGCCGCAGTCCCACGTGGACCTCGACGACCCCTCGTACCTCTCGTTCGAGTACCAGCGCAGGCTCGGCCACGTCATCGATCTCGCGGCTCCTCCCGGCCGCCCCCTCCAGGTCGTCCACCTCGGAGGCGGCGCCCTCACGCTCGCCCGGTACATCGCGGCGGGCCGTCCCCGCTCCACCCAGCAGGTGGTGGAGATCGACGCGCCGCTCGTCCAACTCGTCCGCAGGGAACTGCCTCTGGACCCGCAGGCCCGGATACGGGTCCGCTCGGCGGACGCCCGCGCCGGACTCGGCAAGGTCCAGGACGGCTGGGCGGACCTCGTCATCGCCGACGTCTTCAGCGGCGCCCGCACCCCCGCGCACCTCACCTCCGCCGAATTCCTCGCCGAGGTGCGCCGGGTGCTGAGGCCCGGTGGCCAGTACGCCGCCAACCTCGCCGACGGTCCGCCGCTGACACACCTGCGCGGGCAGATCGCCACGGCCGCCTCGCTCTTCCCCGAACTGGCCCTGGCCGCCGATCCGACCGTCTGGCGCGGCCGCCGCTTCGGCAACGCGATCCTGGTCGCCTCCGACCTGCCCGTCGCAGTCGCCGAACTGACCCGTCGGGTGGCGAGTGACCCGCACCCTGGCCGCGTCGAACACGGCCGGGCGCTCGCCGACTTCACCGGTGGCGCCGCCGTCGTCACCGACGCGGACGCCGCCCCCTCCCCGGCCCCGCCGCCCGGCGCCTTCACCTGAGGGCACCGCCCCCGGCCCGGTCACTGGTCGACGGTCTCCACGATCGGCGGGTGGCCGTTCCAGGTGCAGAAGACGGACACGGTCGCGCCCGACCCGTCGCCGAAGTCCACCCGGATCCACTCCGGCTCCGTCCACACCTGCATCGACCACCCCGGCTCGGGCGTCGCCGAGACCAGCTTCGCGGAGTGGTCCGCCAGCTCCAGGACGACCCGGCCGCCGCGCGTCGGATAGCTCTTCACGTCCCCTGCGGGCGCCTCGGGCTCCGCCGGGGCCGGACTCGAGGCCGGCGGACGCGAGGACGGCGTCCGGGAGGGCCGGGGGGAGGGCGGAGGCGTGGTGCGGGAGGCGGTGGCACTCGGTGACGGCGTGGGCAGCGCGCGGTGCGTCGAGGACGACACCGGCTCGGTCGTCGACCGGCCGCCCCGTGCCTCCACCGAGATCGGGACGGCACGCGGAGGGTCGTACGCCGTCCCGGACATGACGGTGTGGACACCCCACCACGACAGGGTGACCGCGGCGCCCGTGGCGAGCGACCACGCGATCGCGTGTACGAGTCCTCGTTGCATCGGGCACATCCTGCCGCACCGGCACCGGTGCTGTCCTGGAGGGGACCGCGTTCCTCCGTATGGGTTACGGTGCGGCGCATGCCTAGTGTGCTCGTGGTCGAGGACGACCAGTTCGTGCGTTCCGCCCTCATCCGGCACCTGACCGAGGCCTCGCACACCGTGCGGAGTGTCGGCACCGCCCTCGAAGCGCTCCGCGAGGTCGCGCACTTCCGCTTCGACGTCGTCGTCCTCGACCTCGGGCTGCCCGACCTCGACGGCGCCGAGGCGCTGAAGATGCTGCGCTCCATCACCGACGTACCCGTGATCATCGCGACCGCGCGGGACGACGAGGCCGAGATCGTCAGGCTGCTCAACGACGGGGCCGACGACTACCTGACCAAGCCCTTCTCGGTCGAGCACCTCTCCGCCCGCATCGCCGCCGTCCTGCGGCGCACCCACGGAGCCGGCGCCCAGGCGCCGCCCCCGCGCGTCCTCCAGGTCGGCGGCCTCTCCATCGACCCGCTGCGACGCCAGGCGGAACTGGACGGCTCGGCCCTGGACCTGACCCGCCGCGAATTCGACCTGCTGGCCTTCCTCGCGGGCCGCCCCGGTGTCGTCGTGCCGCGCCGTGAGCTGCTGGCCGAGGTCTGGCAGCAGTCCTACGGCGACGACCAGACCATCGACGTCCACCTCTCCTGGCTGCGCAGGAAGCTGGGCGAGACGGCGGCCCGGCCGCGCTATCTCCACACCCTGCGCGGCGTCGGCGTCAAACTCGAACCGCCGGGCGCGGCACCGGGCCGGCCCGCATGAGATGGGCCCTGGTCAAGGTCTGCCTGGCCGTCACCGCGATGGTCGTGATCGCGTTCGCCGTACCGCTCGGACTCGTCATCCGGGAGATGGCGCGCGACCGCGCGTTCTCCGACGCCGAGCGGCAGGCCGCCACCATCGGCCCCACGCTCACCATCACCACCGACCCCGAAGAGCTCACCCGGGCTGCCCTGTCCACCGAGCCCGGCGGCCGCGGACGCCTGGCGGTGCACGTCCCCGCCACCGAACCGGGCGGCTCCCGCCTGGAGATCGGCACCCGGCGCGCCACCCGCGAGGACGTCGAGACGGTACGGAAGTCGGGGCGCGCCTCCATCGCCGAGGTGCCCGGTGGCTCCACCCTGCTCCAGCCCACCGCCCTCGGCTCGGGGGGCATCGCCGTCGTCGAGGTGTTCGTGCCCGAGGGCGAGGTCTCCAACGGGGTCGGCACCGCCTGGCTGGTCCTGGCGGGCGTCGGTGCCGCGCTGATCGTCGGTTCCGTGGCCGTGGCCGACCGGCTCGGGGTGCGCATGGTGGAGCCGGCCCAGCGGCTCGCGGGCGCCGCCCAGGACCTCGGGGAGGGCAGGCTGGGGACCAGGGTCCCCGAGGCCGGCCCCACCGAACTCCGTTCCGCGGCCGTCGCGTTCAACTCGATGGCCGACCAGGTGGTCCAGCTCCTGGCCAACGAGCGGGAGCTCGCCGCCGACCTCTCGCACCGGCTCCGCACCCCGCTGACCGTGCTCCGCCTCAACGCCGCGTCCCTGGGGGAGGGCCCCGCCGCCGAACAGACCCGGGCCGCCGTCGAACAGCTGGAGCGCGAGGTCGACACGATCATCCGCACGGCGCGGGAGCAGCGCCCGCAGACCCAGGGCGGACCACCGGGCGCGGGCGCCGGGTGCGACGTCTCCGAGGTCGTCAGGGAGCGCATGGGGTTCTGGTCGGCGCTGGCCGAGGACGAGGGGCGCACGGTGCGCCTGGCCGGGGTGGACCGCACCGTACGCATCCCGGTGGCCCGGCCCGAACTGGCCGCGGCCCTGGACGCGTTGCTCGGCAACGTCTTCCGGCACACCCCGGAGGGCACGGCCTTCGCCGTCGACGTGCACCACAGCGGTGACGCGGTGCTGGTGCTGGTCTCGGACGCCGGACCCGGGATACCCGATCCGGAATCCGCCCTGGCCCGGGGCGCCAGCGGAGGCAGGGGCGCACCGGGCGCGGTGGGGTCGACCGGCCTCGGCCTCGACATCGTCCGCAGGGTCGCCGAGTCCACCGGCGGTGACCTGCGGATCGGGCGTTCGGTGCTCGGCGGCACGGAGGTGCGCATCTGGATCGGGCTCGACGGCGGCCCGGCCGAGCGCGCGCGCCGGGGACACCGGGTCGGCCGGCGGAACGGAAGGCGGGGACCGCGGGGACAGAGGTCCCGGAGCGCGGAATTCCGCGGAGCAGCCGGAAAGGGCCCGAATCTTTAACCGGCGCCGATGCCCTCCTTAAGCAAACCCTAAGAACATCAACTCAGGTCCCAAGAATGCCTTTTGTCCGGATCGCGGCGGCTAGCGTGCAGACGCAATCACCCCCGGCAGGACAGAGGCAGGAACGCGATGGGCACCAGCACGCACCGCCGTACGACGAGCACCCGCACGAAGGCGGTCGGCGCCCTGGTCGCGGCGGCGGTCGTCGGCGGCACGGTCCTCCTGGTCACGGGCACGGCGCAGGCCGCCGCCGTCGGCGCCACGTACACCAGGGCCAGCGGCTGGGACGGCGGGTACACCGGGCAGTACGTCGTCTCGAACGAGACCGGGACCGTCCAGTCCGGGTGGACGCTCGAATTCGACCTGCCCGCCGGTACGAGGATCGACTCGCTCTGGAACGGTGAGCACACCGTCAGCGGCAACCACGTCACCGTGAAGCCCGCGAGCTGGAACAAGGACATCGCGCCGGGCGCGTCCGTGACGGTCGGCTTCGTCACCACCTCCGCCGGGAAGGCCGCCGATCCGGAGGGCTGCCTCATCAACGACGCCGCCTGCTCCGCGGACGGCGGCACCGCACCGGAACCCAGCGGCCGCCCCACCGGTGACCCCACGCCCACGTCCGCCCCCACCTCGGCGCCCACGTCGACGCCGGCACCCTCGGGGAGCGCCACCACCGAGCCGGCACCGACGGCCGAGCCGTCCGGGACCCCCGGCGGTACGGCCGGCGGAGCCGGGTTCGCCCCGTACGTCGACACGTCCCTCTACCCCTCCTACGACCTGCTGGACACCGCGTCCAGGACGGGCGTCAAGGAGTTCAACCTGGCGTTCATCACGTCGGGCGGCAGCTGCGCCCCGCTGTGGGGCGGCGTCACCGGGCTCGCCGACGACAAGGTGGCGTCCCAGATCGACGCGCTGCGGGCCGAGGGCGGCGACGTGCGGGTCTCCTTCGGCGGAGCGGCCGGGGCGGAACTGGCGCTGCACTGCTCCTCGGCGGCCGAGCTCGCCACGGCGTACGGCAAGGTCATCGACGCGTACGGGCTGACCAAGGTGGACTTCGACATCGAGGGCGGGGCGCTGCCCGACACCGCCGCGAACTCCCGCCGCTCGCAGGCCGTCGCCCGGCTCCAGAAGGAGCACCCCGGCCTGGACGTCTCCTTCACGCTGCCCGTGATGCCGGAGGGCCTGACCCAGCCGGGCGTGGACCTGATCGCGGACGCGAAGAAGAACGGCGTCACGGTCGACGCGGTCAACATCATGGCCATGGACTACGGCGCCTCGTACAGCGGGGACATGGGCGACTACGCGGCCCAGGCGGCCACCGCCACGCAGGCCCAGATCAAGGGCGTGCTGGGGCTCTCGGACGCGGCGGCGTGGAAGGCCGTCGCGGTCACCCCGATGATCGGCGTGAACGACGTCGCCACCGAGATCTTCACCGTCGAGGACGCCGGACAGCTGGTGAAGTTCGCCCAGGAGAAGGGCATCGGCCGGCTGGCGATGTGGTCGGGCACGCGGGACGTGCAGTGCGCGGGCGGCGCGAAGCCGACCGCGGACGCCGTCTGCAGCTCGATCCTCCAGGAACCGCTGGCCTTCACCAAGGCGTTCGGCACCTTCGGGTAGCCCTGCCCCCCTCGGACCGTCACTCCGACCCGCGCGCCCCGGCCGGCCCCACACCCCCCACATCCGGCCGGGGCGCGCGCCCCCATGTGCGCAGCCCGAAGCCGTCCTGGCCACATAAGCGGAACGGCCGGGCGGTGCAGCGGAGTTCGGGGAAAGAACGCGGAAGAGCCGTGCGGCCCCCCTCCGCACCCTCACGGGGCCTCACCCCGTTCATTTTCCGGCGGGCGTCTTCCAGCCCGCTCCACCGTCTCGAACCCGGCACGGGAATCCCCGCCGGATGCCGCGTTTCAGGCGGTCCGACGGGCCCGGATCCCGCCCAACACACCCTGACCTGCGGTGATTCGAGCGACCGTGGGCGACGCATGCAGGGCGTGCGGGTTAACGCAAGACCTCCGCCGGACACGGTCGCGTGACTTGCAGGACACACTCGGGCAACGGAAGCGTCTTCAACTCTTGACACCCACCCCCTTGAGGCAGCAATCTTCCGGCATCAGCGCATGGGAGCGCTCCCATATCGAACGAGGTTTTTCGCTCGTACGGGGACGGCACCGCCCATGTCCTCTCCGTACCCCTGGCACCCGCGCCCACCAGTGCGTATGCCGAGCAGATCGAACGCCAGTCCCACCCTGGAACAAGGAGTAGTGGAATGCGCATCACCCGCACCGTCGCAGGTCGAAGCCGCAGAACCGCCGTCATGGTCACCACGGGCCTCACCGCCACCGCCCTGCTGCTGACCGGCTGCAGCGACTCGGACTCGGGCTCGGACGAGGCCGACGCGAACGGCAACATCACCCTGACCGTGGCCGACTTCGGCCAGTTCGGCTACAAGGAGGCGGGGCTCTTCGCGAAGTACCACGAGCTCCACCCGAACATCACGGTCAAGGAAAACGTCACGGCCGACGAGAAGGTCTACTACCCCAAGCTCCTCCAGCAGCTCAACACGGGCAGCGGCCTGGCGGACGTCCAGGGCATCGAGGTGGGCCGCACCAAGGAGCTCGTCGACACCAAGGCGGACGCCTTCGTCGACCTGGCCAAGGTCATCGACACCGACCAGTGGGTGAACTGGAAGGCGCTGCAGGCGAGCACCGACGAGGGCAAGGTCATCGGCGCCGGCACCGACATCGGCCCGATGTCGATCTGCTACCGCCGTGACCTGTTCGAGCAGGCCGGCCTGCCGGCCGACCGCGAGGAAGTCGCCGCGAAGTTCGCCGGCGGCTGGGAGGACTACCTCAAGCTCGGTGAGGCGTACAAGGCGAAGGCGCCCAAGGGCACCTTCTTCATGGACTCCGCCAGCGCCATGTACAACGGCGTGGTCAGCTCCGACTCGGAGCAGTACTACTCCAAGGACGGCGAGCCGATCTACAAGGAGAGCGCCGGCGTCAAGGCGGGCTGGAAGCTCGCCACCGAGGCCGTCGACAAGAAGCTGACCCAGGGCCTGGCCCAGTTCAGCCCGCCGTGGCAGGCGGCCCTGCGCAAGGGCACCATCGCCACCGTGGCCTGCCCCGCGTGGATGGCCGCCCAGATCTCCACCTACTCCGGTGACGAGTTCAAGGGCAAGTGGGACATCGCCCGCACCCCCGGTGAGACCGCTGCCAACTGGGGCGGCTCCTTCCTCTCCGTGCCCGCCAAGGGCAAGCACGTCAAGGAGGCCGGCGAGCTCGTCAAGTGGCTGACCGCCCCCGAGCAGCAGGCCGCGGTCTTCAAGGCCGTCGGTGTGTTCCCGTCGAACAAGGGCGCCTACGACCTCCCCGACGTGAAGAACGCCAAGCTCCCGTACTTCAACAACGCCCCGATCGGTGAGATCTACGCCGAAGAGGCTCAGGTCATCCCCGCGGCCGTGCTCGGCCCGAAGGACGGCGTCATCAAGGACACCATCTCCACCCAGATCAACAACATGGAGCAGCGTGGCACCGACCCGGACAAGGCCTGGGGCGACGCCACCGACGCCATCGACAAGGTGATCGGCTGATCCTCGCCGGTGCGGGCGGCCGGGACGTCTTCCACGCGTCCCGGCCGGCCCGCACCGGTGCCGGTTCCCCCATCGGCACCGCGCACCTTCTCCGACACCTCCGCCGGGCCTGAACCAGGTCCGGCCTGCCCCTGCGGTGTCGGCACACCCCAGGGAAGGACTCCCACCTGTGGCAACCACCACCCCCACCCGGGGCGCACACGGCTCCCGGCCCAGCCGCCGGGCTCCGAAGCCCATGACCCCCGGCCGCCAGGCCTGGCGCAGCCGGCTGTGGCGATTCGACGACAAGGCATCGCCCTACGCCTACATCGCGCCGTTCTTCCTGGTCTTCGGCGCCTTCGGGCTCTACCCGCTGATCTACACCGGCTGGATCGCCCTCCACCGGGTGGAGATGACCGGCCTCGACCAGATGGAATGGGTCGGCTGGGACAACTTCAGCACCATCCTCCAGGACGACGAGTTCTGGACCGCGGTCACCAACACCTTCGTCATCGGCGTCATCTCGACCGTGCCGCAGCTGATGATGGCGCTCGGCCTGGCCCACCTGCTCAACTACAAGCTGCGGGCCAGCACCTTCTGGCGCACCGTGATCCTCACGCCCTACGCCACCTCGGTGGCCTCGGCGGCCCTGGTCTTCGCCCTGGTGTTCCGGGCCGACGGCGGCCTGCTGAACTGGGTCCTCGGCTTCTTCGGCGCCGGCGAGACGAACTGGGCGAACGGCCACTGGACGTCCAACATCGCCATCGCCGTCATCGTGATCTGGCGCTGGACGGGCTACAACACGCTGATCTACCTGGCCGCGATGCAGGCGGTCCCGTCCGACCTCTACGAGGCGGCGTCGCTCGACGGAGCCTCGCGCTGGCAGCAGTTCCGCAATGTGACGATCCCCGCGCTCCGGCCGACGATCCTCTTCACGATCGTCATCTCGACCATCGGGTCCATGCAGCTGTTCGGTGAGCCGCTGCTGCTCGAAGGCGGCCAGATCGGAGCGCAGGGCGGCACCGAGAACCAGTACGAGACGCTCAGCATCTACCTCTACAACTACGGCTGGAACCTCGGACACCTCGGTCCGGCCGCCGCGGTCGCCTGGGCCATGCTCGTCCTGCTGCTGCTCATTGCCGCGATCAACTGGCTCGTCGGGCGCTTCGCGCGCAAGACCGCGGCCTGACGGGGAGCGATATCCATGACCACCACCAGCACCGTCACCGCTCCGGACCACCGGCGCGTCTCCAAGGCGTCCGTCCGCCCCGAACCGCCGCGCCGCCGCCGGTTCAAGCCCGGAGCCGGACGCCAGCACCACGCCGGCCCCTTCGCCTACGTCGCCCTCGCCGTCGTCGGCCTCGGCTCTCTGTTCCCGCTCTACTGGACGCTCGTGGCCGCGTCCCGCACCCAAGACGAGGTGCTGGACACCACGCCGCCGCTCCTCCCGGGCGGCAACCTGTTCAACAACCTCCAGGCGGCCTGGGAGCAGGCCAACCTCGGCAAGGCCATCGTCAACACGGTGATCGTCTCGGCCAGCATCACCCTGGCGACCCTGTTCTTCTGCACCCTGGCCGGCTACGCCTTCGCCAAGATGCGGTTCAAGGGCCGCGGCGCGCTGATGACCATGGTCATCGCGACGCTGACGATCCCCCCGCAGCTCAGCGTCGTACCGCTGTTCATGATGATGTCCGACATCGGCTGGGGCGGACAGCTGGAGTCGGTGATCTTCCCGACCCTGGTCAGCGCGTTCGGTGTGTTCTTCATGCGCCAGTACCTCCTGGAGGCGCTGCCGTACGAACTCATCGAGGCGGGCAGGGTGGACGGTGCCAACAACCTCCGCATCGTGTGGAGCATCGTGCTGCCGGTCGCCCGCCCGGCGATGATGGTGCTCGGCATGCTCACCTTCGTCCAGGCCTGGAACGACTTCTTCTGGCCCTACCTCGCGCTGAACCAGCAGAACCCCACGCTCCAGGTGGCCCTCGGCCAGCTGAGCGCGTCCTACGTGCCCGACCAGAGCATCGTCATGGCGGGCGCCCTGATCAGCACGCTGCCGCTGCTCGTCGTCTTCGTGATCTTCGGCAAGCAGATCGTCGGAGGCATCATGTCCGGCGCCGTCAAGGGCTGACCCCGGCCCGCCGCACCACCCCGGTCCGACCCCGGGCCCGCGGACCCCACCCGGTCCTGTCCGGTTCCGTTGTCCCGTCCCCGGTCCGGCCTCCGGCCGTCCCGTACGGCCTGTACCTGACCACGGGCCGTACGGGGCCGGGGCCCCCGCACTTCCCGTCCCTGTCCCTCCACCCATGGGAGCGCTCCCGCATGACTGCCGTACGACCCGACACCACCCCGAAGCAGGCGCCCGGGACACAGTTCCCCACGGGCTTCATCTGGGGCGCGGCGACCGCCTCCTACCAGGTCGAGGGCGCCGCCGCCGAGGACGGCCGCACGCCGTCGATCTGGGACACCTTCAGCCGTACGCCGGGCAAGGTCCGCAACGGCGACACCGGCGACATCGCCGCCGACCACTACCACCGCTACCGCGACGACGTCGCGCTCATGAAGCAGCTCGGGCTGAAGGCGTACCGCTTCTCCGTCTCCTGGTCCCGGGTCCAGCCCACCGGCCGCGGCCCCGCCGTCGAGCGCGGGCTGGACTTCTACCGCAAGCTCGTCGACGAGCTCCTGGACGCCGGCATCATGCCCGTCGCCACCCTCTACCACTGGGACCTGCCCCAGGAGCTGGAGGACGCCGGCGGCTGGCCCGAGCGCGTGACCGCCGACCGGTTCGCCGACTACGCCGCGATCGTCTCCGGCGCCCTCGGCGACCGCGTAGGCATGTGGACCACCCTCAACGAGCCGTGGTGCTCGGCCTACCTCGGCTACGGATCGGGAGTGCACGCCCCCGGCCGCACCGAGCCCGCAGCGGCGCTGCAGGCGGCCCATCACCTCAACCTCGCCCATGGCCGGGCGATCGAGGTTCTGCGCGCCCAACTCCCCGCTGCTGCGCAGACCTCGGTCACCCTCAACCTCCACCAGGTCCGCCCGCTGACCGACAGCGAGGCGGACGCGGACGCCGCGCGCCGCATCGACGCCGTCGGCAACCGCGTCTTCACCGGCCCGATGCTGCGCGGGGAGTACCCCGAGGACCTGATCACCGACACCTCGCACCTGGTGGACTGGTCGAAGCTGGTCAAGGACGGCGACCTCGCCACCATCTCCCGCCCGGTCGACGCCCTCGGCATCAACTACTACACGCCGACCCTGGTCTCCACCCCGGTGGAGGGGGCCAGTTACGCCCGCAGCGACGCGCACGGCACCAGCGCGCACTCCCCGTGGCCGGGCTCCGAGCACGTCGCCTTCCACCTCGCCGAGGGGAAGGAGCGCACCGCCATGGACTGGTCGATCGACCCGAACGGGCTGTACAACCTGCTCATGGACGTCAGCCGTGACCACCCCGGCCTGCCGCTGATGGTCACCGAGAACGGCGCCGCCTTCGACGACTACGTCTCGCCCGAGGGCAAGGTCGAGGACCCCGAGCGGGTCGCCTACCTCCACGGCCACCTCGACGCCGTGCAGCGGGCCGTCGCCGACGGTGCGGACGTCCGTGGCTACTTCCTCTGGTCGCTGATGGACAACTTCGAGTGGGCCTACGGCTATTCGAAGCGCTTCGGCGCCGTGTACGTCGACTACGCCTCCCAGCGCCGCATCCCCAAGGCGAGCGCCCACTGGTACTCCGACGTGATCCGCCGCCACGCACTGCCCCCGGTCGGCACCGTCTGACCCCGACCAGGACGAACAGCGGGACCCGGCACGGCGCCGGGTCCCGCTTTTCTGTGCCCGCCCTGCGTGTTCGGCATCCGGACCCCGTAGGCTTGGGAGCGCTCCCAAGAGTTGTGGCGCTTCCGGGGACCGCTGGTTCCGCACGAGTGTCGGGGGATCGTACGGCGGGACTTGGTTTGGCCAACCCGCTGTGAGAAATTGACCGCGAACGGGAGGCAGCCATGGCGGCAGCGCGAGTACGGAGTGGCGGGCGGCCCACGCTCGAAGAAGTAGCGGCCCGGGCCGGAGTGGGGCGCGGCACTGCCTCGCGCGTCATCAACGGCTCACCGAGGGTCAGTGCCCAGACCCGGGAAGCTGTCGAGGCGGCCGTCGCCGAGCTGGGCTACGTGCCCAACCGTGCGGCCAGGGCGCTCGCGGGGAACCGCACGGACGCCATCGCGCTCGTCGTGCCCGAGTCCGAGACCCGGTTCTTCGCCGAGCCCTACTTCTCCGACATCGTGCGCGGTGTCGGGGCCGCTCTCGCCGACACCGAGATGCAGCTGCTGCTGACCCTCGCGGGCAACGACCGCGAGCGCCGCCGGCTCGCCCAGTACCTGACCGCGCACCGGGTGGACGGGGTGCTCCTGGTCTCCGTCCACGCGGACGACCCGCTGCCGGACCTCCTCGAACAGCTCGGCATGCCCTCCGTCATCAGCGGCCGCAGGCATGCGGCGGAGACGCTGCCCTCCGTCGACTCCGACAACTTCGAGGGCGCCCGCGCGGCCGTCGACCACTTCATATCGCGAGGCCGCCGCTCCATCGCCACGATCACCGGCCGCCTCGACGTCTACGGCGCCCAGCGCCGCCTCGACGGCTACCGCAAGGCTGTCGCCGGGGCGGGCCTCGACCCCGACGAGCGGCTCATCGCGCCCGCCGACTTCAGCGAGGAGGGCGGCGCCCGCGCGATGCGGGAGCTGCTGGAGCGCCGCCCCGACGTGGACGCGGTCTTCGCCGCCTCCGACGTCATGGCGGCGGGCGCCCGCCAGGTCCTGCGCGAGTCCGGCCGGCGCATCCCCGACGACGTCGCCCTGATCGGCTTCGACGACTCCGCGGTCGCCCGTCACATGGACCCGCCCCTGACGAGCGTGCGCCAGCCGATCGAGGAGATGGGCCGCACGATGACCCGCGTCCTGCTCCAGGAGATCGCGAACCGGGCGTCGGGGGACGACACCCAGGAACGCCCGAGGATCGTGCTGCCCACGGAGCTGGTGGTCCGGGAGTCGTCCTGACCTGCGCGACGGGGGCGGAGCGCTCGTGCGGACGCCTCTCTTTCACAACTCCTCCATAAGTCGCCCGCCCGGCCGATAGGATTCCGCGCGTACGACGAACGTGTGACGCACCACACACCGTCACATACCGCTGCCGTGCGTGCGCTCCGGTCCGGCAGCGCGCGGGGGGACGCGTGCAGAAGATGATCAAGGGCGCCAACGTCGCTCTGTCCACGCTGGGCGAGGACATCGGGTCCGTCGTGATGAGCCTCCGCTGGAGCAGCGTGACCGACGAGGGGAGCGCCGATGTCTCCGTGCTCCTGCTCGACGGCGACGACAAGGTGCGCGGCGCCGCCGACCTCTGCTTCCACGGCAACCCGACGGCCGGTGACGGCAGTGTGCGGCTGCTCGGGAAGATCCCCACGGCCGACGGCGACGAGAACCGGATCGGTGTCGATCTGGCCGCCGTACCGCCGGAGGTCGAGCGGATCGTGGTGGCGGCGAGCCGATCCGACGGGTCCCTGTTCGGGGACTTCGACGACCTGCTCCTGACCGTCGCCGACGGCTCCGGCACGGACCTGGTCCACTTCGCCGTCGAGGACGCCGGGGCCGTGGGCGCCTTCGTCTTCGGGGAGCTCTACCGGCGGGCCGGGGAGTGGAAGTTCCGGGCCGTGGGCCAGGGGTACGCGTCCGGCCGGGCCGGACTGGCGGCGGACTTCGGGGTCGACCTGGCCGACGGGACCCCCGGCCCGGGCGAGGGCCCCGCCCCGCGGGGAGCGTCGCCCGCGGCTCCCGTGCCCCCGCCCCGGGCGGCGGAGGCCGCTGCGGAGGCCGCGGAGGTGCGGAGCCAGGAGGCGGCAGCGGGGAGTGCCGGCTCCGCGCCGGACGGTCCGGAGGGCGTCGCGCTGTCCGAGGGCCCTGCGGACGCCGGCCACGCCGAGGAGGCCGGAGACACCGAGAAGGCCGACCGGGATGCCGTCGAACGCGAGAGGGCCGAACTGAAGGAGTTCATCAAGGGGCTGAGCTCGGACGACATCAAGTCGGGCGGCTGGTTCACCAAGCTCAGCGCTCAGGCACTCAGCTCCTACACCGACAGGATCGACTGGGCGTACTTCCAGGAACGCTACGAGGGCGTACCCCCGGATGCCGTCGTCGATCAGCGGATCAAGATGGCCTCCCGGTACGCCGCGCTCGAAGGCGGGCTCTCCGCCGGGGCCTACACGGCGACCGTCGCCGCCACCCTCGGGAGTCTCGGCGGAGCCTCGCCGGCGACGGTCCCGGCGGCCGTCGCGACCATGATGGTCGACGTCGCCTTCGTCACCCGGCTCCAGCTTCGTCTGGCCCACGACGTCGCGGTCCTCTACCGGGTCCCGCTCGACCTGTCCGACCCCGACGACATGTGGAAGCTCATCAGGGTGGCCTTCACGATCAAGGGCGGGGAAGCCGCCCGGGAAGGCGTGGTCAAGGCGGTGCCGGCCCTCGTGCGGCCGATGATCAAGCGCTTCTACTCCGGAGGGGTGCTGAACGCCACGAAGGGGTTCCCGGTCGTCGGGAAGTACCTCCTGCAGCGCAACGTCATCAAGATCGGTATCCCCCTGGTCGGCGTCCCCCTCGCCGTGGTCCTGAACCGCTGGACGACGCTGCTCGCTGGGCGGCACGCGCGAGCGGTCTTCCGGAACGAGGCGCGGGTGATCGAACTCGCCGAAGGGCTGAGCAGGCGGAGCCGGCACCCCCAGCTGATGCTGTGGGTCGCGTGGCTCGTCATCAGGGCGGACGGCAGGATCACCGACGACGAGACACTGCTGATGCGGCACCTGGTGAGGCTGGTCCGGGAGGAGCATCAGGTGGTCGACGAGGAGCTCGCCCGGCTCGTCGACATCGACCCGGCCGAGGTGTGGAGACGCCTGGACGCCGAGCCCGGGGACCTGGGCGACCTCCTCGAGGTGGCCGAGAGGGTGGCCGCTGTCGACGGGGACGCCAACGCGCTCGAGACAGGGGTCATTGCCGGGCTCCGGGGCCGCTGCGCCCGCGTCTGACGCTCCTGCCGGGTCCTCGCGCGAAGGGGGTGCGGGGGCGAGGCGCTGAGAGGGGCGGCCCCGCCGCGTCGGGGGAAAGCGCGGCGGGACCGTTCTCTCGGATGCCCGGTCGGCGGTGTTCCATGCCGGGTCCGGTGTGCCCGTCGGGTTCCCGAAGATCCGGACACGACGAAGGCCCGACCTGTTCTCACAGGTCGGGCCTTGATCGATCAGGGTGAGTAACGGGACTTGAACCCGCGACATCCTGGACCACAACCAGGTGCTCTGCCAGCTGAGCTATACCCACCATGTCGCCCGGTCGCTTTCCTGACCGGCCGAGAAAAAGTGTACAGGGTCCGGGCGGGTGCTCGCGCCCGAGTTCCCCAGGAGCGACTCACGGGCCCCGGAGGGCCCGTGAGCAGCGGGATTCGTGTGCCTACTGGCCGGTGTCCGGCGTGTGGCGCGCCGCGATCTCCTTGGCGCGGGCCGAGTCCGGGCCGGGCTGCGGCACGAAGACCGCGTCCCGGTAGTAGCGCAGCTCCGTGATGGAGTCGCGGATGTCGGCCAGGGCCCGGTGGTTGCCGTTCTTGTCCGGACTGTTGAAGTACGCCCTCGGATACCAGCGGCGTGCCAGCTCCTTGACCGAGGACACATCGACGATCCGGTAGTGGAGGTAGCCCTCCAGGGACGGCATGTCCCGCGCGAGGAAGCCACGGTCCGTGCCGACCGAGTTCCCGCACAGGGGAGCCTTGCCCGGCTCCTTCACGTGCTCGCGGATGTAGGCCAGGACACGCTCCTCGGCGTCGGCCAGGGTCGTGCCCCCGGCCAGCTCGTCGAGGAGGCCCGAGGCGGTGTGCATCTGCCGCACCACCTCGGGCATGGTCTCCAGGGCCGCGTCCGGCGGGCGGATCACGATGTCCACCCCTTCGCCGAGCACGTTCAGTTCCGAGTCGGTGACCAGCGCGGCCACCTCGATGAGTGCGTCGTCCGTCAGCGAGAGCCCGGTCATCTCGCAGTCGATCCACACCATGCGGTCGTTCATGCGCCCCACCCTACGGGGCGCTGCGCTGCCCCGGCAGGGCCGGGCGGCCCGGAACATACGCCTCAGGACCCGCTCCGAGACGCTCCACGGGGCCGCCGGAGGCGGTCGTGGCGGTGACCGGGGACAGCCCGGACGCGGACGCCGCGGCGGCGCGGCGGCTCGACGCCGTCCCCTGGATGGGGACGGACGTCTCCAGCACCGCCGTGACGCTCTCCAGCGGACCCCCTTGCGGACGGCGGGCCCGGTAGGCGGCCCGGTACGCGGCGGGGGAGGACCCCAGCTGACGGCGGAAGTGCCCGCGCAGCGCGACGGGTGAGCGGAAGCCGCAGCGGCCCGCCACCTCGTCGACCGAGTAGTCGGAGGTCTCGAGCAGCCGCTGCGCCTGCAGCACGCGCTGGGTGATGAGCCACTGGAGCGGTGCGCTGCCCGTGAGCGAACGGAACCTGCGGTCGAAGGTCCGCCGGCTCATGTAGGCGCGCGCGGCCAGGGTCTCCACGTCGAACTGCTCGTGGAGGTGCTCCAGCGCCCAGGCCACGACCTCGGCGAGCGGGTCGGAACCGATCTCTTCAGGTAAAGACCTGTCGAGGTAGCGCTCCTGACCGCCACTGCGCCGCGGCGGTACGACGAGCCGGCGCGCCAGCGCCCCGGCCGCCTCGGTGCCGTGGTCGGTGCGGACTATGTGGAGGCACAGGTCGATCCCGGCCGCGGTCCCGGCCGAGGTGAGCACGTCGCCGTCGTCGACGAACAGCTCACGCGGATCGACGTGCACCGACGGATAGCGCTTGGCCAGCGTCGGCGCGTACATCCAGTGCGTGGTGGCCGGGCGCCCGTCGAGCAGGCCGGCCGCCGCGAGGACGAAGGCCCCCGTGCAGAGTCCGACGATGCGGGCACCCTCCTCGTGGGCGCGGCGGAGCGCGTCCAGTGCCTCTGCGGGCGGCGGCGAGGTGATGGACCGCCAGGCAGGCACCACGACGGTGCCGGCCCTGCTGATCGCCTCCAGGCCGTACGGCGCGCTGAGTTCGAGTCCGCCGGTGGTGCGCAGCGGTCCTTCCTCGCCCCCGCACACCAGCAGGCGGTAGCGCGGAACTCCCGCGTCCTGCCGGTCGATTCCGAAAACTGAGAGCGGAATGGAGCTCTCGAAGATAGGGCCGCCACTGAACAGCAGTACGGCTACGACTTCCCGGCGTCGCCGCCCGGTCAGTTTCCGTGCGGCCTCCGTTGCGGTGGCGGAGTCCTGGCTCATGACGCTAAGCCCCCCTCGGTGTTCGCGTCTTCCTGGTCCCTACGGGCCTGTCGCTCCTGCACGTTTCCCCTCGGTCTCGCACGCGTCCCAGTCCTCGACACTCAAGATCGAATCTACTGCGTCCCGTGGTCCCGACGTGACACGTTCCCCCAGCGGCACTATGTCGACAAGGCAACGTGGCCCGAAGCGTTCGATCACGAAGGGTTCCACTCGTGAGCGCCACAGGGAAGTGCGCATCGCGATCATGGCCCGTCCCCGTAGGGTCAAAGCGTACCGCGCGGTCTATTCCTGCCTGGTGGCATGCGGGTTGGGCAGCCCTGACGCCAGGAACAGGGGGTGCAGGTGAAGTTGGCTGAAAACCGATGGTCGCGTGCGCGCATTCCAGTCATGCGACCGGCGCACGCCCTCTGTCCCCGGAAGCCCCCATGCGCCTCAGACGCCACTGAAGGGCGTCCGGACTCCGGTGATCGACGGTGCGCGATGACCCCATGGCGGGGTGTGACGACTCCCGCAGGGGATCCTGGTGGCGCATTCGGCCGCCTTGCGCGGATCGCGACGGCGGCCGGCCGGACAGCGTGACCTGAACCCGCCGGAGCCTCCACGAGCTGGATGTACGACGCAACCGGCATTGCCATCCGGGTCCGTCTCCGGCATGCTCCCTCCATTGCCGCATGCGCCGTGCGAGGGCTGGGCAGTGGAGGAGTGGCGCCGTACCCTTGGGGGTAGGGGGTTGGGAAGATGTTTCCCGGACACAGCTCCACCGCTCGCAGGTACACCTCCAAACCGCTCCCTCCTCACGAGGACTCTCTTCGCCGAGACACCGATGGCCGGTCACGAAATCCCTGAACCCGCAGACCGCAAGCAGGTAGCCGACCCCGGGTCGGAGCCGCGGACGGTCGAAGAGTCGCGCCCTTCCTGCGATCCGGCCTTCCGGCACGGCGTCGTGGTCGGATTCGACGGCTCCATGTCCAGCGAACGAGCCCTCGCCTACGCCATCGGAATGGCGCACCGGCACGGCTCGGGGCTGATCATCGTCCATGTGGCCAACCGGCTGCCCACCACGGTGTGGGCCGGCTGCGAGCCGCCCGTCTTCGTCGACGTCCCCGACCACCGCACCGAGGTCCTCGGGCTGGAGCTGGCCTGCGCGGACTATCTCGCGGAGATCCCCTGGGTGCTCGTGGAGCGCGGCGGGGACATCTGCCACGAGCTGGAGGAGGTCGGCCGGGAGTACTCGGCCGACGCCATCGTCGTCGGCTCGACGCACGGGATCGTGGGCCGCATCTTCGGATCCGTGGCCGGCCGTCTCGCGCGCCGGGCGCAGCGCCCGGTCATCGTCATCCCCTGAGGACGCCGAAAGGCCCCTGACGCGCCGTCAGGGGCCTTCGTGCTGCCCTGGGGTGAGGGCGGGGCCTGTCTACTCGACCGTGACCGACTTCGCCAGGTTGCGGGGCTTGTCGATGTCCCGGCCCATGGCCAGCGCCGTGTGGTAGGCGAGCAGCTGCAGCGGGATGCCCATGAGGATCGGGTCCAGCTCGTTCTCGTTCTTCGGGACGACGATCGTGTGGTCGGCCTTCTCCTGCTCGCGGTGGGCGACGGCGAGGATGCGTCCGCTGCGGGCCTTGATCTCCTCCAGCGCGGCGCGGTTCTTCTCCAGCAGGTCGTCGTCCGGGACGATCGCGACCGTGGGGAGCGCCGGCTCGATGAGGGCGAGGGGTCCGTGCTTGAGCTCCGAGGCGGGGTAGGCCTCGGCGTGGATGTAGGAGATCTCCTTGAGCTTCAGGGAGGCCTCCAGTGCGACGGGATAGCCCCGGACGCGGCCGATGAACATCATCGACTGCGCGCCCGCGTACTCCTCGGCCAGCTTCTTGATCTCGTCCTCGGCCGCGAGGATCTCGCCGATCTGCTCGGGCAGCTTGCGCAGGCCCTCGATGATCCGCTTGCCGTCGGACACCGACAGGTCTCGGATGCGGCCCAGGTGCAGGGCGAGCAGTGCGAAGGCCACCACGGTGTTGGTGAAGCACTTGGTGGAGACGACGCAGACCTCGGGGCCCGCGTGGACGTACATGCCGCCGTCCGCCTCACGGGCGATCGCCGAGCCGACGACGTTCACGACGCCCAGGACGCGGGCGCCCTTGCGCTTGAGCTCCTGCACGGCGGCCAGCACGTCGTAGGTCTCGCCGGACTGCGAGACGGCCACGTACAGGGTGTCGGGGTCCACGACCGGGTTGCGGTAGCGGAACTCGGACGCGGGCTCGGCGTCCGCGGGGATGCGGGCCAGCTCCTCGATGAGGCCGGCGCCGATCATGCCCGCGTGGTACGAGGTGCCGCAGCCCAGGATCTTGATCCGGCGGACTCCGCGTGCCTCGCGTGCGTCCAGGTTCAGGCCGCCCAGGTGCACGGTGGAGAAGCGGTCGTCGATGCGGCCGCGCAGCACGCGGTCCACGGCGTCGGCCTGCTCGGAGATCTCCTTGTGCATGTACGTGTCGTGGCCGCCCATGTCGTACGACTCGGCCTCCCACTCCACGGTGGTCGGCGTGGCCGTCGTGGTCGAGCCCTCCGTGGTGTACGTACGGAAGTCGTCGGCCTTGAGGGTGGCCATCTCGCCGTCGTCCAGGGTGACGATCTGGCGGGTGTGCGCGACCAGGGCGGCCACGTCGGAGGCGACGAACATCTCCTTCTCGCCGATGCCGAGCACCACGGGCGAGCCGTTGCGGGCGACGACGATGCGGTCGTTGAAGTCGGCGTGCAGGACGGCGACGCCGTACGTGCCCTCGACCAGCTTCAGGGCCTCGCGGACCTTCTCCTCCAGCGTGAGCGCCCCGGAGCGGGCGACCAGGTGGACGAGCACCTCGGTGTCGGTCTCCGACAGGAACTCGACGCCGTCGGCGACGAGCTTCGCGCGGAGCTCGGAGGCGTTGTCGATGATCCCGTTGTGGACGACGGCGACCTTGCCCTCGGCGTCCAGGTGCGGGTGGGCGTTCTCGTCGCTCGGGGCGCCGTGGGTGGCCCAGCGGGTGTGCGCGATGCCGGTGGTGCCCGCGAAGCGCTTGGGTACGCGGGCCTCCAGCTCACGCACCCGGCCCTTGGCCTTGACCATCTTCAGCGTGCCGGGTTTGCCCGCGGGGGCCTTGCCCGTGATGACGATGCCCGCGGAGTCGTAACCCCGGTACTCCAGCCGCTGCAGCCCTTCCAGCAGCAGCGGAGCCACGTCACGCTTCCCGATGTAACCGACGATCCCGCACATAGAGTCTCTGCCCCTCCATCGACGTACAAAAGTCCGGTGCCCGTCCCGCCCCTCCGGGCTCAGCCGTAGACGATGCGGCGCAGCTGGCGGAGCGACAGCTCCTGCGGTGCCACCGCGCGGTGCGGCAGCTCGGCCGCGATCCGCTCGAAGATCTCCGTGTTGACCAGGCCGCCCGCCTGCAGTTCGCGGTGGCGGCGCCGGACGAAGTCCTCCGTCGTCTCGTCGAAGTACGCCAGCACGTCGAGGATCACCCGGGCGGCCTCGCCGCGCTGGAGCGCGGTGGAGCGCACGAGGTGGTCGATGAGGTCGTCATGCGTGGGGCGGCGTTCGAGCACTCGTCGATAGTGCGTGGATCGGGATCGTTGTGCAAGAATTCTGCCCGATATCGGGCAGGAATCTCATGTAGTGGTGCCCTTATGTCGCAAATGGGCCGTACGTTCTCATCCGGCCCCGCCTGTGAGGAGCGGGGCCGGACGCCCCGCCTCAGTACGCCGCGATCGGGTTCCGGAGCCGGCCGGTCAGCTGGAGCGCGCCCGCCGGGTCCTCCAGGTCGACCATCTGCCGGTTGTTGCGCAGCTGCAGCCGGTTCAGGCAGGAGAGCGCGAAGTCCTCCGTGAACATGTCGTACTGCTCGAACTTGTCCGCGAGGTGCGGCACCGACTCCTGGTAGCCCCGGACGCACTCGGCGACCGTCCGCCAGAAGGTCTCCTCGTCGAGGGCACCCTCCGTGGCCAGGCCGGCCCCCAGGAAGCGGAAGAAGCAGTCGAAGACGTCGGTGAGGACCGAGAGCAGTTTCATGTCCTCGGGGACGTCGGCGCGGATGCGCTCCACCTGGGGCGGAAGCACCGCGTCCGGGTCCATGACCGCGATCTCCTCGGCGATGTCCTTGAAGATCGTCCGGCGCACGACGCCGTCCTCGACGACCAGGATCACGTTCTCGCCGTGGGGCATGAAGACCAGGTCGTAGGCGTAGAAGCTGTGCAGTACCGGCACCAGGTACGCGTCCAGGTAGCGGCGCAGCCAGTCGGCCGGCTCCAGTCCCGACTCGGTGATCAGGGCGCCCGCCACCGAGCGGCCCTCGCCGTCGGTGTGGATCAGGGAGGCCATGGTGGCGAGGCGCTCGTTCCCGCTCAGGGAGGGGACCGGGCTCTCCCGCCACAGGGCGGCGAGCATCTTCAGGTACGGGGAGCCCTTGGCGGTCGCCGCCTCGTAGGTCCGGTGGCGGTAGCCGATGGCAGCCCGCTCCCGGATGATCGAGAACCCGATCCCGCTCAGCAGCCCGTCCCGCTCGATCAGACCGGCCAGCCAGTCGTTGATCGCGGGGGTCGCCTCCATGTACGCGGCGGAGAGCCCCCGCATGAAGCCCATGTTCAGCACGGACAGCGCCGTCTTGACGTAGTGCTTCCCGGGGTGGTCGGCGTTGAAGAAGGTCCGGATCGACTGCTGGGCCAGATAGGCGTCGTCGCCCTCGCCCAGGCACACCAGGTGCTGCCTGGCCACCTCGCCCGCGAAGGTGACGGCGAGCTTGTTCCACCACTGCCAGGGGTGGACCGGGATCAGAAGGTAGTCGTCGAGGTCGAGCCCGAGGTCCGCCATCCGCGCAGCGAACCTGTCCAGGGTCTTCTCACCGAGTTCGCCGGCGACCAGGGTGGGGTAGTCCAGTCCGGCACCCGCCGTGAAGGTGGCGCGATCGCGCCGGGCCGCCAGCCAGACCAGCTTGATTCCGGTCGCCGCCTCGGGGGCGTAGGAGCGGTATTCGCCGACGCCGAAGCCGAGCCGCCCGTTGTTGGCGACAAAGCAGGGGTGACCCTCGGTCATGCCGGTCTCGACGGCCTGGAAACCGGCCACGGCGAGCTGGGCGGACGTGGTCGGTTCCTTGGTCAGCTTGTACGCGCTTCCGGCCAGGGTGGAGGAGATCTCCTCCAGGTACACCGGCAGGATCTCCGCCGACAGCCCCAGCGTGGAGCGCAGCTCGACGAAGAACTCCAGGGCGTCGAGCGGGAGCTCCGAGCCGTGCCGGTGCCGCGTGACCGAGGCGGCGTCGACCTGCCAGTGGTCCAGAGCGAAGCGGCGCGCGGCGAAGCGGTACTCGACCGTCCCGTCGTCGCTCTGCACGCGGTAGCGGCCGTCGTCGAGCGCGGCGGGGGTCAGCAGCCTCTCGTGGGAGAACTCGGCCAGCGCCTTGCGGATCAGCAGCCGCTCGGCGGCGGCCCACCGCTCGGGGGTCAGGTGGCCGACGGCGTCGGTGGTGGGGTGCGTGGTCATCGGTGGTCTCCCGTGGTCGCGGCCTCGAACTGCTCGCGGGTGCAGGTGCTGAGCAGGGCCTGCTTCTCCGGCTTGGTGATCTCGCGGACCGTCTCGAAGCCGACGGCCTTGTTCAGCGCGTGGACCGCGGTGTTGGTGACGTCCGGCTCGACGACGACCCTGCGCACCCGGGGGTCCGCGAACAGCGTCTCCATGACGGTGGTGATCACGGCGCGTGTGAAGCCGTGCACCGGCTTCTCGGGCGGGGCGACCAGGAAGTGCATCCCGACGTCGCCCGGCTCCGCCTCGTACAGCCCCTTGAGCTCGACCTCCGTCGGGTCGTAGCGCTCCATCAGGAAGGCGGGCTCGCCCTCGTGCAGGCCGATGAAGGCGTCGTGGTGCGGGTGGGCGGCGATCGCCATGTACTCCCGCTCGACGTCCTCCAGCCGGGCGTCGCCCATCATCCAGAAGGCCGACCGCGGGTGGGTGACCCACCCGTGGACCACTTCGGCGTCCGACCTGCGGCCCGCTGTGCCGGGGGAGGGGTCCATGGGGCGGACGGCGAGCGTCCCGATCTGTTTCGTGCTGGTCGTGCTGGTCCTGCTGGTCATGCGGCGAACTCCTGGAAGGCGACGGACTTCTCGACCGGGTAGTACTCACGGCCGAGCAGTTCGCCGATGATGTACGCGTTGCGGTACGCACCCATGCCCAGGTCGGGCGAGGTGATCGAGTGGGTGTGCACCCCGGCGTTCTGCAGGAAGATCCCGCGGCCGGTGGTGTCGATGCTGTAGTTGCGGGCCACGTCGAAGCGGCCCCGCCCGTCGTACCGGATGCGGTCGGTGACGGGCTCCAGGAAGGCCGGCGGGGTGTAGCGGTAGCCGGTGGCGAGGATCAGGCCCTCGCTGTCGAGCTCGTACTCCCTGCCCTGCTCCTCCTGGCGGAGGCCGAGTGTGTACGTGCCCGTGGATTCCTCGTAACGCGCGCTTCTCAGAGCGGAGTTGGTGAGCAGGCGGGTGGGGACGGGGCCCGGCAGGTTCTTCTGGTAGAGCAGGTCGAAGATCGAGTCGATCAGCTCGCCGTCGATCCCCTTGAAGAGCCCCTTCTGGCCGGACTCCAGCCCGTAGCGGGTGTCCTCGGGCAGGGCGTGGAAGTAGTCCACGTAGTCGGGCGAGGTCATCTCGAGCGTGAGCTTGGTGTACTCCAGCGGGAAGAAGCGGGGCGAGCGGGTCACCCAGTTCAGCCGGTAGCCGTGCACATCGATCTCGGAGAGCAGGTCGTGGTAGATCTCCGCCGCGCTCTGCCCGCTGCCCACCAGGGTGATGGACTTCTTGGCCTGCAGCGCCTCCTTCTCCTGGAGGTAGCGGGAGTTGTGCAGGAAGTCGCCGCCCAGGCCCTGGCATGCCTCCGGGATGTGGGGCGGGGTGCCGGTGCCCAGGACGAGGTGGCGGGCGCGGTAGGCGCTGCCGGCGGTGCGGACGGTGTACAGGCCGTCGCCCTCGTCGTAGGTAACCGACTGTACGGTTTGGTTGAATCGGATACTGCTCAATTTGGCCGCAGCCCACCGGCAGTAGTCGTTGTACTCCGTCCGCAGCGGGTAGAAGTTCTCCCGTATGTAGAACGAGTAGAGCCTGCCCCGCTCCTTCAGGTAGTTCAGGAAGGAGTACGGGGAGGTCGGGTCGGCCATGGTCACCAGGTCCGACATGAACGGCGTCTGGAGATGGGCCCCTTCGAGGAACATCCCCGAATGCCACTCGAAGTCCGGCTTGGACTCCAGGAAGACCCCGTTCAGCTCCTCGACCGGCTCGGTCAGACAGGCGAGTCCGAGGTTGAACGGGCCGAGCCCGATCCCGACGAAGTCGTACGGAGCGGTGCGGGGCTCAGGAAGCGCGGTCAAGGGACTCTCCCAGGTACTGCTCGGCATGGCCGGCGATCAGATCGAGGACGGCGGCGATGTCGGCCGCGGTCGTCCCGGGGTTGAGCAGGGTGAATTTGAGGTACTGGCGGCTGCCGACCTTCGTGCCCGCGACCACGGCCTCGCCCGAGGCGAAGAGCGCCTTGCGGGCGTGCAGGTTGGCGCGGTCGATGTCGGCGGGCGCGGTGACGCGCGCCGGGACGTAGCGGAACACCAGAGTGGAGAGCCGCGGCTCCACGACGACGTCGTAGCGCGGGTCGGCCGCCAGCAGCCGCCAGCCCTCCACGGCGAGCTCGCAGACCTCGTCGAACAGCTGCCCGATGCCGTCCGCGCCCATGGTGCGCAGCGTCATCCACAGCTTGAGCGCGTCGAACCTGCGGGTCGTCTGGAGGGACTTGTCCACCTGGTTGGGGATGCGCTCCTCGACCGTGCGCTCCGGGTTGAGGTACTCCGCGTGATACGTGGCGTGGCGCAGGGTGGCCCGGTCGCGGACCAGCACGGCGGACGAACTCACCGGCTGGAAGAAGGACTTGTGGTAGTCGACGGTCACCGAGTCCGCGCGCTCGATGCCCTCCAGGAGCCCGCGCCGGGTGGGCGAGGCGAGCAGTCCGCAGCCGTAGGCGGCGTCCACGTGCATCCAGGTGGCGTACCGCTCGCAGAGCGCGGCGATCTCGGGCAGCGGATCGATGGAGCCGAAGTCCGTGGTGCCCGCGGTGGCGACGACGGCCATCGGCACGCCGCCCTCGGCCAGGCAGCGTTCGAGTGCGGCGGCCAGGGCGACGGTCTGCATCCGCTTCTCGCGGTCGACGGGGACCGACACGACGGAGTCGGGGCCCAGTCCCAGGAGTTTCGCCGACTTCTGGACGCTGAAGTGGCTGCACTCGGAGGTGAGGATCCGCAGCCGGGTGAACTCCTCCGGGCGGAGCTTGGCCTCTTCGCGCGCCAGGAGCAGCGCCTGGAGGTTGGACTGGGTGCCTCCGCTGGTGAAGACGCCGTCCGCGGCCGGGCCGAGACCGATGCGGCCTGCGGTCCAGTCGATCAGCCGGCGCTCGATCAGCGTGCCGCCCGCGCTCTGGTCCCATGTGTCCAGCGAGGAGTTGACGGCCGAGAGCACGGCCTCGCCGACCAGTGCGGGGATGACCACGGGGCAGTTGAGGTGGGCGAGGTAGCGGGGGTGGTGGAAGTACACGGCGTCGCGGAGGTAGACCTCGGCGAGCTCGTCCAGGGCGGCAGCCGTGTCGCCGAGGGGCCGGTCGAGGTCGACGGCGTCGACGACGGGGGTGAGGGTGTCGACGCCGATTCCGCTGAACGGCTGCTCGGTGGAGGCGAGTGTGGCTGCTACCTGTTCGACTCCCGCGGTGACGGAGTGACGGTAGTCCTCCGCCGTCGTGCGGTTGAGCAGGTGGGAACGCATGTGGGGGGCCTCCCGGGTGGGGACGTCATCGCGACCCTCCGGGCAGAAAAGGGGGGACGAGGGCGCGACCGTTAACTTAGGCAAGCCTAACCTAACAAAATTGCGCTTCTCGTCCCCGGGGGGAACCGTCACAGGAACCCCACACAACACGCAGGGGCGTTACGCGGCCGCCCGCGCCGCCGCCTCCTCGCGCAGCTGTTCCTCGCTCATCCCTCGCCGCCAGTAGCCGACGAAGGTGACGCGCCTGCGGTCGAACGCCCGCTCCTGGACCAGGTGGCGGCGCAGTCCGCGGACCTCCGACGACTCGCCGGCGATCCAGGCGTACGGGACGCCCCCGGGCAGCTCGGCGGCGCGTACGGCCTCCACCGCGGAGGGAGCCCCCCGGCCCCGGACGAGCCAGTGGACCGTCACGTCGGCCTCCGTGCGCAGCTCCAGGCGGTCCTGTGCGTGCGGGACCTCCAGCCAGACATGGGCCTTCGTGCCGGTTGGAAGCCACTCCAGGGCGGCCGAGGCCGCGGGCAACGCCGTCTCGTCGGCCCAGATCAGCACCCAGTCGGTGTCCCGCGGCGGGCGGAAGCGGACCGACGCGTTGTCCTCGACGGCCGGGCCCAGTGCCTTGAGCAGCCGGCCGGGGCGGGCGGTCTCCGCCCAGCGGCAGGCGGGCCCGCCGTCCTCGTGCAGGGCGAAGTCGATGTCGATCTCGGTCGTGCCGTCGTCGGCGCGGCGCTGGGCGCGCACCGTGTACGCGCGCATGACGGCCCGTACGTCCTCGGGGGCGGCGCGCCAGGCGTCGAACCAGGTGCCGTCCTCGGCCACCGGGACGAAGGGCTCGTGCTGGCCGGGGTGCGGGAGGAACAGCGAGAGGCTCTGGTCCCGGCCGCCCGCGGCGAAGCCGGCGAGCCCGGGGCCGCCGAAGGTGACCCGTTGCATGGAGGGACTCAGCCGTTCGGTCCGCAGGACCGTCAGGCCGAAGAACCGGAAGGGTGCGGCGGCGGGTGCGGTGGCGGTCGTCATGCGAGGGGTCTCCTCCCCGGGACGGGAAAAGCGGAGGGCCCGGCTCCCGGAGGTGAACTCCAGGAGCCGGGCCCGGGGGGATCAGCCGACCTTCTTGGCCTTCTCGATGGCCTCGGCGAGGGCGTCGAGGATCGGTGCGCACTTGTCGTACGAGTAGATGGGCTCCGTCGTACGCGGTATGACCTGGCCCGCCTTGACGGCCGGCAGCTTCGCCCAGGTCGGCTTGGAGGTCAGGGCGTCGGGCTGGAGGGCCGAGGAGCGGTTGTCCATCATGATGATGTCCGCTTCGTACTTGTCGACGTTCTCCCAGCTCAGCTCCTCGAAGAAGCCGGCCTCGTTGACCTTCGGCTCGACGAACTGCACCCCGAGCTCCTGGAAGTACAGGGTGTCGGCGGACATCTTGGCGAGCGAGACGTAGAACAGGTCCTGACTGGCCGAGCCCACCAGGACCTTGATGTTCGGCTGCGACTTCGCGGCGGCGCGCAGCCGGGCCGCGGCCTTCTCGAAGGCGGCCTTGGCGTCGGTGACCTTCTTGGCCTTGACGTCGGCGCCGAGGGAGGCGGCCAGGTCCTCGTGGCGCTGGATCGCCTTCGGGACCGTGGTCTGCGCGGCCCACAGGGCGACGCTCGGAGCCAGCTTGAGGATCTTGTCCTTGGACTGGTCCGGCACGTACCAGAGGGCGTCCTTCTCCCACATGGAGGTGACGAGGAGCTCCGGCGCCAGGCCTGCGTACTTCTCGACGTTGAACTCGCCCCAGACGTTTCCGAGCACCTCGACCTTGCTGATGTCGAGGTCGCCGGCCTGCACATCGGCCTTGCCGTCGGAGGTCTTCGTCGGGCCGAAGACGCCCTTGACCTCGACGCCGTAGTCGTGGAGCGCGGCGGCGACTCCGACGAACGCGACGACGTTCTTCGGCACGGAGTCGGCCTTCACCGTCTGGCCGCGGTCGTCCTTGAAGGACCAGGGGCCGGATTTCTCCGCACCCGAACCCGAGGCGGAGCCCTTCTCGTCGCTGTCGCCGCAGGCTGCGAGGACGGCACCGAGACCGACGGCACCACCGGCGGCCAGCAGGCCGCGGCGGGAGAGTGAGCTGGTCCGGACGTTGGGCATGAGTGTGTCTGCTTTCGTACGCGCCGAGGGCGCCCGCTGACGATTCAAAGGAAGGCTAGCCTAACCTCACACATGGGGCGGGCCGGGGGCAAGGGGGGCTGCCCATCCGTTACCTGAGCTGCGAAAAGCCGCCCTCCCGGCACCGGGAGGGCGGCTGTCGTCCGTGTCCGCAACGGCCGAGGGGGCCTGTGGGGTCCGTGCTAGCCGGTGACCGGCTGCAGGCGCAGCATCTCGATGTCCGGGCGGACCTTGGCGATCGCACCGAAGCCGTCGTCCACGTGCAGCACGGTGAGCCCGTGCTGCCGGGCGGTCAACACGACGAGGATGTCCATCGGCCGCCCCGTCCGATCAGGCGTCCATCCCCAGCTCGCGGGCGATCAGCATCCGCTGGACCTCGCTCGTGCCCTCGCCGATCTCCAGGATCTTGGAGTCGCGCCACATCCGGGCCACCGGGTACTCGTTCATGAAGCCGTAGCCGCCGTGGATCTGCGTCGCGTCACGGGCGTTGTCCACCGCCACCGTCGAGGAGTACAGCTTCGCGATCGCCGCCTCCTTCTTGAAGGGCTCGCCCGCCACCAGCCGGGAGGCCGCGTCGCGCCAGCCGATCCGGGCCATGTGCGCCCGCGTCTCCATGTCGGCGATCTTGAACTGGATGGCCTGGTTGGCGCCGATCGGCTTCCCGAAGGCGTGCCGTTCCTTCGCGTACGTCAGCGACTCGTCCACACAGCCCTGTGCGAGGCCCGTCGACAGCGCCGAGATGGCGATCCGCCCCTCGTCCAGGATCCGCAGGAACTGCGCGTACCCGCGGCCCTCCTCGCCCAGCAGGTTCTCCTTCGGGACGCGCACGTCGGAGAAGGACAGCTCCCGGGTGTCCGAGGCGTTCCACCCGACCTTGGAGTACGGCGCGGCGACCGTGAAGCCGGGGGTGCCGGACGGGACGATGACCGCCGAGATGCGCGGGGCGCCGTTCTCCTTGCGGCCGGTGACCGCCGTCACCGTCACCAGCTCCGTGATGTCCGTACCGGAGTTGGTGATGAAGCACTTGGACCCGTTGATCACCCACTCGCCGGTGGCCTCGTCGAGCACGGCCGTCGTCCGGGTGCCGCCGGCATCCGAGCCGCCGTCCGGCTCCGTCAGGCCGAACGCGCCGAGTGCCTCGCCCGAGCAGAGCTTCGGCAGCCACCGCTGCTTCTGCTCCTCGGTCCCGAAGCGGAACACGGGCATGGCGCCGAGGGAGACCCCCGCCTCCAGGGTGATCGCCACGGAGGAGTCGACGCGGGCCAGCTCCTCCAGGGCGATCCCGAGGGCGAGGTAGTCGCCGCCCATGCCGCCGTACTCCTCGGGGAAGGGCAGGCCGAACAGGCCCATCCGGCCCATCTCCGCGACGATCTCGTACGGGAACTCGTGCCGCTCGTAGAAGTCGCCGATCTTCGGGGCGATCACATCGTGTGCGAACTCCTCGACGGTGCGGCGCAGTTCCTCGTGCTCGGCGGTCAGCCGGTGGTCCAGGGACATGGGTGCTTCACTCCTTGTGGGACAGCGCACGGACGGTTCGGGACGGGCTCGGACGGCCCAGCTGTTCGGCCATCCACACGCTTGTGGCGGTGAGTGCGCCGAGATCGACCCCGGTGGCGACACCGAGGCCGTCGAGCATCCACACGAGATCCTCGGTGGCGAGATTGCCGGTCGCGCTCCTCGCGTACGGGCAGCCGCCGAGGCCGCCCGCCGAGGCGTCCACCGTGGTGACCCCGTGCTGGAGCGCGGCCAGGGTGTTGGAGAGCGCCTGGCCGTACGTGTCGTGGAAGTGCACCCCGATCGTGCCGGTGTGCACGCCCTCCCTGTTCAGCGCGGAGAGCAGCTCCCGCACATGGCCGGGGGTGGCCACACCGATCGTGTCGCCGAGGGAGAGCTCGTCGCAGCCGAGGTCCATCAGCGCCTTCGCGACCCGGACGACCTGGGTGACGGGCACGGCGCCCTCCCACGGGTCGCCGAAGCACATGGACAGATAGCCGCGCACATGCACCCCGGCGTCCTTGGCCCGGGCCACGACCGGCTCGAACATGGCGAGCGACTCGTCCACCGTGCGGTTGAGGTTGCGGGCGGCGAACGTCTCTGTCGCCGAACCGAACACGGCGATCCGGCGGGCGCCGAGAGCGAGTGCCCGGTCCAGGCCGCGTTCGTTCGGCACGAGGACGGGCAGCGCCACCTCCCCGACGTCCCCGAGCATCGGGAACAGCTGCTCCGCGTCCGCCAGCTGCGGCACCCACTTCGGGTGCACGAAGCTGGTCGCCTCGATGGTGGAGAGCCCGGCAGCCGCGAGCCGGCGGACGAACTCCGCCTTCACCACGGTCGGTACGACGGTCTTCTCGTTCTGCAGCCCGTCGCGCGCGCCGACCTCGTGGATGCGGACCCGGGCGGGCAGCCCCGGCGCGGGCACCGTCATCGGCAGTCCGGTGTCGGTCACGATTCCTCCCCCGGGGCCACCACGGCCAGGATCTGGTCCATGGCGACCGTGGTGCCCGCGGTGACGTCCAGTGCGGTGACGGTGCCGGCGTGCGGGGCGGAGATGACGTGCTCCATCTTCATCGCCTCGACGACCAGCAGGCTCTGCCCGGCGACGACCTCGTCCCCGACCGCCACCTTGACCACCGTGACCGTCCCGGGCATGGGGGCGGCGAGTGTGTCCGCGCCGGAGCGGGCCGCGCCGCTGAGGGACGCCTCCACCGGGTCGTGGTCCTGGACGTGCCAGGTGTCGCCGTCCCGGCCGAGCCAGACGCCGTCCCGGGACGCGGCCCTGCTGAACGTGTGGGTCAGCCCGTCGAGTTCGACGACGACACGGGCCCCGGACGCCTCGACGAGCCGGGACGCCCCGGCGCCGGGCAGGGAGGGCACGGGGCCGCACGCGTCCGCGGTCCCCTCGCGGTCCCCGGCGTGGCCGAACGTCAGGGAGACGGTGCCCTCCGCGCCCGTACGCAGCCCCACCCGCACCGGGTCGTGGCCCGGGACGCGGAGGTGGTGGAAGGTTTCCGCGGGTGTGCCGCCGAGCCGCCAGCCGCTGGGTACGGAGAACGGGTCGACCCAGCCGTCGGCGGATGCCGGGGCCGGCTGCCGCAGCAGCGCCGCCGCCGCGTACACCTCCTCCGGGACCCCGTCCGGCACCAGGCCGTCCGCCTCCCGCTCCACGAGGCCGGTGTCCAGCTCCCCGGCGGCCACCGCCGGATGGGCCAGCAGCCGCCGCAGGAACCCGGCGTTCGTCGGGACGCCCAGCACCACCGTCTCCGCCAGGGCCGCCCGCAGACGGCGCAGCGCCGTGGAACGGTCGGGGCCGTACGCGATGACCTTCGAGAGCATCGGGTCGTACGTGCTGCCGACGGGCACGCCCTCGCTGAGGCCCGAGTCCGTCCGCACCCCGCCGCCCTGCGGCTCGCGCAGCGCGAGCACCGTGCCGCCGGACGGCAGGAAGCCGCGCGCCGGGTCCTCCGCGCAGACCCGGGCCTCGACGGCGTGCCCGGTCAGCGCGATGTCCGCCTGGGCGTACGGCAGGCGCTCGCCGGAGGCCACCCGCAGCTGCCACTCCACCAGGTCGAGTCCCGTGACCAGCTCGGTGACGGGGTGCTCCACCTGGAGACGGGTGTTCATCTCCATGAACCAGTACGAGGCGGGATCGTCGCCCGGGACGATGAACTCGACCGTCCCGGCGCCGACGTAGCCGCAGGACCGTGCCGCCTGTACGGCCGCCTCGCCCATCGCGGCACGGGTGCGCTCGTCGAGCAGGACCGACGGCGCCTCCTCGATGATCTTCTGGTGGCGGCGCTGGAGCGAGCACTCGCGCTCGCCGAGGTGCACGACCTCGCCGTGCCCGTCGGCCATGACCTGGATCTCGATGTGCCGGGGCCGGTCGATCCACCGCTCGACCAGCAGGGTGTCGTCGCCGAAGGAGGCACGCGCCTCGCGCCGGGCCGCCGCGATCTCGTCGGCGAGCAGCGCCTCCTCGCGCACCAGCCGCATGCCCTTGCCGCCACCGCCCGCCGAGGGCTTCAGCAGCACCGGCATGCCGATCTCCCGCGCGGCTGCGCCCAGCTGGGCGTCGGTGAGCCCGCTCCCCGAGGAGCCGGGCACCACGGGGACCCCCGCCGCTGCGACGGTCTCCTTGGCGCGGATCTTGTCGCCCATCAGTGAGATCGCCTCGGCGGGCGGACCGATGAAGACCAGGCCCGCCTCCGCGCAGGCCCGGGCGAAGCCCGCGTTCTCCGCGAGGAAGCCGTAACCGGGGTGGACGGCCTCGGCGCCCGTCCTGCGGGCGGCGTCCAGCAGCCGCTCCACGGACAAGTAGCTCTCCGCGGCCGGAGCGGGCCCGATCCGTACCGCCGTATCGGCCTCCCGTACGTGGCGGGCGTCCGCGTCGGCGTCGCTGAAGACGGCGACCGACCGCACGCCGAGCTCGCGCAGGGTCCGGATGACCCGGACCGCGATCTCGCCACGGTTGGCGACCAGAACAGTGCTGAACATGGAGGTCCTCACATCACATCCGGAAGACGCCGAACTGGGGGTCGCCCAGAGGGGCGTTGGCACACGCGGTCAGGGCGAGCCCCAGCACCTGCCGGGTCTCCGTCGGGTCGATCACGCCGTCGTCCCAGAGCCGGGCGGTGGCGTAGTAGGCGCTGCCCTGCTGCTCGTACTGCGCGCGGACCGGAGCCTTGAAGGCCTCCTCCTCCTCGGCGGGCCACTCCTCGCCCCGGCCCTCGATCTGGTCCCGCTTGACGGTGGCCAGCACGGAGGCGGCCTGCTCACCGCCCATGACGGAGATCTTGGCGTTCGGCCACATCCACAGGAAGCGCGGGCTGTACGCCCGGCCGCACATGGAGTAGTTCCCCGCGCCGTACGACCCGCCGACCACCACCGTCAGCTTCGGCACCCGGGTGCAGGCCACGGCCGTCACCATCTTGGCGCCGTGCTTGGCGATGCCCCCGGCCTCGTAGTCCCGGCCGACCATGAAGCCGGAGATGTTCTGGAGGAACACCAGCGGGATGCCGCGCTGGTCGCACAGCTCGATGAAGTGGGCGCCCTTCTGGGCGGACTCCGAGAACAGGATCCCGTTGTTGGCGACGATGCCGACGGGATGGCCGTGGATCCTGGCGAAGCCGGTGATCAGCGTCTGGCCGTACTCCGCCTTGAACTCCTGGAAGCGGGAGCCGTCCACCACCCGTGCGATGACCTCCCGCACGTCGTAGGGCGTACGCGAGTCGACCGGCACCGCACCGTACAGGCCCGCGGGGTCGGCCTTCGGCTCCTCGGCGGGCTCCACCGACCAGGGGAGCGGGCCGCGGTCCGGGAGTGTCGCGACGATGTTCCGCACGATCCGCAGCGCGTGCGCGTCGTCCTCGGCGAGGTGGTCGGTGACCCCGGACGTACGGGAGTGCACCTCGCCGCCGCCCAGCTCCTCCGCCGTCACGACCTCACCCGTGGCGGCCTTCACCAGCGGCGGGCCGCCCAGGAAGATCGTGCCCTGGTTCCGGACGATGACGGCCTCGTCGCTCATCGCGGGGACGTACGCCCCGCCCGCCGTGCAGGAGCCGAGAACCGCCGCGATCTGCGGGATGCCGGCGCCCGACATCCGGGCCTGGTTGTAGAAGATCCGCCCGAAGTGGTCCCGGTCGGGGAAGACCTCGTCCTGCATCGGGAGGAACGCGCCCCCCGAGTCCACGAGGTACAGGCACGGCAGCCTGTTCTCCAGGGCCACCTCCTGGGCGCGGAGGTGCTTCTTCACCGTCATCGGGTAGTAGGTGCCGCCCTTGACGGTCGCGTCGTTGGCGACGATCACGCACTCCCGGCCGCTGACCCGCCCGATCCCGGCGATCACCCCGGCCGCCGGTGCCGCGCCCCCGTACAGCCCCTCCGCCGCCAGCGGTGCCAGCTCCAGGAAGGGCGAGCCCGGGTCGAGCAGGGCGTCCACCCGCTCCCGGGGCAGCAGCTTGCCGCGCGCCACATGCCGGGCGCGGGCCTTCTCACCCCCGCCGAGCCGTGCCGTGGCGAGCCGCGTGCGCAGCTCCTCGGCGAGCGCGTGATGCGCCGCCTCGTTGGCCTGCCAGGCCTCCGAGGCGGGATCGGCCGCACTCACCAGGACCGGTGCCTGCTGCATCCTGTCGAGCCCCCTTGCCCGTACCGCGTAGTCGAACGACGTTAGTGACCGTTAACGCATGGCGCTCAGGTTAACGAGCGCTAACCCCCCTGTCTAGAATGAATCCCCATGAGCACCCATGCCGCCGCCCGTGTCGCGGCTCCCACCCGCCGCGAGCAGATCCTCAGGGAGGCGGCCCGCCTCTTCGCCGAGCGCGGCTTCCACGGTGTCGGGGTCGACGAGATAGGGGCGGCGGTCGGTATCAGCGGCCCCGGCCTCTACCGCCACTTCCCCGGCAAGGACGCCATGCTCGCCGAGCTGCTCGTCGGCATCAGCGAGCGCCTGCTGGCCGGCGGCAGGCTGCGCGTCACCGAGGACGACGCCTCGCGCGGCGGCTCCCCGGAGGCGCTCCTGGACGCCCTGATCGAGGGCCACATCGACTTCGCCCTGGACGACCGTCCGCTGATCACCCTCCACGACCGCGAGCTGGACCGCCTGCGGGACACCGACCGCAAGCGGGTCCGCCAGCTCCAGCGGCAGTACGTGGAGGTCTGGGTCGAGGTCGTCCGCGCGCTCTACCCGGCCCTCGCGGAGAACGAGGCCCGGGTCACCGTCCACGCGGTGTTCGGCCTGCTGAACTCCACCCCTCACCTGACCCGCCCCGAGGCCCTCCCGGACCGCACGGCCACGGCGGCCCTGCTGCACCGGCTGGCGCGGGGGGCCTTCGCGGCGGCGGCGTCCTGACGCCCGCCGGGGCGAACGGCGGGATCAGGCGTCGCCGGCCCCGCCGTCCCGGATCTCCTCCAGTGAATCCCGCATGACCTCCCGCGCACGGGTGAACCAGTCCGCGAGCACGGCCATCTCCTGCGGCCCGTAGTCGGCCGCCAGGGTGCACAGGCGCGCGTAGAACGGGCCGTAGACGGCGAGGACCCGCTCCCGGGCCTCCTCGTCCATCACCACGCGCACCCGCCTCCGGTCCCCGGGATCGGGCGCGCGGCGGACGTAACCCGCCTTCTCCAGGCGGTTGAGCACCCCCGTCACCGCCCCTGTGGTCAGTCGTGCCTGCTCGGCCAGGTCGCCGGCGGCCAGGGTCTTCCCGGCGAGCGACGCCTCCATCAGAAACCCCACGCAGGTCAGGTCGGTGGTGTTCAGGCCGAGCCGCTCGGCGATGTCGTGCTGCCCGGTCTGTGCGAGCGCGATCAGCCGGTCCATCGCCCGGAGCATCTCGTCGTAGGCCACCTCGGGGCGCTCCTTGCCGTCCACCGAAATTCCCCTTAGTGTCTAAGTAGCTTAGGTCGTGAGTTAACTGGAGCCGTGTGCGGTTCCGGTCGCTGAACTATCACACCCCGAGGGAGCCGAAGTGAGCGCACATGGGGACGCCGATCTGGGACACACGCTCGCCGGCTGGACCGGTACCGCCCTCGGCGCCCTCGGGAGCGCGGTGCTGGGAGCAGGTCTGGTCATCGGCTCCGCCGCGGTGCTCCTGGCCGGCACGGTCGTCGTCGCCATGGCCGCACTGACCTGCTGGGTGCTGCACCTGGCGGGCTGGGGCAAGGGCTCCGGGCCCCGTCCTTCGGCCGAGCGGCACTGGCGGACCCGCGACTCCGCCGCGCGGCAGGGCCACCCGGGATGCCTCGGCTGCCGGACGGCCGGCCGCGGCCGGGGTGTCGGGGACGGCAGGTCCGCCCCGCACCGGACCCCGGTCCAGGCGGTGGGCGACGCGGCCCCAGCGGTCCAGGGTGCGGGAGGTACCCGGGCCGCCCGCTGATCCCGCCGTACGAGACACCGGGCACACGGCGCGGTCCCGACGGCACAATGGGTGCATGCCGATACCCAGCCGCGCCGCCCTCGTCGAGCACCTCGTCCGCACCCGTATCGCGGGCGACGTCGCCACTCCCCGCGACAACAACCTCTCCCACTACCGCCAGCTCGCGAACGGCAACCGCCACTTCTGGCTGGGGCTGGAGCTCGGTGACCGGTGGACCGACGAGCAGGACGTCCTGGCCGTGATGGCCGAGAGATGCGGTGTCAGCGACGACCCGGAGCACCGGCAGGGCCAGGACACCATCGACCCGGAGCTGACGGTCGACGCCCTGGACCGGATGGCGGCCCGGCTGCGCAAGGCGGCCGCCGACGGCGAGCGGGTGCTGTTCGCGACCGGGCACCCGGGCGGTCTGCTCGACGTGCACCGGCGGACGGCGGACGCCCTGCGGGCCGCCGGGTGCGAGATCGTCCGGATCCCCGGCGGCCTGATGGCGGACGAGGGCATGGTCTTCCAGTTCGCCGACGTCGCGGTGCTGGAGCGCGGGGCGACTTTGTGGCACACGCACTCGCCGGTCCCGATGGCCGCCGTCCTGGACGGCCTGGAGCGCGAGGGCCGCCCCGCGCCCGACCTCGTCGTCGCCGACCACGGCTGGGCCGGATGCGCCGGACAGCGCGGGATCGACTCGATCGGCTACGCGGACTGCAACGACCCCGCGCTCTTCCTCGGCGAGGCGGAGGGCACCCTCCAGGTCACCGTGCCGCTGGACGACCATGTGGCCGATCCGCGCTACTACGACCCGATGACCGACTACCTGCTGGACGCGGCCGGGCTGCTGCCCGCCTGACCGCTCTCGGCGGACCGGGCGGCGGACCGGTCACCGGGCCCCCGGGTGGGCCCCTCCGTGTCCGCCGGTGCCCTGCGCGCCCGTCGCCCAGGCCGGTTCACGGGGAGGAGCCGGGGCGGTTCGCGTCGCGCCAGGCCCGGGGGGAGACGCCGTAGGCCTGTTTGAACACCTTGCCGAAATGGGACGCGTCCACGAAGCCCCAGCTCCGTCCGACCGCCGCCACGGTCCGGGTCCGGCCCCGGGGGCCGGCCAGCTCCCGCTTGCACTCCGCGAGGCGGTGGGAGCGGATCCAGTCCCCGAGGGAGATGCCCGACCGGGCCAGCACCGTGTAGAGGTGACGCACCGAGATGCTGTGCGCGGCGGCGATCCGTGCGGCCGACAGGTCGGCGTCAGCCAGGTGTGCGCGCATGTACCGCGTGATCCGCAGGCTCAGCGTGGCCTCCATCGGCGCCCTGGCCAGCTCCTGGCTTCCGAGCTGCGTCGCCACGACGGCACGTACGAGTTCGATGCTCGGTTCCGCCACCGCGTCGGCGTGCGGACCGCTGCGCAGCCCTTCGCTGGCGAACAGCTGGCCGAAGTAGGTGGAGGCGAGGGCCGCCAGCGGGTTGCCCGGGCCGAGCGTGACCGCGGTGATGTCCCTGAGCGACCGCTCCGGCAGTGCGAGCGCCGCGCGGGGGAACCGCAGGAAATGATGGTCCACCCCCTCGTCGAAGAGGAGTGTGTAGGGGGTGACCGTGTCGTAGAGGGCGAAGTCCCCGGGCCTCAGCAGAGCCTGGCGGCCGTTCTGCGCCACCAGGCTGGTGCCCGACACCTGCAGGCCGAGGAAGACGGCCGGCTCCTCGTCCTCCCGCGCCAGACGCGGGGTCCGCCGGATGGTCATCGAGGTCGCGCGCGCCGAGCAGATCTCCAGGGGACCCGCGGTGTCCAGCCCGATGCGGGCCACGAGGTCCTCGGGCGGCAGGTGGTGATCGATGTCGATCCGCACGAGGGATTCCCACACCGCGTGCCGGAGCGTCTCCTCGCGATCCCGCACCGGGATGCCCGTGGTGTCCAGGACCGAGCTCACCGGAAGGGCCTTCGCCGGTGCGGGCCGCGAGGCCCGCCGGATCCGTACGCTGCGTCAGGTCCCTCTGCTGTGCCGGAGCCGCACGGCTCGCCGGAACAGCACGGTGTGCAGGGAAGAGCCTTGGCCCGTTCCTCCATGATCCACCCCCCACGCATGACCCGGCCGACAGGATGGCAGGGTTCCGTTACCCCGCGCAACGCTGTGGGGGCAACTCCGGGCCCCTGCGCCGCCATCGGCCGAGAGAGCGCGGACGACGGCCGGTGGAGGGCCCGCCCTCGCCTCCGCGCTGCTGACACAGTTCCGTGCACGACGGGAACAGGGTGCGCCCCCCGTTCGCCCTATCGTCGGTCGGGCAGGCCGCGGCCGGACCGGAGACGGCAAGGCCGCGGCGTCGTGGCCGGCCCCGGCTCAGGGCGGGGCACGGCTCACGATGCGGCTCCGCTCCACCGGTCACGGGGGTGTGGAGCGCAGCCGCGTCGAGCATCACCCGGTCACGCCGCGGCACGACGCGACGAGCGGTCCGCCTCCCGCCCTGCCGACGCCGCACCCGGGCGGGGGACCGCCTCCCGCGGGCCCTCAGGCCGGGGTGGGACGGTCCAGCGTGACGTCGATGCGCTGGGATCCGTTGACGATGAACGACTCGACCTGGGGGAGGTCCGCCGCGGGCGACGCCAGGGCGAGGTCCGGGTACCGGGCGAACAGGGTGGTCAGGGCCACATCGGCCTCCAGCCGCGCGAGCGGCGCCCCGAGGCAGAAGTGGACGCCGTAGCCGAACGCCAGGTGCTCCCTGCCGTACCGGTCGATGTCGAACCGGTCGGCGTCCGGGCCGTGCTGGGCCGGCTCCCGGCCCGCGGCGGCGTAGGACGCGAGGATCGCCTCGCCCCGGGTGATGCGCCGGCCGTCCGGGAGATCGATGTCCTCGACGGCGTACCGCAGGGGCAGATGGGCCACGCTCGGCTCCCAGCGCAGCGTCTCCTCGATGACGTCGTTCCAGCGCTTCGCACCCTCCGCGGTGACCTGCCGGAGCTGCTCGGGGTGTTCCAGCAGCGCGCGGACCGCGTTGCCGATGAGGTTGACGGTGGTCTCGAAGCCGGCACTGATGATGAGCAGCAGGGTGTCGGTCAGCTCGGCTTCGCTCAGACGGGTGCCGTCCTCGTCGCGGGTGGCGATCAGCACGCTGGTCAGGTCGTCCCCGGGGTTCTGCCGCTTGGCCCCGATGAGTCCGGTCAGCATCTGCTGGAGCTCCGCGAAGTTCGACGCGGCGTCCTCGATGGTCGTGTCGAAGACCTTCTCGACCAGCTGGGCCATGCGCGGCCGGAGTTCCTCCGGCAGTCCGAACAGGTGGCAGATGACCTGCATGGGCAGCGGGTGGGCGTACGAGGCGCGCAGGTCCACCGCGCCGTCCCGGGAGCGTGCCACGTCGTCCAGCAGCCGGTCGGCGATCTCCTGGATGACGGGCCTCAGCGCTTCGATGCGGCGTGCGGTGAAGGCGGGGGTGATGAGTTTGCGCAGGCGGCGGTGGTCCTGCCCCGCGGCGGTGAACATGTTGGAGACCGCCACCCAGGTGTAGACCCACATGTCCGGGGTGATCTCGCCGCGCTGCCAGGCGTCCCAGGCGCGGGGGTCCTTGGTCACACGGTCGTCGGTCAGGAGTTCCTTCAGGAGCGAGTGGCTGCTGACGGCCCAGACGTCCAGGCCGCCGGGGAGTACGACCCGGGTCGCGGGCCCGCGCTCCCGGAGGAGAACGGACTCTCCGTGGACGTCGCGGCCGGCGGGGTCGAGGACGAGGGGCTGCTCCATGGGGTGACTCCAGTTTTCTGCGGCGTGATGGGACCGAAGCGGGCCGGGAGGTGCGCCAGTGCGCGGTGGAAGGGGCCGGGGCGCCATTGCAGGCTCTCGCGCGGCACGGCGAGTTCGAGGTCCCCGAGGTGGCTGGTGAGCCTCTCGATCGCGGTGATCGCGATGAGCAGGGCGGGCTGCTTGACGGGGCAGGCGTGCGGCCCGGAGGACCAGGCGAGGTGCGCGCCGCCGTCGGTGCGCTCGCCGTCGTGGCCGTCGGGGCCCTCCGGGGCGGTGTTCGCCGCGTGGTACGAGATGAGCACGAGGCTGTCGGCGGCGATCCAGGTGCTGCCGATCTGCACGTTGCGGCGCGGGTAGTGCGCGCTGTAGTTCGCCATCGGCGGCTCGTGGCGCAGCACGTCGTTGATGGCGTCGCGTGCGGTGCGCGCGCCGTTGGAGAGGCTGCTGTAGTAGTCCGGATTGGACAGCATGCGCGAGAGCGCGTTCGAGATCAGGTTCGTGGTCGGTTCCTGCCCCGCGGCCATCGTGAGGATCACCTGGTGGGCGAGCTCCTCCGGCGCCAGACCGGCGGGGTGGTCCATGAACCAGCTCGTCAGGTCCTCGCCGCGCTCCTGCACCTTGAGCGCGATGAGCTCGTCCATGTACCGGCCGAAGTCCTCGTTCGCCTTGACGGCGTGCTCGGGCTCGGATTCGAACAGGCCGCCCATGGCGGCCACCAGACGGGGTCCGTCCTCGGGCGGCATGCCGAACATCGCGTTGAACAGCACCAGCGGCAGCGGGCGGGCGTACTGGCCGACCAGGTCGGCCTCACCCGTGCCGGCGAAGTCCTTGATCAGGCCGTCCGCGATCTCCGCCACCTGCCTGCGCAGGTCGTGCGGCTCGATCCGGCTGAAGCTGTCGGTGATGACCGACCGGTAGCGGCGGTGCGCGGCGCCGTCGTTGAACAGGGCGTTGGGCCGCCACCCCATCATCGGCTTCACCGGCGAGTCGGCCGGGAGCCCGCTCTCCCAGGCCCGGGGGTCCTTCGACCAGACGCCCGGGTCGTTGAGCACGGCGAGAGCGGCGTCGCGGTCGGTCACCAGATAGCCGCTGACGCCCGGGGACACCTCGACGGGGGCGACCGGCCCGAACGCGCGCAGGCGGGCGTAGACGCGCCCGGGGTCCGCGGCGAAGTCGGCGCCGTACAGCGGGACCGCCAGGGGCAGATAGGTGCTCATGAGGCTTCCAGGACGGGGTGGGCGGTGAGCAGGTGGGTCACCAGCGCGATCAGCACGTCCACGGCCGACGTCGACTCGCGGGCGTCGCAGACCACCAGCGGGGTGTGCGGCTCCAGGTCCAGGTGGTCGCGGAGCACCTCGGGAGGGTGGTCGGGCGAGTCGGGGAAGTGGTTCACGGCCACGGCGTAGGACAGGCCCTGCTGCTCGATCATGTCGATGACCTCGAACGAGTCGTCGAGACGGCGGGTGTCCACCAGGACCACCGCGCCCAGGGCGCCGCGCGCGATGTCCTCCCAGAGCGGCTTGAACCTCTTCTGGCCCGGGGTGCCGAACAGGTACAGCACCAGATCACCGGGCAGGGTCCTGCGGCCGAAGTCGATGGCGACCGTGGTGGTGGCCTTGTCCCGTACGCCGGCGAGGTCGTCTACCGCCGCACCGGCCTGGGTCATGACCTCCTCGGTGTGCAGCGGCGCGGTCTCGGAGAGCGTGTTGATCAGCGTCGTCTTCCCGACGCCGAAGGGTCCGGTCACCACGATCTTCACCAGCGTCTTCTCGTCGCTGTCGAGGAAGGTGTTATCGGATACTGCGGAGTCCATCGAGCACCTTCTCTAGCAACTGGGGATCGTGTGCCTTCGCCTCGGGGATGGGGGCGCGGGCGTGCAGGTGCGAGCTGTCGACGAGGTCCGCGACGAGGACGCGGACCAGGCTCACCGGCAGTACGAGGCGGGCGGCGACCTCGACGAGGGCCAGCGGCCCGCCCTGGAGGAGTTCGACCAGCCGGCGCTGCGCGTGTGTCAGGTCGTCCAGGGCGGTGATGCCGGTGGACGACAGCAGGGTCAGGCGGTCCAGGGTGTTGCGGGTCGGCTGGACGCGGTCGGTCGCCAGGAACGACGGCACGAGCCGCCTGCGGGGAGCCGGCGTCATCCCCGGGCCCGAGCAGGCGAGTTCATCACCTTGTCGCCGAGCTTCGAGACCTGCACCTGCATGGCGTGGGCGATGACGCCCATGTCCACGGTCGGCTGCGCGAAGACCGCCATGACCGTGTTGTCGCCCGCGGGGATCAGGAAGGCGAACCCGTAGTTCGTGCTGACCACCACCTGGTGCAGCACGGGGCTCTCCTCCTGCCCCGCCAGCTTCCTGACCAGTTCCTTGCAGGCGCCCTGGACGGCCGAGGCCATGGCGGAGGCACCCTCCCCGGCCTCCCGGGTGAGGGCCTGGGTGGCGCCCTGGATCATCCCGTCGCCGGACAGGACCAGAGCGTGCACGACCCCGGGCACCTCCAGGAGCGGCGTGAGCACCCAGGACATGTCCCTGAGGAGGGGGCGCTTGGGAACGACGGTCATGACTGCGTGCCTTCTTCCTGGTCGGTGTGCGCGTCCTCGAATCCGCGCAGGGTGCCGGTCTGCCAGGCGCCCCATGTCTGGGCCGCCTGGTCCGGGCTGATCGCCGGCGCGGGGTCCGGAGCCTGCAGGGCCGCCCGGTCCGTGTCCGGAGCGGCCCGCTGGCGCCGCCGCCGCGGCAGCTCGATCGCACCGGCGGGCCCGGCGGCCGGCTCCGGCGCAGGGCTCTCCTGCCTGGGGGGCTCCGGCTTGCGCAGGGCGGGGGACATGGCCGACATGGGCTGGGCCACCTCATCCATCAGCATGAGCAGGTGATCGGGGACGAAGGCCACGGCCCGTACACCGCCGTACGACGAGGGCTTGTCCACCGTGACGGTGAAGCCGAACTGCTGCACCAGACGGCCGATCGTGGCGAACCCCGCGCGCGGCGGGTCTCCCAGATGGGTCAGCAGGACCCCCTGCTGGCCGGAGAGCATGCGCGCGGCGAACTCGCGCTCCTCGTCCGTCATGCCCACGCCGGGGTCGTCGATGACGACGCACGCCCCTGCCTGCACCTGGTGCAGGCTGACGTCGACGGGCCGCGTGCCCTGGGGAGTGTGGTGCACCGCGTTGGCGAGCAGTTCGGCGACGATCACGGCGAGCGGCTCCACCGCCCGGGCCACCACCCCGACCGGGTCGGAGAGCTGACTGGTGATCTGGACGCGCTGGTAGCCGGCGATGCGGGACTGGGCTCCGGCAACGATGTCACCCAGGTGGGAGTCGCTCCGTGTCAGCCCCGGCCAGGCTCCGCAGAGCACTCCGGTCGCCTGGATCTGCCGGAGGTTCTCCTCGTTCGTGCGGTCCATCGCGACCAGCCGCTTGGCGATCTCCGGATCGTCGAAGGCGAACTGCGCCTCCTCGATCATCTCCTGGAGGCGGTAGGACTTGGCCTGGATGTCGGCGGTGGTGTCCCGCAGCACGGCCTGGGCGCCGGCGTCGACCCGCTGCTCGGTGTCGACGACGACCTGGGCGACCTGGTTCAGGGCGCGTTCCAGGAGTGCCCCGATCTCGGTGTGGGCGAGCGCCGGGTCCTGCGTTCCGGGGACGGGCACATGACGGTGCTTCAGATGGGTGATGAGGGCCGGCAGCCGCGTGTCGACGAAGTACGCCAGCTCCCCCGCCGTCCGGCCGGCCTGCTGCTCGGCGCCGAGCCTGGCGCGCTCGGCGTCCTGCGCCTCCGCGAGGAGGGTGGATTCCATGGACTGGTAGCGGGCCTCCGCGGCCTGGGCCGCGGCATGGGCGCCGGACCGCGCGTCGGCCTCCAGGGCCTGGTACCTGCTGGCAGCGGCCCGTGCTTCGGTGCGGGCCTCCGCGCGCAGTGCCGCGTTCGACCGGCGCGTGCGGAGGTGGAGGAGCGCCAGGGCGAGGGCAGCGGCCGTCATGGCCAGCGCCAGCACCCAGGGACCGGCCTCCGATATGTCCGTCATCAAAAGGTCCTCGGTGGATGGGGGGATGCGCCTGCCCGCCTGCGGGTAGGGCTCGTTGAGGCGACCTCACGAAGGACATCGGTTCCCGACCGCAGATGCAATGAATCCGCGGATCATGGCTGGAATTCGAGTCTCCGGGTCAGGCGAATCCATCCATGAGGTACGTCAAAGATCGACATGCGAGGTAAAGGGCCACATGACGGAATGCAGGAGGGCCGGCATCTCGGGCCCGGCTGAAAGGCCAGCATTTGGGAGGGTCTGACCCCGGGGCCGCCGAGGTGCACGGCCACCGGTGCGGCGACGCGGCGGACGGGCCGCGCGCCGGAGACACCGGGGGTGGCGGTGAGTAAGGGCGATCACCGGTGCGAGGGTCCCGGACGGGTCCCGACGCTGTCGCGGTGTAGTCCGTTTCGCCACCGAATGCCCTGCCGGACACGCTCCTGGCCGGATCCGGCCGGTAGCAGACAGTGGTCCCGGTGCCGGCCGCCCGCGCCCCGTCTCAGCCGCCGGAGCGCGCCGCCTGCCGCTGCGCACGCCCCGGCGTCGGGTCCAGGTACACGCGCCGGATCGACGGGTAGCGCTCCCGCAGCTGCTGCTCCGCCTCCTCGCACGCCCACTCGATCTGCTCGGCCGTCGACGCGTCCCGGAAATCGACCTTCGCGGCGACCAGCAGCTCGGAAGGCCCCTGGATCAGGGTGGTCAGCTCCATCACCTCGACGACGTGCGGCACGGACATCAGCTCCTCGCGCACCCCGGCCCGCATCGCGGCCGGGATCGGGCGGCCGATCAGCAGCTGGGCGTTGGACCGGCAGAGCACCCACGCCACGTACACCAGCAGGACGCCGATGAGGACCGAGGCGACGCCGTCGTAGACCGCGGAGCCGGAGAGCTGCCCGCCGAGCAGGCCCCCGGCCGCCAGCAGCAGTCCGGCCAGCGCGGCCGAGTCCTCCATCACCACGGCCTTGACCGCGGTGTCGGGGGTCCGCCGCAGATAGCGCGGCGCGGGCATCCGCAGCCGCGCCGCCTCGCCGCGCACCTGCCGGATCCCCGTGCGCAGCGAGAAGCCCTCCAGCAGGAAGGCCACCGCGAGCACCAGGTACGAGACGAGCGGGTCGCCGAGCTCCTCCCCCTTCAGCAGGGTGTGGATGCCGTCGTACAGGGAGAACACGGCGCCACCGACGAACGTCGCGACGGCGGCGAGCATGGCCCAGATGTAGCGCTCGGGGCCGTAGCCCAGCGGATGGTCCTCGTCGGCGGGCTTCTCGCTGCGCCTCAGCGCGGTGAGGAGCATGACCTCGGTGACGGTGTCGGCGACCGAGTGCGCGGCCTCGGAGAGCATCGCGCTCGAACCACTGATCAGCCCCGCCACCAGCTTCGCCACGGCGATGCCGAGATTGGCGGCCGCCGCGACGACGACGGTGGACGTGGACTCGCTGCCGCCGGACCGGTCGTCACTCATGGGGGGCAGTATGTCCGAATGTGCGGTCCTCAGTCCCTCGGGACGCGGACCAGGCCCTCCTGGATGACCGTGATGGCCAGCTTGCCGTCGGCCGTCCAGATCCTGGCCTGACCGAGACCCCGCCCGCCCGACGCGGACGGCGACTCCTGGTCGTACAGCAGCCACTCGTCCGCCCTGAAGGGGCGGTGGAACCACATCGCGTGGTCCAGGCTTGCGCCCACCACGTCGCCGACCGACCAGCCGCCGCGCCCGTGGGCGAGCAGCACCGAGTCGAGCAGCGTCATGTCGGAGACGTACGTCGCCATGCAGACGTGCAGGAGCGGGTCGTCGGCCAGCTTGCCGTGCGTCCTGAACCAGACCTGGGAGCGCGGCTCGCGCGGTTCACCGGCGGTGGCGAACGGCGGGGCGTCCACGTACCGCAGGTCGACCGCCGCCCGGGCCTCCAGCAGCCGGCCGACCATGCGCGGGTCCGTGAAGCGGTCCGCGTACCGGGGCAGCATCTGCGCCGCCGTCGGCAGGGTCTCCGGGTCCGGGGCGGCGGGCATGACCGCCTGGTGGTCCATGCCGTCCTCGTACACCTGGAACGACGCCGAGAGGTGGAAGATCGGCTTGCCGTGCTGGACGGCGACGACCCGGCGGGTGGTGAACGACCGCCCGTCGCGGATCCGGTCCACGCTGTAGACGATCGGTGCGCCCGGGTCCCCGGGGCGCAGGAAGTACGCGTGGAGGGAGTGGGCGCCCCGGTCGTCGGGGACCGTCCGCCCGGCGGCGACCAGGGCCTGTGCCGCCACCTGGCCGCCGAAGACGCGGGGCACGACCGCCGAACGGCTCATGCCCCGGAAGATGTCCTGCTCGATCCGCTCCAGGTCGAGCAGATCGAGCAGGGAGTCGAGTGCTTCGCTCATGAAGGAGAAACGTAGCCGTTCTCAGAGACCCATGGACTTGGCGATGATCGACTTCATGACCTCGCTGGTGCCGCCGTAGATGCGGTTGACCCGGTTGTCCGTGTAGAGACGCGCGATCGGGTACTCGTTCATGAAGCCGTAGCCGCCGTGCAGCTGGAGGCAGCGGTCGATCACCCGGTGCGCGACCTCGGTGCAGAACAGCTTCGCGGACGCGGCCTCGGCGGGGGTGAGCTCGCCGGCGTCCAGGGCCTCGATGGCGCGGTCGCAGACGGCCTCGGCCGCGTCGACCTCGGCCTTGCAGGCGGCCAGCTCGAACTTGGTGTTCTGGAAGGACGCGACGGTCTTGCCGAAGACGGTGCGGTCCTGCGTGTACTGCTGGGCGAACCGCACGGCCGACTTCGCCTGCGCGTACGCGCCGACGGCGATGCCCAGGCGCTCCTGCGGGAGGTTCTGGCCGAGGTAGGAGAAGCCCTTGTTCTCCTCGCCCAGCAGGTCCTCGACGGGCACCTTGACGTCCACGAAGGCCAGTTCGGCGGTGTCGGAGACCTTCAGGCCCAGCTTGTCGAGCTTGCGGCCGACCGAGTAGCCCTCGGACTTGGTGTCGACCACCAGGAGCGAGATGCCGTGGCGGCGGTCGTCGGCCTTGGGGGCGTCGGTGCGGGCGCAGACGATGACCTTGTCGGCGTGCACGCCACCGGTGATGAAGGTCTTGGCGCCGTTGAGGACGTAGTGCGTGCCGTCCTCGGAGAGCTTGGCGGTCGTCTTCATGCCGGCCAGGTCCGAACCGGTGCCCGGCTCCGTCATGGCTATCGCGTACATGGACCTGCCGGAGACGAAGTCCGGCAGCCAGCGCTTCTTCTGCTCCTCGGTGGCGTACGCCTTGAGGTACGGCAGGCAGAGCAGGACGTGCACTCCGGAGCCGCCGAAGGAGATGCCCGCGCGCGCGGTCTCCTCGTACAGGATCGCCTCGAACTTGAAGGACTCCACGCCCGCGCCGCCGTACTCCTCGGGCACCTCGATGCCGAAGATGCCCAGCTCGGCGAGCTTGTAGTAGAAGTCGCGGGGCGCCTGGCCCGCCGCGAACCACTCGTCGTAGACGGGAACGACCTCGGACTCGATGAAGGCGCGGATGGTCTCCCGGAACGCCTCGTGGTCCTCGTTGTAAACCGTACGGCGCACGGGATGCCTCCTGGTGTCAGCTTCAGCGTCGGTCGCGGTGGCTAAGCGCTTGCTCAGTCCTGGTCAAAAGTTACCCGGCGGTCACGGTGGCTGTCCAGGGTGATGCTGAGCACGCCCGGCTCCGGTACGGGGACGGGGCGCGGACGGTCGCTGAGCGTGGCCGCGGCGAGCGCTGCGTATGCCTCGATGGCGGGGGACGCCGGGCAGGCGCACAGTGAAATGAGGAGCCGGCGAGGATGCGAGCAGCCTCGCCGCATCAACTCTCTGTGAGGCAGTCATGGCTGAATTCGAAACCTCGGGCGGCAGTTCGGGTGAGAAGACGCGTGGCAGGACCACCATCGCCGACGGCGTCGTGGCCACCATCGCCGGAATCGCCATCCGGGAGACCGAGGGCGTGCACTCGGTGGGCCGGGGCGCATCCAAGGCGATGGGCGCGGTGGCGGGACGCGTGGGCGGGTCCTCCGGCGGAGGGCGTGGTGTGAAGGTGGAGGTGGGGGAGAAGCAGACCGCGGTCGACGTCGACATCGAGGTCGAGTACGGCATACCGATCCATGAACTCGCCGACAAGGTCCGCACCCATGTGACCGACGCGGTGGAGACGATGACCGGCCTGGAGGTCGTCGAGATCAACATCAACGTCTTCGACGTCCACATCCCGGGTGACGATGACGACGACGAGGAGGACGGCCGCTCCAGCGCCCGCGTGCAGTGACCGGCCCGCCCGTCCCGGGGCCGCCGCCACGGGTCCGGGCCGCCGGGCGCCTCACCGTGGGTCCGGTGCCGTCACCACCAGCCGGGCGGCATCGGTGCGGTCCGAGGACGGGCCCGTCCCGATCGCGAACTCGCCCCGTTCCACGGCCCACGCACCGGCGTGCGTGAACGAGGCCAGGGTTCCCGCACCGACCAGGAAGGCGACCTCGGCGCTCTCGCCGGGCGCCAGGCCGATCCGGGCGAAGCCCCGCAGTTCACGCACGCGGGGCCACGACGTCCCGCCGGACACCCGGCGCACGTACAGCTGGACGGTCTCCCGCACCGGACGGCCCCCCGTGTTGGTGACGCGGACCGTGCAGCTGAGCGGGGGCACCGCCCCGTCCGCGCTTCCGTCCGGGCCGTCCGGCCCGTCCGCCGCCACGGACGGCCGGGAGAGCCGGGGCGCTCCGTAGGCGACCGTGGTGAGGGACAGCCCGTGGCCGAACGGGTACAGGGCCGTGGCCGGCTGGTCGACGTAACCCCGGTAGCCGTGGTCCTTGCCGTTGTAGAACACGGGCAGCTGGGCCGCCGAGCGGGGCACGGAGACGGGCAGCCTGCCCTGCGGCTCGGCCGCCCCGAACAGCACGTCCGCGAGGGCCCGCCCGCCCCACGGCCCGGGGTACCAGGCGCTCAGCACCGCCGCAGCCTTCCCTGTGAGGTCGGGCAAGGCGTGCGGCCGGCCCTGGACCAGCACCACGACCACCGGGGTCCCGGTCGCCGCGACGGTGTCCAGCAGTGCCGACTGCCCTTCGGGAAGCCCGAGTTCGGCCAGGTCGACGCCCTCTCCGCATGTCATCCCCACCGGGTTCCCGGCGGCGACGACGGCCGCCCCGTTGGCGTCGAAACGCGTGTCCGGCTCGCGTGCGCTCGACCCGCCGAGGACCAGCACCGCCACGTCGGCGGCGGCGGCGAGGGCCGCCGCGGCGGGAAGGCCCGACCGGTCACCGCCGACGAGGCCGCAGCCCGGGGCGTACGTGACGGTGGTGCCCTCGGGAGCCGCTGCCCGCACACCGGCGAGCACACTGCTGCCGGTGCCGGGCCGCTGGGGCGCGGTGTAGTCGCCGATCTGCTGGGGCACGGAGTCGGCATTCGGCCCGATCACCGCGACGGTCCCGGCACGACGGCCGGCGAGCGGCAGCGTCGCCCCGTCGTGTTCGAGGAGGGTGACGGACTCGCGGGCGATGTGCTCGCTCAGCCGCTCCAGGCGCCCGGGCGCCGGGGGCGGCACCGTGGTGTACGGGCGCTCGAACAGGCCGAGGCGGAACTTGAGCGCCAGCACGCGCCCCACCGCCCGGTCCAGCTCGGACTCGTCGACCAGACCCCGGCGGACCGCCTCCGCCAGCCGCGGGTAGCAGTCGTCCCAGAGGCTCAGATCGGTCCCTGCCCGCAGCGCCATGGCGCCGGCCGCCACGGGATCGCCCGCCATCCGCACCAGCCGGTCGATCGCGAGCCCGTCGGCCATCACCAGCCCGCCGAAGCCCCACCGCTCCCGGAGGACCTCCGTCAGCAGACGGCGGCTCGCCGCGCACGGAACACCGTCGAACTCGTTGTACGCGGCCATGACGCCCGCGGCCCCGGCCCGTACGCCCGCCAGCGCCGCCACGAGGTGGATCTCGTGCAGCTCCCGCGCACCCAGCTCGGTGGCCGCGCTGTTGCGGCCGCCGACCGTGGCGCCCTGCCCGGCGAAGTGCTTGAGGACGACAGCGGCGCGGTCCGGCCCGATGCGTTCCCCGGCCGGGCCCTGCACACCCCGCACCAGCGCCTCGGTGAAGCGCGCCGCCAGATACGGGTCCTCGCCGAAGCACTCCTCCGCGCGGCCCCAGCGCGGGTCCCGCACCAGGTCGAGCGCGGAGACCAGCGCCACATGGCCGCCCCGGGACCGGAGCTCGGAGGCGGCGAGCGCCGCCGCCTCCTCGTACAGCTCCGGGTCCCAGGTGGCCCCGACCGCCAGATTCACCGGCAGCAGGGTCCCGTCCAGGGCCTGGAGGCCGTGCGGCATCTCCTCGACGAGCAGGACGGGGATCCCGAGCCGGGTGTTCTCGACGACATGGCGCTGCACGGCGTCGGCGACCCGCGCCCCGTCCCCGGCGCCGATGCCCGTCTCCGCCGTCACACCCGACCAGGGGTCGGCGCGCTGGAGTCCGTACAGCGCCCCCATTCCGTCGAAGCGGGCCACCTCCGTCCGGAACGCGTCCGTCAGCCGGTGCCCGGACGGGGTGCGCTCATAGGCGTCCCAGCCGTACATCCGCTGGTTGACCTGGCCCACCTTCTCGGTGAGCGTCATCCGCGGCAGCAGATCGCCCACCCGGTCGGCGACGGGCGCCGCGGGGTCGCGGAACAGTGGCTCGGACATGGGACGACTCACCTCGGCAGCAGGGACGGGACGCGGGATCAGCGCAGTTCGAGGACGTGCACGCCGTACGGGGCAAGGGTCACGTCGCGCACCGGGCCTCCGCCGGTCAGTTCGCGCAGCTCCCCGTCCGCCGACGGCGACACGGTCAGCTCCTCGCCGGACTGGCTCACCAGCCACAGGAACCGTGCGCCGTCCTCGCGGACCAGCGTGTCGGCACCGACGTACGGAGTGTCCACCGTCACCGGCCGTGCGGCACCGGCGAGTTCGGCGAGCGCCGCGTACAGCCGGTGGGTCTGCTCGGGGTTGGCGCGGGCCGTACGGGCGGCCATGTGCTCCAGCGGGTACGTGGCCAGGACGGTGCGGCCTGCGCCCGTCTCGTAGCGCAGGAGCGCCGGGCGGCCGTGCGCGTCGGTGGCCACGACCCGCGCGCCGTCCGGGACGACGGGCAGGTAGGCGCGGCTGTCCTCGTTGCCCGCGACCGGGAAGGCCAGCACCTCGCCGGCGGCGATGGAACCGAAGTCCTCGGCGAAGGTCATCTCCAGGACGTCGTCCTCGATGGGCTCGGCGACCCCGTACGAGAGCTGGAGCTCCACCCCGAACAGCCCGTCGAGGTCGTGGAACCAGGGGCCCCGGGTCGTCGGGTACTCACCCGAGCAGAACGACAGATAGACGGTGGCCCCCTCCTTCGCCCGGCGTTCCAGCGCCCGGCGGGTGCGGGTCGTCAGCTGGCGGGTCGAGGGCAGCAGGTACAGCGAGGCGTCGTCCGGCAGCCCGTCCGCCTCGCGGGCGAACGCCACCGGCAGGTCCGCGCCGCGGGCCGCCACGTACCCCTGGTGCAGCGAGGTGAAGATCAGCGGGCGGTCCGCCGGCCGGCTGTACGGGTAGCCCCGCTCCAGGAAGGCGGGGACCACGAGTGCGGCGTCCGCGTCGGTGCGGCGGCAGCGCGGGAAGTCCACCTGCTCCAGGACCTCCGCGAAGGCGGCCAGTTCGCGCAGCGGCTCCTTCGGGCGTCCGGAGCCGTCGGTGATCCCGAAGTGCATCTCGAAGGGGTGGTGGTCGTACGGCGACTGCTCCCACAGGTCGTCGTAGTCCGTGTTGTTCCACGCCATCCAGCCGGTCGCCCCGCCCAGCAGCGAGTTGTGCAGGGTCTGCCGGTAGAAGATCCCCGCGTTCGCCGCCGAGACGGTGTCCGTGGAGAGCCCGAACTCCTCCAGGACGACGGGCTGCCCTGTGACGGCCGCGAGCTCGCACTCGAAGGCGGCCCGGTGGTGCTGGCGCGGCCGGTCGGTGTCGGAGCGGTAGACGTGCGGCCCGACGAAGTCGACGTACTCGGCGGTCTCCCGCAGAGAGAAGCCGTTGTCGCGGCCCGTCACCTCGATGCCCCACGCGCCGTCACCGAGCGACACGGGCTGGGTGCCGCCCGCCGCGCGCACCGCGTCGCACATGAACTGCGCCCAGGCGGTGACCACATCGCTCGACGGCGGATCGACCTGGTAGATCCGGCCGTACCCGGGCATCTCGTTGGTGATCAGCCAGCCGGTGACCGCCGGGTGGTCCTTGAAACGGCGGGTCATCTGCGAGACGAACCACGCCTGCCGGCCGACGAGCCACACGTCCTCGTACAGATCCCGGTCACCGCGCCAGGCCGGGTCCCAGTTCTCGCCCGACATGTGGCCGACGATGAAGGTGGGGACCGTGCCCATGCCCTGCTCGTGGTGGGCGTCCAGGAAGTCGCGGAAGCGGTCGCAGAGCTCCTCGTCGATCCGCCCCGGCTCCGGGTGGAAGTCCGGCCAGTAGAAGAACGACCGGGTCATGTTCAGACCGTGCTCCCGGAGCACGGCCAGTTCCTCCCGCACCGTCTTCGGGTCGTAGTTCCGCCACATCAGCGGACCGCCGGTGCGGGACCAGAAGTTGGCGCCGAGCCACGGGAGTACGGCGGAGTCGTGGGTGAGCTGGGCGCTGTGGCGTCGCATGGTGTGTCCGGGTCCTCTTCGGTGTGCGGGTGGTGCCGGGTGGTGCGTCGGATCAGGTCGGGGGTCTCAGCGGGCCGGTCGACTCACGTACGACCAGGCGCGGGCGGCCGTCGAGCACCGGCGGCGGCACGTCCTCCCCGCACCCGGCGAGCAGGGTGCGGGCGGCGGCGGCGCCGACGCGCTGCACCTGCTGGTCGACGGTGGTGAGCCGGGGGTGGACCCAGCGGCCGAGCGAGAGGTTGTCGTAGCCGACCACCGACAGGTCGCCGGGCACACGGAGTCCGGCGCGCTGCGCCGTGCCGATGCCGCAGACGGCCATGGAGTCGTTGGGGAAGACGAGGGCCGTCGGCCGGTCGGGCAGCGCGAGCAGCTCCTCGGTGACCTCCACGGCTGCCTGCTCGGTGAAGTCGCTGTGCCGTACGGCGACGGTGCCCAGCCCCGCCTCGGCCAGCGCCTCCTCGAAGGCGTCCAGGCGCAGCCGGGTGTGCAGGAGTTCGGCCGGGCCCGCGATGTAGGCGACGCGCCGGTGGCCGAGCTCCAGCAGATGGGTGACCGCCTCCTTCATGCCCGCACCCTGCTGCCCGAGCCCGACCCGGGGGACGGGCGAAGCGGCATCGGGGGCGCCCAGCAGCACGGCGGGCAGCCCGAGGCCCCGCAGCAGCTCCGGGCGGGGGTCGTCGGCGCGGGCGTCCGTCAGCACGGCGCCGTCGATGCGGCCCTCCGCGACCAGACGCTCGTACAGCGCGCTCTCCTGCGCCATGTCGGCGACCAGGTGGAGCAGCAGGCCGTAGCCGCGGGGGGCGAGTTCGCCCTCCAGACCGGTGATCAGCTCGCTGAAGTGCGGGTCGGAGCCGAGCACATCGGTGGGCCGCCGGACGACGAGCGCGATCGTACGGGTACGGGCCCGGCGCAGCGCCGTCGCGGAGGCGCTGGGGGACCAGCCCAGCTCGGTGGCCGCGGCCATGACCCGGCGGCGGGTGGCCTCCGAGATCCGTCCGGTGCCGTTGACGGCCTGGGAGACCGCCGCGGTCGAGACTCCGGCCGCGGCCGCGACGGCCTTGATCGTGGGGCGTACGGCGGTACGCGTTTCCTGGGGCTGGTTCACATCTTCACCGCTCCGCTGACGAGGGCCTGCTGCATCCGCTTCTGGAGCACGGTGTAGACCACCCAGACAGGGACGAGAGTCAGCACCGTGCCCGCCGTAAGGATGCCGTAGTCCGTGCCGGTGAGGGACTTGAGCGTGGGCAGCGCGACCTGGACGGTCCGCAGGTCCGGGTCGGGGCCGATGATGACGAGCGAGTAGAGGTACTCGTTCCAGAAGGTCAGGAAGTTCAGCAGCAGGATCGTCGCGATGCCCGGCATGCACATCGGTGTGTAGACGTGCCGCAGGACGGCGAAGGTGGACGCGCCGTCCATGCGTGCGGCCTCCTCCATCTCCCGGGGGATGGTCCGCATGAACTGCACCAGGATGACGACGGAGAGCGGCATCGCCGTGGCCGGCAGGAACAGCACCATGAACGCGCGGGTGTGGAACAGCCCGGTCGCAGCGGCCAGCAGGAACGTCGGGAAGAGCGCGGCGAACGTGGGGACCAGGAAGCCCAGCGAGAACACCCGCTCGACCAGCGCCCCGATCCGGCCCTCCGTGCGGGCGATGGCGAAGGCGGCCGGTATCGCGAGCGCCAGGGTCAGCACCAGCGCGAGCGCCGTCACCAGCAGCGAGTTGAGGACGGCCGGACCGAGGTGGGCCGAGGTGAACGACTCGGTGAAGTTGGCGGTGGACAGCGAGGTGGGCAGGGAGAACGGGCTCCCGAAGATCTGGTCGTTCGTCTTGAACGCCGAGACCAGCAGGTAGTAGAGGGGGACGACCAGCAGCACCATGTACAGCCAGGCGAAGATGTGCGCCGGCAGCCAGGACCTTCCGAATTTCATGGAACCGCTCCGATCAGTAGTTCTGGCGGAAGACGCGACGGATGGTCAGCAGCCCCGCCAGACCGACCAGGAAGAGCACCACGCCCACGGTCTGGCTGTAGCCGAGGTCGGCCGCGATGAACGCCTTCTGGTAGACGAGGAAGGACAGCGTCGTCGACGAGCTCCCCGGGCCGCCCTGGGTCAGCAGCAGCACGTTCTGCGCGGAGCCGAACAGCGTCCAGAGGAACTGGAGCATCGTCACCACGCCCACGAAGTCCCGGATGACGGGGAAATGGATGCGCCACATGGCACGCCAGTGGCCCGCGCCGTCGAGCTGCGCCGCCTCGCCGATCTCGTCCGGCACGCTGCCGAGGCGGGCGGCGAACAGCACGGCGGTGAACCCGATGCCGCTCCACACGTCGAGGACGATGAGGGAGGCGAGGGCCGTGGAGGGCGAGGCCAGCCAGGCGTCGGTCACCGAGCCGAGCCCCACCTTGTCCAGCGCCCCGTTGAGCAGGCCGTCCGGGGAGAGGACCGCGTAGAACACCATCGCCTTGGCGGGGGTGGAGATCAGCCCGGGGATGAAGAGCAGGTACCGCAGGACGCGGTGGCCCGGCGGCTTCTGCGCGACGTAGTAGCCGAGCATGTACGCCCCGACGATCATCAGCGGGAGTGCCACGGCGAGCTGTACGGCGGTGTTGCGCACCGCGTCCCAGAAGACCGGGTCGTCGAGGACGGCGGTGACGTTGCCGGTTCCGGCGAAGGAGACCGGCTGGAGCATGCCGGGCCAGTGCAGCACGGCGATCACGAAGATGGCGGCCAGCGGGCCGACCATGAAGACCAGGTACCAGGCCAGCGCGGGCAGGGCGAGGACCGTCCCGCCCTGGGTGCGGCGCTTCGTGGTGGTGGCGGAGGGTGCGGGGGCGGCCGGGCCGCGGACCGAGGCGCCGCCCGGGGCGGACGAGAGCATCGTCATAGGAGGACTCGCAGAAGGCTCGGGCGCGCGGATCAGGCCGTGCGGTAGGCGGATTCCAGGGCGGAACGCACGGAGGCCGCGCTCGTCCCCCGGGTGAAGGCGGTGCTGGTCGCGGTGATCAGCGGCTGCGTGGCGGTCGGCGGGACGTACAGGTCGGGCAGGAGCACCTGGCCGACGTCGTCGCCGAGCCGCTGGGCGTCGGCCACCAGCGGGAAGTTTTTGCTGACCGTGTCGGTCACGAGCGCCATGTCCCGGCCGCTCTCGGTGATGAAGCGCGCCACCACGTCGGGGCGGTACATGAAGCGAAGGAACTTCTCGACGGTGGACAGCTTCTTGACGCCGTTGGGACTGATCCAGAAGCCGATGAGGGTGTACGAGCGCAGGATGGTCGGCTTCGCGTGGGCGGCACCCGGCGCGAGCGGCCAGCCGCCGATCTCGGTGTGCCCGGCGGCCTTCGCGGGGACCTTGGCCAGCGCGGAGGACATCGCGGACTGGATGGCCGCGGCCTCCGTGTTGTACTGCGTGGTCATCGTGTCGGAGGTCAGTCCCTGCGCCTTGTCGGCGAAGACACCGGCGTCGCGGAGCGTCACGAAGTAGTCGATGCCCTCGCGGGCGCCCCGGCTGCCGCTGAAGTCGCCGGTCGAGTAGACCTGCCGGGCCTCCTCGCGGCTGAGGAAGGTCTGGATGATCTGGGCCAGCAGCTTCTGCCCGGTCCAGTCGTTGCCGCCCACGGTGACGGGGGCGATGCCCTTGGCCCGCAGCTTCCGCGCGGCGCCGATGAGCTGGTCCCCGGTGGTCGGCACGGAACCGACGCCGGCCCGGTCGAGCAGGTGGGTGTTGAAGGCGACGGGCCAGTTGGTGGCGAAGTACGGGAAGGCGCGCAGCCTTCCCTCACCGTCGGTCCATTCCGCCAGGGCCGCGGGCAGGACGCGCTCGCGGAGCCCCCAGTCGTCGAGATGGTCCTTGACGTCGACGGTGGCACCGACCTCGGTCCAGGCGAGCGTCTTGTCGTACAGGTTGACCATGACCACGTCCGGCTCCTTACGGGCCAGTCGCGAGGTCTCGTACACCTGGGGAAGGTCGTCGCCGTTGACGAGGTTCTTGACCCGGAGGCCCGGGTTCTCCTTCTCGAAGGCCTTCACGGCGGCGGTGTAGGTGGGGGAGCCCGGCGCGGTGGTCCCGAGCTGGGTGTGGACGACGAGGGTGCCGGGGTCGGAATCGGCCGAGGCGAGGGTGGTGCAGCCGGACATTGCGGGCAGCGCGGTAGCGGCGGCGAGGCCGGAACCAGCAGCAAGGAAACCGCGCCGACTCAGGGGTGAGCGCACAGCGGGATGTCTCCAACCAGGACGTTGACCAGGGTGGTTAATCGATGTACCAGCGGGCTGCGAGAAACCTAGGTGCGGGGGAGGGAATGGTCAACCCCTGGTTGCACATGCTGGAAGGGGCGACATTCCGGGCGACGGGCGCGCGTGCTGGGCGCCTTGAGGGGCGGGGCGCCGTGGCGCGTCGCGTGATGCAGGGGCGCCGCGTGGTGCAGGGGTGCCGTGCCGGGCGCCGCGTGGTGTGGGGGTGCCGGGCGTGTCGTGGTGTGGGGGTGCCGTGCGCGGGAGTGCGGGAGTGTCCGGGCCCGACGGGGGAGGTCCGCCTCGGTCAGGTGGTTTCGGCGTCGGAGGCGGTGGCGCCCGGCGCGGGCGCCGGGTCGGTGCGCGCGGTGAGGATTCCCTCGACGCCGTGCAGGAAGGTCTCGGACACCAGTACCGGGTCGAAGAGGCAGCCGGCTGCCATGGCGCCGTCCCGGAGCATGACGAGATGCCGGGCGGCGGGCTCCGCGGGGGTGTCGCCGGTCTGGGCCAGCAGGTCCGTGACGGTGTCCAGGAACCATTGGCGGTGGGCCAGGACGGCCCGGTGGACCGGGTGTGCGGGGTCGGGGTACTCGGCGACCGCGTTCAGGAAGGCGCAGCCGCGGAAGCCGGGGGACCGGATGCCCGCGGTGATGGACCCGGCCACCGCCCAGACCCTGTCGGCGGCTGACCGGCCGTCCGCCACGGCGGTGGCGACCTGGCCTCGGATCCCCTGGTCGGCCTGGTCCAGGTAGGCGAGCACGAGATCTTCCTTGCCGGTGAAGTGCCGGTACAGCGTCGCCCGGGTCACCTTCGCCTCCGCGGTGATCCGGTCGATGCCGACGGAGTGGATTCCTTCCGCGTAGAAGATCCTCGTCGCTGTGGAGAGCAGTCGCGCCCGCGCCTCGGACGTGTTGCGGCCTCCGCCTTCTGTGCTCCGGCTCATGCCGCCAGGCTAGCAAACCGCCGAGGGAGAACGTTCGGTCTTGACAGGCTCCGGCAAGGCGCTTGTAATGCAACGAGACCGAACGTTCTCCCTCATTGCTTGCCGCGCGTCAGAACTCGACCGTTCGGCAGCAACGGGCCCTCGATGAAAGGCACCTTCGTGGACACTCTCGTCAGCACCGCGTCCCCCAGCGTTCCGGCGACCCTGCGCAAGCTGTACTTCGTGCGCTTCGCGTTCGCCGTCGTCTGGGCCGGCCTCCTGTTCGCGACCGCCGGCACCCTGGGGCCGGTGGGTGTCACGCTCCTGGTCGTCTATCCCCTGTTCGATGTGGCGGCGGCGATCGTCGACGTCCGCTCCGCGAAGGTGAACGGCGCCAAGGCGCCGGTCCTGTACGTGAACATCGTGATCAGCTCACTGGCCGTGATCGGCCTGGTGGTCGCCGTCGCGTCAGGTGTCCCCGACGTCCTCCGGGTCTGGGGTGCCTGGGCCGTCGCGTCCGGGATCGTCCAACTGGTCGCGGGTGCCGTGCGCCGGACGCTGGGCGGGCAGTGGCCGATGATCATCAGTGGCGCCGTCTCGGTGCTGGCCGGCACCTCGTTCGTCACGCAGGCGGGCAGTGACGATCCCACGCTCACGAACCTCGCCGGCTACGCCTTCCTCGGAGGCGTGTTCTTCCTCGTCTCGGCGCTGAGGCTGGACCGCGCCCGTAGTGGGGAGTGAGCGGGGGTACGGGGCAGGGTCCCGACGTCTGTTCATGTGAGGCCCTGAGCACCAGACGTGAGGCCTGCACGGGTTCGGTGGTGGTGGCGACCGGTGTCGTGGACGCGCTGCCGTTCCGGGAGGCGTGCGTGTTCTGCACCGCCGGGGCCGGAAGGCGGTGACGGGGTCAGCTCCGGTGGTGTCCCTGTCCGAAGTGCGTGCCTACGCTGCGGGGATGGGTGACCTGTATGCAGTCGATCTCGCGCTGAACCTCCGCGCCACGGTGCCGAGCGCGCTCGTGGACGAGCTGAGGTGGCACCTCGGCTCCGCTCCCGGCGGTCACGCGGACGAACTGACCGGACCGGACGACGTGTTCCCCCTCCTCGCCGAGCGTGGGCCCGCGGCGCGCATCGGGGGCCTGCTGACCGGAGAGCTGCACCGGACAGGCACCGGATGGGCCCTCACCGCACGCCAGGAGGTGCACGCGGAGTCGCTCCCCGGCCTCGATCCGCTGCTGGAGCAGTTGGCACGGCACTCCGCGACCGAGGGCGTCATCGGGCAGATCCGTTTCCACGAGGAGCACGTGCCGGAACTGCTGATCAGCGAGTCCGGGTGTCTGGTGCGGCTGTCCCTCCGGCCTGACGGGGCCGGCGCCGCACCGACACGCCTCCCTGAGCAGGACTGATCGCGCCTTCCTGAGCAGGACTGATCGCGCCTTCCTGAGCGGGGTTGATCGCGTCTCCCCGGGGCGGTGGAGGCGGCTGGTGCGTGGCGCCGGAGCGGGGCCGGCGCGGCTGCGCCCGGTGCGGGCGGATCGAGGAGGAGCCGTCACCCGGAATCCGCATCGGCGGACTTCGAACATCGTTACGCTGCACCGCAGTTGCCGACATTCACGGAGGCGCGCGGTGGGGGAGCCGACATTCGGGGTCCTGGGGCCGCTCCAGGTGAAGGCGCACGGTGTCCCGGTACGGATCGGAGGGGCCAAGCCCAGGGCCGTGCTGGCGACCCTGCTGCTCCAGCCGAACGGCTTCGTCTCGGTCGACCTGCTGACGGAGGTGCTCTGGCCGGGCGGCGCGCCCCGGTCCGCGGTCGCCAACGTCCGGACCTACGTGCGGACCCTGCGGCAGCTGCTGCCTCCCGCCTCGGTCGACGGGCTCCGCACCGAGCCCTCCGGATACTCCCTGGACGTCGCGCCCGGTGAGGTGGACCTGCTGCTCTTCGAGCAGCGGCTCGCGGCGGCCCGTGCCGCCCGGGACGGTGGTGAGGACTCCGGCGCACTGCGTGCCTACGAAGCGGCGCTGGGGCTGTGGCGCGGTGGAGTCCTCCAGGACGTGCGCTCCAGCGTGGTGTGGGATCCGGCCATCACCCGCCTGGAGGGGCTGCGGTCCCTCGCGGCCGACGAGTGCCTCGAACTGCGGCTCCGGCTCGGGGACTACGCCCACCTCGTCTCCGGACTGCGGTCGCGGCTCACCGAGAGCCCTCTGCGCGAGGACCTGTGGCGCATGCTCGTACACGCCTTGTACGACGCCGGCCGGGGTGCCGAGGCGCGGTCCGCGTACGCCGAGGCGGAGCGGGTGATCGCCGCCGAACTCGGGATCGAGCCGAGCGCGTCGCTGCGGGCCATCGGTGCCGAGGTCAACGGGTACGCCGGGCGGCGGCGGGCCGCGCCGCCCGCTCCCGTCCGCCAGCTGCCGATGGACATCCCCGACTTCACCGGCCGCGCCGTCGAGGTCGCCGACCTGGAGGCGCTGCTGTCCACCGCTGTACGGCAGCCCGTGGTCGCGGCGGTGTCGGGACCGCCGGGGGCCGGGAAGTCCACCCTGGTCGTCCATGTCGCCCACCGGGTCAGTGACGCGTTTCCCGACGGCCAGCTCTTCGTCGATCTGGCCGGGACGAGCGAGTGCCCCCGCGAACCGGCGGACGTCCTGGCGGAGATGCTGCGCGGACTCGGGGTCATCGACAGCGCGATCCCCGGTGAGCAGGGTGAACGTGCCGCGATGTTCCGCTCCCGTCTGGCGCAGCGGCGTTTCCTCGTCGTGCTCGACGACGCCCTGGGGAGTGCACAGGTGAGCCCTCTGCTCCCGGGGACGGGTGGCTCGGCGGTGCTGGTCAGCTCACGCCGCCGGATGCCCGGGCTGCCCGCGCACGCCTGCCCGCTGGGACTGATGCGGCACGACGACGCCCGCGCCCTGTTCGGGGCGGTCGTCGGCCAGGACCGGCTGCGCCGGGAGGGTGCCGACGCCGACCGTGTCCTGGCCGAGTGCGGGTCGCTTCCCCTGGCGGTGCGGATCGCGGCCGCGCGGCTGGTGAACCGGCCGGGCTGGAGCGTGGGCACCCTGGCCGACTCGCTGCGGGACGAACGAGGGCGCCTCGGGGAGGTCCGCTCCGGCGGGACGGAGGTGCGCGCCAGTGCCGAGCTCAGCTACCGCCACCTGCCCGAGCCCGCCGCCCACGCCTTCCGTGCCTTCGGCGACCTGCCCGACGACGCCGTCCCGGGCTGGCTCGTCGCCGTCGCCACGGGGGGCGACGGTACGGCGGCCGGGGGGCTGGAGACGCTGCTCGACGAGCACCTCGTCGAGGTCGTCGGCCGGGACGAACTCGGCCTGAACCGCTACCGCATGCACGATCTGCTGCGGTCCTACGCCCGGGAGCTGGCCCTGACGGAGAACCAGGAGACCCGGCTGCGGCGGCGGCTGCGGGTCATCGACGCCCTCATCGGTCTCGCCCGCCCGGCCAACGCCGCCATGCCCACCCGCTTCCTCGGCGTGCTGGGCGAACCCGACGAGCGCGGGCTGCCGGACGGACCGGCGCGCGATGTCGCTCCCGTGGTGCTCGCCCGGCCCGTGGACTGGTTCGAGAGCGAGCACCGCAACCTCGTGGCCGGTGTCGACGCCGCCGTACGGCTCGGGCGCACGGACCGGGCGGCCGACCTCGCGATCGAACTGGCGGGCTTCTTCGACATGCGCGGCTACTACGGCGACTGGCTGCGCACCCACCGGCTCGTCCTCGACGCCATGCCGCGGCACGACGACTTCCGGGCGGCGGCCCTGTTGCGCAACCTCGGCCAGCTCCACCTCTACCAGGACCGGTACGCGGACGCGCTCACGTCCTTCGACCGGGCCCATGCGCTCTTCGCCGGGCTCGGCCACCCGACGGGCAAGGCGGTCGCCGCGGTGGGGTCCGGCTCGGTCCACCGGGTCGTGGGTGATCTCGGCACCGCGCTGGGCATGTTCACGGACGCGCTCCGGGACTTCGCCGCGGCGGACGACCCGCACGGTGAGGCGGTGGCACGGAACGCGATCGCCTCGGTATGGCTGGAGCGCAAGGACCCGGAAGCCGCGTCCGCCTGGCTCGGCGGCGCCCTGGAGCTGTCCCGGGCGGTCGGGGACCGGCACCGTGAGGCGCAGGTGCTCCGCAGGGTCGCGGTCCTGCACGAACTGCGGGGCGATCCGCATGCGGCGCGTGGCGAACTGGAGCACGCCCTCGGCATCTTCGACGATCTGGCCGATCTGCACTGCGCGGCCTACGTGCAGCAGAGCATCGCCGAACTGTGCTTGCGTCAGGGCGAGTCGGGCGAGGCATCGGCGCTGCTGGTCGGGGCGCTCGCCGTGCAGCAGCAGCTCGGGGACCGCAGGGCCGAGGCGCGGGTGGCCGGTCTGCTGGGGGAGCTGCACGACGCCACCGGGCGCAAGCAGACCGCCCGGCACTACTTCCACCGCTCGCTGGCGACCTGGAGGCGCCTGGACGTACCCGACGAGGCGGGGCTGGTGGACGCCAAGCTGCGCGCCATGCACTGAGCCGGCGGCGGGGAGGGCGCGGAGGACACGGAGGGTGCGAAGGACACGGAGAGCACGGAGAACACGGAGAGCACGGAGAACACGGAGAACACGGAGGGTGCGAAGGACATGCAGGGTGCGGAGGACATGCGGGGTGCGGGTGCGACCGCCGTCGCACCCGCACCCAGCCCGGGATCACCGGATCCCGGCCGCCCTCCGGGAACCGGGACGGGCCCCGGTGCGGATCCCGGGACAGGTCCCGGTGCGGAACCCGGAGCGGACCCCGCGAAGGGCCCCGGAGCGGGACCCGCGACGGGTCAGCATCTGTTGGTGCTCTTCTGGGTGCGCTTCGTGAAGTCGCTCCAGGTCACTCCCTGGACGACGGCGACCACGACCGCACCGTTGAGCTTCTGCTCGTAGTGCAGGTGGGGGGAGAGGTCGTAGAGGGCGGAGGTGGCGCCGACCTTGCCGATCAGCTGGCCCACGTTCACCGTGTCGCCGGCCTGCACCTCGCGGGTCTGGAGGTGGGCGTACCGCGTCTGCCAGCCGTCCCCGTGGCCGATGACTATGGTGTTTCCGTAGCCGCTGCCCGTCGAGTAGTACGACTCGAGGACCGTGCCACCTGCGCTGGCGAACACCCGGCGGCCGAGATCGTCCGGGGTGCCGTTGGCGTCGTAGTGGTTCCAGTCGATGGAGTGCGCGGGACTGTGGCCGTCCCAGTTGCTGCCGGTCCACACCTGGTCGCAGTCGAACGGCATCTTGAAGGCGGGCCTCGCGGCCACGGAGGCCTCCGATGCGCCCACGACCGGCGCGGCGACCGAGACCGGGCCGATGACCACGGCGGCGGCGCACACGCTCAGGGCGGTGAGGGCACGGCGGACATTCCTGTGCATGGTTCTCCCCTTGTCGTCGGACGACCCGTCGTCGGGTGACGCGGCGATTCAAGGGGCCGGGCATACAGAGCGGATACATTTCCGCCCCTCGCACGGGAGGCCGAGGGGCGGAAAGGGGAGGCAGGTCCCGGGAGCGGGCGGCCAGGGACTGGGCGGGGACGGGCACCGGACAGGTCCGGGGAGCGGGCAGCGTCCGGCTCCGGCCGTGTCCGCGTCCAGATGCGTCCGGATGCGTCCAGATGCGTACGGCCCCGTCCGGCTCCGTCCTGTTACGTCCGGCTCCGTAGGGCGAACCACAGCTCCGTCCGTACATCCATGTCGTCCAGGTCCATGCCGAGCAGCGCCGCGCACCGGGCGACGCGCTGGCGGACGGTGTTGCGGTGGACCCGGAGGGCGGCGGCGGTACGGTCCCAGCTGCCGTGGAGGCTCAGCCAGCAGCGCAGGGTCTCGGCCAGGGGCCCGGTGAGGGGGGCCAGCAGGGCGCGGGCGTGGGCCTCGGCACGGCCGGGCGGGACGAGCCCGGCGAGACCTCCGACCCCGGGGCGGTACGCGCACACCGGGACGCGGGTGGCCACGGCGTGGCCCAGGGCGCGGGCCGCCTGCGCGTCGGCGTCGGGCAGGGCCTCGACCGGGGACGGCTCCGAGACGCCTATGGTCCAGCCCGGCTGCGGGGGTACCGTGCGGCGGCCGTGGAGCAGGACCCGTACGGTCTCCCGGTCCCCGTCGGACAGGGCCGAGCCCAGCGCCGCGCCCAGCGCCCCGGCGTTCAGCGGGTCGGCGGGGGCGCCGTCGGTGCGGCGGGCGTGGACCACCGTCCAGGTGTCGCCGTCACCCAGCAGCGGAGCGACCTCCGGCGGTGCCGCGCCGAGCAGCAGCCGCACCAGCGCCGCCGAGCGGCCCGCCGCGTCGGCGCCCTGGTGCGGGGCGGTGAGCAGGGAGAGGAGCACCACGGCGATCCCGGCGACGGTGTGGTCGCCCGCGTCGCGCCGGGGTGTCGCCAGGGCGAGGGCCAGCCCCTGCCCACCCCCCAGGGCGTACGCGAAGAGGTGGACGCCGCCCCTGGACTCGGCGGCCGAGGAGGGGCTGGGCTGACGGCCGGCGGTCCCGGCTCCCGGGGCGGTCCCGGCGGTCCCGCCGGTCCCGGCCCCCGGGGCCGTGGACGGGACCACCACCCGTGCCAGCCTGGCCAGAGCCGTCTGGACGTCCGGGGCGGTGCGGTCGCCCGCCGCGTGGAGCACCCCGCCGTCCGCGGTGAGCAGCGCGACCCGGCCCTCCAGCTGCACGGCGAGCTGGCGCAGTACCGCCGGCACCGGGTCGGGGCGGGCCGCCGCCGTCGCCAGCGCCTGCTGGGCGCGGGTGACCCGGCGCAGCTCGCGGTGCCGGGCCTCCGCCATCAGCCGCCACACCGCGCGGGCGATCGCGGTGAACCGGGTCTCGGGAGGCACCTCGACCAGCGGCAGACGGTGCCGTTCGCAGGCCGCCACCAGGGCGTCCGGCACGGTGTCGTACACCGGGGTCACCCCGAAGCCCAGTGCCGAGGCGCCCGCCTCGACCAGCCGGGCCACATAGGTGTCCGCGTCACTGAGCTGGACCCCGGCGGTCAGCAGCAGCTCCCCGCCGAGCAGATACGGGTACGGGTCGGCCATCTCCGAGGTGTGCACCCAGAGCAGATCCGCCTGCTCCGGTCCCGCGAGCAGCCGCAGCCCGAGCTCCTGGCTGCCCAGCAGTTCGGTCAGGAGGATCGGCGGGGTGGGAGGCCCGGCGGGCGTGTCGGGCATGGATGATCCATCCATTCTTCTGAGTGAGGATGGAGAAAACGTACACTTCAGCGTCGGCTTCCGGCCACCTACCGTCTTCATGACCACCCCCGACCCCTGAGCGGAAACGAGACGGAGGAAAGCCCATGGCTGTCGACTACGCGGTGATCGTGGTCTATCTGGCCGGCATGCTCGCCATGGGCTGGTGGGGCATGCGCCGCGCCAAGTCCAAGAGCGAGTTCCTGGTCGCGGGACGGCGGCTCGGCCCCTGGATGTACTCCGGCACCATGGCCGCGATCGTCCTCGGCGGAGCCTCGACGATCGGCGGCGTGGGCCTCGGCTACCAGTACGGGCTCTCCGGCGCGTGGATGGTCTTCACGATCGGCCTCGGGCTGCTCGCGCTCTCCGTCTTCTTCTCCGCGCGCATCGCCCGGCTGAAGGTCTACACCGTCTCCGAGATGCTCGACCTGCGCTACGGCGGACGGGCCGGAGTCATCTCCGGCGTCGTCATGTGGGCGTACACGCTGATGCTCGCGGTCACCTCGACCATCGCCTACGCCACCATCTTCGACGTCCTGTTCGACGTGAACCGGACCGTCGCGATCATCCTGGGCGGCGCCATCGTCGTCGCGTACTCGACGCTCGGCGGCATGTGGTCGATCACGATCACCGACATGGTGCAGTTCGTCGTCAAGACGATCGGCGTCCTGCTGCTCCTCCTGCCGATCGCCGTCGTCAAGGCCGGCGGCTTCAGCGAGATGAAGGCGGAGCTGCCCACCGAGTACTTCGACCCGCTGGGCATCGGCGGCGAGACGATCTTCACGTACGTCCTGATCTACACCTTCGGCATGCTGATCGGCCAGGACATCTGGCAGCGCGTGTTCACCGCCCGCAACGACCGCACGGCGCGCTGGGGCGGCACCGTCGCCGGCACGTACTGCCTGGTGTACGCGGTCGCCGGTGCGGTCATCGGCACGGCGGCGAAGGTCATGTACCCGACGCTGCCCAGCGCGGACGCGGCCTTCGCGACGATCGTGAAGGACGAACTGCCGGTCGGTGTGCGGGGGCTGGTGCTCGCCGCCGCGCTCGCCGCGGTGATGTCCACGTCCTCCGGCGCCCTGATCGCCTGCGCGACCGTGGCCAACAACGACATCTGGTCGCGGCTGCGGGGTGTGGTCGCCAAGGACGACGGCGTGGAACGGGACGAGGTGAAGGGCAACCGGGCCTTCATCCTCATCATGGGCGTCGCGGTCATCGTGATCGCCATCGCGCTCAACAACGTCGTCGAGGCGCTGACCGTCGCCTACAACCTGCTCGTCGGCGGGCTGCTGGTGCCGATCCTCGGCGGGCTGCTCTGGCGCAGGGGCACGGCGGCGGGCGCGCTGGCCGCCGTGGCCGTCGGCGGTGCCGCGGTGATCGGGCTGATGGCGGGATACGGAATCCTCGCCAACGAGCCCGTCTACTACGGACTGCTCGCCTCGCTCGCGGTGTACGTCGTCGTCTCCCTGGCGACGAAGCCGACGGACGCGGCCGTGCTCAGCGCCTGGCGCGAGCGGCTGGCGGGACGTGGGACCGAGGAGACGGCCGCCCCGGACCCCGTCGGCGTCTGACCGGCCACCGAAGCGGGCCCGCAGGGCCACCGAAGCAGGGCCCGAACGGCCACCGAGGCAAGGGCCCGCAGGGCCACCGAAGCAGGGGGTCCGAACGGCCCCTGACAGACTGAACACCGTATGAACGCCCACAAGGCGTGCATGGCTGAACGAAAGGCACCCGCACCCATGAGCAGCAACGAAGCGCCGCGCGGCCCCGTCGACTCCTCCCGCGTCCCGCGGTACGCCGGACCCGCGACGTTCGCCCGGCTGCCGCGGCTCGACGAGGTCGGCACCGCCGATGTCGCCGTCGTCGGCGTGCCCTTCGACACCGGTGTCTCCTACCGGCCCGGCGCCCGCTTCGGCGGCAACGCGATCCGCGAGGCATCCCGGCTCCTGCGCCCCTACAACCCGGCGCAGGACGCCTCCCCCTTCGCGCTCGCCCAGGTCGCCGACGCGGGTGACATCGCGGCCAACCCGTTCAACATCAACGAGGCCGTCGAGACCATCGAGGCCGCCGCCGACGACCTGCTCTCCACCGGCGCCCGGCTGATGACGCTCGGCGGCGACCACACCATCGCGCTGCCGCTGCTGCGCTCCGTCGCCAAGAAGCACGGCCCCGTCGCCCTGCTCCACTTCGACGCGCACCTGGACACCTGGGACACCTACTTCGGCGCGGAGTACACCCACGGGACCCCGTTCCGCCGCGCCGTCGAGGAGGGCATCCTCGACACGGAGGCGCTGTCCCACGTCGGCACCCGCGGCCCGTTGTACGGCAAGCAGGACCTGGACGACGACGCCAAGATGGGCTTCGGCATCGTCACCTCGGCCGACGTCATGCGGCGCGGGGTCGACGAGATCGCCGACCAGCTGCGGCAGCGCATCGGCGACCGGCCGCTCTACATCTCCATCGACATCGACGTGCTCGACCCGGCGCACGCCCCCGGCACCGGCACGCCCGAGGCCGGCGGCCTGACCTCGCGCGAGCTCCTGGAGATCGTGCGCGGACTCTCCTCCTGCCACCTGGTCTCGGCCGACCTCGTCGAGGTCGCCCCGGCGTACGACCACGCGGAGATCACCTCCGTCGCCGCCTCGCACACGGCGTACGAGCTGACGACGATCATGTCCCGCCAGATCGCGGAAGGCCGCACCAAGTGAGTCACGACCACGACGACCGGCCGCAGCTCACAGCCGCGCAGGCGGAGGCGGCCCTGAACCCGCCGCCCGGCCGCAACGGCGGCGACCTGGTCGTCGAGACCCTCCAGGGACTCGGCGCCACCACCGTCTTCGGGCTGCCCGGCCAGCACGCGCTCGGCATGTTCGACGCCCTGCGCCGCTCCTCGCTCTCGTACGTCGGCCTGCGCGTCGAGAACAACGCGGGCTTCGCCGCCGACGCCTACGGCCGGATCACCGGTGAGGTGGCGCCCCTGCTGCTCTCCACCGGTCCCGGCGCCCTGACCTCGCTGGCGGCCCTCCAGGAGGCGGCCGCGGCCTCGGCGCCCGTGCTGGCGATCTCCAGCCAGATCCCCACCGCCGGACTCGGCGGTGGGCGCCACGGCTACCTGCACGAGCTCCGCGACCAGAAGGCGTCCTTCCGCGACATCGTGAAGTCGGTGCACACCGTACGCACGGCCTCGCAGGTCCCCTCCGCGATCGCCGCCGCCTGGGAGTCCGCGCTGACGGCCCCGCACGGGCCGGTCTGGGTCGAGATCCCGCAGGACGTGCTGCTCGCCGAGACCACCCTGCCCGTCGTCAGCGCGCTGGACGCCACGCCCCGTGAGCTGTACCCGCGCCCGGAGCTGACCGTCGCGGCCGCCCACCTGCTGTCGAAGGCCGAGCGCCCGGCGATCATCGCGGGCGGCGGGGTCGTGCGCTCCGACGCGGCGGGCAAGCTGCTTGCCCTCGCCGAGAAGATCGACGCCCCCGTCGTCGCCACCTTCGGCGGCAAGGGTGCCTTCCCCTGGGAGCACCCGCTCTCGCTCCAGTCGTGGCTGGAGGACCGCTGGACCACGGACTTCCTGGAGTCCGCGGACGTCCTGCTGGTCGTCGGCTCGGGACTGGGGGAGCTCTCCTCGAACTACCACACGTTCGCCCCGCGCGGCCGCGTCATCCAGATCGAGGCCGACGCCGGGAAGCTGGAGTCCAACCACCCCGCGCTCGGCATCCACTCCGACGCGCGCGAGGCGCTCGCCGGCCTCCTGGACGCGGTGGAGCCGCGGAAGGACGACACCGCGGCGGAACGCGTCCGGGAGCTGCTGGAGCGGGTCCGCGAGCGGATCGCCGCCCAGGACCTCACGCTGGAGCAGCGGGTGATCGCCTCCGTCCGCGAGGCACTGCCCGACACCTCGCCCAGCTTCTGGGACATGACGATCCTCGCCTACTGGGCCTGGTCCGCCTTCGACGCCCGCCATCCGAACACGATGCACTCGGCGCAGGGCGCGGGCGGTCTCGGCTACGGCTTCCCTGCCGCCATCGGCGCCGCCGCGGCCGACCGCACCAGGCCCGTGCTCGCGGTCTCCGGCGACGGCGGCGCGATGTACTCGATCGCCGAGCTCGCCACCGTGCGCCAGTACGACCTGCCGGTCACCTGGCTGATCGTCGACGACGGGGGCTACGGCATCCTGCGGGAGTACATGACGGGCGCCTTCGGCGAGGCCACCGCGACCGAGCTCTCCCGCCCGGACTTCGTCGCCCTCGCCGAGTCCTTCGGCGTCCCCGCGGTCCGTACGACCCCGGAGACCCTGGCCGCCGACCTCGGCAAGGCCCTCGCGGCCCCCGGCCCGTCGGTGGTGGTGCTTCCCGCGCTGCTGAAGATGTTCGAGCCGACGCACCTCTAGCGGAGAGGGGGCCGGGCTCCGGCCCGGCCCCCGCTTCAGCCGGCCTTGCCGATCGTGGCCTCCTGCGTCGTGCGGCCCTCGTGGAAGCGGCCCTGCAGCACGGTGTCGCGCAGCGAGCCCGGCAGGCCCCTCCCGGAGGGCAGCAGATCCGGGAGCGACCGGAACACCACGGCGGCGGTGGCGCCCTGCCCCCTGTTCCTGGCCGCCAGCAGGTACTTCCCGGCCATGTGGAGGTGCTCGGTCAGGTGCTTCGACGGCTCCAGGGCGAGCTTCTTCAGGACCTCCGCCCTGCCGAGCGAGTGGTGCTCGCCCTCGCCCAGGCGCTGCAGTTCCGCCAGTGCCGCGTACAGCCGGCCGCAGAGGTGGGCCTCCGCCCCGAGATCGTTCGCCATCGCCTGCCCCGTCCTTCGGTCCCGTACCGGTAGGTGCGTGATCATCCGTACCCCGGAGGTCCTAGGACCACCCGCCCTCTTCTCCGCCCATCGGCCGAGAATTGTTGCGGAAGGATGAAATCCGCATCCGGCCGCGTTGGGGACATGCGGTAGGTCAGGCGGGGCGACGGGGACATCAGGAGGCACGGGTGGCGGGCGCGGAGCAGCAGGGCGCGGAGCAACAGGGGTGGGGCAGGCGGCTGGGCGGATACGCCTGGCGCTACCGCCGCAACGTCGTGCTGGCCCTGGGGTCCTCCCTCGCGGGCATGGGCGTGATGGCCCTCGTCCCGCTCATCACCAAGGTGATCATCGACGACGTCGTCGGCAGCCACACCCGCTCCCTCGGCGTGTGGACCGGCCTGCTCATCGGTGCCGCCCTCATCGTCTACGCCGCCACGTTCGTGCGCCGCTACTACGGCGGCCGGCTCGCTCTCGACGTCCAGCACGACCTGCGGACCGAGATGTACGACACCCTCACCCGGCTCGACGGGAAGCGGCAGGACGAGCTCTCCACCGGGCAGGTCGTGGGGCGTGCCACCAGCGACCTGCAGCTGATCCAGGGCCTCCTGTTCATGCTCCCGATGACCATCGGGAACGTCCTGCTCTTCCTCATCTCCCTGGTGATCATGGCGTGGCTCTCGCTGCCCCTGACGCTCGTCGCCCTGGCCGTCGCCCCCGCCCTCTGGTTCATCGCCCGCCGCTCCAAGGCCCGGCTCTTCCCCGCCACCTGGTACGCCCAGAGCCAGGCGGCGGCCGTGGCCGGAGTGGTCGACGGAGCCGTCTCCGGCGTCCGGGTCGTCAAGGGGTTCGGCCAGGAGGAGCAGGAGGCCGGGAAGCTGCGCGAGGTCAGCCGCAGGCTCTTCGCAGGCCGTCTGCGCACGATCCGGCTGAACTCCCGCTACACCCCGGCCCTCCAAGCCGTCCCGTCGCTCGGACAGGTCGCGATGCTCGCCCTCGGCGGCTGGCTCGCCACCAGGGGCGAGATCACGCTCGGCACGTTCGTCGCCTTCTCCACCTACCTCGCCCAGCTCGTCGGCCCGGTCCGGATGCTCGCCATGGTCCTCACCGTCGGCCAGCAGGCCAGGGCCGGTGTCGAGCGCGTCCTGGAGCTGATCGACACCGAGCCGTCGCTGAAGGACGGCACCAAGAGGCTCCCGGCCGACGCGCCCGCGAGCGTCGAGTTCGACGACGTCCGCTTCGGCTACGACGAGGACCGCCCGGTCCTCGACGGGTTCTCCCTCACCATCGAGCCGGGCGAGACGGTGGCCGTCGTCGGAGCCTCCGGCAGCGGCAAGTCCACCGTCTCGCTCCTGCTGCCCCGCTTCTACGACGTGTCGCACGGCGCCGTACTGGTCGGCGGCCACGACGTCCGGGAGCTGACCCAGGACTCGCTGCGGGCCGCGATCGGCCTCGTGCCGGAGGACAGCTTCCTCTTCTCCGAGTCCGTCGGCTCCAACATCGCCTACGGCTACCCGGGTGCCACCCAGGAGCAGATCGAGCGGGCCGCGCGTGCCGCCCAGGCGCACGGCTTCATCTCCGCCCTGCCCGAGGGGTACGACACCAAGGTCGGGGAGCACGGGCTCACCCTCTCCGGAGGGCAGCGCCAGCGCGTCGCGCTCGCCCGCGCCCTCCTGACCGACCCCCGACTCCTGCTGCTCGACGACGCCACCTCCGCCGTCGACGCACGCGTCGAGCACGAGATCCACGAGGTCCTGGCCCAGGTCATGGAGGGCCGCACCACCCTGCTGATAGCCCACCGCCGCTCCACCCTCGGCCTCGCCGACCGCATCGCCGTCCTCGACCAGGGCCGGCTCGCCGACATCGGCACGCACGCGGAGCTGGAGCGCCGCTCGGCGCTCTACCGCAGGCTGCTCACCGACCCGGACGAGATGGGCGGCACCTCTCCCGGGCACCTGCCGACGGTCGCCCCGGCGCCCGAGGACGACCGCGCGCTCCAGGAGGAGCTGGACGCCGAGTTCGACGCCGAGACCGGTGTCACCCCCGGGCTGTGGATCCGCAAGGAGGAGCAGCGCGACGCGGCCGCCTCCGGCATGCCCGCCACCCCGGAGCTCCTCGCCCAGGTCGAGGCGCTCCCGCCGGCCACCGACACCCCCGCCATCGACGAAACGAGCGCGGCGCGCCCGGAGAAGTCGTACGGCCTGCGCCGGCTGCTGCACGGCTTCGGCCTCCCGCTGCTCGTGAGCCTGGGGCTGGTGGCCGTCGACGCGGGCATGGGCCTGCTGCTGCCCGTGCTGATCCGGCACGGGATCGACGACGGTGTCACCAAGATGGCGCTCGGCGCCGTCTGGGCGGCTGCCGCCCTCGGCCTGCTCGCCGTCCTCGTGCAGTGGGCGGCGCAGATCGGCGAGACCCGGATGACCGGACGCACCGGTGAACGCGTGCTGTACTCGCTGCGCCTCAAGATCTTCGCGCAGCTCCAGCGGCTCGGCCTCGACTACTACGAGCGCGAGCTGACCGGCCGGATCATGACCCGCATGACGACCGACGTCGACGCGCTGTCCACGTTCCTTCAGACCGGTCTGGTCACCGCCTTCGTCTCTCTCGTCACCTTCCTCGGCATCACGGTCGTGCTCCTCGTCCTCGACGTCGAGCTGGCCCTGGTCGTCTTCGCGACGCTGCCGCTGCTGATCGTCGGCACGTTCTTCTTCCGCCGCAAGAGCGTCACGGCGTACGAGCTGGCGCGGACCCGCATCAGCGTCGTCAACGCCGACCTCCAGGAGTCCGTCGCCGGGCTGCGGATCGTGCAGGCGTTCCGGCGCGAGCGCGACGGGGCCGAGCGGTTCGCGGCGCGCAGCGACCACTACCGCCAGGCCAGGGTGCGCGGGCAGTGGCTGATCTCCGTCTACTTCCCGTTCGTGCAGCTGCTGGCCTCGGTCGCGGCGGCCGCCGTGCTGATCGTCGGCGCGGGCCGCGTCGACAACGGCACCCTGACCACGGGCGCGCTGGTCGCCTATCTGCTCTACATCGACCTGTTCTTCGCCCCCGTGCAGCAGCTCTCCCAGGTCTTCGACGGCTACCAGCAGGCCAGCGTCTCCCTCGGCCGGATCCAGGAACTCCTGCGGGAGCCGACCTCCACGGCCGATCACGACGAGCCGCAGGACGTGACGTCGCTGCGCGGCGAGATCGCCTTCGAGGACGTGTCCTTCGCCTACACCGGCGAGGAGGAGGCCCTCACGGGGATCGACCTGCGCATCCCGGCGGGCCAGACGGTCGCCTTCGTCGGCGAGACGGGAGCGGGCAAGTCCACCCTGGTCAAGCTCGTCGCCCGCTTCTACGACCCGACGAGCGGACGGGTCACGGCCGACGGCACGGACCTGCGCCGGCTCGACAGGACCGCCTACCGCCACCGCCTCGGAGTCGTGCCGCAGGAGGCCTACCTCTTCGAGGGCACGATCCGCGACGCCATCGCCTACGGCCGGCCGGAGGCCACCGACGCACAGGTGGAGGCGGCGGCCAGAGCGGTCGGCGCGCACGAGATGATCGCCACGCTGGAGAGCGGCTACCTGCACGAGGTGGCCGAGCGGGGCCGCAACCTGTCCGCCGGGCAGCGCCAGCTGATCGCGCTCGCCCGGGCCGAGCTGGTCGACCCGGACATCCTGCTGCTCGACGAGGCGACCGCCTCCCTCGACCTGGCCAGTGAGGCGCAGGTCAACCAGGCAACCGACCGGCTGGCGGGCCGGCGCACCACGCTGGTGGTGGCCCACCGGCTGACGACGGCCGCGCGCGCCGACCGGGTCGTGGTGATGGACGGGGGCCGGGTCGCCGAGGACGGCACCCACGACGAGCTGCTGGCCAGGGACGGCGCGTACGCCCGGCTGTGGCGCACCTTCATAGGGGAGGGCATCGGGGAGGACACCCCGGCGGGCGTCTGACCTCGTGACCCCGTCCCGCAACCTCCGGACGCCCTTCCCGCGTCGTAGACCCGTGCGTACGTGCGTCCGGCCAGGGAAGGTGTGTTCGATGAAGCGGGCGGGGTGGACAGGGTGGACGGTGTGACGAGGCCGGTGAGGCCGGTGGGTCCGGAGAGGCGGCCGGGAGGCCGGCGTGCGGCGGTGGTGCTGCTCGTCCTGCCGCTGCTCGGGGCCCTCGGCCTCGTGACGGGTCCCGCCGGCTCGGCCCCCGCCCACGCCGCGTCGGCCTGCTCCGGGCGGCTGGTCAAAACGGTGACGTTCCCGACCGGTTCGCTGCGTGTGTACAAGAGCCGCGCCTACGCCTGCGCCGTCACGGTCGCCAGGAAGCCGGGGGCGCGACGGGCGATGCGGGTGTCGCTGCAGCCGAGGGGCGGACACGCGGTCGTCGACAGCGGCGGCTTCACCAGGCTGGCCGGCCCGGTCACGGTGCACGCGCTCAACCGCTGCGTCCGTGCCTCGGGTGCGGTCGGAGGGTCCTCGGGGTCCACCGGGTGGATCCTGTGCTGACACGCGGGTGGGTCTGGCGTGGCAGGCGGTGCCCCCGCTAGGTTCACGGCGACTGTCGTGAATCAAGGGGAGGGTGCATGCGCAAGGCGCTCAGAGGCATTCTGTCGCTCGCGGTGCTCATAGGCACAGTGAGTGCGACCGGGGCCTCGGCCGGTGCGGCCACCGCCGCGGAACCGGCCGCGAAGCAGAGCAGCTCGACCGGCAGCGGCTCGGCCACCAGCGGCGAGAACAGCAGCGAGGACATCAAGGACCGCATCCTGGCCATCCCGGGCATGAGTCTGATCGAGGAGAAGCCGTACCCCGGTTACCGCTTCTTCGTCCTGAACTACACCCAGCCGGTGGACCACAGGCACCCCTCCAAGGGGACCTTCCAGCAGCGCGTCACGCTGCTGCACAAGGACACGGCCCGGCCCACGGTCTTCTTCACCAGTGGCTACAACGTCTCGACCAACCCCAGCCGCAGTGAGCCGACGCAGATCATCGACGGCAACCAGGTCTCCCTGGAGTACCGGTTCTTCACCCCGTCCCGCCCGTCACCCGCCGATTGGTCGAAGCTCGACATCTGGCAGGCGGCCAGCGACCAGCACCGCGTCTTCACGGCACTGAAGAAGATCTACTCGGAGAACTGGCTCACCACGGGCGGCTCCAAGGGCGGCATGACCGCCACCTACTTCGAGCGCTTCTACCCCAAGGACATGGACGGCGTCGTCGCCTATGTCGCGCCCAACGACGTGGTCAACGACGAGGACTCCGCGTACGACCGGTTCCTCGCGCGCGTCGGCACCGAGGAGTGCCGGGACAGGCTGGCCGGGGTCCAGCGTGAGGCGCTCGTCCGCCGTGCGCCGCTGGAGAAGAAGTACGAGGCGTACGCAGCCGGGAACGGCCTCACCTTCGACACGGTCGGCACGCTCGACAAGGCGTACGAGGCCGTCGTCATGGACTACGTCTGGGCCTTCTGGCAGTACAGCCTGCTCGCCGACTGCGAGAGCATCCCGGCCGACGCGGCGCACGCCACCGACCAGGAGATCTGGGACTCCGTCGACGGCATCTCGGGCTTCTCCGCCTACGCCGACCAGGGGCTGGAGACCTACACGCCGTACTACTACCAGGCCGGCACCCAGCTCGGTTCGCCCGACATCCGGCAGCCCTGGCTCGGCAAGCTCAGCCGCTACGGCTACCAGCCGCCGCGCAGCTTCGTGCCCCGCTCCATCCCGATGACGTTCCAGCACTCGGCGATGCGTGACGTGGACAGCTGGGTCAGGAACAACGCCCGGCACATGCTGTACGTCTACGGCGAGAACGACCCGTGGGGCGCCGAGCCCTTCCGCCTCGGCAAGGGCGCCAGGGACAGCTACGTCTACACCGTGCCCGGCGGCAACCACGGCTCCAAGGTCGCCGGCCTCGTGGCCGACGAGAAGGCCCGGGCCACCGCGGCCATCCTCCGCTGGGCCGGGGTCGCCCCCGCGGCCGTCGAGGCCGACCCGGCGAAGGCGAAGCCGCTCGCGAAGTTCGACGCCCGTCTCGACAAGCGGGACGACGAACTCCAGCGGAACCGGGGCACGCTGAGGCCGTAACAGGCCCGTACGGCTCCGAGGCGGGCCGCGTCCGCCGGGTGTGAGCACACCCGGCGGACACGGCCCGCCGGTCTCAGGACCTGTACGACAGGCCGTAGCCGACCGGGTAGAGCGCCTGCGCGGGGGCGTCCGCCCGCTGCACCGGCACCGGGAGCCGGCCCTTCGGTTCCGCCCGGCCCGCGATCACCCGTACGGCCGCCCGGAGTTCGACATCGGTCCAGGAGTAGGCGGCCAGGCTCGCGGTGTACCCCGTCCCGGCCAGCTGGGCGATGTCGTACGGATTCCGGATCGCGACCGTGATCACCGGGACGCCGGTCGCCGCGAGGGCGCTGACCAGGGTGCGCTGCGTGCTGGTCGCCGTGACGTTGTACGTGCCCACGACCACGGCGTCCTTGCCCTGTGCCGCGGCCACCGCCTCCGCGATCTTCGCCTGGGTCGGGGCGGTGCCGGTGGACAGCGCGGTCGCCGTGTACCCCAGCTCCGTGAAGGCCCCGGCGAGGGTGGTCGTCGGGGGACCCGTCGTGCCGCTGGGGGAGGCGGGATCGGCCCCGACCACCAGCAGGTTCCTGTGGGACCGGCGGGACAGCGGCAGCAGCGCGCCGGTGTTGGCGAGCAGCGTCGTCGTGCGCTCGGCGATCCTGTCCGCGTCGGCGAGGTGCGACCGGATGCCGACGGTGCGGTCGACGCCCCGGTGGGTGACGTACGGGTCGCGGAACAGGCCCAGCTTCGTCTTCAGCCGCAGGATGCGCAGAATCGATTCCTCGATGCGGGCCTCGCTGATCTCGCCGCTGCGCACCGCGTTCAGTACGGCGTTCCAGGCGACCTTCAGGTCCGGCGGGTTCAGCAGCTGGTCGACGCCGGCCAGCAGCGCGAGGACGGGCACCCGCTCGTCGCCGTACTTCGTGCGTACGCCCTCCATCCCGAGGGCGTCGGTGACCACCACACCGTCGTAGCCGAGTTCCTCGCGCAGGATGCCGGTGAGGATCGGGTGCGAGAGGGTGGCCGGGTCCTCCGACGGGTCCAGGGCCGGCACCACGATGTGGGCCGTCATGATCGAGTCGATCCCGGCGGCGACGGCGGCCCGGAACGGCGGTGCGTCCAGCTCGGCCCACTGCTCGCGGGTGTGGCTGATGACCGGCAGGCCGGTGTGGCTGTCGGTGCTGGTGTCCCCGTGGCCCGGGAAGTGCTTGGCCGTCGAGGCGACGCCCGAGCTCTGATAGCCCTTCACCTGCGCGGTGACCATCCCGGCGACCGAGTCCGGATCGGAGCCGAAGGAACGCACGCCGATGACCGGGTTGGCCGGGTTGACGTTGACGTCCGCGTCCGGCGCGTAGTTCTGGTTGATGCCCAGGGCCGCGAGCTCGGCCCCGGCGATCCGGCCCGCCGTGCGCGCGTCGGTGCGTGAACCGCCCGCACCCAGCGCCATCGCGCCCGGCAGCAGCGTCGCGGGCTCGCCCACCCGGCACACGATGCCGTGTTCCTGGTCCGTGGAGACGAGGAGCGGCACCGGGGTGGGTCCGGCGAGCCCGGCCCGCTGGATGCCGTTGGAGAGGTCGGCGATCTGGTGCGGGTCGCGGGTGTTGTGCGCCCAGGCGAAGTAGATGATGCCGCCGACGTGGTACGTGGAGATCAGCTCGGTGGCGTCGCGGACCCCGATCTCCTTGAGGTTGGCGTCGATGTCCGCCTGGTCGGGCTCGGTGGCGGAGTGGCCGTACACCCGCATCACGAAGAGCTGGCCGACCTTCTCCTCCAGGCTCATCCGGGCGATGAGCCGCTTGAGACGGCTGTCCGAGGACGTGCGGGCGGCGGCTGCCTGCGCGGTGCCGGGGAGGGCGGCGACGCCGGTGGCCGCGGCCACGGCTGTCGCCGCGGTGGCGGTGAGGAGGGTGCGTCTGGAGGTGCGGTGGTGCACGTGAGCCCCTTCCGGTGCTGAAAGAAACTTCCAAGAAGGTACGGATATATGGAAAGTAACTACCAGTCAAGAGGGCCGCCCGAGAACGGCCGGGACACGCGGGGAGCAGGGGGGACATGCCCGGACATGGGTGCGGCGACCGGGCCTCAGCCTCCGGCCGGGCCGGAAGGCACCGCCGTGGTTGCTCCCGCTCTCGTCCCCGGCAGCTCGGCGCACCGCAACGACCGGGTGCTGAATCCGACGAGTGCCCCGAGCGCCACGAACGCGGCGCTGACGGTGAAGACCGGCTGCGTCCCCCATGCGGCGATGGCCGCTCCGCTGAGGGGATACGTCAGCGGAGCGAGGCCCAGCGAGGACAGGGCCGCCACCGAGCTGACCCGGCCGAGGTACGCGGGATCGGCGGCCGTCTGCAGAAGGGCCGCGCACAGGGCCCCGCTGAGTCCGGCGGTGAGGCCGATGGTGATTCCGACCCCGACCGCGACGCCGAGGGAGGGGGCGAAGGCGAGCGCGCCGATGGCCACCGCCCCGAGAGTCAGACAGCCCTGTTGCACGAGCCCCGCGCGCGGGAGGTGGCCGCGGGCGGTCAGGAGGAGGGAGGCACCGGCCGCCCCCAGGCCGAAGCCGCCCACGATCCAGCCGAGTCCGGCGGCGCCCCAGCCGTGCTCGTCCGCCAGGAGGGTCAGGCCGATGTTCAGCGGTCCGGCGAAGCCGAGGTCGCCTATCGCGATGACGAGCACCAGCGGAGCCAGGACCCGGTCGCGCCGAATGTGCCGGAGCCCGTCGGCGAGGTCGTGCCACGGGGTGCCACGCGCCCCGGCCTGCTCGCCGTCGGCCCGGGGGAGGGGTGCGACCTTCAAGGCGATCAGTAGCGGCACTGACACGGCGAACATGGCACCGGCGACCGCGAATGCGGAGGCCGGACCCCCCATTGCCAGCGCCAGACCGCCGAGCGGCGAACCTCCGATGGTGGCCGCACGGGTGGCGAGGCCCCGGAGGCCCTGCACACGGGCCAGTTGGTCCGGCCCTGTGATCCGTGGCGGCAGAGCGCCGACCGAGGGCAGGAACAAGGCGTCCACCGCCCCGAAGACCAGACCCAGCAGCACCAGCAACCACACGCCCGGGGTCGAGACGGCCAGGATGCCCGCCATGGCCAGGATCACCGCGCAGCGCGTCAGGTCGCTGCCGATCATCACCCTGCGCGGCCCCAGCCGGTCGGCCAGCACGCCTCCGCCCAGCATGAGGACGACGCGCGGCAGGGATCCTGCGGCCAGGACCATCCCCGCCTCGGCGGGGCCGCCGACGTGGATCGCCGCCCAGGAGAGGGCCAGGAAGTACACGTTGTCGCCCAGGAGCGAGAGGGTGAGCGCGCCGAGCCAGCGCAGCACGTTCGCGTCCCGGTGGGCGGGCGGCGATCCGGCCGGGGCCGGTATCGCGCCGGGCTCCGTCATGCCGTGCCGCCGGGGGAGCGGTAGGGGAAGCCGTACAGATGAAGGGCGACATGCTCGCGGCCCGTGGTGCCGCCGGCGGCCTCGGCAGCCCGGCCGCGTTCGCCGTAACGCTGCACGAGCGCTGCGATCTCCTGGCCCAACTCCGCCAGTTCCGCCGCGGTCAGCCGCGGTGTGTACTCGGAGCTGAACGCGGCGTCGGTCCACTCCTCGGACCATGCCGCCTGCTGGTCGAGATAAGCGGAGTACCGCTCCGCCCGGGTCGAGAGCAGATGGCGTGTCACCTGTCCGACCACCGCCGCGCCCTCGGGGTCCCCCGTGAAGTCGGAGCTGCGGAAGCTCCACCCCCGGTCCGACGTGAGCTTCCACCAGCGTTCGCGACCGTCCGTGCTCAGCTCCGGTGCCTCGACGAGAAATCCGTGGGCCGCCATCTTGCGCAGGTGGTAGCTGACCAACGCCACTGCCTCGTCCACCTGCTCCGCGAGCTGGGAGGCGGTGGCGGCCTCCTTCGTCCTCAGGTGTCGGTAGAGGGCGATGCGCAGGGGATGGGCGAAGACCTTCAGCGCGTCGAGATCGGTGATGCTCTGCGTCTTCTTCTCCGTGGCCATGTTCCTGAGCCTAGGCAGAGAGGAAAATATGCACAATAAAAATTGCGCAATAATTGTTGTGTATTCATGAGAGGTCGTCAGGAGTGCCGCTCCGCTCCATCCCCTCACCGGGCCGTGCGGAGCACCTCGGCCGCCGCTCCCCGCAGCGTCGCCACCGCCGCGATGATCGCGGGCCGCCGCGCCGCCTCCGTCCGCCACAGCGCGTACAGCCGCCGCACCGGCACGGGGTCCAGGTGCACCGCGACCACGCCCTCCGGCAGCGGACCCCTGCCCAGCCGGGGCATCATCGCCACGCCGAGCCCGGCGGCGACCAGGGCCAGCTGGGTGTGGTTCTCCTCGGCCTGGTGCCGGATGTCCGGCTCGCACCCCGCCGCACGCAGCGTCCGCAGGAGCCAGTCGTGGCACACCGTGCCCGGCGGCTGGCACACCCACCGCTCGGAGGCCAGCTCCTCCCGCCGGACCGCCTGGCGGCCGGCGAGCGGATGCCCCTGTGGCACCAGCAGGTCGCACCGGTCCTCACCGAGCACCGCCTGTGCGAGGCCCTCCGGTGCGGGCAGCGGGCTGATGTCCCAGTCGTGGGCCACCGCCAGATCGACCACGCCCTTCGCCACCAGGTCGACGGAGAGGTGCGGATCGACCTCGGTGAGCCGTGCGTCCAGCGCCGGATGCTCCCGCCCCAGCTCCGCCAGTACCCCGGGCAGCAGTCCGCGCGCGGCGGAGGCGAACGCGGCGATGGAGAGCCGTCCCGTCGGCTGCCCCCTGCGCTGTTCGAGCGTCGTCTCGGCCTGCTCCACGATGGCCAGCAACCGCTGTGCGGTGGACGCCAGATGGAGCGCCTCCTCGGTGAGCGCCACGCCGCGACCGCGGCGTTCCAGGAGCGTCGTGCGGGTCTCCCGCTCCAGCTTGGTGATCTGCTGCGAGACCGCCGACGCGGTGTAGCCGAGCGCGGTCGCCGCGCCCGCGACCGAGCCGTGGACGGAGACGGCGTGCAGGGCGCGCAGCCGGGACAGATCGAGCACCGGGACCCCCGAACGGAAGGAAGCGTGAGCAGCGCTTAATCCAACCATGAAGAAATCCGCGCTGGTGCTACATGGTCCCGGCGTCGGATGCTCGGTCCATGCGTCCCCTCCACATCGCCCTGGCCGCGCTGGTCGCCGCCGTCTGGGGTGTGAACTTCGTCGTCATCGAGGTGGGTCTCGCCCACTTCCCGCCCCTGCTCTTCTCCGCCCTGCGCTTCCTCGTCGCGGCGCTGCCCGCCGTGTTCCTCGTCGGCCGGCCCACGGTGGCCTGGAAGTACGTCATCGGCGTCGGCCTGGCACTGGGCGTGGCCAAGTTCGGGCTGCTCTTCATCGGGATGGACCAGGGCATGCCCCCCGGGCTCTCCTCCCTCGTCCTCCAGGTCCAGGCCGTCTTCACCGCCCTGTTCGCGGCCCTGGTCCTCTCCGAGAGGCCCGGCAGGACACGGGTCCTGGGGATGGGGGTCGCGCTCGCGGGGATCGGGGTCGCCGCCGTCGACGAGGGGGCGGGCGGGCCCGTGCTCGCCTTCGCGCTGGTGATCCTGGCGGCCGCCTGCTGGGGCGTCTCCAACGTGATCACCCGCAGGGCGGCCCCGCCGGACTCCCTCAACTTCATGGTGTGGGTCTCGACCGTCCCCGTACTGCCGCTCCTCGGCCTCTCCCTGCTCTTCGAGGGGTGGGACCGTGACGCCGAGGCCCTGACCTCGCTCGACTGGGCCGGCGCCGGAACCGTCGTCTACGTCGCCTGGATCTCCACCGTCTTCGGCTTCGGAGCCTGGGGCTTCCTGCTCCGCCACCACCCGGCCTCGTCCGTGGCCCCCTTCACCCTGCTGGTGCCCGTCTTCGGCATGTCGTCGGCCGCGCTCCTCCTCGGCGAGGAGGTCGGCCCGCTGCGGTGGTGCGCCGCCGCGCTGCTGGTCGGCGGGGTGGCCCTGACCTCCCTGACCGGCCCCCGCCGTGCCGCCGCACCACCCGTGCCGGTGATCGAGGAGGCGCGGGTCTGACCCGGCTCCGGGGGAGCTCCTGCCTACTGCTTCGGGGCGCCGAGCCCCAGCAGGTGCTCCCGGCCTGCGGCCAGCAGGCCGGGCAGCTCGGCCGCCTCCGGGTACCAGCGCTTCTCGTACTCCCAGCAGACCCACCCGTCGGAGGCGGGCGTGTCCAGGCACTCCTTCAGCGGCAGCGTCCCGGCACCGAGCGCCAACGGCGTGGTGTCCTCGGCCGACGCGATGTCCTTCACCTGGACGTATCCCAGGTGCGGGGCCAGCACCGCATGGGTGGCCGCGGGCTCCTCGCCCGCGAGCCAGGTGTGCATCACGTCCCAGATCGCACCGATCTGCCCGTGCCCGACCGTTCCCACGACCCGCGCCACATCCGCCCCGGCCCGGTGCGAGTCGTGGGTCTCCAGCAGGATCCGCACACCCAGGTCGGCGGCGTGCGGCGCGGCCGCGCCCAGCCGCCGGGCGGCGGTCGCGTCCGCCTCCGCCGCGTCCTGGTCCCCGCCGCCCGGGAACACCCGGACGTACGCGGCCCCCAGGTCCCGGGCCAGCTCCACCAGCTCGGTGAGCGCCGAGAGCACCGGCCCGTCCTCGCCCTCCGCGGCGACCCTCACATATCCGGCGACGGTCAGCACCTCGACCCCGCCCCGCTTGAACTCCTCCACGACGGCGGCCCGTTCGGGAGCGGTGAGACCCGGGTGGACCGGCTCCTCGGGATGGGCGCGCAGCTCCACCCCGTGGTAGCCGTTCCCGGCGGCGAGCCGCACCACGTCCGCCACGGGCATCCCCGGAACTCCGAGGGTCGAGAAAGCGAGCTTCACGGTGTGTCCTTCCACAGGGGGCCGGCGCGCGGAACCGCCCGGCTCCCCGGCTCCTGCCCTACGGACCCGGCCGTCACTCCCGCGCGACGCCCAGCGTACGGGCCCTCAGCCCGTGCCCCGCAGGAGCCGTTCCAGGCTGCCGAGCAGCTGCAACGCGTCCTCGCGCCGTTCGCCCTCCAGCACCCCCGCGTCCGCCTGCTGCGGGGCGAGCACCCGCAGCGCGGCCGCCGCCTGCCGGGCGAACATCGCCAGCAGATCCAGTTCACGGACGTCCGACCGGGCCTGGGGCGAGGGGTCCAGCACCTCCAGCACCCCGAGGACACGCGCGTCGCTGATCAGCGGGGCGGCCATCAAGGCGTCCGGGACGTACTCCGTCGACTCCGCCAGCGACCGGTCGAAGGACGTGTTCCGGCTCAGGTCGTCGACGATCATCGGCTCGCCCGAGGTCGCCACCCAGCCGGCGATGCCCCGCCCCGCGGGGAACCGGCGCCCCACCAGGAACTCCTCGCCCTCTCCGGAGACCGCCTGGAAGACCAGTTCGTCCGCCTCCTCGTCCAGCAGGCAGACGGAGCTCGCCGCCGCCCCGAAGATGGCGCGCGCCACGTCGACGACCGACTGGAGCAGCTCGTGCCGGGCGGCATCACCCGGGCCGGGTACGGGGAAGGACGCCGGAGGGAGCATGGCGTCAGTTCTCGGAGTCGTCACGGGTATCTCCTGCCGCAGTGGAGGGACGCGGGTCCGCGTGCACGTTGGCCGCGGACAGGTAAAGGGCGTTCTTGAGCTGAAAGGCCGTCATCCTGGGGTGCCCGGACAGGACACGGGCGCAGAGCCCCGCGACGTACGGGGTGGCGAAGCTGTTGCCGGTGGTGCGGATCGTCGTGCCGCCCAGCCACGGCACCGACACGTTCTGCCCCGGCCCGAAGAACTCCACCGGCGGCTGCGGGTTGTACAGGTGAAGCTCGTCGTCCTCCTGGTGGCTGCCCACGGAGATCACCGAGGCGAACCGCCAGGGGAAGCTCTCCACCGGCGTGTTGTGCGCCGACGCGACGATCACCGTACGGCCGAAGTAGGCCTGGTCGGCCAGCCCGTGCAGCTCGGGGGCGAAGCGGGACCGGGTGGTCGACAGGCTCAGGTTCACCACGTCGAAGCGCTGCTCCACGGCCCACCGCAGCCCGGCCATCAGGACGTCACCGGTGCCGGAGAAACGCTCGCCGAGCACCCGCACGCTGTGGATCTCGCAGTCGGGCGCGGTGCGGCGGATGATCCCCGCGCATGCCGTCCCGTGCCCGCAGGTGTCGCCGGTGTTTGTCGGCTCGACCGTGACCGCCCCGCTCCCCGGGTCCTTGACCACCACCCACGAACTCTCCACGGGACCCACCAGCGGGTGGTCGAGCTCCACGCCCGAATCCACCACGCACACCCGCACACCGCGCCCCGTCGCCTGCTTCGCGGGCAGACCGCCCGGGGGCCCCTCGTCCGCGGGCACCGGTACGTCTTCGGGGCCGCGCCCGCGCAGGCTCCAGGTGAGCCCCTGCCCCGGCACCGTGCCTGTTCCGACGGTTCCCATCGGTCAGCTCCTCTCCGTCGTGGTGACCATGGCCTCGTCCGGCACGCAGCCGGCGGCCAGGCGGGCACCCGGAAGGTGCCCCTTGCTCACGAAGTGCTCCCGCGCCGCCCGTGCCGAGGCCAGGGCGGGAGCCCGCCGCCCCAGCGCGAACAGGGTCCGGGCCCGGTCCAGCTCCGCCGTCGCCCGGACCAGCGGGGAGTCCGTCAGCAGCGACGCCCGCACCGCCCGGTCGGCGTGACCGGCCGCCTCCGCCGGACGCCCGTCGGCGGCGGCCAGCCGGCCCCGCAGCCCGTTCAGGTCGACGGCGTCCGCGGGGCTCAGCTCCGCCGCCTCCCCGACGCCCGCGACCCAGGCCGCCGCCCGCCGGGTCCGGCCCCCGTCGAGCTCGATCCGGGCCGCGTCCAGCGCGACCGCCGTCCGCAGCCCGCCCGCGTCGGCGCGCCGGGCCGCCTCGTCCGCCCGCGCCAGCAGGGCCAGCGCCGCCGGGCCGTGGCCGAGCAGCGCCTCCACCGCGGCCCCGAACACCGGCAGGAACACCTCGGCCTCGGCGAACCGCAGCTTCCCGGCGAGATCCCGGGCCTCGGCGATACAGGCACGCGCCTCACGCGGCCGGTCCTGGAGGGCGTACAGCACCGCGAGCGGGCAGTTGAGGGTGAGCCGGACCGTCGGGCGGCCCTCGCCGTGCGCCGCGAGCAGCGCACGGCAGCGGGCCACCGCCTCGGGGGCCGGCACCGGACCGCGCCACAGCGAGATGCCGATGGCGCCGAGAGCGCCGGCCCGTTCCGGCTCGGCCCCCGCCAGGACCGCCTGCTCCAGGGCGCACGCCTGGTCGCGTTCCGCCTCCTCGTGCCGGCCTGCCTGCTGGAGGTGCTGGGCGAGCCTCAGATGCGACCTGGCCCGGCCGACCGCGTCCCCGGCCGCCTCGAAGACCGGGAGCACCGCCCGCGCCGTGGCCGTGAGACCGGGGCCCGGGCCCGAGGGATCCAGCACCGCGAGCGCGAGCCTGGCGTGCGCGGACTCCACCGGCACCGCCTCCATCCCGCTCACCCGGCGCAGCAGTCCGGCGCCGCTCGCGGTGCGCCCGAGGGCCACCCGGACCTCGCCGAGCCTGCGGACCGAGCCCGCGTCCTCCGGGTCCAGCTCGACCGCCCGCTCCAGCAGGTCGTCCGCCCAGGTGAGGTCGGACCGGGACGCGGCCTGGGCCCCGGCGCGGCCCAGCGCGGCCGCTGCACGGCCGCGGAGCTGCCCGGTCCGGTCGTCGAGCAGCCCGAGCTCGGTCCGGTAGCGGCAGGCCCGTTCGAGATGGCCGCCGACGGCGCCGTCACCGGCCCGCAGCACCCGGGGCAGTTCGGCCGCCCAGGCGTGGCGGTCGGCCTTGGCCCGCTTGGACAGCGACGCGTACGTCACCTCGTGCACCAGACCACTGCTGAACCGGTAGCCCGACTGCCCCGTCCCCGGAGCGGGTTCCACCAGGCGCCGCCCGGTCAGCGCCGCCAGCACCTCCTCGATGCGACCCAGGTGGTGAGCCCGTTCCGCGGGGGACACCTCCACCACCGCGGGGCCCCGCCGCTCCGCGAGCCGCGCGGACGTCTCCAGCAGGAGGAGCTCCACCGCGGTGAACTCGCGGCCGACCACGGCGGCGAGATCGACCACGGTCCGCTCCGTCCGGGCCAGCGCACCGATCCGGGCGCCGAGCAGGGCCTGGAGCGTGGGCGGCAGCCCGCCGCCTCCGTCCGAGGCGACCCTGTCCACCCCGCCGCCGACCAGCAGCTGTTCCAGATGGAGGGGATTGCCCTCGGCACGCGACAGGAGCCGCTCGTCCACCGGGCCCGCGCCGCCGTCGAGCCCCGCCAGCAGTTGGGCGAGCCGGAGACTCTCCTCGCGGGGCAGCCCCGTGAGCTGGAGGCAGCCCTCGGTGTCGGCCGTCCCGTCCGGGCGGCCCACACAGACCATCAGCACACCGGCCGGCCCCGTACCGTCCGCCAGCCGCTCCAGCGTGCGCATCAGCAGGGGCGCCGCCTCGTGGGTGTCGTCGAGCACCAGCACGTAGGGCCGGCTCCGGGCGGCCCGGCCCAGCGTCGTGGCCAGGGCGGCGCACAGGTCCTCGAACGGGGCGTTCGGCGTCCCGTCGCGCAGTACGCCCGCGGAGAGCAGGGCCGCCGCGTCCTCGGCCGCCGTGCCCGACCGGGCGGTACGGCCCCGCGGCCGCTCCGGGGCGGCGGTGAGGTCCGGCACTCCGCGCAGGGCGTCGGCGAGGGGGGTGAGCGTGCCCTGGTCGCCGTGGGCACGGCACCGGCCGGCCCCGTAGGAGAGGAGTCCCGAGGCGGAACGCCGTGCCAGCCACTCCCGGATGAGCCGGGTCTTGCCGATGCCGGGCTCGCCGGAGACGCGCAGCAGACGGGCACTGCCCTCGCTCACCGTGTCCGACAGGGCCGCGTCCAGCGCACCCTGCTCGGAGTGACGTCCGACGAAGGGCACGTCGAAGCGGCGCAGCAGCGCCGGATCGTCCGCGCCCAGGGCCAGCAGCCGGTAGGCCTCCACGCTGTCCTGCTTGCCCTTCAGCCGGAGCGGCCCGGTGGGCTCGGCGGAGACCGTGGGCCCGGCGGCGAGCAGGGTGTCCGGGCCGAGGAGGATCTCGCCGGCGCCGGCGTGCTGCTCCAGGCGTGCGGCGATGTTGACGGTCTCTCCCGAGACCAGGGCCTGACGGGCCGTCGCGTCGCCACCGGCGACCACCTGGCCGGTGTTGACGCCGATCCGGGTCGCCAGGGTGATGCCGAGCGTCGCGCTCAGCTCCTCGTTGAGCGCGGCCAGGGCGTCCCGCATGCCGAGCGCGGCGTCCAGCGCACGCCGGGCGTCGTCCTCCCGGACCACCGGCACACCGAACACCGCCATCACGGCGTCCCCGATGAACTTCTCCGGAGTGCCGCCCCGCGCCACGATCTGTGCGCTCATCGCCTCGAAGTACCGCAGCGTCACCGTGCGCAGGGTCTCCGGGTCCAGGACCCCCGACAGGGCGGTGGAGCCGACGAGGTCGCAGAAGAGCACCGTCACCGGCTTGCGCTCGTCCTCCCCGGGGGCTGCGGCGACGGCGCACGGCGTCCCGCAGGACGAGCAGAACCTGGCGTCCTCCGGCAGGTCCTGGCGGCACGTGGGGCAGTTCATGACGATCCCTTCTCTGCGGGGCCGGGCGGGGCGGGGCTGTCGGGCGGGCAGGGCCGGTGCGTACCGGCCCTGCCCGCCGGGTCCGCGGGGTCCGCCCCCGGGCCCCGGGACCGGCCGGACCGCGCGGACACGGCTCAGAACAGGGCGCCGCCGGCGATCTCGCCGTGTGCCCGGACCTCGGGTTCGACCGCGTCCAGCCGGCTCTTGATGTCCAGCAGCACGGCGAGTTCCTCCTCCGTGAGCTGGCTGAGCACGAGCCGCTGCTCGTCGGTGAGCATGTCCACCGGCAGACCGGCCTCGTGCAACGCGGCCGGCAGCACGGGCGGTTCACCGTGCCCGGGTGTCCCGGGGAGACCGCTGCTGTCGGGTGGTCCTGTCATGGGGTGACTCCCGTCGGTGAGAGAGGTCCGGCCCTCCGCGGCGGCGGCGCCGCCGCGGAGCGCCCGAGCCGGACGAACAGCCTGGTGAGCGCGTCGAGGGAGTGGAGGGCGCTGACCGTCACGTCGGACTCCTGGCCGCGGGTCAGCGGCAGCCGGTCCAGCAGCGCGTACAGCTCGTCCAGGTGGCCCGTGTCCAGCGCCGCGTGCTCCCGCACCGTCCGCAGGGCGGTCTCCGGCAGACCGGTCGTGCGCGCGATGCGGGAGGTCAGGCCTGCCGGGGGCGCGTACCCCTCCAGCACCGCGATGTAGCCGAGCAGGGCCACCGGGTGGTGGTGCTCGATCCAGTAGTACTGGGAGCCGGCGAGCGCGGCGACGACCGGCGAGGGCATCGGGGCGAGGGCGTCGGCGGGCAGCGAACCCGTCGCACGGATGTCCTCCAGCAGCCAGACGTCGTGGCCCTCCTCCTCCCGGATGTGCTCGCGGAGGTACGCCGCCAGCGGACCTGCCAGCGGATCGCCGCAGACGTCCAGCAGCACGGCCCGCTCCAGGGCGCGTTCCATCAGCGGGACGGAGGCCCGCACCACGGCGTGCATGGCGCACAGATAGCGCCGGTAGCGCGGCAGCAATTCCTCCTCGCGCCACATGTGCCCCATCGCGCGCAGCAGTTCCGCGTCCAGCAGCCCCAGGGTGACCCGCAGCCGTGCCGATGAGCTCGGCCCGGCGGCGCTCACCGGGAACCGCCCGCGGCGGTCACGCGGGCCGTGACCAGCGGCGCGTACGCGGCGCAGCCGTGATGCCGTACGACACCCACCGGCCCCTCGGCCGCTCCGCGGTGGGCCGCGGCCAGGTCCAGCAGCGCACCCGCGGCCCCCGCCGCCACCGCGTCCGCCTCGGCGGCGACCCTGCCGTCGGACCCCAGGGACCGGCAGCCGTCGCAGTAGGAGGCACCCCGGGAGGGGACACCGGAGCGCGCGGCCAGATGGGCGGGGCCGACCGTGCGGATCATGCGCAGCACGGGAGACTCCAGGGCCCGCCGGCGTACGGCCGCCCAGTCGTCGGTGGCGAGGTGCCCGAGGCGCAGGTGGGCGGGGGCCGGCCGCCGGTCCACGGTGTCCTGGTTGCAGCAGGCGAGCACCGTCCCGTCGAAGGCGACCACCGGCCAGGCGGCCATGGCGCACGGGGAGACCGCGCCCGCCTCCGGACCGGTGCGGGCGGACGCCGCCCAGGAGGCGGCCCGGCCGAACGGCCGCACCTCGTTGACGAGCGAGGGGACCTGACCGCCGAACTCCTCGTCCACGGCGCGGGTGATGTCGGCGAGGTAGGGGTCGTCCGCCCCCGCTCCGGTGAGGTGGAAGCTCACCGCCACACCCGCCTCCCGCACCCGGTGCACGGCGCGGAACACGTCGGCGCGGGGGATCTCCCGCTCGTGGTGGGCGTCGAGACTCGCGGAGAAGTGGTCCACCCCCGCGATGGCGCGCAGGACCGACGGAGGAATCTCCCGCGAGCGGGCGAAGAACATGCCGCTGAGCAGCGCCGTGCGCGAACCGGCGGCACGGGCCAGGGCGCTCAGCTCCTCGACGAGCGCGGGCAGCAGCAGTGGCTCGCCCCCGGTCAGCATCACCACGTCGGGCCGGTTCGCGGTGGTGAACGAGCTCACGAAGCGCACCAGTTGGCGCGCGTCGGGCTCCTCCCGCACGGCCAGGGACGATCCGGTCGAGCAGTGGGCGCAGCTCAGGGGGCAGCGCCGGGTGAGGCCGAGCAGCAGACCGGCGGCCGGGAAGGGCCGCCGTCCGACGAGTTCGCCGAGTTCCATGCGGGGCCGCCTCCTTCAGAGGGCCGGGGCGCGTCAGGCGCGTACCCAGGTTCCGGCGCGCCGGTTCGGAGGCGGTCCACGGCCGGTTCGGGAGCGGTATGGGCCCAGCTCACCGGCCCCGCCGGACCCCTCAGGGCCACCCCGTCCGGGCCGTGCACAATCTCCGAACTGCCCGGATACCACTGCCATACCGCTGCCGAAGCGTCTCCCAGGCCGGCCGTCCTAACTTTCTCGGCAACGGCAGGCAGCAGCCCGCCGCACCGGACCGCGGGACATCCCGCCGGCCCCGGGCCAGTGCAGTCACGAGTGGACGGAGACCACCATGTCCGAGAACACCCAGCCCGTCGCCGACGACAACAACGACGAGACCCCCGAGGTCGAGGCGCACTCCGTGCTGGACCTCCAGGAGACGGCCAACAAGGAGATCGAGGCGCCGGGCGGCAGCTGCGTCAGCGTGATCAGCGTCGTCCTCGCTGACTGACCGGGCACACCGGGGCGGCGCCACGGAGGACGGGGCAGGACCTCCCGCCGTGGCGCCCGGCCGGCCGGTGATGTGGGGCGGTTCCGTCGTGACGGAGCCGCCCCGCCGTCGCTTCCGCGGCCCGGACGGGCCCGCACCCCTCGTCATGACCCAGACCGTCCAGGGGAGTTCACGATGACCACGCCGCTGCGCGGCAACAGGGATTTCCGGCTGCTCTGGCTGAGCGGCCTCTTCGCGGTCCTGGGCGGACAGATGAGCTCCCTCGCCCTTCCGCTGCTGGTGCTCAAGGAGACCGGATCGGCCGTGCAGGCCGGAGCCGTCGGAACGGTGTCCGTGGGCGCCGTGCTGATCACGATGCTGCCCGGCGGGGTGATGGCCGACCGTGTCGAACGCCGCCGGCTGATGCGGGTCTGCGACGTCGGCAGCCTGATCGCCGTCACCGCCCTCACCGCGGCCGTCTGGTCCGGGCACGTCCCCATGGCACTCGTCCTGCTCTGCGCCACGGCGGGAGCGGTCATCGGCAGCGTCTACGGGCCTGCCGTCTTCGGCCTCATGCGCGCGGTCGTCCCGGCCGACCAGATGGGCACCGCCACCGCGCGGCTCCAGGCACGTACCCAGACCGCCCGGCTCGTCGGACCCCTCGTCGGGGGAGCGCTGTTCGGCATCCATCCGGCCCTGCCCTTCGCCGCAGAGGCGCTGGGCCTGCTCCTGTCGACCGTCTGCGTGGCCCTCGTACGCACCCGGTCCCGGGCCAGGGCGAAGGCCGGCGCTGTGTTCAGCAGGCGCGAGCTGCTGGCGGGCCTGACCTTCCTGTGGGGCCTGCCCTACCTCCGCACGGTCCTCCTCGTCTTCGGCCTGGGCATGAACTTCGCGTTCGGGGCACTCACCTTCACCGCCCTGACCGCGTTCTCCGACGGCGGCACGTCCGGCGTCGGCGGCGGCTTCGTCCTCACCTGTGTCTCCGCCGGGGCGCTGTCCGGGGCACTGCTCGCCCCGCGGCTCCGCCCCGCCCGGCACTCCCGGGTCCTGATCGTCGCCACCTGCTGGACCTGTGTGGCGGCTGCCGGGGTGATGGCCTGGATCAGCCTGCCGGTGGTGGCCGGGCTCATGTGCGCCCTCACCATGTGCCTGTCGACGATCGCCAGCATCGGATTCCTCTCGAAGCTCCTGGTCGTGACCCCGGAGGAGCGCGTGGGCCGGGTGCAGAGCGCGGCGGGCTTCCTGTCCTCGATGGTCCAGCCCTTCGGGCCGCTGGCCGGAGGAGCCCTGCTGACCGCCTTCGGCGCCCGATGGGCCTTCGCCCTGACGGGCTGCGTGCTGGCCGTCTCCGCCCTCGTGGTCACCTTCGCCCGCTCGGCGCGCACGGAGCCCTCCCCGCACCGGGCGGAGGAGCCCGCCGTCCCGACGGAGCCCGGCACCGGGCCCGCCCCGGACCCGGACCACGCACCGGCGGGCGCGAAGCCCGCCGTCACCGGGGACTGATCCGCGAACCGGGGCCGCCGCCCACACCCACCGTCCGCCGCCCCCGCGGGCTTCGAGAAGAGAGAGCCGAGCGTGCCAGGCATCCAGGAAACCCAGCTGTACTGCCTCGCCGACCGTACGTACTTCGACACCCCGGCCCGGCTGCCCGACGAGGAGTCGCGGTACCGGCTCGACACCGATCCGCCTCCGCCGGGCTGGCGCCGCGAGGCCGTGGGCCTGTGGACCTCGCTGGTGCCCGAACACGCCGAGCTCGCCGAACAGGGGTGGAAGATCCATGTGTCCACCGTCCCCGGCGAGGCCGAGGACACCCTGCGGGACACCGCCCGGATCTGCGTCCGCCACGGTGTGCCCTTCAAGTTCCTGCGCAGCGAGCAGGCGCTGCTGCTGATGGCGGGCAAGCACATCAACCGCAGCGGCGCGGGCAAGTTCATCGCCGCCTACCCGCCCGACGAGACCGTGTCCCTCGCCCTGGCCGACGAACTGTCCCGGACCCTGGCGGGACGCAGCGGCCCCTACATCCTCAGCGACCTGCGGATCGGCGACGCACCGGTCTACACCCGCTACGGCGCCTATGTGCCCCGCTGGTGCGACGACGCCGAGGGCCGCCGGGTCCTCGCCCTGCGCGACCCGTCCGGGAAACTCGTCCCCGACGAGCGCGGGGTGGTGTTCCGGGTTCCCTCGTGGGTCGAGGTCCCCGAGGCCCTCCGGCCGCACCTCGCGGCGCGCGCCGCCGCACGCGACGACTCCTTCCCGTACACGGTCACCGGGGCCCTCCAGTTCTCCAACGCCGGAGGGATCTACCTCGCCGAGGACCGGGGGACGGGGCGGCGCGTGGTCCTGCGCGAGGCGCGCCCGCACTGCGGCCTCGACGGCGTCGGCGACGACGCCGTCACCCGCCTGCGCCGCGAGCACCGGGCGCTGACCGCGCTGGCCGGACTGGACTGCGTACCCGAGGTGTACGGGGTGCGGACGGTGTGGGAGCACCACTTCCTCATCGAGGAGTACATCGAGGGGAACACCCTGCTTGAGGAGATCGTCGCCCGCTTCGCCCTCGTACGCGGGGCGGACTCGGCGGACGAACTCGCCCCCTACGTCGCGTGGACCGAGGCGGTGACCGGTGAACTCACCCGGGCACTGGAGGAGATCCACGCGCGGGGGCTGCGCTTCGGCGATCTGCACCCCTCCAACATCATCGTCCGGCCCGACGGCCGGATCGCCCTCGTCGACTTCGAGTACGCCACCGCCCTGGACGACCCGGACATCCCGCTGGCCGGTGGCCAGGGCCTCCAGGCCCCTCAGGGCACCCCCGGGGCGGAGGCCGACGCCTACGCGCTCTGGGCGACCTGGCTCTCCATGCTGATGCCGGTCATGGAGATGGCCGGACTCGAAAGGGCGAAGGCCCTCACCCTGGAGAGCTGGGCCCGCCGGCGGTACGGCCTTCCGGACGGGGCGGGACCCCGCAGGCCCGGACTGCTCGGCGGCCTCGACGCGTCACGGCGGCGGGAGGCCGAGGTGGCCGCCCTGTTCGAGGGGCCCGGGATCGACTGGGCGGGGATCCGCACCCGGCTCCTCGCCGGCATCCACGCCGGAGCCACACCCGGACGGACCGACCGCCTCTTCCCGGGCGGCCCGGATCTCTTCACGACCGGCGGGACCGATCTCGCGAACGGCGCGGCCGGCGTCCTGTACGCCCTGCACCGGACGGGCGCCCCCGTCCCCGGGGAGTGGGCCGACTGGCTCGCGGCGGCGGCGCTGCGCAGGGATCCCGCCGGGGCCGGCGGACTCTACGACGGGCTGCCCGGCGCGGCGCTGGTGCTCTCCCTCCTGGGCCGGACCGAGCAGGGACGGGAGGTGTGGGAGCGGGCGGAGTCCGTCGCGCAGGCGACCGGGTCGGCGGATCTGTTCACCGGCCGCGCGGGCACCGCGCTCGCCGCACTCCGCATGGCCCGCGTGGACGGCGCCGCTCCCGATTCCCGGCTCGTCGACGGCGCCCTGCGCACCGCCCGGGACCTGGACCGGCTGGTGCGGGGCGAACACGTCGACGGCATGAAGCCGCCGGAGTCGGCCGGGCTGCTGCGCGGTGCGAGCGGAGCCGCTCTCCTGCTCCTGGAGCTGCACGCCCTGACCGGTGAGGACTGGCTGCGCAGGGCCGCGCGCACCGCCCTGGAACGGGAGGCCGGACACCTGGTCACCATGGACGACGGATCGCTCCAGGTGAAGGACGGCCGGCGCCATCTGCTCTATCTCGGACAGGGCAGCTCAGGGGTCGCACTGGTCGCCCAGGCGTACACGGCCCGGTACGAGGACGAGGCACTGAGCGCCCTGATCCCGGGCGTGGCCAAGGGCTGCGCCATGGAGTTCGTCCGTGAACCGGGGCTGTTCACCGGGCGTGCGGGCCTCGCCGCGGCGGCGGGCCAGCTCGACCCCCTGACCCGGACCGGGCCCGGCGTCATGGCCTCCGTGCGCAACCTCGCCTGGCACCTCGTCGCTGACGAGGACGGGCTGCTCGTCCCGGGAGCGACACTGCGGCGCTTCTCCGCCGACCTCGGCACCGGGGCGGCGGGGCTGCTGCTCGCCCTGCACTTCCTGTCCGGGGCCCGGGACACGGCCGGCGCGGAGCGTCCCCCGGGTCTGCTGGACCTGCTCACCCTCGGCTGAGGAGGCGGGAAGCGCCGCTCCCGAAGGAGAGCGGTGCTTCCCGCACTCCGGCCGCACCGGGTCCCGCCGCCTCGCGGGCGTACAGGCAGAGCAGGCGCGGCACCTCGTACAGCGCGGCGTGTGCGGTGACCTCACCCGCGGGGGAGGTCACCGCGCCCGTGTCGATGAGCGCCTCGACGGCGCGTATGGTGCCCCGTTCGTCCCGGTCCAGCGCCGCCATCGCCCGCTCCAGGGTGAAGGCACCGTCCCCCGCGTCGCCCGCGAGCCTGGCCAGTGCCCCGCGGTTGTCCGCACTCAGGTCCCGCCAGCCCGCGGCGAGACGGGAGCGGACGGACACGTCTCCGGCCACCAGCTCGTCCAGGGCGGCCGTCGGGTCGTCGAGCCGGTCCGCGTACTCCGCCAGCGGGAGGTGACGCAGCACCGCCAGCCGCATCCCGCTCACCGCCACCGCCAACGGCAGGCATCCGCAGGCCCGCACGATGCGCAGCGCCGCCGTCCGGTCCGTCCGGACCCGGTCCTCGCCGATCAGCGTCCCCAACAGCTCCAGCGCCTCGTCGTCCCCCGGAGCGGCCAGGGCCGTACGGTGCACGGACTCCAGCCCGGCCAGCTGACGGCGGGCGGTGAGCACGACCGAGCACCGCCCGGACCGGGGCAGCAGCCCGCGCACCGAGGCCTCGTCGGCGACATCGTCCAGCACGACCAGCGCCCGGTGCCGCGACAGCCAGTCCTGCCAGGCGCTCTCGGCCCGCACCGGATCCGGCCGGCCCGGTCCGCCCACGTCGCACAGCCGCCCCAGCTCGTCCAGCATGTCGTTGCGGTCGCGGGGCGAGCCGTCCTCCCGCCGGGCCCGGACATGGACACGCCCGTCGGGGAACCCGTCCGCGAGAAGGTGGGCGGCGCGGACGGCCAGCGCCGACTTCCCCACCCCGGCCGGACCGGAGACCACCAGCACGGATCCGTCCGCACCGCCGGACACCTGGAGCAGCCGCGCCAGTTCGTCGTCGCGGCCGGTGAAGTGCCTGCTGTCCGCGGGCAGCGACGCACCACAGGCGGCGCCGCGGGAGGCGGCGGGACGGGTGGCCCGGCCACCTCCGAGCATCGACCGGTAGAGGGCCGCCACCGCCGGGCTGGGCTCCAGACCCAGTTCCCTGGCGAGCAGCTGGCGGTAGTCCTCGTACACCGCCAGGGCCTCCGCCTGACGCCCGGTCTGGTGCAGGGAGTTCATCCACGCCGCCCGGAGCCGCTCCCGGAACGGGTGACGCTCCACCAGGTCCCGCAGGCCGTCCAGCGCCGAGCCCGCCCGGCCCGTCTCGATCTCGGCCTCGGCCCAGTCCTCGTAGACCGTGAGGCAGCGGGCCTCCAGCCGCTCGGCCTCCTCCGCCACACCGGCACTGTCGCGGAGGTCGTGCAGCGGCGGACGCTCCCCCCACAGGTCCAGCGCCTCCCTGAGCAGCCGGGCGGCGGTGCGCAGGTCCCCCCGCTCCCCGGCCGCGCGGCCCGCGCGGGCCAGCGTCCGGAAGCGCAGCGTGTCGAGCTCGCCCTCCTCCACCCGCAGCCGGTAGCCGCCGCAGTCGTGCACCACCCGGCCCCGGTCGTCGCCGTCCGCGCCCCCGAACAGCGCGCGGGCGGCACTGACATAGACCTGAAGGTTCTTGCGCGCGGTCCGCGGCGGCCCCTCGGGCCAGACCACGTCGGTCAGCACGTCGACCGGTACGGGGGTGTTGGGACGGGACAGCAGGGTGGCCAGGACCAGCCTCTGCTTCCGTGGCCCGAGCGGCAGCGGCCTGCCGTCGATCACCGCCGTGAGCGGCCCGAGCAGCGAGAAGTACACGGTGCCGGCGGAGCCGGGGCGAACGGAGGATGGGGGCATCAGCGGGCCTCCTGGCCGGGGGAGGGGCGACGAGCTGCCGTACACCGGTCGATCCTGCCGCGGTGCGGAGCGGCGCACATCGGTACGCGGCCCGCATCTTCCGGGGCGCACCCCCGACCCCTGCCGCCCGGGGCCCCCATGTTGCGGGGGCCTTCCCCCACCCTCCCGGTCCCCGGCCCGCAGCCTCACCGACCGGCCGGCGCGACCCCACGGGCGGCCGGCGCCCACGGGGGGACGGTCAGCTTCACGGCGGCCGGCGCCCACGGGGGGGACGGTCAGCCTCACGGCGGCCGGCGCCCACGGCCGGCGCGGCCTCAGGGCTGGTCGACCGCGTACTCCGCGGCGAACTCGCACAGCGCCGTACGGTTGGCCCGGCCCGTCTTGCTGAGCAGGCTGGCCAGGTGCTTCTCCACCGTGCGGGGCGAGATGGACAGCCGCTGGGCTATCTGCTGGTTGCCCGGCCGCTCCGCCAGCAGGACGAACACCTCGTACTCGCGCGGAGTCACCCCGTTGGTCCGCAGCATCGGGGGGATGCGGTCCCGGCCGCCCCGGTGCTGGGTCACGCTCACCCCGGCCTGGCGCAGAGCCGCCCGGCACGCCGCCGCCGGGGGCTGCACCCCGGCTCCGTGGAAGTACTCCTCCGCCGTGCGCAGCCACACGACGGGCTCTCCCCACCCGTCGGCCAGTGCCGCGTCCGCGACCAGTCTCAGCCCGAGGTGGCGGGCGACGGGGAAGGCCGCGGACCGGGCGTGGAAGGCGGCCGTCCGCTGTGCGGCACCCGCGGGGTCGCCCTCACGGCCGAGCAGGACCGCCTCCGCCAGTTCGAGGAACTGGCGGTTCCAGGCCAGGGCGGCACCGGGGGAGCCGGCCACGTCCTCGTACTCCCCGCGGGCCGCGTCGCCCGCCAGCACCCGCAGCAGCGGGCGGAGTCCGTAACGGCCGCTCAGGTAGTAGTAGCTGGGATGGTCGAGCTCCCAGGCGAGGACGGCGTCCAGTGCCGCGAGGGCGCGGGGGCGGTCCTCGTCCAGCAGCGCCCCGATCGCCCCGCAGAAGCCCAGCCGCAAGGGCACCAGGGCGGACCGGTCACCCCCCGCCCTGCGGAACGCGGCCAGGGCCCGGTCCGCCTCCCGTCTTCGGCCGCGGTGCGCCGCCATCGCCGCCCCGGCCAGCAGCAGGTACCGGTGGGCGCCGTGGTTGCCGATCCTCGCGCTCGCCTCCACCGACCGTCCGGTGATCTCCTCCGCCTCGTCCCACCGGGCCGACATCACCGCGTTCATCGCGAGCAGCCCGTCGACCGTCTGCGCCAGCAGCAGCGAACCCAGCTCCGCCGCCGCGGTCCGTGCCGAGTGCAGACGGGCCGCGTCGCCGGTCCGCATGAAGCTGTTCACCCCCAGCCGTACGAGTGCCTCCACCCGCCACAGGGGCAGGGAGTGCTCCGTGGACAGGGCGAGCATCCGCTCCAGGCACGCGTCGGCGGCGTCGAACCCGCGCTCCCTGGACAACAGCGCCAGCAACTGCCATGCCTGGCAGGCCACGACCGGGAGCCCCTCCGCCTCGGCGGTCTCCGCGGCGGCGAGGGCGGCCCGTTCGGCCGCCTCCGGCTCGCGCCTGTCCTCACCGGGGAGCAGCGAGAGGTGGCCGTCGACGACCGCCAGCGACGCCCGGCGCGCCGGGGACGGGGACGCGCCGAACAGGTCGTTGGCCGCCTTGATCTGACGGGCCGTGTCGGCGGCCCGCTCCGCCATGACGGCCACCCAGGCGATCTTGATGTGGACGTCCCCCCGCCGGGCGGCCGCCTCGGAGTGGGCGGGGACCGGGGGCAGGGCGTCGGCGAGCGCCAGGGCGCCGTCCAGATCGCCGCCCTCGGCCCGGGCCACCGCCAGTGACTCGGTGATGCCGGCGGCGTCGGTCTCGGCCGCCAGCGGGAGGGAACGTTCCAGCAGGACCACGGCCGAGCCGTGCGAACCCGCCGCGAGCATCCGCCGCCCCGCCTCGGCGAGCTGGAGGGCCGCACCGGCACGGTTGCCCGCCGCGAGCTCCAAGGAGGCCAGGAGCTGCCGCCGGTCCTCGTCGAGCGGCTCCCCCGCGTGCTCGACGGCCGAGGCGGCACGGCGGGCGAGCGCGGCGCGCTCGGCCGGTGCGAGGGAGGAGACCAGGGCCTCGGCGGTGAGGGTGTGACGGAAGGTGTAGCGGTCGGGGGCCGCCCCGTCGGGGGCGATGGCACCCGTCTCGACCGCGGACCTCAGGTGGGTGAACAGGGCCCGGTCCTCCAGCCCCGTGACGGTCTGGAGCACCGTCACGGAGAACTGGCTGCCCAGGGTGGCCGCCGTCAGCAGCAGGTCCCGCACCGGCTCGTCCATCCGGTCGAGCCGCTGGGCCCAGCTCCGGAGGATGCGCGACGGAAGGATGCCGTCCGGCTGCTCCGCCGCTTCCCAGCCGTCCCCCGCACGCCGCAGTCTGCCCGTGTCGAGCAGGTCGTCGAGCAGCACCTCGACCAGGTACGGGTTGCCCGCGGCGCGTTCGACGAGCCGCTGGTGGACCGCCTCGGGTATCCGCTCGGGCGGTGTCTCCAGACAGGCACCGGTCAGCGTCCGGACCTCCGCGTCACCGAGCCCCCGTAACTCCACCACCGTCGCGGTGTGCCGCTGCTCGGCGGAGCGTACGAGGTCCTGCGCGGCCCCCGGTTCGGGGCGCAGGGTGCCCAGCAGCAGGACGGGGAGGTCGGCCAGGTTGTCCACGACGTACTCGACGACCGCCACGGTCTCCGTGTCGCAGTCGTGCAGGTCCTCCAGCAGCACCACGCAGCCGGTCTCCCGGCCCAGGACCGACAGCAGCCGCAGCAGCGCCTCGGCCAGCTCGACGACGGTCTCCGTGTAGCCGGCGGACGCCCCGGTCCGCCATTCCGGCACCAGCCGGGCCAACGCCGGGTGATACGGGGCCAGTTCCGGTTCGGACGGGGTGCCGGCCGACCGGAAGTGGGACGAGAGCGCCTCCATCAGGGGGCGGAAAGGGACGACCAGGCCGGTGGAGCCCGCCCGGCCGCGCAGCACCGGCATCCCCAGCCCGTACGCCCGGTAGGCGCACTCACCCACCAGCCGGGACTTACCGATCCCCGCTTCACCGACGAGGAACAGCGCGCGCCCCGAACGCCGTCGCGCGGCGTCCAGGGCGCTGCTCAGCAGGCCGATCTCCTCGTCACGTCCGACGACGACCGGCGAATTCGCACGCATGGCCGCAGGCTACTGGAGCCGTACAGAGTGCGGCAGTAGGCGCATTCCCGCTCATGACGGTGCGCCCCGTAGGGAAAGGGTTACATCGGGACCGTGAAGGTGGTCCACGGCAGGTCGGGGCCGGTCGGGTCCCCGTCGGAAGCGCTGAGGAGCCTGCTGCGCAGACCGAGTCCGCCCCTGTTCCCGAGCGATATCCGGCCCGCCGGGTGCTCGCATGCGCCCTCGTGCGCCGTGGCGGCGTCCGCGTATCCGGCCGATTCGCTGATCTGCGTCATCTCTGCCTCATCTACTGGTCGTTGGTCGACAACGTCATTGCGGAGGACCGGTCGGTCCCCGCCGAGTGGCGCATGAGCAGTGCCGGGCCGATCCGGTCGGGGAACCCCGCCCGCAGCAGTCCGTGTCCGATGCCCGACAGACCGGTGAGCAGTCCCGGGTGAGGTGTGTGTCCGGGCGTCCCGCAGTGCGTCTGCGCCCGGTCGGCGGCCGCCAGCAGGGTGCCGGTCCTGCGCAGCCAGTGGGGGCGCAGACGCGGCAGTCCGGCATGGCCGAGCAGTTCCAGCACGCCCAGCTCGCCGTGGCAGAGGCTGTCGTTCCCGGGCGGCGCGGACCGGGCCACGTCACCGGCCCGCTCCTCCAGCCAGGCGCGCAGTTCGGGGTCGGCCAGGGCGTCGGGGCTGTCGGCCACCGCGAGCGAGACCCCCGCCGCCCCCTCGCACCAGGCCCCGCCGGGGCCCGCGCCGCGCGCGGCACCGCGCAGGGCGTCCAGCCCGGCGCTCCGGTGGCGCGGCCCCCCGCCCGCCCCGGCGAACCGCAGCAGCGCCCAGCCGGTGCCCGCCGCCCCCTCCGCGAAACCGCCGGACGAGGGCGGCGCCGCCGCCAGGAGCCGTTCGGCGCAGAGTTCGGCGCCGCGCCATGCCTCGGCCCGGCCGGTCGCGCGGTGCACGGCGAGCAGCGACACCAGGCCGCCTGCCGCTCCGCCACGCACCCCGAGCCCCTCCTCGGCCGCGGCCGCGGCGGCGGCCAGCCGCGTGGCCGGGCCCGCCCAGTCCCGTATCCGCTCGTCGTCCAGCAGCGTCCCGACCTCGGCCAGGGCGTACGCGATGCCGCCGAGGCCCGAGAAGGCACCCGAGCCGAGCAGCGCGAGGTCCTCACCGCACCGGTGCAGCGTGTCGAGGAGTCCCGGTACCGGCGCCAGCGCGGCACGGGCTGCGTCGGCGTAGCGGGACGCGCCGGTCAGGGACGCCAGCTGCGCGAGGAACAACGCGGGACCGGTGTAGCCGCCCCCAAGATCGGCGGCCAGCGGCGTGAGACGCCAGTAGCGTTCGCCGAGCAGCTCCAGGCCGATCCAGTTGGTCCGGCTGCCGCTGTGGTACGCGAGCGAGACGAGCTGGTCGCCGACCGAGCGCGCGGCGGAGAGCAGGCGTTCCGGCTCCGGCGCGGTCGCCTCGGTCCGCGGCCTGCCGCCGCCGGCGGCCCGGTGCGGGGGCTCGGCGGAGGTGCTCACCATGGCCGTGCGGATGATCCGTTCCTGGTCCTGGCGGTCCACCGTGTCGAGGGCGCGGATCTTGGCCTCCACCCGCGCCAGCCCGGTGGGTCCGGCGAGTTCCCGCACCTCACGTCCGGTGCCGCTGTGCACCCGTGTGCTGTCCGGGCGCGTGGTGAAGACCGGCACATCGCCCTGCCACAGCTCCGCGATCTCCTCGTCCTCCAGGCCGGGCAGCGCGGGGGAGCCCAGGGCCCCGGTGCGCAGCAGCGCGAACACCTGCTGGCGCTCGGTGGCGTCCCGCATCAGGTCGGGGTGCGTCGACTCGTGCAGCAGCGTCGCGTACGTCCAGGTCGGCCGGGGGACGAAGCGGATCTCGTCGTCGGCGAAACGGCGCAACAGCCCCTCCGCCCCCAGCAGTTCGTCGCGCGAGTCGCTGACGGCCGTGTACGCCCCGCGGAATCCGTCGCAGAGCGCGTCGGTGAACCGGAACGGATCGGCCGGGGCCCCGTCGAGCGTGGGGCGGTTGGCCGATTCGGTGAACCGCCCCGAGGCGCGCACCAGGTGCATGGTGTCGGTGCCCGCCGCGGCCCAGGAGGCCGTCTCCAGCGGGGAGGAGGCCGCCCGGCCGCCGCCGACGGCGGACATGTCGAGCGCGGAGCTGTCCCCGACGAGCAGCTGAGGGAGCAGCCCGACGCGGTGGACGGAGGCGTGCAGGGCCCGGGCGGCCGGATCGGCGGGCGGGGCCTGCGTCAGCGGCGGGTGGAACAGCGTCTCCACGTCGACGAGGACGGGGTGCGGCCCGCAGGCGATGAGGTTCTCGTGGTGCAGGTCCGTGCCGTCCAGGACGTGCAGCAGCGCGAGCAGGGCGCCCAGCCGCCGGTAGAAGAGCGTGGTCTCGGCCGTCGAGAGGCAGGGAGCACTCGTGATGAACTCCGCCCAGCCGTAGGCGCCCCGGTCGAGGACACGCGGCGCGCGCAGGGCGGGCGTCCCGGCCGGGGAGTCGGCCGGGAGGTCTGCGGGGGAGCCGGCGAGGGATCCCGTGGGGAAGTCCGCAGGGGAGTCCGTACGGGTGTCCGCATGCGGGTCCGCATGGGAGTTGAACCACTCCACCAGCGCCTCGAAGTGCCGGTGGGCGGCGAGCGGGCGCGGCTTGTAGACGAGCCGGGCGCCGTCGGCGAACCGCAGCAGCATCACCGACCTGCCCCCGCGATGGCTGTCGCCCGAGCCGGACTCGACCCCGGTCAGCGTGTGCGGCCCGTAGCCGGCGGAGCCTCCCGCGCCCCGGTCCCCGAGCACCGTGGAGGACCCCAGGAGCTCGCGGTCCGCCGCGAGTCTGGCGAGCATCTCGGCGAAGGCGTCGGCCGCGTTCATGGCCGCCTGTGCGAGGACCCTGGCGAGGACCGGGTAGCGGGTGACCAGCGAGGTGAGACCGGCCCGGCCCGCGGTCAGCCGCAGGAAGTCCCGGAAGCGCTCACGGGGTCCCTCGCCGCTCAGCCTGCCTCCGGTCCGCGCCTCGTGCAGTTCCGAGACGAGGGTCCGGGCGGCCAGTACGGCCAGGCGCCGGGCGACGTCCTGCCGGAAGCCGTCCACCACGCCGGCCGGGCAGGAGGCCTGCCCCCGTGCGGTGTCCCCGGACACCGCACCCGCCAGCCGGTCCGCGGCCAGGGCCGCGAACGGAGCGACCACCAGGTGGAAGCCGGTCAGATCCGGGTACGCCCGGTCCGCGATCCGTGCCTCCCGCGGCGCCAGGGCGACGGCCTCACGGACGAACGCGGCCCAGCCGGGCTCCGTGTCCGCGCGGGGCCCGACAGCTCCGGGCACCCACCACGGATCACCGTGGTCCCGGGCGCCGAGGAGAGGAGCGGTGTCCGGCACCGGGGCGTGCCCGGCGCTGCCGTCGGCCGCCGGGCCGTGCGGTGCGGCCACCGGCTCGCGCGGTGCGGCGGCGGGGGCGTGCGGTGCGCCGGCCGGGGCCTGCGGTGCGGCCGTCCGGTCCGTGTTCCCGATCGCTTCCTTCTCCACCACCGCGTTCACCTCCCCGGTCGAGGGAGGCCTCAGTGGTCCTCCCACGCACATCCTGGAGGGCGGCCGGGTCCGGCACATGGGGGAGTCGCCCCCATCTTTACGGCCGCGAGGCCCCGGGGCGTACGGGTGCCGTGGTTCAGCGGGCCGGAGCGGCGGTCGATCCCCGTTCCATGAGCTCCGCGTGAATGGTCGCCACGCCTCCCGGCGGGGGTGTTTCCTTCCCCATCGCGAGCCGTCCGGCCTGCGCCCCCGCCTCGAACAGCGGCAGCCGTACGGTCGTCAGAGCCGGAACGGCGTCCACCGAGAACGGCAGGTCGTCGAAGCCGGCCACCGAGACGTCCTCCGGAATGCGGAGCCCCCGCTCCCGGACCGCCGCGCATGCACCCAGCGCCACGGTGTCGTTGGCGGCGACGACGGCCGTCACCTCCGGTTCGCGGCGCAGGAGTTCGAGCGTGGCGTCGTAACCGGAGCTCCGGTCGTACGGGCCGTGCAGGGTGACGCTCTCCTCGTCCCCGTAGAGCCCCGCCGCCTTCATGGCCTCGCGGTGGCCCTCCAGCCGGTGCCGGGTCGTGGTGCGCTCCAGGGGGCCGGCGACGTAGCCGATCCGCCGGTGCCCCAGGGAGATCAGATGCTCGGTGAGGCGCCTGGCACCGCCCCGGTTGTCGAAGGCCAGCGAGGCGGCCACCGCGTCGGTGTCCGGGAGCGGAGGCCGCCCGCAGAAGACGATCCGGGTGCCGGCGTCGGCGAGCTTCGCCAGCTTCGCCGCCATCGCGGCCTGGTGGGCCGGGTCCTCCAGCGCGCCTCCGGTGAGCACGACGGCCGCGGCGCGCTGGCGCTGGAGGAGGGTGAGGTAGGTGAGTTCGCGCTCGGGGGAGCCGCCGGTGTTGCAGACGACGGCGAGCTTCTCGCCGCCCCCGCGGCCGGAACCGTCGCCCGGACCGCCGATCTCGCTCTGCGCGGCCCCGGCCATGATGCCGAAGAACGGGTCGGCGATGTCGTTGACGAGGATGCCCACCAGGTCGGACGTGGCGGCGGCGAGCGAGCTGGCCGGACCGTTGAGCACGTAGTCCAGCTCGTCCACCGCGCGCAGGACCCGCTCCCGGGTGGACGAGGCCACCGGGTAGTTGCCGTTCAGGACACGGGACACGGTGGCCGGGGACACCCGGGCGCGGGCCGCCACGTCCGCCAGGGTGACTGTCATCGCTCTCCTCCGAGGAGTTGTGGAGCGGCCCCTCTTGTCCGGGCCGCTGTCGGCAGGCTAGCGTCATACCGGATAGAAAGCGCTTGCTACGGCTGTATGGAGGGAATCTTCGTGACACGCAGGACAGTGCGCATCGCCATGAACGGCGTCACGGGACGCATGGGATACCGGCAGCACCTGGTGCGCTCGATCCTCGCGATCCGCGAGCAGGGCGGCCTCGACCTCGGCGACGGCGAGGTGCTCTGGCCGGAGCCCGTCCTCGTCGGCCGCCGTGCCCACGCCCTGGAGGCGCTCGCCGCGCAGCACGGTCTGACCGAGTGGTCGACCGACCTGGACGCGGTGCTCGCCGACGAGTCGATCGACATCTACTTCGACGCCCAGGTCACCTCGGCCCGCGTCGAGGCGATCAAGAAGGCCATCGCCGCCGGCAAGCACATCTACACCGAGAAGCCCACCGCCACGGACGTCGAGGGCGCCCTCGACCTGGCCCGCCTCGCCCGCGACGCCGGCATCAAGCACGGCGTCGTCCAGGACAAGATCTTCCTCCCGGGCCTGCTCAAGCTGAAGCGCCTCATCGACGGCGGCTTCTTCGGCGAGATCCTCTCCGTGCGCGGGGAGTTCGGCTACTGGGTCTTCGAAGGCGACTGGCAGGATGCCCAGCGCCCCTCCTGGAACTACCGCGCGGAGGACGGCGGCGGCATCGTCGTCGACATGTTCCCGCACTGGGAGTACGTCCTGCACGAGCTCTTCGGCCAGGTCACGAGCGTCTCCGCACACGTGCAGACCCACATCCCGCAGCGCTGGGACGAGCAGGGCAAGCCCTACGCCGCCACCGCCGACGACGCCGCGTACGGCATCTTCCAGCTGGCGGGCGGCGCCGTCGCGCAGATCAACTCCTCCTGGGCGGTGCGCGTCAACCGCGACGAGCTCGTGGAGTTCCAGGTCGACGGAACCCACGGTTCCGCGGTGGCGGGCCTGCGCAACTGCCGTGTGCAGCACCGCTCGGCCACCCCCAAGCCGGTCTGGAACCCGGACCTCCCGGTCACCGAGCCGTTCCGCGACCAGTGGCAGGAAGTCCCGGACAACGCCGAGTTCGACAACGGCTTCAAGGCCCAGTGGGAGCTCTTCCTGCGCCACATCGTCCTCGACGAGCCCTACACCTGGGACCTCATGGCCGGCGCCCGGGGCGTCCAGCTCGCCGAGCTCGGCCTCAGGTCCTCCGCCGAGGGCCGCCGCTTCGACGTGCCGGAGCTGAGCCTGTGACCATCCATCTCCCGCAGGGTCCGTACGAACCCCGGACCACCCCGCTCGACCTGGCGCCGGACGGGGCGCCGCTCGCCTCCCGCACGGTCTTCTCCGCCGCCCATGTCGTCGCCGACCCGTACGCCGACATCAGCCCCGGCGACCCGGCCGCCGTCGACTGGGACGCCACCCTCGCCTTCCGCCGCCACCTCTGGTCGCACGGCCTGGGCGTCGCCGAGGCCATGGACACCGCACAGCGCGGCATGGGCCTGGACTGGGCCGGAGCGGCGGAGCTGATCCGCCGCTCCGCCGCCGAGGCGAAGTCCGTGGGCGGCAGGATCGCCTGCGGCGTCGGCACCGACCAGCTCACCGGACCCGCCACCCTGCCGGAGGTGCGCGCCGCGTACGAGGAGCAGCTCGCCTTGGTCGAGGGGAGCGGCGCCCAGGCCATCCTGATGGCCTCCCGCGCGCTGGCCGCCGCGGCGGACGGCCCCGAGGACTACCTGGAGACGTACGCCCATCTCCTGCGCCAGGCCACCGAGCCGGTCGTCCTGCACTGGCTCGGCCCCATGTTCGATCCGGCGCTGGAGGGCTACTGGGGCAGCGCCGACCTCGACGCCGCCACCGACACCTTCCTGAAAGTCATCGCCGAACACCCGGACAAGGTCGACGGCATCAAGATCTCGCTCCTGGACGCCGAGCGCGAGATCGACGTACGGCGCCGGCTTCCCGGCGGGGTGCGCTGCTACACCGGCGACGACTTCAACTACCCCGAACTGATCGCGGGCGACGACCGGGGCTTCAGCCACGCGCTGCTCGGGATCTTCGACCCGCTCGGACCGCTCGCCGCCCACGCGGTGCGGGTCCTGGACACCGGCGACGTCCAGGGGTTCCGCGATCTGCTCGACCCCACGGTCGAGCTGTCGCGCCACCTGTTCAAGGCCCCCACCCGCTTCTACAAGACGGGCGTGGTCTTCCTCGCCTGGCTGGCGGGCCACCAGGACCACTTCACGATGGTCGGCGGACTCCAGTCGGCGCGGTCGCTGCCACACCTGGCGAAGGCGTACGAACTGGCCGACGGCCTCGGTCTGTTCCCGGACCCCGAGCTGGCCGAGTCGCGCATGCGCGCACTGCTGACCGTCCACGGAGGACGCCGATGAGCACCGGACTCTCCCGTCTCTCCATCAACCAGGAGACGGTCCGGCAGCTGTCCCTGCCGGAGCTCGTCGAGGGCTGCGCCAAGGCCGGCATCGGGCAGGTCGGTCTCTGGCGGGCTCCCGTGCAGGAGTACGGCGTCGAACACGCCGGACGGCTGATGAAGGACGCGGGCCTGACCGTCACCAGCCTCTGCCGAGGCGGATTCCTCACGGCGTCCGACCCGGCGGAGCGGGCCCGCGCGCTGGACGACAACCGTGCGGCCGTCGACGAGGCTGCGGGCGTCGACACCGACACCCTGGTCCTGGTCTCGGGCGGACTCCCTGCCGGGGAGAAGGACCTGCACGCCGCCCGTGAGCGGATCGCCGACGCACTGGCCGAGCTGGCGCCGTACGCGTACGAGCGGGGTGTCCGGCTCGCGATCGAACCGCTGCACCCGATGTTCGCCTCGGACCGCTGCGTGGTCTCCACCCTCTCCCAGGCCCTGGACCTCGCGGAGCGCTTCCCTGCCGAGCAGGTCGGGGTGGTCGTCGACGCCTACCACCTCTGGTGGGACGACCAGGTCGCCGCCCAGATCGCCCGGGCGGGCGCCGGGGGGCGGATCCACTCCTTCCAGCTGGCCGACTGGATCACCCCGCTCCCGGCGGGTGTTCTGGTGGGCCGGGGTCAACTGGGCGACGGCTGCGTGGACTTCCGGGCGATGCGCCGGCAGGTCGAGGCGACGGGCTTCGACGGGCCGATCGAGGTCGAGATCTTCAACGAGGGACTCTGGGCCCGCGACGGCGCCGAAGTGATCGCCGAAGTCGCCGCGCGCTACCTGGAACACGCCTGCCTGCCGGCCTGACGACCGACCCGGGTAAAGAGACGGTCAAGCCGTGCAACCATTCGGCACCCTCCCCGGTCGTACTCAGCGTCGGGACTTCCGGGGAGGGGTCCGGGGGGATCGGGAAGCCCGACGGAGGGGGAAAGCGAGGGGGGTCCGGCCTGTGGGCCGGGCCCCATTCCGCTGTCCGGGCATGGTTCGCCCGAAGGGGGCGACCAGCCGCCGGCGCGCCCGGTCCGTGACGTCTCAGCCGCCGTCGAAGCCGCTCCGCGCCGCCTCGATGTGACCCAGGTTGCGGTGGGTCCACTCGCACATCACGTCGACCGTCTTCCGCAGCCCCTGACCCGGCTCCGTGAGGGTGTACTCGACCTTCGGCGGGACCGTCGGGTACACGGTCCGTCCGACGAGACCGTTGCGCTCCAGCATGCGCAGGTTCTGGGTGAGCATCTTGTGACTGATCCCCTCGACCGCGCCCCGCAGTTCGCTGAAGCGCAGGGTGCCGTCGCCCAGTGCCTCGATGATCAGAAGCGCCCACTTGTTGGCGACGTCCGAGAAGATCTCCCGCGCCAGCGAATCCGCGCGCCTCAGGTCGGCCTGCTCGTCCTGTGCACCGCTGTACTGCTTGCTCACCTTCTGGTTCCCCTGTCACTGAAAAGTGCGTTCTTCCACGTCAGCGCTGACTCTCTTACGGTTTCCCAGTAACCACAAGAGAGCACGTGCCGTCCCTGCCGGGACCGCGCGACGAGGAGGCGGACAGCATGGCCATCACCCTGACGAACCCCTCGGGGCTGCCGGAGAACGACGTCTACCGGCAGGTGTCGGTCGCCACCGGCTCGAAGCTGGTCTTCGTCGCCGGGCAGGTCGCCTGGGACGGTGACGGCGTCACGGTCGGCGAGGGCGACCTGGCTGCCCAGGTCGAGCAGTGCTACGTCAACGTCGCCACCGCGCTGGCAGGCGTCGGCGCCTCCTTCGGCGACGTGGCGAAGCTGAACGTGCACGTCGTCGACTGGACCCCGGAGAAGATGCCCCTGCTCCTGGAGGGGATCTCCCGGGCATCGGCCCGGCTGGGGACCACGCCGACGCCGCCGGCCACCCTGCTGGGCGTCGCCGCGCTGGACGTCCCCGGGCACCTGGTCGAGGTCGAGGCCACGGCCGTCATCGACTGAGGGGACGGGGCGAGGCCCCGGCCGGGCGCCCCTCCGGTGTTCCCGAAGGGGTGTGCCGCCGGTGCGGGCTGCGTCGGCCGACCATGGTCGAGGGAGTTCCTGTACCGTCGTCCCGGGCCCGGACCGGTCAAGCGTGTCAGCCCTTGATGCCTGCCAACACACCTGCGGTGACCGGGACTTCGCTCATCCGACGGACGGGGAGGGGGAGTCCGGTCGTGCGTGGACGCGGAGCGCGACACGCTGCCGAACCTCCATATGAGTAAGGACATTGGCATGGCACGTCAGCATGATCCTTCCAGACGCATACCGCCGGGTCCCGGCGCGTCGTCCACGGCGGCAGACCCCGGGACCGGCGCCCAGGACCCGGAGAGCGGGAGCGTGAGGAACGGGAGTACGGAGAGCGGGAGCCCGGGGAGCGGGAGTCCGGAGAGCCGGGGCTCCGAGAACGAGGCGGGGGAGGGTACGGGCGCCCGGACGGGGAGCGCGCGGCGAGCGGGCTCCGCCGGAGCTGCTGCCACGGCTGCCGGTGCCGCGCCGGACACCGGTGTCCCGGAGCCGTCGACGCAGGAGGTGCCCGAACCGGCCTCGGCCGACCCCGAGGAGGAGAAGGCGACCCCGGCTTCGACGGCCCCCGCCTCCGCCCCCGACCCCGTTTCCGCCCCCGACCCCGGTCCGGCTGCCGTGCAGGCGACCACCGGCGCCGTCGGCGGGGCCCCGGGCACGGCGGTCGCCGTCGCCGCGGCGGGCAGCGGTGGTGCGGGCACGGGGACGCGCACGACAGGTGAACTGGCCGGCAGCCGGCCGAAGAAGCCGATGCTGGCCGCAGCGGCGGTCATCGGCGCGATCCTGGTCTCCGTGCCGTTCCTCGTGGCGGGCCAGGACGACCGCAAGCCCGAGAGCGACCGCACGCAGAACGCGGCAGGCACCGTCCTGGGCGCCGAACGCTCCGAACAGCCGGAGAACTACACCAGCGCGTCACCGAGCCCCTCCGCGTCTCCGAGCAAGGAGAAGGAGAAGGAGAAGCCGTCCGAATCACCGGCCGCCAAGCCGGTGGCCGTACCACCGCCGGCCACGCCCGCGCGCAGGCCCGCGGCCACGGTGACGGCGAAGGCGCCGCCGGCCACGGCTGCCGGCGCGTTGAGCGGCCTCGCCAAGAGCGACCCCGAGGGGCGGCACATCTGCTACCGGGCCTTCGTGTCCGGAAGCGGCTGGCAGACACCGGTGTGCGACGGGACGATGGCCGGGACAGCGGGCCAGGGCAAGCAGATCACGGCCCTCAACATCGCCGTGTGGAACGTCGGCGGGTCCTCCGCCAACGCCCTGCTGCACGACCAGGGTTCGACGAACGGCAGCGCCACGTGGGCCCCGAGCTGGACGGCGACCGTCGCGGACGGCAAGGACAACTACATCGGCAGTGCGAAGAGGGGCGCCGCGTTCCTGACGGGCTTCGCCATGAACATCGGCAACGGCAGCGTCTGCCACACGGCCAGGCTGGACGGCGGCGGCTGGGGCCCGCAGTACTGCAAGAACAGCCGGCCGGAGTACATGTTCGTCGGCACCACGGACAACACCAAGTGGTTCGAGGCCGTGAAACTCACGGTGTGACCACGGGGCTTCGGCCCGCGAGGGGGAGCCCCCCGGTCGTCACCGGGGGGCTCGCCCGGCCGAGGAGGGCGCGCCGTCCGGCTTCCTGAACAGCGCGGTCCAGAGGAAGTCCTCACCGAAGTGCGGGGATTCGGCCGGCTCGTCCCGCATCCGCCGCAGCTCGATCTCCTCCATCCCGGAGAAGATCCGGCGCAGCGACTCGGGCGTGTAGGCGAGGCCGCCCCGCAGCCCCGCACCGTCGTAGAACTCGGCATCGGGCAGTTCGGAACCCATGGAGCCGGAGGCGAAGCAGCTGAGCGCGAGATGCCCGCCGGGAGCGAGGACGCGGTCCACGAGGGCGAGGTAGCTGACGCGCCGGTGCGGTGGCAGGTGGTGGAAGCAGCCCGAGTCGTGGATCAGGTCGTACGGTCCCTCCGGCGCGCCCTCGCCCGCCGCGAAGGCGTCGCCGCAGTGGAAGCGGATGTCCGCCCCCGCCTCTGCGGCCCGTTCCCCGGCCCAGGCGATGGCCCCCGGTGAGAGGTCGACGGCGTCCGTCTCGAAGCCGAGCGAGGCGAGGTGCAGCGCGTTGCGCCCCGGCCCGCAGCCGAGATCGAGGGCGCGACCCGGTGCGATGAGCCCGCGCTCGACGTACGACACGAGGTGCTCGTCCGGCTTGGCCACGAAGAACGGCACAGGCTTCGACCGGTCCTCGTAGAACCCGTCCCACCAGTCGCTCGCGCCGCTGGTCCACCGGTCCGCATCCGGAGTGAACAGGCCGTCCAGGAGCTGCATGACATCGTCCACCGAGCGTATGTTCCGGTGCATCCGGAACCCCCTTCCCGAAGTGTCGATTCTAGCCAAGAACGGGCTATCACCGCAGGTCAGAGCCATTGTGGTGGGGGCGTGAGCGGGCGTCCGCGGAAGGCTGACGCGGGAGTGGGGCGGGGAGGGTCGGAGGGAGCCGGGACGGCCTCCAGCAGCCCGTGGACGGGCTGGACGGGGGTACGGGGCGGGCCGCCGGGGTGCGTTTCCCGATTACTTCCTCCATGCGGGATCCACCGGCTCCGCACACTCCAGTGGCCCGGACGCTCTCGGCGACCTGGCACCGCACGAGAGCGTCCGGGCGCACCGGTCACCCGTCGAACCTGCCCTCCGCGACGGCGGCGACGAAGGCTGCCCAGCCGCCGGCGGAGAAGACGAGGGCAGGGCCGTGCGGAGCCTTGCTGTCGCGGACGGGGACACTCTCGTAGGTGCTGGACACTTCGAGGCACTCGCCCTGACCGCCGCCGCTGAAGCTCGACTTGAACCACCCGGTGAGGGTGGAGGCGTCCGAGACGTTGCTTGCGCTGCTACTCATGTTCATGTTCCTCTGCTGCCGCCCGCACGAGGGCTAGCGATTCCTGGTGCGACATCGCATCACTCGACGCCAGATCGTAAGCGGCCTTACTGGCCATCACCAGAGCTGGATCATCCATCAGATGCCCGGTCAGGAAGCCCTCGACGTATGCCACAGGAGCGGCGTCATCGAAGCTGAGCAGTGACAACAGACTCTCCTGCAGGGCGTGGGCTCCCACCCCGAACGGCAGCACATGCAGCCGAAGCCGCCCCGCCTCCGCCATGTCTGCGATCTTCCTCAGCTGTTCGGCCATCACCTGAGGCCCGCCGACCTGTCGCCGGAGCACGGCTTCATCCAGCACGGTCCAGAGAACCGGGTTCAGCGGCCCATCAAGGATCCGGCTGCGCTCCGTTCGAATGACAACGTCCCTGTCAAGGTCCTCGGCTCGGTGGTTGGGCCGGTACGCACGGAACAACGCGCGGGCGTAACCCTCTGTCTGGAGCAACCCCGGTACGAGCGAGAGCGCGAACTGCTGAATGAGAACCGCCTGCCGTTCCAACTCGGCCACAGCGGCGAAGTGATCGGCGTACTTGGTGTCCAGATCCTCCAGCCAGCGGGCGAAGAAGCCATCCGTCGCCAAGGCGCGGTCGATCCGCTGGGCGTCACCAGGGCTCGGCAGCCGGCGTCCGGCCTCGAAGTGGCTGATCAACGTCGGCGAGCAGACGACCTGCTCGCCCAGAGCCTCCTGGGTCAGCTGTGCCGCCATCCGCTTGAGTCTCAGTTCCTCGCCGTACTTCGTGCGCGCTGTGCGTGGCTTTCGGTTGAGCTCCATGCGATCACCAACTCCCGTCCTGACGGGCGCACTGTCAAGCCCGAACCCCTGGAGCGTAGCCACGGGCGACCCCAGGCTGTGATGGGTTCGCCACAGAACGCATCCGATCGTGAACGTATCGCCAGAGGGAGAGCGCCCAGATGAGGAAGTACGGGACAGGGGCCGCCGCGTGAACGGACAGCGGTGCGAGCGCACCACGTTCCGGCTGCTCCCCGGGACCGAGGGGGAGGGCAAGCCGGGGTACGTCCTCGGGGACGGCAGTGGTCCGGCGTCGCGGATGGCCGAGCGCCTCGTACGCATCCGGCTCGACATGGCGGGCGATCTGCTGGATCACGCCACCGAACTGCTGCCGGACCGGCGGATCACCTGGGTCGAGCTGCACTTCCTCGCCAGTCGGCTGAGCGAGTCCCTGCGGGAGGTCCTCCGCGTCGCGGAGTGCCGTGGTGCGGCCCCGCCCTGCGCGGACGGACCGTGCGAGCCCGGCCTCCTCATGGAGGAGGCAGACGAGTGAGGACAGGAGCCGGCCCCGGACCCGGCGGCCTCAGGAAGCCGTCGCGGCGCGGTCGGCCGTACTGCGGAGGACACAGAATTCGTTGCCCTCGGGGTCTGCGAGGACGGCCCATCCGGCGCCACCGGGCTCCCGGCGGTCGTCGAGCAGGGTGGCCCCGAGACCCAGCAGCCGCTCGACCTCCTCCTCGCGTGTGGTCTCCGGGCGCAGGCACAGGTGAAGCCGGTTCTTGATCGTCTTCGGTTCCGGCACCTGGTTGAAGTGCAGCAGGGGCCCCTGCGCCAGCATCACGTCGATCTCCGGATCGCCCGGGGCGTCGTCCGGATGGAGAGGGCGACCGAGCGCCTCGCTCCAGAATCGAGCCAGCTCATAGGCGTTCGCACAGTCGACCGCCACGTTCTGCAACACCGAGACCATGTACAAGAGCTTGCCCGGAACACCCAGGACCATCAAGCCCTCTGTCGGTGGCGGGCGATAGCCTCACAGGGTTCGGGGATCCGGGATGAGCAGGTGAGGTCGTGCCCAGTGCGGGAGTTGAAGCCGAGCGGGGCGGCCGCGCAGGAGTCTGTGAGGTCACCGGCGTCCTGGAGCGGATCACCTACGCCAACGAGGAGAACGGCTACACCGTCGCCCGTGTCGACACCGGACGGGGCGCCGGCGACCTGCTGACCGTCGTCGGCTCGCTGCTCGGCGCGCAGCCCGGCGAGTCCCTGCGGATGGAGGGGCGTTGGGCCTCGCACCCGCAGTTCGGCAAGCAGTTCCAGGTCGACAACTACACGACGGTCCTCCCGGCGACCATCCAGGGCATCCGTCGCTATCTCGGGTCCGGGCTGATCAAGGGCATCGGGCCGGTCATGGCCGACCGGATCACCACCCATTTCGGCGTCGACACCCTGGACATCATCGAGCAGCACCCGAAGCGCCTGGTCGAGGTCCCGGGACTCGGTCCGAAGCGGACGAAGATGATCGCCGCGGCCTGGGAGGAGCAGAAGGCGATCAAGGAGGTCATGGTCTTCCTCCAGACCGTCGGCGTCTCCACCTCCCTCGCCGTACGCATCTACAAGAAGTACGAGGACGCGTCGATCTCCGTCGTGAAGAACCAGCCCTACCGGCTGGCCGCCGACGTCTGGGGCATCGGATTCCTCACCGCCGACCGCATCGCCCAGGCCGTCGGCATCCCGCACGACAGCCCCGAGCGGGTCAAGGCCGGGCTCCAGTACGCCCTGTCGCAGTCCACGGACCAGGGGCACTGCTTCCTCCCCGAGGAGCGGCTGATCGCCGACGGGGTGAAGCTGCTCCAGGTCGACACCGGGCTCGTCATCGACTGCCTGGCCGAGCTCGCCGAGGACCCGGAGGGCGTCGTACGGGAGAAGGTGCCGGGGCCCGAGGACGGGCAGCCCGTCACCGCCGTGTACCTGGTCCCCTTCCACCGCGCAGAGATCTCCCTGGCCTCCCAGGTGCAGCGCCTGCTGCGCGCACCGCAGGACCGGATGCCGGCCTTCCAGGACGTCGACTGGGACAAGGCGCTGGCCTGGCTCGCGCGGCGTACGGGGGCGACGCTCGCCCCCGAGCAGGAGGCGGCCGTCCGGCTCGCGCTCAGCAGGAAGGTCGCCGTCCTCACCGGGGGACCCGGCTGCGGGAAGTCGTTCACCGTCCGCTCCGTGATCGAACTGGCCCGCGCCCGGAACGCGAAGGTCGTGCTGGCCGCCCCCACCGGACGGGCGGCGAAACGGCTCTCGGAGCTGACCGGCGCCGAGGCGTCCACGGTGCACCGGCTGCTGGAGCTGAAGCCGGGCGGTGACGCCGCGTACGACCGGGACCGGCCGCTGGACGCCGATCTGGTCGTCGTCGACGAGGCCTCCATGCTCGACCTGCTGCTCGCCAACAAGCTGATCAAGGCGGTGGCACCCGGTGCCCACCTCCTGCTGGTCGGCGACGTGGACCAGCTGCCCTCGGTCGGAGCCGGGGAGGTGCTGAGGGATCTGCTCGCCGAGGGCGGACCGGTGCCCGCGGTGCGCCTGACCACCATTTTCCGGCAGGCGCAGAAGTCCGGCGTCGTCACCAACGCCCACCGGATCAATTCGGGGGTGCCGCCGCTGACCCAGGGGCTGGACGACTTCTTCCTCTTCGTGGAGGACGAGACGGAGGACGCCGGGGTGCTCGCCGTGGATGTCGCGGCCCGGCGCATCCCCGCCAAGTTCGGTCTGAACCCCCGCCGCGACGTGCAGGTTCTCGCCCCGATGCACCGCGGCCCGGCGGGCGCCGGCCACCTCAACGGACTGCTCCAGCAGGCCATCACCCCGGGGCGCCCCGGGGTTCCCGAGAAGCGGTTCGGCGGCCGTGTCTTCCGGGTGGGTGACAAGGTGACCCAGATCAGAAACAACTACGACAAAGGGGAGAACGGGGTATTCAACGGTACGGTCGGTGTCGTCACCGCTCTCGACCCCGACGAGCAGAAGCTGACGGTCCTGACCGACGAGGACGAGGAGATCGTCTACGACTTCGACGAGCTGGACGAACTGGCCCATGCCTACGCGATGACCATCCACCGCTCCCAGGGCAGTGAGTACCCGGCGGTCGTCATCCCTGTCACCACCAGTGCCTGGATGATGCTTCAGCGGAACCTTCTGTACACCGCCGTGACCAGGGCCAAGAAGCTCGTCGTGCTGGTCGGTTCACGTAAGGCGATCGGGCAGGCGGTCCGCACGGTTTCCGCTGGCAGGCGCTGTACGGGACTGGATTTCCGGCTCCGGGGCGGTGCGGCCGGAGAGGTCCCGGAAAAATGATCGATCAAAACGGTGGGAAACATCACTGAGCCCTTCCGGAACCGGGGTCCAGGGGGCAGGATGAGAAAGTTGACGGCACTCAGTGCCGCCAGTAGGTCCAATGGACGACCCCGAGTGCACTCTCCTGAGCCAAATGGGGGAGGGTGGAGACAGTCAGGGCACCTCGAAGAAGAGGCACTACGTCGGTGAGGGATGACGTGAGCGAGCACACCAACAACGCTGTAGTACTGCGGTACGGCGATGACGAGTACACCTACCCGGTGATCGACAGCACCGTCGGCGACAAGGGCTTCGACATCGGGAAGCTCCGGGCCAATACGGGCCTGGTCACGCTGGACAGCGGATACGGCAACACGGCCGCGTATAAATCCGCCATCACCTACCTCGACGGCGAGCAGGGCATCCTGCGGTACCGCGGCTACCCGATCGAGCAGCTCGCCGAGAGCTCGACGTTCCTCGAGGTCGCCTACACGCTGATCAACGGTGACCTTCCCAAGGTCGACGAGCTGTCGGCCTTCAAGAACGAGATCACCCAGCACACGCTGCTGCACGAGGACGTCAAGCGCTTCTTCGACGGCTTCCCGCGCGACGCGCACCCGATGGCCATGCTGTCCTCGGTCGTCAGCGCCCTGTCGACGTTCTACCAGGACAGCCACAACCCGTTCGACGAGGAGCAGCGTCACCTCTCGACGATCCGGCTGCTGGCCAAGCTCCCGACGATCGCGGCCTACGCGTACAAGAAGTCGATCGGTCACCCGTTCGTCTACCCGCGCAACGACCTCGGCTACGTCGAGAACTTCCTGCGCATGACGTTCTCCGTGCCGGCCCAGGAGTACGTGCCGGACCCGGTCGTCGTCTCGGCGCTCGAGAAGCTGCTCATCCTGCACGCGGACCACGAGCAGAACTGTTCGACCTCCACCGTGCGTCTGGTCGGCTCCTCGCAGGCGAACATGTTCGCCTCGATCTCCGCCGGCATCTCGGCCCTGTGGGGCCCGCTGCACGGTGGCGCCAACCAGTCGGTCCTGGAGATGCTCGAGGGCATCCAGGCCAACGGCGGCGACGTCGACTCCTTCATCCAGAAGGTGAAGAACAAGGAGGACGGCGTCCGCCTGATGGGCTTCGGCCACCGGGTGTACAAGTCGTTCGACCCGCGCGCCAAGATCATCAAGGCTGCCGCCCACGACGTGCTGTCCTCGCTCGGCAAGTCCGACGAGCTGCTCGACATCGCGCTCAAGCTGGAGGAGCACGCGCTCTCCGACGAGTACTTCGTCCAGCGCAACCTCTACCCCAACGTGGACTTCTACACGGGCCTGATCTACCGCGCCATGGGCTTCCCGACCGAGATGTTCACCGTGCTGTTCGCGCTCGGCCGTCTCCCCGGCTGGATCGCCCAGTGGCACGAGATGATCAAGGAGCCGGGTTCCCGCATCGGCCGCCCGCGCCAGATCTACACCGGCGAGGTCCTGCGCGACTTCGTCCCGGTCGAGGGCCGCTGACCCCGTAGTACCGCTGCTCCACCCCGGCCGCTCCGGCCGGCATCCTTCGCCCCGCGTGCCGCGCTCGTCCTTCAGAGCGCGGTGTCCGGGGCGATTCGGCGTTCCGGGGGTCTGAGGGGGCTGGCCTGTGTTCCCCGGTGCGGCTTCGGCGTCCCCGCCGCCCCTCCGGACGGCACCGGCCCTGCCGTGGCGCCGTCGCCCCTCCCCGGCGCCTCTCGGCGGGCGTGGTGGCGGCCGTGGTGCGGCGCCGTACATGCGAGAAACGCCCCGCCGTCGATCCCCCCACGGGTCGACGGACAGGGCGTTTCCCATATCCCGGAGCGGATTCCCCCCACGGGATCCGGCCGGGCGTCTGAAGGGAGCCTGAACTCCCGTTGTTTTTCCGGTGGTGCGTATTCAGTTCGGTCCTGCTGTGCGGGCCGCCGGGGTACGTACGGGAGGGCCGCTCAAAGCTCCCCGGTGCACGCGCCCCGGCCAACACTTGCCATGGAGCGTCCCCCAAGACACTCCATCGGACGTCCCCCAAGACATCCTTGGCATCGCACTCTTAGACTCACCAACCCATCAGATGGTTACCCTCGAATCGGTGTGATCTAAGTCTCTTTGTAGAAATTATGTGAAGGAGCGCAACCTCAGACTGTTCGTCACGACGAAGACCGACGAAAACGCCATCGCCGCACCTGCGATCATGGGGCTGAGCAGCCCGAACGCAGCCAAAGGCAGTGCGGCCACGTTGTAGCCGAAGGCCCAGAAGAGGTTGCTTCTGATGGTGGACAGAGTACGCCTCGACAGGCGGATGGCGTCAGCGGCAACCTTAAGATCTCCACGAACCAGTGTGAGGTCGCTCGCTTCGATCGCCGCGTCGGCCCCGGTGCCCATCGCCAGGCCCAGATCGGCCACCGCGAGCGCCGCCGCGTCGTTGACCCCGTCGCCGACCATCGCGACGGACCGGCCCTCGGCCCGCAGTCGCCGGACCACCTCGGCCTTGTCCCCCGGCAGGACCTCCGCGTGGACCTCGTCGATCCCCACTGCATGGGCCACGGCGTCCGCCGCCGCCCGGTTGTCGCCGGTCAGCAGGATCGGGTGGAGGCCCAGCGCGCGGAGCTCGGCGACGGCCTCCGCGCTGCTCCCCTTCACCGTGTCGGCCACCTCCAGCACGCCACGTGCGGCGCCGTCCCAGGCGACGGCGACCGTGGTCCGGCCCGCAGCCGCGGCCTCGGCCAGCGCCTCGGCCAGGGAGGGCGGGAGGGCGATCCCGGCGTCGGCGAGGAGGCGTGGCCTTCCGACCACCACGTGGTGCCCCTCGACGGTGCCGCGCACCCCGAGGCCGGGGACGTCGGTGAGGTCCGCCGGTGCGGGCGCAGCGGAGTCCGTGCGGGCTGCGGCCCCTGCGGCGACCGCGCGGGCCACCGGGTGCGCGGAGGCGTGTTCGAGGGCGCCCGCGAGACGGAGCACCTCGTCCTCGGCCGTGCCAGGCGCGGTGTGGACACGTCCCAGCGTCATGCGGCCGGTGGTGACCGTGCCGGTCTTGTCGAGGACGACGGTGTCGATCCGGCGGGCCGTCTCCAGGACCTCGGGGCCCTTGATGAGGATCCCGAGCTGAGCGCCGCGTCCCGTACCGGCCATGAGGGCGGTGGGCGTGGCGAGGCCCAGGGCGCAGGGGCAGGCGATGATCAGCACGGACACGGCGGCGGTGAACGAGGCCGTGATGTCGTCGGTGGCGAGCAGCTGGGCCACCAGCGTCCCCAGGGCGATCAGGAGCACCACGGGTACGAAGACCGCGGAGATCCGGTCCGCGAGGCGCTGCGCGGCGGCCTTGCCGCTCTGGGCGTCCTCGACGAGGGCGGCGATCCGTGCCAGCTGGGTGCCGGCGCCCACGCGGGTGGCCTCGACCACCAGACGGCCGGACACGTTGAGGGTGGCGCCGGTGACGGAGTCGCCCGGGGCGGTGTCCACCGGGAGGGACTCCCCGGTGAGCAGGGAGGTGTCGACGGCCGAGCGGCCCTCGACGACGGTGCCGTCGGTCGCGATCTTCTCGCCCGGCCGCACGACGAAGCGGTCGCCGACGAGGAGCCGGCCGACGGGGACGCGGACCTCCACGAGGCCGGGCCCCGCGTCGGGGAGCGCCCCCGTGGCGCTGCGGTTCGGCCCGGCCGGAGGGTGTGTCCCCGCGGGTCCGTCGGCCGGTGCCTCCGGGCGGAGGACTGTGACGTCCTTCGCGCCGAGATGGAGCAGTGCGCGCAGGGCGGAGCCGGCCTTCCGCTTGGACCTGGCCTCCAGATAGCGGCCGAGCAGGAGGAAGGCGACGACTCCCGCCGCGACCTCCAGGTAGATGGTGGAGGCGGGAGCGGACCGGGCGCCGGTGACGTCGAAGCCGTGCCGCATCCCGGCGGTGCCCGCATCACCGAGGAACAGGGCCCACACCGACCAGCAGAAGGCCGCGAGCGTGCCGATCGACACCAGGGTGTCCATCGTCGCGGTGCCGTGGCGCAGGTTCGCCCAGGCGGCTCGGTGGAAGGGCAGTCCGCCCCAGACCACGACGGGGGAGGCGAGGGTGAGGGAGAGCCACTGCCAGTTGTCGAACTGCATCGCGGGGACCATGGCCAGGAGGATCACCGGCGCGGCGAGGGCCGCCGAGACCAGGAGGCGCTGCCGGAGGGCGGCGAGGGACTCGTCGGCCCTGCGGCCGGCCTCGTCGCGGGGATCGTCGGCCGGGCCGCCGTCCTTCTCCTGGAGGCCGTCGTCGGTGCCGTCCCGGTACGGGCCGGCGGTGGCCGGCGGGCTGTCGGCCCCGGGCGTCCGGATGCGTGACGCGGGTGCGGGGCGGACGACGGGCCGTGCCGTGTAGCCGGTCTTCTCCACGGTGGCGACGAGGTCGTCGAGCGTCGTTCCGGCGCCGTAGGAGACGCGGGCCTTCTCGGTCGCGTAGTTGACGGTGGCGGTGACGCCGTCCATCCGGTTGAGCTTCTTCTCGACGCGGGCCGCGCAGGAGGCGCAGGTCATCCCGCCGATCACGAGCTCGGCGTCGGAGGTCTCCGCCGCCGGGACCTCGGCTGCCGTGGTGCTGGCCATGTGTGCGGACTCCTGGGTCGGACAGTCGGGCCGTCTCCCCACCAGTATCAGCCTCTCCTGGTGACGGAACCGGCCCCACGGGAGGTGCGGGGCGACGCGGGCCCACGAGCAGGCCGTGCGGCCGCCGGCTGCACGGCCGAGGGTGCCCGTCGGTGGTGGGTGCGATCGGCCGGGGCGGAGCCGCCGGTCTCAGGCGCGGCCCACGAGTTCGTAGCCGGCCTCGTCGACGGCGGCGCGTACGGCGTCGTCGGTCAGCGGCGTCGCGGAGACGACGGTCACCCGTCCGCCGGCGGCCTCCGCCTTCACCGAGGTGACGCCTTCGAGCGCGGAGATCTCCTCGGTCACGGCCCCTTCGCAGTGGCCGCAGGTCATGCCCTTCACCTCGTACACCGCGGTGACGCCCGCCTGGGCGTCGGCGGTCCCGTCGTTGCGGGAGCCGGCGGACGAGCAGCAGGAGCCGGAGGTCCGGGGCGTGTCGGTCTCGGCGGTCATGGCGTTCTCCTCTTCACAGGCACATGGGGTGTCGCGGATGCGGCGCGAGGGGCGCAGGGGAGCCCGATGCGTCTACCCGCACCCGCCACTATACCCCTAGGGGGTATTTGCGCTCCCGGTCGGTGACCCCTCGGGCGTGTTGCACACCAGGGGCTCCAGGTAGCGGTGCATCACGTCCTTCAACTCCTTGACGTACGCGTCCCGTTCGTCGCCTTCGTGCTCCATGACCAGATCGAGGCCGGCCTTGAAGAGGACGAACGACATCGTGGCCGTGCGGGTGACCCGGTCCGCCGGGAGGTCCGGAAGCAGGGTGCGGAGGAGCTGCTCGGTCCGGGTGAGCATGTTCGCGTGCAGGGCGTCGTGCTCCCGGGTGATCACGCCGGGGATCTCGGAGCCGTGGGTGAGGACGGCGAAGGCCGGGTTCTCGCAGTTGAAGGCGATCAGCGGGTCGAGGACCGCGTCCAGGAGTCTGTCGAGCGGGAGTTCGAGGCGGCTGACGACGAACGCGGCGCCGTACGTCTCCTGCCAGCGGTGCGTGAGCCGCTCGCCGAGCTCGATGGCGATGGCTTCCTTGTTGGGGAAGAACTGGTAGAGCGTGCCCGGTGAGACGCCCGCCTCGCGGGCGATGGCGTTGGTGCTGGCGCCGTTGTACCCGTGGGCGGAGAAGACGTCGGCGGCGGCTTCGAGCAGCTGGGCGATGCGCGCCTCGCCGCGCGCCTGGCGGCGGCGCGGCCGGCCGCTCGCCTCGCCGCCCGTGTCCGGGCCCTGTTCCGCGCTCCTGTCGCGTCCGCCGTTCTTCGCTGCCGATGCGGCGGCTTCTCCGGCTCTGCCTTCCGGCATGGTCGATCCCCAGCTCTCGAGACGCGGTTGACAAACGCGAGCGACCACTCGCATTCTGATGAAACGCGAGCGGGGACTCGTGTTTGCCAGTGTACGTGGCAATGGCCGACCCGTGCTGCCCTGAGCGGCTCGGGTCCGGGTGAAGGGGGCACCACACATGTCGGACATCGGCAGATCGAGACGCATCGGGCGTTGGACTCGTTCCGTCACCGCAAGGCCACGTCTCGCCCTGCTGGCCGCCCTGGTCGTCACGGTGCTCGCCGTGTTCGCGGGCGGTGGAGTGGCCGATCGCATGGGCAGCGGCGGCGTGGAGGCGCCGGATGCCGAGTCGACGTACGCGACCCAGGTGCTCGAGCGGGAGTTCCCCGATTCGCAGCCCAATCTCCTGCTGCTCGTCGACAGCGGTGACGCCTCGGTCGACGACCCCGCGGTGGCAGCCGAGGGGGCCCGGCTGGCCGAGCAGCTGTCGGCCGAGCCGGGCGTCACCGGCGTCGGCTCGTACTGGCGGACGAAGTCGCCGGCCCTGCGCTCCGGCGACGGACACCAGGCGATCGTCGCCGCCCGGATCGCAGGCGACGAGAAGAGCGCCGGGGAGATCCTCGACCGGATCGCCCCCGCCTACAGAGGTGCGCAGGGCCCGGTGGAGGTCTCCGTCGGCGGCCCCGTCGCCGTACAGCACGAGATGCAGAGCATCATCGAGGAGGACCTCCTGAGGGCCGAGGTCATCGCTCTGCCGGTGACGCTGGTGCTGCTCGTCATGGTCTTCGGCAGTGCGATCGCCGCCATGCTGCCGCTGGCCGTCGGGATCGTCGCGATACTCGGCACCAACGCGGTCCTGCGCGGCATCACCGAGTTCACCGACGTCTCGGTCTTCGCCCTGAACCTCACCACGGCGCTGGGTCTCGGGCTCGCCATCGACTACGCCCTCTTCATCGTGCGACGGTTCCGCGAGGAACTGGCCGCCGGGGCGGAGACCCGGGCCGCGATCGGCACGACCCTGCGCACGGCGGGCCGCACGGTCCTCTTCTCCGCGCTGACGGTGGCCGTGTCGCTGGCCGCGATGATGGTCTTCCCCCAGTACTTCCTGCGCTCCTTCGCCTACGCGGGCATCGCCGTGGTGCTGCTCGCCGCCGCCGCTGCCCTGATCCTGCTCCCGGCCGCTCTGATGCTGCTCGGCCCACGGGTGAACTCCCTGGATCTGAGGCGCCTGCTGCGGCGTGGCGGGAAGGCGGGCCCCGGCGCCGGCGCGGCCGGCAGCCCGGGCAGGGGATGGGCCCGCCTCTCGCAGCTCGTGATGCGCAGGGCACCGGTCTTCGCCGTCGTCACCGCCGTCGGGCTCGTGCTGCTGGGGCTGCCGTTCCTCGGGGTGCAGTTCGGTACGGCGGACGACCGGCAGCTGCCGGCCACAGCGGAGTCCCGGGTCGTCCAGGAACACCTGCGTGAAGGCTTCCCCGGCAGTCCGGGCGGCGCACTCGACGTGCTCGCCGAAGGGGCGGCGAGCCCCCGCCGGTACGCCGAGTTCCGGGAGCGGCTCGAGGCGCTTCCCGGAGTGGCTCGCGTCGGCGGTCCTGTCACGGGGGACGGAGTCGCGTACTACGAGGTCCTGCCCGAGGGGGAGTCCGTCGGGCAGGGGGCACAGGACCTGGTCCGGGAGCTGCGGGCCGAACCCGCACCGTTCGACACCTCGGTGACCGGCGCGGCGGCCGTCCTGGTCGACTCCAAGGACGCCCTAGCCGACCGGCTGCCCTGGGCGGTGGGAATCATCGTGGTGGTGACGCTGCTGCTGGTCTTCCTGCTGACCGGCAGTGTCCTGATACCCCTCCAGGCGGTCGTCCTCAACGCCCTCAGTCTGACCGCGATGTTCGGAGCGGTGGTCTGGGTCTTCCAGGACGGGAACCTCTCGGGGCTCCTCTCCTTCACCAGCACCGGTGACATCGAGACGACCCTGCCCGTGCTCATGTTCTGTGTGGCCTTCGGTCTCTCCATGGACTACGGGGTGTTCCTGCTCTCCCGGATCAAGGAGGAGTACGACAGGAGCGGCGACCACGAGCACGCGGTGACCTTCGGGCTGCGCCGCACCGGCGGACTGATCACCGCGGCCGCCGTGATCCTGGCGGTGGTGATGGTGGCCATCGGCACCTCGCGCGTGACCAACACGAAGATGCTCGGACTCGGGATCGCGCTGGCGGTGCTGATGGACGCCATGGTGGTGCGCAGCCTGCTCGTGCCGGCCGTCATGAAGCTGACGGGCCGGATCACCTGGTGGGCCCCGGCGCCGCTGCGCGCCTTCCACGAGCGCTTCGGGCTCAGCGAGGGGGAGCCGGTCCGGGGCGGGTCCCGGGGCGACGGGGAGGTGTCCGGAGCGGACGGCCGGAAGCGGGACAAGGTCACGGCCGGGGCGTAGATTCACCGGATCGAGGAGCCGGGCGGCAAGAGCCGGACCATGGGAGGCGGGGCGTATGCGGGCAGTCGTGTTCGAGGAGTTCGGGCAGGAGGCCAGGGTCCGGGACCTCCCGGATCCCGCACCGCCGGCCGGGGGAGTCGTGGTCCGGGTCGAGGCCACCGGCCTGTGCCGGAGCGACTGGCACGGCTGGATGGGCCACGACCCGGACATCGTCCTCCCGCACGTCCCCGGGCACGAACTGGCGGGTGTGGTCGAGGCGGTGGGCGCCGGCGTGCACAACTGGCGCGCCGGCGACCGGGTCACCGTGCCCTTCGTCTGCGCCTGCGGCCGGTGCGCCGCCTGTGCGGCCGGCGCCCAGCAGATCTGTGAGCGGCAGACCCAGCCCGGCTTCACCCACTGGGGATCCTTCGCCGAGTACGTGGCGCTGGAGGCGGCGGACGTCAATCTCGTCGCGGTACCCGACGGACTGTCGTCCGCCACCGCGGCCGGGCTGGGCTGCCGGTTCGCCACGGCCTTCCGTGCCGTGGTGGGGCAGGGGAGGGTGGCGCCGGGCGAGTGGGTCGCCGTGCACGGCTGCGGCGGCGTCGGGCTGTCGGCCGTGATGATCGCTGTGGCGTGCGGGGCCCGGGTCGTCGCGGTCGACGTGTCCCGGCAGGCCCTCGAACTGGCGCGGGCCTTCGGGGCGTCGGCGTGCGTGGACGCCTCCTTCCACCCCGCCGGAGCGGACGAGGCCGTACGCGAACTGACCGGCGGCGGCGCGCATCTGTCGCTCGACGCGCTGGGCTCCCCGGTCACCTGTGCCGCCTCGGTGCGGAGCCTGCGACGGCAGGGCCGGCATGTCCAGGTCGGGCTGCTGCCGTCGGCCGCCGGCGACCCGGTCGTTCCGATGGCGCGGGTGATCGGGCTGGAGCTGGAGATCCTCGGCAGCCACGGCATGGCTGCCCACGCCTACCCGCCGATGATGGACATGGTCCGGGCCGGAACCCTGCGCCCCGATCTGCTGGTGACCTCCACCATTCCCCTGGACGCCGCCCCGGCGGCCCTCGCCGCGATGGGCACCACGCCCGGAGCGGGTGTCACCGTCATCGAACCGGCGAAGGAGTCCGGCTGACCTCCCCGGGCCGCCTCCGTGCTCCTCCGCCCTCCTTGGGCCGCCTCTGCCCTCCCCGGGCCGCCTCCGTGCTCCCCGGGCTGCGTCCGCCCTCCCCGGGCCGCATCCAGGGTCTCTGGACCGCCTCCGGGGTCCCTGGACTCCAGGGTGCAGCGGCCCGCCTCAGCGGCCCCGGTTGCTGGGCCTGGACGCGATCCACGCGAGGACGGTGTCCACGTACCAGTAGGGCTTTCCGTTCCGGACGTCGTCGGGAGGCGGGAGCAGGCCGTGTTTGCGGTACGAGCGGATCGTGTCCGGCTGGACGCGGATGTGCGCCGCGATGTCCTTGTACGACCAGAGCATTCTGTCCGGCATGGATGACACCTCTCTGTACGTCCGTGATGCACGCCCGTGATGCCCGGGCGTGCCCCCGCCCCTCTGTCCCGGTGAACGAGAGGGTTCCGGGCCGGGCAGGGGACGTCGCGAGCCCGTGACACAGGCTCAGCGGAACCCGGACATACGTGACGGAGAAGTGACTGCCGTGGCAGGAGGGGGTGGAGAGACTCAGGAGGACGGACGTGCCGGCCCGCAGATCCGGAGGAACTCGCGGGTGCGGCGGGCGATGGGCAGCGGCTTGTCGGGCGGACACGGATACATGTCCTGCTCGACGATGGCGAACAGATCGGTGCCCAGGGCGCGCGCGGCATCCAGCACGGGCTCCAGGGCGGGCACCCCGCCCGGCGGCTCGCACATCACACCGCGCGCGACGGCCGGGCCGAACGGCACCTCGTCCGCCACGACGTCGGCGAGCACCACGGGGTCGACCTGCTTGAGGTGGAGGTAGCCGATCCGCTCGCCGTACGTCCTGATGAGCTGCACGCTGTCCCCGCCGCAGTACGCGTAATGGCCGGTGTCCAGGCAGAGCGAGACCAGGTCCGGATCGGTCGCGTCGAGGAAGCGGTTGACGTTCTCCTCGCCGTCGATGTGCGTGTCGGCGTGCGGGTGCACCACGATCCGCAGCCCGTACCGGTCCTGGACCTCGCGAGCCAGGCGTTCCGTCTGCGTGGTGAGGTCGCGCCACTGCGCGGCGGTGAGCGTGCGCTCCTCCAGCACCTCGCCCGTCCTGTCGTCCCGCCAGAACGACGGGATGACCACCAGATACCCGGCGCCCATCGCCCGGGTGAGTGCCGCGATGCCCGCAACATGCTCCCAGGTCCGGTCCCAGACCGAAGGGCCGTGGTGCAATCCGGTGAAGACGGTGCCCGCGGAGACGGCGAGGTTCCGTCGGGCGGTCTCGTCCGCGAGCCGTGCGGGGTCGGTCGGCAGATAGCCGTAGGGGCCGAGTTCGATCCACTCGTACCCCGCCTCGGAGACCTCGTCGAGGAATCGCTCCCAGGGCACCTGCTGCGGATCGTCGGGGAACCAGACGCCCCACGAATCGGGTGCCGAGCCGATGCGGATGCGGGCCGGAGAGGGTACGGAGGAGGTCATATCGCCCACCCTCCAGTCCTCCGGAGGGAGTGTCAAGAGTTCGTCCGAATGTCCGGACAAAGTGTTGACAGCGTTCCGGGCGAGGGCTAGACCTGGGAGCGGCCGTCCGGCCGTGGTCGACTCCCGGGACGTTGCGCCGGGCCGGAGTACCGGGTCGAAGGGAGTTGTATGCCTGAGCCGTACGACGTGATCACCATGGGGCGCATCGGGGTGGACATCTACCCGCAACAGACCGGTGTACCGCTGGCACGGGTCGAGACCTTCGCGAAGTTCCTCGGCGGCTCGCCGTCCAACGTGGCCGTGGCCGCCGCCCGTCTGGGGCGGCGTACGGCTGTGATCACCCGGACCGGCAGGGACGGCTTCGGCGACTATCTCCACCAGGCGCTGGAGGAGTTCGGGGTGGACGACCGCTGGGTGGGCGACGTCGTGCAGTATCCGACTCCGGTCACCTTCTGCGAGATCTTCCCGCCCGACCACTTTCCGCTCTACTTCTACCGGCAGCCCAAGGCCCCCGATCTGGAGATCCACCCGGAGGAGCTCGACCTCGAAGCGGTGCGGTCCGCCCGGGTGTTCTGGATGACCGGCACCGGGCTGTGCGCCGAGCCCAGCCGCACCGCCACCCTCACCGCCCTCCGGGCACGCAGCGCGGCGGCCATCGCACCGGACGCCGTCGGAGCCCCGCGCGTCACCGTCTTCGACCTCGACTGGCGCCCGATGTTCTGGGGCGACGGAAAGGGCGGGGGCGACGAGGCCGCCCGCGTCCACTACCGCGAGGCGCTCGCCCACGCCACGGTCGCCGTCGGCAACCTCGACGAGTGCGAGATCGCCACCGGGGAACGCGAACCGCACGCGGCCGCCCGCGCCCTGCTTGCCGCCGGACCCGAACTCGCCGTCGTCAAACAGGGACCGGGAGGCGTCCTCGCCGCCCGCAGGGACGGCACCGTCGCCGAGATCCCGCCCCTCCCCGTCGACGTCGTCAACGGCCTGGGCGCCGGGGACGCGTTCGGCGGCGCCCTCTGCCACGGGCTCCTCGCCGGCTGGGACACGGACCACGTCATGCGCTACGCCAACGCGGCCGGGGCCATCGTCGCCTCCCGCCTCGCCTGTTCGTCCGCGATGCCGTTCCCGCACGAGGTCGAACAGGCCCTCGCCGACGGGGCGGTCGGCGCAGCTGCGGGGCCCACGCCGTGACCCCGCCCGCCGCGGCCGGCGTCGCCGATCTCGTCCTGCTCCGCGCCCGTCACCCCGAGGCCGTCGCCGAGGCCGCCGCGACCCGCCGCAGACGCCCCCTCGTGGGACCCACAGGACGCCTGATGATCATCGCGGCGGACCATCCGGCCCGCGGCGCCCTCGCCGTCGGCGACGACGACCTGGCCATGGCCGACCGGTTCGACCTGCTGGAACGCCTCTGTCTCGCCCTTGCGCGCCCCGGCGTCGACGGGGTGCTCGCAGGCGCCGACGTCCTGGAGGACCTGCTGCTCCTCGGCGCACTGGAGGACAAGGTCGTCCTCGGTTCGATGAACCGCGGCGGGCTCGCGGGAGCCGCCTTCGAGCTCGACGACCGCTTCACCGGCCACCGCCCCGCCGACCTCGCACGCCACGGGTACGACGCGGGCAAGCTCCTGCTGAGGATCGACCACGACGACCCGGGCTCCCTGGACACCCTGCACACCGCCGCGCGCGCGGTCGACGAGATGGCCGCGCTCCGGCTGCCGGTCTTCATCGAGCCGTTCCTCTGCCACCGCACCCAAGACGGGCTCCGCACCGACCTGGGCGCCACCGCCGTGACGACCTCCATCGCCATCGCCTCGGGTCTGGGCGGCACGTCCGCGTACACCTGGCTCAAGGTCCCGGTCACCGATGACCCCGGCGACATGGACCGGGTGATGCGTGCCTCCACCCTCCCCGCCGTCCTGCTCGGCGGGGAGGTCGCCGGTGACCCGGACACGGCGTACGAGAAGTGGCGCGGCGCGCTGCGGCTGCCCACCGTGCAGGGGCTGGTGGTCGGCCGCTCGCTGCTCTACCCCGCGGACGGTGACGTGGCGGGCGCGGTCGACACGGCGGTGGGGCTCCTGTGAACCCGCTGACGCGGGACCCGGGGAGGCGCGGCGACCGTCCGGCGCGCACGGTCAAAGGCGCGGCGACCGTCCGGCGGACACGGTCAAAGGCGCGGCGACCGTCCGGCGGACACGGTCAAAGGCACGGCGGCCGCCCTGCGCACCCCGACATCGAGCCTCCGTGTCCGTGGAAGGAACGGGACGACGGGTAGGGATGGAGCCATGACGACCACCGACGAGCAGCAGAGGCACCACCTCCGGGCCGGACACGCGTCACGCGGCCCCTACGCCCTCGACATCGACCCGGAGAGGGCCGGATGGGAGCGGTCGGGGCTGCGCGTCCTGGAGCTGGGACCGGGTGATGTTCACACCCTCGTCACCGGGGAGAGCGAATGGATCGTCCTGCCGTTGTCCGGCGGCTGTACGGTGCGCACAGCAGGTGAGATCTTTGAACTACGGGGCAGGAAGAACGTGTTCGGCCCGGTGACGGATTTCGCCTATGTCCCACGCGACGCCCGCGCCCAGATCGCCTCCGGCGCAGGAGGCCGCTTCGCCCTGGCAGGAGCGAAGTGCGAGCGACGACTCCCCGCTCGCTACGGCCCCGCGCCGGAGGTACCGGTCGAGCTCCGCGGGGCGGGCACCTGCTCGCGCCAGGTGCACAACTTCGCCGCCGCCGACGCGTTCGAGTGCGACCGCCTCATCGCCGTCGAGGTCCTCACCCCCGGGGGCAACTGGTCCTCGTACCCGCCGCACAAGCACGACGAGCACCACCCCGGCACCGAGTCCGTCCTGGAGGAGATCTACTACTTCGAGGTCGAGGGGGACGGCCTCGGCTACCACCGGGTCTCGCCGTCCCGCCCCGGCGGCACGGACGTCCTCGCCGAAGTCGCCACGGGCGACGCGGTCCTCATCCCCGACGGCTGGCACGGCCCGTCCGTCGCCCCGCCCGGCCGCAGCATGTACTACCTGAACGTGATGGCGGGACCCGGCGCGCGCGAGTGGCTCATCCGCGACCACCCGGACCACCGCTGGATCCGCGACACCTGGCTCGGGCAGCCCGTCGACCCACGGCTGCCGCTCGGCGCTCCGGAGGCCGTCCGGTGACCTCACCCCGCCGCACCTCCGAGGCGCCCGGGCCCACCCGCAGGCTCACCACCGCCCAGGCCCTGATCGCCTTCCTCGCCCGCCAGTACACCGAACGCGACGGCCGGCGCCACCGCCTGATCGACGCGACCTGGGGCATCTTCGGCCACGGCAACGTCGCCGGCATCGGACAGGCGCTCGTCCAGGCCGGACCGGCGATGCCCTACCTCCAGGGCCGCAGCGAGCAGGCCATGGTGCACGCCGCCGTCGGATACGCCCGGCAGTCGGGCCGGCTCTCCGCCCACGCCGTCACCACCTCCATCGGCCCCGGCGCCACGAACCTCGTCACCGGCGCCGCCCTCGCCACCGTCAACCACCTGCCCGTGCTCCTCCTCCCCGGCGACACCTTCGCGACCCGCCCCGCCGACCCCGTGCTCCAGCAGCTCGAAGTGCCCCACGCGGGCGACGTGTCGGTCAACGACTGCCTGCGCCCCGTCTCCCGCTACTTCGACCGGATCACCCGCCCCGAGGCGCTGATCCCGGCTGCCCTGCAGGCCATGCGCACCCTCGCCGACCCGGCGGACACCGGCGCCGTCACCCTCGCCCTGCCGCAGGACGTGCAGGCCGAGGCGTACGACTGGCCGGCGGAGTTCTTCGCGACGCGCGTCTGGAACGTGCGCAGGCCCGCCCCCGATCCGTACGAGCTGGAGCAGGCCGTCCGCGCGGTCCGCGCCGCGCGCCGCCCCCTGGTGGTCGCGGGCGGCGGCGTCCACCACAGCGGGGCCGAGGAGACGCTTGCCGCCTTCGCCGCGGCCACCCGCATCCCGGTCGCCTCCACCCAGGCGGGCAAGGGATCCCTGCGCCACGACCACCCCGCCGACGTCGGCGGCATCGGTCACACCGGCACGGCCCCGGCCGACGCGCTCGCCCGCGAGGCCGACCTCGTGATCGGCGTCGGCACCCGCTACACCGACTTCACGACGGCGTCCGGCACCCTCTTCGCCGACCCGGCCGTACGCTTCCTCAACCTCAACATCACCGGCTTCGACGCCCACAAGCTCGCCGCGCTCCCCCTCGTCGCGGACGCCCGCACCGCCCTCCAGGCGCTCGGCGAGGCGCTCGGTGCCCGAGGCCACCACGTCGACCCCGCGTACGAGAGCGAGTACACCGACGCCAAGGACCGCTGGGAACGGCGGGTGGACGCCGCCTACGCCGCCGCCGACCCGGACGCCCGTCCCACCCAGGCCCAGGTACTCGGCCTGCTCGACGAGCTGGTCACCGAGGACGACGTCCTGATCAACGCCGCCGGCTCGCTCCCCGGGGACCTCCACAAGCTGTGGCGGGCACGCTCCCCGCGCCAGTACCACGTGGAATACGGCTACTCCTGCATGGGATACGAGATTCCCGCGGCTGTCGGCGTACAGCTCGCCGCGCCCGGCAGGCCCGTCTGGGCCCTCGTCGGCGACGGCACGTACCTGATGAACCCCACCGAGATCGTCACCGCGGTCCAGGAGGGGCTGCCCGTCAAGCTCGTCATCCTGCAGAACCACGGATACGCCTCCATCGGCGGACTCTCCGAGGCCGTCGGTGCCGAACGCCTCGGCACCGCCTACCGGCACCGCACGGCGGAGGGGGCCTTCGACGGTGCCCCGCTGCCCGTCGACCTCGCGGCCAACGCGGCCTCGCTCGGCATGCGGGTGCTGCGGGCGGGCACGGTGGGGGAGCTGCGCGGGGCCCTCGCCGAGGCACGGGGCGCGGACCGTCCCACTTGTGTCTACGTCGAGACCGAAACGGCAGACACAGTGTCGGGGCCTCCTCCCGCACAGGCGTGGTGGGATGTTCCCGTAGCCGAAACCGCGACCCGCCCGACGGCGGTCGAGGCCAGGAAAGAGTACGACCGGCAGATCGCAGCCCGACGCCGCCACCTGTGAAGGAGCACTGTCATGAAGACCGTCCACCACTGGATCGGTGGCAAGACCTTCGAGCGGGCCGAGGGCACGTCGGGCGCCTACGGACAAGTTACCGACCCGGCGACCGGTGCAGTCACCACACAGGTGGCGCTCGCCTCCGCCGAGGACGTCGACGCCGCGGTCTCCGCCGCGAGGACCGCGTACGAGACCTGGGGCACCTCCTCGCTCTCCGCGCGCACCGCCGTCCTCTTCCGCTACCGCGCCCTGCTGGACTCCCACCGCGACGAGATCGCCGCGCTGATCACCGCCGAGCACGGCAAGGTGCACTCCGACGCGCTGGGCGAGGTCGCCCGCGGCCTGGAGATCGTCGAGCTGGCCTGCGGCATCACCACCCAGCTCAAGGGGGAGCTGTCGACGGAGGTGTCCAGCCGCGTCGACGTCTCCTCGATCCGCCAGTCGCTCGGCGTCGTCGCCGGCATCACGCCGTTCAACTTCCCGGCCATGGTGCCGATGTGGATGTTCCCGCTGGCCATCGCCTGCGGCAACACCTTCGTCCTCAAGCCCAGCGAGAAGGACCCGTCGGCAGCCAACCTGCTGGCCGAGCTGGCCTCGGAGGCCGGCCTTCCCGACGGCGTCCTGAACGTCCTGCACGGGGACAAGGTCGCCGTGGACGGCCTTCTCGCCCACCCCGACGTCGCCGCCGTCTCCTTCGTCGGCTCCACCCCCATCGCCAAGTACATCCACGCCACCGCCTCCGCGAACGGCAAGCGGGTCCAGGCGCTCGGCGGCGCCAAGAACCACATGCTGGTCCTCCCCGACGCCGACCTGGACGCCGCGGCCGACGCCGCCGTCTCCGCCGCGTACGGCTCCGCCGGTGAGCGCTGCATGGCCATCTCGGCGGTCGTCGCCGTGGGCTCCGTCGCCGACGACCTGGTGGCAAAGATCCGCGAGCGCGCCGAGAAGATCAAGATCGGCCCCGGCGCGGACCCCACCTCCGAGATGGGCCCGCTCATCACCGCCGCCCACCGCGACAAGGTCGCCTCGTACGTCACCGGGGCGGCGGCGCAGGGCGCCGACGTCGTCCTCGACGGCACCGGCTACACGGTCGAGGGTTTCGAGGACGGCCACTGGATCGGCCTGTCCCTCCTGGACAACGTCTCCACGGACTCCGACGCCTACCGCGACGAGATCTTCGGCCCTGTCCTCTGCGTCCTGCGCGTCGCCACGTACGAGGAGGGCGTCGCCCTCATGAACGCCTCGCCGTTCGGCAACGGCACCGCGATCTTCACGCGCGACGGCGGCGCGGCCCGGCGCTTCCAGCTGGAGATCGAGGCCGGCATGGTCGGCGTCAACGTCCCGATCCCCGTCCCGGTGGGCTACCACTCCTTCGGCGGCTGGAAGGACTCCCTCTTCGGTGACCACCACATCTACGGCAACGACGGCGTGCACTTCTACACCCGTGGCAAGGTCGTCACCACCCGCTGGCCCGACCCGGCCGACGCCCCCGCGGGTGTCGACCTCGGTTTCCCCCGCAACCACTGACGCCGCGCCCCGCTCCTGAACCCCTGCCCGGTGGGACCTCCCTCCTCACCGGGCAGGAACGGGGGTGAACAGGGCCGCCGGGATCTCCGCGGGTACGTGCGCCCGGCTCTGTCCGCGAAGCACCGAGGACCACCGCGCCGGTGGTCATGTGTCAAGCACTTCGGCCCGCGGCACAACGAAGGGCAGGGGTGTGCACCCCGTCCTACGATTCCCCGCATGCTGATTCACCGGACATTACGGACGATCATCGTGTGCGCCCTGGCTCTCGCCGGAGCGATCGGGGGCGGCGTGGGGACCGCGGAGGCGGAGGGCGGCACCTCCTCGCACGAGGGGCAGGTGCTGTACTTCAACCACTCCTACGGAGTCCTCGACCGGGAGACGGCCGACGCCGTCGAACACTCCGACTACCTCCGGGACTTCGCGAGCTTCCAGGTCCGCACCACGACCGGCGCCGACGGACAGGTCTGGACGGGGCGCTATCTGATGGGACGCGAGACCTACCTGGAACTGCTCGGAGTCGGCGACCTGGCGGGCCAGGACGGCACCCTCGGCTCCGCCGGGCTGGGCCTCTCGACCGAGCGCGCGGGAGACCTGGCGACGGTCACCGAGCGGCTGAAGGAAGAAGGCGTCGCCGAACCGGTCGAGTTCCTCCAGACCCGCGACTTCGGAGACGGCGTGCCCGTGCCGTGGTTCGACGCCCTCCTCACCACCACCACGTACGACGCCTTCGGGGCCTGGGCCATGGAGTACCGGCCGGAGTACTTCGCCGATCCCCGCAGCAACACCGAGCCGGCGAGCAGCCCCGGCGACGTCGGCCGGGAGCGCTACCTCTCCGACGACTACCGCACCCACCTGATGCGGGACGTGACCTCCGTCCGCCTCGCGGTCACCGAGGGAGACCTGGCCGACACCGTTCCGCTGCTGCGGGCGGGCGGGTTCGCCGTCAGGAGCGTCGCCCACGGTGGCGTCGTCGCGGAACGCGGTGGCATCACCCTGCGGTTCGACGTCGTCACACGCGAACAGGCGGGGTTGCGACAGGTCGGGATGTCTCTCAACCGGTCCGTGACGGAACGGCATGTGGAGCCGATCGGCCGGTCGACCCTCACGGTCGGCCCCGGCAGCCGTGCCCTCTGGACGTTCGCCCCCAACGGCACCCGGTAGCCGGCGAGGGTGCGCCCCCGGAGGGGCGCACCTGCGCGGGGGCCTTGGGCCCGCGTCGCGGAAAACCCGTGGCCGAGGGCGCGGCACCCCCGACATCCTGGGGGCCATGACCGCACCGCAGCACGAGATCCGCGCCCGGCACACGGACACCACCGTCACCGTCTACCAGGCGTACCGCCCGGCCATCGGGCTGCCCGCCGCCCGCGACGGCCGCTTCCCGCCGGCCTGGAAGCGCGACCGCATGACCTGGATCAAGCCGAGCTTCCTCTGGATGATGTACCGCTGCGGCTGGGGTACGAAGGAAGGCCAGGAGACCGTGCTGGCCGTCGAGATCACCCGTGAAGGCTTCGCCTGGGCCCTGGAGAACGCCGAACTCTCGCACTACGTGAGGGGTGTGCACCCCGACCGGGCCACCTGGCAGCGCGCCCTGCGCCACAGCCCCACCCGTGTCCAGTGGGACCCGGAGCGCGATCTCCACCTGAACGCGCTGCCGTACCGATCCCTCCAGCTCGGACTGAGCGGCGAGGCGGCACGGCGGTACGCGGACGAGTGGACCGTGTCCGTCAGGGACGTCACGCCGCTGGCCCGTGAGATCCACGCGGCGGTCCGGGCGGGGGACCGGGAGAAGGCCGCCGGTCTGCTGCCGGTGGAGACGCCGCTCGGCCTCAGGGCTCCCCGGCCGGTCCCCGCCACCCCGTGAGCGCCAGTACCTCCGACGCGATCTCCACCACGGTCCGGCCGTCCGTGGCCACCCGGACCGTGTCAGGCGGGGCGTGCTCGTCCAGCAGCCTGGCCTTGCGCGCACTGCCCGCGATCTCCCGGTCCAGGGCGGAACCGATCTCGCGGGCCGAGAGCCGTTCCACAGCCGTGGCGTCCGTCGCGGTGAGCAGGACCCGGACGATCCGCACGCCGGTGCCCAGCACCCGCTCGAACATGGGGGCCGAGCGGGGCAGCACGCTCACCGTGTTCGTGTAGACGAGACGGTGGTGGCCGAGTGCCGCGAAATTCCGCCACATCGCCGCGAGGTTGGCCTCGGTGATCGCCGCGCAGTGCGGGTCTCCGGCCGGTGGCGGGTGGACCTGGCCGAGGTAGTCCCCCTCGACGACCGCGTGCGCGATCCCCTCCGCCCGCAGCCGGTCCGAGACCTCCCAGCCCACCGTCGTCTTGCCGACGCCGGCCCGGCCGCCGATGAGGAGCACTTCGGGTCGCTCGGAGCTCACGGCCTCCGCGTTCATGACCTCCGCGTTCATGGCCTTCGGTTCCACGGCCTCCGCGTTCATGGCCTTCGGTTCCACAGCCATCGCGTTCATGGCTTTCCTGCCCACGGCCTCCGCGTCCACAGCCTTCGGTTCCATGACCGGAGCCTGGCAGCGGGCCGGGCGCCGCTGCCACCGTTTTTCCGGCGACGACCCGTTCCGCGCTCAACCCCGACCGTGCGCGTCCCTCTCATCGGACTCCCAGGTCAGCATGGCGAACACCCCGTCGTCCGCCGCTCCCGTCGAGCGGTAGGTGGCGAGGGCCGGCGCGTTGTCGCGTTCCACGCCCACCCACATGTCGTAGCAGCCGCGCTTCCGGGCCTCGGCGGCCAGTGCCTCGGTCAGGGCGCGCCCGATGCCCCGGCGGCGGTGCGCCTCGTCGACGGAGAGCTCGTACAGGCACATCTCGGTGCCCTTGTCCGGGTGGAGCATCTCGATGCCCGAGACGAACCCCGCCGGGGCGCCGTCCACGTAGGCGATGAGCATCAGGTGGCCGTCCGCCGCCAGGAAGCGGGCGGCCCACTCCTCGCGGGGCGGAGCGTCGTAGAGGTGCCCGGCGGCGAGGAGCTCACCGGTGGTGACGGCGGGGCGAATGTCCATCCACGGGCCTTTCGTCGCACAGGTGTACCGCGTCCGGAGTACGGGGCGGCCATGACGTACCTCTCAGGGATGCGGGACACCTCACCCTGGCGGTATCCGGGGGCCGAGCGCGAGCCCTTTAGGGTCGAGTCATGGAGAAACCGACTTCCCGGTGGCGGCACCGGCTGCCCCGCACCCCAGGCCGGTGGGCCGCGGTCGTCGCCGCCCTCGCCGTGCTCGTGGGCGCCGGTACCTGGACCGCTGCCGCCGCAGACGACGACGGTAAGCCGTCCGTGCACCGGCAGGACCGGATGATGAAGATGAACGGGGTGTCGGTCGACACCTCTTACTTCACCACCGGGGGTGCGGAGCGCCGCCCTGCCGTCCTCATCGGGCACGGCTTCGGCGGCAGCAAGAACGACGTGCGCGCCCAGGCCGAGAAGCTGGCCGCCGACGGGTACGCCGTGATGACCTGGTCCGCCCGAGGGTTCGGGAGGACGACCGGGGAGATCACGCTCAACGCACCCGACGCCGAGGTCAAGGACGTCTCCGGACTCATCGACTGGCTGGCGCAGCGCCCCGAGGTGGAGCTCGACGCGAAGGGCGACCCGCGTGTCGGCGTCACCGGCGCGTCCTACGGCGGTGCCATCTCGCTGCTCGCCGCCGGGCACGACGACCGGGTCGACGCCATCGCCCCGGTGATCAGCTACTGGAACCTCGCCGACGCGCTCTTCCCGAACGGTGTGTTCAAGAAGCTCTGGGCCGGGATCTTCGTCAGCTCCGGCGGCGGCTGCGAGAGGTTCTCGAAGCAGCTGTGCGCGATGTACGAGCGGGTCGCGGTCAACGGCAAGCCGGACGCCGCCGCGCGCCGGCTCCTGACGGAACGTTCCCCCGAGGCCGTGGCCGACCGCATCGACGTACCCGCGCTGATCGTCCAGGGACAGAGCGACTCGCTCTTCCCGCTCGGCCAGTCCGATGCCATGGCCAAGGCCGTCAAGGCCAACGGCGCCCCCGTCTCCGTCGACTGGATCGCCGGAGGCCACGACGGCGGCGACGACGAGGGCGACCGCGTCCAGGGCCGGGTCGGCGACTGGTTCGACCGCTACCTGAAGGACGACAAGGGCGCCGACACCGGGCCGGGCTTCCGGGTGACCCGGACCGGAGGCGTCGACTCCACCGACGGCGCCGCCCTCAAGCGGGGCGCGAGCAGCGCCACGTACCCGGGCCTGACCAGCGGCGGCCGGAAGATCCCCCTGACCGGTGCGGGGCAGCCGCCCGGCGCGGGACCGCAGGGCATCACACCCGGCGGCCAGGACGCCCCCGCGGCCGGCGGGCAGGACGACTCCTCCGCCGGTGGCCAGGGCGGCGGGGGCAGGAGCGCCGCGGCCGGCGGCTCCACCCAGACCTTCCGCAACCCCGCAGGGGCCAACCCGCCCTCCATCTCCGCCGTCCCCGGCGTCGGAGGCGGACTCTCCCAGCTGTCCTCGCTCGGCGTCGGGTTCTCCCTCGACTTCCCCGGGCAGTACGCGCGCTTCGAGTCGGCACCCCTGGACGGAACCGTCCACGTCACCGGATCGCCCACGGTCCGTGTGAACGTCGAGGCGGACCGGGGCGACGCGGTGCTCTTCGGCAAGGTCTACGACGTGTCGCCGGACGGCAAGCAGCAGGTGCTTCCCTCCCAGCTCGTCGCCCCCTACCGGATCACACCCGGTGAGCAGGGCAAGCCGGTCGAGCTGACCCTTCCCGCCGTCGACCACGAGGTCGAGGCAGGGCACCGGCTCCGCCTCGTCCTCTCCGCGACCGACCTGGCCTACGCGTCACCCGCCGAGCCCGCGACGTACACCGTCTCCCTCGACGGGCCGCTGACCGTGCCCACGGCACCCGCCGTGAGGACCGCGGCCGCCACGCTGCCCTGGTGGACCTGGGGACTCCCGGCCGCCGCGCTCGTCATCGCCGCCGTGCTCCTGCTCACCGCGCGCCGGCGCACCGCGACCCCCGTCCCCGACCCGGCGCTCGCCGACGTGCCGCTCCAGATCACGGACCTGTCTAAGAAGTACGCGAAGTCCTGGGACCGGTACGCCGTACGGGACCTCGGCTTCCGGGTCGAGAAGGGGCAGGTCCTCGGCCTGCTCGGACCGAACGGCGCGGGCAAGACGACCACCCTGCGCATGCTGATGGGGCTCATCACCCCCGACGCCGGTGAGATCCGAGTCTTCGGACACGCGATCCGCCCCGGGGCGCCCGTGCTGTCCCGCGTGGGGTCCTTCGTCGAGGGCGCGGGCTTCCTCCCGCACCTGTCGGGCCGCTCCAACCTGGAGCTGTACTGGCAGGCGACCGGACGGCCCGCCGAGGACGCCCACATCGACGAGGCCCTGGAGATCGCCGGACTCGGTGACGCCCTGGCCCGCGCCGTACGCACCTACTCCCAGGGCATGCGGCAGCGCCTCGCCATCGCCCAGGCCATGCTCGGCATGCCGGACCTCCTCATCCTCGACGAACCGACCAACGGGCTGGACCCGCCCCAGATCCGTGAGATGCGGGACGTGATGATCCGGTACGCGGCCGGCGGCCGGACCGTGATCGTCTCCAGCCACCTCCTCTCCGAAGTCGAACAGTCCTGCACCCACCTCGTCGTCATGGACCGAGGTCAGCTCGTCCAGGCCGGTCCGGTCGCCGAGATCACCGGATCCGGCGACATGCTGCTCGTCACCACCGAGGGGGAGGTCCCCGAAGCGGTCGTCGAGAAGGTGGCGCAGCTCCCGGGCATCGGCTCCGCCGTCCCCCTGGACGAAGGCCACGGTCTGCTGGTCCGTCTCGACGGCGCCACGGCCGCGCAGCTGGTCTCCGAACTGGTGCGTCTCGACGTGCCGGTGACGGGGGTCGGGCCCCACCGCCGCCTGGAGGACGCGTTCCTCACCCTCATCTCCCAAGGATCCGCATGAGCTCCGCACCAGAGATCCAGGCGCTCGCCGAAGCCCCCGGATACCACGCCCGCCGCACGCTGCCGCTGCGCGTGGAGGCGATGAGACAGCTGCGCAGGCGGCGCACCCTGCTCATGGGCGGGGTGCTGGCGGCCCTGCCGTTCATCCTGATCATCGCGTTCGCCGTCGGCGGCACCCCGGGCGGTGAAGGGGGCGGCGGAGGCGGCGGCTCGCGGATCAACCTCATGGACGTCGCGACGGAGTCCGCGGCGAACTTCGCGGCGACCTGCCTCTTCGTCTCCGCCGGCTTCCTGCTGGTGGTGCCGGTGGCCCTGTTCTGCGGCGACACCGTGGCCTCCGAGGCGAGCTGGTCCTCGCTGCGCTACCTGCTCGCGGCGCCGGTGCCCCGGTCCAGGCTCCTGTGGAGCAAGCTCGTCGTGGCACTCGGATTCAGCCTCGCGGCGATGGTGCTGCTGCCGCTCGTCGCGCTGGCCGCGGGAGCCGCCGCGTACGGCTGGGGGCCGCTCCGACTGCCCACCGGAGGCGCCCTCGCCACCTCCGACACCGTGCCGCGCCTCGCGCTCGTCGTCGCCTTCGTGTTCGTCTCCCAGCTCGTCACCGCCGGGCTGGCGTTCTGGCTGTCGACGAAGACGGACGCACCGCTCGGCGCGGTGGGCGGCGCGGTCGGGCTGACCATCGTCGGCAATGTCCTGGACGCCGTCACCGCGCTCGGTTCCTGGCGCGAGTTCCTTCCCGCGCACTGGCAGTTCGCCTGGGCCGACGCGCTCCAGCCCGACCTCGAATGGGGAGGGATGGCGAAGGGAGCGGCCGTATCGGTGACCTATGCCCTGATCCTGTTCGCGCTCGCCTTCCGGGGGTTCAGTCGTAAGGACATCGTGTCCTGAAGCTGATGTTCCGCCGCTCCTCCGCCCGCCGTTGCGGCATCGAGACGGTTCCGCAACACTTCCGACGACTCCCGGCGGCGGCCTCGCACGTCACATTCACAGATGTCGACGACATGGGGGGTACGGATGGAACGCAGGGCAAGGACGTATCGGGGAGCGCTCGCGCTGATCCTGGCGGGCGGTGTCCTGATGACGGGCTGTGCGGGGTCGGGCCCGGGAGGGGACTCCGCCGCCGACCGCGGCAACGGGCCGGCCGGGGGCAGGCAGCCCGCCCCCGCCGCCCCCTCCGCCGAGGCGGGACAGCGCGAGGACGGCGCGAGCGCGGCGGAGGACGCCCCCGCCCGGGAGAGCGCGGCCCCCGACTACCTGTCGACCTTCGCTCTCGACGTGGACACCGCCAGCTACGGGTACGCGCGCCGCACCCTGGGCGACGGGCGGATGCCCGCGGCGGAGACGGTGCGCCCGGAGGAGTTCGTCAACAGCTTCCGCCAGGGCTACGAGCCACCGGAAGGCAACGGTTTCTCGGTGTCCGTCGACGGCGCGAAGCCCGGCGCCGGCGCCTCCGACTGGTCGCTGCTCCGGGTCGGGCTGGCCACCAGGCCTGCGTCGGAGACCGGCGAACGCCCGCCCGCCGCGCTGACCTTCGTCGTCGACGTCTCCGGATCGATGGCCGAACCCGGCCGCCTCGACCTGGCGAAGACCTCGCTGGGCATCCTCACCGACGAACTGCGTGACGACGACTCCGTCTCCCTGGTGACCTTCAGCGGCGAGGCCGAGACCCGGCTGCCGATGACCAGGCTCCAGGGCAACCGCACCAAGGTCAGGGACGCCGTCGAGGCGATGGAGCCCGCCGACTCCACCAATGTGGCGGCGGGCGTCCAGCAGGGCTACGACGAGGCGGTCGAGGGCCACCGCAAGGGCGCCACCAACCGGGTCGTCCTGCTCTCCGACGCCCTGGCCAACACCGGCGAGACCGACGCCGAGGCGATTCTGGAGCGCATCGACGACGCGCGCGAGGAGTACGGCATCACGCTGTTCGGCGTCGGCGTGGGCAGCGACTACGGCGACGCGCTGATGGAACAGCTCACCAACAAGGGCGACGGCAACACGACGTACATCGCCGACGAGACCCAGGCCAGGAAGGTCTTCGTCGACCAGCTGCCCGCCCATGTCGAGCTGCGCGCCAGGGACGCGAAGGCGCAGGTGGCCTTCGACCGGGAGACCGTCGAGCAGTTCCGGCTCATCGGTTACGAGGACCGCAAGGTCGCCGACGAGGACTTCCGCGACGACGGCGTCGACGGCGGAGAGGCCGGCCCCGGGCACACGGTGACCGCGCTCTACGCCGTACGGCTCCGCGAGGACGCCTCCGGCCACGTGGCGACGGCGACGGTGCGGTGGCTGGACCCGAAGACGCGGAAGGCGCACGAGGCGACCGGATCGGTGGGGACCGGGGCGATCGGCGGGAAGCTCTGGGACGGCGCCGGCGCGCGGCTCCAGGTGGCCGCTGTCGCCGCGTACTTCGCGGACACACTGCGCGGCGGCGACCTGCCGGGGACACCCGCGCTCGGGGAACTCGCCTCCCGGGCGAGGAAGCTGGCGTCCTCCACCGAGGACAGCTCCGTGGAGAAGCTCGCGACGGCGATCGAGCAGGCCGACCGGATCAGGAACGGCGGGGACGACGGACCGCCGGGTGACGGCGGCGAGGGCGAGGTCGGCTGACACCGGTCGTAGGGCGCGGCGGCGGATCGTTCCGCCGCCGGGCCCGTCCGTGCCCGGCATGTCCGCGCGGGCCCCGCTCAGGCCAGGTGGAACACCTCGGTCAGCGGGACCATCGCCTCGTCGGCCGCCTCCGGCTGCTCGAAGAACCCGGCCATGTCCCGCTGCCAGCGCCCGTTGACCTCCGTCGCCGCCATCGCCCCGCGGGCCGTGTCGAAGTCCTCCGTCTCCAGGTAACCGACCAGCAGGCCGTCCTCGCGGAGGAACAGCGAGTAGTTGTGCCAGCCCGCCTCCGACAGGGCGGCGAGCATCTCCGGCCACACCGCGGCATGGCGCTCGCGGTACTCGTCCAGGCGGTCCTCACGGACCTTCAGCAGGAAACAGACGCGCTGCACGGAGCCGTTCCTCCCGCTCAGAAGTCGAACGTGTCGATGTTCTCGGAGTCGAAGACGGTCGGCTCGCCCAGGATGACCTCGCCGTCCTTGCCGACGGTGTACTCGCCGAGCTTGCCCGCCTCGAACTTCTCGCCCTCCGCACCGGTGATCCGGCCCGACGCCAGCGCGGCCGCCGCGTACGAGCCGAGGTAGCCGAGCTCCTCCGGGTTCCAGAGCGAGAACTGCTCGACGGTGCCGTCCTTGACGTACGAGCGCATCTGGTTCGGCGTGCCGAGCCCGTTGAGCACGACCTTGCCCTTGTACGAGGAGTCGCTCAGGTAGCGCGCGGCCGCGGCGATACCGACCGTCGTGGGGGAGATGATGCCCTTGAGGTCGGGGTAGGCCTGCATGAGGCCCTGCGTCTGCTGGAAGGACTTCTGGTCCGCGTCGTCGCCGTATGCGACCTTGACCAGCTGCATGTCCTTGTACCGGGGGAGCTTCAGCTCCTCCTTCATGAACTCGATCCAGGTGTTCTGGTTCGTCGCGTTCTGGGTGGCCGACAGGATCGCGATCCTGCCCTGGTAGCCGATCTGCTCACCGAGGTGCTGGACGAGACTGCGGCCGATCTCCTCGGAGCTCGCCTGGTTGATGAACAGCTGGCGGCAGTCCTTCGCCGTGTCGGAGTCGTAGGCGACGACCTTGATGCCCTTCTTCATCGCCTGCTTGAGCGGGCCGCACACCGCGTTCGGGTCGTTCGCCGCGATCAGGATGGCGTCCTGGCGCTGCTGGATGAGGGTGTTGATGTAGGAGACCTGCGAGGAGGCGTTCGCGTCGGACGGGCCGACCTCCTTGCCCGTGCCGCCGTACTCCTTCGCCGCCGCGATACCCGCCTCGTCGACGATCTTCTCGTACGGGTTGTTGATCTGCTTCGGCAGGAAGCCGAGCTTCAGGCCCTTCCTCAGCGGGGCGTCCGGGTCGGCCTTCGCGGAGCTGCCGGCCTTCGCGCCGCCGGCGTCCTCGCTGTCCTTCGTGGTGCCCGAACAGGCCGTGAGAGCGAGGGCGAGGGAGGCGGCGGTGGCTGCGGTCGCGACGGCGCGGAGCCCGGCGGCATTGCGGAGCATCATGGCGGCGTGTGCCTTTCGAAGGGGTAGGGGAGTACGGGGTGCGGACAGGGGCGTCACGGCGTTCGGGGCGCGGACAGAGCGTCACGGCGTTCGGGGCGCGGGGGCGTCCGCGGCCCGCCTGTGCCGTCGTCCGACGACCGCGGCGATGACCCGTGGTGTCAGGACCGAGGCCACGAGCAGCAGACCGGTCACGATGACCTGCACCTCGTTGGCGACGTCGTTGAGCGTGAGCAGGTTCTTCAGCAGGCCGATCAGCAGGACACCGGCGACCGCGCCGAAGAGCGTGCCCCTGCCGCCGTCGAAGTCGATGCCGCCGAGCAGGACGGAGGCGATGACGAGCATCTCGAAGCCGAGTCCGTTGTCCGCGCGGGCACTTCCGTACCGGAGGGTGAAGACGACACCCGCGAAGGCCGAGAACAGGCCGGTCACCACGAAGAGCAGCAGCTTGATCCGCTTGACCCGGATGCCCGCGAAGTACGCCGCCTCCTCCTGGGCGCCGATCGCGAAGAGGGAGCGGCCGAACCCGGTGGCGTGCAGCACCACGGCGGTGACCGCGGCCAGGACGGCGAAGAGCAGCACCGGATAGGTGAGGAAGGTGCCGGGGACGGTCGTCGTGTCGACGGCCCAGTCCGCGTAGACCTGCGGGAAGTCCGTCACCGCGTCGCTGCCGAGCGCCACCGAGGCCAGCCCCCGGTAGAGCGCCAGGGTGCCGATGGTCACGGCCAGGGACGGCAGCCCCACCCTGGTGACCAGCCAGCCGTTGAGGAGACCGCCCGCGACACCGACCAGGAGCACCACCGGCACGATCGTCTCGAAGGCCCAGCCGGCCTCCCACAGCGCACCCGTCAGCGCACTGCCCAGACCCAGCATGGAGGCGACGGACAGGTCGACCTGCCCGGCGACGACCAGCAGGGTCATCGGCAGGGCGATGAGGGCGACCTCGGCGATGTCGTTGAAGGCGAACGCGAGGTTCGCGGCCGAACCGAACCCCTCGGTGGTGCCCAGCCCGACGACGAGGACCGCCACCAGCAGGACACCGACCGCGGTGTCCCAGCGCAGCGCCAGGCCGCGCACGGAAGAGGGTTTCGGCACGGCCCGCGGTGCGGAAGCCGTCTTCGTGTCAGGCGCCGTGGTCATGGCGGGCGTTCCTCTTCCTCAGGGCGGCGGTCATCCGCAGGTTCACGATCCGGTCGACGCTGATGGCCAGCAGGAGGAGCGCACCGGTGATGGCGCCCTGCCAGAAGGAGTCCACCTTGAGCACGACCAGGACGCTGCCGATGGTGGTGAGCAGCAGGGCACCGAGTGCGGCCCCCCAGACGGTGCCGGTGCCGCCGGTGATCGCGACACCGCCGACGACGACGGCGCTGACGACGGTCAGCTCCCAGCCGTGCGCGTTGTCCGCGACGACCGTGCCGAAGCGGGCCAGCCACAGGGCACCGGCGAAACCGGCGACGGCCCCGGAGAAGGCGTACGCGGCGAGGACCCGGCGGCGGATCGGGATGCCGGCGAGACGGGCGGCCTCGGGACTCGACCCGATGGCGTACAGCTCACGCCCCGACCGGTAGCCGCGCAGGAAGTACGCCGTCGCCGCGAGCAGGACGAGTGCGATCAGCGGCAGGTACGGGATGCCCAGCACGCTGCCGCTCCCGAGGCCCAGGACCGCGTCCGGCACGTCGGAGGCGCTGATCTGCTCGCCCTGCGCCCACCAGTAGTCGACGCCCTGGATGATGTAGAGCATGCCCAGGGTCACGACGAGCGCGGGGACCCTGCCGAAGCTGACGAGGGCGCCCGAGACCAGCCCGCAGACGATCCCGATGGCGGCGCCGAGCAGCATCACCGTCAGCACACCGTGGTCGCTCCCCGCGGCGAACTTGCCGCAGGCGAAGGCGGACAGGCCGACGACCGAGCCGACGGACAGGTCGATGTTGCGCGTGATCACGACGGCGGACTGGCCGACCGCGAGCAGCACCAGGATCGAGGCGTTGAGCAGCAGGTCCTTGACGCCCTGATCGGACAGGAAGCGCGGATTGGCCAGGTAGGTACCGGCGATCAGCACGACCAGGGCCCCCGCGATGGAGATCTCGCGCGCCCGGAAGACCGCGTCCACGAACGAGGAGGCACTGCGCTCCGTGGCCTTCGCCGTGTCCGGGGGGCTCTCGACGGTGCTGGTCATGCCGCTGCCCTCTCGTCGCGTCCGGTGGCCGCGGCCATGACCGACTCCTCGGTGGCGCCGGCGCGCGGGATCTCGGCGACGAGGCGGCCCTCGTGCATCACGAGCACCCGGTCGGCCATGCCGATGACCTCGGGGAGGTCGGAGGAGATCATCAGGACGGCGAGGCCGTCCGCCGCGAGCGAGGAGAGCAGCCGGTGCACCTCCGCCTTGGTGCCCACGTCGATCCCGCGGGTCGGCTCGTCGACGATCAGCACGTCGGGGCCGGTCGCCAGCCACTTCGCGAGGACGACCTTCTGCTGGTTGCCGCCGGAGAGCACCCCCACGGTGTCGGCCAGCCGGTTGTACTTGAGCTGGAGCCGCACCGCCCAGTCGGCGGCCCGGTCGTGCTCCAGGGCCCGGCTGACGAGCCCGCGCTTGCGGACCTCGGTGAGGCCGGTCAGGCCGATGTTGCGCTCGATCGACAGGTCCGTCACCAGCCCGCACCGGCGCCGGTCCTCGGGCACGAGCGCGAGCCCGGCGTCCATCGCGGCCGTCGGCGAGCCGGGGCGCAGCGCCCTGCCCGCCACCCTCACCTCGCCCGCGTCGGCACGGTCGACGCCGAAGACCACCTGGGCGACCTCCGTGCGTCCGGCGCCGACCAGTCCGGCGAGGGCGACGATCTCGCCGCGGCGGACCTCGAAGGACACGTCACGGAAGACTCCCTCGCGGGTCAGCCGCTGCACCGACAGAGCGACCTCGCCGACCTCGGCGTCCTGCTTGGGGTAGAGGTCGTCGAGGTCACGCCCCACCATCCTGCGCACCAGGTCGTCCTCGGTGAGGCCCTCCAGCGGCTCGGTGGAGATCCACCGCCCGTCGCGCAGGGTCGTGACGCGCTGGCACAGTGCGAAGATCTCGTCGAGGCGGTGCGAGATGAACAGCACCGCCGCGCCCTCGGAGCGCAGAGCCCGTACGACGGAGAAGAGCCTCGCGGTCTCGCTGCCGGTCAGGGCGGCCGTCGGCTCGTCCATGATCAGCACGCGCGCGTCGAAGGACAGCGCCTTGGCGATCTCCACGATCTGCTGGTCGGCGATCGAGAGTCCGCGGGCGGGCCGGTCCGGAGCCAGGTCGACGCCGAGCCTGCGCATCAGCGCGGCGGTCGTCCTGTGCACGGCCCCGCGGTCGATCCGGCCCAGGGATCTCCGCGGCTGGCGGCCCATGAAGATGTTCTCGGCGACGGAGAGGTCGGGGAAGAGCGTCGGCTCCTGGTAGATGACGGCGATGCCGGCGTCCCGTGCGTCCGCCGGGCCGTGGAAGACGACGGGTTCGCCGTCGAGGAGCACCTCGCCGCTGTCCGGCCGGTGTACTCCGGCGAGGGCCTTGATCAGGGTCGACTTGCCGGCACCGTTCTCACCCGCGAGAGCGTGTGCCTCACCGGGGAACAGTTGCAGGGACACGTCCTGAAGGGCCCGTACGGCTCCGAAGGACTTGCTCACGCCCTTCAGGGCCAGGACCGGGGCCGGGTCGGGGGCGGACTGGTTCATGGGAGCTCCTCAGCGGTGGACGGGTTCCGCTCCACTCGCCGTGAAAGGTTTCAATGAAGTTGCTCGGAAGCTAAACGGGGATTGCGGGCGCAGTCAATGGGTTGATGGCGAGAAGTTCCGGGGAGAAAGGCGATGTGTGAACTGAATGGAGGGATCGGATGGGCACTCCCGGCGGTGCTCTTGACAGGGTTCGGGGCGGCCCACTATCTTCCCCGTTTTTGAATCGATTCACGTCACTTCGCGCATCGCTCCACCACACGGGCGCGCTGAGGGCGCCCCCAGGGCCGCCGCCGGGTGATCCCGTCTCAACGGCTGGGCGCGGGCAGCCCGGCGGCCGCCGGATGGTCCGGCCCGAGGAGGACGACCAGTCCCGCCCTGCCGGGCACGGACACCGGGACCCGGTGCCACCCCGCGCGCCGGTAGAAGCGCAGCGTCGCCTCCGCCCCCGCGTACGTGAGCAGCCAGCACCGTCCGTCCGGGGCGGCCCCGGTGACCGCCGACAGCAGCGTCGCGCCCACCCCGGTGCCGCGTGCGGCCGGGGCGACCGCCAACTCGTCGACCTCCACGGCCCCGCACAGCCACGCCTCGACCCGGTCGGGCCCCAGGGCCTCGGCGACATGCCCGTAGCTGCGTCCGGAGGGGAAGGGGCGGGGCGTGGTCCAGGCGGTCGCGAAGCCGTGCACGGTGTCCCCGTCGAGGGCCAGTGCGGAGGTGAACCCCGGGCGTCCGGCGTCGGCGGCGAGCCGCTCGGCGTACTCCGCGGCCGCCGAGGGGTCCTCGTTCCACGGCGGGGCCGAGAACACGTCGGCGTAGACCCGCCGGATTCCGTCGGCGTACGCCGGGAGGCTCCCGCTCCCGGCCGTCCGGATCCGCATGACCGCACCACTCCCCGCCCCTGGACCGATCCGCACAGGACAGGACGCACTCCTGTGGCGCCTGCGGCAGCCGATGGCCCGTCACATCATCCCTTGAGACGGTGGGTTCACCCATCAGGTGCGTCCCGGGAGGTTACGGCCGGACCTCGAAGAGGTGCCGTGTGAACCACTCCTGGGCGAGGTCCGCGACCCGGTCCAGAGCGCCCGGCTCCTCGAACAGATGCGTCGCGCCCGGGACGATCTCCAGCCGGTTCTCGCAGTGCAGCGCCTTCTGCGCCTGACGGTTGAGGTCGATCACCGTGGTGTCGTCGCCGCCGACGACGAGCAGGGTGGGGGCCCGTACCCCGGAGAGGTCGGTGCCGGCCAGGTCGGGCCGCCCGCCCCGGGAGACCACGGCGCCGATGCCGGAGTCCGTCGCGGCGGCGGCCCTCAGTGCGGCCGCCGCACCGGTGCTCGCCCCGAACGAGCCGACGGGGAGGTCCACGCGGCTCCTCAGCCAGCGGGTGGTGTCCGCCAGCCGCCCGGCGAGCAGCCCGATGTCGAAGACGTTCGCGCGGTAGACCTCTTCGCCGGGCGTGAGCAGGTCGAAGAGGAGGGTCCCGAGGCCGGCGTGGTTCAGGGCCGTGGCCACGGAGCGGTTGCGCGGGCTGTGGCGGCTGCTGCCGGAGCCGTGGGCGAACACCACGACCGCGCCCGCGTCCGGTGGCAGCGCGAGGTCCCCGGCGAGCGGGACCCCTCCCGCGTCCACCTCGACCTCCTCGGCCGCGACGGCGCCTCCGGCGGCCCGCGCCAGCAGGGCGACGACCTCCTCGTCGGAGGTCTGGGAGAAGTCCGTGTACCACTCGCCCACGGCGGAGAAGAGGCTCGGTGTGGCGAGGCACACGACCTCGTCGACGTCCTCGCGCAGCCGTGCGGCCGTGTCCGGCGACGCGACCGGCACGGCCAGTACGACACGGGTGGCGCCCTGCGCCCGCACCACCCGGCAGGCGGCCCTCGCCGTCGCCCCGGTGGCCACCCCGTCGTCCACCACGACGACCGTCCTCCCCCTCAGAGGAAGACGTGGCCGCCCCTCCCGGTACGCCCGGGCCCTCCGGAGGAGCTCCGCCTCCTCGGCGCGCTCCACGGACAGGAGATCCCTCTCGCGGACCCCTGCGCGGCGGACGATCTCGTCGCTGATGACCCGTACCCCGCCCTCGCCGATGGCGCCGAAGCCCAGCTCGGGGTGGGACGGCACGCCGAGTTTCCGGACCACGATCACATCGAGCGGGGCGCCGAGGGACCGGGCCACCTCGAACGCGACCGGGACGCCGCCGCGGGGCAGGCCCAGGACGACGGGCCGGAGCGTCTCCAGGCGGCCGAGTGCCCGGGCGAGCTGCCGCCCGGCGTCCGTGCGGTCGGTGAACAGCACAGTGGTTCGCCTCCAGGGAGGAAGACCGGAACACACACCCCCACTTCCGAAACAAACCCATGTGCACCCGTTCGGCAAGTCGGGGACCGCCGACGGTACGGAGGTGACCGGGGCGGTCCTGATCGACGTCGCCGGCGTACTCACCGTGTCCCGGGAGCCGTTGCCCGGCGCCCGGAAGCGCCGCCCGGTGTCCGGGGAGCCTGCGGAACCACCGCGGGCTGCGGAAATCCCTCCCTACGACACCGCTCACCGGCAGTACCGGACGTGCAGGCCTCGGGACCGTCAGCCGGCCACGTCGACTCCGTACCCGCGGGCGAGGGCGCCCAGCCTGTGGTCGTACCCCTGCCTGATGGCGCGCAGTCGCCACAGCGGTCCCCGGCGGTAGAACTCGGCGAGCAGCATGGTGCGCTCCGTGGTCGCCGCGTCGAGGGCGGCCTGTGCGAGGGGTGCCGCGCTCGTGCCGGGGGCAGCGGGGATCTGGATCGCCCCGACGTAGCCGAAGGTCAGGTCGCCGTCGAGGGCAGCCGCGAGGACGGATGCGCAACCGCTGAACCTGGTGGGTGCCGCCCTGGCGATTCTCGGAACCCCTGCTGCGCAAGCCTTCGCCTTGTCAGGATGTGCGCATGGACACTTCACCGCGCCTGCCGGATCCTCTCCGCGCGATCGTCTTCGACGCCAATGCGCTCGGCAACGGACTGCCTCATCTGGGGAAGGTGCGGCGAATCGCGGCCCTGGCGTCAGACGCAGGAGCCGGGACATGGATTCCGGAGCTCGTGGCCCTGGAGTGGGCGGAGCACCTCGTCCGCGAGGTCGACGCCTTCCGCGTCGCAGCGAAGTCCGCAGTGAAGATCATGTCTGCGGCAGGCATCGACGCGCAGCTCCCTGTACTCCCTTCGGACGGCCAAGCCGTCGTCGAGGGCTTTCTCAGGGAGCTGGAAGCCGTGCCGGGCGTCACGATCGTGGAGCTGAGCGGCGACGCGGCACGTGCTGGACTGAAGGATCAGATCATGCAGACCGGGCCCGGCCGGAAAAAGCAGGGAGTCAAGACCGGCGGCTCCGACTCCGCCTGGCTGCGGGACGTCCTGGCAAAGGCCGGTGGCTCGTTCGACGACGTCGTCCTGCTCAGCCAGGACGGCGATGTGCAGGCTGCCTGCAAGGCTCTTCGAGCGGCTCCTCCCCGGATGATGAACTGGAAGGACTTCAACCAGGCGCTGTTCAGGCTGGTGAAGAGCCCGCAGGTACTGGAACGCAGGATCACCGCCTACTTCTCCTCGCTGGTGGACGACTCGAAGCAGACTCATCACGACGGGGCCGAACCGGAGATGGATCTCGGGGACTTCGAGGCCGATGAGGCGCTCCTGCTGGCCGGCAGCTATCAACACCAGCCCGAACTGAATGACGTCAGCCTGAGCCGGGTGTACGAGGTGCTCGATGTGTCGGACATCCGCATGGAGTACGCGGCGACGAGCGAGAAGGCCGGCGACGACCCTCGGAACGCCACGCTGGAGGCGACCGTGGCGTTCCGTGCCGACCTGGACGTGTCCACCTATGAACTCACAGTGGATGGTGGCGTAGAGATGGGCTCTCACCCCGTGGACGACGTACGCGTCACCAGTTCGCTCATCATCGAGGTCTCCGACGGAGAAATCCGCTCCTACGAGCCGGTCGACCGCTTCCGTGTGACGCGTATGTGATCGTGTCCTCGCTCGTGAGGCACGGCTCCGTCACCGGATCGGCTGTCGTGGAGGATCTACGGGCGGCCTCACGGCTTCCGGTGGCTGATGCAGTGCTGTCGGCGACACCGCTCGGCCGATCCCGGTGTCGACAACCGCTGAGTACGCGGGTATCTCCAGCTTGGAGAGGGATACCCAGGCGGCAAGGGCCAGCTGAGTCAGACCAGGTACGGATTGCGCGTGGACTGCACCACGAGAGCGGCTCTGCGCGAGGTTCCGCGGTTGCCAGTCGCCCGATGTACGTCGTCGGCGACTGTTCAACGGCGGTGCAGTTGCCACCTGTAGGGCGTGCTCCAGCGCGAGGCCGCAGACAGTCGGGCCCATCTCCTCGACCAGAGAGCGTTCGTCCACAGGTGCTTCGGGAATCAGCAGCGGCCAGCGGATCACCACCACCCTCTCCCAGAGTTCGGGTGGCACCGTGTTGGCCAAGTGGTGGCTCTCGCCTACGGGCAGGTCCCGCAGACGGCGCTCAGCCTCCTGCGTCTGTCCCACGTAGCAAAGGCCCGCACCAGCGGCGAACACCCCGTAGAGGGCGGGCCCTGTGACGGTGGGGCCCGCTCCCTGCGCCTCGGTCAAGAGGGCTCCGACACGATGGGCGAACTGGAAGCGCCGCTCCTGCCATCGTGCCAGCAGTGCGGGATCAGCCAGCAGGGTCGTCAGTGACGTTCGCCACCCGCGGTAGGCATCGTCGTAGGTCTGATCATCCACGCACCGCAGCGTAGACCTAGGCGCAGGCAGTGGGAGTTCGCTTCAGGACAGGTGCCGAGAACTGTCCGAGGGCCAAGCTCGTACGCGACAAAGCCACTGGTGTCACGTGAGCGGCTGACGACGTGTTGAGCCTCTGTGGAGACCCCCCCCGAGCTGCCCGACGCGGGCTGACGAGAAGCGCGGACATGTCTCCGTGGATTCTCCGTGGCCACCCGCGGAAACCCGGTGCCGGCCCGGACGGCGCCGGACCGTCCACGCCGTCGCAGGGGCCGGTCCGGTGCTTACGTCCTCGCTACGCCGTGCTCGGTAGCATGCCCCTGACCAGCGAAAAGGCCCTCCGGGTCGGAGGGCCTCACAGTGGTGCGCGATGTGTGCCCCCGGCAGGACTCGAACCTGCGGCCAAGCGCTTAGAAGGCGCCTGCTCTATCCACTGAGCTACGGGGGCCGGGTGCCGGCCTGGTGTCCCGGAGGGCGCTGGTTCAAGCCATCCGTGACCTTGCCGGGACAAGGATAGGGCTCAGATCCCCTCGTCCCGGTTGCTTCACCTGCGTGGCACGATGTGGAGGTTCGGTGAAGCGAACCGATAATCGCAGGTGGGTGCGATTCATGCATCGCTTTTCGCGCCTCGCGCCCCGGGTGTTGTGCACTCGTTATGCCTGCGCCCTACTCGTCCCCTCTGTCCCCCGGGACGGATCCGCCGCGCAGAGAGGCCTATACGCTTCAAAAAGGCGTCAAAATTGGGCATTCTTCACATGTGGTAACCATGGATGTACGGCCCCAGCTCATCGACGCACTTTCCGCCCTGCGCGACCGTGTCGCTGCCGTGCGTCTTCCACTTCCGCTGCCGGGTGCCCCGCGCGCCCGGCAGACGCGGACCGAACTCCTCGCCCAGCTCGACGACTACCTCGTACCCCGGCTCAAGGATCCCGAGGCGCCGCTGCTCGCGGTCATCGGGGGATCCACCGGCGCGGGCAAGTCGACGCTCGTCAATTCGCTGGTGGGATGCCGGGTCAGTGAGGCCGGTGTGCTGCGCCCGACGACGCGCACGCCCGTACTCGTCTGCCACCCCGACGACCACCACTGGTTCGCCGGGGTGCGGGTGCTCCCGCAGCTGACCCGCGTGTGGCTGCCCCCGGGACAGGTCCCGGACCCGGACGGGCTCGACCACCTCGGCGCCGACGGCCGGCGCGACGACAGCGTGCTGCGCGTGGAGACCGCCGCGACCCTCCCCAGGGGGCTGGCGCTCCTGGACGCCCCCGACATCGACTCGCTCGTCGTGCAGAACCGGGTCCTGGCCGCCGAGCTCATCTGCGCCGCCGACGTGTGGGTCATGGTGACCACGGCTTCCCGGTACGCGGATGCCGTGCCGTGGCATCTGCTGCGCACCGCGAAGGAGTACGACGCCTCCCTCGTCACCGTTCTGGACCGGGTGCCGCACCAGGTGATCGGTGAGGTGTCCCGGCAGTACGCCGCCCTGCTCACCCGCGCCGGCCTCGGCGAGGTGCCGCGCTTCACCATCCCGGAGCTGCCCGAGTCCGCGGGCGGCGGCAGCGGGCTGCTGCCCACCACCGCCGTCGCGCCCCTGCGCGCCTGGCTCACCCACCGGGCGCAGGACCCGGCGGCCCGTCAGCAGGCCGTGGGGCGCACGGCGTCCGGGGTCATCGACTCGCTCAACGTGCGGATGCCCGAGCTCGCCGGGGCGGTGGCCGCGCAGTACGCGGCGGCCGTGCGGCTGACCGGGGTCGTCGAGGAGGCGTACGGGAAGGAACTGGCGCGCGTGCGGCGGCGGCTCCGGGACGGTGCGGTGCTCGCCGGGGGCGCCCGCACCCGGTGGCGCGGATACCCGCTCTACAGCACCGCCGGAGAGCTGCTGGACGCCCTCGTGGAGAGCCTGGTGGCCCTGTTGCAGTGCGCCGTGGCGGCGTCCGACGAGCAGATCCGTACGACCTGGCAGCGCGAGCCGGCCGCCGGGATCTTCCGGTTCGAGGACGCCGGCCGGGAGGCCGGCGGGTGGGGACCGGCCGAGGACATCCAGGGCCGGATCGGCATGGCCGTACGCCGATGGCGGCGGGTCCTGGAGGAATTGGCCGAGGAGGAGACGCGGCTGCTCGAACGCAACGCCGCGCCCGACGCCGAGACGGTGGCGGCGCTCCTCGCCGCCGCCCTGCTCGGCGGGCGCCGTGCACGCGGCGCCGGGGAGCAGCTCGCCGAACGCATCGGCGCCCAGGGGGCGCTGAGGCTCCGCGACGAGGGCGGGGCCCTGCTCGCCGGCTGCCTCGACCAGGTCATGCACGGTGAGCGCGACCGGCGGCTCGCCCCGCTGGACGCCCTCGAAGTCGCCCCCGAGCCACAGGCCGAACTCATCGCCGCACTGTCCCTACTGCAGAAGGAGAGGTGGCAGCGATGACTGCCGTCACTGACCAGGGCCGGGACCACGGGCAGGGGCAGGAGCCGGAGCCGGAGCCGGAGCGTGACGGTGCGGGGCGGCCCCGGGCGGAGGAGGAGCGGCGCTGGGACGACGGACTGATCGCCCGCCGCGCCGCCGACGCCGCGCAGGACGAGCGGCCTCTCCGGGAGGAACCCGGTGCCCAGGACGAGCCCGGGCCCCAGGTCGAGGCGTACGGACTGCCCGGCAGCCCCCTGCGGCCGCGACTGGACGCGCTGCGCGAGCTGGTCGGACTCTCCCGCGCCCGGCTCGACGGGGACACCCTCGCCGAGGCGGGGCGGGTGCTCGACGAGGCGTCGGCGCGGCAGCGGCTCTCCTCCCGGCACACGGTCGTCGCCATCGCCGGAGCCACCGGCAGCGGGAAGTCCACCCTCTTCAACGCGCTCGCCGGCGTGCAGATCTCCGACACCGGACTGCGCAGGCCGACGACGTCGGCCCCGATCGCCTGCAGCTGGACGGACGGCGCCGCCGGGCTGCTCGACCGGCTGGCCGTCCCGGGCCGGCTGCGGCGCAGGCCGGTGCAGGGCGGCACGGCCACGGACGAGGCGCTCCAGGGCCTCGTGCTGGTGGACCTGCCCGACCACGACTCGGCGGCGACCGGCCACCGGGAGCAGGTGGACCGGGTGCTCGCCCTGGTCGACGCGGTGATCTGGGTCGTCGACCCGGAGAAGTACGCCGACGCGGCTCTGCACGAGCGCTATCTGCGCCCGCTCGCCGGGCACGCCGAGATCTCCTTCGTCGTGCTCAACCAGATCGACCGGCTCTCCGGTGAGGCCGCCGACCTGGTCCTGGACGATCTGCGCAGGCTGCTCGACGAGGACGGCATGGCGGTGGGGGAGCACGGTGAACCCGGCGCCACCGTCATCCCCCTGTCGGCACTGACCGGAGCCGGGGTGGGCGACCTGCGCGAACTGCTCGGCCGGTTCGTCCAGGCCCGTACGGCTGCCGCCCGCAGGCTCTCCGCCGACGTGGACGCCGCCGCCGCCCGCCTCCGGCCGGTGTACGTCGCCGAGGGCCGGCCCGGACTCGGCGAGCGGGCCCGCGAGCAGTTCACCGACCGGCTCGCCGAAGCCGTCGGCGCGGCCGCTGCCGGACAGGCGGCGGAGCGGGAGTGGCGCAGGAACGCGGGACGGGCCTGCGGGACGCCCTGGCTGCGGCTGTGGCGCTGGTACGAGTCCACCAGGCAGCTCGGCGGTCTCGACCTGATGGCCCAGGCGCTCGCGCCGCCGCCGGAGGAGGAGCTCACCGCCCGGCAGCGGGTGGAGCAGGCCGTGCGGAAGCTGGCGGACGACGCGGTGGACGGGCTGCCCACCCCGTGGGCGCAAGCCGTGCGGGAGGCCGCGGTCAACGGGGCGAAGGGGCTGCCGGAGGCGCTGGACGATCTCGCACGGACCGCCCAGGCGGGAGCCCCCGGCCGCGGGCGTGGGAGGAGCGGGGACACCGGATCCACCACCGCGGGGGCGGCCGGGAAGGGCCCGGCGACGGGATCGGGCCGGCGTGGCTCCGGTCTGCCGGGCACCGCCGCCGCTCCCGCCACGGGGGCACAGGGGGCGCGTGCGGCCAGGCCGCCGCGCCCGGCGTGGTGGCCGGCGGCGGTGCTCGCGCAGGCCTCGATGACGCTGCTCCAGATCTTCGGCGGACTGTGGCTGCTGGGTCAGATCGTGGGGGTGATCGAGCCCGGCCTGCTCGTCCCGGCGCTGCTCATGCTGGCCGGGGTGGTCGGCGGGCCGCTCGTCGAGTGGTCGTGCGCGGCCGCCGCCCGCGGGCCCGCCCGCCGGTACGGGCAGGAGGCCGAGCGCCGGCTCCGCGAGGCTGCGGCCGGCTGCGGCCGGGCCAGGGTCCTCGACCCGGTGGCGGCGGAGCTCGCGCGCTACCGCGAGGTGCGGGAGCGCTACGTGGCGGTGACGGAGTTGTCCACAACCGGCGGTTGATCCACAGGGCCCGGCGGGATTCGCGGATCCCGTCCAGGATGGTGCGCAGCGGATCGGACGGACGCCGGGAATCGGAAGGGCACCGGGAATCGGACGGACACCCGGAAAGCGGGCGGACGCCGGGAATCGGATGGACTCCCGGGGAACGGGCGGACGCCGGAAAGCGGGCGGACGCAGGGAATCGATGGACGCCTGGGATCGGACGGACGCCCGGAAAAAGGGTGGTTGCCGGGAATCGGATGGACGCCCGCAAAACGGGCGGGCGCCGGAACTGAGGACGGGTGCCCGGGAGTCGGCCTGTTCCCGGGACCGGTCCGGCGTCCGGGGGATCCGGCGGACGGACCGGATCGCACGTCCCCGCACCGCATCGGTGCAGGGGGTGGCGGGACGGCGGGACCGAAAGCGTACGGAAAGCGGCAGGGAAACGGGGGACGGTACATGAACGAGACCTTGGTGACGCTGGTGGGAAACGCCGCGACAGCGGTGGACTTCCGGGAGACGGCGACCGGAGCGACGGCCAGATTCCGTTTGGCGGTGACACCCCGGCGGTGGGACCGGGAGCAGCAGAACTGGACGGACGGCCGTACCGGTTTCTACACGGTGTGGGCCCGGCGGACCCTCGCGGCGAATCTGTCCGGATCGGTCTCGGTCGGTGAGCCGCTCGTCGTGCACGGCCGCCTGAAGGTGCGCGAGGAGGAGCGGGACGGGGTGTGGAGGACCTCGGTGGACGTCGAGGCCGTGGCCGTCGGGCACGACCTGACCAGAGGGACGGCCGCGTTCCGGCGGGTGGCCAGGGCCGATCCGACCCTGACGGCGCCTACGCATCGTCAGAAACCAGCCACGGAAATGGTATCGCTGTCCTGAAGGAGAGGGGGCGCGCCGAACGGAGCGATAACGATTACGAGTCGGAATGCTTATGTGACGGCATGAAGGGGGATTCCCCTTCGCTCGCTCCTTACGATTCCCCAGTACTCATGCGGCACTTGAGTTTGCTGGCGAGACACCTCCCACACGCAACCCAAGCGTGAAGGTCTCGCCCGGAGGGGAATTCTGTGTTTTCTGTGTCTTCAGCATCCACTTCGTCGTCCACGGCGGCGGAGGGCTCCCCAGGGGGCCGGAGCAAGGGTCACGGCCGCGGTCTCGTCAGGACGGCCGCCGCGGTGCTGGCCTCCGGGCTGGTCGCTGCGGGAACGATCGTCGGAGCGACGGCCGCCACGGCCGCGCCGACGGACGAGACGGGTCAGCACCAGGGCGGTGCGGTCGCCGTACTGGACGGTCTGAAGACCTACGGCACCGCCGAGCTCAACACCGGTGAGGGCAAGAAGCCCCAGGAGCTGCCCGCCGGCCTGTTCGAGATGAAGGTCGACGGCGGCGGCACCATCCAGACGTACTGCATCGACTTCCACACGCCCACCAAGGACGGCGCGAAGTACCTGGAGACCCCCTGGGACCAGTCCTCCCTCGGCGCCAACCAGGACGCGGGCAAGGTGCGCTGGATCCTCCAGCACTCCTACCCGCAGGTCAACGACTTCGCGGCGCTCGCCGAGAAGGCCGGAACCGGCCCGCTCGACGAGAAGACCGCCGCCGCCGGCACCCAGGTCGCCATCTGGCGCTTCTCGGACAAGGCCGACGTGACGGCCAAGGACGCGAACGCCGAGAAGCTCGCCGACTGGCTGGAGGCGAACGCCCAGAACGTCGCGGAGCCCAAGGCGTCCGTGGGGCTGTCCCCGGCCGCGGTCTCCGGCAAGGCCGGTGAGAAGCTCGGCCCGGTCACCGTCCACACCGACGCAGGTCAGGTCTCGGTGGCACCGCCCGCCGACGCCGCCGCCAGCGGGGTCCAGGTCACCGACAAGGCCGGCAAGCCCGTCACCGAGGCCGCCGACGGCACCGACCTGTACTTCTCCGTCCCCGAGGACGCCACGGACGGCTCCGCCGCGTTCTCCGTCCAGGCCTCGACCTCCGTGCCCGTGGGCCGGGTCTTCGCCGGGCTGATCAAGAGCCAGACGATGATCCTCGCCGGCTCCAGCGAGTCCACCGTCTCCGCGACGGCGACCGCCACCTGGGCCGAGAAGGGCGCCGTCCCGGCGGTGACCGCGGAGAAGAACTGCGCCAAGGGCGGCGTCGACATCACCGCGAGCAACACGGGTGACGAGGAGTTCACCTTCGAGCTCGCCGGCACCGAGCACACCATCCCCGCCGGAGAGACCCGCACGGTGACCGTCCCGGTCGGCGAGGACGAGGCCTACGACTTCACGATCACCGGCCCCGGCGGCTTCAGCAAGAACTTCAAGGGCGTCCTGGACTGCGAGACCGCAGGCACCCCCGCCCCGGGTGACGACGTGACCACGCAGACCGGCTCCGAGCCCACGCCCGCCGCGAGCACCCCCGCCACCGAGGGTGACCTCGCCGCCACCGGCGGCTCCAGCGCCACCCCCGTCATCGCGGGTGTCGCCATCGCCCTCGTCGTCCTCGGCGGCGGCGCGGTCTTCTTCCTCCGCCGGAAGAAGACGCAGACCGGTGAGTGACTGAACACGGGCGCAGCGGTAAGGCGCCGCTGAAGTGCCTGGTACGGACCCCCGTACCAGGCACTTCGCGTTCCCGGGGCCCTCTGCGGGGGCGTGTGGGGGCGTGCCGGGCGCGTTCCGGGGACCGGACGGGTTTCCGTCCGGGTGCGGACGTCAGGCAAGATGGGTGTATCTGCCCACACCTCTATTGCTGCCGGACGGTTTCTCTTGGCTGAGTTCATCTACACCATGCGCAAGACGCGCAAGGCGCACGGCGACAAGGTGATTCTCGATGACGTCACCCTGAACTTCCTGCCCGGCGCGAAGATCGGTGTCGTAGGGCCCAACGGTGCCGGTAAGTCCACGGTGCTGAAGATCATGGCGGGCCTGGAGCAGCCGTCCAACGGTGACGCGTTCATCACCCCCGGCTTCAGCGTCGGCATCCTCATGCAGGAGCCGAAGCTCGACGAGTCGAAGACCGTCCTGGAGAACGTCCAGGACGGCGCCGCCGAGATCATGGGCAAGCTCAAGCGCTTCAACGAGGTCGCCGAGCTCATGGCGACGGACTACTCCGACGCGCTGATGGAGGAGATGGGCAAGCTCCAGGAGGACCTGGACCACGCCAACGCGTGGGACCTGGACGCCCAGCTGGAGCAGGCCATGGACGCCCTGGGCTGCCCGCCCGGCGACTGGCCGGTCACCAACCTCTCCGGTGGCGAGAAGCGTCGCGTGGCGCTCTGCAAGCTCCTCATCGAGGCCCCGGACCTGCTCCTCCTCGACGAGCCCACCAACCACCTCGACGCCGAGTCGGTGAACTGGCTGGAGCAGCACCTCTCGAAGTACTCGGGTGCCGTCGTCGCCGTCACCCACGACCGGTACTTCCTGAACAACGTCGCCGAGTGGATCCTCGAACTCGACCGCGGCCGCGCGATCCCCTACGAGGGCAACTACTCCACCTACCTCGACAAGAAGGCCGCCCGCCTCAAGGTCGAGGGCCGCAAGGACGAGAAGCGCCAGAAGCGGCTCAAGGAAGAGCTCGAGTGGGTCCGGTCCAACGCCAAGGGCCGTCAGACCAAGTCCAAGGCCCGTCTCGCGCGGTACGAGGAGATGGCGGCCGAGGCCGACAAGATGCGGAAGCTGGACTTCGAGGAGATCCAGATCCCGCCGGGCCCGCGGCTCGGTTCCATCGTCGTCGAGGTCGAGAACCTCTCGAAGGCCTTCGGCGACAAGGTCCTCATCGACGACCTGTCGTTCACGCTGCCCCGCAACGGCATCGTCGGTGTCATCGGTCCGAACGGCGCGGGCAAGACCACGCTCTTCAAGATGATCCAGGGCCTGGAGACGCCGGACAGCGGTTCGGTCAAGATCGGTGACACGGTCAAGATCTCCTACGTCGACCAGTCCCGCGCCAACATCGACCCGAAGAAGACCCTCTGGGCCGTCGTGTCGGACGAGCTGGACTACATCAACGTCGGCCAGGTCGAGATGCCCTCGCGGGCGTACGTCTCCGCGTTCGGCTTCAAGGGCCCGGACCAGCAGAAGCCGGCCGGTGTCCTCTCCGGTGGTGAGCGCAACCGCCTCAACCTGGCGCTGACGCTCAAGGAGGGCGGCAACCTGCTGCTCCTTGACGAGCCCACCAACGACCTCGACGTCGAGACCCTGTCCTCGCTCGAGAACGCCCTGCTGGAGTTCCCCGGAGCAGCGGTGGTCATCTCCCACGACCGCTGGTTCCTGGACCGCGTCGCCACACACATCCTGGCGTACGAGGGCGACTCCAAGTGGTACTGGTTCGAGGGCAACTTCGAGTCGTACGAGAAGAACAAGGTCGAGCGTCTCGGCGCGGACGCGGCCCGCCCGCACCGTGCCACGTACAAGAAGCTCACGCGAGGCTGATCGAGTTGGCCCGTCACCTCTACAGCTGCCCGCTGCGCTGGTCGGACATGGATGCCTTCGGCCACGTGAACAACGTGGTCTTCCTCCGCTACCTGGAGGAGGCGCGCATCGACTTCATGTTCCGGCTGGCGCCGGGGGACGGCTCGCCGTCCTTCTCGGGCGGCTCCGTCGTGGCCCGGCACGAGATCGACTACGTGCGCCCGCTGGTCCACCGGCACGCGCCGGTGACCATCGAGTCCTGGGTCACGAAGATAACCGCCGCGTCGCTGACGATCGCCTACGAGGTCAAGGACCCCGAGCAGGTCTACGTCCGCGCGTCGACGGTCGTCGTGCCCTACGACCTGGCGGAGGGGCGGCCCCGGCGGATCACCGCCGAGGAGAAGCTCTTCCTCCAGGAGTACCTGGACCAGGAGCCCGCCGTCGTATGACAGTGCCCGTACGGTCGCTGCGGTTCGCCGACGCGAGGGAGGCGGCGGATCTCGCCGCCTTCCTCGGCCGGCTCCTGCACTACGACCGGGCCGCCGCCGTCCGTCTCCAGGCGGGCGGCGGCGCTCTGGCCGTCTTCGGCCGGCCGCCGTCCTTCGAGGTCCTCGCGATCCGCACGGTCCGGCTGTCCGGGATCCACGACTTCGACGTGACGGTCTCGGCCGGCGAGCTCCTCGAAGCGGTGGACACGGACGGTGCGGGGGAGGCGCCCGGTGTGAGCGCCCTGCCCGCGCCTGTCACCGGGCCGCCGTGGGCGGGGATGCTGCCGCCGCGCGGCGGCTGGCGGGAACGCCCCGGCCTGCCGGGCCCCCTCGACCTGCGCGCCGGTCTCACGGACGCCGTGGCCGAGTTCCGGGCCCGCGACGCGGCACTTCCCGAGGACCGGCGCACCCGCGCGGAGCGCGACCTGATCGGCCGCGACATCTGGTCCCGGACGGTCGGGGAGACGGAGCTCCCGCTGCGCGCCGTGCATGCCGCGCAGTCCCTCGGCTTCCTGCGCCCGGCACCCGACTTCCCCGTCGCGCTGCTCACGGCCGGATCCTGGCTGCGGCTGCGCACGCCCTTCGGGTCGGTGGCCCTGCGGGGCACGGGCGGCGGCCTCGGCACGCTCGCCGTGACCGTCGGCACCGTCTGAGGCGGACGGCTCCCGCCGCAGCCCGCTCTACTCCTTCGAGGTGTCCGGCTCCGCGGGTGCGTCCGGCCACACCCCGATGTGGTCCCGCTCCAGCTCGAGCATCACCCGGTGCTCCATCCGCAGCGCCTCGGTGTACTCCGCGGGCAGCTGCAGCCGGCCCGCCCGGTCGAGCATCGCGTACTCCCGCGCCACCTGGGACTCCTGACCCGTCGCCGCGTCCACCTCGGTGCGCCGCAGCACCTCGGAGGACGTACGGCCGTCGCGGATCGCGACCGTACGGCGCACCTCGTTCGCCACCGCCTGGTCGTGGGTGACGATCACGATCGTCGTGCCGAGCTCCTCGTTGGCGCGGCGGAACGCGGCGAACACCTGCTCGCCCGTCGCGGAGTCCAGCTCGCCGGTCGGCTCGTCGGCGAGCAGAACCGAGGGGTTGTTGGCCAGGGCCACGGCGATCGCCACCCGCTGCTGCTGGCCCCCGGACATCTGGGCGGGGCGGCGGTCGCGGCAGTCCGCGACATCGAGCATCTCCAGCAACGACTGGGCCCGCGCGGCCCGTTCACGGTTCCGCCCCCCGCCGCGCAGCTGCATGGGCAGCGTGACGTTCTGGACGGCCGTCAGGTACGACAGCAGATTGCGCGAGGTCTGCTGCCAGACGAAGCCCACGACGTCGCGGCGGTAGCGCAGCCGCTCCTTCGGTCCCATCGCCAGCAGATCGCCGCCCGCGACCTTCGCCGAGCCCGCCGTGGGCACGTCCAGGCCCGCGAGGATGTTCATCAGGGTCGACTTCCCGCTGCCCGAAGCGCCGACCAGTGCCATCAACTCACCTTCGGTCACCAGCAGATCGAGGCCCTGGAGCGCCTGCACCTCCACGCCGTCCGCGGAGAAGATGCGCACCAGCCGGTCGCAGGCGATCAACGCGTCGTGCCCGTACGACGGGCGGTCGCGGCGCGCGGCGGCCCGCTGTTCGAGCTCCGCCAGGGTGGTCTCTGTCGATGATGTCACCGGGTGTCTCCTGCCCTGAGTTCCTTGATCGATCCACGGCGGCTCGCCCACCAGGCCTGGACACCGGCCACGCCGGCGGTGAGGACGACCACGCCCACCGCCGGGAGCGCCAGCGACCCGAGGTCGGCCCGCAGCGCGGCCGTGTGCGAGCCGGGGGCGGTGGCACCGGCCAGGGCGAGTGACCCGAGGTCGACGCCGGGTGCCAGCAGGGCGATGGTCGCCCAGCCGACGAGGAGCCCGCCGAACGCGGCCAGCAGCGCCTGCGGCATCGCCTCGAACGCGAGCAGCCGCCGCCCCTGCCGGGTGGTGAGACCCATGGTCCGCAGCCGGGCCAGGAGCGTCGTGCGCTCGGGTGCCGTCTGCAACAGGGAGAGCAGCACGGCGAGCAGCGCGTACCCGGCGCCCGCCACGACCGCCGCACCGTAGATCCGTTCGGCTCCCGACTGCATCGGGGTGTCGACGAACCGTTCGCGCTCCGCGGACCGCAGTTTCACCGTGAAGTCCGGCCCGGCCTTCCTCGCGGCGGCCCGCAGCTGCCGGCCGTCGAGCGAGGAGCCGGTGACCAGGAGCGTCGTGGGACCCGGCCGGGCGAGCCGCTTCGCGTCGACGACCAGGAACTCCGCGTCGCTCACCGCGGAGGTGCGCGCGAGGACCGCGGCGACCCGCACCGTGATGTCCCCGGCCTGCGAGCCGATGGTGTGCGGACGCTCACCGAGCCGGTCCGCGAGCGCCGGAGAGACGACCGCGGGCAGCACCTCGTCCTGCCCGGGTCCGCTCCGCAACGAGGCCGCGGGGAAGGCCGGCAGACCGCCGCCGCGGGCCAGCCGTGCGTACGACGCGGGGTCGACGCCCACGAGCGTGGCGCGCTTCGTGTCCGACCTGACGTCCCCTGAGGCGGCGAGAGGGGTCCTGTACTCGATGCGCACGGGGGCGACGTCCTCGACGCCGTCCACCGCCCGCACCTGGCTCAGGGCGCCGTCGGTGACGGGGGAGAGCGCGCCCTCCCCGCTGATCCTGGCGTCCGCGCCGACCGCCCGCAGCGCCGCCTCGTCCCGCGCGTCCGCGACCCCGGCGAGAACCGAACCGCCGAACGCCGCCGTCGTCAGCGCGATCAGCAGGGCCAGGAGCGGCAGGGTGCCGCTCGACGAGGCCCGGCCCGCGCGGGCCAGCGACAGGAAGCCGACGGCACCCCGCAGCCGCGCCACGGGGCGGGCCGCCAGCCGGAGCGGCAGGGGATACAGCCGCACGAGGACGAGCGCGGCGATCAGCCCCACGAGTACCGGCGCGGCGCTGACCAGCAGATCGGTGCCGGAACCCGTCGACGTGCCCCGCCGGCGCAGCGCCACGACGGCGCCCGCGGCCAGGACGAGCAGGGTCAGCTCGGCCACCGTACGGCGCCGGGAGGGCCTGGCGTCCGCCATGTCGTCGCGGGCGCCGTGCAGCAGCGGCCTGCGGTGGTGCAGCGCCGTGCGGAGCGGGAGCGCTGCACCGACGAGAGCCGCGACGACGCCGGCGCCCAGCAGCGCCGGCAGGAAGCGGGCCTCCCCGACGAGCAGGACGGCGAGCAGCAGTCCGGCCGCCGCCGCGGGCAGCACGGCCACCGCGGTCTCGGCGAGCAGCCGCCCGCCGATGCCCCGCAGCGAGCCGCCGCGCGAGCGCAGCAGAGCCAGCTCGTGGTGGCGGCGGGCGCCGATCAGCCCGCCCGTCATCAGGAGGACCACGGCGGCCACCGTGCCGACGCCGACGGCGGCGACGGTGACGACGGGGCCGATGGCGGCGCGCATCGAGGTGTACGCCCCGAGGATCGCGTCCAGGTCGGTGGTGAGCGTGGTGTTCGGTCCGGCGATGTCGCGCAGCCTCAGCAGACCGGGGCCGTTCTCGAGCGTCGCGATTCCGGACGCCAGCGCGGGCACGTCGGCCGCGGTGAGCCCGGAGGCGTCCGGTGCCAGGCGCCAGTACAGCTCCGGCTCACCCGTGGTGGCGAGCAGCGCAGGACCCGTGTCCGGAGGCAGGAGCAGCGTCCCCCGCCAGTAGAAGACGGGCGTCGGGGACCCGGGGTCCCGGACCAGGGACGGGGCGCGGAACAGCGGGTCGATGGCCCAGTAGCCGCTCTCCGGCCGCAGCGGCGCGACGATGCCGGTGACCCGTACGGTGAGCGGGCGCCCGCTCGGGGTGGGCACCGCCACGGTGGAACCCGGCTTCATCCGCAGCGCCTTCGCCGTCTCCTCCGTGACGGCCGCCTCCACCTCACGGGTGCCCGGCGTCACCTGGCCCCGGGCGGCGGGCCAGCGCCCCGACCGCAGGGTGCTGTGGCGGGGGAGCGCCGACGGGGCGGCGTAGGTGAGCTGCGGCGGTATCGCGTCGGGGCGCGGGAGCCAGGGTTCGTCCGCGGTCAGGGGCTTCGTGGTGTGCACGCCGTACGAGGACTCGGGCAGGTCGGCGCGCACCGGGCCGGGGAGCGTCTCCACCAGCGCGTCACGGGCCGAGGACAGGGCCTTCTCCCGCACCGCGGCCTCACGGACCGAGGAAGCCTGTCCGAGCGAGGGCGGCGGCGTCGTCACTTCGAGCACGCTCTGCCCGGGCGGCGCCGACGTGACGTCGTGGCGCAGCGCCTTCGTCTCGTACGCGTCCACGGAACGCGGGAACGCCGCGGCGAGAAAGGCGGTCAGGAGGACCAGGACGGCCAGGGCGGCGGAGATCCCGGGGGCGGTGCGCAGCCTCGTACGCACCCAGGGGGCGCAGGCGGCCGGGAGCTTGGCGGCGGTCATGTCAGTTGTCCCCCTGGTGGCGCAGCGACACCGCAGGGTCGCCGCGGCGCAGTGTGATCGCGGCGACGGTCAGCAGCGGCAGCGCGGCGACCGATGCCAGCAGGACCGCGACCTGCCCGGCCGGAAGCAGCACCAGCACGTCCGGCACGGGCCTGGCCGCCTGCCCGGTCAGCACGACGAGCGGTACGACGGCCCTGGTGAGCACCGCCCCGAGGGCGAGCCCGATCAGCAGGGCCAGGGTGATCAGCACCCCTTGCTCGGCCGCCATCATCCGGGCCAGCCCTCTGCGGGGCGCGCCCAGGGCGCGCAACACGGCGAATTCGGCGCCCCGTTCGCGCTGCGAGCCCACGAGACCCACGGCGAATCCGACGGCGGCCAGGGCGGCGGCCACCACGGCGACCGCCAGCATCGCGGACTGCGGCCCCGCCCCCAGCGGATCGTCCGTCAGCTCCCGCGCCACCTCGTCACGGACCCGTACCTGCGCCGGATCGGTGCCGGGCAGTGCGCGCAGCCCGGCCGCCACCTTCGCGCCGTCGCCGGGCGCCGCGCTCAGCCACCACTCGGTGGGTGCGAGGGTGGCCCCGGACCGGTGGGCGAGCACCTCCGACACCGCCCTGAGGTCCAGAAGGAGGGCGCCGCCCGGCTTGGCGGACGAGTCCTCCGAGGCGCCCCCGGACGCGGCTTCGAGCGCGTCGGAGGCGGCACCGGGACCGGTCGTCGGGAGCTGCCGCACCGCCTCGACGAGCTTCACCCGCACCGTGTTGCCCGCCAGCGTGACGTCGACCTCCTGGCCGAGCTCCGCACCCGCATACGTCAGATAGGCGTCGGTGGCCACCGCCTTCAGCGCGGGGGCCGCCGGACGGACGGCGGTGATCCGGAGGGTGCCGACCGCGTAGCCGCTGCCGAAGAAGGAGTCGTCGGGCGGGACGGCCCCGGTGTCGTACCGGAAGGAAGGGGCCGCGCCCGAGCCGGTCACCGCCCGGGCCTCTTCGCCGGGGTGGGTCTCGCTCCCCTCGGACACGGTCGTGTCGGCGCTCCAGCGCACCCCGGCCGCGGAGGGAGCCTGCCGCTCGCCCTCCGCGGTGCGGGCCCGGAGGCCGGTCACCGCCACCAGCCGCTTCTCGGAGCGGGCGGACGGTACATCACCGTCCACCTCGAAGCCCGTCACCGCCAGCCCGCCCGGGGCCGACACGGGGAACGACAGGACGTGCGCCCGTCCGTCGACCGGGACCGTCCCCGCCCCGACCCGGTAGCCGACGCCGTAACGGTCCTCCAGCAGCACGCTGACCATCGGGGCCGAGCCGGACGGTGACCTGCCGCCGGGCGCCGCGGTGTCCCTGATCCGCATGTCGAACAGCACCCGCTCGCTGCCCTCGGGCAGGACCACCCCGGTCCGTGCCGTCCTCGGCGGGGCGATCGTGTCGAACAGCTTCTGCGACGACGTACCGGAGAGGTCGTCCCGCATCAGCAGCCCCTCGTCCGCGTGGCCGGTGTCCAGAGCGAGCACCTCGGCCGTACGCCCGCCGGACAGCTCGGCCGTCGTGCGGAACGCCGGGGCCGCCTCCCGGACACCCGGCAGATCCGTGTACACGGCGGCCTTCGCCGGATCGCCGGACGGCGTGCCGACCACCCGCACCGACGCACCCGACCGGAAGTCGGCCTGGTCGCCCTGCGAGCGGTCCCAGGAGGCGCTCTGGCCGATCGCCAGCATGCCCATCGCGACCGACAGGACCAGCAGCAGGACCGGACCCGCGCCGCGCAGCGGCCGGCGGCTGAACTGCCAGCCCGCCAGAGCCGCCGGCAGCCCCCGGCCGCCCGCCGCCCGCCGCTCCGCGAGCCGGGCGGCCGGGGGGAGCAGGCGCAGGGTCAGCACCGTGCCCGCGAGCAGGGCCAGCGCGGGGGCGGCGACCAGCAGGGGATCGATGCCCAGCTCGCCCTCCCGGTCACCGCTGAGCGCGCCGCCGCCGGACGCCCCGGTCTGCCGGTCGAGCTGCCAGTAGGCCACCCCGGCGATCAGCAGCAGCCCGATGTCGGCGCCCGCCCGCACCGGAGTGGGCAGCGACGCCGTGCGGGCGCCCCGGCGCCCTCCCAAGCCCGCCGTGAGCGCGGGCGCCACCACGGCGAGCGCGCACGCCAGCGCGACGGCACCGGCCACCAGCCAGACCGTGCCACCCGCCCCGCCGTCGAGCCGCAGCCCGATCCGGCCGAGCTCGCTGCGCTCCGCGAGCAGCCGGGTCAGCGGACCGGCCAGCAGGGGCGCCACGACGGCGGCGGGGACCGCCAACAGGACCGCCTCGATCGCGGCCGCCGAGGCGATACGGCCCCGGGAACCGCCCCGGGCCCGCAGCAGTTCGGTCTCGCCGCCGCGCTCGCTGCTCAGCAGCCGGGCCACGAGCAGCAGGGTGTACCCGGCGAGCAGGACGAGCTGTACGGCGACGATCATGATCGTGGAGCGGGACACCAGCAGGGCCCGGTCGATCTGGTCGATGACGGTCGGCAGCGAGGTCCTCACCGTTGCGCCGTCCCCGAGCGCCGCCGAGGCGGACAGCGCCTTCGGCCCGGCCGTCGAGGAACGGCGCAGCGCCTCGGTCCGGCCGGTGGTCACCGAGCGGAAGTCGGCGGCAGCCAGCCAGGAGACCGGACCTGAGCCGACCCGGCCGGAGCCCAGCACGGACGGGTCGGCCAGCAGCGGGCCGTAGGTCGTGAAGACGACCTTGCGGACGCCGCGCCCGCCGAGCGGGTCCAGCCGCCAGTACGGGTCGTCCAGGTCGGACGCCTCGTAGAGACCGGTGATCTCGATCGGCAGGGGCGTCCCGCCCAGCCGGTCGGTGAGGGTCAGACGGGCGCCGGCCTTCAGCTCCAGCGCCTCGGCGGCGGCGCGCGGGAGCGCGACCTGCACGGGGCCGTCGGTGCCCCCGGCCCCGGCCTCCGGCATACGTCCCGCGGTCAGGCGGACACGGCTGCGGTCGAGCGAGGCGAGATGGGTCAGATCGGGCTGGCCACTCCGTGCGGCGGGAGCCCGGAGCCCCCGCGGCAGCGCGTACGGCCCCGAACTCTCCAGCTTCCGTACGGCCACCGGCAGCCCGTCGAACGTGTCGCGGGCCGCCTCGCGCACGGCGGCGTCGGCCTCTTCGCGTCCCTCGCGGTCCACCTCGGCGGAGACGACGAGGGAGGCCCGCTCGGCGGAGCGGTGGGTGAGCGTGTGACGCAGGGCGGCGTCGCCCGTCGAGCCCGAGAACGCCGTCAGCGCGGCCAGCACACAGGTGGTGAGCAGGACGGCGAGGAAGGCGGCGGCGAGCAGGAGCCGATGGGCGCGCGCCCGTAGAAAGACGAACCCCGTCACCCGATCCCCCGTACCTCAGCTGCCCCACGCCTCGCACGCCCCCCGGCGCACTCCGGATGCTTTCAGAGTGCACGGGCTCCTGGGAACCGCTCGGGGGCGCACCTTGACGGGATCGTGATCGTTATCCGGCGGTGGAGCACCGGATTCCGCACACCGGGATCAGCCTGCGGTGTTGACCATCGAGGCGGCGGCGTAGGTGAGGTAGTCCCACAACTGCCGCTCGTGCTCGGCGGGAAGGCCGAGCTCGTCGAGGGCCGCCCGCATGTGACCGAGCCAGGCGTCGTGCGCGGCCCTGTCCACCTGGAACGGGGCGTGCCGCATCCGCAGCCGGGGGTGTCCCCGCTGGTCGCTGTAGGTGCGCGGACCGCCCCAGTACTGCATCAGGAACAGCGTGAACCGTTCCTCGGCCGGGCCGAGATCCGCCTCCGGGTACATCGGCCGCAGCAGCGGGTCCTCCGCGACGCCCTGGTAGAAGCGGTGCACCAGGCGCCGGAAGGTCTCCTCGCCGCCGACCTGCTCGTAGAAGGTCTGCTCCTGAAGCGTGTCGCGCGGAATCTCTGTCACCCGTCCATCGTCGCAGACGCACCGGCCGAGGACCGGGGTCCTAGGACCCCGGTCCTCGGCCGGCGGGCGTCGTGCGTCAGCTCGGTCGGTCGCGGCGGACCGTGATCGTCGTCCAGGCCCCGACATGCACCTGGTCGCCGTCCTGGAGCGGGACGGGGACGTAGGGCTGGATCGGGTCCTCGGCGCCGTTGAGCGTGGTGCCGTTGGTGGAGTTCTGGTCGACGACGGCCCATGTGCCGTCCGGCTGCTGCACCAGCACGGCGTGCTGGTGCGAGACACCCGGATCCTCCGGCGGCACGGCGAGATCGATGTCGGGGGACTCGCCCGTGCTGTGCCGGCGGCGTCCGATGGTGATCTGGCCGCCGGTGAGCTGAAGCTGCTGCTCCGGGGAGTACGCGGGCAGGTTCAGCCCCGTCGCCTCGGGGCCGCTGCGCTGCATCATCGCCAGGAAGTAGTCGCGGTCCGGTGCGATGACGGCCGTCCAGCTGCCCGGTCCCTGGTCCGGCCCGCCCTGGACGGGGCCCTGGCCGGGGAACTGCTGCTCAGGTGCCTGCGGAGCCTGAGGCGCCTGCGGGCCCTGCGGGTCCTGCTGGAAGCCCCGCGGAGGCTGCTGCTGCGAGGGCGGCGGCAGCATCCAGTCGTCGCCCCCACCTGTCTGCGGCGCCTGGGGACGCTGGGGCGCGGGCGGCGCGGACAGCTGCTGGAACGACGGCGGGGGCGGCGGCCCCTGCCGCTGCGGCTCGAACGGCGAGGGCGGGCCGGCCTGGTGGCCCGGCCCCTGCGACCCGGGACCCTGCTGGCCCTGCGACCCGGGACCCTGCTGGCCCGGCTGACCGGGACCTTGCGGACCCGGCCGGCCCTGCGGATCGAACGGCGACGGCGGGCCGGGCTGGTGGCCCGGACCCTGGTGACCCGGCACCTGCGGCCCGGGACCCTGCGGACGCGGCCCCGAGCCCTGCGGACCCGGACCCTGCTGGCCCGGCCGGCCCTGCGGATCGAACGGCGACGGCGACTGCTGCTGGAAGGACGGCGGGGGCGGCGGCCCCTGCTGGAAGGAGTGCGGGGGCGGCGGGGGGCCCTGCCGGTCGTCCTGCTCCGGCGAGAGTGGCTCGGCCGGCCTGTTCATCTGCGAAGGCCGGGAGCCCTGGTACTCGAACGGGTCCCGCTGCTGAGGCGGGCCCTGCTGCGCCTGGAAGCCGGGCGGCAGGTTCAGTCCGGGCGGTGCGCCGACGCCGCCCTGCGGGGCGAGCGGGGTGTACGACGTCGCCGTGTTCGTGAGGAAGTTCCAGCGGCACTCCTCGCAGTACGGAGCCATCGCCTCACGCGGGGTGCGGCACTGCGGGCAGAGCTCCGCCTGGACGGTCTGCTGTCCGGGGCCGGGGCCCTGCGGATAGCCGTAACCGGGTGCGGGCGGCGGGGGAGGCGGCGGCGGGACGGCGCCAGCGGGCGCGCTGGTCCCGGCCATGCGATGTCCGCAGACCTCGCACCAGTCCTCGGAACCCGACTGGTGTCCGTTCGGGCAGGTCGGCATGTCGGCGCTTCCCCCTCTCCTCGTCCGGCCCGGAGGCCGTCATGCGTGTCGGTGCACCGCCCGGTCGGCCGGGACGGCTCTTCGTGCGGTTGTGTCGTTGTCGTCCGCGTCGCTATTTCTTGACGCGAACTGTCTTGGTCGAGCGCGTTTCGAGTGTCATCTCGTCCGCTTCCGCGACCCTTGCTTTCAGTCGCACAGTACCGGTCGCCGCGTCGACGACGTCGACCACCTTCGAAAGCAGTTTCGCAGTATCCGCGTTCCCGGAGGCCGACGCGAGCTGCACCGCGCGCCCCAGTTTCGCCGTCGCGCCGTCGAAGTCTCCCGATTTGCGCGCGTCCAGTCCTTGCTGGATGACTTGTGCCAGTTCGGCCTGCCCCGTGTAGTGCGCCACCTGGGGGTTGATCGACGTCGAAGCAGCCATGTCGTCCGTCCACACCGCGCGGACGAGCCCCTGGGAGAGGTTCTGCGGGGCTCCGCCGCCCGAAGGGGCCGGAAGGATCAGCGAGACCCGGGCCGCCAGCATCTCCTGGCCGATCCCGGCCTCCGGAACCCGCACGCACACGTGGTAGTCGCGGGACTCGTCGCCCCAGGAACCGGTCGGGTAGTCACCGGACCGGGGCCCCGACTCGCTGCGGCGGCCGGTCAGTTCGGCGACCGTCGGTGCGACCTGCTTGACGAACACGATCTCGACGCCGACGGGCGTCCAGAGCCGCAGCGCCACGTCCGCGACCTCCTTGCCCATCGCGTTCTCCATCATCCGCGTGAAGTCCGCGGCGAGACCGGCCGGATCGGCGACGATGTCCGCCGTACCGAGCAGCGCGGAGGCGATCCCTGTGACCTCTTTCACCTCCCAGTCGGTGCCGACGCCTCTCGCGTCACAGGTGAACCGGCCCGCACAGGAGTCGAGGGCGGCCCGCAGGTCCTCCGGGGACTCGTGCTCGTTGCGTCCGTCCGTGAGGAGGATGCCGTGCCGGATGTCCACGTCGGCGGCACCCAGCAGCCGGTCGGCCAGTCGCAGCCAGGTCCCGATGGCCGTGCCCCCGCCCGCGCTCAGCCGGCGCAGGGCCTCCTTCGCCTGTGCCTTGGTCTGCGGATCGGCCGTGGCGAGCCGCCCGTTGCCCGGGTACACGTCCTTGGCCACATGGGTTCCCGCCACCACGGCGAAGTGCGTGCCGTCCCGCAGGGTGTCGATGGCCGCAGCCGTCGCGTCGCGCGCGTTGCGCATCTTCGTCGGCGGGTAGTCCATCGAGCCCGAGCAGTCGACCATGAGGACCACGGCGGCGTCCGGCGCCCGCCCCGGGACGCGCACGGCGGCCTGGACGCCGTCGGTCAGGGGGACACCGCCCGTCGTGCCCCCGCCCGTGGACGTGACGGTGACGATCGCGTTGACGTCACGGCCGCCCTCGGGCAGGAATTCGTTCTGGTACACCTCGACGGAGAACTGCGGCACGTTGGACTTGGAGAAGTTGGCCATCTGAGCGGCTCCTTGAGGCTCCACGGAGGTCGGGCGAAGACAGGTGTGCGGACGGACGGACTTCAGTGCGAGGGGCGCGGCCCAGCGGTGCGCGGACGGAAAGGCGTAGGAACAGCAGGCGTCAGGGCGGAAGGCGTAGGGACGGCAGGCGTCAGGGCGGGAAGCGTAGGGACGGCAGGCGTCAGGGCGGGAGGCGGTAGGGGACGACGGCCGGCCGGACCACCGGCCGGGCGCCCGCGGACCGGGCGTGGCTCAGGCCGATCCTGCCCCTGGTGCGGCCACGGCGAACGGGAGCAGCGCCACTGTTACGTTGTCGTGGCCCCCGCCGTCGAGCGCATGACCGACCAGCACCTGGGCTCCGTGCAACGGCCGTTCGTACGCGTCGGGCGGCACGGCCGCCGCCATCTCCGCCGCGGCCTCCGCGTAGTTCCACAGGCCGTCGGTGCACACCACGACCAGGCCCGGCCGGTCCGGTTTGAAGGAAGCGGTGTGCGGTTCCAGCTCGTACGCGTCGGCGCCGAGCCAGCCCGTGATGGCGTGGGCGCGCTCGTCGGCGTACGCCTCCGCCTCGTTCATCAGGCCGGCCGCCACCATCTGCGCGGCCCAGGAGTCGTCCTCCGTGAGCCGGGCCGGCGGATGGGCGCGGTCCTCGGGGACCCAGTAGACGCGGCTGTCACCGACCCAGCCGACGACCAGCAGACCGCCCGCCGCGATCGCGCCGACCAGCGTGCACGCCGGGGCGTTCTGGTGGCGGTGCTGGTCGTGCTCCATGGCCTGACCGGGTTCCTGGGCCAGCGCGTTGACGGCCTCCGAGGCCGCCAGGATCGCCTCGTGCATCGCCGTCTGCGGATGGGTCCCGCGCGGCAGCGACTCCAGCAGCGCCTCGTTGGCCGCGCCGGCGGCCGCGGCCGAGGCCTCGTCGGGGCGGCTCGCGGAGGACACGCCGTCGCAGACGACGGCGACGACCGCCGGCGAGCCGTCCGGCAGGGCGGTGCACGACACCGCGAAGGCGTCCTCGTTGCGGTGGTGGCGCAGGCCGCGGTCGCTGACCGCCGCCACCGAGCCGAGCTCCTGCTCCATGTGGTCGCGCTCGCGGGGCTGGGCGTGGCCGCAGTTCTCGCAGTAGCCGTCGGGGTCCACACGGCCTGATCGACAGGCCACACAGATCTTGGCGCCGGCCGGCGGCCCACCCGCGGCGGTGTGCTCGGCGGTACGGGGGTCGGGCGCGGCCAGCTCGAAGTCGCCCGACGGCTCGCCGGGCTCCTCCGGTGCGGTGCCGCCGGGCTCGTCGAAGTGGACCGCCGGCCGCTCCGCGGTGGGCAGGGGCCGCCCGCCCGAGTCCACGCCGGGGAGGTCGGCCGGGCGGTGCGTCGGAGCGGGCAGGTCGGAGCTGTCCGTCTCGGAGGCGGCCGGCCACTCCACGGGACCGTCGGCCGACGCGGCCACTCCCTGTGCGGGCACCGTGATGGCGACCGTCGGGCGGTCGCCCGGCGGTGCGGGCACAGCCGAGAGGTCGTACCCGCACGCCCCGCAGAACAGGTCGCCCGATTCCAGCGGTTCCTCGCAGCCGGGGCACCCGGCCAGGGAGGCCCGCCCGTGGATCTCTGCCATCTTCACACCCAGGTCCGGGGGCGGAAACGGTTGGCCCGCTCCACCAGTTCGATCCTCTCGTCGCCCCGCTGCGCGAGCCGGGCGAGCATCCGGTACGAGCTTTCGAGACCGAACCTGAGGCCCCGCTCGTCCAGCTCACTGCCCAGCACCGTCCTCGGCGCCGCCGTCGCGGGAGAGGTCGGAGCAGCCGGCTGAGCCGTGGGACTACCGGAGAGTACCCAGTCGAGTGCCGTACCCAGTACCTCGGTCGACAACTGCTCGCGCCTCACCGCGTCCAGGCCGTAGGCGCGCAGCGCGGTCACCTGGTCCGCGGCCGCGGAGAGGTCCTGGATCAGAGGTTCGTGCGGGGCCCGCTCACGGAGCCGTGCCCGCACCGCCGCCACCCGGGCCGCCGTGTAGTGGATGGACGACTCCGGCACGGACTCCAGGGTGTGCACCGCCGCTGCCCTGGTGCCGGCGGCGAGCTGCACCCGGGCCAGACCGAACGCCGAGCTGACGAAACCCGGGTCGGTCGCCCAGACCAGGCGGTAGTACTCCGCGGCGTTGTCCAGTTGCCCCAGCACCTCCGCGCAGATACCGAGCGCGAGCTTCGGGGCGGGCTCGCCGGGGAACGCGTCGTACACCGCGTCGAAGGAGAGTGCGGCGTTCTCGCGGTCACCGGTCACCAGCGAGGCGATCCCGCGGTACCAGACGACCCGCCAGTCGTCCGGGTACTCCGACTCCACCGCCGTCAGCACCTGTACGGCGGCGCCTGGTTCGTTCATCTCCAGACGGGCGCGGAGCTCCCTCAGCCGGGTCTCCAGCGAGGCCGCCGGCACGGAGTGCAGCGCGGTGATCAGCTCCGCGGGGGCCGAGGACATCACTCCGGCCAGGAAGCCGGCGTTGGGGTCGTTCGGGTCCACCCGGGGGACCGGCAGGGCCAGCGAGGTCGCCCGCGCGTCGAACGCGGCGAGCCGGGGGCCCGCGTCCTGGTACGCCCCCGGGGCGTGGCCGGGCTCCGCGACCGCGGTCCGGGGAGCCGGAACCGGGGGAACGGGAACGGCCGGCGGCACGTACGCCTGTGCGCCGCCCGTCGCCGTGCTCCCGGTGCTTCCCCTGACATGGGTGGCGGGTGCGTACAGGGGTCCCGCGCCGGCCGGAACCGGCTGCGGGGCGGCGACGGCCGGGGCGACGGGAGGGACAGCCGCCAGGGCCGGTGCGGGGAGGGGCGTGGTGACGGCCGGCCTGCGGCGGCGCCCGAAGAGCCCCGCTCCACCGGACGGACCCGTCCGGGCGCCGAGGCGGGATGCCTCGCCGGTCAGCTCCGCGAACAACTCCGTGTCCGTCACGCGCAGTTCCGTACCGAAGAGCGTCGAGAGCGCCGGGCGCGGCCGGCCCGTCTGGAGGGCCACCACCTCCCGCAGGACCCCGGTCAGCTGTTCCGCCATCTCCGAGGCCGAGGAGAAGCGGCGGGCGGGGTCCGGGTCCGTGGCCCGCACGAGCAGGCGGTAGAACGACTCGTACCTCCGGAACACGTCGATGTTGTCCGGATCGGGCAGCGAGTCCACGAAGACGTTCGTGTACCCCTGGAAGTCGAAGGTCAGCACCGCGAGCGTCCGCGCCACCGTGTAGAGGTCGGAGGCGACGGACGGACCGGCCTCGGCCACCTCGGGCGCCTGGTAGCCGACGGTGCCGTAGATGGCCGACTCGTCGTCGTCCATCCTGCGGACCGCGCCCATGTCGATGAGCTTGAGCTGGTCCTCGGTCTGGATCGCGTTGTCGACCTTGAAGTCGCAGTACAGCAGGTTGCGGCTGTGCAGGTGCCCCAGCGCCTCCAGTGCCTCGATCCCGTATGCGCAGGCCTGCTCGACCGGCAGCGGGTCCCGCCTCCCGTCCGGTGACCGGCGCTCGTTGGCGATCTCCTTGAGCGCCTTCCCGCCGACGTACTCCATCACTATGTAGCCGTCGAGCGAACCGGTGCGCTGGTCCAGGTGCTCCACGAAGTTGTAGATGCGGACGATGTTGGAGTGCTCGATCTCCGCGAGGAAGCGGCGCTCGGAGATGGCCGCGGCCATGGCGTCCTGGTCCCCGGTGTCCAGCAGGCCCTTGAGGACCACCCAGCGGTCGGAGACGGCGCGGTCCACGGCGAGGTAGACCCAGCCGAGCCCGCCGTGGGCCAGGCAGCCGGCGACCTCGTACTGGCCGTGCACGATGTCGCCGCCGCGCAGCTTGGGCACGAACGAGTAGGGGTGACCGCACTTGGTGCAGAACCCCTCGGTGCGCCCGGGCCGGTCCCCGCGGGCCCGTCCGACCGGTGCCCCGCAGTCGGAGCGCGAGCAGAAGCGCTTCCGCTCGGGGACCTCGGGGTTCTCCATCACGGCGGTCTGCGGGTCGGGCCGGGGCACGTCGGGGACGAGCACCAGGCCCGCGCCCAGCCTGCCGCGCCCGGAGGTGGAGCCCGTGGAGGTGCCCGAGGAGCGCACCGACACCGAGCGGGACGTGGAGCGGCCGGACAGCGAGCGGGAGAGCCGCCCGGAGACCGAACGCCGCGAGGTCGACGAGCGGGACGACGAGCGGGCGGACGCCTGCGAACCGGTCCGCTGCGAGGTGCTGCCGCTCCCCCTGCCGCTGCCGCCCGCCGCCCTGCCACCGCCCGCGATGCCGGTGGGCGGTGAACTCACCATGCCCGTCGGCGACACGACCGGCGCGAGGCCGCAGGTGGAGCAGTACAGCTCGCCGCCGCCCATGTCCTCGTAGCTGCCCTCGCACGCGGGGCGCTGGCACTCCGTACTCATGATGTCTCCCCCTGGCCGTCGGGCCCGCCCGGACGCGGTGCCAGCAGATCGGTGGCGGCCAGCTGGTAGCGCAGCACCGCCTGTTCGGCGACGCGTAGATCGCACGGCGCGCTCCACAGCATCCGGCGGGCCGCGTCGTACCGCTCGATGAGCAACGGGTCCTCGGCCAGGCCGTGCCGGGCCACCTTCGCCTTGTACGCGTCCAGCCTGCCGCGCAGCTCCGCGCGGACCGCGAGCGGTGCCGTGACGGACGTCAGCGACTCGCGGGCGCGCAGCAGTTCGTCCTCGGCCTCCCGCTCCAGCGAGTCCAGCAGCGGCGACAGCCGGTTCCACTGGGCGTGCCTGCGGTACTCGGAGGCGACGGCCAGCCTCTCCTGGAGCGCGGTGGGCGGACCGCTGACGGCGGGCACCTCCGACGCGGCGATCTTCGCCAGCACCTCGCCGCGCGCGGAGCGGGCCTCGGCGAGCGTGCGGTCCGCGCGGGACAGGACGTCACGCAGCTGGACCAGGCGCTGCTCGGCGTCCTGCCGGACCGCGAGCACCGCTTCGATCTCGCGGCGTACGTCCTCCAGGGCGCGGGCCGCGGTGTCGTAGCGCACGGTGTCGGGACGCCCGCCACCCGGTGCGGCGCTTCCGGGCCCCGGCAGCCAGAAGGCCAGCGGATCGGAGATCACCTGCACCCGCAGCGTGGTCAGCTCCTGGGTGATCGACTCCAGGTCGTCCCCGGCCGGATGCTCCCCGGGGCGGACCCCGACGGAGTGCGCCAGGGAGCGGGTGCGGCGCAGCTCGGCGGCGAGCAGGTCTATCCGGGCAGGCAGCGCCGACCACACGGAGTCCGCGGCGACGACCATGTCCAGGGACCGGGCGTAGAGGTCGTTCATCCGGGCGACCAGCTCCTCCAGCGTGAACCGCTCGGAGAGTCTGGCCGGACCGCCGGTGGAGGGGCCGGGGCTGACGGCTCCCGGGTTGGCGACGGTCACGCTGTCGCCGCGGAGCACGTCGGTCAGGGCCACCAGGTCGTCCTTGCCGGGGTGGCGGCGCCCCGCACGGATCTCACGCGCCCTGGCGAGCGCCCCGGCGTACGCGTCGAAGTACCCCCACAGCAGGGTGATCGACTGATCGGTCGCGGCCCAGCGTTCCTTGGTGACGCCGGTCAGGTCGGCGCCCTCCAGGAGCCGGCGCCCGGCGTGGTCCTGGAGGGCCAGGAGCGAGGTCTCGATGGCCTCGTGCTCCGCACCGAGCCGGGCCAGCGCACGGTCCGCCTCGTCCCGGTCCATGACCGGGCCGGGGGGCCTCCCCGCGAAGCCGGGGAAGGATCCCGCCACGCCCATCGATCACCTCTCCGTTCCGGCCGCCGGGCCCGAGGGCCCGGACGGGTTCAGTTGCTGCGGTACTTCGGCGCGGGGGGTCCCTCGATGCCGGGCAGCCCCTCCGCCAGCCAGGTCCGGTAGGACGTCATCCAGGGGCTGTCCGCACCGCCCCGGCGGTAGCCGTCCAGCACGTGGTTCACCCGCGCCACCAGGTCGTCGGCGCCGAGCTTGGCCGCGACGCCGTAGTACTCGGTGGTGAACGGTTTGTCGCCCTTGAGCTCCACCGCCGGGTCCTGCGCCGCCTGGCCGGCCGCCAGCGCGTTGTCCGTGACCACGGCGTCGACCTCGCCGAGCTGGAGCCTCACGAGGCAGTCCAGCTGGTTGGGGACGGTCAGCTGGTCCTCGTCCAGCTCGGTGTCCTCGTGCTCGTCCTCGAATATCGCCCCGAAGGACTCCTCCTTCAGCGCGTCGTTCGCCGTCGAGCCCTCCGCCGTGCAGACCCGCTTGCCCTTCAGCGACTCGTCGTAGCCGTCGATCGTGGACTCCTTGGGAGCCAGGACCTGCTGACCGGCCTGGAAGTACGCCGTGGAGAAGGCGACCTGGCCGACGCGCTTGCAGTTGATCGTCATCGTGCGGACGACGACGTCGACCTTCCCGTTCTCCAGGGCGGCGATCCGCTGGTTGGTCGGGATGGCGCGGAAGATCACCGCGTCCCGGTCCCCGAGGATGTCCTCCGCGATGGCGTGCACCAGATCGATGTCGAAGCCTTCGAGCGTGCGGCTCTCCGGGTTCCGGTACCCCCACTGGAAGCTGTTCTGGTCGACACCGGCGATCAGCTTCCCGCGCTCCCGGATCTTCCGGAGACTCGGGCCGTCGCCCGTCGACGCGGGAACACTCGCCTCCGGGTCCTTGCACGTCTCGGCGGCGGCCGGAACGGCAGAGGTGGCCTCCTGCCCGGCGCTCCGGCCGCCGAAAGCCCCGTCGCCGTGCGCCAGCGGCAGCAGTGTGAGCGAGGCCGTGACCGCACAGGCCACCGCCATGCCCGTCACACCGCCCCAGCCGCGCAGCCCCCGCCGCGCGGCCCAGCCCTTCGCCCTGGTCATCGCTCGTCCCCTCACCGGTACTCCGCGAGCCTGCGGTTGACCCCGACGATCGCGGCGACCGCGCCCAGCAGGGCGAGGACGGCGGCCCCGGCGGGCAGTCCGCCCAGCGCCCCGCGCCCGCTCCCGGCAGCCGCGTCGAATTCGCCCTGCTCATGGGCGAGCGCCTTCTCCAGGGCGTCGTCGACCCGCTCGAAGGACTGCCCCGTGGTGTCCTTCGGCCCGATGATCTGCCCGAGCGCGGCGTCGTACTCGCCCCGGTCGTCCGTCTCCCGGGCCTTCCTGTGGCGGTCCTGCCACTCGGACACACCGTCGATGGCGTCCTTCACCGGTCCGCTCCCCGTCGTGTCGTCGCCGGCGAGCTTCTCCGCGGTGCCGAGCTGGGCGCCGAGCGCCCTCATGCCCGTGCTGTAGTCGTTCTCGTACTTGTCCCGGGTGCCGTCCGGGGTGAGCACCGCGCCCCGGGCCACCAGTGTGAGGTTCTCGTTCGCCCGCGCCTTCAGGGAATTGATCCGGGCCTTGTTGAGGACGTCGAGCGACTCCTGGCCGTTCACCATGGCGCCGCGCAGCTCGGCCCTGGCCACCGTGTGACCCACGGCCAGCCACAGCAGCACCACCGTGGCGGCGGCCGTCGCCGCGAGCAGCCCGCGGCTGAAGACACGGTGCGTCCGGCGGTAGTTGCGGCGCTGCATCCAGACCAGCGCGGCCAGCGCCACGATCCCGGCGGCCAGCGAGAGGAACGGCCAGCGCCGCGCGTCGGCCGAGTCCTTGCCGAGGCGGCCCGTCTCCGCCGCGTACAACCGCTCGGCGGCCGGGAGGAGTTCGTTCGTCATCTTCTGATTGGCGTAGCGGAGGTAGGCGCCGCCGAGCGGCAGTCCCTGCCGGTTGTTGGCCCTGGCCCGCTCGATCAGGCCCGTGTACTCGGGGAGCAGCTCACCCAGTTCGGTGATCTCCCGGTGCGAGGGGGTCGAGACGTCGGTGCTCGCCGCGGCCTTCACGAGCAGCCGGGAGGCCTCCTTGATGTCCTTCTCGTACTGCGCGTGGACGTCCTCGGGCTCCTCGGCGCCGGCGAGGAAGCCGCTGGCGGCCATCGTGTCGGCGTCTGCCAGCGAACGGTAGATGCTCGCGGCGTCCGCGCTCAGCGGCTGGCTGCGCTCCACCACGTCGTCGGCGGACGAGGCCCGTCCGGAGATCTCCAGGAAGGTGACCGTCCCGAACACCAGTACCAGCAGGGTGAGTACGGCGCCGATGATCTGGAGCCGGCCCGGCTCGGTGGTCGCCGCGGCACGCAGCCGCCCGGCGGCCTCGGAGCGCAGGCCCCGGCGCTGGGCCGGCACGGTCACGGGCGCGGCCGGACTCTCCGGCCCGGGCTCCCGCAGTGCGGCCCCGGTCGGCGGGTATGTCACTCGACCTCCCCCTCGGTCTCTGACGTCGGCCCCGGCCCCCGGCCGATCGGGGGACTGGCGCCCGGCCAGAAGTATGGCCGCAGGGACCGGCATTCACCAGGAATACCTGGATCCTGCACCGAATCGATCTCCCCATCAAGAACACGTTCGGGACATCTGATCGGTTCCCGTACGGAAGGGGGCGTCTCCCGGCGACCGGCCGGGCAACGCCCCCACCTCTGTGACCAGTCTGTCAGGTGTAGTACGCGCGCAGCCTACGGTGCGCCCCGGCCGGCGCCCCCGTGTGGTCCAGGCCGAGCAGCGCGGCGCCGAGGACGGGAGGCTCCGCGACCACCTGGACCACCGCCTTCGGCGCACGCTCCGCCAGCAGCCGGGCGATGCCCTCGTCCAGCCGGGCGTGCCGTGCCGCCAGCACGCTGCCGCCCAGGACGACCGGCACCTCCTCGGCCAGCAGCCCCAGCCGTCCCAGCGCCACCGTCGCCATGGAGACGACCTCGCCGGCCAGCCGGTCCACCAGGGCGCTCGCCACGGCGTCCCCGGCCGCGCTCGTCGCGAAGAGCACCGGCGTCAGCTCGTGCCGGCGCCCCGCGGGGATCAGCCCCCGGTGCAGTGCCTCGATCAGCTCGTACATCGAGCCGAGGCCGAAGTGCCCCGGCAGCGTGCGCACCAGCTCCGTCGGCTCCCCGCGGCCGTCCTCGGCCCGCGCGGCGAACCACAGGGCCTCCTCGGCGAGGCCCGAACCGCCGCCCCAGTCGCCCGATATCCGGCCGATCGCCGGGAACCGGGCCGTACGGCCGTCCGGGACCATGCCCACGCAGTTGATCCCGGCACCGCAGACGACGGCCACTCCGCGGGGCTCGTCCAGAGCCGCCCGCAGGATCGCGAAGGTGTCGTTGCGCACCTCGACCGTGCGGCCCCAGCCCCGGGCGAGCAGGGCCTCGGCCAGCTCGGCCTCCTCCACCGGGAGATCGGCGTTGGCCAGGCACGCCGACACGTGCTCCACGCTCCCGACGGGCTCCCCGGACGCGGCCAGGGCCTGTCCGATCGCCGAGGCCAGGACGTCCACCGCCGTCTCCACGCCGACGACGGGCGGCTGGAAGCCGCCGCCGCGTGCCGTGGACAGGACGGTGCCGTCCTCGCCGATCAGAGCCACATCGGTCTTGCTGTTCCCCGCGTCGATGGCGAGGACCGAAGCCTTCACGCCCACGCCAGGTGCTCCCGGTTGTGCGCGATCAGCCGGTCGGTGAGGCCCTCGGCGTACTCGAACTGGCCGATGAGCGGGTGCGAGAGCAGCGCCTTGAACACCCGGTCCCGGCCGCCCCGCAGCGCGGCGTCCAGCGCCAGGTCCTCGTACGCCGTCACGTTGGCGATGAGCCCGGCGTACAGCGGGTCGAGGGCCGGCACCGCGAGCGGGGAGGCGCCCGTGCCGTCCACCCGGGCCTGGGTCTCGATCACCGCGTCGTCCGGCAGGAACGGCAGCGTGCCGTTGTTGTACGTGTTGACCACCTGCACGGCCGGGCCGCCCCCGCCGAGCAGCGAGGCGGCCAGGTCCACGGCCGCCTCCGAGTAGAAGGCCCCGCCCCGCTTGCCGAGCAGCGCCGGCTTCTCGTCCAGCGCGGGATCGCCGTACATGGCCAGGAGTTCCTTCTCCATCGCGGCGACCTCCGCCGCCCGGGACGGCTTGGTGCCGAGCTCCCGGACGACCTCGTCGTGCGCGTAGAAGTACCGCAGGTAGTACGACGGGACGACCCCGAGCCGGTCGACGATCTGCCGGGGCATGCGCAGGTCGCCGGCGATCGCGTCGCCGTGCTCCGCGAGCAGCTTCGGCAGGACGTCCTCGCCGTCGGGGCCGCCGAGCCGCACCCCGAGCTCCCACGACAGGTGGTTGAGCCCGACGTGGTCCAGGTGGATCTCGCCCGGAGCGACGTCCAGGAGCCGCGCGAACTTGCGCTGGAAGCCGATCGCGACGTTGCAGAGCCCGACGGTCTTGTGCCCGGCCTGCAACAGGGCGCGGGTCACGATGCCGACCGGGTTGGTGAAGTCGATGATCCAGGCGTTCGGGTTGGTGCGCCGGACCCGCTCGGCGATGTCGAGGACGACCGGCACCGTGCGCAGCGCCTTGGCGAGGCCGCCTGCGCCCGTGGTCTCCTGGCCGACGCAGCCGCACTCCAGCGGCCACGTCTCGTCCTGGTTGCGCGCGGCCTGCCCGCCGACGCGCAGCTGGAGCAGCACCGCGTCGGCGCCCTCCACCCCCGCGTCCACGTCGGAGGTGGTGGTGATCCGGCCCGGGTGGCCCTGCTTGGCGAAGATCCTGCGGGCCAGCCCGCCGACGAGCTCCAGCCGGTCGGCCGCCGGATCGACGAGCACCAGCTCCTCGACGGGCAGGGTGTCCCGCAACCGCGCGAACCCGTCGATCAGTTCGGGTGTGTAGGTGGATCCGCCACCCACTACTGCGAGCTTCATGTCAGCCCTTCACTCCAGTCAGTGTGACGCCTTCGACGAAGGCCTTTTGTGCGAAGAAGAACACGATGATGACCGGCGCCATGACCAGCAGGGTCGCGGCCATCGTCAGGTTCCAGTTGACCGCGTGGGCGCTCTTGAACGACTCCAGGCCGTAACTCAGCGTCCAGGAACCGGGATTCTGTGCCGCGTAGATCTGCGGTCCGAAGTAGTCGTTCCAGCAGTAGAAGAACTGGAAGAGCGCGACGGCGGCGATGCCCGGCTTGGCCATCGGCACGACGATCCGCAGGAGCGTCCGCAGCTCACCGCACCCGTCGACCCTCGCCGACTCGATGTACTCCTGCGGAATGGTGAGCAGGAACTGCCGCAGCAGGAAGATCGAGTAGGCGTCGCCGAACGCCATGGGGATGATCAGCGGCCACAGCGAGCCCGACAGGTGGAGCTGCTGCGACCACACCAGGTACATCGGGATGACGATGACCTGGGGCGGCAGCATCATCGTGGAGATGACGAGGATCATCGCGGTACGCCGCCCGCGGAAACGGAACTTGGCCAGGGCGTAGGCGACCGGCACCGACGAGCACACCGTGAACACCGTGCCGAGCAGGGCGTACATCAGGGAGTTGCGCCACCAGCCGAGGAAACCGGGGGTGTGGAAGACGGTCGAGTAGTTCGACCAGTGCCACGCATCCGGCCACAGGTCGCCGCTCATCGCCTGGCTGTCGCTCATCACCGAGGTGAGGAGGACGAAGACGAACGGCAGGACGAAGAAGAGGGCGAGTGCCACGGCCACGGAGTGGACGGCGATCCAGTTCAGGACGCGCCTGCGCCGGTGGGAGGCGGCGTCCGCTCCGCGCGGCCTGCTCGCCACGGGAGCTTCCGGCCTGGTCAGGGTGGTGCTGGTCATCTCAGTCCTCCGCCGGAATGAGGCCGACGCTCTTGCGCATCAGCAGAAGGGTGACGCCCATGGCGATCGCGAAGAGCACGAGGGAGAGCACGCACGCGGCACCGGTGTTGAAGTTCTGGAAGCCCATCGAGTAGACGAGCTGCGGCACCGTCAGGGTGGAGTGGTCCGGATACCCGGGCTGGATCACCGTGCCGGGTCCGATGGAGACGCCCGAGGCGAGCTTCCCCGCGACGAGGGCCTGTGTGTAGTACTGCATCGTCTGCACGACGCCGGTGACGACGGCGAACAGCACGATCGGGGTGATGGCGGGCCAGGTGACGAAGCGGAACTTCGTCCAGGCGCCGGCGCCGTCGAGATCGGCGGCCTCGTACTGCTCCTTCGGCACGTCCAGCAGCGAGGCCATGAAGATGACCATCAGGTCGCCGATGCCCCACAGGGAGAGCAGGACCAGCGAGGGCTTGGACCAGTTCGGGTCGTTGAACCAGCTCGGGCCGTCCAGGCCGATCCACGAGAGCATCTCGTTGACCGGTCCCGTGGACGGGTTGAGGAGGAAGACGAAGGCGACGGTGGCCGCGACCGGCGGGGCCAGGTACGGGATGTAGAAGGCCGTGCGGAACAGCCCCACACCCGTCTTGATCTTCGTGATGAGCAGGCCGATGCCGAGGCCGAACACCACGCGCAGCGCGACCATGACGACGACCAGCCAGAGGGTGTTCCACAGGGCCGGGCCGAACAGGGGCATCTGCTCGAACACGTACCTCCAGTTCCGCAGTCCCACGAAGGTGGGCGCCTTGATCTGGTTGTAGTGCATGAACGAGAAGTAGACGGTCGCGATCAGCGGGTAGCCGAAGAAGACCGAGAAGCCGACCAGCCAGGGCGAGAGGAACCCCAGGATGCGCAGCCGCTCGCGGTTCCTCCTGCGCCGCAGCGCGGGGGTGCGGGGATCCGGTGCGGCCCCCCGGCCGGCGGACTTCGCCGAGGTGGGAAGGGAAAGTGCCATGACCCGGCTCCTCAGTTCTCCGACTGGACGTTGTCGGCGTCGATCTGGTCGTCGAGGTCCTTCAGGGCCTTGTGCAGGTTCTTCGTCCTGCCGGCCTCGACGGACTGCGAGAAGTCCCCGAACGAGTTGATGTACTGCCCGCCGTTGTTCGACGGGGGAACGGCCTGGCTGTGCGGGTTCCGGGCGATCGAGAGGAAGGCGCGGAACGCCGGATCGGCGTCCAGGGCGGGTGACTTCAGCGCGTCGAACGTGGAGGGCACGTTGTGGATGGCGTTGGCGAAGTGGACGACCGCCTCGGTGTCGATCGTCAGGTACTTCACCAGCTCCCAGGCCGCGTTCTGGTGCATGCTGCTGTGCGCGATGCCGGCGACGGTGCCGGTGAGGTACCCGCGCCCGTAGGTGTCGGCCTGGTCGTCGGGGACCGGGAGCGGGGCCACACCCCAGTCGAAGTCGGCCTTCGCGTCGTCGAGCATCAGCCCGCGCCACTCGCCGTCCAGGTGCATGGCGAGCTTGCCGGTCAGGAAGCCGTTCTGGGACGACATCTCGTCGCCGAAGGTGGCGCGCAGCCGCTCCATGGCGCGGTAGCCGCCCTGTGCGTCGGAGAGACCGCGCATGGTGGAGAAGAACTGCTCGGTCTTCGGCTCGTCGGCGAGCTTCGCCTTGCCCTCGTCGTCGAAGTACTGCGGCCCCCACTGGGCGAACATCCGGTCGGGGGAGTTCTGGTACAGCTGGAAGTTGGGCATGAAGCCGGCGCGTTCGAGCGAGCCGTCCTTCTTCTTCCGCGTCAGCTTGACCGCGTCGGCCTTCATCTCGGACATGGTGCGCGGGGGCCGGCTGATCCCGGCCTCCTCGAAGGCATCCTTGTTGTAGTACATGCCGAACGCGTCGGCGAGCAGCGGCGTCGCGCACTGGACGCCCTCGTACCGGGTGTAGTCCAGCAGGGTCTTCGGGAAGACCTTCGTCTTGTCGATCCCGCTCTTCTTCATGAAGGGGTCGAGGTCCACCCACATGCCGGAGGAGCAGTACTGCCCGACGTTGTTGGTGGTGAAGGACGTGACGACGTCGGGAGCGTCCCCGCCGCCGGCCCGCAGCGCCTGGTTGATGGTCTCGTCGCTCACGTTGCCCGTGGAGACGACGTCGATGTTCGGGTGGAGCTTCTCGAAGCGGGCGATGTTCTCCTTGATCGCCTTGGCCTCGCTCGGCGCCGACCAGCCGTGCCAGAACTTGAGGGTGACGGGCTTCGTGGGGTCGTCGGTGTCACTGCCGGTGCTCGGGTTCGCGCAGCCGGCCAGCAGCAGTGCGGCCGCGCCGAGTGCCACGGGCACACGGGTACGGATGTGCCATCGCGCCATGTCGGACTTCCTTAGCGGGAGGGGAGGGGAGGGGAAAGGGGAGGTGGGGCACAGGGACGGGGGCTGGGGGCGGCAGGCATGGAGGTGCCGTACGGGCCACCGGACCGGGGGCGCCGCCGCGGGGTGACGGGTGGTTCAGACGGTGTCGAAGACGCTGTCGCGGGCCTGGGCGAGGGCCGTGCGCAGCGCGCCGGTCAGGATCGGGTTCCCTTCGATGTCGCTGATGCGCAGCAGGGGCCTGGGCAGCGCCAGGCCGGTCAGCTCGGCCTCGACCAGCGTGCGGAGCGCCTCGCCCCCCGCCTGGGCCACCCGGCCGGAGAGGACGACCAGTTCGGGGTCGACCACGGCGACCACGGCGGCGAGTCCGGTGGCCAGCCTGCGGGCGACCTCGGCCCGGACGGCTTCGTCGGCGAGCGCCTCGGCCAGCGGCCTCCCGCCGGCCAGGGCGCGTATGGCGGGGCGCGAGACGAGGCTCTGGAAGCCGCCCCCCGCGTCCGGGCCCGCCCAGTCCCTCTCGCCGCCGCGGGCGAGCGGGGCGCCCGGCAGAGGCATGTAGCCGATCTCCCCCGCGCCGCCGGTGGCGCCGCGCAGGAGGGAGCCGCCCAGCACGATCGCCGCGCCGACGCCCTCGTCGAGCCAGGCGAGGACGAAGTGGTCGTGGTCCTGCGCGGCACCCTCGTACTGCTCGGCGACGGCGGCGAGGTTCACGTCGTTCTCGATGACGACCGGCCTGCCGACGACCTCGGCGAGGTCGGCGACGAGGGTGCGCGAGTGCCATCCGGGAAGATGGGGTGCATAGCGCAGCTGACCGGTGTGCGGGTCGATCGCGCCCGGGGTCCCGATCACCACACGGTCGAGGTCGTCGTGGCCGAGCCCGGTCCCGCGCAGGGCGCCGTCCACGGCCTCGGCGACGAGCTGGGCGGTGCGGTGGCGCACGTCCTCCGCGACGGCTTCGGCCTCCACGCGGCAGGAGCCGATCACGGTGCCGGTGATGTCGGAGACGACGGCGTCGATGCCGGTGTGCCCGACGGAGAGCGCCGCGACGTGCCCGGCGGCCGGGTCGATCTCGTAGAGCACCGCCCGGGGGCCCGGGCGCCCGCTCTGGCTGCCGGTCGAACGGACCAGGCCGGCGTCCTCCAGCCGCGCGAGCAGCTGGGAGGCGGTGGGCTTGGAGAGCCCGGTCAGCTCGCCGATCCGGGTACGGGTCAGGGGGCCCTGAGCGACCAGGAGATCGAGCGCAGCCCGGTCGTTCATGGCGCGCAGGACACGTGGGGTACCCGGTGTTGTTCCGGCCATGAGCGACGCGCCCTCCCTCTGTTAGGAAACTTTCCTATTCGTTGGGAGGAACGTAGGACCCGTGTCACCGGATCGTCAATGGGGTCGGCCGACACGGCTGCCGAAGCGTTACCCGGGCCGGGCCTCCCGGGAACGCGGAAGGGGCGCCCCGACGGTCTCGCGGAGCGCCCCTCGGCACGGGTCCTACTTGGTCAGGCTGGGCGGCGGTATCGGGGTCGCCGCCAGGGACTGCGGGGACGTCGTCGACGCGTACGCCGAGGGCGCCGCCATGGCCGCCGTCGGGTCGGCCGTGGACTCGCCGTCGGCGCTGAGGGGGAGTGCGCCGATCATCCGGATGCCGGCTGCGTCCAGCGCCTGCTTGATCCGCCAGCGCAGCTCCCGCTCGACCCCCAGCGACTTGCCCGGCATGGTCTTCGCCGTGACCCGTACGGTCATCGAGTCGAGCAGCACCGCGTCCAGGCCGAGGATCTCCACCGGGCCCCACAGCCGCTCCGACCAGGGCTCTTCCTTGGTCATGGTCTCGCCCGCCTCGGCGATCGCCTTGCGCACCAGGTCCAGGTCCTCGGTGGGACGGACCGTGACGTCGACACCGGCCGTGGACCAGCCCTGGCTGAGGTTGCCGATCCGCTTCACCTCGCCGTTGCGGACGTACCAGATCTCGCCGTTGTCGCCGCGCAGCTTGGTGACCCGGAGGCCGACCTCGATGACCTCACCGGAGGCGACGCCCGCGTCGACGGTGTCGCCGACGCCGTACTGGTCCTCGAGGATCATGAAGACACCGGAGAGGAAGTCGGTGACGAGGTTGCGGGCCCCGAAGCCCAGCGCGACACCGGCGACCCCCGCGGAGGCCAGCAGGGGGGCCAGATTGATCTGGAAGGCGCCCAGGATCATCAGGGCCGCCGTGCCCAGGATCAGGAACGACGTGACCGAGCGGAGCACGGAGCCGATGGCTTCGGAGCGCTGGCGGCGGCGTTCCGCGTTGACCAGCAGGCCGCCCAGGGCCGTGCCCTCCACCGCCTGGGCGCTGCGGTTCATCCGGTCGATGAGGTTGGTGAGGGCGCGCCGGATCAGGTACCGCAGCACGATCGCGATGGCGGCGATCAGGATGATGCGGAGACCGGTGTTCAGCCAGGTGGACCAGTTCTCCTCGACCCAGCCTGCGGCGTTCCCCGCCCGTTCGGCGGCTTCGTCCAGAGAGCCGCCGGCGCCGGGTGACGGAGCTGCGGCCAGCAGGGCGGACAGGGACACGGCGGGGACCTCCAGGTGGGGCGACAGCAGACCAACCACAGTAACGAAGCCGGGGGAGTGGTTCGTTGCCGTCGGGGAGGGAGATCCACGTCTCACCGGGGGGAGCACGGGGTGGGGCCGCCCCCGGGGCGGGGACGGCCGCCCCTGCGGCACACCTGTTCCGGTGTGCCCGGGGCGGGGACGAGGCGGGCGGGTGAGAAAAATCCCTCCGGCCCGTTACCCGCACGTGGTGGCGCTCGGACCAGGCATAAGGAGAGACTGAGAGCGGATCGTCCCGGCGCGAGCCACGCGTCGCCGGCGTACAAGGAGGCATCCACGTGCCGCACGTCCTGGTTCTCAACGCTTCGTACGAGCCGCTCGGCGTCGTACCTCTCCGCCGCGCGCTCGTCCTCGTCCTCGAGAACAAGGCCATCTGCCTCGAGGAGTCCGGCGCCTTCATGCACAGTGCCACCCGTGCCGTGCCCGCGCCGAGCGTCGTCCGCCTCAAGCGGTTCGTGCGCGTCCCCTACCGGGGGCCCGTCCCCCTCACCCGCCGTGCGCTCTTCGCCCGGGACGGCGGCCGCTGCATGTACTGCGGGGCCGCCGCGACCAGCGTCGACCACGTCATCCCGCGCAGCCGCGGCGGCCAGCACGCCTGGGACAACGTGGTGGCGGCCTGCCGCCGCTGCAACCACGTCAAGGCGGACCGCCATCTGCCCGAGCTGGGCTGGCGGCTGCGCCATCAGCCGGCGCCGCCCAGCGGGCTGGCCTGGCGGATCATCGGAACCGGACACCGGGATCCGCGCTGGCTGCCCTACCTGCAGCCGTTCGGCGCGGACGACGTGATGGCCCGGATCGACGGCGTTTCCGCCTGAGCACCGGGCCTTCGGCGTACCGGGGCCCTCAGCGGCCCTCCGGGTCCTCGCCGGCGACGGCGTACGCCTCGACCGACCACAGCGAGTAGCCGTACTCCGTGGCCCGGCCGTCGCCCTGGACCCGGAGGAAGCGGGTGTCCTTCGCGTCCATCCGGACCGACTCGCGCCCGCCCCCGCCCTCCCGGACGGTCGCCGCGGTACGCCAGGTGCGGCCGTCCGGGGAGACCTGGACGCGGTAGCGGGAGGCGTAGGCGTCCTGCCAGTGGAGTACGACCTGGCCCAGCCGCACCGGCGCGGGGAGTTCGGCCTGCCACCAGGCGCCGTCCTCGACGGGGGACGACCAGCGGGTCTCCGGGTCGCCGTCCGAGGCGGCCGACGCCGGGAAGTCCGGGGTCTCGTCGCCGGAGGAGGACACCTCGGCCGTACGCACCAGGTCGGGGCCCGCCGTACGCGGGTAGGCCCGCACCGTCAGCGTGCTCTCCTCGCCCCCGAAGCTCAGCGGCACCTCGTACTCACCGGCCGGGGTGTCGGCCGGCACGGTGATGTCCACGGGGACGTGGGTGCGCGAGCCGCGCGTCACGGTCGACTGCTTCGGCACCCTCACCTCGATGCCCTTCGGAGCCTTCGCCTTCAGCTCGCCCTTCACCTCGCCGGGGCGCCCGCCGGCCAGCCGCGCCTCGACCCGCTGCGCACCGCCGCCGATCACGGCGTCCGTCCTGTCCCGGACGAGAGCGAGCCGGGCCGCCGGCTCGTCACCGAACCACGGGACCAGCGCCCGCACCCGCGGGGCGTCCGATGCCGGGGGAGCTGTGCCGGTGACGCCCGGGGCCGGAGGTCCGACGAAGGCCGGGCGGGCGGAGGGGACGGTGACCCGGAGGGCGTCCGCGCGCAGCCCGCGCGCCGCCGTCTGCGTCCAGCCGGCCTCCGACAGGGGGCCGAGCCCGCGCCAGCCCTCCCCCGGCACATGGGCCTCGAGGACGGCGCCCTGCGAGCCGTCACCCGGCCGGGCCAGCGTGGTGACGGCCTCCAGCGGACGGGTCCGGCCGAGACGGAGGGTGTAGCCGTGCGCGTCCTTGCTCGCCGTGCCCGCGTCGCGGTCGGTGCCGTTCCAGGCGCCGGCGTCGCGCAGGACCCGGTCCAGGAAGGGGTCCAGGACACCCTTGCCGACGGTGGCCGTGTGCGCGCCGATCTCCTCGCGCAGGGGTTCGAGTGCCAGCTGGGCCCGCCAGGCGGCCGCCCCGTCGCCGCGGCGCTGGGCCTCCAGCAGATCGACGGCGAGCTCACCCGCCCTGCCGTACCGGGCCAGCTGCTCGGTCCACGGCCGCACCTCGTCCCGGAGCCGGCCGTTCGCGGGCGTCGCCAGGCGCTCCGGCGTCCGCCGCATCACCCCGAACGCCGCCCGCAGCCCGCGCGCGGCCCGGTCACCGTCCGCCGCGTCCTCGCGCGAGGTCCAGAACGCCTTCAGCAGCGGCTTCAGGTACGCCGACTCGTCGCCGCCCAGCACGGAGGCGGCACTGTTGCCGGCCAGCGCCTCCAGGGCCTTCCGGGCCTCGGCGTCCCCGTCCGCCAGGTCGTCGAGGGCGGCCTGCCAGGACTCCTGCGGCCGGTACTGCTTCGGGTTCCAGGCGAAGTCCGCGGCCGTGAACAGCGGGATGCGGGAGGCCGACGGCTGTTCCATGGCGTTGGCCAGCAGCGCCGCCGACCCGCCGGCCACCGCCGGGTCACGGCCCGTGTACGGGCCGAGGAAGATCCGGTCCTGCGCGTAGTCGTTGACCGGGTAGTTGTCCATGGTGACCAGGGGGCGGCGGAAGACCGCCCGCGCGTCCGCCAGCTCCCTGCCGGTGATCGTCCTCGGCACGACCCCCACACCGGTCCAGGCGACCTGCACCCGGTGGTCCAGCTCCGCGGCGAGCGCCGTGCGGTAGTCGGTGGCGCCGTCCTGGTAGTACTCGGTCGGCATCACCGACAGCGGTTCCGCGTCCGGGTGCCGGTCCGCGAGGTGCCGGGCGACGGCGCTCGCGACCCGCGCCTGCGCCCTGGCCGCCGCCTCGGGCCCGCTGCCGTACGTCTCGGCGTCCTGGTCGCAGTGCCACTCGCTGTAGCTGACGTTCTGGAACTGCAGCTGGAAGGCCCGCACCCCGAGCGCCCACATCGCGTCGATCTTCCGGGTCAGCGCCCGTACGTCCGCGTCCGAGGCCATGCACATGGCCTGTCCCGGGGAGACGGCCCAGCCGAGAGTCACGTGCTCGGCCCGCGCCTTCGCGGCCAGAGCACGGAAGTCGGCGCGTTCCGCGGCGGGGTACGGCTCACGCCAGCGGGTCTGCCGGAACGGGTCGTCGCCGGCCGCGTAGAGGTAGCGGTTCTGCTTCGTGCGTCCCATGAAGGCGAGCTGGGCCAGCCGTTCCTCCTGGCTCCACGGCTGCCCGTAGAACCCCTCGGTCGTCCCGCGGACGGCGGTACCCGGCCAGTCCCGGACCACGGCCCCGGCCACGGTGCCGTTCCGCACGAGCTGGCGCAGGGTCTGCACGGCGTGGAACAGGCCGTCCTCACCCACGCCGTCCAGGGCGACCGTGGGGCGGTCACCGGCCCGGCCCACGGCGAGGCGGTAGCCGCCGTACGGCAGGTCGGCGCGTTCGGGTGCGCGCATGGCCCGCAGCGCCCGGCCCGCGTCCGGGCCGCCGAGCCGGATCACCGGGCCCTTGCCGGGCAGGGAGGCGTGCACCGTCCTGACCCCGGCGTCACGCAGGAGCGCCCTGAGCGCGTCCACCGCGTACGGGTCGGCCTGCGCGTCGGCGAGGAGGGTCACCTCGGAACCCAGCGGTACGGACCGTCCGGACGCCTCGACGGACTGCGGGCGCGGCCAGACGGCGGGCAGCCGCGCTTCGTCCGCGCGGTCCGGACTGGTCGCGGCGGGGCCCGGGGGGCTGACGGGGGCCGCGACGGCGGCCGGCCCGAACGGGCCGAGCAGCCCGCCGATCACAGCGACGGCGACGGCCGTCGCATGCCTCCTGCGCCCGAGCTGCACGCCCCGCTCCTTCACCCTGACCTCGCCCCGGCAGTGACGTCCGAGCCCACCATCCGGGCGCGGGGGTGTCAATGCGCATGGCCGTTCCGGGCGGTATGCCCGGTGTATTCCTGGCGTGGCGCGTGACCGCCCGGGGAAGGATCCACGGGTGGCCTAAAACCGCTCATACCTGGCAAGCGGGGGAACCGGATGTGACCCACGGCACGTTGGGCTCGTTGTCCATAACGCCTGTGTCACGTCCACGCCTGCTCGCGCGCCTGCTGGGTAGGCCTGCTGTGTCCTGTTGTCCACGGCCAGGAGGCCCACGTGCCCGCTTCCGCGCAGCTTCTGCTCTCCGCCCTCTCCAAACAGGTACCGAGCCTCGCCGGGACCGACGCGCCGGCAGGCGCCAAGTCCCCGACCCTCACCGCCCCTCCGATGATCAGTGAGCTCCCGCTCGCCGACGTCTCCCACCTGGTCGGCGAACCCGCGTCCGCCGACAGTGCTCCTCTCCTCGGCGAGCCCCCGCTCACCAGTGAGCCCCCGCTCGCCGACGCCACACCTCTCACGAGCGAGCCACCGCTCGCCGCCGTCGCCCCTCTGACCAGCGAGCCGACAGCACCTGGCACCGCAGGGGGCATGGAGTCCCCAGGAGTCTGAATGGGCTTGTCCCGGCTCGCCGCACTGCACGGCGTCGCCACCTCCTTCTCCCCGTCCGCGGACGTCACGGTGTCCGTCCCCGACGACACGGTCACAGCCGTGCTCGCCGCGCTGGGCGTCGACGCCGCCACCCCCGCGGAGGTACGGAGATCACTCGCCGCAGCCGAATCGGCGGCGGCCTCCCGACTGCTCCCGCCGACGGTGGTGGCCTGGTCGGGAGAGCCGCTGCCGGCCGCGCTCGCCGCGCTCCCGCCCGGCTCGGTCCTGACGGTCGACCCCGACCCGGACGCCGGCGGGCCGTCCGCGCCCCTGCGGATGCGCGTGCTCCCGGCCCCGGCCCCCACGGAGAACACCCCGGTCACGCCCTCCTGGTGGACCGAACCGCCCCTGGGTGTCCACCGGCTGACCGTCCGTACCCCCGACCGCCGGTACGCGGCCACCACGCTCGTCGTCGCACCGGACCGCGTACCCCAGCCGCCCGCCCGCACGCACGGATTCCTCGTCCAGCTCTACTCGCTGCTCTCCACCCGCTCCTGGGGCATGGGCGACCTCGCGGACCTGGCCGACCTCGCCGCCTGGGCCGGCAGGACCCTGGGCAGCGGATTCGTCCAGGTGAACCCGCTGCACGCCGCCGTGCCGGGCCGGCCGACCGACCCCTCCCCGTACCGCCCCTCCTCCCGCCGCTTCCCCGACCCGGTGCACCTGCACATCGAGTCGGTCCCGGAGTACGGCCATGTCTCCGAGCCCGGCAGGGCCGCCCTGGACGACCTCCGCCAGGAAGCCGCGGCACTGCGCGAGGCCGTGCTGAACAAGGGCGCCCTGATCGACCGGGACGCCGTGTGGGAGCTCAAGAAACAGGCCCTGGAGCTCATCCACCAGGTCCCGCTGACCCCCGGGCGCCGCGCCGCGTACTGCGACTTCCTCGCCGCTCAGGGGCAGGCCCTGGAGGACCACGCCCTGTGGTGCGCCCTGGCCGAGGTGTACGGCCCCGGGTGGCGCACCTGGCCCGAGGGGCTGCGCGACCCCCGCTCCCCGCAGAGCGCCCGCGCCCGCACCGACCTGCTGGACCGGGTCGACTTCCACTGCCGGCTCGCCTGGCTGACGGACACCCAGCTCGCCACCGCGCAGAGCGCCGCCCGCGAGTCCGGCATGGCCGTCGGCATCGTCCACGACCTCGCCGTCGGCGTGCATCCCGACGGCGCGGACACCTGGGCCCAGCAGGACGCCTTCGCGCACGGCATGTCCGTCGGTGCGCCCCCGGACGCCTTCAACGCCCACGGCCAGGACTGGGGGCTGCCCCCGTGGCGTCCCGACGCCCTCGCCGCATCCGGCTACGCCCCCTTCCGGCGGCTGCTGCGCGGCCTCCTCGCCCACGCCGGAGCGCTGCGCATCGACCACGTCATGGGCCTCTTCCGGCTCTGGTGGGTGCCCGAGGGCCGCCCGCCCACCGACGGCGCCTACGTCGGCCAGGACGCCGAGGCGATGCTCGCGGTCCTCGTCCTGGAGGCGCACCGGGCGGGTGCCGTCGTCATAGGGGAGGACCTCGGGACCGTCGAGCCCGGCGTGCGCGAGGCGCTGGCCCGCCGCGGGGTGCTCGGCACCTCCGTGCTCTGGTTCGAGCGCGACTGGGGCGGCACGGGGCGTCCCCTCGCCCCCGGGGAGTGGCGCGAGGGCTGTGTGGCCACGGCGACCACCCACGACCTCCCGTCCACCGCCGCCCGGCTGACGGGCGAGCACGTGACGCTCCGCCACCGGCTCGGGCTGCTCGGCCGCGAGCTGGAGCAGGAGCTGGCCGAGGACGCCGCCGACACCGCGGAGTGGCTGGCCTACCTGGCGAGGCTCCGTCTGCTGCCCGAGGGGGAGGGCGACGAGGAGGCGGCCGTACGCGCGGTCCACCGCTTCCTGCTGAGCACCCCTGCCCGGATGACCGGGATCTGGCTCCCGGACACCGTGGGCGACCGCCGTCCGCAGAACCTCCCCGGGACCTGGGACCAGTACCCCAACTGGCGCCTGCCCGTCGCCGATGCGGAGGGCCACCCCGTCACGCTGGAGGAGATCACCGCCTCGCCCCGGCTGCACAGGCTGATGACCGTCGTGACCGACGGCCGGGAGTCCCGTACGGCACCCCCGGGCGCGCGCCCCTCGTAGGCGTTCGCTACGTTTGCACCGTGGACAAGAAGAACGCTATGCGCGCCGGCGCCGTCGCGGCCGGTACGACGCTGATGATGCTGCTCATGTCGTCCCCGGCGCTCGCGCTCACCCGCGACGACGGCGACGACCCGGGTCCGGGCCTCAACGTGATGGAGACCCTCGGCCTCTTCGTCGCGGCACCGATCGTCCTGTTCCTGGTCATCGCGGGGCTCGTCATGGTCCTCGACAAGTCCAAGAAGCAGGCCTAGACAGCTGTTCTCCCGAGTGCGCCGCCGGTACGACGTACCGCGCGGCGCACCGGCGTGTCCGGCGCCCGGTAGGTTTCGGCCATGACCGAGTGGGACGTCAAGAAGCTCCGCATCCTGCGCACGCTGCGCGACCGTGGCACGGTCACCGCCACGGCCGAGGCCCTTCTCATGACCCCGTCGGCCGTCTCCCAGCAGCTCACCAATCTCGCCGGACAGCTCGGCGTACCGCTCCTGGAGGCGCAGGGCCGCCGGGTCCGGCTCACCGATGCCGCGCATCTCGTGCTGCGTCACGCCGAGACGGTCTTCGCGCAGCTGGAGCGGGCCGACGCCGAGCTGACCGGTTATCTGCGGGGCGAGGCGGGACAGGTGCGGGTCGGGGCCTTCTCGACGGCCGTGCCGGCCCTCGTCGTGCCCGCCGTACGGCTCCTGCGCGCCGAGGGCCGTCCGGGCCCCGAGGTGCGCGTGCGCGAGGCGGAGGCCGCCCAGGCGTACGAGCTCCTGTCGGCCGGGGACGTGGACCTCGCCCTCTCCCTGGCGGCGCACGCGCCGACGGCACGGGATCCCCGCTTCACCCTGCTGCCGCTCCTGGCCGACCCGCTGGACGTCGCGCTGCCCCTGGACCACCGCCTCGCCCGCGCGCCGGGCCTCCGGCTGGCGGATCTCGCCGCCGAACCCTGGATCTTCGGCGGCTCGGGCCCCTGGTCGGAGATCACGCGGGCCGCGTGCGAAGCGGCAGGGTTCGTACCCGAACAGGCCCACAGCGCTTCGGGGTGGACCGCGATCCTGGCCATGGTGGAGGCCGGGATGGGAGTCGCCCTCGTCCCCCGGATGGCGTCCGCCGCTGACCGGTCGGGTGACGGCGTGGCCATGCGGGTCCTGGACTCGGACCGCCCGTGCCGTCATGTCGTGGCCGCCGTGCGGCAGGGCGCGGAGCGGGGGCCGGCGGTCGCGCGGGTGCTGACGGCGCTCCAGCAGGTCGCGGGGGCGGAGGATCGCCGGGCCGGGGACCGGTGAGGAGGGCCGGGCAGCGGCCCGGCCGGAAGCGGCCCCGGGTCCTCCGGGGCCCGGCGTCCCCTCGCTGGAGCGGCGTTCCATCTGTGCCAGACTGTTCTTATGGCAACGCGGACAGGCCGGACCCGGCGGCGTACGGAGGCGCTCTCCCGGGAGCGCATCGTCGAGGCCGCCGTCGAACTGCTCGACACGGCCGGTGAGAGCGGGCTGACGTTCCGGGTGCTGACCGAGCGCCTCGCCACCGGCCCCGGAGCGATCTACTGGCACGTGGCGAACAAGGGCGAGCTGCTCGGTGCGGCGACCGACGCCGTAGTCGCCGCCGCCGTGGCGGTCACGCCCGGCGCGTCCCCGGCCTCGCCGCGAGAAGGGGTCCGCGCGGTCGCGCTCGGCCTGTTCGACGCGATCGAGCAGCACCCGTGGCTCGCCACGCAGCTGGCCACCCAGCTCTCCCGCAGCCCCTGGGGGCCCGTCACACCCCGCATCTTCGAGAGCATCGGACGGCAGGTCCGCGCGCTGGGCGTGCCCGAGGCCGACCAGGCCACGGCGACCTCGGCGCTGATGCACTACGTCCTCGGTGCCGCCGGGCAGAACGCGGCGAACGTGGAGGGCGCCCGCGCGCTCGGACCCGGCGCGGACCGCGCCGAGTTCCTCGACTCCGTCTCGGCGGCGTGGGAGGAGCTCGACCCCGACGCGTACCCGTTCACCAGGGCGGCCGCGGACCAGATGCGCGGGCACGACGACCGGGAGCAGTTCCTGGCCGGGATCGACTTCATCCTCTCCGGCGTCACCGCCCGTCCGGTGGCGTAGCCGCCTCGCTCCGGCACGACCTTTCGATAAAACTGAAAGAACCGTACGAAAACTTTCGATGGACCTGACAGGTCCCGGTGGGCGACAGTCGTGACATGACCACCGACGCGAACGAGACCGCATTCCACGACACCGACCCCCACGCGAACGACGCGGCCCCTTACGGCGGGGGCGACCCCTATGCCGACTACCGCGCGGCCACCGGCCTCTTCTTCACCGACCTCGTCGACCTCGCGGACCGCCGCCTCGGCGCGGGCGTGATCGCCGCCAACGACGAGTTCTTCGCCGAGCGCGAGAACCTCCTCATCCGCGAACCCGCCGTCTTCGACCCCGAGCGCTTCGGCCACAAGGGCAAGATCATGGACGGCTGGGAGACCCGCCGCCGCCGCGGCGCGGACGCCGACCACCCCTTCCCCGCCCCGGGAGAGCACGACTGGGCGATCGTCCGGCTCGGGGCCCCTGGGATCATCCGCGGTCTGATCGTCGACACCGCCCACTTCCGCGGCAACTACCCGCAGCGCGTGTCCGTGCAGGCCACCGCCGTCGAGGGCTCCCCGAGCCCCGAGCAGCTCCTCGCCGACGACGTGAAGTGGGAGGAGATCGTCCCTCCGACGCCGGTACGCGGCCACGCGGCGAACGCCTTCGAGATCACCGGCGACCGCCGCTACACCCACGTCCGCCTCTGCCAGCACCCCGACGGCGGCATCGCCCGCCTCCGCGTGCACGGCGAGGTCGTCCCGGACCCGGCCTGGCTCTCCGCGCTGGGCACGATCGACCTGATCTCGATCATGAACGGCGGCACCTACGAGGACGCCTCGGACCGCTTCTACTCCTCGCCGGCCCAGATCATCCTGCCCGGCACCTCCCGCAAGATGGACGACGGCTGGGAGAACCGCCGCCGCCGGGTCCGCGACACGAACGACTGGGTGCGCTTCCGCCTCCCGGCCCAGGGCGCGGCGCGCGCCGTCGAGATCGACACGGCCTACCTCAAGGGCAACGCGGCCGGCTGGATCAGCCTCCAGGGCCGCGACGGCGACGACGGCGAGTGGTTCGAGATCATCCCCCGCACCCGCCTCCAGCCCGACACCATGCACCGCTTCGTCCTCGACGCCGAGGCCGTCGTCACCCACGTCCGCCTCGACGCCTTCCCCGACGGCGGTGTCGCCCGGATGCGGCTCCACGGCTCGCTGACGGAGGCCGGCACGGCCGAACTGGCCCGCCGGTACGAAAGGTCCAGGGGCTGACGCTCCGGGACCACCCCGACTTCCGCCCGGCGGACGGCTGCGCACTCGACGCCCGTCCGCCGGGCGGTTCTCATGCCCCGCCCGGACGTCGAGCCGCCGGACCGGCGGCAGGCCGTCGGCCCGGGCACCCGCACCGTGCGGGACGGCCCGGCACCGTGCGGGACGGCCCGGCACCGTGCGGGACGGCCCGACACCCGCACCGTGCGCGAAGAGGGCGCCCCCTGACGGGGACGCCCTCTCGCACGTGGACCGGGTCCGTTACGCGGTGGCGGCCGCCGCATCCGCGGCCTGTGCCTTCAGCGCGCGCTCCACGCCCGACCGGGACTCCGACATCAGCCGGCGCAGGGCCGCGCTCGGCTGCGCCGATTCCAGCCAGGCGTCCGTGGCGTCCAGGGTCTCCTGCGAGACGTGGAGGGACGGGTAGAGGCCCACGGCGATCTGCTGTGCCATCTCGTGGCTGCGCGTGTCCCAGACGTCCTTGACCGCAGTGAAGTACTTCTCCGCGTACGGAGCCAGCAGCTCACGCTGGTCGGTCTGCACGAAGCCGTCGATGACCGACTCCTGGAGGGAGTTCGGCAGCTTGTCCGACTCGACGACCGACGCCCACGCCTCGGTCTTCGCCTCCTCGGAGGGCTGGGCCGCGCGGGCGGACGCCGCGTGGCGCTCGCCCGCGGCCGTCCGGTCGCGCTCGTACTCGGCGGTGATCTCCTCCTCGTCGAGCAGACCGGTCGCGGCGAGGCGCTGCACGAACGCCCAGCGCAGCTCGGTGTCGACGGCCAGGCCCTCGATCTCCTGGGTGCCGTCCAGCAGCGACTGCAGGACGTCCAGGTGGAGCGGGCTGCGGGCCGTCGCCGCGAAGGCGCGGGCCCACGCCAGCTGGTGGTCACTGGCCGGCTCCGCCGCGCGCAGATGCGCCAGCGTCGCCTCGGTCCACTGGTTCAGACCCGCCTCGCGCCACTCCGGGGCGGCGTAGAGGTCGAGAGCCAGCTTCACCTGGCGGTGCAGCGACTGCACGACGCCGATGTCCGTCTCCTTGCCGATCCCGGAGAGGACCAGCGCCAGGTAGTCGCGCGTCGCCAGCTCGCCGTCGCGCGTCATGTCCCAGGCCGAGGCCCAGCTCAGCGCACGGGGCAGGGACTCGGTGAAGTCGCCCAGGTGCGCGGTGACCACCCGCAGCGACTCCTCGTCGAGGCGGACCTTCGCGTACGACAGGTCGTCGTCGTTGAGCAGGACGACCGCCGGGCGGGCCGTGCCGGACGGGAACGGCACGGTGGTCCGCTCGCCGTCGACGTCCAGCTCGATCCGGTCCGTGCGGACCAGCTTCCCGGCCTCGTCGAGGTCGTAGCAGCCGATCGCGATCCGGTGCGGGCGCAGCGTCGGCTCGCCCTTCGCCCCGGCGGGGAGCGCGGGGGCCTCCTGGAGGACGGTGAACGAGGTGACGTGGCCGTTCTCGTCGGTCTCGATCTCCGGGCGCAGGACGTTGATCCCCGCCGTCTCCAGCCACGCCTTCGACCAGGTCTTCAGGTCACGGCCGGAGGTCTCCTCCAGCGCGCCCAGCAGGTCCGACAGGCGCGTGTTCCCGAAGGCGTGCGCCTTGAAGTACGCCTGCACCCCCTTGAAGAAGGCGTCCTTGCCGACGTAGGCCACGAGCTGCTTCAGCACCGAGGCGCCCTTGGCGTACGTGATCCCGTCGAAGTTCACCAGGACGTCGTCGAGGTCCTGGATGTCCGCCATGATCGGGTGCGTCGAGGGCAGCTGGTCCTGGCGGTACGCCCACGTCTTCATGGAGTTGGCGAACGTCGTCCAGGAGTGCGGCCAGCGGGAGCCCTCGGCGTCCGCCAGGCAGGCGATCGAGGTGTACGTGGCGAACGACTCGTTCAGCCAGAGGTCGTTCCACCACTCCATGGTGACCAGGTCGCCGAACCACATGTGGGCCAGCTCGTGGAGGATGGTCTCGGCCCGCGTCTCGTACGCCGCGTCCGTGACCTTCGAGCGGAAGACGTACTGGTCGCGGATGGTGACCGCGCCGGCGTTCTCCATCGCGCCGGCGTTGAACTCCGGGACGAAGAGCTGGTCGTACTTGGCGAACGGGTACGCGTAGTCGAACTTCTCCTGGAACCACTCGAAGCCCAGCCGTGTGACCGCGAAGATCTCGTCCGCGTCCAGGTACTCGGCGAGCGAGGGGCGGCAGTAGATGCCGAGCGGGACGGACTGGCCGTCCTTCTCGTAGCTGCTGTGCACCGCGTGGTACGGACCGGCGATCAGGGCCGTGATGTAGGTGGAGACGCGCGGCGTCGGCTCGAAGGACCAGACGTCGTCCTTCGGCTCGGGCGTCGGCGAGTTGGAGATCACGGTCCAGCCCGACGGGGCCTTCACGGTGAAGCGGAAGGTCGCCTTCAGGTCGGGCTGCTCGAAGCTGGCGAACACCCGTCGGGCGTCCGGCACCTCGAACTGGGTGTAGAGGTAGGCCTGGTCGTCGACCGGGTCGACGAAGCGGTGCAGGCCCTCACCCGTGTTCGTGTACGAGCAGTCGGCGACGACCTTGAGCTCGTTTGCGCCCGCCCGCAGGTGCTTCAGCGCGATCCGGGCGTCCCGGAAGACGGCGGCGACGTCGAGGCTCCGGCCGTTCAGCACGACGTCGTGGACCGCGGGGGCCACCAGGTCGATGAAGGTCTCGGCGCCGTCCTCGGCGGAGTCGAAGCGCACGGTGGTGACGGACCGGTAGGTGCCGCCCTCCTGCGCGCCGGAGAGGTCGAGATCGATCTCGTACGCGTCCACGGTCAGCAGGCGCGCCCGCTCCTGTGCCTCTTCGCGGGTCAGATTCGTGCCAGGCACGCGGTCATCTCCTTTGATGTGCGGTGTTTTCGCCATCCTTCCACGTGCGCAGTGCCCAACGCGATGTCCGTTTTCCGCCGGACCGGCCCAGGCGCACGGGCCACCCTCGGAGCATGACCGCATACGAGGCACGGCCCATCGGGCCGGACACCCTGGAAGAGCTCCGCACGGCCGACGACGCGGGGCGGCCCTGCGTCCCGTACACCGCGACGGAGGGCGGCGAGCCCCTGCGCTGCTGCCTGCGCGGCGCCGTGCCCGGCGAGAGGATCGCCCTGGTCTCCTACGCGCCGCTGCGCCGCTGGGCGGCGGAGACCTGGGCGCGCCCCGGGGCGTACGACGAGCAGGGGCCGGTCTTCGTCCACGCCGAGGAGTGCGAGGGGCCGGCGGGGGACCGGCCCGGGTATCCGTTCTCCCGGGCGGGCGCCCTGCGCACGGTCCGGCGCTACGACGCCGACGGCAGGATCGCCGGAGGCCGGCTGCTGGAGATCCCGGCCGACGAGGAGAAGGGCTTCGACGCGGCCTTCGCGGAGGCGTTCGCAGATCCGGACGTGGCCTTGGTGCATGTACGGGCGGTGGAGTACGGGTGCTTCCACTTCGAGGTACGAGCACATCGAAAGCGGTAGCACTCGGGTAGCCACACCCTTCCTACTCGCGGTAGGATGGACGGCATGAAGATCAGTGTGAGCCTGCCGCAGGAGGATGTCGCCTTCGTCGACGAGTACGCCGCGAAGACCGAGGCGGATTCCCGGTCGGCGGTGATACACGCCGCGATCGAGTTGCTGCGCGAGGCAGGGCTCGAAGCGGAGTACACCGAAGCCTTCGAGGAATGGGACTCGAGCGAGGACGCCGCTCTCTGGGACCGCACGGCCGGGGACGGGATCGTCGATGCGTAGAGGGGACATCCATCTGGTCGATCTGGAGCCGGCCAGGGGCAGTGAGGCCAACAAGGTCAGGCCAGCCGTGATCGTGTCGAACAACGCGGCGAACCTGTCGGTCGAGTCCCATGCGCGCGGCGTGGTCACCGTGGTGCCCCTGACGTCCAACACGGTGCGCGTCCTCACCTTCCAGACGCTTCTCCGTGCTGCGGAGAGTGGCCTGTCGAGGGACTCGAAGGTCCAGTGCGAACAGGTCCGCGCCGTCTCCCTGGACCGGGTACTGAACCGCGTCGGCACCGTCCCGCGTCAGCGCATGGGTGAGATCGACGCCGCACTGCGCAGGCACCTCGCGCTCTGAGGCGGGCAGGAGCACGCGAAAGGGCGGACGCCGGGTTCCCGGCGCCCGCCCTTTCGCGGTGGTGAAGGGGCTCAGCCCTTGAGCTCGGCCGCCACCAGCTCCGCGATCTGGACCGCGTTCAGCGCGGCGCCCTTGCGCAGGTTGTCGTTGGAGACGAACAGCGCGAGGCCGTGCTCGACGGTCTCGTCGTTCCGGATGCGGCCCACGTACGAGGCGTCCTTGCCGGCCGCCTGGAGCGGGGTCGGGATCTCGGAGAGCTCGACGCCCTCGGCGTCCTTCAGCAGCTCGTAGGCGCGCTCGACGCTGATCGGGCGGGCGAAGCGGGCGTTGATCTGGAGGGAGTGGCCGGAGAAGACCGGGACCCGGACGCAGGTGCCGGAGACCTTGAGCTCCGGGATCTCCAGGATCTTGCGGGACTCGTTGCGGAGCTTCTGCTCCTCGTCCGTCTCGAAGGAGCCGTCGTCGACGATCGAACCCGCGAGCGGCAGCACGTTGAAGGCGATGGGGCGCTTGTAGACGCCCGGCTCGGGGAAGTCCACTGCGCCGCCGTCGTGCGTCAGCTTGTCCGCGTCGGCGACGACCTTGGAGGCCTGGCCGTGCAGCTCCGCGACGCCCGCGACACCGGAGCCGGACACCGCCTGGTAGGTGGCGACCGTCAGCGCGTCGAGCTGCGCCTCGTCGTGCAGGGGACGCAGCACGGGCATGGCGGCCATCGTGGTGCAGTTCGGGTTGGCGATGATGCCCTTGGGGCGGTTCTTGATCGCGTGCGCGTTGACCTCGGAGACCACCAGCGGGACCTCGGGGTCCTTGCGCCAGGCGGAGGAGTTGTCGATCACCACGGCGCCCTGGGAGGCGACCTTCTCGGCCAGCGCCTTCGAGGTCGCGCCGCCCGCGGAGAACAGCACGATGTCCAGACCGGTGTAGTCCGCGGTGGAGGCGTCCTCCACGGTGATGTCCGCGCCCTCGTACGTGAGGGTGGAGCCCGCGGAACGTGCGGAGGCGAAGAGCCGCAGCTCGGCGACGGGGAACTTCCGCTCGGCCAGGATCCTGCGCATGACTGTGCCGACCTGACCGGTGGCGCCGACGATTCCGACCTTCACAAGAACTCCCTCACAGACGCGAACGGGCACGGTTGCCGGTCCATGATGCTTATGTCCATGGCCCCCATGTCCAATCCATTGTCCGCCAGGCGGACAGGCCGCGCACAGCGCTGTGGGGCGGGTGCCCTTGCGAGCCCCCGCCCCACAGTGTTCCGGTGTCGTGCGGATCACACCGTCGCTACGGCTACGGCGTGACCTTCTCGATCACGACGCTGCCGGTGCCCGCCGCGGTGCCGCGGGCGTTCACGAGCTGGACCTCACCGAAGAACTGCCGGCCCTCGGGAGCCGCTCCGGCGACCACGACCTCGGCGCCGACCTGGGCGGACGCGCCGTTGGCCAGGTTCACGGCCTTCGACTCGTCGACCTCGATCGCGCCGAGCGACGGGGCGTAGTACACGTCCCGGTAGTCGTACTCCGTGGTCCCGGCCGGGACCGAGTACCCGTCGATGACGACGGTGTAGGTGCCCGCCGCCGGCTTCACCAGGCTGACGGACTCCTCCGAGCCGGCCGTCGTCGAGGCGCCGACCTCGGTGTCGCCCTTGTAGACGTACAGGTCGATGTCGGCGTTGGCGTCCGAGGTGTTGCCGATGGCGATGTCCAGCTTCTCGACGCCCTCACCGATGGTGACCGTCTTCGTGTACTCGCCGCCGGTCGAGATCGACGGGCGCTCGACGTCCGCCGAGCCCAGCGAGCCGCCCTTGAGGGAGCCCTTCAGGTCACCGGCGTTGTTGGTGACCGTCCAGTTCACCGCGGCCGGGGTGCCGATCTTCGCCTCGGCGATGGTCTGCACCGCCGGGTCGAAGGTGGCGCCCAGCAGCGAGACGTCCAGCTTGTACGGGTTGTCCAGCAGCGGCGACGTGCGGCGCGACTCGACCTCGATCTCCCAGACGCCGGGCTGCGGGTCCTTGTAGGAGCGCGTGTCCGGGCGGCAGGTGTTGGCCGGGTTCTCGTAGTTCGGGTAGCAGTTGATCGTGGAGCTGTCCTCCACTGCGACCCCGTACGGGTGGATGGAGATGAACCGCGTCTGGCTGCCCGAGCGCAGGGCGCTCAGCGCGACCTCGAGGGTCTTAGCGCCCTCGGGGACGTTCAGGAAGTACGACGTGGTGCCGTTGCGCTGCACCGAGCCGGTCGTGGAGAACGCGTAACCGGGCTTCACCAGGTCCTTGGCGACGACCACCGTGGAGAGGATCTGCTGGTCGATGCCGGAGGTCTTCTTGTCGTCCACCTGCAGGATGGCGCTGTGGACGCCGTCCGTGGCGGGCTTCGCCTTGACCTTGATCTTGACCGGGCTGCCGAGCGGCAGTGAGACGTACTCGGGGCTGCTCAGCCCGAACGTGCCGTCGTTGTTCTTCCACGACAGCTTGTGCTGGACGTCGCGGTCCGGGCCCGTGGTGCGGGTGACGGTGATGTCGTAGTACTTCGTCTGGCCGGTCTTCAGGCCGCCCTCGCGGTCGTACAGGCCGGTGCCGAAGCCCGGGTCCTTCAGAGCGAAGTCGATCGCGGTGTCGACCGGGGCCTTCACCGTGTACTCGTGCGCCGGGGCACCCTGCTTCTCGATCTGCTTCCACGCGCCGACGATGTCGATCAGACCGGCACCCTGGGCGTGTGCGGGCACACCGTCGATGTGGGTCGCCGTGCTGGTCAGCGCGGTCCGCAGGTCGGCCGGGGGCAGCTCGATGTGCTTCTGCTTCGCGGCGGACAGCAGCAGCGCGGTCGCGCCGGCGGCCTGCGGCGAGGACATCGAGGTGCCCTGCAGCATGGAGTAGCCGGCGGGGAGCGTGTAGCCCGACTCCTTGACCGGACCGCCCGGGAACCAGGTCTGCGTCGTGTTGATCGACGCACCCGGTGCCGTCAGGGTCGGCGTGAAGCCGCCGTCCTCGCGCGGACCGCGCGAGGAGAAGGGCAGCATGTCGTACTTCTTGGTGACGTTGGAGCCGTAGTTGGCGGCCCAGGTCTCCTTGGAGATCGACGCACCCACGGAGATGACGTGGTCGGCGAGGCCGGGGTCACCGATGGTGTTGACGCCCGGGCCCTCGTTGCCGGCCGAGATGACCAGCTGGACGCCGTAGATGTCGATGAGGCGCTTGTAGAGCTCGGCGCGCGCGTTGTTGCCGTCGTTGAGGGGCGGCAGGCCGCCGATCGACATGTTGACGACGTCGACACCGCGGTTGACGACGAGGTCGATCATGCCCTCGGTCAGCGCGATGTTGGTGCAGCCGCCGGACCAGGTGCAGGCACGCGAGGAGACGACCTTGGCGCCGGGCGCCGCGCCGTTCATCTTGCCGCCGAACAGGCCGTTGGCCGCGGTGATGCCCGCGACGTGCGTGCCGTGCTCGCTCTCGATGACGCCGATGTTCACGTAGTCGGCCTTGGCGCCGGCCGCGTTGTAGACGACGTCCTTGCGGGTCTCGACGACGAACGGGATGCGCTCGGAGATCTGCGTCGCCGGGTTGTCCGTGCCGAAGTAGCCGACCTGGTGCTTGTCCTTGTACGGCTTGAGCACGGCTTCGTCGCCGAAGTCCGCGTCGTTGTCCAGGTCCACCCGGACGGTGCCGGCGACCGCGTCGTAGAGCACGGCCCAGACGTCGGTGGTGTCGCCGTCCCGGTTCAGGTCCCCGGCCATGTCGCCACCCTTGGTGGCGGCCTCGGAGAACAGCTGGATCTTGTAGGACCCCTCCGGCGCCGAGTAGGTGCGGCCGCCGATGGTGAACGTCGGGCCGGCCACGGCTGCGGTCATCCGCAGCCAGGTGCCGTCGCCGTCGCTGACGGGGTCGGTCGCCGTCACCCAGTCGACGATCTTGCGCTCGCCGGTGGTGGTCTTCTGGAGCGCGGGGTGGCCGAGGTCGACACCGGAGTCCAGGACGCCGATGGTGATCCCGCGGCCGTCGGCCTTCGGGTGCTGCTTCACGAAGTCGACCGCGCCCGTCTCGAAGGACGGGTTGTACGGGTTCTTCGCCGGGGTGTTCCTGCCCGGGGCCGCGTAACTGCCCGTGGCCTTGGGCTGCTTCGCCCCGGCGGCCCGGTCGCCCGCGGGCGTCGGGTCGTCCAGCTCGATCTCCTGCTTGAGATCGATGCCCTGGACGGAGGAGAGCTTCTGCGCCGCCTTGATGGTGGCCTCGGCGGTCGCGGTCGGCACGGTCGCCCGGACGTAGCCGAGCTTGTCGTACGTCTGCCCCACCACGGACCCCTTGACGGAGTCCAGCTGCTCGGCGACCTGCTCGGTCGCACCAGGGGTGGTGGCCACCATCATGGTGACGTTCTTCTCGCCCTCGGCCTCGGCCTTCGCCAGCACATCGGCGTCGGCCTCGCCCAGCTTGTCGCCCTTCGCGCTCGACGCGGCGGGCTTCACGGGCGAGGTCGCCGGGCCGTCGGCGGCGAAGACCGGGGCGGCGCCGGAGGCGGCCAGCGCGGCCGCCAGACCGGCCGCGGCGGCTATGCGTGCCGCGCGTCTCGCCCCGGGTATGGAGCTGGGGGATTCCTTGGTCATCAGCATCCCTGTTTTGTGAAAGAAAGAGAGAGTCCGGAATTCGGTACCCGATGACCGCTCAGCCTTTCGTAAAAGACAGGGTTTTGTGGAGAGTTGGCGGTGATCGAACAGGGACATGGCGTAGATCCGCCATCGGCACCACCGCGCCACCTCACCGCGGCAGGACCGTCACGTAGGCGGCCGGCTCGCGGTCCTCGGCCGCCATCATCGCCGTACGCAGCACGACCGACAGCTGCGCGGTCGACTCGCGCAGCTGCTTCGGTGACACCCGCACCACCGTGACCCCGAGCCGCTCCAGGTGTTCCCGCTCCGCGGCGAAGACGACGTGCTCCTCCCGGGGTGAGCGGGAGCCGAGTTCGAGCGCGACCGCCTGCTCCGGCCAGTACGCGTCCACCCCGCCCAGCGATCCGCCGCCCGGCAGGGCCAGTTCGACGTACCACAGCGGCTGGGGCAGCTGGTGGGCGCGCACCATCTCGTACAGACTGTCCTCCGCCACCGCCCGGCCCTCGACGAGCAGCGCCTCGACGGCGTCGACCACGTGCGCGCGGCCCAGCAGCCTGGCGGCGTTCAGCTCCCGTACGACGGACGCGGGGTCGCAGTGTCCGCCGCGCACCGCCTCCGTCAGGATCCGGCGCACCGTCGAGGCGTCCGTCAGTGCCGCCACCGCGTCGGACACCGCCCGCTCCACAGGAGCCAGCGGCACACCGAGCCGGCGCTGCGGCCGGGGCAGGTCGGCGGACCGGGTCACCTGGACGAACCGGGTGGAGCGCAGTCGCCTGGTGCGCGACACCAGCACGTCGATCCGGTGCAGCGCGATCATCGGGGGCGCGGAGGTGAAGCCGTACAGCGCCAGGGCGGCGAGGCCCGTCACCATGGCCTCGCCGTAACCGGGTCCCGGCTGGGCGGGCACGGTACGCCGGGCGCCCGCCGGGGGCCTTCCGGCGTACAGCAGGGCGCCCCGCACCCGGTCGTCGTCCGTGGGCGGTTCCGGGTGCAGGAGGTACACGCCGGGGAGCAGCTGCTGCCAGGGGCCGCCGGGCAGGCACTGTGCCGCGGTCTGCGCGGCGGTCACGCCTCGGGCGCGCAACTGCGAGGCGGACTGCACGCGGTGGCTCACTTCGTGGACGGGGCGCGGGGAGAGCGGGGTGTTCCGGTTCATGCCGGGGAGGTTCCCGCAGGCTCGCGGCGCGCTAACCCGTGTTACACGTCCGTCGACAATTCAGGACGACTCCGTCCTAAAGCACGGCAGTTCGAATGCCGAAAAGAGTGGTCACGCCGGGGATTGTGCGGCGCGCGCCCCGCACACGTGTGCGGGGCGCGCACCGGGATCTCACGCCGCCGCGTCGCGCTCCTGCCCCCGCAGCGCCCGCGCCAGATCGTCCCGCGCCTCCAGGACCAGCCGCCGCAGCGCCGGTGCCGCGTCCGGGTGCGAGGTCAGCCACGCGTCCGTCGCGGTGAGGGTCGCGGGGTCGTCCTGCAGCCCGGGGAACAGGCCCTTGACGACGTCCATGCCGATCTGGATGGAGCGCTCGGCCCACACCCGCTCGATCGCCTCGAAGTACGACGCCGTGTACGGGGCCAGCAGCTCCCGCTGGGAGGGCTGTTCGAAACCGGCGATCGTCGCGCCGACGAGGGCGTTGGAGAGCTTGTCCGACTCCACGACCGCCGCCCACGCCTGCGCCTTGACCGCGGCGGAGGGACGCGCGGCCAGGCAGCGCACGTGGTGCCGCTTGCCGGACGCGGTGTCGTCGAGGGCCAGTTCGGCGTCCACGGCGGCCTCGCCGGCCTTCCCGTGTGCGACGAGCGGGGACAGGAACGCCCAGCGGAGCTCCTGGTCGACGTCCAGGCCGTCGATCACGGCAGAGCCGTCGAGCAGCCCGCCCAGCAGCTGGAAGTCCTCGTCCGACGCCGCGACGGCGGCGAAGAACCTGGCCCACGTCAGCTGGTGCTGGCTGCCGGGTTCCGCGCGCCGCAGCTCCGTCAGCGCCCCCTCGGCCAGTGCCCGGCCGCCCTCCTCGCGCCACGCGGGCGCCGCGTAGTGCACGAGCGCCGACTGCGCCCAGGCGTGCAGCATCTGCAGGACGCCGATGTCCGACTCACGGCCCGCGGACGACAGCACCAGGGACACGAAGTCGCGGGCCGGCAGCAGGGCGTCCCGGGTCAGGTTCCAGAGCGCGGACCAGCACAGGGCCCGGGCCAGCGGGTCCGTGATGTCACCGAGGTGCTGGCGCAGGGTGGCCAGGGACACCTCGTCGAAGCGGACCTTGCAGTAGGTGAGGTCGTCGTCGTTGACCAGGACCAGGTCGGGCCTCCCGGCCCCCGCCAGCTCGGTCACCACGGTGCGCTCGCCCGCGACGTCGGTCTCCGCGCGGGCGTACCGCACGAGCTCGCCCTCGGGGGAGAGGCGGTAGAGGCCCACCGCGACCCGGTGCGGCCGCAGCTCGGGGTGGGAGGCCGCGGCCTCCTGGGTCACGGCGAGCTCCGCGATCCGGCCCTCGCCGTCGTACGTCACGACGGGAGTGAGGACGTTGACGCCCGCCGTCTGGAGCCAGGCGCGCGACCAGGCCGTCATGTCGCGCCCGGAGGTCTCGCCCAGCACCGAGAGCAGGTCGCCCAGCCGCGTGTTGCCGAACGCGTGCTGCTTGAAGTAGCGGCGGGCGCCCTCCAGGAACGCGTCCCGTCCCACGTACGCCACGAGCTGCTTCAGCACCGAGGCGCCCTTGGCGTACGTGATGCCGTCGAAGTTCAGCTTGGCGTCCTCCAGGTCACGGATGTCGGCCGTGATCGGGTGCGTGGACGGCAGCTGGTCGGCGCGGTAGGCCCAGGCCTTGCGGTTGTTGGCGAAGGTGATCCAGCCGTTGGTGAAGCGCGTCGCCTCCACCATCGAGAAGGTCCCCATGAAGTCCGCGAAGGACTCCTTCAGCCACAGGTCGTCCCACCACTGCATGGTGACCAGGTCGCCGAACCACATGTGCGCCATCTCGTGCAGGATGACGTTGGCGCGGCGCTCGTAGGACGCCGAGGTGACCTTCCCGCGGTAGATGTACTCCTCGCGGAAGGTGACGAGGCCGGGGTTCTCCATGGCGCCGAGGTTGTACTCCGGCACGAACGCCTGGTCGTACTTGCCGAACGGGTACGGGTAGTCGAAGTGGTCGTGGAAGAAGTCCAGGCCCTGCTTGGTGATCAGGAAGACGTCGTCCGCGTCGAAGTACCGCGCGAGCCCCTTCCGGCACATCGCGCCCAGCGGGACCTCCAGCTTCGAACCGTCGTCGAACGTGCGCGTGTAGGTGTCGCTCACGTAGTGGTACGGGCCCGCGACGACCGCCGTGATGTACGTCGAGATGGGCAGGGTCTCCGCGAACCGGTGGACCCCGCCCTCCTGCGCCTCCTCCGCACCGTTGCTCCAGACCCTCCAGCCCTCGGGCGCCGTCACCTGGAAGCGGTAGGGCGCCTTGAGGTCGGGCTGCTCGAAGTTGGCGAAGACGCGCCGTGCGTCGGCCGGCTCGTACTGCGTGTAGAGGTAGACCTCGCCGTCCTCCGGGTCGACGAAGCGGTGCATGCCCTCGCCGGTCCGGCTGTACGCGCACTGCGCGTCGACCACCAGGACGTTCTCGCCGCCGCTGAGGTCCTCCAGCGTGATCCGGGTCCCGTCGAAGACGGCCGAGGGGTCCAGTTCCCTGCCGTTCAGGCTCAGCGCCGTCACGGAGGGGGCCAGCAGATCGGCGAAGGTCGACGCTCCGGCACGGGCGGCGCGGAAGCGGATCGTGGTCTGCGAGCGGAAGGTGCGCGGACCGGCGTCGTCGCCCCCGTCGGGCTCACCGACGGCGGAACGGAGGTCGAGGACGACCTCGTAACCGTCGACGGTCAGCAGCTCGGCCCTCTCGCGGGCCTCGTCGCGGGACAGGTTCTCACCGGGCACGGAGCACTCCTTTGTGTCTCGTTCGAAGACCTTTGATCCTCCCATGCGGCCGTCGGAGCCGGTGCACGGGAATGCCGGGAGCGCCCGGTGGCGTTCCGGCCTCAGGTGCAGACCGACCTCATGAGGAGAGACATGCCCGAGAACAGCACGTCCGGCGGCAAGGTCCCGGCCGACTTCTGGTTCGACCCGCTCTGTCCCTGGGCCTGGATGACCTCCCGCTGGATGCTGGAGGTGGAGAAGGTCCGCGACGTCGAGGTGCGCTGGCACGTGATGAGCCTCGCCGTGCTCAACGAGCCCAGGCTCGACGAGCTGCCCGAGGAGTACCAGGACATGATGCGCACCAAGGCCTGGGCGCCCGTCCGCGTCGTGGTCGCCGCCCAGCAGAAGCACGGCGACGACATCGTCGGACCGCTGTACACGGCGCTCGGCACCCGCATCCACAACAACGGCGAGGGCCCCACCCGCGAGGCGATCGCCGGCGCCCTGGCCGATGTCGGCCTGCCCGCCGAGCTCCTGGAGTACGCCGACTCCGACGCGTACGACAAGGAACTGCGCGCCTCCCACCAGGAGGGCATCGACAAGGTCGGCCAGGATGTCGGCACCCCGGTCATCGCCGTGCCGGGCGCCGACGGCGAGCAGATCGCCTTCTTCGGCCCGGTCGTCACCCCCGCCCCGAAGGGCGAGGAGGCGGCCAGGCTCTGGGACGGCACGCTGCTGGTGGCGTCGATCCCCGGCTTCTACGAGATCAAGCGCACCCGTACGCAGGGTCCCGTCTTCGACTGACCCCGCTCCTGCCGCGGGCGGGGCGGCCGCCCCGCCCGCGGCATGGCGATCGTGTTTCACCTGCGGCCCGGCCCTTGCCGAAAAGATGAACATCGTTCAGGATCTGCCCATGCCAGCGGCCGGTTCGGAACACCACGCGGCCCCGCCCCTCCCGCCCACCGTGCGGATCGGCTACGGGCTCGGCTCGCTCTGCACCGGCACCTTCGCGACCGTGCCGGGCCTGATCCTGCTCTACTACCTCACCGACGTCCTCGCCGTGCCCGCCGCCGTCGCGGGTGCCGCCGTCTTCCTGCCCAAGGCCTGGGACGTCCTGATCAACCCGCTGGTCGGTGCGGTCTCCGACCGCAGCAGGCTGCGTGGCGGACCGCGCAGGCCGTTCCTGCTGATCGGCGCGTGCACCCTCCCGCCGCTCTTCGCGCTGATCTTCGCCGCGCCGCCGCTGCGGGGAGCCCCCGCCGCTGGCTACGTCGCCGTCCTCTTCCTGCTCGCGGCGACCGCGTACGCCGTCTTCCAGGTGCCGTACGTGACCATGCCCGCCGAGATGACCGAGGACCCGCACGAACGCGGCCGGATCCTCGGCTGGCGCGTGGGGTTCCTCGGCGTCGCCATCCTGCTCTCGGGCGCCCTGGCCCCGGCGATCGCGCACGCCGACGGAGACACCCCGGAGAGCTACCGGCTGATGGGCGCCGCCGTCGCCCTGCTGCTGGCCCTCGGCATGTTCGGGGCCTGGGCGGCCACCCGCCGCGCCCCGGCCGTCGCCCGCAGCGAGGCCGAGCCCTCCCTCCGGGCCCAGCTCGCCGCGGCCCGCTCCAACCGGCCGTTCCTGCACCTGGCCGGGATGTGGACGCTCCAGGCCCTCGCCATCGGCGTGATGCTCGCCGGCGTCCAGTACTTCGCGACGTACACCCTCGGCTCACCCGGCGCGGTCACCCCGCTGTTCGCCTGCCTGATCGGCCCGCTGGTCCTGTTCATGCCCCTGTGGAACCGGCTGGCCCGCAGCAAGGGCGTGACGTACGCCCAGTGGTGCGCGTCCCTGCTGTACACGGCCGGGGCGGTGCTCCTCGCCTTCACCGGGGTCGCGGGCCCCGCCGTCGGCTACGCGGCTGTCGTCCTCGTCGGAATCGCCTATGCCGGGCTGCAGTTGCTCCCCCTGACAATGCTCGCGGACACCCTCGCCGCCGACGCCGTCGCCACCGGCAGGCGCAGGACCGCGACCTTCACCGGGCTGTGGACGGCGGCCGAGACCCTCGCCTTCGCTCTGGGCGCCGGGGTGTTCGCCCTCGTCCTCGCCGTGACCGGCTTCCGCTCCTCCGACGCCGCGCACCACGTGCGGCAGCCGGACGCCGCGCTGACGGGGATCACCGCCGGGATGAGCGTGCTGCCGGCCGTCCTGGCCGCGGCGAGCCTCCTGCTGCTCCACCGCTACCGCGCGACCCCGACCGCCTCCCCACCCCTCCAGGAAGAGCCCGCCCGTGCCGACTGACCCCGCCCTGCCCCACGGCCGCCCCGCCACCGAGGTGCTCGCCGAGCTGCGCGCCCTGCGCGAGGCGGACGCGCCCACCCGTGGGGGCCGCACCTTCGCCTACGTCTACGACGCGGGGCTGGAGGGCCTCGACGAGCTGGCCGCCGAGGCGTACACCGCGTTCGCGACGGTCAACGGACTCGACCCGACGGTCTTCCCGAGTGTGGCCCGGCTGGAGAACGACGTGGTCGGGGCGGTCGCCGCGCTGCTCGGCGCCCCCGGTGCCCAGGGGACGTTCACCAGCGGCGGCACGGAGAGCATCCTGCTCGCCGTCAAGACCGCACGCGACCACGCCAGGACGGTGCGCGGGATCACCGAGCCCCAGCTGGTCCTGCCGTCCACCGCCCACGCCGCCTTCCACAAGGCGGCCGCCTACCTGGGCCTGGAGACGGTCGTCGTCCCCGTCGACCCCGTCACCTTCCGCGCCGACACGGCGGCCATGGCCGCCGCGCTCACCGACCGCACCGCGCTGGTGGTGGCCTCCACGCCCTCGTACGCCCACGGCGTGATCGACCCCGTCGCCGGGATCGCCGCCGCGGCCGCCGCGCGCGGGGTGCTCTGCCATGTGGACGCCTGCATCGGCGGCTGGATCCTGCCCCATCTGCGGCGTGCGGGACGCGAGGTCGAGCCCTTCGACCTCTCCGTGCCCGGCGTCACCTCCCTCTCCGTGGACCTGCACAAGTACGCGTACGCCGACAAGGGCGCGTCCGTGGTGCTCTACCGCGACGCGGAGCTCCGACGCCACCAGTACTTCGCGCACGCCGGCTGGCCCGGCTACCCGGTCGTCAACCCGACGGTGCAGGGCACCAAGTCCGGCGGTCTGCTGGCCCAGGCCTGGGCGGTCCTCCAGTACGTGGGAGAGGCGGGCTACACCGCGCTCGCGGGCCGGGTCGCCGAGGCGTCCGACCGGCTGCTCGCGGGACTGCGTTCCCTCGGCGGCGTACGGGTGCTGGGTGACCCGGCAGCCGGACTCGTCGCGTTCACCGTCAGCCGGGAGGAGGACGGCGCCCCCGACCTCAGCCTGCTCCTCCACCTCGCCGACGAGATGCGCGAGCTCGGCTGGTACCTCCAGCCGCAGCTCGCCTTCGACGGCCTCCCGCCCAACCTCCACCTCACGCTCACCCCGGCGACGGCCGGCCAGGTCGACGCCCTGCTCGGGGACCTCGGGACCGCTCTGGTGAAGGCCCGCGGCCTGGAGCCGGTGGCCGTGGACCCGGCACTCGCCGCGTTCGCCGCCGAGCTGGACCCGGACTCGCTGGGGCCGGACGAGATCGCGGGTGTCCTCGCGTTCGCCGGCCTCGGGGAGGGGGCCGGACTGCCCGGCCGGACGGCGCCCGTGCTCGTCCTGCTGGACGCCCTGCCGGGTGCGCTCAAGGAGCGGCTGCTCGCCGAGTTCATCGGGTCCGTCTTCCGCGTCCCGTAGCCGTCCGTCAGCCGTCCGGTCTGCCTGACGCTCGGGTCAACGGGCTTGCGTGAACGGGCTGTTGCAGTCGTGCGGAGGATCTCTTCGAGGTCTGTCCGGGGGTCACCGGGCGCGGTTACTGTTCCGGCGCCCCCGTAACTCCCGTCCCTTCCCGAAGAGGTTCCGGTGACCCCTGCACCCGTTCCCCCGCCACCGCGGCGCCGCGCGGGACTCCGTACCGCGCTGGTCTCCGTGCTCGCGGCGGCGTCCCTGCTCGCGCCGCTGGCCACGGCCGGCCCGGCGGAGGCCGCCCCGGGCGTCGATCCCGTACCGGCCGCAGGTGACCCCTGCCTCGGCCAGTGCCAGGACATCCTCCCGGCGGGCCAGAACGGCCACGCGACCCTCGCGGGAATCCTGCTCCACCAGACCGTCGGCACCCGCCCCAAGCACTCCGCGGACCAGATCGAGCCGTACGACAACCTTCTGCACGACTACTCCGGTCTGACCGCGGACCAGCTCGCCGCCTACTTCAACGACGCCTCGTTCGGGGTGGCCCCCGGCCAGGTGGAGAGCACGGTGTCGCCGCGCGCCGACGTCACCATCACCCGCGACAAGGCCACCGGCACCCCGCACATCAAGGGAACCACCCGCTCCGGCACGGAGTTCGGCGCCGGGTACGCGGCCGGTCAGGACAGGCTGTGGCTGATCGACGTCCTGCGCCACGTGGGACGCGGCGAACTGTCGTCGTTCGCCGGGGGTGCGGCGGGCAACCGCGCCCTGGAGCAGAGCCTCTGGGCGGTCGCCCCGTACACCGAGGGCGACCTGAGGGCCCAGCTGGAGCGGGTCCGCGACTCGGGCGCCGCCGGCAGCCAGGCCTACCAGGACATCCAGGACTACGTGTCCGGAATCAACGCCTTCATCGACGACACCCTCGGCGCGAACACCTACCCCGGTGAGTACGAGCTGACCGGACACGGCTCCGCCGTCCAGGACTTCACCGCCACCGACGTCGTGGCCATCTCGTCCGTCATCGGCGCCATCTTCGGCGGCGGGGGCGGCGGGGAGGTCGAGAACGCACTCGCCGAGATCGCCTTCCGGAAGCACTACGGCGCCGCGGCCGGCACCGCGGCCTACAAGGCGTGGCGGGCGCAGACCGACAGCGAGGCCACGACGACCCAGCACGGCGGGACCTACCCGTACGCGAACTCCCCGGCCTCCCCGGTGGGGGTCGCCGTGCCGGACGACGGCTCGGTGACCGCCTACCAGCACGCGCGGAACGGGACCGGGACGGGCGCCACCGGGGCGTCCGCGGCCAGGGCCACCGCCGAGGGGATCCTGCCCGCCGACCTGATCACCGCGAAGAAGGGCATGTCCAACGCCCTGGTGGTCTCCGGCGAACACACCGCGTCCGGACACCCCGTGGCCGTCTACGGACCCCAGACCGGCTACTACGCACCCCAGTTGCTCATGGTCCAGGAGCTCGACGGCCCCGGGCTCCGCTCACGCGGCGCCTCCTTCCCCGGCCTGAGCTTCTACGTCGAGATCGGGCGCGGTCTCGACTACTCCTGGAGCCCCACCTCCGCCAACCAGGACATCACCGACACCTTCGCCGTCGAGCTCTGCGAGCCGTCCGGAGCCACGCCCACCACCGCGTCGAAGCACTACCGGCTGCGCGGGGTCTGCACCCCGGTCGAGACGCTGACGAAGAAGAACAGCTGGTCCCCGACGACGGCCGACGCCACCAAGGCCGGGTCCTACGACCTGGTCACCGAGCGGACGGCGTACGGCCTGGTCACCCACACGGGCGAGGCCGGCGGCAAGCCGGTCGCCTTCACCGCGCTGCGCTCCACCTACCACCACGACATCGACTCGGTGATCGGCTTCCAGCAGTTCAACGACCCCGGGCAGATCACCTCCGCGCAGACCTTCCAGAAGGCCGCGCAGAACATCGGCTACACCTTCAACTGGTTCTACGCGGACGCCGACCACACGGCGTACTACAACTCCGGCGCCAATCCCGTGCGGGCGGCGGACACCGACCCCGACAAGCCGATCCTGGCCACGGCTGCGTACGAGTGGAAGGACTGGAACCCGGTGCTCAACACCTCGGCGCTCACGCCTCCGGCCCAGCACCCGCAGTCCGTGGACCAGGACTACTACGTCAGCTGGAACAACAAGCAGGCCAAGGGGTTCGCCTCGGCCTGGGGCAACGGCTCCGTGCACCGCGCCGACATCCTCGACGACCGGGTCTCCGCGCTGGTCGCGGCGGGCGGTGTCACCCGGACCGCGCTGGTGAAGGCGATGGAGGACGCGGCGACCGTCGACCTGCGGGCCGAGCAGGTGCTGCCGACCGTCCTCGACGTGATCGACTCCGCCGCCGTGACCGATCCCGCGCTGTCCGCCGCCGTGGAGAAGCTGCGGGCCTGGGAGGCGGCCGGCGGCCATCGCAGGGAGACCGCGAAGGGGTCGGGCACCTACGCGCACGCTGAGGCCATCCGGATCCTGGACGCCTGGTGGCCGCTGCTGGTCGAAGGAGTGTTCACACCGGGGCTCGGCACCGATCTGTACCAGGCGCTGACCGCGGTCGCCCCGATCAACGAGTCTCCGTCCGGCGGCCAGAACGGCAGCGGGGCCACCGGGTCGGGCATCGCCGCGAGCGAGGCGCACAAGGGGTCGTCCTTCCAGCACGGCTGGTGGGCCTACCTGGACAAGGACCTCAGGTCGGTGCTCGGCCGGAGTGTCGGCAGCCCGCTCAACGCCACCTTCTGCGGATCGGGGGCCCTCGCCGCCTGCCGGCAGGTGCTGCTCTCGACCCTCACCGCGGCCGCGGCCACCCCGGCGGCGCAGATCTACCCGGCCGACAAGTACTGCTCCGCCGCGGGCGACCAGGTGTGCGCCGACTCGATCGTGCACCGCGCGATGGGCGGCATCACCGTGCCCCGCGTCGCCTGGCAGAACCGGCCGACGTACCAGCAGGTGGTGGAGTTCCCGGCCCGGCGCACGGACGACCTGGCCAATCTGGCGAGAGGGGCGGCCGTCACCGCGTCCGACTATCAGGACGCCGTGGTCGTCTCGTACCCGCCGAAGAAGGCGGTCGACGGTGACGTGTCGACCCGCTGGGCGTCGAAGACGGTCTCCACCGCGTGGATCACCGTCGACCTCGGCTCGGCCCGTCAGGTGGGCAGGGTCGCGCTGAACTGGTCCGACCAGTACGCCCTCCAGTACCGGATCGAGGTGTCGGCCGACAACGCCACCTGGCGCACGGTGCACACCACCACGGCGGGACGCGGGGGCGTGGAGAACCGCGCCTTCACCCCGGTCACGGCCCGGTACGTGCGGATCCACGCCACCCAGCGGGGCACGGACAACCGGTACTCGCTCAACGAGATCGGGATCTACGGCCGCTGACGGCCGGCCGTACGCGCCCATGGGAGAACCCCCGCGAGTCATGTCCTCGCGGGGGTTCTCCGTTCATCCGCCTGCCGGGTGAAGGTTGAGAAGACGATCACGAGGCAGGACGCTCGGGGCCGTCAGGGGGCGAGCAGCAGCACGTCCGCGCGCTCCTTGGCGGCGGCGTAACGCTTCGCCACGTCCTGCCAGTTGACGACACGCCACATCGCCTCGATGAAGTCCACCTTCTGGTTCTTGTACTGCAGGTAGAAGGCGTGCTCCCAGGCGTCGAAGACCAGGACCGGGACGGAGCCCTGGCCGACGTTGCCCTGGTGGTCGTAGACCTGCTCGACGATCAGCCGGCCGCTGACCGGCTCGTAGGCGAGGACGCCCCAGCCGGAGCCCTGCGTGGTCGCCGCGGCCTTCGTCAGCTGGGACTTGAAGCCGGCGTAGGAGCCGAAGGACTCCGTGATCGCGTCGGCGAGGTCGCCCACACCGTCCGCGGCCAGGGGCTCGCCGCCACCGTCACCGGTCATGTTGTGCCAGTAGATCGAGTGCAGGATGTGGCCGGAGAGGTGGAAGGCGAGGTTCTTCTGGAGGCCGTTGATCGCACCCCAGGCTTCCTTGTCGCGCGCCTCTTCCAGCTGCTCCAGGGTGTCGTTCGCACCCTTCACGTACGCGGCGTGGTGCTTGTCGTGGTGGAGCTCGATGATCTGCGGGTTGATGACCGGTTCGAGCGCCGCGTAGTCGTACGGGAGTTCCGGAAGCGTGTACGTGGCCATGGGTTCGAACCCTCCAACTGCTACCTGGTGGTTATTGCAAGTTGTTCGCAAGTGCAGGCTAGCAGGAGGAGGGCGCGAAGGTGATCAGCCTTCGGTCCTACGCCCCGAGGCCGTCGCGCGCGCTCGCCGCCAGGTCGGGGAAGTCCGTCACCACGGCGTCGACCCCCTGCCCGAAGTGGAAGGCGTACTCGGCGAACGCGTCCCCGAAGTCGTTCGGCGCGGTGCCCTTCCGGTACGCGGCGGGGAGGAACTGGTTCTCGGCGCGGAAGGTGTACGCCCCGACAGCGAGGCCGGCGGAGTGGGCGTCGGCCAGCAGGGTGGACGGCGGCACCAGCGAGGACTTGTCCGGGCCGATCCACCGGGCGTAGGAGGCGATCTCGCGCAGCCCGGCCGGCGTCATCATCTCCGCGTACGTCTCCGGATGGCCGAACGGCCCGCCGGCCGTCCCCAGCGCCTGCCAGAGAGGGAGGCCGAGACGTGCCGCGGCGATCTCGCGGAGGCTGGACGGCTCGAAGGACTGGACGACGCAGTCGCGTGCGGTCAGCCGGTTGCGGCGGACGAGCCGGATCAGCTCCGGCTCCAGAGGGAGGCCCGCCGAGCGGAAGTACGTCGGGTGCTTCGTCTCCGGGAAGACGGCGATCCGGCGGCCGTGCTCCTTGGAGAGGGCCCGGGCCAGGTCGACGACCTCCTGGAAGGTCATGACCGCCTCGCGCCCGTCGAAGACCGTGTTGCGGTTGCGGACCAGGGGCAGCCGCTCCACCGCCCGTAGCGTCTTCAGCTCGGCGAGGGTGAAGTCCTCGGTGAACCAGCCGGTGACGGCGCGGCCGTCCACGGTCCTGGTCGTGCGGCGGCCGGCGAACTCCGGGTGGCGGGCCACGTCCGTCGTGCCGGAGATCTCGTTCTCGTGGCGCACCACCAGGATGTGGTCCTTCGTGGGGACCAGGTCGGGCTCGATCCAGTCGGCCCCGGACCGCACCGCGAAGGTGTAGGCGGAAGCGGTGTGTTCGGGCCGCCAGCCGGCTGCTCCCCGGTGGCCGATGACGAGCGGGCCTCTCCGGCCCCCCTGCGGTCCGGAGGCTGCGGCGGGGGCCGCGGCTGCGGCGGAGAGGGCGGCCGTCGCCAGGATGACCGAGCGGCGGCGCGGGTGCTGGAAGGACACGGGGGCTCCTCGGTGGGCACGGAGCGACCACCGGAGCCACACGGGGTCACGCCGGGGCGGACGGAACCTTGCTCACTCATGTACGGCCCCGCGTACGGTACTCGGCAGGCGACGGAGGAGGAAGGCATGCGGGTGCGACCGGGGCGGCCCACGGAAGCCGCCCAGCTGACCGCTCTGGCCCTGCGTTCGAAGGCGCACTGGGGGTACGACAAGGCCTTCATGGCCGCCTGCCGCGACGAACTGACCGTCCTGCCGGGTGACACGGCCGGCGGACGCACGCTGGTCGCCGAGGAGGACGGGCACATCCTGGGCTTCACCACCCTGTCGGGGGAACCACCCGAGGGCGTACTCGCCATGATGTTCGTCGAGCCCGGCGCCATGGGCCGCGGCGTCGGCAGACTCCTGTTCGAGCAGACCATGACGCGGGCCGGCCGGCTCGGCTTCGAGGCGCTCACCATCGACGCGGACCCGCACGCCGAGCCGTTCTACGCGGCGAGGGGAGCCGTACGGATCGGAGCCACGCCTTCCGGGTCGATCCCGGGGCGCGAACTGCCGCTGCTCAGGATCGCACTCGACGCGCCTTCGTGAGCGGCGCCCCCGGGTTCCGCCCCGCCCCCGGTGCCAGGGCCAGCGTCACCGCGATCGAGGCCGCGGCCGACACCGCGATCGCCGTCGCGGGGGAGCAGCGCTGGGCGAGGGCGCCGGCGAGCGTCGCCGCGACACCCTGCACGGCGAGCATCCCGGAGGAGTGCAGGCCGAGCGCCTGGCCGGTCATCGCGTCCGGGGTCAGGGCCATCAGACGCTCCTGGAGGACGAGGCTCGCCGAGAATCCGGTGGAGGCCACGGCCGCGAGGACCAGGGCCAGAGGCAGGGAGGGCCGCAGGGCGAAGAGCAGATAGGGGGCCGCGAGCAGCAGGAGCAGGGGAGTGGCCAGCCGGCCGCGCCACCGCGCCGGTACGAACCGTCCCGTCACCGTGTCCCCGACGAGCATCCCGAGCGCCGCGCAGGCGAAGAGCAGTCCGGCCCGGTCGGGCCGGTAGGGCACGAACAGCGACTCGCAGCCGACGACCAGCCCGTTGGGCAGCCACAGCGAGAGAAGGACCCGCCGCCGGGGAGCCGAGGACCAGAGCAGCGCGTTGGTCCGCCAGGTCTCTCCCACCGACGGCCGCCCCGCGGCCCGGGGCGGACGACGGGCGAGGCCGAGGCGGGCGGCCGCCGCACCGGCCGCGTACAGGGCGGCCCCGACGAGCAGTGTCCCGCGCGGCGACAGCACGGCCACCAGGACGCCCCCGGCCGCGTAGCCGCAGATCTGCATGGTGCCCGCGCACATGTTCAGCACCGAACGCCCCAGGAGGAAGCCCTCCCTGGGCAGCACCTCGTGGAGCAGCCCGTACCGCACGCCGCCGGCCACCGCCGCGAGGACGCCCTCGCTCAGGACCACCGCGAACATCAGGGGCAGCGGCAGGCCGGGCACGGCCAGCAGCGCGGTGCCGAGCCCGAAGGCGAGGGCGGCGCCGCTCAGCGCCGCGCGCGGCGGCAGTCGGTCGGCCGCCGACATGAGGAGGGTCGCGCCGGCCAGCTGGGCGAGGGACGCGCCGAACATGGAGAGGGCGGAGAGCAGGGGCGATCCCGTGCTGGTGAACACGAGGACGCCCAGGGCCAGTCCGCTCGTCGTCGACGCGGCGCCCTGCAGGGCGCTCGTCACGAAGAGGGGGCCGAACTGCGGCACGTGGAACAGGGCGCGGTAGGTGAGCATGCCGGGGAGTCTCGGCACGCGCGCCCCACGGCCGTTACTGTTTCGCGGGGGTGCGAAACATGGGCTGGTGGCAGGTCAACGCGGACACGCTGGCCGCCGGGCGCTTCGTCGTGTCGGAACTGTCCGAGACCACGGCGACGCTCCAGGCGCTGGAGCGCGGGACGCCCTCCCACCCGGCCGAACGCAGGTGGTTCGACGCCCACCGGCCCGCCTACCGCAGGCGTCTCGCCGAGGACCCGGGCACCGCCCAGCTCGTACGGACCGGCCTCGGCGGCGACTGGATCGCGGATTTCCTCACCCCCACGCCCACCGGCGCGGTCACCTTCGCCCAGGAGCTGGCCCGGGTGCGCGAGACGTCCCCCGACCGTGCCCGCGCCGACCTGGAGGTGTGCGAGGGGGGACCGCTCCCGGCGGCACTCGACCGGTCCGATCTGCCGCAGCGCGCTGCCGGCCTGCTGGAATGGGTGTGGGAGCGCGTCGTGCTACCGGACTGGCCACGCCGCCGCCGGATCATCGACGGAGAGAGGGTCGCCCGTGCCGGACAGCTGAGCCAGGGCGGCTGGGCCGCCGCGCTGGAGGAGATGAGTCCGGGCATGCGCTGGCTCGGTGGCAGCCGGCTCCAGGTCAACCCGCGTGACTACCCGCCACGCGAACTCGCCGGGGCGGAGCTGGTGTTCGTCCCCGTCACGCCGCGCCAGGGCTGGGTCTCCTGGGACGCGGCCGCAAGGCGGTACGCGGTGGTCCACGCCTGCTCGGGGGCCATGGCGGACGCGGACCGGCCCGCCGTCCCGGACAGCCTCGGCCGGCTGCTCGGGCCCGCGCGGGCCGGTGTCCTGGTGCTGCTCGACCGGCCCAGGAGCACCACGGAGCTGGTCGCGCTCACCGGCCAGGGTCTGGGGTCGGTCGGCCGGCACCTGAAGGTGCTGCTGGACGCGGGTCTGGCCGGGCGCCGACGGGCCGGCCGCTCGGTCCTCTACTTCCGGACCGAGGCGGCCGAGGTGCTCCTGCGGGCCCGGGCGGGCTGAGCGCGTACGGCTCCGCGCGCTCAGCTCCCGGCCGGCGCGCGGCGCTCCGCCCGCTTCTGCCGCACCAGGCCGATCACGATCAGCACCGCGGTCAGGATCCCGGTCGCCAGCAGCTGGTCGCGGGTGTCGGGCTGGCGGAGCATCAGGACGAAGATGCCGGCCATGGCCGCGAGCGCCACGATCGTCAGGACCGGGAAGAGCCACATCCGTACGACCAGCCGCTCCGGGGCCTCGCGCTCCAGCCGCTTGCGCAGGATCAGCTGGGAGACGGCGATGAAGATCCAGACGACGAGGATCACCGCGCCGATCATGTTGAGGAGCCAGGGGAAGACGTCGTCGGGCCGCCAGTAGCTGAGGAGGACGCAGAGGAAGCCGAAGACCGAGGAGACGAGCACCGCGTTGCGCGGGACGCCCGAGGAGACCCTGCCGAGCACCTTGGGGCCCTGGCCCCGGGCGACGAGGGAGCAGGCCATGCGCGAGGCGCCGTAGATGTTGGCGTTCATCGCGGAGAGCAGGGCGACGAAGATGACCACGTTCATGATCTCGGCGGCGCCGGCGATGCCGAGGTGGTCGAGCATCGCGTAGAACGGCCCGACCTCGGCGACCGCGGGGTCGTCCCACGGCACGAGGGTGACGATGACCGCCATCGAGCCGATGTAGAAGACGGCGATGCGCCACATCGCCGTACGCACCGCCCTGGCGACGCCCTGCACCGGGTTCTCGGACTCGGCCGCCGCGATGGTGACCGTCTCCAGGCCGCCGTAAGCGAAGACGGAGGCGAGCAGGCCGATGATGAGCCCCTCGGAGCCGTGCGGCATGAAACCGCCGTCCCCGGTGAGGTTCGAGGCGCCGGGGGAGTCCGTGCCGGGGAGCACGCCCAGGATCGCGAGGACGCCGAGCACCAGGAAGAGCGTGATCGCGACGACCTTCAGCGCGGCGAACCAGAACTCGAACTCGCCGAAGTTCTTCACGGCGGCGAGATTCGTGCCGAGGAAGATCACCATGAACAGGGCGACCCAGGCCCACTCCGGCGTGCCCGGCAGCCAGCCCGTCACGATCTGCGCGGCGCCGATGCCCTCCAGGCCGACGGCGACACAGAGCAGCACCCAGAACGACCACCCGGCGGTGAAGCCCGCCCACGGGCCGATCGCCCGCTCCGCGTGCACGGAGAAGGACCCGGACGCGGGATTGGCCGCCGACATCTCGCCGAGCATCCGCATCACGAACATGACCAGCAGCCCGGAGACCGCGTACGCGACGACGATCGAGGGACCGGCCGCCGCGATGCCCGCACCCGAACCGACGAAGAGCCCGGCGCCGATCACCCCGCCCAGAGCGATCATCGACAGGTGTCGCTGCTTGAGGCCGTGCGTGAGCGCGGAGTCGGCGGTGGGGGCGGCTGCGTCCGTGGGGGGAGGCGCGGAGGTCCGGGACATGGACGGGCTCAGTTCACTGGTCGGGACAGGGGTGGCCCACAGTCTGGCCACCAGCCCCGCTCACAGGGAACACGTGTCCGCTATACGGTCACCAGGCTCACACAAGGTGCTCACCCGCCTACGCCCTCGCCCGCAGCTCCCGTACGGCCGCCACGAGCAGCACCAGCCCGGTGGCACCGGCCGACCAGAGCACCTGCGGACGGGCGGCGTCGTCGGTCAGCATCAGCAGCAGGACGCCCACCAGGCCGGCCAGGGTCACCCAGGTCAGCCACGGGAAGCACCACATCCGCAGCTCCAGCGCGCCCGGCGCCTCCCTCTCCAGCCGCCGGCGCAGCCGCAGCTGGGAGGCGGCGATCAGACCCCAGACGAACAGCAGGACCGCGCCGACCGAGTTGAGCATGTAGAGGAAGACGGTGTCGGGCCACCCGAGATTGAGCAGGACGGAGACGAAACCGAAGGCCACCGACGCCAGCACGGCCCTGCGGGGCACACCGCCGCCCCCGCCCCCCGACACCTTCAGCAGCCCGCGCGGAGCCTCACCGCGCTCGGCCAGCGAGAAGACCATCCGGGACGAGCCGTACAGATTGGCGTTGAGGGCCGAGAGCAGCGCCACGAACACCACGATGTTCATGATCTGCCCGGCCGACGGCACCCCGACGGAGTCCAGGACCTTCACGTACGGGCTGAGTCCGGCCTGCTGCGCGGTCCACGGCAGCACGGTCACGATCACCAGCATCGAACCGACGTAGAAGAAGAGGATGCGCACGACCGCGCTGCGCACCGCACGCCCCACCGCGCGCGCGGGATCGTCGGTCTCGGCCGCGGCGATGGTCACGACCTCCAGCCCGCCGAAGGCGAACACCACGGTGAGCACGCCGGAGACCACACCGTCCCAGCCGTTGGGGAGGAAGCCGCCCCGGCCCGTGAGGTTCGTCAGCCCCACCGGGTCGGTGTCCGGCAGGACTCCGAGGACCGCCAGCAGGCCGAGGACGAGGAAGGCCACGATCGCGGTCACCTTGAGCGCTGCGAACCAGAACTCGAACTCGCCGAAGTTCTTCACGGCCGTCAGGTTGGCCACGGTGAACACCACCATGAACAGCAGCACCCAGAGCCACTGGTCCACCGCGGGCACCCAGCCGTGCGCGATCTGCGCGGCGGCCGTCGCCTCCACGGCGAGCACCACCACCAGCATGAACCAGTACAGCCACCCCACGCTGAACCCCGCCCAGCGGCCCAGGGCGCGCTCCGCGTGCACGGAGAAGGAGCCGGAGGCGGGCATCGCCGCCGACATCTCGCCGAGCATCCGCATCACCAGCATCGCGAGCACGCCCGCGATCAGGTACGAGACGACGACGGCGGGTCCGGCGACCGCGATCCCGGCGCCCGAGCCGACGAAGAGCCCGGCGCCGATCACCCCGCCCAGGCCGAGCATCGTGAGATGGCGCTGCTTCAGACCGTGGGCCAGGGGTTCGGGGCGTACGGGGGAGGGCGTGGGGGGCGCGTCGTGCATGAGCTGCGGATCACTCTCGGATCATTTATGGGGAACCTACAGTCTCACGGCTCCGCGGCCTTTCCCCAACGGAGGTCCGGGCACACCCCCACCTCAGTGACCAGCATCACGCCCTCGCGCGATTGCGCAACGCTCTTTGTCCGAACCCGACTAGACCCTCAACCGCCGCTTTGTGGGCGGCTGATGGTGATCCGGCGACAGGGTGTCGGCTAACGTCACCCTCAGTCCTGCCTGCCGACCTCACCCGCGGAGTCCCCGATGAGCACAGCTGCCGCCCCCGTCCGTTCCGGAGCGGTCCTCGCCGACCTGCTGCCCGCAGCCCGGCACCGCTACGCCGTGGACACGGCGCTGGTCGTCGGTGGTGCCGTCCTCACCGGCATCGCGGCCCAGATCGCCGTGCCCGTCCCCGGCTCCCCGGTCCCCGTCACCGGCCAGACCTTCGCCGCCCTGCTCATCGGCACCGCGCTCGGCGCCCGCCGCGGCTTCCTGTCCCTCGCCCTGTACGCGCTCGTCGGCATGGCCGGCATGCCGTGGTTCTCCGAGGGCTCCTCGGGCCCGGGCGGAGCCTCCTTCGGCTACGTCCTCGGCATGCTCCTGGCCGCCACCGTCGTCGGCGGGCTGGCCCGCCGTGGCGGTGACCGGTCCGTCCTGCGCACCGCGGGCACGATGGTGGTCGGCTCCCTGGTCATCTACGCCGTCGGCGTCCCGTACCTGGCACTCTCCACCGGGATGTCGATGAGCGCCGCCGTCGCGGCCGGGCTGGTGCCCTTCCTGATCGGCGACGCCCTCAAGGCGGCGCTGGCCATGGGGGCGCTGCCCGCCTCCTGGAAGCTCATCGGGCGTCGCGGCTGACGCCGTAGGGACCACCGAAGAGGCTCGCCGGGTCGTGGCGCGACACCAGACCGGCGAGCCTCTCGCGCGTCCCGGGGCCGTGGCAGTCCCGGTACGTCTCCGCGCGGTCCCCGCCGCCGAAGGAGAAGTTGAGCGAGTGGCCCAGGGTGTACGGCGCCGTCTCCCCGGCCACCTCCGCGTACAGGGCCCGGACCGCCGCCACGTCCGTACCGTCCAGCGGTGACAGCAGCCGCAGCAGGAAACCCGCCTCCCGGTAGGGCACCGCGCTGTCCTCGGCGGGCCGGGCGGACAGCGCGCCGCCCAGGTGGTTGAGCTGGACCACGGTCATCATCGGGGCCTTCGGCCCGGTCAGCTCCAGCACCCGCGCGGCGGTCCCGGCGTCCAGGTCGCGGAGCATCAGCCCCTCGCCGTGGTAGGCGTGCGGGAACGGCGGGTCGCTGTGGACGGTGTGGCTGTCGGTGTACGGCATCTCCCGCAGCGAGTCCGAGAGCGCGGGCCCGATCTCCCGCAACGGCGCCACCAGTGCCTCGCCGTCCGCCGCCGTACCGGTGGACGCGACGCGCACCGAGACCACGTACCGGCCGCGCAGCGTCTCGGGCAGCTGCGGCATGTCCGGGTAGCGCAGGGCCGCCACCGAGGAGGTGCAGGTCTCCGGGACCGTACGGGTCCACTCCAGCCAGCGCCGCAGCACCTCCGGGGCCGCGCTCCCGTCGAAGGCCAGCGAGCCGCCGTACAGCCGCGCCACCTCCACCAGCCCGATCTCCAGGCCCGTCACGACGCCCAGCCGGTGCCCGCCGCCCCGCAGCCCCCAGAAGAGGCCGGGCTCGCTCTCCGGGGTGACGTGGCGCAGGACGCCGTCGGCGGTCACCACGTCCAGTGAGCGGACCCGGTCGGCGGCGTAGCCGAACTCCCTCGCCAGGAGGGACAGGCCGCCGCCCAGGGTGTACGAGACGGCGCCCACCCCCGGCGACGAGCCGTTCAGCGGCGCGAGTCCGTGCGGCGCCGCCGCCGCGATCACCGCGCCCCAGGTCGCGCCCGCGCCGACGCGGGCGGTGCGGCGCCCGGGATCGACCGTCACGGAGTCCATCCGGCGGGTGCTGACCAGCATCCCGCCCTCGACGGGACCGGGCAGCCCGTGGCCGGTCGCGTGGACGGAGACGGGCAGGCCGCGCGCGGCGGCGTCCCGCACCGCGTCCCGTACCTCGTCGGCGGAGGACGCCTCGACCAGGACATCGGGGTCGAGGGTGAAGCCGGTCTGGAAGCTGTCGACAGCGGGGGTGGCGGACATGAGGAAGGCTCTCCGTTCGCTCGCGGGATCGCGGGGCGGGGAGAGCCTTCCGGGTATACCTGACATCCGCCGTCAGGTATGGCTGACGGTCACTCGACCGGCGCCGCCGCCCTCGCCTTCCGGGCACGGGCGTCGCGCACCAGCGAGATCCCCACGACCAGGGCCGCGACCAGCAGCGAGAGCAGCACCTGCTCGCGCCCGGCGTCGTCGGTCAGCATGTAGACGAGGACGAAGGAGATCATCGCGATCGTCGCCCAGGTCAGGTACGGGAAGAGCCACATCTTCACGATGAGCTTCTCGGGCGTCTCGCGCAGGATGATGCCGCGCATCCGGAGCTGGGTGAAGCAGATGACCAGCCAGACGAACAGGGCGACCGCACCGGAGGAGTTCAGCAGGAACGCGAACACGGTGTCGGGCCACTGGTAGTTGAAGAACACCGCGACGAAGCCGAACACGACGGACGACAGGATCGCCGCCTGCGGCACACCGCGCTTGTTGACCTTGGAGAACGCCTTGGGTGCGTCTCCCCGCTGTCCCAGCGAGAAGGCCATGCGCGAGGCGGTGTAGAGGCCGGAGTTCAGGCAGGAGAGCACGGCGGTCAGCACGATGACGTCCATGACCTGGCCGGCGTGCGGGATGCCGATGACGTTCAGCGCGGCCACGTACGAACCGTCCTCGACGATCGAGGGGTCGTTCCACGGCAGCAGGGTGAGGACGACGAAGATCGAGCCCAGGTAGAAGATGGCGATACGCCAGATCACGCTGTTGGTGGCCTTGGAGACGGCCCGCTGCGGGTTCTCGGACTCACCGGCCGCCAGCGTCACGATCTCGCTGCCCATGAAGGAGAAGACGACCATCAGCACACCCGTGAGGATGGCGCCCGGCCCCTCGGGGAAGAACCCGCCGGTGTCCGTGAGGTGGGAGAGGCCCGATCCCGCGTGGTCCGAGCCGGGCAGCACGCCGAAGACGGCGAGCAGGCCGACGACGACGAACGCGCCGATCGCCACCACCTTGATCCCGGCGAACCAGAACTCGAACTCGCCGTACGAGCCGACGGAGACCAGGTTGGTCGCGGTCAGCACCACCATGACGATCAGGGCCCAGGCCCACTGGGGGACGCCGGGGACCCAGCTCTCCAGGATCTTGGCACCCGCCGTGGCCTCGACGGCGAGCACCACGACCCAGAAGAACCAGTACAGCCAGCCGATGGAGAAGCCGGCCCAGCGGCCCAGGGCCCGGTCCGCGTACGCGGAGAAGGACCCGGAGCTCGGGCGGGCGACGGCCATCTCGCCCAGCATCCGCATGACGAAGACGACCATCGCGCCGACCAGGGCGTACGACAGGAGGATGGCCGGTCCCGCCGCGGCGATGCCGGCTCCGGAGCCGACGAAGAGGCCCGCTCCGATGACGCCGCCGATGGCGATCATCGAGAGGTGACGGTTCTTGAGACCGGCCTGGAGCCCGTCCGGGGAGTCAGGCTTACCCGGCTCGCCGGGCTGTTGGCCCGGCCCGGCCAGAGTCGTCTGCGACGTCATGGATCGAATCCTTACGTTTTCTGATCACGTGTGTCGGGTTCTTGCCTGCGCGGGGGTGGTGCGGAGGCAAGGCCACGCATTCAAGCCCGGCCGAGCCCGGATGCGGAACCCCTTCATCCGGTTCCTTGACCTGATTGTTGCCCGAGTGGGATTGCGCACAGGCCGTGATCCCGGACCGGACGGCCCGCGAAAAGCCCGGCCGCTCCCGACCCCGCTGACGGTTACCCCGCCCCGCCCGTGCCACACTTCGCTCCATGCGCGTGTACCTCGGCTCCGACCATGCCGGCCTCGAACTGAAGAACCACCTCGTCGAGTGGCTCACCGCCCACGGCCACGAGGCCGTCGACTGCGGTCCCCACATCTACGACGCCCAGGACGACTATCCGCCGTTCTGCCTCCGCGCCGCCGAACGGACGGCCGCGGACAAGGGCAGCCTCGGCATCGTCATCGGCGGCTCCGGCAACGGCGAGCAGATCGCCGCCAACAAGGTCAAGGGCGTCCGCGCCGCGCTCGCCTGGAGCGAGCAGACCGCCGCGCTCGGCCGTGAGCACAACGACGCCAACGTCGTGGCCGTCGGCGGCCGGATGCACACCGTGGAGGAGTCCACCAGGTTCGTCGAGATCTTCCTCGACACCCCGTACTCCGGTGAGGAGCGCCACACCCGCCGCATCGACATGCTCACGGCGTACGAGAACACCGGCGAGCTCCCCCCGATCCCGGCCCACCACCCGCAGCAGGGCTGAACCGCCCCGCACCCGCCTCCCTCGTGCCGCCGGGACCGTTCCCGGCGGCACGAGCGCGTTACCAGGAGACCCGCCGTGCCCGAGGGGCATACGATCCACCGCCTCGCCGCGGACCACCACGAGCGGTTCGCGGGCGGACCGGTGCGGGTGAGCAGCCCCCAGGGCACGTTCTCCGACAGCGCTGCCCTGCTCGACGGCCGGACCCTCACCGGCGTCGACGCCCACGGCAAGCACCTGTTCCTGGGCTTCGAGGGCTCGGTCTGGGTCCACATCCACCTCGGCCTCTTCGGCAAGCTCGGCTTCGGCGGCGTCCCCGCGCCCCCGCCCGCCGGCACCGTCCGGCTGCGGCTGCTCAACGCCGCCCACCACGCCGACCTGCGCGGCCCCACCACCTGCGCCCTGATCACCGCCCCCGAGAAGCGCGCGATACACGACCGGCTCGGCCCGGACCCGCTGCGCGCCGACGAGGACGGCGAGCGCGCCTGGCAGCGGATCTCCCGCAGCCGCGTGACGGTCGCCGCCCTGCTGATGGACCAGAAGGTCGTCGCGGGCGTCGGCAACGTCTACCGGGCGGAGGTTCTCTTCCGGCACGGGATCGACCCCTACCGCCCCGGCAAGGACCTCTCACGGGGCGAGTGGGACGCGATCTGGAGCGACCTCGGCGCACTCATGCGCGAGGGGGTGCGGAACAACCGCATCGACACGGTCCGCCCCGAGCACCTGCCCGAGGCGATGGGCCGGCCCCCGCGCGTCGACGACCACGGCGGCGAGGTGTACGTCTACCGGCGCGCCAGGCAGGCCTGCCACATCTGCGGCACCGGGATCCGCACGGCGGAGCTGGCGGCCCGCAACCTCTTCTGGTGCCCGGCCTGCCAGCCGCCCGTACCGGCCCGGTAGACAGCCCGCCGGGTCAGACCGGGGTCAGAACCCGTGCGGGCACCACGGCTCCACGTCCGCGGAGAACGCCAGGGCGGCCGCGGCCAGCGCACCCGCCCGCAACTCCTGCACCAGCCCCGCCGAGGCCAACGTCGTCAGGGACACCCCGCCGAGATAGGCGGACCCCAACGAGGAGGCGGAAAGGGCGAGTTCGGGCTCGTCGTCCGTCCGCCGGCAGGTGGCCGCACCCTTCGCGTCCGCCGTCAGCCGCCAGCGCCCCTCGTTCCAGGGGCAGAAGGCGTCCTCCACGTCCAGCACCACGTCCACCGGCGCCCGGTAGCTCCGCGCCTCCAGCGCCGCGCCCACCTCGACCACCCGCACGTACATCCCGTCCCGCAGCCGCACGTCGCAGCGGCGGACGTCGGAGACCAGCCGGAGCACGGCGTCGTCCGCAGGCCGGTTGTGGCACTCGACGACCGAGGTCAGGTCGATCCCGAAGAGGAAGCGCCACAGCGCCGCGTACGACGCGGGGTCCAGCGCCGCGAGGTCCCGCACCGCCACGGTTCCCCGGGGCCCGGCATCCTCCCACGCGGGCCTCAGGTGGAACGTGACGTATCCCGTCACCTCGCCGTCCCGCTCCACGAGGACGCACTGCAACGGGGAGCCGCCCTGCCGCCTGCTCTCCGGGTCGTTCACCGGCGTCCGCTCCCATCCGGGCCGGCGCAGGAGGCCACCGGGCCGGGCCGCCGCGAGCTGCCCGTACACGGCCTCGCAGGCGCCGAGCGCCTGCTCCGGGGAAGACCGGCGCACCCGGACCCCGTCCGTGCCCGGGGGCAGCGTGAGGCGGACCCGGGAGGTGTCGATCCTCAGGTTCATCTCGGCCGTGGCCGCGCCGTAGCCGAACCGGCCGTAGATCTCGGGCTCCGACGCCAGCAGCACCGCGAGCGGCTCGCCCCAGGAACGGACGTCGTCCAGCTGACGCCGCATCATCGACGTCAGCAGCCCCTGCCTGCGGTGGGTCGTGGAGACGCTCACCCCCGTGACCCCCGCGGCCGGCACCGCGGCCCCGCCGGGCACGGTCAGGCGGAAGCTGTACGCCCCGGCCGTCCCCACGCAGTCCGCGCCGTCCCAGTGGGCGATCGCACGCTGCGGCTCGGCCAGGGCGGCGTACATCTCACGGCTCTCGGGCGCGAAGGGGACGCCGCCGAACGCCAACTCGAGACAGCCGAACCAGGCATCCCATTCCGCCGCCGACAGCACCCGCAGTTCCGTAGTCATGGGCCCTGCTTACCAGGGCCGCGAGGCCCTGGCGAACCCGTTTCGAACACATTGTCACGGGGTCCCCCTGCACCGGAGGCCGTCGGATGGATAAGGTCCCCAACAATGGCCCGTCGCAGAGGAGCAGACACCTACCCCGCCCGGTGGCGAAGATCGATGCACCGGGCGCGCATCGCGCTGCGCAGGTCCGGCGTCGACTACTTCCGGGGTGACGGCTCCGACTGGATAGCCCTGGCCGGTCTGCTGATCGTCATCCCCGTGATCACCTGCGTGACGCTGCTCAACCCCGTCTGGTGCTCCCCGACCGCCCTGGCCCTGCCGATCGTCGCCGGCGGCCTGCTCCTGCGGCCGGCCAGCCTGCTGAGTCTCTACGCGACCGCGGCCGCCGCCCTGATCGTGGAGTCCATAGCCCTCGGCCCCTACGCGGACGGGCCCGCCCGGGTCACACCGGGCACCGTCCTGGTCGTCGCGGCCTGCGGCTTCTTCGGGCTGGTCCTGGCCCAGTTCCGTGCCAGGGTCGGGGTGCCGTGGCGCCGCGGCGGCACGATGCTCTTCGACCTGCGCGAGCGGATCCGGGTCCAGAGCGCCCTGCCGCGGCTGCCCGAGGGCTGGCACCGCGAGATGGCGCTCCGCCCCGCGGGCGGCCAGTCCTTCTCCGGGGACTTCGTCGTCGCCGCCCGCACCAACGGCGGCCGCACCCTGGAAGTGGTGCTCACCGACGTCTCCGGCAAGGGCATGGACGCGGGTTCCCGCGCCCTCCTGCTGTCCGGCGCCTTCGGCGGCCTCCTGGGGTCCCTGCCGCCGCACGGATTCCTGCCGGCGGCCAACGGCTATCTGCTGCGCCAGGACTGGGACGAGGGATTCGCCACCTCCATCCATCTCGTCCTCGACCTGGAGTCCGGCGACTACGAACTCCTCTCGGCCGGCCATCCGCCCGCCCTGCAACTGCACGCCGGCAACGGCCTGTGGGAGGAGAAGGCCGCCGAGGGCCCGCTCCTGGGCGTCTACGACGGGGCGGAGTTCGACGCGGTGAAGGGATCGCTGGCCCCCGGGGACGTCCTGATGCTCTTCACGGACGGCCTGGTGGAGGCCTCCGACCGGGACATCGCCGACGGCATCGACCGGCTGACCGGCGAGGCCGACCGCTACGTCGCGACGAGCTTCGAGGGCGCGGCCTGGCATCTGATCGAGGCCTGCGCGAAGGACGTCAACGACGACCGTGCGCTGTTGCTGCTGTCCCGCCGCGCCTGACGTTCACGAACCGGCACAAACGGCACAGGCGTCAATGCAGCCTTCGCTCGTCACCCGAACGTGGAGCCATCGAGGGGGTCCCGTCCGTCGGGGCGTCCCGTTCCCGGCGTTCCGGCGGCCCGGCGTCCTCCAGGCGTACCGGCGGCCGGATTTCCCGTCCAGGCATCCCGTCCGCCCGGTGTCCCGTTCCAGGTGCCTCGCCCCAGGCGTCCCGTCCCCGGGTGCGCGGACGCTGCCTCGCACCCGGGGCGTCGGCGCCTCAGACCGGTACCGCCTCCTTCTCGGTCTCCTGGTCCCGCGCGCGCCCTCCGGGCAGGATCCGGGCGAGCCAGTGCGAGCGGCCGGCCGCCAGCGGTGACAGCACCGCGAGCAGCAGCACGTAGCCGGCGATGAACGGCGAGAGCCGCTCGTCCAGACCCGCGCCGGCCGCCATCGTGGCGAGGATCAACGCGAACTCACCGCGCGCCAACAGGGTGGTGGAGATGTTCGCCGTGGCCTGGGGGCCGAAGGCGTAGATCCGGGCCGTGGCCATCCCGGCGAACACGTTCATCGCCACGGTCACCGCGACGGCGGCCAGCACCGGCCACAGCACGCTCGGCAGGTCGCCCGGGTTGATGGACAGTCCGAAGGCGAAGAAGAAGATCGCACCGAACGCGTCCCTCAGGGGGTGGACCAGCTTCAGGATGCGGGCGCCCGAGGTGGTGCTGCCCAGCATCAGGCCGACCATGAACGCGCCGATCGCGTCCGCGACACCGAACCACTCCGAGACCCCGGCCACGAAGACGGCGACACCGAGGAAGGAGATGACGAGGAGTTCGTCGTCCTTGGTGTTCATCAGCTTGCCGACGAGCTTCGTACCGAAGCGGGCCATCACGGCGAGCAGCAGCAGGAAGCCGAAGGCCTTGCCGCCGTCGAGCACCGCCGCCCCGAGGCTGTCCGCGCCGGACAGGATCGGCTGCAGGGCTGCCAGGTAGAGGGCGAGGAAGACGTCCTCGACGACGATGATGCCGAGGATGGGCCGTGTCTCGGGACTGCCGATCCGGCCGAGGTCCACCAGCACCTTCGTGACGATGGCCGACGACGAGATGCCCAGCACTCCCGCCAGGACCAGCGCTTCCGAGGTCCCCCAGCCCAGTGCGAAACCGAAGCCGAGGCCCGCGCCGACGTTCAGGGCCAGATAGGTGCCGCCGGCGAGCGCCATCTTGCGCCCGCCCTTCTTCAGGTCGTCCAGGTGGAACTCGAGCCCGAGGTAGAAGAGCAGCAGCACCAGACCGAGCGCGGAGAGCATCTCCAGGTCGTGGGGGTCGTCGAGGAGGACGACCCCGGGGGTGTGCGGGCCGAGCAGGATCCCGGCCAGGATGAACAGGGGGATGGTCGGCAGTCCGATGCGCCCGCCGACACGGGCGAGCACGGCGGCGGCGAGGAACGCGCCCCCCATGGCGATGAGCGTGTCTGCGTGTCCGATGAGCCTGTCTCCTTCGTTCGGTCAAGAGTGCGTCAAGGAATCGTCAGTAATTAGTTTACCGAACGATTCGGGGTGCACGTGTGGACCGCCGAAGTGGACTGTCGAGGAGATGTGCCGCCGGGCGTACAGTCGGCCCATGCCGATCCCGTGTCTGACCCTGGCCCAGGTGGAGACGATCGCCCGCGAAGCCCATCGCGGGCAGACCGACAAGGCTGGCCGCCCCTACACCGAACATCTGGCGGCGGTGGCCGAAGGCGTGCGGATCCGGGGCGGCAGCGAGGAGCAGAGGGCCGCAGCCTGGCTGCACGACGCGGTCGAGGACGGCGCGCTGTCCCGGGAGTGGCTGGACGAGGCACCCCTGCCCCGGCAGGTGAAAGAAATGGTCCTCGCCGTCACCAAGCGGGACGGCGAGGACCTCTTCACGTACACCGGGCGGATTCTCGCCACGCCCGGCGCGCTGCTGATCAAGGAGTCGGATCTCGCGCACAACGCGGATCCGGACCGGCTGGCGGTCCTGGAGCCGGCCACCCGTACCCGGCTGACCGAGAAGTATGCGCAGGTGCGCGGCCTGTTGGGACTCGACGGGGGCGTGAGGCCCACGGACCGACGGGATCCAGCCAACCCCGCGGCCGGCTGACGCGGCGACGGGACCGGCCCCGCGGGAAGGGGTCGATCCGGACAGCCTCGGTCAGCGCTTGGCGGGGCTCCTGCTGCGGAACGCCCAGTTCATGTCCGGCTCGGTGGCGAAGCGCATCACGCGCCGGACCGGGGGAGTGCAGAGCAGGGTCACGGCGGCCCCCGCGACGAGGGAGACGACGACCAGGCCCAGGGGGCCCGTCAGCCACGTGTGGTGCTCGAACAGGTCGTAGTAGTCGGCGGCCCGGATGAGGAAGCCGTGCAGCAGGTAGCCGCAGATCGTCCCCGCTCCCAGCGCGGTGAACCACATGTGCCGGCGCGGGACCCAGGAGAGGAAGGCGATCGTGAGGACCAGGGCGCATCCGAACATCGCCAGGGTCATCACGACACCCGCCCACCAGGGGAAGTCCATCTCCTGGGCGCTGTTGCTCCGGTAGAACCAGCCGAGCTGCATGCGCGGCGCGGCCCAGTAGGCGAAGAGCAGGGTTGCGGCGAACACCGGAACGGCGGCCAGGCGCACCTCGCGCCGCCGGATCATCTGGAAGTGCTCGGGCTTCATCAGCAGACCGAGCACGAAGAAGGGCAGCAGCTGGCAGACGCGCTGGAGATCGAGGTCGTCACCGATGCCCGGCGTCACCGAGGCGAGCGCCGCGATGGCGAGCGCGACCGGCAGCGGATGCCGCAGTGACTGCCAGATCGGCGTGGTGACGCGCCAGATGAACAGGGCGATCAGGAACCAGGTCAGGAACAGCGGGTCGAGCAGGGTGATGGGGGCGTCACCCTCCCCGCCGGCGTACCGCTTGAAGAGCGAGTACGCGGTCTCGAAGAGCACGTACGGCACCGCGACGCCGGTGACGAGGCGCTTGACCTTGGCGGAGCTCATGTCGAACGACCGGGAGAAGTACCCGGAGACAAGGATGAACGCCGGCATGTGGAACGTGTACACGACCATGTAGAGCGCTCGTGTCGTGCGGCTGCCGTCCATCACCGGCTCCCACGCGTGCGCGACGGCGACGAGCACGATCGCGAGGTACTTCACATTGTCGAAGTACGCGTCGCGGCGCTTGGCCGGTGCGGGGGCGGCGGTGCCGGCGGGAGCCGTCCTGGCGGTGCGGGAAGGGGCTTCCGCGGCCGTCAGGGTCTGCTCGTGTCTCGGCTCCGACTCCCGGCTCTCCGGGGTGATCGGGGCCCTCTGAATTTCGCTCGGAGCTTGGGACATCTGATGCACCTTAGACCCGTCGATCGGTATGCGTAAAACTCTCAAGAGATATCGCGTGTTCCCGGCTATTCGTAAGTGAAACCACCGGCAACTGCCCGTTAGGTAGGGATTCATCCCGCTTAAATGGGGCATATCGACAGGTGGTTGGCGAGAGTGAATTTCGTCGCACGAACTCCCGGCAAATCCCTGTGAATGAAGTGTGGGGATATGGAAACGATCACACCCGGGGATATCCGAACTCCCCTGTGCACAGCGGGTGCACAGCATTCCTCCGAGCGCCCCGCAGGGCGCTGTCCACGCCGGATCACGCAGGGGCGCACGGGGGCGCGAGGATGGCGCGATCCGGCCATGTCTCTTCTTCACCCGGCAGCATCCACAGGGCAGTTGGTGGCACGATGGGCGCGACGGAGGTGTGCTGGGCCGCACACCACCGGGCCGGCAAGGCGGACCGACCAAGGGTGTGATCAGTCGTGGCCATTTCACTGTCTGTGGTGCTTCTGCTGGGGATCGTCCTGGTGGTGTTCATCCGCGGCGGTTCCCTCAAGGGCGGGCCGGCGGTCGTCGCCGTGCTCTTCGGCTTCTTCCTGGCTTCGACCGGCATGGCGCCGTCGATCAACAGATTCATGAACTCGATAGCCGACACGATCAACCAGATCAGCTTCTGAGGCCGCGCAAGGGCCCGGCCGGCCGGTGCGGGCCGACCGGCTCTCCGTCATGCCGCCGTCCGAGGGGGTGTGCCGGCCCGGACGCCCGCGCGGAACTCCTGACCGGAAGGACGTCATGCCCGCCTATGTCATAGCTCACCTGCAGGAAGCCGCCCCGCACCCGGACATCGCCGCGTACATGGAGCGGCTCCCCGGCACCTTCGAGGCGCACGGCGGGCGCTACCTCGTGCACGTCACCCCGCACGAGGTGAAGGAGGGCGTCTGGCCGGGCCACGTCGTGATGATCGGCTTCCCTGGCATCGCCGAGGCCCGGGCCTGGTGGGACTCGCCGGCCTACCGGGAGATCGCGCCGTTGCGCTCACGGCACATCGAGGGCGACATCATCATGGTCGAGGGCGTTCCCGAGGGGTACGACCCGGGCGCCGCGGTGAAGGCGATGCGCGCGGCGCTGCCTGCCGGGTGACCCAGGGGAAAGCAGCAGGGCCAGGCGGAGGAACAATCCTCTGACCTGGCCCTGAGCCGTTGGAGCGGGCGACGGGAATCGAACCCGCGTAGCTAGTTTGGAAGACTAGGGCTCTACCATTGAGCTACGCCCGCGAGCACCGCACCGCAGGTCCTGGGGACCGCGGTACGGACAGCATCGTAGCGGGTCCGGGAAGGTGCGCGCACACCCGTATCGGTGTGCCCCCCGTGACGCCCCCGGTGACGGCCTGTGCGAAGCGGCCGACGCAGCGCTCGTCTGCATGTACCCTACGTGTCGCACCGACGGGGTGTGGCGCAGCTTGGTAGCGCGTCCGCTTTGGGAGCGGAAGGTCGTCGGTTCGAATCCGGCCACCCCGACCACCAGCAAGATCGCATTGTGGGAGTGCTCCCCCTTGCCGTTACTATGCAAATTGCGTGCCCGTGTGTCTGATGTACCGGGCTCGATCCGCGAAGCCGCCTCTCGGCGGCCCAGCAGAACCCCAAGAAGTCAGCCACCAAGGAGACCGAACCGTGAAGAGCGCCGTGGAGACCCTGAACCCGACTCGGGTTCGGCTCAGCATCGAGGTGCCCTTCGAGGAGCTCAAGGACAGCCTCGACGCGGCGTACAAGAAGATCAACCAGCAGGTCACGGTGAAGGGCTTCCGTAAGGGCAAGATCCCCAACCGCGTCATCGACCAGCGGTTCGGCCGTGGTGCTGTGCTGGAGGAGGCCGTCAACGACGCCCTTCCGAAGTTCTACACCGAGGCTGTCAACGAGGGTGAGCTCAACGTTCTGGGCCAGCCCGAGGTTGACATCACCGAGCTCAAGGACGGCGAACTGCTGGCCTTCACCGCCGAGGTGGATGTCCGTCCCGAGATCGAGATTCCGGACTACTCCGGCATCGAGGTCACCGTGGACGCACTCGAAGTCACCGACGAAGAGGTCGAGAAGGCCGTGGAGCAGCTCCGCGAGCGCTTCGCCTCGACCAACCCGGTCGAGCGCGCCGCCGCCGAGGGCGACGTCGTGACGATCGACCTGGAGGCCAAGGTCGACGGAGAGGTCCTCGAGGACGGCGTGGCCGCGGGTGTCTCGTACACCATCGGTTCCGGCGAGCTCCTCGACGGCATCGACGAGGCCGTGACCGGCCTGGAGGCCGGTGGCGAGGCCACCTTCACCTCCGAGCTGAAGGGCGGCTCCGCCGAGGGCAAGGAAGCGGAGGTCACCGTCAAGGTCACCGCCGTCGCCTCGCGCGAACTGCCTGAGCTGGACGACGACTTCGCGCAGATGGCGAGCGAGTTCGACACGCTCGCCGAGCTCCGCGAGGACAGCCGCAAGCGCCTCGAGAACACCAAGCAGTACGACCAGGCCACCCAGGCACAGGAGCGCGTCCTCGAGGAGCTGCTGAAGCTGGCCGAGGTCCCGATCCCCGAGAAGCTTCTCGCGGACGAGGTCCAGACCCGCAAGCACAACCTCGAGCACCACCAGCTCGGCCAGATGGGTCTCGACCTCGAGAAGTACCTCGAGATCCAGGGCAAGACCCTGGAGGAGTTCGAGAACGAGACCTCCGAGCAGGCCGTCAAGGGCATCAAGACCCAGTTCATCCTTGACGAGCTCGTCAACAAGGAGAAGCTGAACGTCAACCAGGAGGAGCTCACCGAGCACCTCATGCGGCGCGCGCAGTCCTCCGGCATGAGCCCCGACCAGTTCGCCCAGGCCGTCGTCGAAGGCGGCCAGGTGCCGATGCTCGTCGGCGAGGTCGCCCGCGGCAAGGCGCTCGCCGTCGTCGTCGAGGCCGCCAAGGTCGTCGACACCAACGGTGAGATCGTCGAGCTCGAGGACGACGAGGACGAGGCGGAGACGGCCGAGGCGGTCGAGGCCGCCGAGGGCACCGAGAAGGCCGAGGAGAAGAACGAGGCCTGAGCCCCGTTCCGCTCGCTGAACCGATCCACGCGGCGGGCCCCGGACGTACCACGTCCGGGGCCCGCCGTCGTATCGGCCCGGGCCCCCCGGCCGCGGCCGGTGACGCACCCGGGAACCCTTGTGCCCACTGGCTTACCTTGCGCTCCCAGCGAACAGTTGGGGAAGCGGGATGGCGTTGTCCCACCTGCGCGTTAGGGTCCATGAAGAGGAAGGGTCGGGTAGTCCCGGCCCACCCGGTACGAAGACGCTGAGACGGCCGGAGCCGTCAGAGACGAGCAGGTGGATACGTGACGAATCTGATGCCCTACGCCGCCGGAGAGCCGTCCCTCGGTGGAGGCCTCGGTGACCAGGTCTACAGCCGACTGCTCGGCGAACGCATCATCTTCCTCGGTCAGCAGGTCGACGATGACATCGCCAACAAGATCACCGCGCAGCTCCTGCTCCTTGCCGCGGAACCCGACAAGGACATCTACCTCTACATCAACAGCCCCGGCGGCTCGGTGACCGCGGGCATGGCGGTCTACGACACCATGCAGTACATCCCGAACGACGTGGTCACCATCGGTATGGGCATGGCGGCCTCGATGGGCCAGTTCCTGCTCACCGGCGGCACGGCGGGCAAGCGCTTCGCGCTCCCGAACACCGACATCCTCATGCACCAGGGTTCGGCCGGCATCGGCGGTACCGCCTCGGACATCAAGATCCAGGCGCAGTACCTGCTCCGTACGAAGACGCGGATGGCGGAGATCACCGCCCACCACTCCGGTCAGACCGTGGAGACGATCATCCGCGACGGCGACCGCGACCGTTGGTACACCGCCGAGGAGGCCAAGGAGTACGGCCTCATCGACGAGATCATCTCGGTCGCGTCGGGCATCCCGGGCGGCGGCGGCACCGGCGCCTGATCCGGGCGTGCGCCACCCCGCTCCCTCTCGTACGCCGAGACCCCCAGCCCACAGATACGCCACCAGGATGGTGAAGACCCACATGAACAACTTCTCCGGCGCCTCCGCGAGCGGCCTCTACACCGGCCCGCAGGTGGACAACCGCTACGTCGTCCCGCGCTTCGTGGAGCGCACCTCGCAGGGCGTGCGCGAGTACGACCCGTACGCGAAGCTCTTCGAGGAGCGCGTGATCTTCCTCGGCGTCCAGATCGACGACGCCTCGGCCAACGACGTCATGGCCCAGCTGCTGTGCCTGGAGTCGATGGACCCGGACCGTGACATCTCGATCTACATCAACAGCCCCGGCGGCTCGTTCACCGCGCTCACCGCGATCTACGACACGATGCAGTTCGTGAAGCCGGACATCCAGACGGTCTGCATGGGCCAGGCGGCCTCCGCCGCCGCCGTCCTGCTGGCCGCGGGCACCCCGGGCAAGCGCATGGCGCTCCCGCACGCCCGTGTGCTGATCCACCAGCCGTCCTCGCAGACCGGCCGCGAGCAGCTCTCCGACCTGGAGATCGCGGCCAACGAGATCCTGCGGATGCGCACCCAGCTCGAGGAGATGCTGGCCAAGCACTCCACCACCCCGCTGGAGAAGATCAGCGAGGACATCGAGCGCGACAAGATCCTTACCGCTGACGACGCACTCGCGTACGGTCTGGTGGACCAGATTGTCTCCACCCGTAAGACCACCGCAGGCGCGTCCGTCTGACGTCGGTCTTTCCCCTTGGCACATTCCGTCCGCACGGCCACGGCCGTGTGAACCGTGCCAAGGGGGGCCCGAACGGGGGGCCAGGCAAGGTACCGTCGGATAGAGGCACCAGGAGCCGCTGAACCAGGCTGCTCCCAGGCGAAGGGGAAGCACCTCGTGGCACGCATCGGTGATGGCGGCGACCTGCTCAAGTGCTCGTTCTGCGGAAAGAGCCAGAAGCAGGTGAAGAAGCTCATCGCGGGACCCGGTGTGTACATCTGCGACGAGTGCATCGATCTCTGCAACGAGATCATCGAGGAGGAGCTCGCAGAGACCTCCGAGGTGCGGTGGGAGGAACTCCCCAAGCCGCGCGAGATCTACGAGTTCCTCGAGGGGTACGTCGTCGGGCAGGAGCCCGCGAAGAAGGCCCTCTCGGTCGCTGTGTACAACCACTACAAGCGGGTCCAGGCAGGCGAGAACGGCGGCGGCGCGAACCGCGACGACGCGATCGAGCTCGCCAAGTCCAACATCCTGCTGCTGGGCCCCACGGGCTCGGGCAAGACGCTCCTCGCGCAGACGCTGGCCCGCATGCTCAACGTCCCGTTCGCCATCGCGGACGCGACGGCGCTGACGGAGGCCGGCTATGTCGGTGAGGACGTCGAGAACATCCTGCTGAAGCTGATCCAGGCCGCGGACTACGACGTCAAGAAGGCCGAGACCGGGATCATCTACATCGACGAGATCGACAAGGTCGCCCGTAAGAGCGAGAACCCGTCGATCACGCGCGACGTCTCCGGTGAGGGCGTGCAGCAGGCCCTGCTGAAGATCCTGGAGGGCACCACCGCCTCCGTGCCTCCGCAGGGCGGACGGAAGCACCCGCACCAGGAGTTCATCCAGATCGACACGACGAACGTCCTGTTCATCGTGGGCGGCGCCTTCTCGGGCCTGGAGAAGATCATCGAGTCGCGGGCCGGCGCCAAGGGCATCGGCTTCGGCGCGACGATCCGCTCCAAGCTGGAGATCCAGGCGAGCGACCAGTTCCAGGAGGTCATGCCGGAGGACCTGGTGAAGTTCGGGATGATCCCCGAGTTCATCGGCCGTCTCCCCGTCCTGACCTCGGTCCACAACCTGGACCGCGAGGCGCTGCTCCAGATCCTGGTCGAGCCGCGCAACGCCCTGGTGAAGCAGTACCAGCGCCTGTTCGAACTCGACGGTGTGGAGCTGGACTTCGAGCGTGAGGCGCTGGAGGCCATCGCCGACCAGGCGATCCTGCGCCAGACGGGCGCGCGCGGTCTGCGCGCCATCATGGAGGAAGTGCTCCAGTCCGTGATGTACGAGGTCCCGTCCCGCAAGGACGTGGCCCGCGTGGTCATCACCCCGGACGTCGTCCGCAACAACGTCAACCCGACGCTGGTCCCGCGCGAGCCGCGCACGATCGGCAAGAACGACGGCGGCCGGCACGAGAAGTCCGCGTAGCGGCAGGCACGACGACACACACGAAGGGGCGCCCGGCCAACGGCCGGGCGCCCCTTCGGTGTTGAGGATCAGACCTTGGTGCGCGACGTGTTGTAGAGCTTGGCCGCGAGGGCGGCCGTCTCGTCCTGCGTCATCGCCTTGTTCGTCATGGCGCCACCGATGTCGAAGCCGATCACCACGCCGACGGTGCTGTAATCGGCCCAGATGCAGACCGGCATGGTCATCTCCTTCGGGCCCTTCTGCACGGACCCGTCCCCCTCCTCGTTGACGACCTTGACGTCCTGGCACTTCATCAGCGCGCCTTCGAAGCCCGCCGGGGTGACGTTCTTGGGGCTGCCGACCAGCGACCCCTTCATGTCCTTGTCCATCGCCGCTTCGTTCTCGGCGTTCTTGAAGGAACCGTCGATCACCTTGGCGGGGTCATCGACCTGGCCCCAGATGCCCTTGAGGATGAGCAGCTTCGTGGTGAGCGGATTCTTCTCCATGTCGCCGCTCATGTACTGCGCGCCGACCTGATTCGGATTCGTCACGCCCATGGCCTCGGCTTCGGCCTTCTCCTTGCCGGTCATCGCGGACGAGGGTTGGGCGGACTTGGTGTCCTGCTTGTAGGCGTCCACCGAGGCCGCCGGCGTGAGCTTGTAGCCCTTGGTGGAGTCCGCGACATCGCTGTTGCTCGATCCGCCCGACGTCAGGAAGTACACCCCGCCCGCCACGACGGCCAGCGCCACCACGGCCGCGCCGATGATCAGCCCGGTCTTCTTCTTCGGCGCACCCGGCTGGGGCGGCATGCCGGGGTAGGCCTGCTGCCCGCCGTACGGCGGGGTGGGCGGCTGCTGGCCGTACGGGCCGGGCTGCTGCGGGTAGCCGTAGCCCGGCTGCGGGGGCTGCTGCTGCGGCGGGACACCCTGGGGGGCCTGCTGCGGGTAGCCGTAGCCGGGCTGGCCCTGCGGAGGCTGCGGCGGGCCGCCGTACGGGCCGGGCTGCTGGCCGTACGGACCCGGCTGCTGGCCGTACGGTCCGGGCTGGCCCTGCGGCGGCTGCCCGCCGTACGGACCCGGCTGGTTGTAGCTCATGGCGCTGTCCCCTCCAGAATGCTTATGCGTTCCGAACATCCTGACGGAAGCGGCGCTCACATAGGGCATCCGGGCATACACCGTTACTCAACAAACCGGTTTCAGTGCACGACTGTGACGCCCCTAAACTGTGTGCCGTGACCGAGAACGCAGCGCAGCAGCCAGCCAGCATCCCCGAACTGCCGACCCAGTACGCGCCGGCCGAGGTAGAGGGGAAGCTGTACGAGCGCTGGGTGGAACGCGGTTACTTCACGGCCGACCCGGAGAGCGAGAAGCCTCCGTACACGATCGTCATCCCTCCGCCCAACGTCACCGGCTCCCTCCACCTGGGCCACGCCTTCCAGCACACGCTCATGGACGCCCTCACGCGCCGCAAGCGGATGCAGGGGTACGAGGCGCTGTGGCTGCCCGGCATGGACCACGCCGGCATCGCCACCCAGAACAAGGTCGAGCAGCAGCTCGGCGAGGAGGGCCGGTCCCGCCACGACCTGGGGCGCGAGGAGTTCGTCGAGCGCGTCTGGCAGTGGAAGGAAGAGTACGGCGGCAAGATCCTCGGCCAGATGCGCCGCCTCGGCGACGGCGTCGACTGGTCCCGTGAGCGCTTCACCATGGACGAGGGGCTGTCCGCCGCCGTCCAGACCATCTTCAAGCGGCTCTACGACGACGAGCTGATCTACCGCGCCGAGCGCATCATCAACTGGTGCCCCCGCTGTCTCACCGCGATCTCCGACATCGAGGTCGACTACCAGGACGACGACGGCGAGCTCGTCTCCATCACGTACGGCGAGGGCGAGGAGACGCTGGTCGTCGCCACGACGCGCGCCGAGACGATGCTGGGCGACACCGCGGTCGCCGTCCACCCGGACGACGCCCGGTACACGCACCTCATCGGCAAGCGGATCAAGCTGCCGCTCACCGATCGCACGATCCCGGTCGTCGCCGACCACCACGTCGACCCGGAGTTCGGCACGGGCGCCGTCAAGGTGACGCCAGCGCACGACCCGAACGACTTCGCGATCGGCCAGCGCCACGGCCTGGAGTCGATGACCGTCATGGACGAGCGCGGTGTCATCACCGTCGCCGGTCCGTTCGAGGGCCTCGACCGCTTCGAGGCCCGTTCCGCCATCGTCGGCGCGCTGCGCGGACAGGGCCGGATCGTGGCCGAGAAGCGCCCGTACGTCCACTCCGTCGGCCACTGCTCCCGCTGCCGCACGACCGTCGAGCCCCGGCTGTCGCTCCAGTGGTGGGTCAAGGTCGAGACCCTGGCCAAGGCCGCCGGTGACGCGGTCCGTGACGGCCGGGTCGCGATCCACCCCAAGGAGATGGAGAAGCGGTACTTCGACTGGGTCGACAACCTCAACGACTGGTGCATCTCGCGCCAGCTCTGGTGGGGCCACCGCATTCCCGTCTGGTACGGCCCCGCGGGCGAGGTCGTCTGCGTCGGCCCCGACGAGCAGCCGCCCACCGGCGAGGGCTGGACGCAGGACAACGACGTCCTGGACACCTGGTTCTCGTCCGGTCTCTGGCCGTTCTCCACGCTCGGCTGGCCCGAGGAGACCCCGGACCTCAAGAAGTTCTATCCGACCGACGTCCTGGTCACCGGCCACGACATCATCTTCTTCTGGGTCGCCCGGATGATGATGTTCGGTCTGTACGTCATGGACGGCGAGGCCCCGTTCAAGACGATCGCGCTCACCGGCCTGGTCCGTGACGAGCGCGGCAAGAAGATGTCGAAGTCCTTCGGCAACGTCGTCGACCCGCTGGACTGGATGGACACGTACGGCTCCGACGCCGTCCGCTTCACCCTGGCCAAGGGTGCCAACCCCGGTACCGACGTCCCGATCGGCGAGGACTGGGTCCAGGCCTCCCGCAACTTCGCCAACAAGATCTGGAACGCGACCCGTTTCGCGATGATGAACGGCGCGACGGTGGAGGGAGAGCTCCCGCCCGTCGAGAAGCTCTCGGCCACCGACCGCTGGATCCTGTCGCGGCTGAACAAGACCGTCGCCGACGCCGACGCGTTCTACGAGGACTTCCAGTTCGCCAAGCTCAGCGACGCCCTCTACCACTTCGCGTGGGACGAGGTCTTCGACTGGTATGTCGAGCTGTCGAAGACCACGTTCTTCGCCGGCGGCGAGCAGGCGCAGGTGTCCGCCCGGGTCCTCGGCGAGGTCCTGGACGTCACGCTCCGGCTGCTGCACCCGATCGTCCCGTTCGTGACCGAGCAGCTCTGGACGACCCTCACGGGTCAGGAGTCCGTCGTCGTCGCCGACTGGCCCAAGGACAGCGGCTTCCGTGACGAGGCCGCCGAGAAGGAGATCGAGCTGGTCCAGCAGGTCGTCACCGAGGTCCGCCGCTTCCGCTCGGACCAGGGCCTGCAGCCCGGCCAGAAGGTCCCGGCCGAGCTGACCGTCACCGGCACGGTGCTCGCCCCGCACGAGGCGGCCATCCGCCAGCTGCTGCGCCTGCAGCCGGCCGGCGACGGCTTCCACGCGACGGCCACGCTGCCGGTCGCCGGCGCCACGGTCGCCCTCGACCTGTCCGGCACCATCGACGTCGAGGCCGAGCGCAAGCGCCTGACGAAGGACCTGGGCGCCGCCGAGAAGGAGAAGGCACAGGCCACCGGCAAGCTCGGCAACGAGGCCTTCCTCGCGAAGGCCCCGGACAACGTGGTCGACAAGATCCGTGGCCGCCTCGCCAAGGCGGAGGCCGACATCGAGCGGATCAGCGCTCAGCTGGCGAACCTGCCCCAGGGCTGATGACCTGAAGCCGGAGCCCCCGCACCCCCGACCGACCGGGAGCGCGGGGGCTCCGCCGCATCCCGGGCCGTGTCCGCAGGGAGCAGGCAGCGGGCGCTGCGCGCGATGTCGGCGGCCATCCGTAGACTGGCCCTGTGAGTGAGCCCCGCCCTTCAGACCGGCACGACGCGTCCGACCCCGACGACACCTTCGCGGAGATCGTCGACGAAGAGACCCAGCGCGACCCCGACCTGGCGGTGATCGAGGCCGGGAGCCGGACGCTGCGCACCCAGTCGGGCCCGCCGCAGGGCGAGGCCGTCCCCGACCGCCCGGCCGACCCCGAGACCGACAGGGCGCTGCGCGAGGTCGAGCAGGAGCTCGCCGGCCGGTGGGGCGAGACCAAGCTCGAGCCGTCGGTGACCCGCATCGCGGCCCTGATGGACGTCCTGGGCGAGCCCCAGCGCGCCTACCCCTCGATCCACATCACGGGGACGAACGGCAAGACCAGCACGGCCCGCATGATCGAGGCCCTGCTGAGCGCCTTCGAACTCCGTACCGGCCGTTACACCTCCCCGCACGTGCAGTCGATCACCGAGCGGATCAGCCTGGACGGCGCGCCGATCGAGGCCGAGCGCTTCATCGAGACGTACAACGACATCAAGCCGTACGTCGAGATGGTCGACACCCAGCAGCCCTACCGGCTCTCGTTCTTCGAGGTCCTGACGGGCATGGCGTACGCGGCGTTCGCCGACGCGCCGGTCGACGTCGCCGTCGTCGAGGTCGGCATGGGCGGTACCTGGGACGCGACGAACGTCATCGACGCCTCGGTCGCCGTCGTCACCCCCATCTCGCTGGACCACACCGACCGCCTCGGCTCCACGGCGGCCGAGATCGCGGGTGAGAAGTCCGGCATCGTCAAGCAGGGCGCGACGGTGATCCTGGCCCAGCAGCCGGTCGACGCCGCGCAGGTCATGCTGAAGAAGGCCGTCGAGGTCGACGCCACGGTCGCCCGCGAGGGCATGGAGTTCGGCATCGTCTCCCGTGAGATCGCGGTCGGCGGCCAGCTGCTGACCCTGCGGGGCCTGGGCGGCGAGTACGACAACATCTTCCTCCCGCTCTACGGGGCGCACCAGGCGCACAACGCCGCGGTGGCGCTCGCCGCCGTCGAGGCGTTCTTCGGCATCGGCGCGGAACAGGCCCGCAGCCTGGACGTGGAAGTGGTCCGCAAGGCCTTCCTGTCCGTCCTCTCGCCGGGCCGCCTGGAGGTCGTCAGGTCCAGCCCGACGATCGTCCTGGACGCGGCGCACAACCCGGCCGGTGCCCTCGCCACGGCGGAGGGCGTCTCCGAGGCGTTCAGCTTCTCCCGGCTGATCGGAGTCGTCGGCGCGAGCGACGGGAAGGACGTCAAGGGGCTGCTCGAGGCGTTCGAGCCGATCTTCGCCGAAGTCGTCGTGACCCAGAACTCCAGCCCGCGCGCCATGGACGCGGACGCGCTGGCCGCGGTCGCCGTCGAGGTCTTCGGCAACGAACGTGTCCAGGTCGAACCGCGTCTGGACGACGCGCTGGAGGCGGCCATCACGCTCGCCGAGGAAGAAGCCGAATACGCGGGCGCCGGAGTCCTGGTGACCGGATCCGTGATCACGGTCGGCGAGGCCCGGCTGCTCCTGGGAAGGCGCTGACCTGTGCGTACGCTCTGTGCATCGACCCTGATCGGTGAATTCTTCGTCATCGGCTTCGCCGGGCTCGTCGCGATGAAGTCCGACGACATGTCCATGGGCACCGTCTGGACGGTCTGCGGCATCGGCATGCTGCTGTCCGTCCTGCTCTGCGGTGTGCTCACCCGGCCGGGTGGCGTGCAGCTCGGATGGGCGCTCCAGGTCCTGCTCGTGCTGAGCGGCTTCTTCGTCCCGATGATGTTCATCCTGGGCGTGGTCTTCGCGGCCCTGTGGTGGGCTTCCGTGCACTACGGCCGCCGGATCGACGAGGCCAAGGCGCGGTGGGCGGCCCAGGCCGAGGCGCAGGAGAGCACGCAGGCTCCGGCCCGGGGATGACGCTGTGTAAGCCCGGCCGTGAGGCCGTCGGCGTACCCCTGTAATCTCGCCCTCACCCGCACCGAAAGCCCGCAAGGAGCCGCACATGACTCAGCGCACCCTCGTCCTTCTCAAGCCCGACGCCGTACGGCGTGGGCTGATCGGCGAGATCGTCGGCCGCATCGAACGCAAGGCCGGCTGGACGATCACCGCGCTGGAACTGCGCACGCTCGACCAGGAGACCCTGGAGCAGCACTACGGAGAGCACAAGGGCCGCCCGTTCTACGAGCCGCTCGTGGAGTTCATGGCATCCGGCCCCGTCGTCGCCCTGGTGGCCGAAGGCGAGCGGGTGATCGAGGGCGTCCGCGCGCTGGCAGGCCCGACCGACCCGATCGCCGCCGCGCCCGGCTCGATCCGCGGTGACTTCGGTTCGATCACCCGGGAGAACCTCATCCACGCCTCGGACTCCGAGGAGTCCGCGGAACGAGAACTGAAGCTGTTCTTTCCCGGACTTTCCTGACTTCGGCTCCGCCAATCAGCGCTCATGACCTGGGCGACCGAAGTAATTCGGTCGCCCTTCGGCATAGGGTCACGTCTCGCGGGAACGCATCCCTCCGACGTAACGTCACCATGGGTGGAACGGGTAGCCGTTCTGCTCGCCATGGCGAAGGACCCTCGCGCTGTGTCCGTGCATACGGCACTACGATGGAAGCTTCCACGCCCGCAGCGCCAACCCTCGCCTACCTGAAACAAGCCATTCTTCGCTTCTTGGGAAGGCCCGACGCATCCTCATGGGGAACAAGGGGAACTCAATGTCGTTCATCGGCCGTGACATGGCTATCGACCTCGGGACTGCCAACACGCTGGTGTACGTCAGGGGGCGCGGCATCGTTCTGAACGAGCCGTCCGTCGTGGCCATCAACACCAACACCGGCGGAATCCTGGCGGTCGGCGCCGAGGCAAAGAAGATGATCGGCCGCACGCCGGGCAACATCGTTGCCGTGCGGCCACTGAAGGACGGTGTGATCGCCGACTTCGAGATCACGGAGCGTATGCTCCGCTACTTCATCCTCAAGATCCACAAGCGCCGCTACCTGGCCCGCCCGCGGGTCGTCGTCTGTGTGCCGTCCGGCATCACAGGGGTCGAGCGGCGCGCCGTCATCGAGGCGTCGACGCAGGCAGGCGCGCGCCAGGTGCACATCATCGAGGAGCCCATGGCCGCGGCCATCGGCTCCGGCCTGCCGGTCCACGAGGCCACCGGGAACATGGTCGTCGACATCGGTGGCGGCACCACCGAGGTCGCCGTGATCTCGCTCGGCGGAATCGTCACTGCCCAGTCGATCCGGGTCGCCGGCGACGAGCTGGACAACGCGATCATCCAGCACATCAAGAAGGAGTACTCCCTCCTCCTCGGTGAGCGCACCGCCGAACAGATCAAGATCACGATCGGCTCGGCCTTCGAGATGGAGAAGGACGAGCACACCGAGATCCGCGGCCGCGACCTGGTCTCGGGCCTGCCCAAGACCGTGGTCATCTCCGCGACCGAGGTCCGCAAGGCCATCGAGGAGCCGGTCAACGCGATCGTCGACGCCGTGAAGACGACGCTCGACAAGTGCCCGCCGGAGCTCTCCGGAGACGTCATGGACCGCGGCATCGTCCTCACCGGCGGCGGCGCGCTCCTGCGCGGGCTCGACGAGCGGCTCCGCCACGAGACGGGCATGCCGATCCACATCGCCGAGGACCCGCTGGACTCGGTGGCGCTCGGATCCGGCAAGTGCGTCGAGGAGTTCGAGGCGCTCCAGCAGGTGCTGGACGCCCAGCCCCGACGCTAGAACACGGCGTTCCGCCGTACGGGCACTGCCGTCCCGTACGGCGGAATGTTGGTATACAGGCACGAACATTCCGACGAGGAAGGCACGGCCGCCGCACGTGAGGGACACACGAGAGAGCCGGCTGCTCCTGGTGCTGCTGATCGCCATCGCATTCGCCCTGATCACGGTGGATATCCGCGGTGGCGAGGAGTCGCCTGTCGATGGAGCCCGGCAGGCCGCAGCCACGGTCTTCGGGCCGGTCGAGAACGGCGTCTCGGCGGCGGTGGACCCGGTGGGCAACGCCATCGGCGCCGTACGGGACTCCGGTGACCGGCACGACCGGATCGCGGCCCTGGAGCACGAGAACGCCACGCTGAAGACGAAGCTCGGCAGCGACGACCGCAACGCCAGCAAGGTCCGTCAGCTCGACACCATGCTGAAGAGCGCGGGGGCCGGCCAGTACGGCATCAAGGCCGCCGAGGTCATCGCCATAGGAGCGGCCCAGGGCTTCTCCTGGACCATCACCATCGACGCGGGGGCCGACGACGGCCTCACGCGCGACATGACCGTACTGAACGGCGAGGGACTCGTCGGCAGGGTCACGACCGTCGGCCCGAACACCGCGACCGTCCTGCTGGCCAACGACCCCGACTTCACCGTCGGCACCCGGCTGGAGAAGACCGACGAACTCGGCTTCGCCACCGGACAGGGCTCCCGGCCGCTCTCGGTCCAGTTCCTCAACGGCAAGGCCGAGGTGAAGAAGGGCGACCGGCTCGTCACCTTCGGCTCCAGCAAGGACAAGCCCTTCGTCCCCGGCGTGCCGGTCGGCCAGGTCGTCCGCGTGGACCCGTCCGGGGGAGACCTGACACGGACCGTCTACGTCGAGCCGTTCGTCGGCTTCACCAAGCTCGACATCGTCGGCATCGTCGTCCAGGCGCCCCGTGAGGACCCCCGGGACATGGTGCTGCCGAAGCAGCCCAAGAAGCCGGAGAAGCCCAAGCCCACCCCGACCGTCACCGTCACCGTCCAGCCGAACGGCGATCTCGTCGACGGCAGCGGGAAGGTCGTCGGGAACATCAACGAGAAGCCCGACGCCTCCGCATCGGGCAGCCCCGACCCGGCAGCCGGCGACGCGGCGAACGAGCAGGAATAGAGCTGATCCTCATGCGCCTGAACCGGACTCTGCTCTCCGTCGCCCTGGTCGTGGTCGCCCTCGTCATCCAGGTCTCCGTCCTCGCCCGCCTCCAGCTCCCCGGCGCCACACCCGACCTGCTGCTCCTCGTCGTCCTCGGACTCGCCTTCGTGTACGGGCCGGTCAGCGGCGCCCTCATCGGCTTCGGCGCGGGCCTCCTCGCCGACCTCGCGCCGCCCGCGGACCACGCGGCGGGGCGCTACGCCCTGGTGCTCTGCGTCATCGGCTACCTCGCCGGAATGGCCCGCCCCGAGACCGGCCAGCTCAAGTCGGCCTTCACCCCGATGGCGTTCGTCGTCGCGGCGGCCGTCGGGTCGACCCTGCTGTACGCCGGCGTCGGCGCCCTCGTCAACGACACGGCGGCCCGTCACGTGGGCCTGGGCAGCCTGCTGTTCACCGCCGCGGTGTACGACCTGCTCCTCGCGCCGTTCACGGTTCCGCTGATCATGGCGCTCGCGAGACGTACGGAGAACGACCCGGTCGCCGACAGCTCGGGCAGCGGTGACGTCGCCGCGGGCTGGCTGGCCTCGGGCACCGGGCTGCGGATCGGCAGCCAGCGTGGCGGGATGCGCCTGAGGGCGGCCCGCAGCCGCGCCGCACGCGCGGGAAGGATCAAGGGGGTCAAGCGACTGTGAGGCCGTACCGGCACCGGACGGGCACCGGGGGCAGCCACCCCCGCCCCTCCGGCCGACCCACCACCACCGGGGGCGCACCGTGAGCAACATTCCGGAGACCGGACGGACCCCGAGGGTCCAGATCCGTCTCGTCGTCATCCAGGTCCTCGTCTTCTCCCTGCTCCTGACGCTCGGCGGCCGGCTCTGGTACCTCCAGATCCGCAACGGGCAGGAGTACACCGACGAGGCCAAGAACAACCACGTCCAGCAGGTCGTGCAGCCCGCCGTCCGGGGTTCCATCCTCGACGCGCGGGGCGTCCCGCTCGCGGACAACGAGACCCGCCTCGTGGTCTCCGCCAGCCGCACCGAGCTGATGAAGATGAAGGACGACGGGGTCGCCGTGCTCACCCGGCTCGCCGACGTGCTCGACATGAAGCCCGAGGACGTCCGGGACAAGGTCCGGCTCTGCGACGCCAAGACCCCGCAGCCCTGCTGGAACGGCTCGCCCTACCAGCCGATCCCCGTCACCGACGAGGCCACCACCCAGCAGGCCCTCACGATCCGTGAGCGCGCCGAGGACTTCCCCGGGATCACCGCCGAACCCACCGCCGTACGCCGCTACGCCGCACCGGGCAAGGCCAACACCGCCCAGGTCCTCGGCTACCTCTCGCCGGTCACCGACGAGGAGGTCACCAAGGCCCAGGACACCGACTCGCCCTACCTCCGCTCCGACCAGGTCGGCCGCTCGGGCCTCGAGCGCACGTACGACAAGGAGCTCCGCGGCAAGGCCGGCGTCACCCGCTACGAGGTCGACAACCTCGGCCGCGTCATCGGCCAGGCCCAGAACGACGAGGCGGAGCCCGGGGCCAGCGTGGTCACCTCCATCGACGCCCGGGTCCAGGCCGTCGCCGAGTACGAGCTGAACAAGGCGATGGAGACCGCCCGCAAGGAGATGGACCGCAACACCAACGAGCTCTACAAGGCCGACTCCGGTGCGGTCGTCGTCATGGAGGCCAAGACCGGCCGGATCGTGTCCATGGCGTCCCTGCCGACGTACGACCCGAACGCCTGGATCGGCGGCATCTCCGCCAAGGACTACGCCGAGCTCACCGGCAAGAAGTCCAACTTCCCGCTGCTGAACCGGGCCATCCAGGGCACCGCGGCCCCCGGCTCCATCTTCAAGGTCATCTCCTCGACGGCCGCGGTCAACGCCGGGTACCCGTTCGACGGCAACTACCCGTGCCCCAGCTCGTACTCCATCGGCGGCCAGACCTTCAAGAACTTCGAGTCCCAGGGCTACGGGGCCATCAGCATCGGCCGCGCGCTCGAGGTCTCCTGCGACACCGTCTACTACGGCCTCGCGCACAAGGAGTGGGCGAAGGACGGCGGCAACAAGCCGAAGAAGGATCCGGCGGACTGGTTCTACAGGACCGCCCACCAGTTCGGCCTCGGCAAGGAGACCGGCATCGACCTCCCCAACGAGGTCTCCGGCCGCGTCCCCGACCGCCAGTGGAAGCAGAGCTTCTACGACGCCAACAAGACCTCGTGGTGCAAGCAGGGCAAGAAGGACGGCACGTACGTCGAGAAGATCGCGTACGAGGGCTGCCTCGAGGGCTACAAGATGCGCGCCGGTGACTCGGTCAACTACTCCATCGGCCAGGGCGACACGCTCGTCACCCCGATCCAGATGGCGACCATCTACGCCGCGATCTCCAACGGCGGCACCCTGTACGACCCGACCGTCGGCAAGGCCGTCGTCAGCGGCGACGGCAAGACCGTCCAGGAGATCGCACCCCAGGCGCACGGCAAGCTCCCCTTCAAGGGAGACACGCGCGACGAGATAGACGAAGCCCTCGCGGGAGTCGCGACCCGGGGCAGCGCCGCCTGGCGATTCGGCGGATGGCCCCAGGACAAGATCCCGATGCACGCCAAGACGGGCACGGCCGAGGTCTACGGCAAGCAGACGACCTCGTGGTTCGCCACGTACACCAAGGACTACTCGATCGTCATGACGATCTCCCAGGGTGGTACGGGTTCCGGCGCCTCCGGCCCCGCCGTGCGCAACATCTACAACGCGCTCTACGGGCTCGACGCCAGCGGCAAGCAGAACCTCAAGAAGGCGCTGCTGCCCACACCGCAGAAGACCCTGCCCACGATCAAGCCGGACGGGCAGATCGAGTCGCCCAAGATCAAGCCGTACACCCCGGAGCCTCCCGCGGAGGACGGCACCCAGGCGCTCGCGGGAGCCCTTCCCGTGTCTCCGGGGAGGCGCGACTGATGGCCGGTGCCGGTTTCTCCGTCTCGCGCTACGCCCCCGAGGAGCGCTCCGCCTGGGCCAAGCTCACCGCCCGTGACTCCGTCGTGCGGCGGCTGGACTGGACCCTGCTCGGCTCGGCGGTCGCCCTGTCGTTCATCGGCTCGCTCCTGGTCTGGTCGGCGACCCGGGGACGCGAGTCCCTCACCCACGGCGACCCGTACTACTTCCTGTTCCGGCACGCCCTCAACACCGGCATCGGCTTCGCGCTGATGATCGGCACGGTCTGGCTCGGGCACCGGACGCTGAGGGGGGCGGTGCCGGTCCTCTACGGCATCTCGGTCGTGCTCGTCCTCGCGGTCCTCACCCCGCTGGGCGCGACCGTCAACGGCGCGCACGCCTGGATCCTGCTGCCCGGCGGGTTCTCGCTCCAGCCGTCCGAGTTCACCAAGATCACGATCATCCTCGGCATGGCGATGCTGCTCGCCGCCCGCGTCGACGCGGGCGACCAGCAGCACCCCGACCACCGGACCGTCGCCAAGGCCCTCGGGCTGGCCGTGATCCCGATGGCGGTCGTCATGCTGATGCCCGACCTCGGCTCCGTCATGGTCATGGCCGTCATCGTGCTCGGGGTGCTGCTGGCCTCCGGCGCGTCCAACCGCTGGATCTTCGGACTCCTCGGGGCGGGCACCGCGGGCGCCCTCGCGGTGTGGCAGCTCGGGGTCCTCGACGACTACCAGATCGCCCGCTTCGCGGCCTTCGCCAACCCGGCGCTCGACCCGGCCGGCGTCGGCTACAACACCAACCAGGCCCGTATCGCCATCGGCTCCGGCGGGCTCAGGGGCACCGGGCTCTTCAACGGTTCGCAGACGACGGGGCAGTTCGTCCCCGAACAGCAGACCGACTTCGTCTTCACCGTCGCGGGCGAGGAGCTCGGCTTCCTCGGGGCCGGTCTGATCATCGTCCTGCTCGGCGTCGTCCTGTGGCGCGCCTGCCGGATCGCCCGGGGGACGACCGAGCTGTACGGCACGGTCGTGGCCGCCGGCATCATCGCCTGGTTCGCCTTCCAGTCCTTCGAGAACATCGGGATGACCCTCGGCATCATGCCGGTGGCCGGCCTCCCGCTGCCGTTCGTCTCGTACGGCGGGTCGTCCATGTTCGCCGTATGGGTGGCGATCGGACTGCTCCAGTCGATCAAGGTCCAGAGGCCGATGTCGGCCTGACCGGATCCTTTCCGCCCTGCATGTTCGCGCGCAGGGCGGAAAGATGCCTTTCATGGCGGACTCCACGCGCGAGGTCGAGCGGAAGTACGAAGCGGCTCCCGGAACCGAGCTGCCGGACCTGACCCGTGCGGCGGGGGTCTCGGCCGTCGTCCACCGGGGTCCGACCGAACTCGACGCCGTCTACTACGACACCGAGGACTTCCGGCTCGCCGCGGACTCCCTGACCCTGCGCCGCAGAACCGGCGGGGGCGACGCCGGGTGGCATCTCAAGCTTCCCGTCTCCGCCGACGTCCGCGACGAGATCAGGGCCCCGCTCGCCGACACCCTGCCGCCCGACCTCGCGGAGCTCCTCCGCTCCCGCGTGCGGCACGCACCGGTCGTGCCCGTCGTGCGGATCCTCTCCTCACGGGACGTCCACCACCTCCTCGACGAGGACGGCGCCCTGCTCGCCGAACTGAGCATCGACGAAGTCCTCGTGGAGCGCCTCACCGAGGAGGGCCGCGGCGCCACCTCGACGTGGACCGAGATGGAGGTCGAGCTGGCCGAGGGCGGCGACACGGAGCTCCTCGACGCCGTGGGCCGGCGACTGCGCAAGGCCGGCGTCCGGCCCTCCGAGGCACCGTCCAAGCTGGCCAGGGCCCTGGCCGAGACCGCCCCGCGGAAACGGCGGCGGACGAAGGAACAGCCCTCCCCCCGCACGGCGGGCGACCACGTGCTCGCCTACGCACGGCACCAGATCGCCGCTCTCGTCGCGCTCGATCCGGCCGTGCGCCGCGACCTGCCCGACAGCGTGCACCGCATGCGGGTCGCCACCCGACGGCTGCGCAGCGCCTTCAGGACGTACCGCCGGCTGCTCGACCGGACCGTCACCGACCCCCTCCGCGACGAGCTGAAGTGGCTCGCCGCCGAGCTCGGGGCGGACCGCGACCGGGAGGTCCTGGACGCCCGGCTCCATGCCCGGCTCGCCGCGCTGCCCGCCCCACTGGTCCTGGGCCCGGTGGACGCCCGGCTGGAGCTCGCCTTCGCCGCCCGGCGCACCGGTTCACGGCAGCGGGTCGCCTCCGTGCTCGACGCGGAGCGCTACCTGGCGCTGCTGGACTCCCTGGACGCCTTCCTCGCCGACCCGCCCCTGCTCCCCGCCGCCGCGGGGGCACCGGGTGACGCGCTGCCCCGCGCCGTGCTCAAGGAGTACGAGCGCCTCGCCGGCCGCGTCGGACACGCGCTGGAAAAGCGGCCGGGCGAGGAGCGGGACGTGGCCATGCACGAGGCGCGCAAGGCCGCCAAACGCGTCCGCTACGCCGCCGAGGCGGCCAGGCCCGCCCTGGGCAAGCCGGCCAAGCGGTTCGCCAAACGGATGAAGTCCGTCCAGTCGGTCCTCGGAGACCACCAGGACGGCGTCGTGGCCCGGGACGCCCTGCGCACCCTGGCGGTGCAGGCCCACGCCGCGGGGGAGCCCGCCTTCACCTGGGGAGTGCTGTACGGGCGGGAGGAGGCGGTCGCGGAGGCACGCGAGCGCGAACTGCCCGAGGTCTGGGCCCGTGCGTCGCGGCCGGGTCCGCGAGCGGCGCTGAAAGGCTGAGCACCGGGTTACGCTTGATGGTCACCCCTGCCAGCTACGAAGGTCCACAGATGTCTGCCGAGTCGGTCTTCCCGCAGCTCGAAGCTCTGCTCCCGCATGTGCAGAAGCCCATCCAGTACGTCGGCGGTGAGCTGAACTCCACCGTCAAACCGTGGGACGAATGCGACGTCCGCTGGGCACTCATGTACCCCGACGCGTACGAGGTCGGACTCCCCAACCAGGGCGTCATGATCCTCTACGAGGTGCTCAACGAGCGCGAGGGCGTCCTCGCCGAGCGCACCTACAGCGTGTGGCCGGACCTCGAGGAGCTGATGCGCGCGCACAAGGTGCCGCAGTTCACCGTGGACAGCCACCGCCCCGTCGGCGCGTTCGACGTGTTCGGCCTCAGCTTCTCCACGGAGCTCGGCTACACCAACATGCTCACGGCCCTGGATCTCGCGGGCATCCCGCTGGAGTCCAAGGACCGCACCGTCGATCACCCCATCGTGCTGGCGGGCGGGCACGCCGCGTTCAACCCCGAGCCGATCGCGGACTTCATCGACTGCGCGGTCATCGGCGACGGCGAGCAGGCCGTGCTGGAGATCACCGAGATCATCCGCGCCTGGAAGGCCGAGGGCCGGCCCGGCGGACGCGAAGAGGTCCTGTTCCGCCTCGCGCGGACCGGCGGCGTCTACGTCCCCGGCTTCTACGACGTCGAGTACCTCCCCGACGGCCGCATCGGTCGCGTCGTGCCCAACAAGTCCGGCGTGCCGTGGCGCGTGTCCAAGCACACCGTCATGGACCTCGACGAATGGCCGTACCCCAAGCAGCCGCTCGTCCCTCTCGCCGAGACCGTCCACGAGCGGATGTCCGTCGAGATCTTCCGCGGCTGCACCCGCGGCTGCCGTTTCTGCCAGGCCGGCATGATCACGCGCCCCGTGCGGGAGCGAAGCATCACCGGCATCGGCGAGATGGTGGAGAAGGGGCTCAAGGCCACGGGTTTCGAGGAGGTCGGCCTCCTGTCGCTCTCCTCCGCGGACCACACCGAGATCGGTGACATCGCCAAGGGCCTCGCCGACCGGTACACGGACGACAAGATCGGGCTCTCGCTGCCCTCCACCCGCGTCGACGCGTTCAACGTGGACCTGGCCAACGAGCTGACCCGCAACGGCCGCAGGTCGGGCCTCACCTTCGCCCCCGAGGGCGGCTCCGAGCGCATGCGCAAGGTCATCAACAAGATGGTCTCGGAGGAGGACCTGATCCGCACGGTCGCCACCGCCTACGGCAACGGCTGGCGCCAGGTGAAGCTGTACTTCATGTGCGGCCTGCCCACCGAGACCGACGAGGACGTCCTCCAGATCGGCGACATGGCGGTCAACGTCATCGCCAAGGGCCGCGAGGTCTCCGGGCAGAACGACATCCGCTGCACCGTCTCCATCGGCGGCTTCGTGCCCAAGCCGCACACGCCCTTCCAGTGGGCCCCGCAGCTCAGCGCCGAGGACACCGACGCCCGGCTGAAGAAGCTCCGGGACAAGATCCGCGACGACAAGAAGTACGGCCGCTCGATCGGTTTCCGCTACCACGACGGCAAGCCCGGCATCGTCGAGGGCCTGCTCTCGCGCGGCGACCGCCGCGTCGGCTCCGTCATCCGCGAGGTCTACGAGTCCGGCGGCCGCTTCGACGGCTGGCGCGAGCACTTCAGCTACGACCTCTGGATGAAGAGCGCCGGGAAGACCCTGCCGGACTTCGGCGTGGACGTCGACTGGTACACCACCCGTGAGCGGACGTACGAGGAGGTCCTGCCCTGGGACCACCTGGACTCCGGCCTCGACAAGGACTGGCTCTGGGAGGACTGGCAGGACTCGCTCGACGAGACCGAGGTCGAGGACTGCCGCTGGACGCCGTGCTTCGACTGCGGCGTGTGCCCGCAGCTCGACCTCGACATCCAGATCGGCCCCACCGGCAAGAAGCTTCTGCCGCTGACGGTCGTGAAGTAGACCCTCCGGGTGACAGCCCGGTGACGAACGCCCGGCCCGGGAAACCCTGGGCCGGGCGTTCGCGTCCTCCCCGGCATGGACCCCGACAAGCACCGCACGCCCGCGCCGTACGAGGGCGGGGAAGGCTGTCTGACCACCCTCATCAGGATTCCGGTGCGGATCGTGGTGCTGGTGCTCGTCCTGCCGGTACGCATGCTCTGGGACCTGCTCGTCGCGGGCGGCCTCTTCCTCGACCGGGTACTGCTGCGCCCCCTGGGCCGGGCGCTGCGACGGGTCCACGACCAGGTGCTCACCCCGGTGGGCAAGGTGCTCGCCTGGCTGGCCGTGGCCGTCCTCGTGCGGCCCTGGGTGGGGCTCTGGCGGTACGTCGTCGTCCCGGTCGTCCGGTACGGAGTCGTCGTCCCCCTGGTGTGGCTCTGCCGGGCGGTGCTCACCCCGGTCGGACACGGGCTGCGGTGGGTGTACGCCGAATTGCTCGTCCCGGCGGTGACCGCGCTGGTCACCCTCCTCCTGGTGTGGCCGGCCGTCGGGGTGTGGCGCCACCTCCTCAGGCCGCTCGGCATCGCGGGCGCGTGGCTGGTCACCACCCTCCTCGTGCTGCCCGTCGCGTGGGTGTACCGGAGTGTGCTGACGCCGCTGGGACACGGGATCGTCCGGACACTGGGGATGCTGGGGCGGGGGCTGGCATTCCTGGGACGGGGAGTGTGGACCGGTGCCGCATGGCTGGCCACCCTCCTCCTCCTGCTGCCCGTCGCGTGGGTGTACCGGCGCGTCCTGGCCCCCGTGGGCCGGGAGATCGTGACCGCCGTCGGCGTCGCCTGGCGGATCGCCGGGTTCCTCTCGCGCGCCGCAGGCCGCGCGCTGGCCTGGCTGGCGTGGCACCTGGTCGGAGCGCCGGTGGCCTGGGCCTACCGCACGGTGTGCACACCGGTGGGGCACTTCGTGCGTGACGTGGCCTGGGCGCCGGTGAAGAGGGCGGCTCTGGAGGCGGGACGCACGGCACGCGACGCCCTGGCCTCGGCCCGCGCGACCCTGCGTGCGGCACGCCGTGACGCATGGCGCGCCCTGGTCGGCCCGCCCCAGGTCACGGACGTGCGGGAACTCGACGAGTCCGCTGCGCGTACCCTGGGTAGGACAACGACTGTCCCCAGCGCGGCGCCCGCGCCCGAGATCTCCCTGCTCGCCGACCCAACGGTCGAGCGGGGGTGAGCCGGAGCGGCACCCCGGGGCACCCTGTACTTCGTGGGCGGCACGCCACCGCGGCCGCCCCGCACCGAGGAGAAGAACCACTGGGCAAGCGACAGCCCGAAGGCCCGCCGCCCGCACCGGCGGTGCAGCGCATCCGACTGCGCTACACCAAGCGGGGCCGCCTCCGGTTCACCAGTCACAGAGACTTCCAGCGTGCCTTCGAGCGGGCGCTGCGCCGCTCCGAGGTGCCCATGGCCTACTCGGCCGGCTTCACCCCGCATCCGAAGGTGTCGTACGCCAACGCCGCCCCCACGGGTACGGGCAGCGAGGCCGAGTTCCTGGAGATCGCCCTCACCGAGGCGCGGGATCCGGACACCCTGCGCAGGCTGCTCGACGCGTCGATGCCCGACGGCCTCGACGTGATCGACGCGGTGGAGGCACGTACCTCCGGCCTCGCCGACCGGCTCACCGCCTCCGTGTGGGAGATGCGGCTGGACGGAGTGGCCGTGCAGGACGCGGAGAAGGCCGTCGCGGCCTTCCTGGCCGCCGATACCGTCGAGGTCCAGCGCCGTGCGAAGAACGGCGTGCGCACCTTCGACGCCCGCGCGGCCGTCGCCGGTCTGGAGGCGTGTGATCCACAGCCTGATAGGTCCGGGGACGGGCCCTGTGCGATACTGCGGCTGGTAGTGCGGCACGTGACACCTGCCGTGCGACCCGACGACGTCCTGTCCGGTCTCCGAGCTGTGGCCGACCTAACGCCGCCGGTCCCCGCTGCGGTGACCAGGCTGGCGCAGGGGCTCTTCGACGAGGAGTCCGGCACGGTGACCGACCCGCTCGCGCCCGACCGCGAGGCAGCCCCGGCCGTAACCACGGCCGATCCGGCCGCCGCCGCGACGGCGCCGGAAGGTGCAGGTTCCGCGTAAGGCGGTCGTTGTAGCGCAGCCCTCGGACTCGGGAGCCACCTGGGTCGGGCCGCGCACCGCCCCATAAGACTTTCGCCAGGCCGTGCGTAGCGCGTACGGAACCGGCGAGCCAGACATCAGCTCCCGTGCGGCGCCCGCGCCCCGGACGGCGGTACCGCGCATCTCGCGCGCATCGCGCCGGACCGGAATCAGGCGCGGCGCCCGGGAGCGCGACGGGAGAACCGCCCGCATGCACGAGCCGAACGAATCCGGTACCACCGGAAACCCCGCACACGCGGAGGACAACAACGCCCCCGGGGACAAGCTGCCGCCGCGCCGCAGGCGCCGCGCCGCCTCCCGCCCCGCCGGTCCGCCCACGGGCGCCCAGGGTACGGCTGCCTCCGAGGACGTCACGCCGGCCGTGACGGCCGATGCCGAGGAGACCCCCGCGGCCGAGGCCGCGCCCCCGGCACGCCCGCGCCGTCGCGCCGTACGCAAGGCGACCGCTCCCGCAGGCGCCCCGCAGGCCGCCGAGACCACGGAGACCGTGGCCGCGCCCCCGGTGGCCGAGCCCGCCCCGGCCGAGACCGCCGAGCCGGCGGAGTCCGCGCCGCCGGCTCGCACGCGCCGCCGTGCCGTGCGCAAGGCGACCGCTCCCGCCGGTGCCCCGCAGACCGCCGAGGTCGTGGAGCCGGTCGTGGAGACCGCCCCGGCCGAGGAGGAGGCGGAGGAGACCGAGGAGGCCGCCGAGGCCCCCGTCGTCGAGGCCGCGCCCCCGGCACGCACCCGCCGCCGCGCCACCCGTAAGGCGACCGCCCCGGCGGGCAGCCCGCAGGAGGCCGAGCCCGTCGTCCAGGACACCGCCGTGGCCGAGCCGGCGAAGACCACGGAGGCAGCCGAGGCCGCGAAGGTCCCCGAGGCCGAGCCCGCCGCCGCGCCGCGTGGCCGTGCCAGGCGCCGTGCGTCCGCACCGGCCGGTGCACCGCAGGCCGCCGCCGGGACCACCGACGCCCCCGCCGCGGTCGTGGCGGAGCCGGTCGCCGAGCCCGCCCGGGACGAGGAGGCCGACCAGGCCGCGCCCCCGGCACGTACCCGCCGCCGCGCCTCCCGCAAGGCGAGCGCCCCGGCCGGCAGCCCGCAGCCCGTCGAGGAGGTCGCCGAGGCGACGGCCGAGCAGGCCGAGAGCCTCCCCGCCGCCGTCGCCGAGGAGCTGGCCGCCGAGCCCGAGCAGGTCGAGGAGGCCGCGCCGCGAGGCCGTCAGCGCCGCCGCGCCACCGCCGCGGCCGGCCGTCCCGAGTTCACCGGCAAGGCCGAGGAGCCGGCCCGCAAGGGCCGTCGCGCCACGCGCCCCGCCGTGGCCGTGTTCCAGGCCCCGGTCTTCGCCGAGCCGATGTTCCAGACCCCGGAGTCCGCGGCTGCCGCCGCCGCTGCTGCCGGTTCGGCCCCTGCGTACGACGAGAGTGACGACGTCCAGGAGCGGAAGACCCAGGAGCGGGCGCCGCGCAGGGCCGAGGCCCGTCAGCAGGCCGTCGAGGCCGCCGCCCCCGCCGAGGCCGAAGCGTCCGCCGAGGCCGCCGAGTCCGCGCCCCAGGGCGGTTCGCGCCGTCGCCGCCGCCGTCGTGGCGAGGCCGTCGAGACCGAGCCGGCCACGACCCCCGTCACCCTTCCGGCCGAGCAGACCGCTCCGGCCGCCGTCGAGGACGAGCACGAGGCCGAGACCGAGTCGGACGCCGAGCACGAGGGCGACGAGTCGGACGAGTACGGGGACCGTCCCTCCCGCCGCCGCCGGCGTGGCGGCCGGCGCCGCCGTCGCGGCGAGGCCAACGACACGGACGACGCGGAGCAGCAGGACGACGCCGCCGCCGACCGTTCCGAGGACGAGCAGCAGGCGCAGGACGACGACGAGGACGACGACCACGAGTCCTCCTCCGGCTCCAGCAGCAGCCGTCGCCGCCGTCGCCGTCGCCGTCGCAGCGGGGACGCCTCCGGCGAGGACCACGGCACGGGCTCGGACGACCCGGAGCGTACGGTCGTCAAGGTCCGCGAGCCGCGCAAGAAGGAGGCCGAGCGCGAGCCCGGCACCGGCTTCGACGAGGTCCAGTCCATCAAGGGCTCGACCCGTATGGAGGCCAAGAAGCAGCGCCGCCGCGAGGGGCGTGAGCAGGGCCGTCGCCGCGTCCCGATCATCACGGAGGCCGAGTTCCTGGCCCGCCGTGAGGCCGTCGAGCGGGTCATGGTCGTACGCCAGAGCGGCGAGCGCACCCAGATCGGCGTCCTCGAGGACAACGTGCTCGTCGAGCACTACGTCAACAAGGAGCAGGCCACCAGCTACGTCGGCAACGTCTACCTGGGCAAGGTGCAGAACGTCCTGCCGTCCATGGAGGCCGCCTTCGTCGACATCGGCAAGGGCCGCAACGCCGTCCTGTACGCGGGCGAGGTCAACTTCGAGGCGCTGGGCATGGCCCACGGGCCGCGCCGCATCGAGACCGCGCTGAAGTCCGGCCAGTCCGTGCTCGTCCAGGTGACGAAGGACCCCATCGGGCACAAGGGCGCCCGCCTGACCAGCCAGGTCTCGCTGCCCGGCCGGTACCTGGTCTACGTGCCCGAGGGCTCGATGACCGGGATCAGCCGCAAGCTGCCCGACACCGAGCGGGCCCGGCTGAAGACCATCCTCAAGAAGATCGTCCCCGAGGACGCGGGCGTCATCGTGCGCACCGCCGCCGAGGGCGCGAGCGAGGACGAGCTGCGCCGTGACGTCGAGCGGCTGCAGCAGCAGTGGGAGGAGATCCAGAAGAAGTCGAAGAACACGAGCAGCTCCAACGCGCCGACGCTGCTCTACGGCGAGCCGGACATGACCGTCCGGGTCGTCCGCGACATCTTCAACGAGGACTTCTCGAAGGTGATCGTCAGTGGTGACGACGCCTGGGAGACCATCCACGGCTACGTCTCGCACGTGGCGCCCGACCTGACGGACCGTCTGTCGCGCTGGACCTCCGAGGTCGACGTCTTCGCGACGTACCGCATCGACGAGCAGCTGATGAAGGCGCTGGACCGCAAGGTCTACCTGCCGAGCGGCGGCTCGCTGGTGATCGACAAGACCGAGGCGATGGTCGTCGTCGACGTCAACACCGGGAAGTTCACCGGACAGGGCGGGAACCTCGAGGAGACCGTCACCAAGAACAACCTGGAGGCGGCCGAGGAGATCGTGCGTCAGCTGCGGCTGCGCGACCTCGGCGGCATCGTCGTCGTCGACTTCATCGACATGGTGCTGGAGTCCAACCGGGACCTGGTCCTGCGGCGGCTGCTGGAGTGCCTGGGCCGTGACCGCACGAAGCACCAGGTCGCCGAGGTCACGTCGCTGGGTCTGGTCCAGATGACCCGCAAGCGGGTGGGCCAGGGCCTGCTGGAGTCCTTCTCCGAGACCTGCGTCCACTGCAACGGGCGCGGCGTGATCGTCCACATGGAGCAGCCCACGGCGGCCGGCGGCGGCGGTGGCAAGCGTTCCAAGAAGCGCGGCCGCGGTGGGTCGGGTCACGAGCACGAGCACGGCCACGAGCACGAGCAGGCCGAGCAGCCCTCCGAGGCCGAGACCGAGGCCGAGGTGGCCGCCGAGGTCGCTGCTCCGGTCGCGCTGCCCGAGCCGGAGTTCGTCGCCGACGAGGAGCTGTACAGCAGCCCGGCCGAGGCCGAGGCCGCCGCGTCGCGCGGCCGTGGCCGCCGGCGGGCGACCCGCAAGGCCACGGCTGCGGCCGGCACGCCGGCCCCGGTGGCCGAGACCGCCCCGGCGGCCCCGGTGGCCGAGCAGGCGCAGGAGCCGGAGCCGGTCGCCGAGACCCCGGTGGAGCCCGCGGCCCCCGAGGCCGAGGCCGCGCCCCCGGCGCGCACGCGCCGCAGGGCGACCCGGAAGGCGACCGCCCCGGCGGGATCGCCCAAGCAGGCCGACGTGACGCCGCCGGTCCAGCCGTCCGAGCCCGCGGCGGAGCCCGTCGCGGCCGAGGACCCGGTGGTCGAGGCCCCCGCGGCACCCGCTCCCGCGGAGACGGCGGCTCCCGTGGCCGACGAGGAGGCCGCCCCGGCGGCCCCGCCGCGTGCCCGCCGCCGGGCGACCCGCAAGGTCACCGCTCCGGCCGGGTCGCCGTCCGGTGCCGAAGAGGCAGCGGTCGTCGTGGTCGACAGCACCGACTCCGACACGCCCGACGCCCCGGGTACCGAGGTGTCGGAGCCGGAGGCCCCGGTCAAGAAGACCGCGGCGCGCAAGACCGCGAAGAAGGCCACGGCGAAGAAGGCGGCCACCAAGAAGACCGCCGCCAAGACGGTCGCCAAGAAGACGGCCGCCAAGAAGACGACGGCGAAGAAGGCGGCGACGAAGAAGACCGTCGCGGCCGAGCAGTCGTCGCCGTCCGTGAGCGTCTCGACGTCGTCCGCCGACTCGGGGCCTGCTTCCGACTGAGCCATTCGTGACCGGTTGTTCATCGATTCGTGTCCCGCCTCGAAGCCTTCGAGGCGGGACACGTGCTTTGTTTCAGAACTGATGCATGAGCCGGTTAACAGGCCTGAAATGGCCTGAGAAATCCCTGATAATGTGACGGCGGTCGCTGACTGTGAAGTTCTTGCAAGGGAATTACGGTCGGTAGCCGACCCGGTTCAGGACCGGCCGGGTCCAGTTTCCTCGGTAGGGCGTCGGCATTGTGCCGGTGGGGTTTACGCGCGGCCTCGTGAGACGTCCCGCACCCCGGAGCTCTGCCTGTGAAGAGCTCTTGCGGTGTTCAAGGAGGACGTCCATGACGAGCATCAACGAGCAGCCGATCCCTGCTGCCCGCCCGGTCATCGGTGAAGAGGAGATCGAGGCCGCGGTACGCGTGCTGCGCAGCGGTCGCGTCGTGCAGGGGCCGGAAGTCGCGGCCTTCGAGGAGGGGTTCTCCGAGCTGGTCGACGGCCGTCACTGCGTGGCCGTCAACTCGGGTACCTCCGCGCTGCACATGCTCCTGCTCGCCCTCGGCATCGGCCCGGGCGACGAGGTGATCGTCCCTTCCTTCTCCTTCGCGGCTTCCGCCAACGCCGTACGGCTGGTCGGTGCCGACGTGGTGTTCGCCGACATCGAGCCCGGCAGCTACGGTCTGGACCCGGCCGCCGTCGAAGCAGCGATCACGCCGCGCACCGCCGCCGTCATGCCCGTACACCTCTACGGTCACCCGGCTGCGATGGACAAGCTCATGCCCATCGCGCAGAAGCACAAACTCGCCGTGGTCGAAGACGCGTGCCAGGCACACGCCGCGGCTCTGAACGGCACACCCGTCGGGGCGTTCGGTGAAGGAGGAACGTTCAGCTTCTACCCGACGAAGAACATGCACGCCCTCGAGGGCGGCATGGTCACGACAGCCGATCCCGAACTCGCCCGCACCCTGCGGCTCCTGCGCAACCAGGGCATGGAGCAGCGGTACGCCAACGAGATCGTCGGCGCCAACATGCGCATGACGGACGTGGCCGCCGCCGTCGGCCGGGTGCAGCTCACCAAGGTCGGTGGCTGGACCGAGCAGCGCCGCGCCAACGCCGCGTACCTCGACGCGCACATCACCGCCCCGAACGTGACGACGCCGCCGGTCGCCGAGGGTGCCCGCCACGTCTACCACCAGTACACGATCCGCGTGCAGGGCGACCGTGAGGCCGCGATGGCCAAGCTCACCGAGGCGGGCATCGGCAACGCCGTGTACTACCCGACCCCGATCCACCGGCTGAAGCCGTACTGGGAGCCGGACCAGAAGGCGGGCCGGAACTGGGACCTGCCGGAGACCGAGCGGGCCGCCGCCGAGGTCGTCTCGCTCCCGGTCCACCCGTCGCTGGGCGAGGGCGACCTCGCGCGCATCGCCGACGCCGTGAACGCGCTGGGGGAGAACCTGTGACCGCCGTACTGAAGGCCGGCCTGATCGGCCTCGGTTCCATGGGGCGTAACCACGCCCGGGTCCTCGCGGGACTCGAAGGCGTGACGCTGGTCGGTGTCGTGGACCCGATGGGTGACAAGAACGGCTGGGCGCAGGGCGCCCCCGTCCTGTCGACCGTCGAGGAGCTCATCGCGCTCGGCGTCGACTACGCGGTCGTGGCCTGCCCGACCGCCCTGCACGAAGAGGTCGGGCTCAAGCTCGCCGAAGCCGGCGTCTGCGCCCTGATCGAGAAGCCGCTGGCCGACACCGTCGAGGGCGCCCGCCGCCTCGTCGAGGCGTTCGAGTCGCGCGGACTGGTGGCCGGCGTCGGCCACATCGAGCGCTGCAACCCGGCCCTTCGTTCCCTGCGGAGCCGCCTGGAGGCCGGCGAGCTCGGTGACGTGTTCCAGGTCGTCACCCGCCGCCAGGGGCCCTTCCCCCACCGCATCGCCGACGTCGGTGTGGTGAAGGACCTCGCGACGCACGACATCGACCTGACGGGCTGGGTGACGGGGCAGACGTACAGCTCGATCGCCGCCCACACGGTGTCCAAGTCGGGCCGCCCGCACGAGGACATGGTCTCCGCCGTGGGCCAGCTCTCCGACGGCACCATGGTCAACCACCTGGTCAACTGGCTGAGCCCGCTCAAGGAGCGTTTCACCTCGGTCACCGGTGAGCGTGGCTGCTACATCGCCGACACCCTCACCGCCGACCTCACGTTCCACTCGAACGCGTCGGTGACCACCGAGTGGGAGGCGCTGCGCGCGTTCCGCGGTGTCTCCGAGGGCGACATGATCCGTTACGCGATTCCGAAGCGCGAGCCGCTGCTGGTCGAGCACGAGCTCTTCCGGGACGCCGTGCTGGGCGAGTCGGCAGACATCTGCACATTGCGGCAGGGGTTGCGTACCGTTGAGGTAGCGGCTTCGGTCCTGGAATCGGCCCGGAGCGGTCGGACGATTGTTCTTGAGACAGGAGAGCCCGCTCGTCATGGCGGTTGACAGTTCGGTAGTGGGAACCAAGAAGAACTCCCGCGGCAAGATCGTCATGCTGGTCGACAACGGCGTGAACGGCGACTCGCGTGTCCAGAAGGAGGCCCGCTCCGCGGCTGCCGCCGGCTGGGACGTGGTGCTGCTGGGCAAGTCGCCGACCAAGAAGGGCCGGCGCTGGCAGATCGGTGACGCCGAGGTGCGTCTGCTCCACGTGCCGACGCCCATGCACCGCAGGCGCCACGAGTACCGTCGCGCCGTCCTGCGGTCACCGCTCGCCTACAAGCCGGGCCCCCTGGCGGCGTACCGCAAGCAGCGGATGAAGGCCTGGCGCACCGAGCTGAACATCCGGCTCATCCAGGCGGGACGGAAGGGGGCGGTCGCCGGCAAGCTGAAGCTGCTGCCGCCGCGACTGGTCTCCAAGGTGATGAGCAAGTGGGTCGGGCTGCGTGTCAAGCAGACCTTCGCACTCGAGCAGCGACGCAAGGACATGAACGCGCCGCTCGACCGTTTCACCACTTCTTTCTGGCTGCGCACCATGGGGGACCGTGCCTGGCGCCGGCTCGACCCGGCGCTGTGGGACATGGAGCTGGCGTACGGCAAGGTCATCGACGCGATCGAGCCCGACCTGATCCACGCCAACGACTTCCGCATGCTGGGAGTGGGCGCGCGTGCCAAGCTGCGGGCGGAGGCCAAGGGCCGCTCCGTCAAGCTGGTCTGGGACGCCCACGAGTTCCTGCCGGGCATCAAGCCGTGGAATCCCCACCCGCGCTGGCACGTCGCGCAGTGCGCGTACGAGCGGGAGTTCTCGCAGTACGCCGATGCGGTCACGACGGTGTCCGAGACACTCGCCGGGATGCTGGCGGAGCGGCACGGTCTCGCGGCCAAGCCGGAAGTGGTGCTGAACGCGCCCGACGCCGAGATCTCGCCCGAGCAGGCCGCCGAACCCGTCCCCGACCTGCGTGAGCTGTGCGGGATCGGACCGGATGTTCCGCTCTCGGTCTACAGCGGTGCCGCTGCTCCGCAGCGCGGGCTCGACATCATGGTCGAATCGCTGCCGCAACTGCCCGGCACGCACGTCGCGTTCGTCGTTCTCAGGCCCACGTCGGACTACATGAACCAGCTGACGGCGCGGGCGGAGGAGCTCGGTGTGTCGGACCGGCTGCATATCCTGCCGTACGTTCCGCACTACCAGGTCGTGCCCTTCCTCGCCTCGGCGGACGTGGGCGTCATTCCGATCCACCACTGGCCGAACCACGAGATCGCGCTGATCACCAAGTTCTTCGAGTACTCGCACGCCCGCTTGCCGTTCGTCGTCAGTGACGTCAAGACGATGGGCGACATGGTGAAGCAGACAGGACAGGGCGAGGTGTTCACGGCGGAGGACGTGGCGGACTACGTCCGCGCGGTCAAGGCCGTGCTGGCCGACCCCGAGAAGTACCGCGACGTCTACGAATCCGAGGGGCTGCTCGACGAGTGGACCTGGGAGGCGCAGGCGGAGGTGCTCGACGCGGTGTACACCCGAACCCTCGGGGGCGGCGCCCACAGCAAGGCTGCCTCTCAGATCGCCCAGGTGGTCGCATGAGCGGAAGACCCGATGTCACGGTCGTCGTAGCCGTCTACAACACGATGCCCTACCTGACGGAGTGCCTCAACTCGCTCGTCGGGCAGAGCATCGGCCTCGACCGTCTGGAGGTTGTGGCGGTCGACGACGGGTCGACGGACGAGAGCAGCGCCGAGCTCGACCGTTTCGCCGAGCGCTACCCCGATACGTTCAAGGTCATCCACCAGGCCAACTCCGGTGGCCCCGCCGCACCCAGCAACCGGGCGCTGGAGGTGGCCACCGGCCGGTTCGTGTACTTCATAGGGTCGGACGACTATCTCGGCGAGGAAGCTCTCGCACGCATGGTGGACTACGCCGACGAGCACGACTCCGACGTGGTCGTCGGGAAGATGGTCGGTACCAACGGCCGATATGTGCACCAGAAGCTCTACAAGAAGAACGACCCCGACGTCAGCCTCTACCGTTCCAGCCTGCCCTTCACGCTGGCGAACACCAAACTCTTCCGCCGCGAGTTGGTCGAGAAACACAGGCTGCGTTTCCCTGAGGACCTGCCGGTCGGCAGTGATCAGCCGTTCACCATTGAGGCGTGTGTCCGGGCCCGGAAGATCTCGGTCCTCTCCGACTACACCTTCTACTACGCGGTGAAGCGGGGTGACTCCAGCAACATCACCTACCGGGCCGATCACCTGTCCCGGCTGCGCTGCACCGCATCGATCATGAAGCACACCGCCTCGCTGGTGGAGGCGGGACCCGACCGGGACGCGCTCTTCAAGCGGCACTTCAGCTGGGAGCTGGCCAAGCTCGTCCAGGACGATTTCCCCGCGCTCGACGATGACACCCGGCGCCAGGTCTGTGCGGGTATCGCGGCCCTTGCCGACGAGTACCTCACCGACGAACTCAGGGACTCCCTGGACGTCAAGCGCCGGGTACGCATCTGCCTGGCTCAGGCGGGGGCCGTGGACGAACTGGTCCGCGCGGTCGTCGAGGAGGTGGAGGAAGGGGCCCCGCCCTTCCACCTGGAGAGCGACCGGGCCTTCGCCACGTACCCCGGTTTCCGCGACGAGGACCTCGGTCTTCCCGACCGTGTCTACGAGTTGGTCGGCGAGGCCGTCCCCGGGCGTCTGGCACAGGGGACCGAGCTGGCCGGTGCCGAATGGGACCAGACCGGTGACGACCTGCGGCTGGTTCTCACCGCACGGGTCGGCGTCCTCGGCGACACCGGCTCCCTGTCGGTGCGCCTTGCCCAGGGCGCGATGCCGAAGAGCGCCGACAAGCCCGGTGCGCGCCGGCTGACCGACGGGCAGGAACCGCCGGCGTCCACGGGCGAGTTCACGCGCACGCCGACCGAGGACGGCCGGGCGACACGGGTGCGCGCGAGCATCCCGGTCCCGGCCGAGAGGGCGAAGCGCGGCGTCCGCGTCTACGTGGACGTGGCAGGCTCGACCTATGAGATCCCGGTGCGGACCGGCGGCATGCCGCTGCCGCTGGCCCGCCGATGGAGGCAGGCCGTCCCGTACAGGGTCGCGGCGAACCGGAACTCCAAGGGCCGGCTCGTGATCACGACGGCGCCCCTGTGGGAGGGCGAACCCGGTACGGGCAAGGGGCTGCGCCACATGCTGTCCAGGCTGAAGAGGAAAGTAATCCGATGAACATCTGTGTAGTCGCGCTCGGCAAGATCGGCCTCCCGCTCGCCGTGCAGTTCGCGGCCAAGGGCCACAAGGTCGTGGGCGCGGACGTCAACGAGAAGGTCGTCGAGCTGGTCAACGCGGCCACCGAGCCGTTCCCCGGCGAGCACGACCTCGACGTCAAGCTCAAGGAGACGGTGGGCGCCGGCCTGCTCTCCGCGACGACGGACACCACGGCCGCGGTCGCCGCGTCCGATGCCGTCGTGGTCGTCGTCCCGCTCTTCGTGGACGCCGAAGGCACGCCGGACTTCGGCTGGATGGACTCGGCGACGAAGGCCATCGCCGCGGGCCTGAAGCCGGGCACCCTGGTCAGCTACGAGACCACCCTCCCGGTGGGCACCACGCGCACCCGGTGGGCGCCGATGCTCGCAGAGGGTTCCGGCCTCACCCCGGGGCGCGACTTCCACCTCGTCTTCTCCCCGGAGCGCGTACTGACCGGCCGGGTCTTCGCGGACCTGCGCCGCTACCCCAAGCTCGTCGGCGGTATCGACGAGGCCTCCGCGCAGCGCGGTGTGGAGTTCTACGAGGCCGTCCTCGACTTCGACGACCGTGAGGACCTGCCGCGTCCGAACGGCGTCTGGGACCTGGGCACGGCGGAGGCCTCCGAGCTCGCCAAGCTCGCCGAGACCACCTACCGCGACGTCAACATCGGTCTGGCCAACCAGTTCGCCCGGTTCGCCGACAAGAACGACATCGACGTCAAGAAGGTCATCGAGGCCTGCAACAGCCAGCCCTACAGCCACATCCACCAGCCCGGAATCGCCGTCGGCGGCCACTGCATCCCGATCTACCCGCGGATGTACCTGTGGAACGACCCGGAGGCCACCGTCGTGCGCTCGGCCCGCGAGGCCAACGCCGCGATGCCCGAGTACTCCGTCGACCTGCTGGCCGCCGCCTATGGTGACCTGGACGGCGTCGGAGTCCTGGTGCTGGGCGCCGCCTACCGCGGTGGCGTCAAGGAGACCGCGTTCTCCGGTGTCTTCGGTGTCGTCGAGGCGCTGAAGGCGCGCGGCGCGGTGCCCTTCGTCTCGGACCCGATGTACACGGCCGACGAGCTGACCGCGCACGGCCTCGTGCCGCACGAGGGCCAGACCGTCACTGCCGCGATCCTCCAGGCCGACCACGCCGAATACCGTGAGCTGGCCGCCGCCGACCTGCCGGACGTCCGCGTCCTGGTCGACGGGCGCCGTACGACCGACCCGGCCAACTGGGCGGGCGTCCGCCGCGTCGTCATCGGCGGCTGACCGCTCCGCACACGTCTGAGGGCCCCACCCGGCACCCGGGTGGGGCCCTCAGACGTGTGCGGAGCGGCCGGGGGTGTCAGACTGCCCGCGAAGGCCTCCGTCACTCCACGTTGGTCCGTACCGTCCGCTGGGCAGGGATCTCCACCTGCCGAGCGGGCAGAAGCGCGTCGAAGAGCGGGCCCACGGTTCCCCAGTCCCAGGTCGAGATGGCCTGCTCGGAGGCTTCGCGACCGGCCGCGAGCCAGGTGTCCTCGGTATCGTTGACGGCGAGGATCCGCGCGGCTGCCTCGGCGGGAGTGGAGACCACCCAGGCACCGGGGAACAACGAATGGGCGCCGTGCAGCTTGTCCGCGAAGAACGGCCAGTCACGGACGACCGGGACCGCGCCGCTGGCCGCGCCCTCCACCAGGCCCAGGTGCCAGCTCTCGCGGACCGAGGTACTGAGTATCAGCCCGACCTCCGTCAGTTCGGTGGCCACGTCCTCGGTGTGACCGCTCACATGTACAGCCCCGGCGGCAGTGAGGGGTTCCAGCTCTGCGGCGAACGCCGAGTGGTAGCGGCCGAGAGCCGGGCCGGCCTCCGGGTTCATCGCACCACCGATCAGACGCAGCCGGTAGCGCTCGTCCTTCTGCCGGAGGATGCGCAGGACCTCCAGGGCCCATCGGGGGTCCTTGGCAACCTGGCCGACGCCGACGAGACCCAGGGTGAACCGTGCATCGGGCTTCTTGGGCAGGGGGAAGGGCGTGAGGTCGACGGCATTGTCGATGACGTGGGTGGCCGGAGCCCCGGGCTCCCGCAGCCCCGGCAGCGCCGCGAGGGCGAGGTCCCGCAGATGTTCGCTGACGAAGACCAGGTCGTCCACGCGGGAGAAGTCGACCAGGTGCGGCCAGTAGCTCAGCGCCTCGAAACTGTGCAGGCGCAGCACCACGCGCGCCGAACCCGGGTCCACGAGAGTGAGGAACGCGGCGGCCGCCGTGCACCAGTCGACGAAGACGACGTCGGCCCAGTCCAGGTGCGGGCGCAGCGCCTCCTCGGCCTGCTTCTCGTAGCCGCTCCGGACCCCGATACCGCAGGCGATCATCCGGCCCATGCCCTTGGCGAGCGGGGCCGTCACCGGGTCGGCCGCGGTGTTCAGCACCCGGACCTCGACATCGGGCTGCCGGCGGTAGCGATCCAGGATCACCGGCAGGAAGTTGTCGTTCGCGCTGTGCAGGAAGAGAAGCCGCAGCGGCCGGTCCGACGGCGGCGCGGCCGCCGGAACCTTGCGTCCGCGCGGTGCCCGGAGCGCCCGCATCACACGGCTGCGGCGCAAAGGAGCGGTGAAACGAGCCGGCTCGGTGGCGAGCGGCGAGGTGAGGCCGTCGAGGTGTGCGACCCGGTGAAATGCCAGGATCAGTGCCTTGGCGGCCGACGCGGCGGCCTCCTTGCGGCGGCCGGCCTTATGGTGCTCGTCGGCGCAGGCCAGCTCCGCCGCGTACGCCTGCGTGAGATGTCGGGGCACGTATCCGAGGTTCAGCCGGGCTTCCGCTCCCGCGGTCAGGACGTCCGCCCTGGTCCGGGAGTCCTGGATGCGGTGACCCGCCACACCCAGCACCCTCTCGGCCAGGACCGGGTTCTTGACGCGTGCCATCCGGTCGGTGGCCCAGCGCGCGAGTCCGACGAGGCGGTCGTCGGAGAAGCGAGGTGTCTGCACAGCGAAGCTCCACGGTCGAGTCAGGAAGTTGGACCGTACGGGCTCCGTCCGGGTAACGGAAGAGCGGATCCTCATGGACCCCAGGAGGCTTCCGTACTGGCCAATCGCACCTTGCCCCGAGTTTACGGCTTCCCCACCGCCCGCAGCGGTTGTGCCTTCGGCCGTACGGGCACCCTGCCGGAGACAGCCGGATGTTCCCCGTGCCGTCCGAGGTCAGAGCGCGCGGACCGCCCGCTCGCTGAGTACGCCGTCGGTCTCGTCGTGCAGCGCGCCCGTCTGCGGGCACTCCCACACACCCGGCTCGTCCGCATGCTCGACGAGCTTGACACCGCTGCGGCCCACCCAGCCGATCCGGCGGGCCGGCACGCCCACGACCAGGCCGAAGTCGGGAACGTCCTTGGTGACCACGGCGCCCGCCGCGACCATGGCCCACCGGCCGATCCGTACCGGTGCGACGCAGACGGACCGCGCGCCGAGGGAGGCGCCCTCCGCGACCTTCACGCCCACGGCCTCCCAGTCCCCACCGCGCTTCTGCTTGCCCTCGGGGTCGACCGAGCGAGGATTGTGGTCGTTGGTGAGTACGACGGCGGGGCCTACGAAGACACCGTCGCCGAGCTCGGCCGGCTCGTAGACCAACGCGTAGTTCTGGAGCTTGACGTTGTCACCGATCTGCACGCCGGTGCCCACGTACGCCCCGCGGCCGATCACACAGCCCTCGCCGAGCCGGGCGCCCTCACGGATCTGTGCGAGCTCCCAGACACTGCTGCCGTCCCCGATCTCAGCGCTCTCGTCGACCTGGGCGGTGGGCTGGACTCTGTAGTTCACGGGCTGCGCCTTCCGGGATGCGGATGTGCGGGAGATCTTACGGTCCCGGCAGAGCCGAGACATGAGCGGTACACCTCCCCTCCGGCGGCTGCCCGACCCGGCGGGGCGACGGTGACGCCGGCGACGCCGGCGACGGGTTCCAGGGCCGTGCGCGGGGGCGGCCCGAACCCCGGACGGCAGTCCGACCGGCCGGGTCCGTGCCGCCCGGGAAAGGGGCGAGGACCGGGGCCCACGGCTGCGGCCGGGGAAGCAGGAGCCGGTTTGACCCCCTGAGGTCCGCCCCGTAACCTTGACCCTCGGCGTGTTTCTGTGCGCCTACCCCCTGAGCACATCCCTCCCGGTGATCCGTCCCCGGGGGAGGCCGCTCATCCCTCCGGACTGTCGCGGGCCCCGGCCCGCGCGGGCGGCTGGCATCAGGGGATCCGTTCCGAGTGAGAGAGAGATCCGCGTGTACGCCATCGTGCGCAGCGGTGGTCGCCAGCACAAGGTTGCTGTCGGCGACATCGTTGAGGTTGACAAGATTTCCACCGCCAAGGTTGGCGACACGGTCGAGCTCTCGACCCTGCTCGTTGTCGACGGCGACGCCGTGACCAGCGACCCGTGGGTGCTGGACGGCATCAAGGTCCAGGCCGAGGTCGTGGACCACCACAAGGGCGCGAAGATCGACATCCTTCGCTACAAGAACAAGACGGGTTACCGCCGTCGCCAGGGTCACCGCCAGCAGTACACGGCGATCAAGGTCACCGGTATCCCCGCGGCTGCGAAGTAAGGGACTGAGGAGACATGGCACACAAGAAGGGCGCATCGTCCACTCGGAACGGGCGCGATTCCAATGCTCAGCGGCTCGGCGTGAAGCGCTTCGGCGGTCAGGCCGTCAACGCCGGTGAGATCCTGGTCCGCCAGCGCGGCACCCACTTCCACCCGGGCACGGGCGTCGGCCGTGGCGGCGACGACACGCTGTTCGCGCTGACCGCCGGTGCGGTGGAGTTCGGTACGCACCGTGGCCGCAAGGTCGTGAACATCGTTCCCGTCGCTGCCTGATCCAGGCAACGGCTGAACGACACAGCACCTTCCGAGGGCGGATCTCAGCTTTCCCGGTAAACGGGGAAGCGGGTCCGCCCTCGGCGCGTTACGTCAAGAGACATTCCCGTATTTTTCCGCAGTACCTGGAGGCACCCACCCATGACCACCTTCGTGGACCGCGTCGAGCTGCATGCCGCCGCGGGTAACGGAGGCCACGGCGTGGCCTCCGTTCACCGTGAGAAGTTCAAGCCGCTGGGCGGCCCCGACGGGGGCAACGGCGGGCGCGGCGGCGATGTGATCCTCGTCGTCGAGCAGGCTGTGACCACGCTGCTGGACTACCACCACCACCCCCACCGCAAGGCGACGAACGGCCAGCCCGGCGCGGGCGACAACCGTTCCGGCAAGGACGGCCAGGACCTGGTCCTGCCCGTCCCGGACGGCACTGTCGTGCTCGACAAGGCGGGCAACGTCCTCGCGGACCTCGTCGGCCAGGGCACCACCTTCGTCGCTGGCCAGGGCGGCCGCGGCGGCCTCGGCAACGCCGCGCTGGCCTCGGCCCGGCGCAAGGCGCCCGGCTTCGCGCTGCTCGGCGAGCCCGGCGAGAGCCGGGACATCGTCCTGGAGCTCAAGACCGTCGCCGACGTCGCGCTCGTCGGCTACCCGAGCGCCGGGAAGTCCTCGCTGATCTCGGTGCTCTCCGCGGCCAAGCCGAAGATCGCGGACTACCCGTTCACGACCCTCGTCCCCAACCTGGGCGTCGTCACCGCGGGCTCGACCGTCTACACCATCGCCGACGTCCCCGGGCTCATCCCGGGCGCCAGCCAGGGAAAGGGCCTCGGCCTCGAGTTCCTGCGGCACGTCGAGCGCTGCTCGGTCCTCGTGCACGTCCTGGACACCGCGACGCTGGAGTCGGACCGCGACCCCGTCTCCGACCTCGACATGATCGAGGAGGAGCTGCGGCTGTACGGCGGCCTCGAGAACCGCCCGCGCATCGTCGCCCTCAACAAGGTCGACATCCCGGACGGCCAGGACCTCGCCGACATGATCCGCCCGGACCTGGAGGCACGCGGCTACCGCGTCTTCGAGGTCTCGGCCATCGCGCACAAGGGTCTCAACGACCTCTCGTACGCCCTCGCCGGGATCATCGCGGAGGCGCGCGCCAGCAAGCCGAAGGAGGAGTCGACCCGGGTCGTCATCCGTCCCAAGGCCGTCGACGACGCCGGGTTCACCGTCACCGTCGAGGACGACGGCATCTACCGCGTGCGCGGCGAGAAGCCCGAGCGCTGGATCCGCCAGACCGACTTCAACAACGACGAGGCCGTCGGCTACCTCGCGGACCGCCTCAACCGCCTCGGCGTCGAGGACGAGCTGCGCAAGGCCGGCGCCCAGGCCGGCGACGGCGTGGCGATCGGCCCCGAGGACAACGCGGTCGTCTTCGACTGGGAGCCGACCATGGCCGCCGGCGCAGAGATGCTGGGCCGGCGCGGTGAGGACCACCGTCTCGAGGCTCCGCGCCCCGCCGCGCAGCGCCGCCGAGAGCGTGATTCCGAGCGCGACGACGCGCAGCGCGAGTACGACGAGTTCGACCCCTTCTAGGGCCCGGCACCGGGCGCTCCGCCGAGCGGGGCGCCCGGATTCACCGAGAACTGCCAGGTGGCGGGCGTCGCGGTCACCTGCGATGTGGGGATTGCGTAAGACTCTGTGGAGTCCGTCACTCCGGGTGCAGGGGTCCGGGGGTGCAATCTGCCTGGCCAGGCGGTGAACTGCGGGTTTCCCCAGGGCGAGCGGCGGTGAACGTCCGCCTTGCGAGACGGTCACGGAGAGTGCGACCATCACACTGTTCCCCCCTGTCATCGCAAGGTAGGTCGTCTGTGTCTGTGCCGCATGAAGCCAAGCCCCGGACCACAGCGGTCGTGCTCGCCGGTGGGACCGGTCAGCGTGTGGGACTGTCGATCCCGAAGCAGCTGTTGAAGATCGCCGGTAAGGCAGTCATCGAGCACACGCTGACCATCTTCGAGAACGCCGAGGGCATCGACGATGTCATCGTGCTGATGGCGCCCGGCTTCGTGCCCGACGTCGAGAAGATCGTCGCCAAGGCCGGGCTGACCAAGGTCATCAAGATCATCGAGGGTGGCAGCACCCGGAACGAGACCACCGAGCGGGCGATCGAGGCTCTCGGTGAGGGACTTGCCGAGGGTGAGGACCGCAACGTCCTCTTCCACGACGCGGTCCGCCCCCTGCTGTCACAGCGTGTCATCAAGGACTGTGTCGACGCCCTCGACCGCTACCAGGCCGTCGACGTCGCCATCCCGTCCGCCGACACGATCATCGTGACCCGCACCCACGGCGAGGACGGCGAGTTCATCACCGACGTCCCGGACCGGTCCCGGCTCCGCCGTGGCCAGACGCCGCAGGCGTTCAAGCTGTCCACGATCCGCAAGGCGTACGAGGTCGCGGCCGGCGACCCGAACTTCCAGGCCACCGACGACTGCTCGGTCGTGCTGCGGTATCTCCCCGACGTGCCGATCTACGTGGTCGCGGGCGACGAGTACAACATGAAGGTGACCCAGCCGGTCGACGTCTTCATCACCGACAAGCTCTTCCAGCTGGCCTCCACCGCGGCCCCCCGCCAGGCCGACGAGGCCGCCTACCGCGAGCTGCTCTCCGGCAAGACCCTGGTGGTCTTCGGCGGTTCGTACGGCATCGGCGCCGACATCGGCACGCTGGCCGAGCAGTACGGCGCCACGGTGTACGCGCTCGGACGCTCCACCACCGGTACGCACGTGGAGAACCCGGAGCACATCGACGACGCGCTGTCGAAGGCCTACGCCGAGACCGGCCGCATCGACTACGTCATCAACACCGCGGGCGTGCTGCGCATCGGCAAGCTGGCCGAGACGGACACCGCGACGATCCAGGAAGCGCTGAACGTCAACTACCTGGCGCCGGTGCAGATCGCGCGTGCCTCGTACAAGTACCTGGCCGAGACCCAGGGCCAGTTGCTGCTGTACACCTCCAGCAGCTACACGCGGGGCCGCGCCGAGTACAGCCTCTACTCCTCCACCAAGGCCGCGATGGTGAACCTCACCCAGGCGCTGGCCGACGAGTGGGCGGGCGAGGGCGTCCGGGTGAACTGTGTGAACCCGGAGCGGACCGCGACCCCCATGCGGACCAAGGCGTTCGGCCAGGAGCCGGAGGGCTCGCTGCTCTCCTCCGAGGCCGTGGCGCGCACCTCGCTCGACGTCCTGCTGTCCGCGATGACGGGCCACGTCATCGACGTACGGCAGCAGGACCCGACCCGTGACGTCACCGAGGCGTCCGGATTCGAGCAGGCGCTGGCCTCGGTGCTGGACCGTCAAGAAGATGTGTAATAATTCTTGACAAATGTACTTTTGCGGGCCTCTGGAATCACTGACCGGTGATTCCGGAGGCCCGAGTGCGTGAAGCCGCACCTTCACATTTCCCTCTATACGTGAAACAACCGGCACCCCCTGGAGCAGGTTCTTCGTGATTTCGACAGCCATCCGCCTGGCCCGTGTGGGCAGTCGGTCAGAACTGGCGGCAGCAATACTGATGATGCTGGGTTACCCCTGCGTCATGATCGCCGCTCTTCTCCCCGATATCTGGTTCTTCGCGGCGGCCACGGCTGTCACGTACATCGCGGACTGGTACCTGCACCAGCGCGGTAGCTACCTGGTGAACCGACTGGGGAAGGTGCGGGCGGGGCTCCCCATCCGCTTCCTGCTCCGCCAGTTGATGATCATCCTGCTCCTGGCCCGGCTGGACCTCGCGGAGGAGCCGCTTTTCTACGCGGCCGTCGCGTGCTTCCTCGTCTTCTACGGCCTGCAGGCCCCGCACGGTGCGCTGACGACGCTGATCCGGCTGCGCCGCAGCCTGCCGATCGTCACCCGGAACGTGGACCTGCACGCGGTCCGTATCCCCGACGCCCCGCCGCGCGCGCTGCTGCACCGCGCCAGCGAGAAGATGCTCCACCTCGACCTTCCCGCGGTGGTGGGCGTGCTGGTCGCCGCCGGTACGGGCGAGGACTTCCTCGGCTACATCGGCGCCGGTGTGACGCTGCTGCTCGCCGTGGGCTATAACGCCCTGCTGATCCCGTATCTGCGGCGGAGCCGGCGGGCGCCGTCCGCCCCTGAGGTACTGAAGGCGCTGGACACGTGGCTGGGCGAGTACCAGCCGACCGTCGTGCTCTACTTCTCCGGCTCCAGCGAGTCCGCCTACCAGGGCAACATGTGGCTGGACACCATGGCGGCCGTCGAGGGACGTCCGCTGATCGTCATGCGTGAGCGCAACCTGGTGCCGCAGCTGGCGGACACGTCCGTGCCCGTGATCTGCGTACCGGCAGGCACCCACCTGATGAACCTGAATCTCTCCACGGTCCGCGTGTGTCTGTATCCGGCCAACGTCGGCAAGAACATCCACATGCTGCGCGTCCCGACCATGAAGCACGTCTTCATCGGCCACGGTGACAGCGACAAGCTGGCCAGCGTCAACCCGTACTCCAAGGTGTACGACGAGGTGTGGACGGCCGGCCGTGCAGGCCGTGACCGCTATGCGCTGGCCGACGTCGGTATCCGCGACGAGGACATCGTGGAGGTCGGGCGGCCGCAGCTGGCGCCGATCGAGAGCTGGACCGGCACCACGAAGAACCCTGTTCCGACCGTGCTGTACGCCCCCACCTGGGAGGGCTGGGACGACAACCCCGGCAACACGTCGCTGCTCCTGGCAGGCGAGAACATCGTCCGCCGGCTGCTCAAGGCGGACAGCCCCGTCCGGGTCATCTACAAGCCGCACCCCTTCACCGGCATCCGCAGCGCCAAGGCCAAGGCCGTCAACTCCCGGATCAAGGCCTTGGTGGCCAAGTCCGCGCAGGAGCGTGCCACCGACCCGCGCTGGGCCAAGGAGGCTTCGGCCGCCGCGGCCGGACACGCCGAGGCCAAGGCGGAGCTGGGCCGCATCGAGGCCCGTCTGGCGGCTCTCGCGAAGCCGGGCCGGGCCGGGGGCGACGAGTCGGAGGAATCCCGGGTCGCGCTCGCCGATCCGGCTCGCCAGGCGGAGATCGCCACGCTGCGGGCCGACTGGAACGATGCCTACTGGCGTTCCTTCGGCTGGTGGGAGCACAAGACGGTGACCGGCGCCCAGCCGAAGCTGTACGACTGCTTCAACCAGTCCGACGCCATGGTCTCGGACATCTCCAGCGTGGTGTCGGACTTCATCGCGAGCGGCAAGCCGTACGCGGTGACGGACTCGGCGCAGCTCGGCGTCGACGAGTTCAAGAGGCAGAACACCGCCGTACGGGCGGCTGTCATCCTCTCCAACGACGCCGCGGAGATCGACGGCCTGCTGTCCGCCGTCGCCGATCCTGCGGCGGACCCGCTGGCCGAAGCCCGTCAGGAACTGAAGACCTATCTGCTGGGCCCGGACGAGCCGACGTCCATGGAGCAGTTCGACGCTGCCGTCCAGGCACTCGCGGCCAAGGCCGAGGCGCGCAACCTGGGCGTGGCCCAGCGCGTGGGTGCGCAGCAGCCCGTCGCCCCGCTGCCGGATGCCGAGGCTGCGTCCAGCGGGGCGGGTGACGGCACGGCCGAGATCATCGCGGAGGTCGACGCTGCGGTCGACCCGGACGTACCCGGCGCGCCGGATGCCGATGCGGGCATCGGCGCCGGTCCGTCGACGATCCGCTGATCTCCGGTGTCCGTCCGGCGGCAGAGCGTGACCGGGCAGACTGGATGCGGAGCTGACGGTCAGATGTAATCCAGCCGTCTTCCAGTTGTTCGAAAGCCGTCCGATTCGCGACGCAACCCATGTGACGGCCCGTCCGTCTCCTTCTCAGGGAGGGGAAGGTACGGGCCGTTCGGCGTGTCCGTACACAGGGCGGGGCATGTGCCATCGTTCTATCGTTTCTCCTGATTGATACGTTTATGCATGAACCGGGGAGAAATGAGCAGCACCGCACCAGATGTGACCGTCGTCATCGGCGCCTACGAAGCGATGCCCTACCTGATCCGCTGTCTGGAGTCCGTCGAAGCGCAGACGCTTCCGGCCGACCGCATCGAGATCGTGGCCGTCGACGACGGGTCGACCGACGGCACGGGGGAGTACCTGGAGGAGTTCGCCGCCCGGACCGCGATCGAGATGCGTGTCGTCCGCCAGGAGAACTCCGGCGGCCCCAGCGGCCCCCGCAACGTCGGCCTCGGGCTCGCCCGTGGCCGGTACGTCTTCTTCCTCGACGCGGACGACTACTTCGGCGAAGAGGCCCTGGAGCGGATGGTCGCGATGGGCGACCGGGCAGGGACGGACGTCGTGCTCGGGAAGGTCGTCGGCGTCAACCGCGGTGCGGCGAAGTCGATGTGGAAGGAGACCCTTGAGCGGGCCGATCTGTACTCCTCCAACATCAAGTTCACCCTGAGCGCTCAGAAGCTCTTCCGCCGAGAGCTCCTGGAGCGACTCGGGATGAGGTTCGACGAGAAGCTCAAGACGGGTGAGGACGCCCTCTTCACCATGGAGGCGTATCTGCGGGGCAACGGCGTCTCCGTCGTGGCGGACTACACCTGCTACTACCTCGTGGGCCGGGACGACGGCAAACACGTGACGAAGAGCGGGAGCTACCTGCTGCGCTTCGACTCCGCCCGGGCTCTGACGGGGCTGATCGCAGAGCACGTCCCGCCGGGGCCCCGACGGGACATCCTGATGGTCCGGCCGTTCGTCATCACCCTGCTCCCGCAGTTCGGGCCTGCCCTGCTGCGGCAGTCCGACGAGGTGCGGCAGAAGAAGATGGAGCTGGCGGCGCCGCTGCTGGAGGCCTACTGGTCACCCGGGCTGGCCCGCCGCCTCAAGGTCCATGAGCGGCTCAGACTGCTCTGCGTCGCAAAGGGCAGGACCGACCTGCTCCTCGACATCCTGCAGTTCATGAACGACAAGCGTGAGCCCCGAGTGGTCCGCAAGGGTCTCCGGGGCCGGGTCCATCTGGTCTACCCCCACTTCGGAGAGGGCAGGGGGCTGCCTTTGTCGGCGTACGAGCTGACCGTTCCCGAGTGGATCGGGCGGAAGCGGATCGATGTGCCGGGCCCTCAGTCCACTGCCGCTTTCATACGTCGCCTGGCGGGCAAGATGCGCAGGACGGCCCGGGCGGCCGCCCTGCACCGGCCGCGGCGTGCCCACAAGGTCTGACCCGGGGCACGCGCGGCGCGTCAGTGGATCTGTTTCCTACTGCTCCGGGCGCAGCAGCCTCCGGACGGGCCGCCCCACCACGCGCCGGGCGCGCCTGTAGGCGGACGGCCACGCGGTCGTGCCGTCGCCCGCCTGGACCTTGATGCTGACCGGTCCGGACTTCTTCTCGAGCTGGCGGAGCAGTTGGGTGTTCTGCGCGGTCAGTTCCTCCATCCGGCTCTTCATGAAGCTGAACCGGCTGCTCATCTCGTCGGGGTCGGTCCCGGTCCACGGGCGGACGGCGGCCGGCAGGGCGCGCTTGGAGAGCAGTGCGTCGAACGCCTTGCCGCTGTCGCCGTGGTGGAACGTGTTCTCCAGACCGTTCCTCTCCATGAAGCCGGTGAAGCGGAGGAACCTCTCCTTGTGGCCGTTGACCAGGTCGCCGAAGTCGGCCGCCTCGTAGAGCTCGGCGGGGTCGATGTTCTTCGGCGTCTCGGAGATCTTGCGGTGCGGGATGCCGAAGTAACGGCAGAGCTCCAGCGTCCGCGAGTCGCTGCAGAGCACGGTGCTCGGGACTCCGGCCAGCAGCGCGGCGATGTTGCCGTGGATGCGGGAGCCGAACGAGAAGTCGAACGCGCGTAGCTCCTCGATCCAAGTGGCCGGATCGATGTAGAGCCGGACCTTGCCCTCGCGGTACATCGGGTGGGACGGATGGGTCGGCATCGAGGTCTGGGCGCCGATCGGGTTCGACGTCTCCCGCCAGTGGAGCAGCTCGGCCTCGAGGAGGTTCTGCCCGACGAACCGGAGATGCGGATAGCGCTCGTGGGCCTGCCGGATCACCGCGTCGAGGCCGTGGGAGCGCACGGCGCTGTGCGAGCCGTTCACCGAGATACGGGATTCCGCGGTGAGCGACTCGGACGTCTTCTCGATGGTGAACGTCTCACCGTTCATGAACATGGAGGGGCAGCCGATGACCTCGACGTCCCGGAAGCCCATGTTCTTCAGGTACTGCTCGGTGAACTCTCCCCGCACGCCGATCGACGCGCTGCGGTTGAGTACCTCGGTGACGAATTCCCGGACCGTCGGCTCCATCGGCTTCAGGCGGGCCGCGTCGTACGCGAGGTCGGCCTGCGCGCCGACACCCAGGACGACGACGGGAATGCGCAGCTTCTTGATCAGCTGCGTCATCCGCTTCAGGGGCCGCTCGAAGGTCGGACGGAACGCGTTCGCCAGCGGGACGACGAATGCGTCGAACTCCTCGTTTATGCGCTCGGCCGCCGACGGATCCGTGCGGATGCCGTTCGAGACGACCTCAGCCTGCGGAGTCGTCAGGATCTTGTGCGCCGCGTCGCTGAAGATCAGGTTGCCCGCGTTGGTCGCGAAGACATCTCTGTGGAGGGACTGTTCGAGCGAAGCCACATCAAAGGGGCTCTTGCCTGATCTGAGAAGAATGCGCTTCTGGCGGGTCGGTTCATCTGTCACATAAAAGAGGGTAGCCCGATGAACGGCTTGTGGAGATTACGTAAATGACTCCATTCGGGCGCATGTCGGTCAGCCGCTCACCGTGATCCTTCCGCGCGGCCGGCACGGCCCGGACCGGCTCGTGACAGCACCTGAGACGGCCCGGTGCCCGCATGCTCCCTCGCGTAGATTGAGAGGACCGAGCAGAACGACGTGATGTGGGGACGGGCGTACGTGTCAGGGGCAAGGGCATCTCAAGGCGCGGCAGGCGAATCCGAAGGTGTGCTCCGTACGCCTTCCGGCGGCGGAGCGGAGCGTAGGCCGGGTGTGACCGAAGCCCGCAGGATCGTCGTCAAGGTCGGCTCCTCCTCCCTCACCACCGCCTCGGGAGGGCTCGACGCCGACCGGGTGGACGCCCTGGTCGACGCCCTCGCCAAGGTCAGGAGCGGCGGGGAGCGCGAGATAGTCCTCGTCTCCAGCGGTGCCATCGCGGCCGGCCTCGCTCCCCTCGGCCTGGTCCGCAGGCCGAAGGACCTGGCCCGTCAGCAGGCGGCCGCCAGCGTCGGCCAGGGACTGCTCGTCGCGCGCTACACCGCCTCGTTCGCGCGGTACGGCGTACGGGTGGGGCAGGTGCTCCTCACCTCCGACGACACCAGCAGGCGCGCCCACTACCGCAACGCCTACAGCACGCTCGACCAGCTGCTCGAGATGGGCGCGTTCCCTGTGGTCAACGAGAACGACACCGTCGCCACCGACGAGATCCGCTTCGGCGACAACGACCGGCTCGCCGCGCTCGTCGCCCATCTGGTCCACGCCGACCTCCTGGTACTCCTGTCCGACGTCGACGGCCTCTACGACGGTGACCCGAGCACACCGGGCACCACGCGCATCGCGGAGGTGAGCGGGCCGGCCGACCTCGAAGGCGTCACCATCGGCAGCGCGGGGAAGGCCGGCGTCGGCACCGGCGGCATGGTCACGAAGGTCGAGGCGGCCCGGATCGCCACCGCCGCGGGGATCCCGGTCGTCCTGACCTCGGCGAGCCACGTCGCCGACGCCCTCGCCGGGCGGGACACCGGTACGTACTTCCACATGACGGGGCGCCGCTCCGCGGACCGCCTCCTCTGGCTGGCCCACGCCTCCACCCCGCAGGGCGCGCTCACGCTCGACGACGGAGCCGTACGTGCCGTCGTCGAGCGCCGCACCTCCCTGCTGCCCGCCGGGATCTCCGCGGTCGAGGGGGAGTTCTCCGCGGGGGACCCGGTCGAGCTGCGGGACACCGCCGGCCGGGCCGTCGCCCGGGGGCTCGTCAACTTCGACTCCAAGGAGATCCCCCAGCTCCTCGGCCGGTCCACCCGCGACCTCGCGCGCGAGCTGGGCCCCGCCTACGAGCGGGAAGTCGTACACAGGGACGATCTCGTCGTCCTCACGCCCCGTACGGCCCCCTGAAACGGCTGAAAGTCCAGCCTTCGGGCGGAGACCTTCACGAAAACCGCCCCACACCGGGCCCCGGGCTGGTCAACTTTGTCCCGGGGACACAGAGGGGTCAGCACAGCTACGCATTCACAGGAGGCCGCCGGTGAGACGAGCGCGCCCGGGGGCACTGCCCCGCGGAACGGGCAGCCGCGCCCTGACCAGTGTCGGAGCGGGGGCCGACTACGTCGGTACACCCACCGACCAGACCCTCGAGCAGGAACCGGTGGTGACGGACGAGGAACGGATCCGCTCCAAGCTGTGGCACATCACCCTCAGCGTCTCCGGCAGCGAGACACCGCTGAAGGAGGTCAGGCGCGGGCTGGAGCAGCTGGCGCACGACCATCCGTTCCTGCTGACCAGCCGGTACGCGAACGACCACGCGGAGATCCGCTACTGGGAAGAGGCCCGGGACCTCCACGACGCCGCGGCGGTGGCGCTGCGGCTGTGGGGCGAGCACCGCTCCAGCGCGAAGCTCCCGCCCTGGGAGATCGTCGGTCTCGAGGTCATCGACCGGGAGACCTACCACCTGCGCATCGCCGAGGGCTACGGTCCGCCACCGGCGGCCCCGGTCGGGGTGCACCCGTACTGACCGGGTGCGCCGGGCCGGGTGCACGGGCGCCGATACGCCTGTCTCGCATCACGGGATACGTGACGGATGCCCGCAGTGGGCGCACTACCCTGCGGGCATGACCACGCTTTCGCCGTACGACAACATGTCCCCGGTCGCCCAGGCCGCCTACCGGGCACGCGCCGCTGCCGACGACATCGCGCCACTCCCGCGCGCGGCGAAGGACGACGCCCTGCTGGCGATCGCGGATGCCCTCGAAGTACGCACCAGCGAGATCGTCGAGGCCAACGCCGAGGACGTCGCGAAGGCCAGGGAGGCGGGGACGAGCGAGTCCGTCGTCGACCGGCTCACGCTCACCCCGGAACGGATCCGCGCGATCGCCGCGGACACCCGGGACGTGGCAGCGCTCCCCGACCCCGTGGGCGAAGTGGTCCGCGGCTCCACCCTCCCCAACGGCATCGACCTGCGGCAGGTGCGGGTGCCGCTCGGCGTGGTCGGCATCATCTACGAGGCACGGCCCAACGTGACGGTCGACGCCGCCGCGCTCTGCCTGAAGTCGGGCAACGCGGTCCTGCTGCGCGGATCCTCCTCGGCCTACGCCTCGAACACCGCACTCGTGAGGGTCCTCCGGGACGCCGTCGGCGGTTCCGGCCTCCCGGCGGACGCGGTGCAGCTCGTCCCCGGGGAGAACCGCGACTCCGTGCGCGAACTCATGCGGGCCCGCGGCCTCGTCGACGTGCTGATCCCCCGCGGCGGGGCCTCCCTGATCCGTACGGTCGTGGAGGAGTCGACGGTCCCCGTCATCGAGACCGGCACGGGCAACTGCCACGTATACGTCGACGCGCAGACCGACCTCGGCATGGCCGTCGAGATCCTGGTCAACTCCAAGGCCCAGCGTCCCAGCGTCTGCAACGCCGCCGAGACCCTCCTGGTCCACAAGGACATCGCCGCGGACTTCCTGCCCGCGGCCCTGGACGCGCTGGCCGAGGCCGGGGTGACGGTGCACGGCGACGAGCGGGTGCTCGCCCACGCCGAGGGGTCCAAGGCCACCGTGGTGGCGGCGACCGCGGAGGACTGGGAGACCGAGTACCTCTCGTACGACATCGCGGCGGCGGTCGTGGACTCGCTGGAGGCCGCCGTGGCGCACATCCGCCTCTGGTCCTCCGGCCACACCGAGGCGATCGTCACCACCTCGCAGGCCGCAGCCCGGCGGTTCACCCAGTTGGTGGATTCCACGACGGTCGCCGTGAACGCGTCCACGCGCTTCACGGACGGCGGCCAGTTCGGGTTCGGTGCCGAGATCGGCATCTCCACGCAGAAGCTGCACGCCCGCGGGCCGATGGGGCTGCCGGAGCTGACGTCCACCAAGTACATCGTCACCGGGGACGGCCACATCCGTTAGGGCGGGGCCCCGGCGGGGCGGGGGGCGAGTTCACGGACTCTCTGCCCAAATCGCCCTGCCGGGGCTACGCTGAGGCTGTGCCGGACGACGTGGGGGGCAAGCCGTTCCCGGACGGCTGGGAGCCCGACGACGACCGCGGGGGCGCGGACGAGGACTTCGCCTCCGTGGTGTTCGACGAGGACTTCGTCAGGTCCGCCGAGATCCACGAACCCACCGCCGTCGAGCGTCTGCTGGCCGCCGCGCAGGCCCGGGCCGAGGCGGAGGCGAGCCGGGCCCGCTCGGGCGCCGGCTCCCTGGACGACGACCTCTACGACGACGGCTACGGGCCGGACGGCTTGTACGGCCGCGAGAGGGCCTTCGGGGACCCGTTCGACCCCGATGACCCCTACGGCATCCACGAGGACGACAACGGCCCGTACGGGCGTCATGGCGGCTCCCTGCGTCCGTACCGAGGCGCTGCCCGCTGGCACCGGCCCGTCGCCTGGCTGCTCGCGCTGCTGATGGGCATCGGAATGGTGGCGCTGGCCTTCAGCGCCGTGTACCGCGGTGCGGGGAGCGACCAGGAGGGTCAGGTACCGCCGCCGGTGACGAGCGGTGTCGACCTGCCGGGCACCGCGCCCTCTGCCTCGGCCGACGACTCGCGCCCCGCGGTCTCCGCCGTTCCCCGCACGCCCTGAGCCTCGCAGCGGCGGGTGCCGGCCTCCTTGTGGCCTCCTGCGGCGCGACGGACGAGAGGGCGCCGGGCCGGCCGGGCGCCGCCCTGACCCCTCCTGCTGCCGTGCTCTTTGCACGGTGCCTGGCCCCCGCTGTGGCGACCTCTGCGTGCCGCCGCACCCCCTGCTGCCGTGCTCTTTGCGCGTCGCCTGGCCCCCGCTGTGGTGACCTCTGTGTGTCGCCCCGCCCCTGCTGCCGTGCCCCCTTCTGCCGTGACACCGCCGGTGCGACGGCGCGGCTGCTCCGGGCCCGCCCGAGCGCCCGTCCGCCTGCCGCCGTCCCCAGCCCGGCAGCCCCGCGGGGCAGGGGTTCCGCGACGTGAGGGCTCGGTCCGCGGTGTCCCCGGCCGCGCGGTGTTCCGGTCCGTCCGCCGGAAGCGGCCCCGGTGCGGCCGCGTGCCCCGCGAACGCCTCTCCCGGCCGCGCTCCACCTGCGCTCCCACCTGCGGGGCGTTTACCGTGATGACGATCGACCCACTCTGAAGGTATGACCCTGTGACTCCTCCTCCCGTCCCCGTCCCCGGGGGGAGGGCAAGCCACTTGTCCCTGTGTCGAACCCGTGACGGACAGGTCCGCACGACGCCCAGCGGCTGACGCGGATCCCAGTGCCACCCGCCGCCGGTGGCGCGGAGATCGGGAGAAGTCATGACAGGCCGCGGAGAACCGCCGGAAGGGCCGCCCGAGAACCCCCAGGGCGGGGAGGACGAGTACCGCTCACTCGTCTTCGACGAATCGTTCGTGCGCGCTGCCCGGCTGCAGGAGTTCTCGGCCCAGGAGCGCATGGGCGAGCACGCGCGCGCCGTACGCTCCCTCCCGGGCCGAGGCGCCGGCCGACGCCGCTCCCGGGCAGGTATCGCCCTCGCCATGCTGATCGTGCTGGCCTTCGCCGCGGCCGTCTACATAGGCTTCCGCAACCCCTACCCGACCCCTGTCGGCAGGCGTGCCGAACCGCTCCAGAGCACGGTGATCCCCCTCGCCCCCCAGGGCCCCGTACCGGGAGGGACCGCGGTGTCGCTCCTCGCCGACGGTCCGGCCGCGGGACACCGCAGCGGCGCCTCCGGCATCAACCTGCCGCCGGGCCGGCGGACGAAGAACTTCTCCGACAGCCAGGTGACCATGGCCCTGACGACGGTCAAGGACTACCTGGTGAACTCCTCCCTCGACCCCGACGTGCTCACCGGCGGGATCGTCCGGCCGGTGGGGAGACTGCTCGATCCGGACCAGACGCCGCAGTTCGACCGGAGCGTGGAGTCCCCGGCCGGCAGCGGCGAGGAGAGCGCCACCGGCTGGCTGGTGCGCTTCGACCCGGCCGCGGTGGAACTGGCCGCTCCCGACATCCGGGTACAGGGCACCCTCACGTACGCGGAGGCGGGGGCGGACACCCTGGAGGTGGTGTCCGACCACACCTTCACCTACGCCCTGCGCCCCGCGGTGTCAGGACCCCACCGGGCGGACGACGCCTCGCTGTTCACCGTGCGGCGGGTCCTGCACTTCCTGCTCGACCGCGAGGACATCCGGCTGCACCGCCTGGAGGTCCGCAGCGCCTACGTCCAGGCCGGCCCGCAGTCCTGCTCGACCGGGGCGACGGGGGTCCTGAGGCCGCTGCTCGCAGGGGAGCGGGCGGCCACCCGGGGGCCGTCGGGCACCGATCCGTACGCCACGGGCGTACCCACGGCCGCGCTCTGCGGAACGCTGGCCGTCAGCTCCCCGAACCCGGGCTCTCCTCCCCGGGGTCCGGACGCCGCCAGGTCCCCTCGGAGCCGTCCGTAGCGTCCGAGGGCGATGCGCCGCCCTTGGCCGCACCACCCCCGCCGGCCGCCCCGGTGAACCTGTCGCGGAGCTTGCCGCCGAGGTCACCCGCACCGCCCGCGATGTCACCGACGAGCTTCATCAGCGGATCCTTGCTGGTGCGGACCGTGTCGGCGTAGTGGGCCGCGGACTCACGGAAGGAGTCCGTCACCGACGTGTCCTTGTCCTCGTCGCGCTTGGGGTAGTGGCCGTCCATGATGCGCTGGTAGTCCCGGGTCTCCGACCACTTCTTCAGCTCAGCGGCTCGGACCGTCGTGAACGGGTGCGAGCGGGGCAGCACGTTGAGGATCTTGAGAACGGAGTCGCGGAGGTCGCCGCCCTTCTCGTACTCCTCGGCCTGGGCCAGGAAGGCGTCCACGTTCATCTCGTGGAGGTGGTTGCCCCCGGCGATCTTCATCAGTCCGCGCATCGAGGCCTGCAGGTCCTGTCCCACCAGGAGCCCGGCCCGGTCGGCCGACAGCTCCGACTTGCGGAACCACTCGCGCAGCGCCGTCACGATCGCCATGATCGCGACGTTGCCGAGCGGGATCCACGCCACCTTGAGCGCGAGGTTGGTGAGGAAGAGCAATATCGTGCGGTACACCGCGTGGCCGGAGAGCGCGTGGCCCACCTCGTGGCCCACGACGGCCCGCATCTCCTCCTCGTCGAGCAGCTCCACCAGCCCGGTCGTCACCACGATGATCGGCTCGTCGAGGCCGATGCACATGGCGTTGGGGCGCGGGTCCTGGCTCACGTACATCGGCGGGACCTTCTCCAGGTCCAGGATGTAACAGGCATCCCGCAGCATGTCGTTGAGATGGGCGAACTGGGCGTCGCTCACCCGGACGGAGTCCGAGAGGAAGAGCAGCCGCAGGCTGCGCTCGGGCAGCAGGCCGCTCAGCGCCTTGAACACCGTGTCGAAACCGCTCAGCTTGCGCAGCGCCACCAGGGCCGAGCGGTCCGCGGGGTGTTCGTAGGCGCGGGAGGAGATACCCGGAAATCGCTTGCGGTGCCTGCTCGGCACGCTCTCGTGACTGGCGTCGGTCATGGATGGCCCCCTGTTCGTACGAGACGTCGCTCGTCCCCCTGGCAAAAGCCAGCGTATGTGCTGGCGCTACGGTGTGCGGGGGGCTGTGGATAACTTTGAGGAGCGCCCGGAATGCCGCATACCGCCGTCATGCTCGCCGCCGTGTCCGAGGACCAGGGGCCGGGCGACACACTTCGCATCGTGCTGCTCGTCTCGCTCGTCGGAGCCGCACTGCTCGCCTGGTTCCTGCTTCGTGGATACCGCAACGACGACAACAACGACTGAGTCGGCGTGAGCGTGCCCACGACGCCCGCATACGATGTGCGCGACGTCTCCCTCCTGATTCCCGATGGATAGGTCCTGCAGAAGATGAGCCTCTCGAGCACCGCGCACCAGCTGGTCACCCTCGCCGCCGAAGGCGAGCAGGGTGGGAACCACGAAAGCCTCAGCCCGTACCTCACCGGTGGTGGCGCGTTCGTCGCGCTGCTGCTCCTGCTGTGGATCACCACCCGCTTCAACCGAGACCGCTGAAGCAGAGACGAACGGTTGTGCCAGTAGGGTCTGCACGCATGGGAGAGCAGGAAGTGCCTACCGGCCGCGCCAAGCGCCGACTCGGCGTGATGGGCGGGACCTTCGACCCGATCCATCACGGACACCTGGTGGCGGCCAGTGAAGTGGCCGCCCACTTCCACCTCGACGAGGTCGTCTTCGTCCCGACCGGGCAGCCGTGGCAGAAGAGTCACAAGCAGGTGTCCCCGGCCGAGGACCGCTATCTGATGACGGTCATCGCCACCGCGTCCAACCCGCAGTTCTCGGTGAGCCGCAGCGACATCGACCGTGGCGGTCCGACCTACACGATCGATACGCTGCGGGACCTGCGCACGGCCCACGGCGACGCGGACCTCTTCTTCATCACCGGCGCCGACGCCCTGTCCCAGATCCTGACCTGGCGGGACGCCGAGGAGCTGTTCTCGCTCTCCCACTTCATCGGTGTGACCCGGCCGGGTCATGTACTGACGGACGACGGGCTGCCCGAGGGCGGCGTCTCGCTCGTGGAGGTGCCCGCGCTGGCCATCTCGTCCACGGACTGCCGTGCCCGGGTCGCGCAGGGGGAGCCGGTCTGGTACCTGGTGCCGGACGGCGTCGTCCGCTACATCGACAAGCGCCAGCTGTACCGCGGCGAATGAGCCACGCAGAGGGGCACCTGTGAACGACCGACAGAACCCGTACGACCCGTACCAGCAGCAGCCGCAGATCATCGGCTACGACGAGTACGGGCAGCCGGTCTATCAGCAGCAGGGGCAGCAGCAGTACGACCCGTACGCCCAGCAGCAGACCCAGCAGACCCAGCAGCAGTCCCAGCAGGACGGGCAAACGCAGCAGGGCTACGGCTACGACCCGTACGCCGGCACGCAGCAGCAGTACGACCCGTACACCGCCCAGCACACCCAGCAGCAGGCGCAGCAGGGGTACGGGTACGACGAGGGCTACGGCACGTACGGCACCTACGGGACGTACGGCCAGGACACCGGCGCCGCGCCCACCGTGGACGACTCCCAGCAGCAGCAGTGGAACGCACCCCAGGCCCCTGCCGCGCCGGCGGCCGCACCGCCGCCACCGGTTCCGGAACCGCGGCGCGAGCCCGAGCCGGCCGCCGACACCGCGGTCCCCGGTCCGCGCCGTGCCGACCGCGACTACCGGACCGAGCAGTTCTCCTTCATCGAGGAGCCCGACGAGGACTCCGAAGACGTCATCGACTGGCTGAAGTTCACCGAGAGCCGCAGCGAGCGGCGCGAGGAGGCACGCCGGCGCGGACGCAACCGGATGGTCGCGCTGATAGTCGTCGTGGCCCTCGTGATCGTCGGCGGAGCGGGCTACCTCTGGTTCGCCGGGAAGATCCCGGGAGTCTCGGGGCAGGACGAGCAGGGCGCCACGGCGACCGGACCGCAGAAGCGCGACGTCATCGTGGTCCACCTGCACAACACCAAGAAGGGCGGCACCTCCACGGCGCTGCTCGTCGACAACGTCACCACCGGACAGGGCACCACCGTCCTGCTCCCCAACTCGCTGGCCGTGGCCGCGGACGACGGCTCCACCACCACGCTCGGCAAGTCCGTCGACGACGACGGCTCCACCGGTACGCGTGAGTCGATCGACACCCTGCTCGGCACCAGCATCAGCGGTACGTGGCGGCTGGACACCCCGTACCTCGAGAACCTCGTCGAGCTCGTGGGCAACATCGAGGTGGACACCGACACGGACGTGCCCGACACGAAGAAGGGTGCCGCACCGCTCGTGCGCAAGGGAGAGGGGCAGACGCTGAGCGGCCAGATGGCCGTCGCGTACGCCACCTACCAGGGCGAGGGCGAACCGGAGGCCAAGCAGCTGATGCGGTTCGGACAGGTGATGCGCAGCGTGCTGCGCAAGCTGTCGGAGGACCCCAAGGCCGCGACCGTCACCATCGAGACCCTCGCGCAGATCCTCGACCCGTCCCTGCCGGAGCAGGATCTCGGCGCGTCCCTGGCGAAGCTCGCCGGACACGCCAAGGTGGGGGCCTACAAGACGGAGCTGCTCCCGGTGCAGAGCGACGGGACCCTCACCGAGCAGGCCACCGCGGACGTCGTCAAGGACGTCCTCGGCGGCAAGGTGAAGGCGCCGGACCAGGGTGCGGCCGTGCGCGTCGGCATCAAGAACGCCACGGGGAACACGAAGGGGACGGAGGCCGCCAGGGTCCAGCTCGTCAACGGTGGCTACGCCTTCGTCGACGGCGGCAAGGCGGAGGCCGCGGCCTCGTCCCAGGTGGTCTACGGCGCCGCGGAGGACAAGGCGAAGGCGGTCGAGGTCGCCAAGACCCTCGGCCTTCCCGAGAGCGCGGTGAAGAAGGGCGAGCCGGCCGCGAACGCCGACGTGTCCGTGGCCCTCGGACAGGACTACAAGATCCCCGAGCAGACGTCGTGAGGGCTGTCGGCGGTCCGTGAGACCCTAGAGGTCGATCTGACCGCCGACGAAAGCCTGCATGTGACCGCCACGGACCGCTCCATCGAGCTCATCAACGCCGCCGCCCAGGCGGCGGCCGACCGGCTCGCGCACGACATCATCGCCTACGACGTCAGCGATGTGCTGTCGATCACCGACGCCTTCCTGCTGGCCTCGGCTCCCAACGACCGCCAGGTCAAGTCGATCGTCGACGAGATCGAGGAGCGGCTCCAGAAGGAGCTCGGCGCCAAGCCGGTGCGCCGCGAGGGCGACCGCGACGCCCGCTGGATCCTCCTCGACTACGTCGACATCGTCATCCACGTCCAGCACAGCGAGGAGCGCGTGTTCTACGCGCTCGAGCGGCTGTGGAAGGACTGCCCCGAGATCGCCCTCCCCGAGGACGCCCTCAAGACCCGCGGCAAGGCCGAGGAGCACGCCCAGCTCAACGGCGGCACGGAAGGTGAACAGAGCTGAACGGCAGCAGCAGCGGCAGGGGCCGCAAGATCGTCCTCTGGCGTCACGGTCAGACTGCGTGGAACCTCGAGCGTCGCTTCCAGGGTTCCACCGACATCGAGCTGACCGGAACCGGCGTCGAACAGGCACGTCGTGCCGCCCGGCTGCTCGCCTCGCTGCAGCCGGACGCGATCGTGGCGTCCGACCTGCGGCGGGCGGCGGCCACCGCGGCCGAGCTCGCGTCGGTGACCGGTCTCGACGTCGCACACGACTCCGCGCTGCGCGAGACGTACGCAGGTGCCTGGCAGGGCCTCACCCACGAGGAGATCGTCGGGCAGTACGGAGAGCAGTACGCCGCGTGGAAGCGCGGTGAGCCCGTCCGCAGGGGCGGTGGCGAGCTGGAGACCGAGGTCGCCGACCGGGCCGCCCCGGTCGTGCTGGAACACGCCGGCAAGCTGCCCGACGCGGGCACGCTCGTCGTCGTGAGCCACGGCGGCACCATCCGGACGACCATCGGCCGTCTGCTCGGCCTCGAGGCCCACCACTGGGAGGGGCTCGGCGGGCTCTCCAACTGCTGCTGGTCCGTGCTGGGCGAAGGCGCGCGGGGCTGGCGCCTGCTCGAACACAACGCGGGGACGCTCCCCGAACCGGTGCTCGGGGACGACGATTGACGGAGGCCCGGAGATCGTCTCCGGGCGGCCGGGGCCGGATTTCACTTTCCGGCTGGTCGCAGGCTAAAGTTCTTCTTGTTCGCAGCGCGGAAACGCAGGGAAACACAGCGGACAGCGGGGCTATAGCTCAGTTGGTAGAGCGCCTGCATGGCATGCAGGAGGTCAGGAGTTCAATTCTCCTTAGCTCCACAGTTCACGATCCCGTCCCCGGCAGGGGGCGGGATCTTTTTTTGCCGACTCCGCGGATCCGGAGCCCTGGCCGGTGCCGGCAGTGCCTCAACTGCCTTGGCCCGCCTGGGACAAGGGCCGGCGGGGTGCTCAGGGGCGTTGTCGCAGGTACACCGGGCGGGTCCCATGCCCTTCGTTCCGGACAAAGGCGGGCGGCGGGGCCGTCGTCGGGCTGACCCTCTTGCGGCTCCATGGCAGAATCGGAGCGCCGGAGGGGGCGACGGACCGATCGGGAGGGAGCGCGATGCGTGCGAGCCGCGTACGGGCCCCGGGCCCGCCCCTTGTCCCCGCCGTGCCCCACTGCTCCGTCGGCGTCCACGTCCCCTTCGCGCCCCAGGTCGTCGGCACCTCGCGAGCGAGCTCCTTCGCGTGCACGGCCTGCGGCCGCCCTCGGAGCTGACCGGATGGGTGCACACAGGCGGAAGTGCGACTGGTGCGGCAGCGGTACGCCCATCGTCCGGGACATGGACCCTGTCAACGCGGAGTTCCAGTACTGGTGCGAGGAGTGCGCGCGGGCGCTGATCATAAAAGGCGACCCCATCGAGACGTACCGGGAGCTCGAAGGGGAGCCCATCTACGGCCGGCTCCTGGAGGAGCACTGCACCCTCAAGCGGTTCTACTCCTTCGCCACGGCCTGAGCGGCGTCCCGGAGCGGCCGTGCGTGACCCGGGCAACCGCTGGTCAGGGCGTCGCCGACCGGTCATTCCGGGCGCGGACGGAAACGATTTTTGATGGGCAGGGGGGACCGTGTAATGTTCTCGATGTCGCCAGGGAAACCGGGCGGCGATCAGCACGGGGCTATAGCTCAGTTGGTAGAGCGCCTGCATGGCATGCAGGAGGTCAGGAGTTCAATTCTCCTTAGCTCCACAGTGAAGAAGCGGCTCATCCGGATCGGATGAGCCGCTTCTCGTCGTGCCCGTCACCTCTGGACGGTTCGTCCCGCCGGTGTCGGCGGTCAGCCGCGTCCGCTGCCGAGTGCCCGCCGTCCCGCGCTCGGGAGTGCGGGACGCTCGGCGGGTGCCTGTTCGATACGGAGGGCCAGGGCGGGACATCGCCGTACGGCGCGCTGGGCCCGGCCCCGTAGATGCACCGGAACGGCGGCGTCGGCCAGTGCCGGATAGCCGTCCGGGCCCAGCCTGATCAGTTCGGGAACGATGTCCGCGCACAGACCGTGCCCCTGGCAGAGCGTCCAGTCCACCGCCAGCTTCTCGCCGCTCGGGATGGACTCCTCCAGGTCCGCGTAGCCGGGAGAGGGCAAGGGGAGGACCCCGAGCGTCTCCCGTCCGCAGCCGCCGTCCAGCACGTGTGCGGCGAGGTCGTCCGTGAACGCCGAGAGGGTGGATGCCAGGAAGCGGGCGGATCCGTCCGGGTGTTTGCACGCCCCGCGGCCCTTGACCGCCTGGGTCACTTCGCGAAGCGCCTCCAGCGCGGCGGGACCGCCTCCGTTCAGCACGTCGGAGAGGCCACCGGCCGCGGCAGGCAGCCCCAGCTTGCACGGGCCGCACTGGCCGGCGGTCTCGGCGGCCAGCCAGTTCGCGATCCTCAGCGACTCACCGATGGGGCAGGTCTCCGGCCCGATCGGCAGGATGGCACCGGCACCGAGTGCCCCGCCCGCCGCGGCCAGAGACGCCCGGGAGACCACTGCGTCGTGCGAGGCCATCGCGTCGATCCAGTTGCCGTGGTAGCCGCCGGTGAGCACCCCCTGGGGGAGGGGCGGAGCGCCGGCCAGTTGCAGGACGTAGCGCAGGGGCACTCCGGTGGGCACCTCGATCACCATCGGGCGCGCCACGGCCCCGGAGACGGTGAGCAGCACCGTGCCGGGCTCGTCGGGCAGGCCGGCGTGGCTGTAGCGCCGTGAGCCGAGCCGCGCGGCGACTGCGAGCTGGGCGTAGGTCTCCGCGTTCGACAACAGGGTCGGCGACCCGGCCACGCCGGATTCCGCCGCCCGTTCGCGGCGGCCCGGGGGCAGGGCGGGACCGCCGTTGACCGCCCGGATGACGGCCGAGGCCTCCCCGGAGACCATGCGCTCCGGGGTGCGCACGACCCGGGCGCGCAGGTGCTGGCCGCGGCGGTCTGACAGGCCGCGCTCGGCGAGGGCGGTCCGCACGGAGATCTCCGTGGAGTTGCGGGTGACGGCCACGACCAGCGTGCGTGCGCCGAGTGCCTCCGCGGCGAGCAGGGCGCCGTCGAGGATGAGGTGCGGGGCACGGTTGAGGAGCACGGTGTCCTTGCGGCAGGCCGGCTCGCCCTCGCTGCCGTTGATCACGACGACGGGCCGTACCCCGCGGCGTATGGACGCCTTGGCGACGGCGCGCAGCTTCTTCCCGAAGGGGAACCCCGCGCCCCCGCGGCCGCGCAGGGAGACGGACTCGGCCAGTTCGGCCAGCCGCTCACCCGTCATCGGTTCGAGGGGGCCGTGCACCTTCAGGTGCATGGCGAGGTCGAGCCGTTCCACCAGGTCGAAGCCGGTGGTCAGCTGGGGGAGGCCGACGACGCGGACCTCGGGCACATCGGAGAGGGGGACGTTCACGGTCGGTCTCCTGCGGGTGCGTGCCAAGGCTCTCCCGCAGAGGGCGGGAAGAGCGGACCCGGCAGCTGTTCGGTCTCCTGGCCGGAGGCGGAGGCGGAGGCGGAGGTGGGGACGGGCGGCTGGTACGGGCTGTCGGCGGCCCTGAGCGTCTGCGCGGGCGGGGCGGGGGACGGGGCGGGCCAGCGGCCGTCCGGCGTCCGGGCCGGGCCGGCGGAGGGGCGGGCGACGGCCCGGTACGCGGCCGAGAACCCCGTCCGGGTGTCCGCCGAAGGCGCCGGGGCGGGAGCCGGGGCGTGTTCCGGGGCCAGCCGGTCGGAACCGCGCGGCGGAGGCTCGTACAGCGGGGGGTCGTACGGGTCGTACACCGGCTGCCGGTAGGGCTGCGGGCCGTACGCCGACAGGTCGTGGGCGGGGGGCACCGGAGCGGCCAGCGTCCGGGGGCGGACCGGGGTGCCGCGCATCCCGCGGTCGTCGTCGCCCCAGCCCGGCGCCTCGGGCGGCAGGCCGTGGCCGGACGGCGTGGGCAGGTGCTCCGGGCCCGGGGGCGGGGAGGCGCGTATGACCGGGTCCGAGACCGGCGGAAGGGTGTCCGGGGCGAAAAGGGCGGCGACCAGACCCGTGAGCCGGCGCTTCAGGTGGCCGGGCAGAAGACGCAGGGCGAGCGCGGCGGCCACCCCCGTCAGACAGAGCATGTACATCACGACGACCCAGGCCGCGGGTTGCCTGCCCGCGTACAGCCCGTGCACCAGGGCGGCACACCAGGCCGGGTAGGCGAGTGCGTGCAGCGTCCGCCAACGGCCGGCGATCCGGCCCGGGGTGGCGAAGGCGCTGCGCATGGCGCCGGTCGCCGCAGTCGTGATCATCAGCAGCCCGGCCAGTGAACCGAAGCCGATGAGGCCGGCGGTCCCGCTCACACCGGTGCCGAACGGTATGAGGGCCCCGATCAGGCCGACGTGCCCGAGGGCCACCTTCACGGTGCCGTGCAGCAGGAGGAAACCGAGCGAGGTGACGGCGGCCGCGCGGTGGATGCCCTGGCAGGTCAGCCGCTGACGGGTCGAGAGGAACACGCGGTCGGTGGCCAGCAGGCCCCAGGCGACCGCCGCGGTGAGGGAGACCAGCGTCAGGACGCCGGTGGTGAAGTCGAACGCGGCACGCATGGCGTCGCTCCCGGCGACGGCCAGGAGCGGGATGAGGACGAGCGCCGCGGCAGTCAGTCCACCCTGCACCGGGCGGCTCATTCCTTGGCCGGGGCTCAGAGCGGGGGACGAACGGATCCTGCGATGAGGCTTCATGGGGGGGCGACTCCGAATGGTTCGGCAAAGCGGTCCCGTTGCCGCATGCTAGGTCGCCGTATACCGGCCGGTACGAGGTTTGAGTTGTTGCCCCGATAGGGGGCAGTACGCGGAGTAACCCCCGGAGTGTGTGGGTCATGTGGAAGGTTCGCGCGGATGGCGTGCCTGTCGATTCCGGTGCGGGGAGACCCGTGCGCCTCGTCGTGCCGCCCATGTGCCGGGCCGGGCTCCGGGCCCGTGCGGTACCCTGACGCCATGCGTGCCGTACGCCTTCTGCTTAGCGAGCCGCGCTGATCATTTCCGACCGGTGAGAATGCCTGGTCGGACTCGGCGCGGCGTCCCCTCCTGTGCGAGGGGATTTTTCGTTTCCGTAGACGTGTGTCCGTAGACGTGGGCGCCGGCAGATGACGATCGATGGAGCTTTGAGGATCATGAGCGAGACGAACACCGCGGCCGAGGTGGCCGCGCCGCACCGCTACACGGCAGCGATGGCCGCCGACATCGAGGCACGCTGGCAGGACTTCTGGGACGCCGAGGGGACGTACGAGGCTCCGAACCCGACCGGTGACCTGGCGGACGGCTCCGAGCTGGCCGCCAAGCCCAAGAAGTTCATCATGGACATGTTCCCGTACCCCTCGGGTGCGGGTCTGCACGTCGGCCACCCGCTGGGCTACATCGCCACCGACGTCTACGCCCGCCACCAGCGGATGACCGGGCACAACGTCCTGCACACCCTGGGCTTCGACGCCTTCGGCCTGCCGGCCGAGCAGTACGCCGTGCAGACGGGCACACACCCGCGCGCCTCCACCGAGGCCAACATGGAGAACATGAAGGTCCAGCTGCGCCGGCTGGGCCTGGGCCACGACAAGCGCCGCTCCTTCGCCACGATCGACGCGGACTACTACAAGTGGACCCAGTGGATCTTCCTGCAGATCTTCAACTCCTGGTACGACACCGAGGCCGACCGGGCACGCCCGATCGCCGAGCTGGTCACCCAGTTCGAGAGCGGTGAGCGCCCGGTCCCCGGCGGCGGCGAGTGGGGCGCGCTGAGCGCCGCCGCGCGTGCGGACGTCCTGGGGCAGTACAGGCTGGCGTACGCCTCGGACGCCCCGGTCAACTGGTCGCCCGGGCTGGGCACCGTGCTGGCCAACGAAGAGGTGACGGCCGACGGCCGCTCCGAGCGGGGCAACTTCCCCGTCTTCAAGGCCAAGCTGCGCCAGTGGAACATGCGCATCACCGCGTATGCCGACCGCCTGCTGAACGACCTGGACGGGCTGGACTGGCCCGAGGCCATCAAGCTGCAGCAGCGCAACTGGATCGGCCGGTCCGAGGGCGCACGCGTCGACTTCCCCGTCGACGGGGCCGGTGACATCACCGTCTTCACCACCCGCCAGGACACCCTGTTCGGCGCCACCTACATGGTGCTGGCGCCCGAGCACGAGCTGGTCGAGCGGATCATCCCCGCCGCCTGGCCCGAGGGCACCCACCCCGTGTGGACGGGCGGCCACGCGAACCCGGCGGAGGCCGTCACCGCGTACCGCAAGCAGGCCGCCGCCAAGTCCGACGTGGAGCGTCAGGCGGAGGCCAAGGACAAGACCGGTGTCTTCACCGGCGCCTACGCGACCAACCCGGTCAGCGGCGAGAAGGTCCCCGTCTTCATCGCCGACTACGTCCTGATGGGCTACGGCACCGGCGCGATCATGGCCGTACCGGCGCACGACGCGCGCGACTTCGCCTTCGCGCGCGCCTTCGAGCTGCCGATGCGCTGTGTCGTCGAGCCGTCGGACGACCGCGGTCTGGACCCCTCGTCCTGGGACGACGCCTTCGGCTCGTACGAGGCGAAGCTGGTCAACTCCGCCAACGACGAGATCTCGCTGGACGGCCTGGGCGTCGTCGAGGCCAAGGCGAAGATCACCGAGTGGCTGCAGGGACGCGGTGTCGGCGAGGGCACCGTCAACTTCCGGCTGCGCGACTGGCTGTTCAGCCGTCAGCGCTACTGGGGCGAGCCCTTCCCGATCGTCTACGACGAGGAGGGCATCGCGCACCCGCTGCCCGAGTCGATGCTGCCGCTGGAGCTGCCCGAGGTCGAGGACTACTCGCCGCGGACCTTCGACCCGGAGGACGCCGACACCCAGCCCGAGACCCCGCTGTCCCGGAACGCCGACTGGGTCGACGTCACCCTGGACCTGGGCGACGGTGCCGGTCCGCGCAAGTACCGCCGCGAGACCAACACCATGCCGAACTGGGCGGGTTCCTGCTGGTACGAGCTGCGGTACCTGGACCCGAACAACGACCGGCGGCTGGTCGACCCGGCGATCGAGCAGTACTGGATGGGACCGCGCGAGGGACAGCCGACCGGCGGTGTCGACCTGTACGTCGGCGGCGCCGAGCACGCGGTGCTGCACCTGCTGTATGCGCGCTTCTGGTCCAAGGTCCTGCACGACCTGGGGCACATCTCGTCCGCCGAGCCGTTCCACAAGCTGTACAACCAGGGCATGATCCAGGCCTTCGTCTACCGGGACAGCCGCGGCATCGCGGTCCCGGCGGCCGAGGTCGAGGAGCGTGACGGTGCGTACTACCACGGTGGCGAGAAGGTCAGCCGCGTGCTGGGCAAGATGGGCAAGTCGCTGAAGAACGCGGTGACGCCCGACGAGATCTGCGGCGAGTACGGCGCGGACACGCTGCGGCTGTACGAGATGGCCATGGGGCCGCTGGACGTCTCCCGTCCCTGGGACACCCGGGCCGTGGTCGGCCAGTACCGGCTGCTGCAGCGTCTGTGGCGCAACGTCGTCGACGAGGAGACCGGCGAGGTCACCGTCGTGGACACCGAGCCCGACGTCGACACGCTGCGCGCGCTGCACAAGGCCATCGACGGTGTCGGCCAGGACATGGCCGGGATGCGCTTCAACACCGCCATCGCCAAGGTCACCGAGCTGAACAACCACCTGACCAAGGCGGGCGGCCCGCTGTCCCGGTCGGTCGCGGAGCGGCTGGTGCTGCTGATCGCCCCGCTGGCGCCGCACGTGGCGGAGGAGCTGTGGCGCCGTCTGGGCCACACCGGGTCCGTCGTGCACGAGGACTTCCCGGTCGCCGACCCTGCGTACGTCGTGGACGAGACCGTGACCTGCGTGGTGCAGGTCAAGGGCAAGGTCAGGGCGCGCCTGGAGGTCGCCCCGTCGATCTCGGACGGCGACCTGGAGGCGATGGCCCTGGCCGACGAGAACGTCGTCGCCGCGCTGGGTGGAGCGGGGATCCGCAAGGTGATCGTGCGGGCGCCGAAGCTGGTCAACATCGTTCCCGCGTAACGGCACCCAGGGGGTGTGTGCCGTCCTGTGGTCCGGGTGACGGGAGCGCGTGCCGTCCCGTGCCAGGGCTTTCCCCTACGGGCAGGTTGGGGGTTCCGATGGAACCCTCGGCCTGCCCGTTCCGTTTACGGTAGAAGGGGCGGCCGCACGCGGGCGGCCGAACCGACGACCGAGGGGCGTTCATGGAAGCCGTGATCCTGATCCTGACGCTGCTGTTCGTCGCGTTCATGGCGCTCGGGGTGTACGCAGGCGTCAAGACGGTGCGCGCGGCCAAGCGCGGCGTGGACCGGACGATCACGCAGGCCCGTCGTTCCGTGGAGGACACCGCCCTGCGGGCCAAGAGCTACGGTCAGCCGGGTGTGCCGGGGGAGCTCGCGCAGCTTCGGCTCGCCCTGCGTACGTCGATGAGGGCCACCCAGGAAGCGCTGGACGCCCAAGCCGTCGAGGATGCCTCCCTCTCCGAGTCGGTGGGCCTCTTCCAGCGCCTCAGCGCGCACGGGCGCGAGCTCGACAACGACCTCAAGCGGCTGGAACGTGAGCCGGACCGGGCGACGGTGGCCACGCTGCTGCCCGGCCTGAGGGAGCGCACGGAACGCATCACGCACTCGGCGGAGTCGCTGCGCTGGGCGGCGCGCGATCGTGCGAGGCAGTTCGCCGACGACGATCTGGCCTCGCTGAACGCGCAGATCGACCTGGAGGCCGGGGCACTGCGTCACTGGACGACCGAGGAGCCCGAGGCGGAACAGGGGACGACGGCCGGGCACAGCTGGAGCGGGCCGGCCGACGACGCGCCGGCGTCGCTCACCCCACCCCCGGACCCACGGCTGCGCGCGCGCCACCCGTGGGAGAAGTCCGCCCGTCCGGAGACCACGAACTGACCCGCACAGGCTGCGGGGAGGCCGTACCCGGACTGCGGGACCGCCGTCCTCGCGAGAGGCGTGAGCGGTGACGCTGCACGGGTGAGGCCACGGTGCGCGGGATCTGCCGGCTCGCGTCCGGAAGGGCCCCGGGGAGTCCGATGGGTGTCAGGGACGAAGGCCGGACCGACCGGAAATGATCAGCAGGGCGGTCCCGGGCTGCCGCGTCCCCGCCGTGGAAGGTAATCTCCGGCTCATGTCCCGCCATGTCGCGATCGTCACCGATTCAACGGCCTACCTGCCACCCCGGGCGATGGAACGGCACGGCATCACCGCGGTGCCGCTGACCGTCGTCCTCGGCGATCAGGCTCTGGAGGAGGGCACGGAGATCTCGGCGAGGTCGCTGGCGACCGCCCTGCAGAAGCGCCGCTCCGTCACCACGTCGCGGCCCAGCCCGGAGGTCTTCGCCGCCACGTATCGCGCCGTGGCCGAGCAGGGGGCCACCCACATCGTCTCCCTCCATCTGTCGGCCGAGTTCTCGGGGACCTACGACGCCGCGGTGCTGGCCGCGAAGGACGCGCCCGTACCGGTGCGGGTCGTCGACACCGGCATGGTGGCCATGGCCCTGGGATTCTGCGCACTCGCGGCGGCCGAGGCGGCCGAGGGCGGCGGCGGACCGGACGAGGCGGTCGCGGCCGCGGAGAAGCGGGCGGCGGGCACGAGGGCGTTCTTCTACGTCGACACGTTGGACTACCTGCGCCGAGGTGGGCGCATCGGTGCCGCGCAGGCGCTCCTCGGTTCGGCTCTTGCCGTGAAGCCGCTGCTCCAACTCGACGACGGCCGTATCGAGATGCTGGAAAAGGTCCGGACGGCGTCCAAGGCGATCGCGCGGCTCGAGGAGATCGTGACCGCACAGGCCGGGGCGGGAGCCGTGGACATCGCCGTGCACCATCTGGCCGCCCCGGACGGGGCGGAGAGGCTCGCGGAGCGCCTGCGGGGCCGGATTCCCGGGCTCGTCGACCTGCATGTGAGCGAGGTCGGTGCGGTGATCGGAGCGCACACCGGGCCAGGACTGCTGGGAGCGGTGGTCTCACCGCGGTGAATTTCACTCCGCGGGGTGATGTGGTTATCCACAACTGGGCAGTTATCCACTGGAATCGGTCCTGCTCGGCGGATTTCCGCCGAGGTGTCTAGCGTCATGTGGCATGACCTTCCGATCACTCTCCCCATCGAGCCCTGCGACCGGCCGACCGGAATCGAGCCCTGCGACCGGCCGACCGGAATCGAGCCCTGCGACCGGCCGACCGGAATCGAGCCCTGCGACCGGCCGACCGGACCTGACCGGCGAATCGGCTGACCCCTCCGCGTACCGGCCCGCGGATCTGCCCGCACACGCGGCGATGGACCCACCCGCGCGCAGGGCCACCCACCGCGGCGCCCACCGTGTGCCCCGTGCCCGTTCCGGTGTCCGCCCCGGCGGGGCGGCGGGCACCGCGCCAGGGGCGGCGTCCGCAACCGGGCACAGGCGGGGGCGGCGAGTCGGGCGTGGACCGGCCGCCGAGGTCGCGGCGGCCGCCCGCCTCCGCGCGGAAGCGCTCATGGCCGGCGAGCGTTCGTCGACCGAGACCGAGACCGAGACCGAGACCGAGACCGAGACGAAGACCGGGGCCAGGGCCGGGGCTGCGACTGCGTCGATGGCCGGAGTCGCGGCCGGGGCGGTGGGTGGCGGGGCGGGCAGGACCGCCGCCCCGCCCGGCGGGCCCGTGCGCTCCCGCGTGGCACCGTCCTGGGCCCAGGTTCCGTTGCCGGTGGCGGAGCCCCCTCGGGCTCAGGCTTCGGTTCCCCCTGCGTGCCCGGCACCCGTCGTGGGTGTCGCGGGCGTCGCGGCAGCACCCCCGGCCGGGCCGGCTCTCCTGCCGCGCCTCGGGGTGACGGACGGCGCCGCCGGGCGGTCGCGGTGGCGGAGGGAGGTCCTGCCTGCTCTGCGGGACCGGTTACCCCTGTGGTTGCAGCCGCGATGCGGCCTGGAGCCACGCGCCCTCGCCGCCCTCGCCGTCGTCCTGGTCGGGGCCGCGGTGTTCGCGGCGGCACACTTCTGGTCGGCCCGCCCCGAGCCCGTACACGCCCCCGACCGGGTCACGGAGGCCGCGGCGGTCCAGGTGGGCGGGCAGGAGTCCCCGAGCGCTCAACAGCCCGGTCTCACGCCGGGACCGGCAGTGGGGCCGCAGACCGGCGCCGCACCCGGCGGACAGATCGTCGTCGACGTGAGCGGCAAGGTGCGTCGGCCGGGGATCCAGCACCTGCCGGCCGGCTCCCGGGTCGCGGACGCCCTGCGCGCCGCCGGAGGTGTGCGGGAGGGCGCAGATGTCAGCATGCTCAACCGGGCGCGCGTCCTGACGGACGGCGAGCAGGTGGCGGTCGGCCTCCCCGGTGCTCCGCCACCCGGGGGCGGGTCGGTGGCAGACGCCGGCCCGGGGGCGGGCCCGGCGGCTCCGTTGAGCCTCGGTACGGCCACCGTCGAACAGCTCGAGACCCTGCCGGGGGTGGGACCCGTGCTCGCCCAGCACATCATCGACTACCGCACCGAGCACGGGGGATACCGCTCGGTCGACGAACTCCGTGACGTCGACGGCATCGGTGACCGCCGGTTCGCGGACCTGCGCCCACTGGTCACGCCGTGAACACCCCTGACGTGCACGCGGATTCGGGGCGGCGTCTGGGCGTTGCCGACCCTCGTCAGGAGGCTCCGGCCGACCTGCGGCTTGTTCCTCCTGCCCTGGCGGCCTGGGCGGCGGCCGCACTGGCCCTGGACGCGCCTGCCGAGTGGGTGGTGGCGGGGGTGGCGCTCTGCGCGTGCGGCGGTCTGTGCCTCATTGCCGTACCCGGGTTCGTGGTGCGAGCAGGACCCCGGGCGGCCGCAGTTCCGGTGCCGGCACGGCGGACCGGACCACCGGGCGGGGCGCCGGGGCGCGTCGGGCGCTTCAGGTCTGTGGGTCGTGCGGGGGTCCGCACCACGGTCGCTGCCGGGGCGCTGCTCTGTGCGGCGGCAGGGGCGACGGCGGCCGGGCTCCACGGCGCGGATTCCCGTACCGGTCCCGTGCCGGGACTGGCCGGGGCGTACGCGCGGGTCGAGGCGGAGGTGACCGTCACGTCCGATCCCCGGCAGACCAGGCCCCGCGTGCGGGGCGACCACAGCACACCCGTGTCCCTGCTCCTGGATGCGGAGGTCAGGAAGCTGACCGCACCCGACGGCACGGTCACACGCCTCCGCACCCCTGTGCTCGTCATGGTCGCACCGGGGGAGGCGGCGGAGCGGTGGCAACGACTTCTGCCCTCGACGGGGCTCCGCGTCAGCGGCAGGCTCGCGCCACCGCGCCACGAGGGGGAGCGGATCGCCGCCGTGCTCGGCACCGATGCGGACGCGCCGCCCCGGATCGTCTCGGAGCCCACTCTTCTTCAGCGCACCGCAGGGCAGCTGCGGTCGGGCCTCCGGGCGGCAACGGAGGGGCTCGACGCCGACGCACGCGCGCTTCTGCCGGGGCTGGTCGTCGGCGACACGTCACGGGTCCCGCCCGACCTGCACGACGCTTTCAAGGCCACCGACCTCACCCATCTGCTCGCTGTTTCGGGCGCGAACCTGTCCATCCTGCTGTTCCTCCTCATCGGTCCACCGGGCACGGCATCGCGCAGTGAACGCCGCGGTCTGGCACCCAGGCTGGGCATCTCCCTCCGGGCGACCGCCCTGGCCGGCGGCGGGATCGCGCTCGCCTTCGTGATCGTCTGCCGTCCCGAGCCGAGCGTCCTGCGTGCGGCTGCCTGCGGCCTGATCACCTTGCTCGCCATCGGGACGGGCCGGCGCAGATCGCTGATCCCCGCGCTGGCCGCGGCCGTTCTGCTGCTGGTGCTGTACGACCCATGGCTGGCCCGCAGTTATGGGTTCCTCCTGTCCGTACTCGCCACCGGAGCGCTTCTCGTCCTGGCCCCGAGGTGGAGCGGTGCTCTCCAGCGGCACGGTGTCCCGGAGAGACTCGCCGAGATGCTCGCCGCCGCGGGCGCCGCCCAGGCGGTCTGCGCGCCCGTGGTCGTCGTGCTCGCATCGAGGGTGAGCCTGGTGGCGATCCCCTGCAATCTGCTCGCCGAGTTCGCGGTGGCCCCCGCGACGGTGCTGGGGTTCGCCGCGCTTGCTGCGGCCCCGGTCTCCATGGGGGTGGCGGAGCTGCTGGCCGGGGTCGCGGGCTGGCCCGTCGGATGGATCGCGTCCGTGGCCCGCACCGGGGCCGCTCTCCCCGGGGCGGAGGCCGACTGGCCGGGAGGCTGGCGTGGTGCGGCTCTCCTGGCAGTCCTCACGGCCCTGCTGGTGCTGTCCGCCCGGCGTCTGGCCCGTCATCCATGGGTGTGCTCCGCCGCCGCGCTCCTGCTGGTGCTCGCCGTGCTGAGGCCGGTGCCTCTCACCCGGTTCATGACGGGGTGGCCGACGCCGGGATGGTCCTTCGCCCTGTGCGACGTGGGTCAGGGGGACGCCATGGTGCTCGCCGCGGGTGAGGGCACGGGAGTGGTCGTGGACACCGGCCCCGAACCCCGCCTCGTGGACCGGTGCCTGCGGGATCTGGGCATCACCCGCGTGCCCCTGCTGCTGTTGACCCACTTCCACGCCGACCACGTACGCGGACTGCCGGGTGTACTGCGTGGCCGCGAGGTCGGTGCCGTCCAGACGACGAGTCTCGACGAACCGCCGGAGCAGGTGGCGTTCGTGAGGCGGACAGCCGCAGAGGCGCGGGTCCCGATGGTCCGGGCGGTGCCGGGGGAGAGGCGCCGTGCGGGACCCGTGGACTGGCAGGTGCTGTGGCCGGCCTCCGCCGCCCCGGGCATGGCGCCGGTCCCGGTGACCGAAGAGCCGAACGACTCCAGTGTCACCCTCCTCGTCCGGTCCGGCGGGCTGACCCTGCTCCTCCTCGGGGATCTCGAACCACCGGCGCAGCAAGGGGTGCTGCGCAGCCATCCCGCGCTGCCCCGGGTGGACGTCCTCAAGGTCGCGCACCACGGCTCCGCCCGTCAGGACACCGCACTCCTGCGCAGCACCCGCCCGAGGCTCGCGCTGATCAGCTGCGGTGCGGACAACCCGTACGGCCATCCGGCCGCCCGTACGCTCCAAGCGCTCGAGGCAGCGGGGGCCAAGGTGCTGCGTACCGACATCCACGGTGCGATCGCGGTGTCGGGCGCCGGCGCGGGCCTGCGGGCGGAGGGACGCTCATGAACACGGCGAACGACCGTTGCCACGCCCCGCTGTCGGCCCAGCCACCGCTGCCTCCCCTGCCGACCCGTCGCCGGCTGCCGACCCGTCGTTCCCTGCCGGGTCCGTGCGCGGCGTCAGACCAGCCAGGTCCCGTCGAGCATGAGGTCGCGCCCTGCCTGTTCGTTCACCTCGCGCCATGCCCTGACGGTGTACGGCGTGACCCGCAGATACACCCAGGCGGGACGTCCGCGCACGTCCCAGTGGAGCTTCCCGGCGAACGCGTCACCCGAATCGGCAGGGAGGTCCGCCCCCTCCACCGCCTCGGCCGTTCCCTCGATGAGCACCACATCACGCGTGTGCCCCAGGGTGATCCGGACCTGCCCTGCGGGAGTCAGGTTGACAGCCGTCGGGTTGGTGCGACGGGTGGCCAGCAGCAGCGTGTGCCCGTGCCACACGAAGGACAGCGGGACCAGGCACGGCACACCGTCGGGCGACGCCGTCGCCACCCAGGCGTCCTCGTCCCTCTCCAGGCGATCGAGTGCGTCCTGCTTGCGCTGTTCCGGATCGCGTGCCGGCTCTCGCTCCGTCATGGCCCACACGCTAGCCAGCGGCTCCCGTCCCCACATCCGTCGCCGGTCCTAGGCCCAGGGGCTCATGGCGCCGCCCGGTGTACCGCGACAGACTTCCGGTATGAACGAGGAGCTTCCGCAGCCGTCCCGCACGCTCGCCCCTGCTCGGGTGGACGCCTACCTGGAGCACATCGGTGCCGCCCGTCCCACCCTCCCCGACTCGGAGGCCCTGCGGGAGCTGCAGCTCCGCCACCTGACGACCGTTCCCTTCGAGAACCTCTCGATCCACCTCCTCCAGGACATCGTCCTGGAGGAGGGGAAGCTCGTCGACAAGATCGTTACGGACTGTCGCGGCGGCTTCTGCTACGAGCTCAACGGCGCCTTCGCCTCGCTGCTGCGCGCCCTCGGATTCCGCGTCACCCTGCTCCAGGCGCGGGTCTTCGGCGACGGAGGGCACCTCGGCGTCCCGTACGACCACGTCGCGCTGCGTGTGGAGACCGATGACGGCACAGGGCCATGGCTCGCCGATGTCGGGTTCGGAGATCACGCGCTGCACCCGCTCCAGCTGGACGTCCGCACCGAACAGGACGATCCCTGCGGCAGGTTCCGCTTCCGGGAGGCGCCGCAGGGAGACCTCGACCTGCTGCGTGACGGCTCCCGACAGTTCCGCCTGGATCTGCGGCCGCGCGTACTGGCGGACTTCCGGGCAGGAGCGTGGTACCACCGCACCTCACCGGACTCCCACTTCACCCGGTCCCTCATCTGCTCCCGGCGTACCGAGGACGGCCGGGTGACGCTGCGGGACCACACCCTGATCACCACCGTGCGGGGCGTACGGCACGAGGAGGAGTTGGGCGACGACACCGAGGTGCTCGCCGCCTACCGTGATCACTTCGGGATCGTCCTCACCCAACCGCCCACGCGGCGAATCCCTCTGACCGGGTGACAGTTCTCGACGCGCGCACGGGTCTGCACCTGCCTTACGGGCAATAGGGGCCTACAGGCATACCTGTGTACAGCGCCGCACAGGTGGGTACAGCTCGCCACAAACCCCGTTGAGCTGCGGCGTTTGTCTCGAACGTCGCAATGAGGAACGAATGCGTATTCGTCGGCGGGCCGCTGTTCCGACAACGACGTCCGGCTGTCAGGGTCCGAGGTGGGAACTGCCCTGGGGAGTACGCGCATGTTCGGCCGTTGGCGAGACAGCAGAGCGAAGTCCGGCACCACTCAGAGCGGTACCGCTGTCGGCCAACTCCTGCCGCCCAACGCCGGAATGCTGAGCTGCCGGGTGCTGGACCCGGTCTCCGAGCCCGTGCGCCAGGCCGATTTCGTCCTCACCGACAGGGTGGGCCGAGGGTGCTCGGCGGGGAGACGGATCCCTTCGGGAACCTGGTCGTCACGGTCCCGGCGGGCGACTATCGCCTGGGTGTCACGGCTGACGGCTTCACCCCCTTCCACGGTTCGGTCACCGTGGGGGAGGGGGATCACGCGAACCTCGGCGACGTCTCCCTCCAGGCATCCCACCCCCCGCAGCTCCCCGACCCGGGCGAATGGGAGATCGAGCCGACACACAGCCAGATCGAATTCACCGCGCGTCGTATCGGGATGGCCCGTATCCACGGAAGGTTCAACACCTTCGCCGGCGCCGTGCGGATCGCGGACCGTATGGAGGATTCCGCCATGCCGTCGTCATCGACGCCTCGTCGATCGACACGAACGTCCGGATACGCGACGACCACCTGCGGTCCGGCGACTTCCTCGACGTCGAGCGGTTTCCGGCCCTGGAGTTCTACAGCGAGCGCTTCGTCCACCGCGGCGGCACACGCTGGGGTGTCACTGGAGCGCTCACCCTGCACGGGGTGAGCCGCACCATCACGCTGGACACCCGGTACCTGGGCCTCGGCAACGGCCTGGCGAGACCAGGGCCGCCTGCCGGGTGACCACCGAGCTGCACCGCGAGGACTTCACCCTGACCTGGCAGACGATGCCGGCACGCGGCATCGCCGTGGTCGGACCGAGCATCAAGATCGAGATGGGCATCCAGATCGTCCCCAAGAGCTGATCGTCCCCACGAGCCGACGAGCTCCCACATGCTGACGCCCGGATCCGGTTCATCGGGTTCATCCGGTTGATCGGACGCCCCAGGTGCCCAGGTGCCCAGGGCCCCAGGTGCCCCGGACGACCCAGGATCCCCGCTCCTCCCACGATCCCCGGCCCCCACGATCCCCGGCCCCCACGATCCCCGGCTCTCTCAGGAGCCCAGGGCACCCCAGGCGCCCCGGACCGCCACCCGGTGCCCGCCGACCGCGCGTACAGGAGTGCGACCGCGTGCCTACGGGGCTTCGAGCCATCCCTCGTACTCCGCGGCGAACGCGTCGAGCGCCGCGGAGTCCAGCCGTGCCGCCGGGTCCTCGACCACGACCAGCCACTGGGCGTCCTCGGCGTCGTCCTCACCGGCCAGGGCGTCCCGGACCAGCTGCGGCTCCTCGGTGACCCCGAACCGGTCGTGCAGTTCCCCCGCGACCTCCTCGGCCGTGTCCCGGTCGGGCAGCACCAGTACATGTCTCACATCGCTCACCCGCTCATTCTCCGGTACGCCCGGCCACGGGAGGTACGCCGGGGCGGCGGCCCCGCAGCGATGTCACAGGGCCGTGGGATGCTGGACCGCGATGGCCACCAGACGCAGTTCCACCGACGATCCGCTCGCCCCCGTCACGCTCGCCGTGGGCCAGGAAGACCTGCTCCTGGACCGTGCCGTGCAGCAGGTGGTGGCCGCGGCGCGTGCTTCCGACGCCGACACCGACGTCCGCGACCTCACCCCGGACCAGTTGCAGCCCGGCACGCTCGCCGAGCTCACCAGCCCCTCGCTCTTCGCGGAGCGCAAGGTGGTGATCGTGCGCAATGCGCACGACCTCTCCGCCGACACCGTCAAGGACGTCAAGGCTTACCTGGGCGCACCCGCCGAGGAGATCACCCTCGTGCTCCTGCACGCGGGCGGAGCCAAGGGCAAGGGTCTCCTCGACGCGGTACGGAAGGCGGGCGCGCGTGAGGTGGCGTGCCCCAAGACGACCAAGCCGGCCGAGCGGCTGTCCTTCGTACGGTCGGAGTTCCGGGCCCTCGGGCGCTCCGCGACCCCCGAGGCGTGCCAGGCCCTGGTCGACTCCATCGGCAGCGATCTGCGGGAGCTGGCGAGCGCCGTCTCGCAGCTGGTCGCGGACGTCGAGGGAACCATCGACGAGGCCGTCGTCGGCCGCTACTACACGGGCCGGGCGGAGGCGTCGTCCTTCACCGTCGCCGACCGGGCTGTCGAAGGACGTGCCGCGGAGGCGCTGGAGGCGCTGCGGTGGTCGCTGTCCACCGGTGTCGCGCCCGTGCTGATCACCAGCGCCCTCGCGCAGGGTGTCCGGGCGATCGGCAAGCTCTCCTCGGCCCGGGGCGGACGTCCCGCGGACCTGGCCCGTGAGCTCGGGATGCCGCCCTGGAAGATCGACCGGGTCCGTCAGCAGATGCGGGGATGGACACCGGACGGGGTGGCGGTGGCGCTGATCGCGGTCGCGACGGCCGACGCGGGTGTCAAGGGAGGCGGGGACGACCCCGAGTACGCCCTGGAGAAGGCCGTGGTCGCCGTCGCCCGCGCGGCCCGCTCAGGCGGCCGCTGAGGCCCGGGCGGAGCGCCCCGCTCACCCGGATTTCCGGCGAGGCCGCCGAGAGCCGGGTCAGGCCCCGCGCCGGCCCTTCCCCGCGGCCGACGAGGCGCGCGGCCCCTCTCGCCGTGGCCGACGACCGCAGCCGCCCTCCCGCCGCAGCTGGCGCCTGCGCGGCCCCTCTCGCCGTGGCCGACGACCGCAGCCGCCCTCCCGCCGCAGCCGGTGCCTGCGCGGCCCCTCTCGCCGTGGCCGACGACCGCAGCCGCCCTCCCGCCGCAGCCGGTGCCTGCGCGGCCCCTCTCGCCGTGGCCGCTTTCCCCTGCGCAGCCGACGACACGCGCGGCCCTTCCTGTGCACGGCCGATGCTCGCCGTCGCCCGCCTCGGCACGGCCGACGACCGCGGACGCCTTCCCCTGCCCGGCCCATGACCGCCGCCGTCCCCCACCTCCCACCCCCGAGCACGAACGAAGGCCCCGGCCGTCGTCCTGGGGAGGACGAGGGCCGGGGCCTTCGATTCACGCTTGGTTGCGCCGCACCCGCGTGGCGAACGCAGGTTCGGTGTGCGGCGCGGGGTGCCGGTCAGGAGCGGGAGAGAGGGCCCGCTGGGTCCGTACCGGCGATCACATCAGTAGCTCAGCCCTGGAGGGCGGCAACCTTGAGCGCCAGCGCCGACTTCTTGTTGGCGGCGGCGTTCTTGTGGATGACACCCTTCGAGACAGCCTTGTCGAGCTGGCGCGACGCGTCACGGACGGCCACAGTGGCCTTCTCGACGTCACCGGCAGCGGCAGCCTCACGGGCCTTGCGGATCGAGGTCTTGAGCGAGGACTTGACGGCCTTGTTGCGCAGGCGCGCCTTCTCGTTCGTCTTGTTCCGCTTGATCTGGGACTTGATGTTCGCCACGAAAGAGCCTTTTCAGGTTCGTTGGATCTCCTATGTGCGCCACGCCGCTTCTGAGGGCCACGAGGCACAGCTGCCCACGGTAGCAGTCACCCTCGGACCGGCCCAAACCGGTCCCGGCCCCGCGGGCGTGGGACCATGGAGGCTACGTATCGATCCGTCCGACCCGACATCGACCCGAGACACGGCGTCCGGCGTCTCAAGAATCAGGACCCTGCGTGCCCGCGACTCCTACCAACGTGCCCGAGCCGAGCCGTACCGACCCGGCGCTGATCCGCAATTTCTGCATCATCGCGCACATCGACCACGGCAAGTCGACTCTTGCCGACCGGATGCTCCAGCTGACGGGAGTGGTCGACCAGCGGCAGATGCGCGCCCAGTATCTCGACCGGATGGACATCGAGCGCGAGCGCGGCATCACCATCAAGTCCCAGGCGGTCCGTCTGCCGTGGGCGCCCACCGAGGGCGAGGACAAGGGCGCGACCCACATCCTCAACATGATCGACACCCCGGGCCACGTGGACTTCACCTACGAGGTCTCCCGCTCCCTGGCGGCGTGCGAGGGCACAGTCCTCCTGGTCGACGCGGCCCAGGGCATCGAGGCGCAGACGCTGGCCAACCTCTACCTGGCGATGGAGAACGACCTCACCATCGTCCCGGTGCTCAACAAGATCGACCTGCCCGCCGCGCAGCCCGAGAAGTTCTCCGAGGAGCTGGCCAACCTCATCGGCTGCCAGCCGGAGGATGTGCTCAAGGTCTCCGCGAAGACCGGCGTCGGCGTGGACGCGCTGCTCGACCGGGTCGTCCGGGACGTCCCGGCCCCGGTCGGCCAGGCGGACGCCCCCGCCCGCGCGATGATCTTCGACTCGGTCTACGACGCCTACCGCGGCGTCGTCACCTACGTCAGGGTCGTGGACGGCCAGCTCAACAAGCGCGAGCGCATCAAGATGATGTCGACGGGCGCCACCCACGAGCTGCTGGAGATCGGTGTCTCCTCCCCGGAGATGACCCCGGCCGACGGCATCGGCGTGGGTGAGGTCGGCTACATCATCACCGGTGTGAAGGACGTCCGGCAGTCCAAGGTCGGTGACACCATCACCTCCCTGAACAAGGGGGCGACCGAGGCCCTGGGCGGCTACAAGGACCCCAAGCCGATGGTGTTCTCGGGGCTCTACCCCCTGGACGGGTCCGACTACCCGGACCTGCGCGAGGCCCTCGACAAGCTCCAGCTCAACGATGCCGCCCTGGTGTACGAGCCGGAGACCTCCGCCGCGCTCGGCTTCGGCTTCCGCGTGGGCTTCCTCGGCCTGCTGCACCTCGACGTCATCCGTGAGCGCCTGGAGCGCGAGTTCGGTCTGGAGCTCATCGCCACCGCCCCCAACGTGGTCTACCGCGTGGAGATGGAGGACGGCTCCGAACACGTCGTGACCAACCCGAGCGAGTTCCCCGAGGGCAAGATCGACAAGGTGCACGAGCCGGTCGTCAGGGCCACGGTCCTGGCGCCGAGCGAGTTCATCGGCGCGATCATGGAGCTCTGCCAGAACCGGCGCGGCACCCTGATCGGCATGGACTACCTCTCCGAGGACCGGGTCGAGATCCGCTACACCCTGCCGCTCGCCGAGATCGTCTTCGACTTCTTCGACCAGCTGAAGTCCAAGACCCGCGGTTACGCCTCGCTCGACTACGAGCCCACGGGGGAGCAGTCCGCCCAGCTCGTCAAGGTCGACATCCTGCTGCACGGCGACAAGGTCGACGCCTTCTCGGCGGTCACGCACAAGGACAAGGCGTACGCGTACGGTGTCCGGCTCGTCGCCAAGCTGCAGAAGCTCATCCCCCGGCAGAACTTCGAGGTGCCGATCCAGGCGGCCATCGGCTCCCGGGTCATCGCCCGTGAGACCGTCCGCGCCATCCGCAAGGACGTCCTCGCCAAGTGCTACGGCGGTGACATCTCCCGTAAGCGGAAGCTGCTGGAGAAGCAGAAGGAAGGCAAGAAGCGGATGAAGATGGTCGGCAACGTGGAGGTGCCGCAGGACGCGTTCATCTCCGTCCTGTCGACCGACGAGTCGGCCGGTGAGAGCAAGGCCAAGAAGTAGCCCTCACCCGGGGCGGGGCGAGGCCGGGAAGCGGCGCCCCGCCCCGTCCGGACCGGACCACCCGGGCGTACGTTTTCGTGCGTACCCGGGAGTAGCCCAACTGGCCCCTGTGCCGCGGACATCCGCCGCGCAGGGGCCCGGTTCGTTATCAAGCGGCGGCCCGTTGCCTCTTACGTGACGGTCCCGCGCGCTCTACTCTGATCACCACCCGTTAGTTACTCGCCAGTTAAACAAGCAGGCCGAGCGGGCACGAGAAGCAGGACATACAAGCAGCAGCACCCATAAGCCGGTCGTAGCAATGCCGCAGGCCCGGAGGACGTCGTGAGCGACACACAGACCTTGATCGATAGCCGACCGCCCTCCGTGGCGGCCCTCTTCATCGACCGGGTGAAGGCCACCCCGGACGGAGAGGCGTACCGCTTTCCCGTGCCGGCCGCCTCGGGGCAGGGTCCGGACGAATGGAAGTCGCTGACCTGGGCGCAGGCCGCCGAGAGGGTCGACGCCATCGCGGCCGGTCTGATCGGTCTGGGTGTCCGTCCGGAAGAGCGTGTCGCGCTCGCCTCCTCCACCCGCGTCGAGTGGATCCTCGCCGACCTCGGGGTGATGTGTGCGGGCGCCGCGACGACGACGGTCTACCCGTCGACGAACACCGAGGAGTCCGCCTTCATCCTCGCCGACTCCGACAGCCGTGTGCTGATCGCCGAGGACGCCGCGCAACTGGCGAAGGCCCGCGAGAGCCGGGCCTCGCTGCCGGACCTGGCCCATGTCGTCGTCATCGACCCCGCCGGAGCCGGGCCGGCGGAGGGCGATCCGGAGGGATGGGTCCTCACGCTGGCCGAGCTCGAGGCCCGGGGCGCCGAGTACCTCGCCGAGCACCCGGACGCGGTCACCGAGCGGGTCGCGGCCATCACGGCCGACCAGCTGGCGACCCTGATCTACACCTCGGGCACCACCGGCCGCCCCAAGGGCGTACGGCTGCCGCACGACAACTGGTCGTACATGGCCAAGGCGACCGTCTCGACCGGGATGATCAACTCCGACGACGTCCAGTACCTCTGGCTGCCGCTCGCCCACGTCTTCGGCAAGGTCCTCACGTCCGGCCAGATCGAGGTCGGCCACGTCACCGCGGTCGACGGCCGCGTCGACAAGATCATCGAGAACCTTCCGGTGGTCAGGCCGACCTACATGGCGGCCGTGCCCCGCATCTTCGAGAAGGTCTACAACGGGGTCGCCGCCAAGGCGCGGGCGGGCGGCGGCGCCAAGTACAAGATCTTCCAGTGGGCGGCGGAGGTCGCCCGCGAGCACGCGAAGGTCTCGCAGGACAACTTCCGCCGGACCGGCAAGGCTTCCGTCCCCTTCGCCCTCGGGGCCAAGCACAAGGTCGCCGACACCCTGGTCTTCGCGAAGATCCGGGAGGCCTTCGGAGGCCGCCTCCGCGCCTGCATCTCGGGCTCCGCCGCGCTCGCCCCCGACATCGGCCTCTTCTTCTCCGGCGCGGGCATCCACATCCTGGAGGGCTACGGGCTCACCGAGTCCAGCGCCGCCTCCTTCGTCAACCCGGGCGAGGCCTACCGCACCGGAACCGTCGGCAAGCCGCTCCCCGGCACCGAGGTCCGGATCGCGGACGACGGCGAGATCCTGCTGCGTGGCCCCGGCCTCATGGAGGGGTACCACCGGCTGCCGGAGAAGACCGCCGAGGTGCTGGAGTCCGACGGCTGGTTCCACACCGGCGACATCGGCGAGCTCTCCCAGGACGGCTATCTGCGGATCACCGACCGCAAGAAGGACCTGATCAAGACGTCCGGCGGCAAGTACATCGCCCCGGCGGAGGTCGAGGGCCAGTTCAAGGCCGTGTGCCCGTTCGTCTCCAACATCCTGGTGCACGGCGCGGACCGTAACTTCTGCACCGCCCTCATCGCACTCGACGAGCCGACCATCCTCGGCTGGGCGCAGGAGAACGGCCTGGGCGGCAAGCCGTACGCCGACGTGGTCGCCTCCCCCCAGGCCGTGGAGCTCATCGAGGGCTATGTGAAGCGGCTCAACGAGGGCCTCCAGCGCTGGCAGACCATCAAGAAGTTCCGGCTGCTCCCGCGCGACCTCGACATCGAGCACGGTGAGCTGACGCCCAGCCTCAAGCTCAAGAGGCCGGTCGTGGAGCGCGAGTACAAGGACCTCATCGACGACATGTACGCGGGCTCCCGCGAGGCGTGACGGCCGACGAGCACGTCGGAGCGGGGCCGGTGGGCGCGGGTGCGCGCACCGGCCCCGCCGCCGTTCCTGTTCGACTCCGGCCACTTGCGTCACTCGGCGCTTATGGGCACGCCCGGTCTGTCACTCTGTCGGGATACGTCAGCGGCGTTTCGCGAGACTGTCAGGAGCCGCACCGTGGGGCCCATTCCCTTGCAGCGGGACATCGTCCAGCGTCCCGGCACCGTCGTCGCAGGTCAGGGCGAGGGCGCGCGTCCGGTCGCGCGCACGAGCCTGCCCGGCATCCCGCAAGCCTCGGCCGCGGCCCGCAGATTCGTCCGGGCGGCGCTCGGCGACTGGACGGGCCGCGGTCTGCCGTCCACCGGCGAGTTCGGTGAACGGCTCACCGACGACGCGCTGACGGTGGCCAGCGAACTGGTCACCAACGCGGTCGTCCACGCAGGTACGACGGTCGAGCTGCTCCTCAGGCTGGAGGACTCGGCCGGACCCGAGCCGGCCGCCCTGGTGCTGGAGATCACCGACCACCACCCCGCCCGGTCGGTGCGCGACGGCCGTGCCGAGCGCCCCGACCCGGCCGAGTACGGCCGGGGGCTGCAACTCGTCGCCACGCTCGCCGAGTCCTGGGGCATCACCTACCGCACCGGGCTCAAGACCGTCTGGGCCCGGCTCCTGGGCGACGACCGCTACGGCATGCCCGACGTCCAGGCCGTCGACGGCGCCACCCGCGCGCGGGGCGCCGGCGGGACCGCCACCCCCGCGGCCGGGCACGCCGCACGCGACGACGCGGAGTGGGCCGGACGCGGAGGACCCGCCTTCCTGGCCGAGGCCTCCGGGCTGCTCGCGGGCCAGCTCGACGAGGACCTGGTGGCCTCGACGGCGGGCCCCCTCCTGGTGCCCCGCCTCGCCGACTGGTGTGCGATATGGCTGGAGAGCGAGGGCGGCGGCCCGTCGGCGGTGCCCCGCCTCGCGGGCGTCTGGCACAGCGACGAGGCGCGGACCGCGCTGCTGCGCCCCGCACTGGAGAAGGAGCCCCTCCGCTTACCCGGGAGCGTCGGTACCGGCCCGGTGCCCATGCCCTGGCCCGGAGGCACCGCACCGGGGCGCGGCGACGGCGCAGGGGCCGCTCTCGCCCACCGCATCGTCTCGGGGGGCCGGACGCTGGGCGCGGTCCTCGTGGGCCGTGAGGGCACCGACCACATCCCCGACGAGGTGGCCGCCCTCCTCGCGGACTTCGTGCGCCGCGTCGGCCTCGCGGTCGGTGCCGCCCGCGCCTACACCCGCCAGGCCACGATCAGCCGCATCCTCCAGCGTGGCCTGCTCCCCAGCAAGGTCGCCGAGATACCCGGTGTCACCAGCGCGCTCGTGTACGAGCCCGGGGACGACGGCGTGGTCGGCGGCGACTTCTACGACCTGTTCCCGTGCCCAGGCGGCCGCTGGTGCTTCGTGCTCGGGGACGTCCAGGGCAGCGGCCCCGAGGCCGCCGTCGTCACGGGCCTGGCCCGCCCCTGGCTGCGCCTGCTGTCCCGGGAGGGCTTCCGCGTCGGCGAGGTCCTCGACCGCCTCAACCGGCTCCTCCTCGACGACGCGATGGAAGCGGCGGAGGCCGCGGCCCTCATGGTCGCGGCGGCGGGCGGCCAGCAGCTCCAGGGCGGCGGGGAGATGCAGGACGGATCCCAGTCCCGCTTCCTGTCGCTGCTGTACGGCGACCTCGTGCCGCTTCCCGACGGCGGTGTGCGCTGCACCGTGGCGAGCGCGGGCCACCCGCTCCCGCTGCTGCTGCGCCCCGACGGCTCCGTACGCCCGGCCGCCGAGTCACAGGTGCTGCTCGGAGTCGTCGAGGACGTCGCGTACGACAGCCAGAGCTTCGACCTGGAACCCGGCGACAGCCTGCTCTGCGTCACCGACGGGGTGACGGAGCGGCGGTCGGGGCGGCTGATGTTCGACGACGGCGACGGCCTGGCGCGGGTCCTGGCCGGCTGCGCGGGGCTTCCGGCCGCCGGGATAGCCGACCGCATCAAGCGGGCCGTCCACACCTTCGCCGAACGGCCGCCCGACGACGACCTGGCCCTGCTGGTGATCCAGGTCGACGAGGGCCGTCGCGCGGATGTGCGGGGCAGCTCCGCCGGCGAGTGACAATGGACGGTATGCCTTCCGTACTGCCCGATGGTGAGCCCGTGCCCGACGACGGGGCGCTGCCCCGCCATGCCCTGGAAGGCGCCGCCGGCCGTCCGCTCGGCTTCTACCTGCACGTGCCCTACTGCGCCACCCGCTGCGGCTACTGCGACTTCAACACCTACACCGCGACCGAGCTGCGCGGCTCCGGCGGCGCCCTCGCCTCCCGGGACAACTACGCGGCCCACCTGGTCGAGGAGGTGCGCCAGGCCCGCAAGGTCCTCGGCGACGACCCCCGTCCGGTCCGCACGGTCTTCGTCGGCGGCGGTACGCCGACGCTGCTGCCCGCCGCCGACCTCGTCCGGATGCTCGCGGCGATCCGGGAGGAGTTCGGGCTGGCCGAGGACGCCGAGATCACCACGGAGGCCAATCCGGAGTCCGTGGATCCGGCGTACCTGGCGGCGCTGCGGGAGGGCGGCTTCAACCGTGTCTCCTTCGGCATGCAGAGCGCCCGGCAGCACGTCCTGAAGGTCCTGGACCGCACCCACACCCCGGGCAGGCCCGAGGCCTGTGTCGCCGAGGCCCGCGAGGCGGGCTTCGAGCACGTCAACCTCGATCTGATCTACGGGACCCCCGGCGAGTCCGACGACGACTGGCGGGCCTCCCTGGACGCGGCGATCGGCGCCGGGCCCGACCACGTGTCGGCGTACGCGCTGATCGTCGAGGAGGGGACCCAGCTGGCCCGACGGATCCGCCGGGGCGAGGTCCCGATGACGGACGACGACGTCCACGCGGACCGCTATCTGATCGCCGACGAGGCGATGGCCGCGGCCGGCTTCTCCTGGTACGAGGTGTCGAACTGGTCCCGTACGCCGGAGGGCCGCTGCCTGCACAACGAGCTGTACTGGCGCGGGGCGGACTGGTGGGGCGCCGGGCCAGGGGCGCACAGCCACGTCGGCGGGGTGCGCTGGTGGAACGTCAAGCACCCCGGCGCCTATGCGCAGGCCCTCGCCGAGGGCCGTTCGCCCGGGGCCGGCCGCGAGATCCTCGGCGACGAGGACCGGCGGGTCGAACGCATCCTGCTGGAGCTGCGCCTCGTCGAGGGCTGCCCGCTCTCGCTGCTCGCGCCCGCCGGGCTCGCCGCGGCCGGCCGTGCGGTGGCGGACGGGCTGCTGGAGCCCGGGCCGTACACCGAGGGCCGCGCCGTGCTCACCCTGCGCGGCCGCCTGCTGGCCGACGCCGTCGTACGGGACCTGGTGGACTGACCCGGCGGAGGACAGGAGCCCTCACGGCACGGCTATCGCACGGCACCGCACGGCACCGCACCGCAGGCACCGCACCGCACGGCTACGGCACCGCGCACTCGGCGCGGGTGAGCGGTTCGCCGTCACCCGCAGCCCGGCCGCACACGATCCGGCTGCGCGCGTCCGGCCCCGGCTGGGTCACCTCGACGACGTTCAGGCCGTGCACCTTCTGGTCGGCGTACGGGATCGTCCCCCGGAAGGTGATCGTCCCGGTCGGCATGTCGTGCAGGGCGACCGAGTAGAGCGTCGCCCAGGTCTCCGCCGCGCTCTGCGGGGTGTCGCCCCGGGTCGCGGCGGCGTAGAGGGCCGCGGTCGCCTGGTAGGAGATGACGGTCTGCCCGCTGGTGAAGAGCTTGTCCTCGTACGGGCGCTCCTTCGGCAGCGCGGGCAGCTCCCGGCCCTCGGGGAGCAGCGACTGCAGGGTCTTGCGGGAGTCCGACCAGAACGCCCTGCCACCGCCCCGGCTCATGGGCGCGAGGGCGCCGTAGTACAGCGTGACCTTGTCCGCGAGCTTCGTCGAGTCGTCGAAGCGCGCCTTGGCCAGGTCGTCCCCGGTGAACACCGTGATGGCCTTGTCCGAGCAGCCGGCGGTCTGTCCCAGGCCGGACATCAGCGTGTTGACGTCCTCGACCCGGCCCGCGAAGTACAGGGCGTCGGGCACGCGCTCCGCACCGCAGATCGCGTGCAGCGGTGTGTCGAGATTGGCGGAGCCGCCGTCCCTGGAGAGGGAGTACTGGGTGTCGGAGGCCACGGTGAAGCCGGTCCGCTTCAGCATCTCCAGGCCGACCCTGCGCTGTTCGGTGGTGTACCGGTCCTTGTCCTCGTTGGCCACCTTCCTCGACAGGACGACCGCCTGCGGATCGTCCAGCCGGTCCGCCAGCTGCCCGGCGATCAGCCCGACGGCGTCCGCCTGCTCCTCGTCGGTCGCGGCGAGTCCGAAGTAGTTCGGGTAGGAACGGGCCAGGTCGCTGCCGGAGTTCGTGGTGTCCACCAGGGGCAGCCCGGCGCGCTGGAGGAGTCCCGTGGCGGCCGCGCTCTCCGTGGTGTTGCGGCCGAGGCCCACCACGCCGACGACGGACGGGTCCCGCCGGGCGACCTCGACGATCTTCCTGACCGCCGTGGTCTGGCGCAGCATGTCCTGGCCGCCGTTGGCCGTCAGGACCCGGAGCTTGACGGAACGATTCGCCGTGTCGTTGACGAACCGCTGATGGAGATAGACACCGGTCAGCTCCTCCAGGCCCTTACGCGTGTCCTCCCTGTTCGCGTCGGTTCCGGTGAGCGGGCCCGCGTAGACGACGGTGACCCGCGGCTCGTCCGCGCCTATGCCCGCGTTCTGCTCCCGTATCGCCTGCTCGATCCGCTCGAAGGTGACGCCTTCGCCCGCCCCGTTCAGCTGGAGGGTGTTGCCCTCGGCGAACCGCACCTGCGAGGCCGTCGCCACCCCGATGCACTCCTTCGCGCCGCTCGGACCGGCCAGGCGCACCGCGTCCGTGCTGCGCCCGGTGAGCGGGCCGTAGCAGTACGTCTCCTTCCAGTGCTGGCTCCACAGGAAGGTCCCCAGCAGGGCGCAGACCAGCACCAGGGCCATCGCCTTCCCCGACATCACCCACCAGGCCCACGTGCGGCGGACCCGGTGCGTGACGAGCTGGGCGTGCGCGTGCTCGTGGGTCAGCTGGCCGGTGGACAGGGGGAGCCGCAGCACCCAGGCCAGCCGTACGGCCGCCGCCGGAGCCTGGCCGACGCTCAGGTCGTCGACCCATGCCTCGTACCGCGCGCGGGCCCCCGACCGGATGCCGCCGTGCGCGGGCGGTTCCGGGGGGAGCGGCGGGGTGTGCCGCATGATGCGGTCGGCCGGGAGGGACGCCAGGAGCAGCAGCGGGTCCACCTCGCTGCGCCGCGAACGGACGTTGTTGACGGCGTTGATCAGCAGGATGCCGCCGTTGTCCTGGGTGGCGGTCGGCAGGAAGACCACGGGCGGGACCGTGCGCTTGCTGCGCCGCCAGTCCAGGGCGTGCGGCCGGTAGCAGTCCAGCAGGTCCTCCAGCAGTGCCTGGACCCGCAGCTCCAGATGGAACTGGCGCGCGTGCTCGTCGCCGGCCCCCGCGTCGGCGACCCGCTCCGCGACGGCGGCTGCCCGCGCCCGGATCACCCGCCACGAACGGCTCGGCGAGAAGCGCGACCAGCCGTCCGAGGGGTACGCGGTGCTCGACGCGGCCAGGGACGAGGTCGTCGCCAGCCACCTGCTGGCCGGGCGCAGCCACAGCAGCGGCGGCGCCGCCCTGGTCAGCAGCCGTACGACCGCCAGCCCGAGCAGCGCCACGGCGGCGACCACGGCGGTGAGGAGCCAGCCGATCTCGCCCAGCAGCACGCTGAGCACGGCGATGAAGACGGCCCCCAGGAACGTCTCCGGCCGGACCGACGCGCGCAGCGAGTCCCACCAGGTGTGCTCCGACCGGTTGGCCCGCCAGCGCAGGCTGCCCAGCTGTTCGAGGATCCGCTCGTCGCGTTCACGGGCCGAACCCCAGTCCGGCTGCGCGACGACCGTGGCCGTGGCCTGCTCGATGGCGGCGAGCAGCCGGGAGCGGGGAAAGGCGAAGGGCTTGTACTGCGAGGTGCGCCGGGTCTCCCAGGGCCGCCCGGTGAGGGTGCGGACCATGGAGAGCGCCGCGTCGTACGGGGTGGCGCCCCGGCCCTCGACCAGCTTCACCGGCACCCGGCGCAGCTGGTTCGCCCGGTGCACCTGGTGGACGATCTGCTCGACCCTGCCGTCGATCTCCTGGCCGGCGGACGCGTCCTCCGCCTGCGCCACGACCAGCGGCATCACCGGCCGGTTGACGCGGTACTGGTCGATCAGCTCCTGCATCAGGTGGAAGACGGCGGAGGCCGCCTCGTTCTCCGCGCTGTCCCGCCACACTTCGCGTGTCATCCGGCCCCCGTGCCTTCCCACCGCCTGCCCGGCGGTCACCCCTCAATAACGGATGGCGTGCGGGCGGCGCAGGAGTTCACGGGGATCGGTACCGGATCCTCCTCGACCCGTACCGGTACATCAGGAAGGAAGGGTGACGAAGTCGATCAATTCCTCCACGCGGCCCAGGAGCTGCGGCTCCAGGTCCTTGTACGAGCCGACCCGGGAGAGGATGTGCTGCCAGGCCGCACCGGTGTTCTCCGGCCAGCCCAGGGCCCGGCACACGCCCGTCTTCCAGTCCTGGCCGCGCGGCACCGCCGGCCACCCGGGGATGCCCACGGACGACGGCTTCACCGCCTCCCAGACGTCGATGTACGGGTGCCCGACCACCAGCACGTGCCCGTCGGTGACCTGCGCGGCGATCCGGGACTCCTTGGAGCCGGGCACCAGGTGGTCGACGAGCACCCCCAGCCGGGCGTCCGGGCCGGGCGCGAACTCCCGCACGATCGCCGGGAGGTCGTCGATGCCCTCCAGGTACTCCACCACGACGCCCTCGATGCGCAGGTCGTCGCCCCAGACCCGCTCGACGAGCTCGGCGTCGTGCCGTCCCTCCACGTAGATCCGCCCCGCCCGCGCGACCCGTGCCCGCGCCCCGGGCACGGCCACCGAGCCTGAGGCGGTCCGCGTGGGGCGGGCGGGCCCGCCCGCCGAGGGGCGCACGAGCGTGACCACCTTCCCCTCCAGCAGGAAGCCGCGCGGCTCCATGGGGAAGACCCGGTGCTTGCCGAAGCGGTCCTCCAGCGTGACCGTCGGCCCCTGGGCCGTCTTCTCGCACCGGATCACCGCCCCGCAGAAGCCGGTGACGGCCTCCTCGACGACCAGGTCGGGCTCGGCGGGGACCTCGGGGGCCGGGGCGGACTTCTTCCACGGCGGAGTCAGATCCGGCTGGTAGCTGCGCATGGCACGACGATAAACGGGGGCCCTTTCACGACACGCCGAAGCGGGAAGCCAGCTGATCGCGCTGGGCCCGTACGAACGCCGCGTCCACCACCGCCCCGTGTCCGGGCACGTACAGCGCGTTCTCGCCGCCCAGCTCCAGCAGCCGGTCCAGTGCGGCCGGCCAGTGCGAGGGGACGGCGTCGCGGCCCGCCTGCGGTTCACCGGACTCCTCGACCAGATCGCCGCAGAGCACCACGACCGGGGAGCCCGGCACCAGCACCGCGAGATCATGGCCGCTGTGCCCGGGGCCCACGTTGGCCAGCAGCACCTGGAGCCCGCCGCCGAGATCGAGCGTGGACTCGCCGCTGACCTGGTGCCGCGGTGCCACCAGGGCGTCCGTGGCCGCCGTGGCGTCCGCCTCGCCCATCCCGTGCCGCAGCGCGTCCGCGCGCAGCTCCTCGGCGCCGCGCTCCAGCAGCTCCGCCGTACCGACCGCGCCGTGGACCGCCGTCCCGGAGAAGGCCGCGGTGCCGAGTACATGGTCGAAGTGCGGATGGCTCAGTGCGATATGCGTCACCCTCCGGCCCAGCAGCGCCTCCGCCTGGGTCCGCAGCTCGACCCCCTCCCGGAGCGTCGAACCGGTGTCGTACAGCAGCACGCCGTCCGCCCCCGCCACCAGCGCGACGGTGGCGTCCCAGACGGGAAGGCGCCGCCGTCCCGTACCGTTGCCCAACCGCTCCCAGCCGAACTCTTCCCAACTGACGTCCATACGGCGACGCTATCCGCAACGACCTGCGTACTCCTGCGAAGGCGTGGCCGGTCGCCCTTGCCCCGGGCCCACCCCGCCCCCGTACACTGACCGGGGGGATTGCTGGCACTCGAACGCACAGAGTGCCAGGCGGAAGCCGAAGAACCACAGCTGGAGGTGTGCGCGGTGCTCAGCGAACGCAGACTCGAAGTGCTGCGCGCCATCGTCCAGGACTATGTCGGCACCGAGGAGCCCGTCGGCTCCAAGGCGCTCACGGAGCGGCACAGCCTCGGAGTCTCCCCGGCGACCGTCCGCAACGACATGGCCGTGCTGGAGGACGAGGGCTTCATCGCCCAGCCGCACACGAGTGCGGGGCGCATTCCGACGGACAAGGGCTACCGGCTCTTCGTCGACAAGCTCGCGGGCGTCAAGCCCCTGTCGTCGCCGGAGCGCCGGGCCATCCAGAACTTCCTCGACGGCGCGGTCGACCTCGACGACGTCGTGGGCCGCACGGTCCGGCTGCTCGCGCAGCTGACCAGGCAGGTCGCCGTCGTGCAGTACCCCTCGCTGACCCGGTCGACCGTGCGGCACGTGGAGCTGCTGTCGCTGGCCCCGGCCAGGCTGATGCTCGTGCTGATCACGGACACGGGCCGGGTCGAACAGCGTATGATCGACTGTCCTGCACCGTTCGGTGACACGTCACTGGCCGATCTCCGGGCCCGGCTGAACAGCCGGGTCGTCGGACGACGGTTCGCGGACGTCCCGCGGCTCGTGCAGGACCTGCCGGAGTCCTTCGAGGCCGAGGACCGGGGAACCGTGTCGACGGTTCTCTCCGTCCTTCTCGAGACCCTGGTCGAAGAGACGGAGGAGCGGCTGATCATCGGCGGCACCTCCAACCTCACCCGTTTCGGACACGACTTCCCTGTGATGATCCGGCCGGTGCTGGAAGCGCTGGAGGAGCAGGTCGTGCTGCTGAAGCTGCTCGGTGAGGCAACGGATTCGGGCATGACCGTACGGATCGGGCACGAGAACGCCCATGAGGGCCTCAACTCCACGTCCGTCGTCGCGGTCGGCTACGGTTCGGGCGACGAGGCAGTCGCCAAACTCGGCGTGGTCGGACCGACCCGCATGGACTACCCCGGAACGATGGGAGCGGTACGCGCAGTGGCACGTTACGTCGGACAGATCCTGGCGGATTCGTAAGTGGCCACGGACTACTACGCCGTACTAGGCGTGCGCCGCGACGCATCTCAGGACGAGATCAAGAAGGCATTCCGCAGGCTCGCCCGCGAGCTGCACCCGGATGTCAACCCGGATCCGAAGACCCAGGAGCGGTTCAAGGAGATCAACGCCGCTTACGAGGTGCTGTCGGACCCGCAGAAGAAGCAGGTCTACGACCTCGGCGGCGACCCGCTGTCCGCCTCGGGCGGCGGCGGTGGCGCGGGAGGCTTCGGAGCCGGCGGCTTCGGCAACTTCAGCGACATCATGGACGCGTTCTTCGGCACGGCGTCGCAGCGCGGACCCCGTTCGCGCACCCGGCGCGGCCAGGACGCGATGATCCGGCTGGAGATCGACCTCTCCGAGGCGGCCTTCGGCACCACCAAGGACATCCAGGTCGACACGGCGGTCGTCTGTACGACCTGTAGTGGCGAGGGCGCCGCACCCGGCACCTCCGCGCAGACCTGTGACATGTGCCGCGGCCGCGGCGAGGTCTCCCAGGTCACCAGGTCCTTCCTCGGCCAGGTCATGACCTCGCGGCCCTGCCCGCAGTGCCAGGGCTTCGGCACGGTCGTGCCGACCCCGTGCCCCGAGTGCGCCGGTGACGGACGCATCCGCTCGCGGCGCACCCTCACCGTGAAGATCCCCGCCGGTGTCGACAACGGCACCCGGATCCAGCTCGCGGGCGAGGGCGAGGTCGGCCCCGGCGGCGGCCCCGCCGGCGACCTCTACGTCGAGATCCACGAGCTCTCGCACGGCGTGTTCCAGCGCCGCGGCGACGATCTCCACTGCACGGTCACCATCCCGATGACCGCCGCGGCGCTCGGCACCCAGGTGCCGCTGGAGACGCTCGACGGCCTGGAGGAGATCGACATCAGGCCGGGCACCCAGTCCGGACAGTCGGTCCCGCTGCACGGGCGGGGCATCACGCACCTGCGCGGCGGCGGACGCGGCGACCTGATCGTGCACGTCGAGGTCATGACCCCGACGAAGATGGACCCGGAGCAGGAGCGCCTCCTGCGGGAGCTGGCCCAGATGCGCGGCGAGGAGCGGCCCACGGGGCAGTTCCAGCCGGGACAGCAGGGGCTGTTCTCCCGTCTGAAGGACGCCTTCAACGGCCGCTGAGCCTGCCGCGGCACCGTCCGCGGACCCTGTCACCGCACCGCCCGCCGGCCTCGTACCGGCGGGCGGTGCGCTGTGTGCGGCGGCCCGTCCGCCGTGTGAAAGGGCTGATTCGGCACGATCCGTCGGACGTGGCACGATGCGGTCATGTCCTTGGCGCTGACCGGTCTCTGCCGCTACCCGATCGTGCAGGCTCCGATGGCGGGCGGCACGTCCCGCCCGGAGCTCGCCGCGGCCGTCGGCGAGGCCGGGGGGATCGGTTTCCTCGCCGCCGGATACAAGACGGCGGACGGCATGTACAACGAGGTGAAGCAGGTCCGGAGGGCGACCGCCCGGCCCTTCGGCGTCAACCTCTTCATGCCGCAGCCCCTGGTCGCCGACCCGGGCGCCGTCGAGATGTACCGCAACCAGCTCGCCGGCGAGGCCACCTGGTACGAGACGCCCCTCGGCGACACCGACGCAGACGGTGACGACGGCTACGAGGCCAAGGTCGCCATCCTGCTGGAGGACCCCGTGCCTCTGGTCTCCTTCACCTTCGGCTGCCCCACCCGTGAGGTCCTCGACGGCTTCGCCGCCGCCGGCACGCTCACCGTCGTCACGGTCACCTCGGCCCAGGAGGCGCGGAACGCCCGGTGGGCGGGCGCCGGTGCGCTCTGCGTCCAGGGGACCGAGGCGGGCGGCCACCAGTCCACCCACCGCGACGACGCCCAGGCCGGTCTCACCGGCACCGGACTGCTCGCCCTGCTCGCCGAGGTCCGCGCCTCCGTGGACCTCCCGGTGATCGCGGCCGGCGGACTGATGCTCGGCTCCCAGATCACGGCCGTGCTGGCGGCCGGTGCCGACGCGGCGCAGCTCGGCACGGCGTTCCTGCCCTGCCCCGAGTCGGGGGCGCACCCGCTGCACAAGCAGGCACTGACCAACCCGCTGTTCGTGACCACGACCCTGACCCGGGCGTTCTCCGGCCGCCCCGCGCGCGGGCTGGTCAACCGGTTCGTGCGGGAGCACGGCCCGTACGCCCCGGCCGCCTACCCGCAGGTGCACCAGATGACCAGCCCGCTGCGCAAGGCGGCCGCCAAGGCCGGGGACGCCCAGGGCATGGCCCTGTGGGCGGGCCAGGGCCACCGGCTCGCGCGGGAGCTGCCCGCCGGGGAGCTCGTCGGCCTGCTCGCCGCCGAGATGGAAGCCGCGCGTGCGGCCGTGAGTGTGAGGAGTGCCCAGTGACGGCACCGGTCTTCGTCGTCGAACAGCTCCCCGGCGGAAAGGAGTTCGTCCTGGACGGGCCCGAGGGACGGCACGCCGTCTCGGTGAGGCGGCTGACCCCGGGCGAGGACGTGGTCCTCACCGACGGGCGGGGCCACTGGGCGGAAGGTGTCGTACGGGCGGCCGAGGGCAAGGACCGCCTCCTCGTCACCGGCCTGGAGACGGTGCACGAGGAGCCGCCTCCCGCCCCCTTCATCACCGTCGTCCAGGCGCTGCCCAAGGGGGACCGGGGCGAGGTCGCCGTGGAGACGATGACGGAGACGGGCGTCGATGCGATCGTGCCCTGGCAGGCGGCGCGCTGCATCACGCAGTGGAAGGGCGACCGCGGGCTCAAATCCCTCACGAAATGGCGCAACACGGCTCGCGAGGCCGGCAAGCAGTCGCGCCGGGTGCGGTTCCCCGAGGTGGCGGATGCCATGACGACCAAGCAGGTCGCCGCCCTGCTCGCCGCGGCGGACTTCGCGGGCGTCCTGCACGAGGACCGGGAGACCGCCGGCGAGCCGCTGGCGACCGCCGCACTCCCCGCCACCGGCACGATCGTCCTCGTCGTGGGCCCGGAGGGCGGGGTGTCGCCCCAGGAGCTGGCCGCCTTCGCCGAGGCGGGAGCGCCCCCGTACAGGCTCGGACCCAGCGTGCTGCGCACCTCGACCGCGGGGACGGCTGCGGTCGCCCTGCTGATGGGGCGCACCGGGCGCTGGAGCTGAGGCACTGCGCTCCCCGTGCCCGCCGCAGGTCCGTCCGACCGCCCCGGCCGGATAGCATGCCGGAGTACTGATCACGAGGACCGAACGGACCGAGGAGGCCGGGCCATGGCGGGAGAGCCGCAGACCGACTGCCTGTTCTGCAAGATCGTCACGGGCGACATCCCGGCGACCATCGTCCGCGAGAGCGAGACGACCGTCGCCTTCCGTGACATAAACCCCCAGGCCCCGACCCACGTCCTGGTCATCCCCAAGGCGCACTACCCGGACGCCGCCGCGCTCGCCGCCGCGGAACCGGGGACCGCCGCGGACGTGCTGCGCGAGGCCGGTCTGGTCGCCGCCGACGAGAAGATCACCGAGAGCGGCTACCGCATCGTCCTCAACACCGGTGCCGGCGCCGGGCAGACCGTCTTCCACGCGCACGCCCACGTCCTGGGCGGACGCGGGATGCAGTGGCCCCCCGGCTAGGCAGGCCGCACCCGTGTCCGTACGAGAACTCGTGGTCCTCGGCACCGCAAGCCAGGTGCCGACCCGTCACCGCAACCACAACGGCTACCTGCTGCGATGGGACGGCGAGGGCATCCTCTTCGATCCCGGCGAGGGAACCCAGCGCCAGATGCTGAGGGCGGGCGTCGCCGCGCACGACATCGACCGGATCTGCGTCACCCACTTCCACGGTGACCACGCGCTGGGGCTGGCCGGTGTGATCCAGCGGATCAACCTCGACCAGGTCCCGCACCCCGTCACCGCCCACTTCCCGGCGAGCGGACAGCACTTCTTCGACCGGCTGCGGTACTCCACCGCCTACCGCGAGTCCGTCGAGCTGACCGAGGCCCCGGTCTCCGCCGACGGCGTCCTCGCCACCACGGGCGCGTACACCCTCGACAGCCACCGGCTCTCGCACCCCGTCGAGTCCTACGGCTACCGCCTGACCGAGCCCGACCGGCTGCGCATGCTGCCCGCGAAACTGGCCGAGCACGGCATCGGCGGTCCGGACGTCGGGCGGATCCAGCGGGACGGCGCCCTGCGCGGCATCCCGCTGGAGGAGGTCTCCGAGACCCGCCGCGGACAGCGCTTCGCCTTCGTCATGGACACCCGGCTCTGCGACGGCGCGTTCGCGCTGGCCGAGGGATGCGACATGCTGGTCATCGAGTCGACGTTCCTCGACGAGGACGGCCGGCTCGCCGCCGACCACGGTCACCTCACCGCCGGCCAGGCGGCCCGGGTGGCGAAGGAGTCGGGCGTACGGCACCTCGTGCTGACGCACTTCTCCCAGCGCTACTCCGACCCGGAGGCCTTCGAGAGGCAGGCCAGGGCAGCCGGCTTCGAAGGCGAACTGACCATCGCCCAGGACCTGATCAGGGTCCCGGTACCCACCCGCCACACGTAACGTAACGAGAACCCCGTGCACCTCCCCAAAGCCGAACTCCACCTCCACATCGAAGGGACCCTCGAACCCGAGCTGGCCTTCGCCCTCGCCGCACGCAACGGCGTGGAGCTGCCCTTCGCGGACACCGAAGAGCTGCGCAAGGCCTACCTGTTCGAGGACCTCCAGAGCTTCCTCGACCTCTACTACGCCCTGATGGCGGTGCTGCGCACCGAGGAGGACTTCGCCCAGCTGGCCGATGCCTACCTCGCCCGCGCCGCCGCCCAGGGCGTCCGGCACGCCGAGATCTTCTTCGACCCGCAGGCCCACACCGACCGGGGCGTCCCGATCGGCACGGTCATCGAGGGGCTCGGCAGGGCGCTGGACCGCAGCGAGGAGACGCACGGCGTCTCCACCCAGCTGATCATGTGCTTCCTGCGCGACAAGTCCGCCGAATCGGCCCTGGAGACGCTGGAGGCCGCGAAGCCGTACCTGCGCCGCATCAGCGGCATCGGCCTCGACTCCGCGGAGGTCGGCCACCCGCCCGCGAAGTTCCGCGAGGTGTACGCGGCGGCCACGGCCCTCGGCCTGCGCAAGGTCGCCCACGCCGGCGAGGAGGGCCCGCCGGAGTACATCCGGGAGGCCCTGGACGTCCTCGGCGTCGAGCGGATCGACCACGGTCTGCGCTGTATGGAGGACCCGGAGCTGGTGGACCGGCTGGTCTCCGAACGGATCCCGCTGACGCTCTGCCCGCTCTCCAACGTGCGGCTGCGCGCCATCGACGTCCTGGAGCAGCACCCGCTGCGGGCCATGATGGACGCGGGCCTGCTCTGCACGGTGAACTCCGACGACCCGGCCTACTTCGGCGGATACGTCGGAGACACCTTCCACGCCGTGCACGAGGCGCTCGGCCTGGACCAGGAGCATCTGCGCACCCTGGCCCGCAACTCCTTCGAGGCGGCCTTCCTCGACCACGACGAGGAGCGCAGGGCGCGCTACCTCTCCGAGGTCGAGGCGTACGCGTTCGACTGACCGGCACCTCCGGCCGGCCCCGCCGTACGGAACGCGCTCCGCACCAGCCGCCTGCGCCGCAGCGCGGGCACGCTGATCTCCGCCACCGCCTGCTCCGGCGCGCCCAGCTTGGGCACCGCGCCGGACAGGCTGTTGGTGGTGGCGGCGAGCAGAGCCGCCGGGGCACCGCCCCTGCGCCGTACGGAGCCCGGCACCAGCGGGCGTCCGCCGGTGTGCAGGGCCACGGCGGTGACGGGGGCCGCGACCAGGAGTGTGGCGGTTCCCAGGACGAGGCCCATCACCGCGTAACCCGCCTGCTCGGAGAGCACGCTGCCGAGCAGGGGGCCGCAGGCCGTACCGACGGAGGACGCCGAGCCTGCGAGGACCGCCCAGCGGCCGCGTACATCCAGGGAGGCCGCCAGACCGATCAGGTAGGACAGGACCACCGGGTAGAAGGTGTTCCACGCGATCTCGCCGGTCGCGAACGACCCCAGGTCGTCGGCGGAGGAGCTGAGCACGATGCTCCCGGCGATGATCATCGTGCCGAGACCGATCGGCACCGCGCGCCCGAGCCGGGCGCCCAGCATCCCTGCGCCCATGACGCCGAGCAGTCCCGCCCCCAGCGCGGCGGCGAAGACCGCCCCGATGGTCACCTCGGAGAGGCCGACCTGGACGGCGCCGATGCGGCTGCTCACACCCCACAGGGCGTTCTGCGCCATGGACCAGACGAGCATGCCGCCGGCCAGCACCAGTCCCGACCGCCGGTGCGGCAGCCGTCCCTGGACCGACGACGACCCGCTGACGGGCGCGGGGCCTCCCAGCCGGGAGGTGGCGGGCCAGACGAGCAGGGCGACCAGCGCGATGGAGGCGAACGGGAGCCGGTGTCCGCCGCCCAGGTGAGGGATCGTCAGGTAGAGGGCACCCGCCGTCGCCGAGACGCTGAGCAGCCCGAGCGACGAGGTCCGGTGCGGATCGTGCTGCGCCGCGATGCCCGACGCGGCGACGGCGGTCGCCGCACCCGAGCCGAATCCGCCGACCACGACGCCCGCGACGACCAGCGGCACCGAGGTGGTCAGTGCCGCACAGCCGTACCCGAGTGCGGCGAGCAGCAGTCCCGCACGCGCCGGTCTCCGCGAACCGAGTCTCTCGACGCGTCCGGCCAGCGCGAAGCCGGCCGACGCCGAGCTGAGGAGGAGGGCGCTGCCGACCAGGCCGCCCTGGGCCGAGCTCAGCCCCAGATAGGTGCTGAGGCGGCCGACGATGGTGGGGAGCAGATAGGCGGCGAGGTAACCGGCGGTGAACACGGCGACCAGGGGCCACGCGGCGCGAGGGCGCGAGGACATGGGCGTTCCTGAAGACATGCCAGAGGAGGCAGAAGAAGGCAGGGGAGGGCGGAGCAGGGGTGGGGCAGGGGAGGGTGCGGCGAATCGACGCAGGGGAGGGTACGGCGGGAGGAGCGAGGGAATGCGGGAGAAGCGGCACTCGTCGTCCACTGTCCCGAACGGTGCTCGCGGGGCAATTTGTATCAAGCGCGCCCAGGCGACGGAAAGCCGACTCGATGTGATCTGGGTCACGTTAAGGTTTATGCAGGATCCAGCCGGGTACCAGCGCATGTTTATGCAGGTGGGAGTGAGTATCCGTGCGGCGGCGCGGGCCCTCCGGAAGCGGGAACCGATCCGGCACACTGGCCGGATCCCGCACTGTCCAGATCTGCCACGGCCGGGGAGCGCACGGTGAGCACAGCTAATCCAGGCATCGACCCGCTGCTGGGGCTGCGTGCCCCGCAGGACCCGGCCTGCGACGTCTTCCTGACCGGCACGGTCTTCCTGGACATCATCTTCACCGGGCTGGACAGCGCCCCGGTGCGCGGGACCGAGTCCTGGGCCCGGGGGATGGGCTCCAGCCCCGGGGGCGTCGCCAACATGGCGACCGCCCTGGCACGGCTCGGCCTGCACACCTCACTGGCCGCCGCGTTCGGTGACGACCACTACGGCGAGTACTGCTGGGACGCCCTCCAGCAGGGCGAGGGCATCGACCTGTCGATGTCGCGGACGGTCCCCGGCTGGCACTCGCCCGTCACCGTCTCCATGGCGTACGAGGGCGAGCGCACCATGGTCTCTCACGGCCACGAGGCTCCGGCCCCCGCCCCCTCCGCGGTGCCCGGCCGCACCCTCCCGTACTGCCCGCCCCGCGCCCGCGCCGCCGTCGCCTCGCTGACCCCGGGCCGCAGCGAACCCTGGGTCGCCGGGGCTGCGCGGAACGGTGCGACGATCTTCGCCGACGTCGGCTGGGACGAGACGGGCCGCTGGGACCTGGACGCCCTGCCCGACCTCGGGCACTGCCTCGCCTTTCTGCCGAACGCCGAGGAGGCCATGCGGTACACCCGCACCGACTGCCCGCGCGCCGCCGCCCACGCCCTGGCCGAGCGGGTGCCCCTGGCCGTCGTCACCCTCGGGGCCGAGGGCGCCTACGCGGTGGACGGGGCGACCGGTACGGCCGCGGAGGTGCCCGCCATCGCGGTGGAGGCCCTGGACCCCACCGGGGCGGGCGACGTCTTCGTCGCCGGATTCGTCACCGGGACACTGGCCGGCTGGCCCCTCGCCGACCGCCTCGCCTTCGCCGGGCTCACGGCCGCCCTCTCCGTGCAGGAGTTCGGCGGATCACTCTCCGCTCCCGGATGGGCGGAGATCGCCGGGTGGTGGCAGCAGGTGCGCACCTGCGCCGGCCAGGACCCGGCGGCACTGGAGCGCTACGCCTTCCTGGAGGAGCTGCTGCCCGCGACGAGCCGGGACTGGCCCCTGCGCCGGGCCGTCCCGACCATCGGCTTCCGCCAGTGAAGGGCTGATGATCACCGGGTAAAACCTCTCGGCGTTGTCGGTGCGGAGTCGTACGCTGGTACTCCAGAGGCCGTCGAGCAGCGACGACCCGGCAGCGGGAGGTATGCGCAGGCCCGAGGGCCGGCCCATGACTCAGTCACCCACACAGCCGCAGGCGGCGGCCCGCATCAGCATCCCCCCGGCACACCCCATGGTGATGCTCCTGGGATCGGGCGACTCGCTGCTGCGCGTGATCGAAACGGCGTTCCCGGCCGTCGACATCCATGTCCGGGGCAACGAGATAAGCGCGACTGGAAGCGCGGCCGACGTCGCTCTGATCCAGCGCCTTTTCGACGAGATGGTGCTGGTGCTCCGCACCGGGCAGCCGATGACGGAGGACGCTGTGGAACGCTCGATCGCCATGCTCAGGGCGGCCGGCAACGGGGACGGCGCCGAGACCCCCGCCGAGGTGCTCACCCAGAACATCCTCTCCAACCGCGGCCGCACGATCCGCCCCAAGACGCTGAACCAGAAGCGGTACGTCGACGCGATCGACAAGCACACCATCGTCTTCGGCATCGGCCCCGCGGGCACCGGGAAGACCTATCTCGCCATGGCCAAGGCCGTCCAGGCCCTGCAGTCCAAGCAGGTCAGCCGGATCATCCTGACCAGGCCCGCCGTCGAGGCGGGGGAGCGGCTCGGCTTCCTGCCGGGCACGCTCTTCGACAAGATCGACCCGTATCTGCGCCCGCTCTACGACGCCCTGCACGACATGCTCGACCCCGACTCCATCCCCCGGCTCATGGCCGCGGGCACCATCGAGGTCGCGCCTCTGGCGTACATGCGTGGACGGACCCTGAACGACGCGTTCATCATCCTCGACGAGGCGCAGAACACCAGCGCCGAGCAGATGAAGATGTTCCTCACCCGTCTCGGCTTCGACTCGAAGATCGTCATCACCGGTGACGTCACCCAGGTGGACCTGCCGACCGGCACCAAGAGCGGTCTGCGTCAGGTCCAGGAGATCCTCGACGGCGTCGAGGACGTCCACTTCTCCAGGCTCACCTCCCAGGATGTCGTCCGGCACAAGCTCGTCGGCCGTATCGTCGACGCGTACGAGAAGTACGACAACGCAGAGGGCCGTACCGGCCGCAACGGGAAGTAGTCGCAGCGCACCATGTCGATCGACGTCAACAACGAGTCCGGAACCGAGGTCGACGAGCAGGCGATCCTCGACATCGCCCGCTACGCCCTCGCCCGGATGCGGATCCATCCGCTGTCCGAACTCTCGGTGATCGTGGTGGACACCGCCGCCATGGAGCAGCTCCACATCCAGTGGATGGACCTCCCGGGGCCGACGGATGTCATGTCCTTCCCGATGGACGAGCTGCGTCCCCCGGCGAAGGACGACGAGGAGCCCCCGCAGGGGCTCCTCGGTGACATCGTGCTCTGCCCGGAGGTCGCGAAGAAGCAGGGAGAGGACGCCGAGACGCAGCACTCCATGGACGAGGAGCTCCAGCTCCTCACGGTCCACGGGGTGCTGCACCTCCTCGGGTACGACCACGAGGAGCCGGACGAGAAGGCCGAGATGTTCGGGCTCCAGGCGGCCATCGTCGACGGCTGGCGCGGTGAGCGCGGGCTGACCGGTCCGTCCCCCGCCCCCACCGTCTCGTGAGCGTCCCCCTCGTCACCGGCGCCGTCCTGCTGATCGTCGTGGGCTGGCTCGCGGCCTGCGCCGAGGCCGGGATCGCGCGTACGTCGAGCTTCCGCGCTGCCGAGGCCGTGCGGGCGGGGCGCCGCGGCAGCGCCAAGCTGGAACAGGTCGCCGCCGACCCCACCCGCTACCTCAACGTGGCGCTGCTGGTCCGGGTGGCCTGCGAGATGTCGGCGGGCGTGCTCGTCACGTACGCCTGCCTCAAGGAGCTGAGCGAGACCTGGCAGGCCCTGGCCCTGGCCATGGGCGTCATGGTCCTCGTCAGCTACGTCGCCATCGGGGTCTCGCCGCGCACCATCGGCCGGCAGCACCCGCTGAACACCGCGACGGCGGCGGCGTACGTCCTGCTGCCGCTGGCCAGGGTCATGGGCCCGGTCCCGCAGCTGCTGATCCTCCTCGGCAACGCGCTGACCCCGGGCAAGGGCTTCCGCAAGGGCCCCTTCGCCAGTGAGGCCGAACTGCGGGCGATGGTCGACCTCGCCGAGCAGGAGTCGCTCATCGAGGACGACGAACGCCGCATGGTGCACTCGGTCTTCGAGCTCGGCGACACCCTCGTGCGCGAGGTCATGGTGCCCCGCACCGACCTGGTCTGCATCGAGCGCTACAAGACGGTCCGTCAGGCGCTGACCCTCGCACTGCGCTCCGGCTTCTCCCGCATCCCCGTCACCGGGGAGAACGAGGACGACATCGTCGGGATCGTCTACCTCAAGGACCTGGTCCGCAAGACGCACATCAACCGGGACGCGGAAGCGGACCTGGTCTCCACGGCGATGCGTCCCGCCGCCTTCGTCCCCGACACGAAGAACGCCGGGGACCTGCTGCGCGAGATGCAGCAGGACCGCAGCCACGTCGCCGTCGTCATCGACGAGTACGGCGGCACGGCGGGCATCGTCACGATCGAGGACATCCTCGAGGAGATCGTCGGCGAGATCACCGACGAGTACGACCGCGAACTCCCGCCGGTCACGGAGCTGGAGAACGGCTGCTTCCGGGTGACCGCCCGGCTCGACATCGGAGACCTCGGGGAGCTGTTCGGCCTCGACGCCTACGACGACGAGGACGTGGAGACGGTCGGCGGGCTGCTGGCCAAGGCGCTCGGGAGGGTCCCGATCTCCGGTGCCTCCTCGATCGTCGACCTCCCCGACGGGCGCAAGCTCCGGCTCACCGCGGAGTCACCGGCGGGCCGCAGGAACAAGATCGTCACGGTACTGGTCGAACCGGAGGGATCGGAGGCGGCATGACCCCCGAGCAGCTGCGCGCGTTCTGCCTGGAGTTCAACGCGAGCACGGAGGAGTTTCCCTTCGGGCCCGAGGCCTCGGTCTTCAAGGTCCTGGGCAAGATGTTCGCCCTCAGCGCGCTCGACGCGCCGCCTCTGAAGATCAGCCTCAAGTGCGATCCGGACGAGGCGCTGCGGCTCCGCAAGGAGCACCCCCAGATCGTCCCCGGCTGGCACCTCAACAAGCGCCACTGGAACACCGTGACGGTCGCCGAGCTCCCGGACCGCATGGTCCGGGAGCTCGTGGAGGACAGCTACGACCTGGTGGTGGCCGGGCTCCCGAAGGCGGAACGGCTCCGCCTGGACCGGCCCTAGCGGCCGCCGGGGGCCTGGGGGAGGGCACTCAGGAGGCCCGCCGCAGGCCCGCTCCGACGACGAGACCCGTCGCGACGAGGACCACCGCGGCGGCGGTCACCACCAGCCGTACGCCGTCGAACAGCGAACCCTGCGTGGTCGCGAGGACTCCCAGCAGCGGGATGCCGATCGTGATGCCGACCTGCTGCGTCGTGGTGACCAGCCCGGTCGCCAGGCCCTGCTCCTCGTCGGGGACACCGGAGGTCACCGTCAGCCCGTAGGCGATGATGGCGCCCAGGTGGCAGACGCTCGCCAGCGACACCGCCACGGTGGCCAGCCAGACACCCGAGTCCTCGCCGAGGCCGAGCAGCGCTGCGATGAACAGGCCCTGGCCGAGCAGGGAGAGCACCAGCACCCGGCGGGCGCCGAACCTGCCGATCACCTTCGGGGCGAAGACCCCGGCGGCCACCGACGCCAGGCCCTGGACCCCGAAGACCAGCCCCGTACCGAAGGCCGAGAGGTCAAGCAGGTCCTGGAGGTAGAGCGTCAGGACGAAGACGATGGTGCTCATCATCGAGAACGTCACCAGACCGCCCAGATTGCCGAATGCGACCGTACGGCGCCGCAGCATCGGCAGGGAGACCAGCGGGGCCGCCGACCGGGACTCGACGACGACGAACGCCGCCAGCAGGGCCACGCCCAGGACCAGGGTGATCCGCACGTCCGCACCGCCGAAGCCGCGCTCGGCCGCCGTCGACAGCGAGTAGATCAGCGCGAGCAGACCGCCGGTGACGGTGACGGCGCCGGGCGCGTCGAGCTTGGGGCGGTCCGGGGTGCGCGACTCGGTCAGCAGCTTCGGCGCCAGGGCCAGGACGGTCACCGCGGCGACGCTCAGCAGGCCCATCGTGGAGCGCCAGCCCAGGGTGTCGGTGAGCACGCCGCCCGCCACCATGCCGGTGGTGAAGCCCAGCGAGAGCAGCGTCCCGCTGATGCCCAGGGCGCGGTCCCGCAGCGGGCCCTCCGGGAAGGTGGTGGTCAGCAGGGACATGCCGGTCGGCACGATCACGGCCGCCCCGAGTCCCTGCAGTGCCCGCCCGGCCAGGAAGGACGCCGGGTCCCAGGCCATCGTCGCCAGGAGTGAGGACGCCCCGAAGACGGCGAGCCCGGAGAGGAACAGCCGCCGCCTGCCGAAGAGATCGGCGATCCGGCCGAAGAGCAGCAGGAAGCCGCCGGAGGGCAGCGCGAACGCGGTGACGGCCCACTGGAGCCCGGACCGGCTCAGCCCCAGGTCCTCACCGAGGACGGGCAGCGCGACGTTCAGCACGGAGAAGTCGAGCGCCACCATGAACTGGGCGGCGCAGAGCACGAAGAGGACCAGCCGGGCCCGGCCGGAGAGGCTGGGCGGGGCCGGGGCGGCAGCGGTGCCGGCGGTGCCGGCGGACACGGGAGTCGGGGTTTCGATCGCCATGTCCCACAGACTGGATGCGCCGGAACAACGCTGGGGAGCGGGCACTTATCCTGTTGGCCGCACCACCAGGCAGGCACGCACACGCACACCAGGGGGAGTACGTGGCTTCACCGGCCCAGAACAACGGAGCGGTCCGGACCACCACGGTCCGGGCGGGCGCCGACGAGAAGGCGCACCGCCTCGCCGAACTGCGCGAGTTCCTGATGAGCCGACGGGCCCGGGTCACCCCGGCCGAGGCGGGCCTGCCGGACGGCGGGGCACGCCGGCGCACGCCCGGGCTCCGCCGGGAGGAGGTCGCCGTCCTCGCGGGCGTCGGCGTCTCCTGGTACCAGTGGCTGGAGCAGGGCCGCGACATCACCGTCTCGCCGCAGGTCCTGGACTCCGTCGCCCGGGTACTGCGGCTCAGCAGCGCGGAGCGCCGCCACCTCTACGTGCTGGCCGGGCTCAACCCGCCCGCCCTGGAGGTCGACCCGGCCCACACGGACATGTGCGAGGGGCTGAGCAGGCTCATCGACGCCTGGATGCCCTTCCCGGCGCACATCATGGACCGCTACTGGAACACCGTGCTCTACAACGACGCTGCGTCGGCGGTCCTCGGCATGCGCCCCGGGATCGTGCAGAACTGCATGATCGCCTTCTTCACCGACCCGGTGTACCGGGCCCGGTCCACGCACTGGGAGACCATCGCCTCCCAGGTCGTCGCCCAGTACCGGGCCGCCTGCTCGGACTTCCCCGAGGACGAGGGCTTCCGCGCCGTGGTCGAGGAGGCCAGGGAGCTCAGCCCCGAGTTCGCCGCCCTCTGGGACCGGCGCGACGTCGTCCCCGGCGGGCAGGTCCGCAAGGAGCTCCAGCATCCGCTCGTCGGCACACTGATGGTGGAGTCCACCCAGCTGCGGGTGCCCGCCCGCCCGGACCTGGTGATCGTGCTGCACACCCCCCTGCCGGACACCGGCACGGAGGCCAAGCTCCAGTGGCTGGACTCGCCCGAGGGCCGGCGCGGCTCGATGTACCCCGTCCCCGGATGAGCGGACCCCGTCGTACGGCACCTGCCCGCCCTCTTCGTATGCTCAGCACATGACTGAGAGCACCGGCCTGGGCCCCGAGGACCGCAAGATCGTCACGCTGGCGCGCAGCGTCCGCGCCCGCAACGGCGTGCCGGAAGGCGCGGCGGTACGGGACGAGACCGGACGCACGTACGCCGCCGGCACGGTTGCCCTGGAGTCGCTGAAGCTCAGCGCGCTGCAGACCGCCGTCGCCATGGCGGTGGCGAGCGGCGCCACGTCCCTGGAGGCGGCGGCCGTCGTCTCCGAGGCCGGTGCCGTCGCGGACGCCGACCGCGCCGCCGTCCGTGACCTGGGAGGTCCTGACACACCCGTGCTGCTCGCGGGACCCGACGGCACGCTCCGGTCGACGGTCGCCGCGGGCTGATTCGGGGCGGCCGCGCCCTGCTGTGCAACGCCGCCGCCCGGATCGGGGAGAATGGGCGCCATGAGCGCTCGACCGAACACAGAAGCTGCTGCGCAGCAGGCTGAGAACACCGCCCCCCACCGGGCCGGCTTCGCCTGCTTCGTGGGCCGCCCCAACGCGGGCAAGTCCACCCTCACGAACGCTCTGGTCGGTCAGAAGGTGGCGATCACCTCCAACCGCCCCCAGACCACCCGTCACACGGTGCGGGGGATCGTGCACCGCGACGACGCCCAGCTGATCCTGGTGGACACGCCCGGCCTCCACAAGCCGCGCACCCTGCTCGGTGAGCGGCTGAACGACGTCGTGCGGACCACCTGGGCCGAGGTCGACGTCATCGGCTTCTGCCTGCCCGCCGACCAGAAGCTCGGGCCCGGCGACAAGTTCATCGTCAAGGAACTCGCCGGGATCAAGAAGACCCCCAAGATCGCGATCATCACCAAGACCGACCTGGTGGAGTCCAAGGCGCTGGCCGAGCAGCTGCTCGCCGTCTCCGCGCTGGCGGACGAGCTCGGCTTCGAGTGGGCGGAGATCATCCCGGTCTCCGCGGTCAAGGACCAGCAGGTGAGCCTGCTCGCCGACCTCATCGCCCCGCTCCTGCCCGAGAGCCCCCCGCTCTATCCGGAGGGCGACCTCACCGACGAGCCCGAGATGGTCATGGTGGCCGAGCTCATCCGCGAGGCCGCGCTGGAGGGCGTGCGGGACGAGCTGCCGCACTCCATCGCGGTCGTCGTCGAGGAGATGCTCCCGCGCGAGGACCGGCCGGCGGACAAGCCGCTGCTGGACATCCACGCGAACGTCTACATCGAGCGGCCCAGCCAGAAGGGCATCATCATCGGCCCGAAGGGGAAGCGGCTCAAGGACGTCGGCACGAAGTCGCGCAAGCACATCGAAGCGCTGCTGGGCACGCCGGTCTTCCTGGACCTGCACGTGAAGGTCGCCAAGGACTGGCAGCGCGACCCCAAGCAGCTGCGCAAGCTCGGATTCTGAGCGGGGCCCCGACCGGCGGCCTGCGCAGGCCGCCGATGCCCCGGGGCCGAGTGGGGCGCGAGTGGGGCGTGGCCCCGAAGCAGCTGCGCGCCGGGCCTCCAGCTGAGCCCGGACCGGGCGGCGCCCCGGGCCCTGCCCACCCCACGGGGCGGGGCCGTGCCCGGGACTACGCGCCCCCTGTCAGGTCCTGGTACTACGCGCCCTCTTTCAGGACCCGGGAGATCAGCGTCCGCTGCGCCTCGGTCAGCCGGGGATCCGCGCAGTCGACCGTCCGGTCGCCGACCGTGATCCGGTAGCGGAAACCGTCCGGCACCCCCGCGGGGGTGCCGCCCCGGCCGGCGGCGAGCGCCGTCTCGGCCAGGGCCTCCCACTCCTCGGCGTCGGCCCGCCCCGAGGTCTCGACCTCGCCGCGGCGTGCGATGCCGGCGAACCCGCCGGTCCGGCTCACCTGAATGCGCATGTCTGCTGGCTCCTGACTGACCCCGCCCGGACGGCCCCGCGTCTGCCTACCCCGGTCAACGGGTCGGCACGCCCACCTCCGACCAGGCCTTCAGCACCGCCTCGGCCTCGTCGCCCTCGCCGAACCTGTGCTGCGCGGCCGCGACCGTCAGCTTGGCGAAGTCCGTGAACGACGCGTCCTGGGTCAGCTCGCCGCCGGTCAGCACGTCGAACCAGATCCGGCCGGCCCGTTCCCAGGCGTTGCCGCCGAGCGCGGTGGCCAGCAGGTAGAAGGCGCGGTTCGGGATGCCGGAGTTGATGTGGACCCCGCCGTTGTCGTCGTCCGTCTCGACGTAGTCGTCCATCGACGCGGGCTGCGGGTCCTTGCCGAGCACGTCGTCGTCGTACGCCGTGCCCGGGGCCTTCATCGAGCGCAGGGCGACGCCGCTGACCCGGGGGGCGAGCAGCCCCGCGCCGATCAGCCAGTCGCCCTGGTCCGCGCTCTGGCCGAGCGAGTACTGCTTGACCAGGGAGCCGAAGACGTCCGACACGGACTCGTTGAGCGCGCCCGACTGGCCCTGGTACGCCAGGTTGGCGGTGTACTGGGTGAGTCCGTGGGCCAGTTCGTGGGCGATCACGTCGATGGCGACGGTGAAGTCGAGGAAGATCTCCCCGTCGCCGTCCCCGAAGACCATCTGCTCGCCGTCGAAGAAGGCGTTGTTGTACTTCTCGTCGTAGTGCACGGAGCCGACGAGCGGCAGTCCCTTGCCGTCGATCGAGCTGCGGCCGTACTCCGTGAGCAGGAGGTCGAAGGTGGCGCCGAGCCCCGCGTACGCGCGGTTGACGCTGGCGTCCTGGGTGGGCTCGTCGCCCTCGTCACGGACCTTGACGCCCGGCAGGTCCGTGCCGTGACGGCAGTCGTACAGGGTGCGGTGGGGCTTGGCGGGAACCGGGGCGGAGGTGCGGGGGGCCTGGGGTGTCCAGGCGAGCGCGGTCACCCGCCGGTGGTGGCGACGGGCCCCGTCGGCCTCCAGGGTCCGCCGCGCGGGATCGGCCAGGGCCGGGTCGTCGGCCTGGGACAGCTTGTCGAGGACGTGGGGCGGCACGATGGTGCAGAAGACGGGCTGGAACCCGTTGTTCGGTCGAGGCTGCATGCAAATGACTGTGGCACTCCGTCACCACGCTGTCACTGGTTGCGATCATGATTGACGAAATGGAGTGATGTATCACCGTTCTGCCTTCACACCGGCCCGATCCCGCATACTGATACGGACCGACGTATCAGGCGTCCCTCGGTTAGTGTTGCCGCATCATGCGTTTCGGGCTGCTCCTTCTTAGCTGCCGCGGCGAGGGCCTGTAGTCGTAGGCCGGCTCCCTCCCCGCGGAGTTCGCTGTTGCAGCGACACAGTCGGCCGCCCCTGCTGGACCTCAGAGGAGCCGCACGCCATGACCGCAGTGAATCCCCCCGTGCACACCGATGCCGTCCCCACCCCTGTAGGTGGTCCCACGCCGGTGACGAACGCGAAGCAGCTGCAGAAGCCTTCCGGGATGCCGGTCCACAAGTACCGCGGTTACGAGGCCGTGGACATCGCCGACCGCACGTGGCCGGACAACCGCATCACCGTGGCGCCCCGCTGGCTGTCCACCGACCTGCGTGACGGCAACCAGGCCCTGATCGACCCCATGTCGCCGGCCCGCAAGCGCGAGATGTTCGACCTGCTCGTACGTATGGGCTACAAGGAGATCGAGGTCGGCTTCCCGTCCTCCGGCGAGACCGACTTCGCCTTCGTCCGCTCGATCATCGAAGAGGGCGCGATCCCCGAGGACGTGACGATCTCCGTCCTGACGCAGGCCCGTGAGGAACTGATCGAGCGGACCGTCGAGTCACTGGTCGGTGCCCGCCGGGCCACCGTCCACCTGTACAACGCCACCGCACCCACCTTCCGCCGCGTGGTCTTCCGCGGCTCGAAGGAGGAGGTCAAGCAGATCGCCGTGGACGGCACCCGCCTGGTCATGGAGTACGCGGACAAGATCCTGGGCGACGAGACGATCTTCGGCTACCAGTACAGCCCGGAGATCTTCACCGACACCGAGCTGGACTTCGCCCTGGAGGTCTGCGAGGCGGTCTGCGACGTCTGGCAGCCCGAGGAGGGCCGCGAGATCATCCTGAACCTGCCCGCCACCGTGGAGCGTTCGACGCCGTCCACGCACGCGGACCGCTTCGAGTGGATGTCGCGCAACCTGAGCCGCCGCGAGCACGTCTGCCTGTCGGTCCACCCGCACAACGACCGGGGCACCGCCGTCGCCGCCGCCGAGCTGGCGATCATGGCGGGCGCCGACCGCATCGAGGGCTGCCTGTTCGGCCAGGGCGAGCGCACCGGCAACGTCGACCTGGTCACCCTGGGCATGAACCTGTTCTCGCAGGGCGTCGACCCGCAGATCGACTTCTCGCAGATCGACGAGATCCGCCGCACCAGCGAGTACTGCAACCAGATGGAGGTCCACCCGCGCCACCCCTACGCGGGCGACCTGGTCTACACCGCCTTCTCCGGCTCCCACCAGGACGCCATCAAGAAGGGCTTCGACGCCATGGAGGCCGACGCGGCCTCGCAGGGGAAGACCGTCGACGACATCGAGTGGGCGGTGCCGTACCTGCCGATCGACCCGAAGGACGTCGGCCGCTCCTACGAGGCCGTCATCCGGGTCAACTCGCAGTCCGGCAAGGGCGGGATCGCCTACGTCCTGAAGAACGACCACAAGCTGGACCTGCCGCGCCGGATGCAGATCGAGTTCTCCCGGATCATTCAGGCCAAGACCGACGCCGAGGGCGGCGAGGTCACTCCCACCCAGATCTGGTCCACCTTCCGGGACGAGTACCTGCCGAACCCGGAGAACGCCTGGGGCCGCGTCCAGATCCGCTCCGGCCAGACGACGACCGGTTCCGACGGCCAGGACACGATCACCGTCGAGGCCACCGTCGACGGCTCCGACACGGTGCTGACCGGCACGGGCAACGGCCCGATCTCCGCGTTCTTCGACGCGCTGCAGGCCATCGGCATCGACGCCCGCCTGCTGGACTACACCGAGCACACGATGAGCGAGGGCGCGAGCGCGCAGGCCGCCTCCTACATCGAGTGCGCGATCGACGGCAAGGTGCTGTGGGGCATCGGTATCGACGCCAACACCACGCGTGCCTCGCTGAAGGCGGTCGTCTCCGCGGTCAACCGGGCGACCCGCTGACACCGTCGCACGGCATTGCGGACAAACGTCCGATACGCCGCTGAACCTCTCGGTCCGAGAACCCCGTCCACCCGTCAACGGTGGGCGGGGTTCGGCCATATCCCGGTGTTGTGACGTCCAGAATGCTGACGCCGCAACACGCATGTGGCTAACATCACGTCCAACGCGGCAATGTTGCCGTGGCGTTACGGAGGTGTGCGACGTGCGGACAGCCAAAGGACAACGCCCCATGAGGCTGCGCATCTACGGCGTCCGTACCGTCTGGGACACCGTCGGTGACGGCGAGTTCTTCTGCCCGTGCTGCGGCGGCGACCGCAACTACCGCCGTCTCACCGGCCGTCACCGCCTCACCGTCCTCGGCCTGCCCCTGCTGGCCCGGGGCAGCGCGGGGCCCGTCGTCGAATGCGCCGCCTGCGGGACGCGCTGCGCGCCCGACGCCCTCGACCACCCCACCACCACCCGCTTCTCCGCCATGCTGCGGGAGGCCGTGCACACCCTCACGCTGGCCGTGCTCGCCGCGGGCGGCGCCACCTCCCGCACGGTCCTGGAGACCGCCGCCGCCGTCGTCCGCGACGCGGGACTCGACGACTGCTCCCAGGAGCAGCTCTTCACCATCGTGGAGGTGCTGGCCGCCGACACCGGGCCCGGCGGCGGGAACGAACCCGCCGCCGAGGCGTGCGGCGCCGCCCTCGCCATCGAGCTCCACGAGGTCCTGAAGCCGCTCGCACCCCACCTGGCCGTCGCCGGCCGCGAGGCGGTGCTGCTGCGGGGCGCGAGGATCGCGCTCGCCGACGGCCCGTACACCCAGGCCGAGCGCGAGGTGCTGACCACGGTGGGCGGCGCGCTCCAGCTCTGCCCCGCCGAGACGGCGAAGCTGCTCGAAGCGGCACGTACGCCGTCCTAGGAGTCCGGAGGTCTCCCCGGGCGGCCCCTGGGGCGGCCGACCGCCTCCCGGGCCCCGCACGGGCCCTGGGAGCCCCTTCCCGGGCGGGTGCCCGGGTGCGCGACAATGGGCGCATGAGCTTGTTCCGGGACGACGGCGTCGTGCTGCGTACGCAGAAGCTGGGCGAGGCCGACCGGATCATCACGATCCTGACCCGCGGCCACGGGCGGGTGCGTGCCGTGGCGCGCGGGGTGCGCCGCACCAAGTCCAAGTTCGGGGCGCGGCTCGAACCCTTCTCCCACGTGGACGTGCAGTTCTTCGCGCGCGGCAGCGAGCTCGTCGGCCGCGGCCTCCCCCTGTGCACCCAGAGCGAGACGATCGCCCCGTACGGCGGCGGGATCGTCTCCGACTACGCCCGCTACACCGCGGGCACCGCCATGCTGGAGACCGCCGAGCGGTTCACCGACCACGAGGGTGAGCCCGCGGTCCAGCAGTACCTCCTGCTCGTCGGCGGACTGCGCACCCTCGCCCGCGCCGAGCACGCCCCGAATCTCATCCTGGACGCGTTCCTGCTGCGCTCCCTCGCCGTCAACGGCTACGCACCCAGCTTTGACGACTGCGCCAAGTGCGGAATGCCCGGACCGAACCGGTTCTTCTCCGTCGCGGGGGGAGGCGTCGTGTGCGGCGACTGCCGGGTGCCCGGCAGCGTCGTACCCTCGGCGGAGGCCGTCGAACTGCTGAGCGCCTTGCTCACCGGTGACTGGGAGACGGCGGACGCGTCCGAGGCGCGTCATGTCAGGGAGGGGAGCGGGCTCGTGTCCGCGTACCTGCACTGGCATCTGGAGCGCGGTCTGCGCTCGCTGCGGTACGTAGAGAAGTGACACAGGGAGACGAGAGAAGCCCATGGCAGTACGCGGGATGCTCGGCGGCCGTAACAGGCGTGAGTACAAGACCCCCGAGCCGCACCCCTCCGGCGCCACCCCGCCGAAGATCCCCGGTGAGCTCGTTCCCAAGCACGTCGCCGTCGTGATGGACGGGAACGGCCGCTGGGCCAAGGAGCGGGGCCTTCCGCGGACCGAGGGCCACAAGGTCGGCGAAGGCGTCGTCATGGACGTCCTCAAGGGCTGCATCGAGATGGGCGTCAAGAACCTCTCGCTGTACGCGTTCTCCACGGAGAACTGGAAGCGCTCGCCGGACGAGGTGAAGTTCCTCATGAACTTCAACCGGGACGTCATCCGGCGCCGCCGCGACGAGATGGACGCGCTCGGCATCCGCATCCGCTGGGTCGGCCGCATGCCGAAGCTGTGGAAGTCCGTCGTCCAGGAGCTCCAGGTCGCCCAGGAGCAGACCAAGGACAACGACAGGATGACGCTGTACTTCTGCGTCAACTACGGCGGCCGGGCCGAGATCGCCGACGCGGCGCAGCGCATCGCCGAGGACGTCGCGGCGGGGAAGCTCGACCCCTCGAAGGTCAACGAGAAGACGTTCGCGAAGTACATCTACTACCCGGACATGCCGGACGTGGACCTCTTCGTGCGCCCCAGCGGCGAGCAGCGGACGTCCAACTACCTGATCTGGCAGAGCGCGTACGCCGAGATGGTCTTCCAGGACGTCCTGTGGCCGGACTTCGACCGCCGTGACCTCTGGAACGCCTGCCTGGAGTTCGCCCGCCGGGACCGGCGTTTCGGCGGCGCCGAGGAGATCACCAAGGACGCCGGGGGGACCACCGAGGGCTGAGCGGGACGGAGGGGCCCCGGTGGGGCCCCTCCGTACGTCAGCTCCGCTCGGCCGCGCAGTCCGCGCAGGTCCCGAAGATCTCCACCGTGTGGGCCACGTTCACGTAGCCGTGCTGCGAGGCGACGGTCTCCGCCCACTGCTCCACGGCGGGACCCTCGACCTCGACGGCCTTGCCGCAGACACGGCAGACCAGGTGGTGATGGTGGTCGCCGGTCGAGCAGCGCCGGTAGACCGCTTCGCCGTCCGTCGTGCGCAGGACGTCCACCTCGCCGGCGTCGGCGAGGGACTGGAGCGTGCGGTAGACCGTGGTCAGCCCGACCGAGTCGCCCCGGTGCTTGAGCACGTCGTGCAGGTCCTGGGCGCTGCGGAACTCGTCGACCTCGTCGAGCGCCGCCGCGACCGCCGCCCGCTGCCGGGTGGACCGGCCGCGTACCGGTGCCGCGTTCGTGCCACTGATCGGCGCCGTCGCCACAGCTGCCTCCTCGTGTCGCCCGTACGTCTGTCGGGCCATTGTGCCAGCCCGGCCCGCCGGCACGGTCACACGCGCACGTCGTCCTGCGCCGGGCGGGCCGCCGGTACCTCAAGGGTGCACCGGTCGTCCTCGCCCGTACGCTCCCTGGCGCGCCTGCGGGCCAGCGGCGCGGCGAGCGCGGTCAGCAGGACGAACGCGGCGATGGCCAGCAGCACGATCGTCGCGCCGGGCGGCACGTCCTGGTAGTACGAGGTCACGGTGCCGGCCAGGGTGACGGCCGTACCGATGACGACGGCCAGGACGAACGTCACCCTGAAGGACTTCGAGATCTGCTGGGCGGCGGCGACGGGCACCACCATCAGCGCGCTGACCAGCAGCAGGCCCACGACCCGCATCGCCACGGTGACCGTGATCGCGGCCGTGACGGCGACCAGCAGGTTGAGCACGCGCACCGGCAGCCCGGTGACCCGGGCGAACTCCTCGTCCTGGCTGACCGCGAACAGCTGCCGCCGCAGCCCCACGGTGACCAGTACGACGAAGGCGGCCAGCGCGACGATCGCGACGACGTCCTCCTCGGAGACCGTCGAGAGGGAGCCGAAGAGGTACGAGGTCAGGTTGGCGTTGGAGCCGGTGTCCGAGAGGTTGATCAGCATCACCCCGCCCGCCATGCCGCCGTAGAAGAGCATGGCCAGGGCGATGTCGCCGCGGGTGCGGCCGTACCAGCGGATGAGCTCCATCACGACCGAGCCGGCGACGGCGACGAGCGTCGCCATCCAGACGGGGCTGGTGGAGAGCAGGAAGCCGAGGCCGACACCGGTCATGGCCACATGGCCGATGCCGTCGCCCATCAGGGCCTGGCGGCGCTGGACCAGGTAGATGCCGATGGCGGGGGCGGTGATGCCGACCAGTACGGCCGCGATCAGGGCCCGCTGCATGAAGGGGGGATTCAGGAATTCCAGCATGATCAGGTCAGCAGTCCCGTCCGGACGGGCTCGGTGGCCGCGTGGGGGTGTACATGGTCGTGGCCGGGAAGTGCGTGCTGTCCCACGGCCTCGGGGGGCGGCCCGTCGTGCATGACGCAGCCGTCGCGCAGGACGATCGCCCGGTCGATCAGGGGCTCCAGGGCGCCGAGCTCATGCAGGACGAGCAGCACCGTCGCCCCGCCCGCGACCTGCTCGCGCAGCGTCGTGGCGAGGATCTCCTGGCTGGCCAGGTCGACGCCCGCCATGGGCTCGTCCATGATCAGCACCTCGGGCTCGGCGACGAGCGCGCGGGCGATCAGCACCCGCTGGTGCTGGCCGCCGGAGAGGGCGCTCACGGAGTCCCTGGCGCGGTCGGAGAGGCCGACGAGCTCGATCGCCCGGTCCACGGCCGCCCGGTCCGCCCTGCCCGGCAGCCTGAACTTCGTACGTGAGAGCCGCCCGGACGCGACGACCTCGCGGATCGTGGCGGGGACGCCTCCGGCCGCCGTGGTGCGCTGCGGCACGTAACCGACGCGGGACCACGTGCGGAAGCGGCGCAGCGGGGTGCCGAAGAGTTCGACGGTGCCGCCGGTGAGGGGCACCTGGCCGATGACGGAGCGTACGGCGGTGGACTTGCCGGAGCCGTTGGCCCCGAGCAGGGCCACGACCTCGCCGCGGTGGACGGTGAGGTCGACGCCGCGCAGCACCGGGCGCGAGCCGAGCGTCGCCGTGGCTCCGCGCATGCTGATCACGGGTTCTGGCGTACTGGGCTCGGGCATGATCGCCTCCGGTGCTGCGACGGGTTCGGGTGTTGCTCGGGTCACTTCGCGCCGAGGGCCTTCTTCAGCGCGGTCAGGTTGGACTCCATGACCTCGAGGTAGTCAGCGCCCGCGGACTTGCCGGTGATTCCCTCCAGCGGGTCCAGGACGGCGGTCTTCAGACCGAGGTCCTTCGCCAGGGTCCTGGCGGTCCTGTCGCTGGCGAGCGTCTCGAAGAACACCGTGGTGGCCCCGGACTCCTCGGCGACGTGGTGGATCTCGTCGATCCGGGCGGGGCTGGGCTCGGCCTCGGGGTCGATGCCGGCGATGCCCTCCTGGGTGAGGCCGTAGCGCTCGGCGAGGTATCCGAAGGCGGAGTGGGTGGTGATGAACGTCTTCGTCGCCGTGTCCTTCAGGCCGCTCTCGTAGGCCTTGTCCAGCTCGTTCAGCCGGGCGACGAGGTTCTCCGTGTTCGTGCGGTAGTCCGCGGCGTTGTCGGGGTCGGCCTTCTCCAGCGACTTCCCGACGCCCGCGGCGACCTCGGCGTACTTCACCGGGTCCAGCCAGATGTGGGGGTCGAGGCCGGCCTCCTCGCCCTCGTGCTCGTGCTCGTGCTCCCCGCCCTCGTCCTCGCCGTGGTCGTGGCCGACCTCGGAGCCGTGGTTCTCCAGGGTGGTCAGCGTGGCCGCGTCCACGGTGTTCTCGACTCCGGCCTGCGCGACGGCGTCGTCGACGGCGGGCTGGACGTTCTTGAGGTAGAGGATGTAGTCGGCGTCGCTCAGGCCGCCGATCTGCCGGGGGGACAGCTCCAGGTCGTGGGGCTCCGCCCCCGGCTTCGTCAGCGAGGTCACGGAGACGTGGGAGCCGCCGATCTCCTCGGCGAGGAACTGCATGGGGTAGAAGGACGCCACCACGGCCAGCTTGCCGTCGCCGCCGCCCTCGCCCGCGTCGGAGGAGGAGCAGGCGGAGAGCGCGGTGAGGCCGAGGGCGACTGCTCCGGCGACGGCGGCGGTGGGTATGAGGCGGCGTACGTTCATGACAGTCATTTTCAACAAAAGTGGAAACGATTGTCAACAAGGCTGATGAGATGCCCGGATCGCAGCGTCGGGCCCGCTATGTGTCCCACCGATTTGATCCGGAGGGTGCGCCCGCCGGTAATCTGAGGTATTCGCCCGCCCGTCTCCTGATCACCACCCCCACCGAGGCGCCGCGCGCCGTCCCTGTCCCGTTTCGCCGTCGTAATGAAGAGAGCACCGTGGCCGCCGACAAGATCGACACCATCGTCAGCCTGAGCAAGCGCCGTGGCTTCGTCTATCCCTGCAGTGAGATCTACGGCGGCCAGCGCGCCGCCTGGGACTACGGGCCGCTGGGCGTCGAGCTGAAGGAGAACCTCAAGCGCCAGTGGTGGCGTTACATGGTCACCGCGCGCGAGGACGTGGTCGGTCTCGACTCGTCGGTCATCCTTGCCCCCGAGGTCTGGGTCGCCTCCGGCCACGTCGCCACTTTCTCGGACCCGCTCACCGAGTGCACCTCCTGTCACAAGCGCTACCGCGCCGACCACCTGGAGGAGGCGTACGAGGAGAAGCACGGCAAGCCGCCCGTGAACGGCCTGGCCGACCTCAACTGCCCCAACTGCGGCAACAAGGGCACCTTCACCGAGCCCAAGGCGTTCTCGGGGCTCCTCTCCACCCACCTCGGCCCGACGCAGGACTCCGGCTCGGTCGCCTACCTGCGCCCCGAGACCGCCCAGGGCATCTTCACCAACTTCGGCCAGGTACTGCAGACCTCGCGCAAGAAGCCGCCGTTCGGCATCGCGCAGATGGGCAAGTCCTTCCGGAACGAGATCACTCCGGGCAACTTCATCTTCCGCACGCGCGAGTTCGAGCAGATGGAGATGGAGTTCTTCGTCAAGCCGGGCGAGGACGAGCAGTGGCAGGAGTACTGGATGGAGCAGCGCTGGAACTGGTACACCGGTCTCGGCATGCGCGAGGAGAACATGCGGTGGTTCGAGCACCCGCAGGAGAAGCTCTCCCACTACTCCAAGCGCACCGCTGACATCGAGTACCGCTTCCGCTTCGGCGGCAGCGAGTGGGGCGAGCTGGAGGGCGTCGCCAACCGCACCGACTACGACCTCAAGGCGCACTCCAAGGCCTCCGGCACGGACCTCGTCTACTTCGACCAGGAGAAGAACGAGCGCTACACGCCGTACGTCATCGAGCCCGCGGCCGGCGTCGGCCGCTCGATGCTGGCGTTCCTCCTCGACGCGTACAGCGAGGACGAGGCCCCCAACGCCAAGGGTGTCATGGAGAAGCGCGCCGTGATGCGCCTCGACCCGCGCCTGGCGCCCGTCAAGGTCGCGGTCCTGCCGCTGTCCCGCAACGCCCAGCTGTCGCCGAAGGCCAAGGGCCTTGCCGCCGACCTGCGGCAGAACTGGAACATCGAGTTCGACGACGCGGGCGCCATCGGCCGCCGCTACCGCCGCCAGGACGAGATCGGTACGCCGTTCTGCGTCACCGTCGACTTCGACACCCTGGACGACAACGCGGTGACCGTGCGCGAGCGCGACACCATGAAGCAGGAGCGCGTCTCGCTGGACCAGATCCAGAGCTACCTCGGCTCCCGCCTGCTGGGCTGCTGACCGCACCCCGTCTTCATAACGAAGCCCCCACGAAGCCCCCGGTTCCGGCACACGGAGCCGGGGGCCTCGTGCAGACTGGCCCCACTCGTCCACAGGGAGGCCCGGGATGCCGTCCATGACCACGAGCAAGGTCAGCAGATGGGACCAGCACGGCCGTGAACACGTCGTCCACGTACGGAAGTCGGGGATGCAGCGGCAGCTGACCTGCGACACCTGCGGATGGCGCAAGGGGGCGCAGTTCCTGCCCTGGCTCAAGGCCGAGGAGCACCTGACCGAGGCGCACCAGGCCACGGTCGACCCGACTGCCTGAGCCCGGAGCGGAGCACGGCCGGAAAAAACCGGATGAGGCGCCCCTCGGACCGGGGTACCTTCTGTGGCATGTATTCGTTCTTCCAGATCTACGAGTGAGCGCGTGACGGGCCCGAACGCCCGTCACCCATCGGATCGATCGACGACACGTCATCCCCACCTCCGCAACTCAGCACCGGGAGAACTCCGTGGCCAAGAGCCGCAACAACCTCCTCGGCGTGGGCGGACAGCGCAAGAAGCTGTCCCGCGCCGAACAGCAGGGCGCCGGCCCGGCGCGCAACGCCGACCGCAAGGCCGCCGAGGACAAGAAGCAGGAGCTGGTGCGCAAGATGCGTGAGCGCGCCGCCGCCGAGGCCGCGCCGGCGCAGGACGCACCGGCCGAGAGCTGACCTCCTCGCACCACCCGTACGACCGCGGGCCCGGATCACCTCGGTGATCCGGGCCCGCGTCCGTCGCGCTCACCGCACCGTGCGGGGGAGCCGCAGGCTCAGCAGGACCGTCAGGACGACGGCCGCCAGCTGCACCAGCAGCGTTACGATCAGCGCGTCCCGCATCCCGTCCGCGGCCAGTGCGAGGAACAGCGTCCCCAGCGTGGCCACGCCGAGGGCCAGGGCGGCCTGCTGTGTCGTCGTCATCACCCCGCCGCCCACGCCGGCCCGGTCGGCCGGCACGTCGGACAGCACGATGCGGAACAGCACGGGCAGTTGCAGCCCCTGCCCCAGCCCGGCGAGCGCGACGCCCGGGAGCAGGCCCGGCAGTCCGAGGTCCGGCCAGCCGCCCCACACGGTCAGCACCAGCACGGTGATGCCCACGCCCTGGATCAGCCCGCCGGCCGTCACGACCCGGCTGCCGAAGCGGCGCACCAGCCGGGGGCCGGCCAGTGAGGCCGCGAAGAAGGCGGCGGCCATCGGGGCCAGCGACAGCCCCGCCGCGGCCGGACCCATCCCCAGGCCCTGCTGGAGGGCGACGGCGATCACGAACATGAAGCCGCCGAAGCCGATGGAGAAGGGCACCACCAGCGCCAGTCCGCGCCGCAGGGAGTCCAGCCGCAGCAGGCTCGGCGGCACCAGCGGTGTCCGCCCCCGGGCGTCGGCCCGCCGCTCAACCCGGTAGAAGGCCACCGCGGCGAACGGGAACAGGCCCAGGGACACCCACGTCCACAGCGGCCAGCCCGCTGCCCGGCCCTCGGTCAGCGGGGCCAGCAGCGTCACCAGGGAGAGGGCCAGCAACAGCGTGCCCGGTACGTCGACGGGGGCCGGCCGGTCCGAGCGGCTCTCCGGCACCGTGCGGGTGGCCAGGAAGAGGCCCACCACCGCCACCGGGACGTTCACGAGGAAGACCGACCGCCAGCCCGCGCTCTCGCCGAACACGGAGGACAGCGGCGCCGCGGAGACCAGGACACCTCCGAGGATCTGGCCGGCGACCATCGAGAGCCCGGCCGTCGCCCCGTACAGGCTCATGGCCCGGGCCCGGCGGTGTCCGGCCGTGGCCGCCTGGATGGTGGCGAGCACCTGCGGCAGCATCAGCGCCGCGGCGGCTCCCTGAGCCACCCTGGCCCCCACGAGGGTCCAGGCGTCGGGGGCCAGTCCGCAGGCGAGGGAGGTGAGGCCGAACCCGGCCATCCCGATGAGGAAGAGCCTGCGCCGTCCGGCCATGTCCCCGAGGCGGCCGCCGAGCACGAGCAGTACGGCGTAAGCGAGGCCGTAGCCCGCCACGACGAGTTCGAGCAGGGCGGGGCCCGCGGCCAGGTCGTGGTCGATGGTGGGCAGCGCGACGTTGACGATGAAGAAGTCGATGAGGGGCAGTGCCGCGCCGAGCAGCACCGTGAACAGCCCGAGCGGGCCGAGCACCGGCGCGGGGTGGTCGTGGCGGGCCACCGGGGTGCCGGTGGCGGGCGTGTTCGTCAGTACGGAGGAATCACTCACGCTTCGACGATGGACCGTCGGCCAGCCTGGTACCAGAGTGTCTTTATCCTGGTACCGGAAGCACCTGGAAACACCTCCCATCCTTCGGCATGCTGGGAGCATGACGACCGTGGCGACAGAGGTATCCGAGCCGGACGTCCGGCGGCACGAGCTCGCCGGCTTCCTCCGCAGCCGTCGCGAGCGGATCACCCCGGAGCAGGTCGGCCTGGCCCGTGGCCGCCGCAGGCGGACCCCCGGCCTGCGGCGCGAGGAGGTCGCCCAGCTCTCGGCCGTCGGTGTCACCTGGTACACGTGGCTGGAGCAGGCCCGTGACATCCACGTCTCGCCCCAGGTCCTCGACTCGCTGGCCCGTGCCCTGCTGCTCGACCCCAGCGAGCGCACCCACCTCTTCGCCCTCGCCGGTTCCGTGGACCCGGCGCCGGGCTCCGACTGCGCGGGCATCACCCCGGCCTTCCAGGAGATGCTCACGCGCCTTGAGCCCTTCCCGGCCTGCGTGCAGAACAGCCGGTACGACATCCTCGCCCACAACCGCACCTACGGGCGGCTGCTGTGCGACCTGGACGCGGTGGCCCCCGAGGACCGCAACTGCATGCTGCTCGCCTACACGAACGAGGACTGGCGCTCCTCCGTCGTCGACCTGCCCGGCGCGCAGCGGCTGATGGCCGCCAAGTTCCGCGCCGCGATGGCGGGGCACCTGGCCGAGCCGGCCTGGAAGGCCCTGCTGGCGCGGCTGGAGGCGGCCTCGCCCGAGTTCGCGGAGATCTGGGCCCGCCACGAGGTCGTCGGCCCCTCCAACCGGACCAAGATCTTCCGTAACTCCCGGGTGGGACTCCTCCGGCTCGACCACACCGATCTCTGGCTGGGGCCCTCGGTGGGCCCGCGCCTGGTGACGTACGTCCCCTCGGACGAGGAGTCCCGGCAGGGTCTGGAGCGACTGCTGGACTCGGCCCTCGCCGAGGAGCCCTCCCGGGCGAAGGAGCCCTCCCGGGCCTGAGGAGCCCTCCCGGGCCTGAGTGCGCGGCTCGGCGAGGCGGTGCGCGTACGGGGCCGGGCGGGCGGCTCCCGCGCCGGGGCGCGCGTACGGGACAATGGGTGCCATGACCATGCTCGCCCCCTCCCTCCCGCTGCTCCGGATCGGCCCGCACACCGTGCAGCCGCCGGTCGTTCTCGCCCCCATGGCCGGCATCACCAACGCGCCCTTCCGCACCCTGTGCCGTGAGTTCTCGGGCGGCAAGGGGCTGTTCGTCAGCGAGATGATCACCACCCGGGCGCTGGTCGAGCGCAACGAGAAGACCATGCAGCTCATCCACTTCGACGCGAGCGAGACTCCGCGCTCCATCCAGCTGTACGGGGTGGATCCGGTGACCGTCGGCAAGGCGGTCCGCATGATCGTGGACGAGGACCTCGCCGACCACATCGACCTCAACTTCGGCTGCCCGGTCCCCAAGGTCACCCGCAAGGGGGGCGGCTCCGCGCTCCCGTACAAGCGGCCCCTGCTCCGCGCGATCCTCCGCGAGACCGTCGCGCAGGCGGGCGACCTCCCGGTCACCATCAAGATGCGCAAGGGTATCGACGACGACCACACCACCTACCTCGACGCGGGCCGCATCGCCGTCGAGGAGGGGATCACGGCCGTCGCCCTGCACGGCAGGACCACCGCCCAGCACTACGGCGGAACGGCGGACTGGGACGCCATCGCGCGCCTCAAGGAGCACGTCCCGGAGATCCCCGTCCTCGGCAACGGCGACATCTGGAGCGCCGACGACGCCCTGCGGATGATGCGGGAGACGGGATGCGACGGCGTCGTCGTCGGACGTGGCTGCCTGGGCCGCCCCTGGCTCTTCGGCGACCTGGTCAGCGCCTTCGAGGGCACGGGTGCGAGGCAGGCGCCCGCCCTGCGGCAGGTCGCGGACGTGATGCTGCGCCACGCGACGCTGCTGGGGGAGTGGATCGGCGACGAGAGCCGCGGCGTGATCGACTTCCGCAAGCACGTGGCCTGGTACCTCAAGGGCTTCGCGGTCGGCTCGGACATGCGCAGGAGGCTCGCGGTCACCTCGTCGCTGGAGGAGCTGGGCGGGCAGCTCCAGGAGCTCGACCTGGACCAGCCCTGGCCGGACGGCGCGGACGGGCCCCGGGGGCGTACCTCCGGGAACAACCGGGTGGCGCTGCCCGACGGCTGGCTCAAGGACCCGTACGACTGCGCGGGTGTGAGCGCCGACGCCGAGCTGGACACGTCGGGCGGCTGAGCGTCGTCCGCCGCGTCGGGGCACCGGGTGCCCCAAAAGAGAGCCCGCTCATCCGAGCGGGATTTTCTTCTGGGATCCGGTGCGAATCGGTGGCTGCGCGTGGCACCGCCCTCCTTGCGGGCGGCAGGCGTCACGATGAGTGACGCATTCGTGGCTCTGTGGTGACCGGGGATCGACCTCCGGAGGTCCGGATGGTGACATCTGAGCGCGAGTGGGGGCGTGATTCTCGCCACGCCTGAGGCGTGCATGGCTCAGATGAGCGCTCTTGAGGATGCTGTACTTCTCAAATGGCGGCACTGGGTGCCAGGCGGGTTTACTTTGATCGATCAAAGCATCCCCTACCCTCCGTGCATGAAGTCGGCCATTCCGTGCACGCTTCGTGGTGATGTCTTCGAGAGGTGAACGAACTGCTTCTCCGCATGTCGTCCGCGGGTCACTTTCGATCTGCTGGCGGACGGGTGGTTGAGACCTCATGACGCGCACGTGGCCGTACCCAGACACCTTCGATCTGGGTATGTTCCTCGCCGTCAGGGCAGCCACCGCGTCCTCGAGGAGTCGAGACCCGTGTCGGAAAACAAAGATCCCCAGAAGTTCGTCTACGACTTCACCGAGGGCAACAAGGATCTGAAAGATCTTCTGGGCGGCAAGGGTGCCAACCTCGCCGAGATGACCAACCTCGGGCTGCCCGTCCCTCCGGGCTTCACCATCACCACCGAGGCCTGCAAGGTCTACCTCGACAGCGGTGACTCGCCGGCCGAGCTGCGTGACGAGGTCAGCGCGCACCTCACCGCGCTCGAGCGGCGCATGGGCAAGGACCTCGGCCAGGCGGACGACCCGCTGCTGGTCTCCGTCCGTTCCGGTGCGAAGTTCTCGATGCCCGGCATGATGGACACGGTCCTCAACATCGGTCTCTCCGACGCCTCGGTCGTCGGCCTCGCCGCGCAGGCCGGTGACGAGCGCTTCGCGTGGGACTCCTACCGCCGTCTCATCCAGATGTTCGGCAAGACGGTGCTCGGAGTCGACGGCGACCTCTTCGAGGAGGCGCTGGAGGCCGCGAAGGAGGCCAAGGGCGTCACGGTCGACGTGGACCTCGACGCGGCCGACCTGAAGAAGCTGGTCAAGCAGTTCAAGAAGATCGTGACCCGGGACGCCGGGCGGGACTTCCCGCAGGACCCGCGCGAGCAGATGGACCTGGCCATAAACGCGGTCTTCGACTCGTGGAACACCGACCGCGCCAAGCTCTACCGCCGCCAGGAGCGCATCCCCGGCGACCTCGGCACGGCCGTCAACATCTGCTCGATGGTCTTCGGCAACCTCGGCCCGGACTCCGGTACGGGCGTCGCGTTCACCCGTGACCCGGCCAGCGGCCACCAGGGCGTGTACGGCGACTACCTCCAGAACGCGCAGGGCGAGGACGTCGTCGCGGGCATCCGCAACACCGTGCCGCTCGCCGAGCTGGAGTCGATCGACAAGACGTCGTACGACCAGCTGATGAAGATCATGGAGACGCTGGAGACCCACTACAAGGATCTCTGCGACATCGAGTTCACCATCGAGCGCGGTCAGCTCTGGATGCTCCAGACCCGGGTCGGCAAGCGCACCGCCGGTGCCGCCTTCCGCATCGCCACCCAGCTCGTCGACCAGGGGCTCATCGACGAGGCCGAGGCGCTCCAGCGGGTCAACGGCGCCCAGCTCGCGCAGCTGATGTTCCCGCGCTTCGACCACGGCGCCGCCAGCGTGCTGCTGGGCCGGGGCATCGCCGCCTCCCCGGGCGCGGCCGTGGGCAAGGCCGTCTTCGACTCGTACACCGCCGTCAAGTGGTCGCGTTCGGGCGAGAAGGTCATCCTCATCCGCCGGGAGACCAACCCCGACGACCTCGACGGCATGATCGCCGCCGAGGGCATCCTGACCTCGCGCGGCGGCAAGACCTCGCACGCCGCCGTCGTCGCCCGCGGCATGGGCAAGACCTGCGTCTGCGGTGCCGAGGAGATCGAGGTCGACACCAAGCGCCGCCGGCTCACGGTCGGCGACACCGTCGTGGAGGAGGGCGACCTCGTCTCCGTCGACGGCTCCACGGGCAAGGTGTACCTCGGCGAGGTGCCCGTCGTCCCGTCCCCGGTCGTCGAGTACTTCGAGGGCCGGATGCACGCGGGCGCCGACGACGCCGACGAGCTCGTCGCCGCCGTGCACCGCATCATGGCGTACGCCGACCGGGTACGCCGGCTGCGCGTACGGGCGAACGCGGACAACGCCGAGGACGCCTCGCGGGCCCGTCGCTTCGGCGCCCAGGGCATCGGGCTGTGCCGCACCGAGCACATGTTCCTCGGCGAGCGCCGCGAGATGGTCGAGAAGCTGATCCTCGCGGACACCGACGACGAGCGTGAGGCGGCGCTGGACGCGCTGCTTCCGCTCCAGAAGGCCGACTTCATCGAGCTGTTCGAGTCGATGGACGGGCTGCCCGTCACCGTACGGCTGCTCGACCCGCCGCTCCACGAGTTCCTGCCCGACATCACCGAGCTCTCCGTGCGGGTGGCGCTCGCCGAGTCCCGCAAGGACGCCAACGAGAACGACCTGCGCCTGCTGCAGGCCGTGCACAAGCTCCACGAGCAGAACCCGATGCTGGGGCTGCGCGGGGTCCGTCTGGGCCTGGTCATCCCGGGTCTGTTCGCCATGCAGGTCCGCGCCATCGCGGAGGCGGCGGCGCAGCGCAAGAACGCCAAGGGCGACCCGCGCGCCGAGATCATGATCCCGCTCGTCGGCACGGTCCAGGAGCTGGAGATCGTCCGCGAGGAGGCCGACCGCGTCATCGCGGAGGTCGAGGCGGCCACGGGCACCGAGCTGAAGCTGTCCATCGGCACGATGATCGAGCTGCCCCGCGCCGCGCTGACCGCCGGTCAGATCGCGGAGGCAGCACAGTTCTTCTCCTTCGGCACCAACGACCTCACGCAGACGGTGTGGGGCTTCTCCCGCGACGACGTGGAGGCCTCGTTCTTCACCGCGTACCTGGAGAAGGGCATCTTCGGGGTGTCGCCGTTCGAGACGATCGACAAGGACGGCGTCGGCGCCCTCGTGCGCAGTGCGGTGGAGGCGGGCCGGGCCACCCGTCCGGACCTCAAGCTCGGCATCTGCGGCGAGCACGGCGGGGACCCGGAGTCGGTGCACTTCTTCCACGAGGTGGGGCTGGACTACGTCTCCTGCTCGCCGTTCCGCATTCCGGTCGCACGACTGGAAGCGGGCCGGGCCGCGGCCGAATCGCGGGGCAGCGACAGCCGCTGACCCGGCGGCCTTCCCGACTCCGGACACCGCCGGCGGATCACCGACCCTCATCGGTCCGACGGCGGATCCGGATTACCAGGAAGCGGCGGCACCCTGTGCGGGGGTGCCGCCGCTTCGTCAATTGAACGGCGAACCATTTACATGGTCGGCTTTTCAACGTTCGGTGAGCAAAGCCGGGGCCCGTCGGCCGGGTGCGGTCCGGGGATCCCCACCCCCGGACCGCACCCGCTTACCCCTGCCGGGTACGGAGCCGCACCGTCGCTCACCGCCGCCGAACGTGCGAGGCCCCCCACGGCCCTCACCCGCTCTTTCGGTGACGCCGGATGCGTACCCGACGTCGTACAGCTTTTCGGGTGGCGTGGATTCGGGCGAGACATTTCAACTGTGGCCGAAACTCCGTGGTGACCTCCTGTGACGCTGTGCATACGCTTCGGTGGGGGGAATTGCGGATGCAACAGGTGGGGGTTCGGTGCTGCGTATCCATGTGTCCGGAGTGGACCTTTCGCGCGTGCGGATGGCCACGAGGCCGGACGCGATGTGGGAGACCGTTCTCAGTCTTCACCGTCTGAGAGACCGGCGGGGTTCCACGGTCTTCGGGAAATGGCGGAAGGAATCCCGCAATCGGTTGAACGGTGAAACGCGTCTGCTCTCCGCGGTCGTTCCGACCCGCGGCTATTTTCCCGACTTCCTGACGCCTTCCGGAGGGGCCGGTGAACCCCTGGGGCTCGACGCCGGAATGGAGGCGCTCCGCGACACTCCCGCGGACCGGATCCGCGAGGAGATCGCGCTGCTGCCCGGTGACGGCCCCTCGACGCGCCGGCCGTCCGGCGGGCACACCTCGACCGGCGCCCTGCCGGAGACACTCGCAGAAGGGCGTACGGAGCCCCTGGGGCGCCTCATCTCCGCCCTGCGTGCCTACCACCGTGCCGCCGTAGAGCCCTACTGGCAGCACATCCGGGCGAGCGTCGAGGCCGACCGGGCCGTCCGGGGCCGCGCCCTGCTGGACGGCGGGGCCGAAGAACTGCTGGCCACCCTTCCACCGGTGATCCGCTGGCGCGCCCCCGTCCTGGAGGCGGACTACCCCGTCGACCGGGACCTCCACCTCGACGGGCGGGGCCTGCTCCTCCAGCCCTCGTTCTTCTGTCGTGGCACCCCCGTCGTCTACCGCGACCCCCGTCTCCCACCGGTCCTCGTCTACCCGGTCACCCACCCCGGCGCGCCGGTCTTCGCGGAGCCCGGACCCTGGCTCGGCCGGCTCGTGGGCCACACCCGCTCCGCGGTCCTGCGGTCCATAGACAACGGCTGCACCACGAGTGAACTGGCCCGCAGGACCGGGGTGTCCCTCGCGTCCGCGAGCCAGCACGCCTGCGTGCTGCGCGAGGCCGGCCTGGTCCGGACCCTGCGCCACGGCAGCTCCGTCCTGCACACGCTCACCCCGCTGGGCGCCGCCCTGCTGAGGGGCGGCGCCCCGCTCCCGGTGCCCTGAGGGCCGGAGCCGGCGGCGCGTTCACCGGGCGGCCGGGTCCAGGAGCGACGTGATCGCCGGCTGGGGCGGCACGGTGATCACCGGCCGCGGATCCCTGTAGGGCGCGAAGGGATCCGCGAGGGGATCGGACGGGTAGGACGGGAAGGACGGCGCGACGAATCCAGGGCCCGGCAGCGTGGGGGAGTCGGTGGAGGTGCCGGAACGACGATCCGGCACGACCACGGTGTGCTGCTGCTTCGGTGCGGGGCGCATGTTCCAGTAGCAGCCCCCTGCGGTGAGTCCCACGACCAGGATGGTCAGAGTGGCCCGGCGGAGTGTCCGGACCAGCTCGCCTCCCTTCTCGGGCAGCTTCCGGGACATCGTGCGCATCGTGTAGGTGAGCTGCGCGTCGCTGTCCAGAGGCTCGTCCTCGTCCACTCCGAGCGAGGCCAGGTACAGGGAAAGACGGGACGTATGCGCGGGTTGTCTCACGGCGTCCGTCACCAGGTCCCGCAGAAGGGGGCGGCGGACCGTGTGCTCGCCGAGCCGGGAGCGCACCAGCACGAGGAGTGCCCGGGCCAGGAGATCCAGTGGCTCGCTGTCGTGCCCGGTCTTCGACAGCCGTGCCTCGACAGCTCGGGCCAGCGTCATCCGCTCGCCCGAGTCCAGCATGAGCAGGACGTGGCGCAGGGTGATCCGCCGGCCCCGCGGTGACAACGACCGGACCGCGTCGAGGAGTGACGTGGTGAGGTGGGCGTCGTGCTGGTCCGCCCACCGGGCGAGCCACTGCTTCCACGGCAGCGTGGCCTTGCGCGTGGAAGCGTAGAGAGGCAGCAGCCGGGCGATGTCCCCGGAGGGGAGGCCGGGGAGCAGAGCGGGGTCGGGCCGGAACGAGGACTGCGGCGCAAGGGTCGCGCTTCCCAGGAGACGCCGTATCCGCTCCGCGAGGCCGGGGTGGGACGAGCCGAACTCCGTGTCCACGGCCGACACGGTCACCACCTCGGTCCGCAGGGCCGGGAGACGGTCCCGGATCCCCGGATTGGAGAGCGCCGCCCCGAAGCCCTTGAAGGGGTCCGTGGGCAGCACCCCGGCAGGAGCCGCTTCCAGGAACACCTGTTGGAAATGCCCCCAGAGCCGCTCGGTCATGGCCTGCCCGACGAGGGCCTCGGCCAGCAGGGGGGCACCGCAGGCCGCCGCAGCCGCCGCGTCCGCCTCCAGCTCCTGGCGTCTGCGTACCGGCTGGACGATCCACCGGAACAGCCGGATGTACGCGCCTGTCAGTGCCCGGGGGAACGCGGTATAGGTGGCGACCAGACCGTTCGCCCCGCCGAACCTCTGGAGCGAGTCACGGGCGACGGTCAGGCTGAGCTCCAGCCGGACGGTGAACGCGCGGACACGGTGGTGGCGCAGGGAGAGATGGGCGCATTCATGGGCCAGGATCATCCTGACCTGGTCGCGGGGGAGAGCGGCCAGCAGCGGGAGGCCCACGGAGAGGACATGGTTACCGTCGGCCAGGCCCAGGTAGCGCGTGTCCTCGTCCGACATCTCCGCGCAGGCCTGCCGGGTGAGCCGGATGTGGACCGGCTCGCGGATCCCGAAGCGGCGCGTCAGTTCGTCCACGAGCGCGTGGAGCGCCGCGGCCTCGCGCGGGCTGGTCGCCACGCCCTGAGCCTCTTGCGTCCCGGTGAGGAAGAGAGACCTGCGGACGGCGTCGAGCAGGGCGTAGACCAGGGGAGCCGTCCCGGCGAAGAAGAGGAACCCGGGGGCGGGGAAGGTGGTCGCCCCCTCGGCGCCGGTGGAGACGAAGACCATCACGATCAGGGCCGCCCAGGCCAGCACCGAGAGGCCGACGCCGGCGTAGAAGCTCAACAGGAGGAGTGCGGCGCAAGCCAGGCGGAGGCGGTGACTCACCGGTGTCCCTCCCCTCGGCCCGCGCTCTGCGCGGCCCGGACCCCCCGGCGCAGCAGGCTGACGGCGGTACGGAGCAGGACGACCAGTTCGTCGCTCGGCGAGAGCGCGGCGAAGCGGTCGCCCGAAGAGACGGGACCGGGCTCCAGCGCCAGGAGCATCCGGAGCTTGGGTCGTGCGTGATGGATGTTCTGATGGACGGCGTTGGTGGTGACGCCCAGGATCTCGGCGATCTCCGCCACGGTGAGTTCGTGCTCACCGAGCAGGGACATCACCTGGCGCTGACGCCGGGGCAGCTTGTCCACCGCCGCCAGGATGTCCAGCACCATCATGTGTTCCTCGACAGGTGAGTCCCCCGGCAGGGGGATCTCCTGCTCGGCCGGCGACTTGAAACTGTGCCACCACCTCCGGCTGCCGGTCAGCTGCCGGATCAGGGCCTTCCTGGTGTAGGCCCTCGGATGGCTGATGTCCGCCCAGCGGATCCGCGCCTCCTCCAGGGCGCACTGCGCGGCGTCCTCTGCGTCCTGGAGGTTGCCGCACAACAGGACGCCCAGGCCCACGAGCGAGGGGCGGAACTCCCTGTAGAACGCGGTGAAGTCGAGCCCGGAGGCGGACCCGCCGTAGTGGAGGTCCCGGTCAGCCACGGCGCTCGCCCCGCTCCGGCCGGACGGCTTCCAGGGCGTCGGACCGCGCGGGAGTGCCCGAGCGCACGGTCAGTTCCGCTCCGTCGGACCGGCGGTCCACGAGCTGTGAGTCGGGACCGCAGCGGCCCATCAGGTCCACCAGCATCCTGCGGTGTGCCTCCTCGGCCGTCCGCACGGCGTTCTGCCGCACCATGTCCCTGGCCAGGTGCAGTGCCCCGGCCGCGACCGCCAGCAACACGGGGAGCAGTGCCTCCGGTGTCATGCCGTCTCCTCGAAGATCCGGCCGCTGCGGATCAGCGGCGCTGGTACGTAGAGGGAGGAGGAGGCGGATCTCTTAGATATGTGCGGTCATTTTTTTTCAAAGGCCCGCCGAGGGCCGCCCCCCACGACCACATTCAGTTTTCACCGGTGGCGTCCGGTCAGGGGGCGGAATGATGAAATGTCCTGCTGGACCGGGCGGTGAGGAGGCGTGGAGGGAACAGCCCCACGCAGGCCGATGAGTTTTACGGCGCCCCGTCGTCTACCTCTCGTAAGCGCTCGCACGGAGCGCCCGGGAGCACCGCAGCGTGCCGGACGGAAGAGTGGATCACCATGCCCCAGCCTCAGATGATCTTCGTGAACCTGCCGGTCAAGGACCTCGGGGTGACGAAGGACTTCTTCGGGAAGCTCGGCTTCGGTTTCAACCCGCAGTTCAGCGACGAGTCGACCGCCTGTCTCGTCATCAGCGACACCATCTTCGCCATGCTCATCAGCGAGCCCCGCTTCAAGGACTTCACCAAGAAGGAGATCGCCGACTCCTCCAGAACGACCGAGGTCCTCATCGCCCTGAGCGCGGAGAGCCGCGAGAAGGTCGACGAGCTGGCCGACGCCGCGCTCGCCAACGGAGGGTCGCCCGCCAACGAGGCCATGGACCAGGGCTTCATGTACGGCCGTTCCTTCCAGGACCCCGACCACCACATCTGGGAGGTCGTCTGGATGGACCCGGCGGCGGTCGGGGGCCAGGGCTGAGCTGCCGGGGAGGCAGCGGGCGCGGGACCGGCGCCGCGACCGCTGCCCCGGGGGTGCGTCAGGAGCGGAAAGGCCCCGTCACCTCGTAGGTGATCCCGCCGGACGAGCTGCCGCTGGTGCCGCGCTGCGAGGAGAAGTACAGCCGCCGCCCGTCGGGGGAGAAGGCCGGGCCGGTGATCTCCGAGCCGGACTGGCCGCTGATCCGCAGGAACGGGGCGACGGTGTCGTCCGGGGTGATGAGGCAGATCTCCATGTTCCCGCCGTCCTCGGCGACGTAGAGGTCGCCGGAGACCGCGCGCGTGACGTTGTCGACGCCGGTCAGCGGGGCGCTGCCGCCCGTGACGAGGGAGTCGTCGTACGCGAGTGAGAGGGACGAGGCGTTCGCGTCGTACGCCCACACCCGGTTGTCGCCCTTGGTGGTGAACCAGCAGGTGCCCGCCGCGTAGAAGCAGCCCTCGCCGCCGTTGAACACCTTGGCGCCGGAGACCTGGTAGCGGGTCTGGGTGGGCGAACCGTCCGGATCGGGGACCGTCGTCCACGTCACGGGGCCCGAGGTGCCGGTGCCCGCCACCAGGACCTGGAGCGTGCCGGACGACAGGTTGCCCCACGTGGTGGGACGGAAGCGGTAGAAGCGGCCGTCCGTCTCGTCCTCGGTCAGGTAGACGTAGCCGTGGTCGGGGTCGGCCGCCGCGGCCTCGTGCTTGAACCGTCCCAGCGCCGGGCGCTGCACGGCGGCGTTCACGCCCCACGGGTCGGTCTCGTACACGAAGCCGCGCGTGACCTCCTCGCAGGAGAGCCAGGTGTTCCACGGGGTCCTGCCGCCGGCACAGTTGTTGTTCGTGCCGGACAGGATCCGGTACGCGGAGGTGACGGTCCCCGAGGAGCTGAAGCGCACCGCGCTCGCCCCGCCGCCGCTGCCCGAGGACACCTCGGCGTTGGAGACGTAGATCCAGCCGCTGCCGTCGGTGAAGGTGGCCCCGCCGTCGGGTGCGCTGTGCCAGGAGTACGAGGTGCCGGGGACGGTCTGTCCGGAACGGGCGATGATCCTGCTGGTGAAGCCGCTCGGCAGCAGGATGCCGTTGCTGTTGGCCGACTGGAGCGGCCCGTAGGGGCCGGTGGCCGGCTGGGCCGGATCCGCGAAGGCGGCACCCCGCCAGAGGGTGCCGCCGAAGGCCGCCGCGGATGAGCCGATCACCGCTGTGCGCAAGAAGGTCCGACGTTCCACGATCACTCCACGGGTGACGTGCTGGCCCACCGGCCCGGTCGGCCCGGCGGGTCGAACGTCAGGACAGTAGAGGCGCCCGGTTGCCGGATCTCCAACGTGTCATGAACGGAGCGGGTTCAGTCGGCGCGGACCGGGAAGACCGGCACGGTGACGTCGTCGTCGTCCAGGCAGGCGCCCGTCTCCAGGTCGAAGCGCTGCTTCAGCAGCGGCGACGCGACGAACGGCCGCCCCCCGGCGGAGCCGACCAGCCCGCGGGAGAGGACGTACGCGCCGGTGAACGGGTCCCGGTTGTCGATCGCGTACGCGCGCCCCGACCGGTCCACGAACAGCGCGACCTGCCGGCCGTCCGGGAGAAGAGCCGCGACGCCGCGCCCCGGGGTCAGCAGCGAGCGGTCGCAGACCGTGAGCCAGCCGTCCCCGTCCGCGAGCTGGATCGAGCGGGTGTCCTGTGCCGTTTCCATCGTCCGGGTCGTCATCAGGAAGAGGTCCCTTCAAGGGTACGGATGGCGAGCACCGGGCCCGCGAGGATGTCCAGGTCGGGCTTGACCTGGTCGCGCTCCGGGACGAACTTGACCGAGGGGTCGGGGGCGTCGGGGGCGTTCACGAAGGTGACGAAGCGGCGCAGCCGCTCCGGATCGTTGATGGTCTCGGCCCACTCGTCGCGGTAGCCGGCGACGTGGTCGGCCATCAGCCGCTCCAGCTCGTCGCTGAGACCCAGCGAGTCGTGGACGACGACGTCACGCACGTGGTCCAGGCCGCCCTCGATGCGGTCGAGCCAGGTCGAGGTGCGCTCCAGACGGTCCGCCGTGCGGATGTAGAACATGAGGAACCGGTCGATGAGACGCACCAGTTCGGCGTCGGAGAGGTCCTGGGCGAGCAGGTCCGCGTGGCGCGGGGTGGCGCCGCCGTTGCCGCCGACGTAGAGGTTCCAGCCCTGCGCCGTGGCGATGATCCCGAAGTCCTTGCCGCGGGCCTCCGCGCACTCCCGGGCGCAGCCCGAGACCGCCGACTTCAGCTTGTGCGGGGAGCGCAGCCCCCGGTAGCGCAGCTCAAGGTCGATGGCCATCTTCACCGAGTCCTGGACGCCGTAGCGGCACCAGGTCTGCCCCACACAGGACTTGACCGTACGCAGCGACTTCCCGTAGGCGTGCCCGGACTCGAAGCCGGCGTCCACCAGCCGGGTCCAGATCAGCGGCAGCTGGTCCACGCGGGCGCCGAAGAGGTCGATCCGCTGCCCGCCGGTGATCTTCGTGTAGAGGCCGAAGTCCCGTGCCACCTCACCGATCACGATCAGCTTCTCCGGGGTGATCTCACCACCGGGGATGCGCGGCACGATCGAGTACGAGCCGTTGCGCTGGAGGTTGGCCAGGAAGTGGTCGTTGGTGTCCTGGAGGGCCGCCTGCTCGCCGTCCAGCACGTAGCCGCTGGCGCCGAGCGTCGGGGCCAGGGAGGCGATGATCGAACCGACCGTCGGCTTGCAGACCTCGCAGCCGTCCCCGCCGCGGGCCGCCTCCCGGCCGTGCGAGTCGAGGAGCGCGGCGTACGTCGTGACGCCCAGGGTGCGGACGATCTCGTACAGCTCGCTGCGGGTGTACTCGAAGCAGCCGCACAGCCCCTGGTCCTCGGGCTGCGGGAGCAGCTGGCCGATGACCTTGACGCAGCTCCCGCAGCCCGTGCCCGCCTTGGTGCACTTCTTCACCTCGGGGAGCGTGGTGTGCTCGCAGATCGCGCCCTTGGTGACGTTGTGGCAGGAGCAGATCACGGCCTCGTCGGGCAGCGAGGACGGGCCGAGGGTGACCGGGCCGCCCGCGCCCGCCGGCAGCACCAGCTGCTCCGGGGCGACCGGGAGGACCGTGCCCGTCATGGGCCGCAGCGTGCCGTACTGGTCGGCGTCGCCCACCAGGACACCGCCGAGCAGCGTGCCGTCCTGGCCGATCACCAGCTTCTTGTAGACGCCCGAGCGGGAATCCGCGTAGACGACGTCGAGGCAGCCCTCGGCCGTGCCGTGCGCGTCACCGAAGGAGGCGACGTCCACACCGAGCAGCTTCAGCTTCGTCGAGAGATCGGCGCCCGTGAAGGAGGCCGCGTCGCCGGCGATCACCTCGGCCACCGCCACCGCCATCTCGTAACCGGGCGCCACCAGCCCGTAGACCCGGCCGTCGGAGGCCAGCGCGCACTCGCCGATCGCGAAGACGTCGCTGTCGGAGGTGCGGCACTCGTCGTCGACGACGATGCCGCCGCGCGGGCCGACCGCCAGACCGCAGTCGCGGGCCAGCTGGTCCCGGGGGCGCACACCCGCCGAGAAGACGACGAGGTCGGTCTCCAGCGAGGAACCGTCGGACAGGGACATGCCGTCGACCCGGCCGTCCTCGCCCGCGGTGACCTCCTGGGTGCCCACACCCGTGTGGACGGTCAGGCCCATGTTCTCGATGGTGCGCAGCAGCGCGGCGCCGCCGCCCTCGTCGACCTGGACCGGCATCAGCCGGGGCGCGAACTCCACGACGTGCGTGTCGAGTCCGAGGCCCTTGAGCGCGCCCGCGGCCTCCAGGCCGAGCAGCCCGCCGCCGACGACCGCGCCGGTCCTCGCGGTCTTCGCGTACTCCTCGATCGCGAGGAGGTCCTCGATGGTGCGGTAGACGAAGCACCCCTCGGCGTCCTTGCCGGGGACCGGAGGGACGAAGGGGTACGAGCCGGTGGCCAGCACCAGCGTGTCGTAGGAGAAGGTCTCCCCGGAGCGCGCGGTCACGGTGCGCGCCTCACGGTCGACGCTCACCGCCGGGTCGCCGACGCGCAGCTCGATGCCGTGGCGCTCCATGAAGCCGGCCTCGACGAGCGAGAGGTCCTCCGGCGTCTTCCCGGAGAAGTACGAGGTCAGCTGCACCCGGTCGTACGCGGGGCGGGGCTCCTCGCAGAGCACGACGACCCTGGCGGTCCCGGCGGTGGCGGTCAGACCGCGGTCGGCGAGCGCTTCCAGGAACCGCTGACCGACCATGCCGTGCCCGACGACCACGATCGTCGGCACGCCTGCGGTGGGGGCGTTCGGGGGAGTGGACACCGGCATCAGAAGCCTCCGTCGTTGGTGAGCAGGTGGAGCAGGGACGTGTCGGCGGGGAGGGGGTCGTCGTCCTGCCAGGTCCGGGCGAGGGTGCCGACCGCGGCGAGGTCGCCGAAGAGCACCCCGCCCGCCAGCCGGTCGCCCCGGACGACGACCGTGCGGTACGCACCACGGGTGGCGTCCGCCAGCCTGACCACGTCGTCGCCGGGCAGCGGACGGGAGTCGCCGAAGGCGGCCAGGTCGAGGCTCCCGGAGGCCCCGGCGGTCACGGCGGAGGGCGAGCGGAGGGTGAGCCGGGTCAGGGCCCGGGTGCCCTCGTAGCGCGCGGGGCGTCCGGCCAGCACCTCGGCCAGCACGTCGGCCTGTTCGAGCGCGGCGCCCGCCAGCCCGTAGACCGTCCCGCCGTGTTCGGCACAGTCGCCCACGGCGTGGATGTACGGATCCGAGGTGCGCAGTTCGTCGTCGACGACGACGCCCTTGCGGACGTCGAGGCCGGCGGCCTGGGCCAGCCCGGTCCGGGGACGGACCCCGCAGGCCAGCACGGTGATCTCGGCCTCCAGCTCGTAGCCGTCGGCGAGTTCCACCGCCCGCACCGCGGGGGTGTCCCCGTCGGTGCAGCGCAGCCCGCGCACCCGGCACTCGGTGTGCACCTCGACGCCGAGGCCCTCCAGGTGACGGCGGAGCATCCCGGCGGCCTCGGCGTCCAGCTGCCGCTCCATGAGGTGCTCGCCCTGCTGGGCCAGCACCACCTGGGCGCCGCACTCGGCCAGCGCGCGGGCGGCCGACACCCCGAGGAGCCCGCCGCCGATGACGACGGCCCGCACGCCGGGGCGTACGGCGGCGCGCAGGGCCAGGCAGTCGTCGAGGGTGCGGAACGGATGCACCCCGTCCGGGAGCAGGTGTCCGAGGCCCCGCAGCGGCGGCAGCACCGGGTTGGAGCCGGTGGCCAGCACCAGGCGCCCGTAGCCGACGACGCTGCCGTCGTCGCAGAGCACCTGGCGCTCCGCCCGGTCGATCCGCACGACACGCACCCCGCGCCGCACCTCGGCGGGCGGCAGTGCGATGACGTCCGGCTCGTACCGGCCGGCGAGCACCTCGGCCAGCAGCACCCGGTTGTACGGTGCGTGGGCCTCCTCGCCGATGACGGTGACACCGGGGACCCGGGCGGCGAGCCGGGCGCCCGCCATCCCGGCACCGATCACCACCACCCGCGCCGCGTTCTCCGTCTGTGTCCTCATGCCCATGAGAGTGCGCGGTGGGTGTTACCCGACCGGATCCCTCCTGTTTCCCTGGAGGAACCTTGCGCTCAGCGCGTCCCGGCACGCCCTGTGAGGGCGAGGACACGGCCGGGTTGGACGGTGTAGGCACCATCTGCTTTAGTCGCGACCATGCCTGAGATCACCCTCACCACCCTGGTCGTCCTCTGCCTGGCCGCCGCCGCGGCGGGCTGGATCGACGCAGTGGTGGGCGGCGGTGGGCTGCTCCTCCTGCCCGCCCTGCTGCTGGGGCTGCCGCACGTCCCGGCCGCGCACGTCCTCGGCACCAACAAGGCCGTCGCCATCGTCGGGACCTCCGGCGCCGCAGTGACCTATGTGCGCAAGGCTCCGGTCCAGGTGGGTACCGCCGTGCGGATCGGCCTCATGGCGCTCGCGGGGTCGATGACCGGCGCCTTCTTCGCCGCGGGGATCAGCAGTGACGTGCTGCGCCCGGTGATCATGGTGGTGCTGCTCGCCGTCGCGGCCTTCGTGATGCTGAGGCCGTCCTTCGGCACCGCCGCGGCCGGCGACACACCGGGCAAGCAGGTCACACGGGCCCGTACGGTCACCGCGATCGTCCTGGTCGGCGGCGGAATCGGCTTCTACGACGGGCTGTTCGGGCCCGGTACCGGCACCTTCCTGGTGCTGGCGCTCACCGCGGTGCTCCACCTGGACCTGGTCACCGCGTCCGCCACCGCCAAGATCGTGAACGTCTGCACCAACGCCGGCGCGCTGGCGATGTTCGCCTACCAGGGGACGGTGCTGTGGCAGCTGGCCGCGCTGATGGCCGTATTCAATCTGGCGGGCGGGATGACCGGGGCGCGGATGGCTCTCAGGAAGGGCAGCGGCTTCGTCCGCGGGGTCCTGCTGGTCGTGGTGTTCTCGCTGGTCGCCAAGCTCGGCTTCGACCAGTGGACGGCCTGATCAGCGGACGTCGGTGAGGTGGGCGTACGCCACCACGTTGCCCTGGTAGCCCGTTTCCCGGGTGAAGCCGCCGCCGCAGGTGATCAGCCGGAGCGAGGCGTGCCGGGTGGCGCCGTAGACCCGCTTGTCGGGGAACGCGTCCTTGTCGTACACCTCGACCGCGTCGACCGAGAAGACGGCGGTGCGGCCGTCCCCGCGGTCGATCTCGACCGCGGTCCCCTTCTTCAGGGACCCGAGGGCGTAGAAGACCGCCGGGCCCTCGGCGGTGTCGACGTGCCCGGCGACTATCGCGGTGCCCCTGGCCCCGGGCGGGGTCCCGTCGGCGTACCAGCCCGCGAGGTTGCGGTTCCCGGCGGGCGGGGAGTCGAGGCCGCCGTCCGCGTCCAGTCCGAGACCCGTCATGGGCGCGTCCACACCGATGCCCGGGATACGGATCCTGACCGGTGCGGAGGAACGCAGCGGCTCGGCGACCGGGGTGCCCGGCCGTACCTCCGGGCCCGCGGCGAAGGCCTCGGCGGTCGACGGCTGAGGGGCGGCGGTCCGCAGGGCCACGCCGTTGTGGACCAGCCAGACCCCGCAGAGCGCGACGATGCCCACCAGCCAGGCCCGGGCCTGAAGTGCCGTCCTGTCCACGTCCCGTCCTCCGCCGCTCGCCCTCAGCGGTACAGGCCGCCCGTGCGGCGGCGGCGCAGCAGCAGGACGCCGCAGAAGGCCGCCGCCCCGACGAGGGCGGCGCCCGCCGCGAGCTGCGCGGTGTCGGGGGCGGTGCTGCCGCCGACACCCGTCCCCACGTGACCGGACGGCCGGCTGGGGCTGGGCGCGGTCGTGGGCCGGTGCCCGGGCGGCACGGGCGGCCTGGCGGAGCCGGGGTCGGCCGTCCCGGGCGGGGTCAGGGGTTCGGGGCGGTTGCCGGACGCCGTACCGGCCCCGGGCGGCTGGAGCGTTGCGGCCTCGTCCCCGGTCCCTGCCTCGTCCGTCTCCGGCCAGGCGGGCGCCGAGACGGCCGCCAGGTCCTCGGCGGGCTCCAGGCCGTCGAGCGGCTCCAGCTCCTCGGCGGACGGGTCCTCCGCGGACGGGTCTCCGGCCGCAGGGTCCCCGGCCGGTTCCGGGTCGGGGGCCGTCGCCGGGTCCACGGGTGCCTCGGGGCCCGCCAGCGCGGCATCGCCGCTGTCGCAGGCCGCCGTGCCGGGCGCAGCCGCATCGTCCGCTCCGCAGTCCGCCGCGCCGGGTGCGGCCGACACGGCGGCGAGCTCCGGTCTGCCGGGGCCGGCCGCATGGGCGGACGGGGCGGCGAGGCCCAGCGCGGCGGCGGTGAGGGCCGCGGCGGCGGTACCGGTCACGAGGCGGGCGGGGCAGCGCATGGGAATCCTCCGGGCAGACGGATGTGTCCTGCCTCCGAGGTAACGGGCCACCCCCGCCGTCCGCATGCTGACGCATGGTCAGCTTTCACCCGTCCGGCCCCGGGAGGCGGGCCCGTCGGCCCGGCCCGGTGCAGGTCGCGGCGGTGCCGGGGCCGTCGGGGCCGGCCGGTGCCGATCGGGTGAGCACCCCCGGCCGTCCGGTGTGATGTGCATCACATGAATGGACTCGGGGCGGCCGGGAACACGCCTCTTATCCCCCCACGGGACGGCAGCCCCCCGCCGGCCCCATGGCAACCGCCCTCTTCGGTCCACCCCCCCCGGGACCGGTGGGGGCGGTGTCATATCCCGCGTCCCTCAGGCCTGGCGTGCGTCACTCCCGTCCGTCGCGGACCAGGTGATGTCCGGCGGGCGCACCCGGGCGCAGCGGGGCTGGCCCCGGTCGTCGCTCAGCCGCAGCCGCGCGGTGAGGTGCCCGGTCCTCGCGGCGGCCTCCAGGACCTCGGGGTCGATGTCGCTCATCATCAGCTTGGCGCGCCGGAACATCGTGAAGCCGCCGGAACCGTCCACGGTGCCCCAGGACAGATAGGCGAAGCGCCCCCCGAGCCGGTTCTGGATGTACGGGCCCGACACCTCGACGCCCTCGGCGGTGGACACCGTGGTGCAGTCCAGGGTCCAGGAGGCGTGCGGGGCGTCGCCCGGATGGATGCCGAGCAGCTCGCCGGGCCGGTCCTTGCGCTGCACGCCGACGTGGATGTTGTCGAAACCGGCGAAGTCGGTGTCGGGACCGCAGGTGCGGCCCGGGAGTCCGGTGGCTTCGATATGGATCTGCATGGCCCCATGGTCCCGCATGCCGGGGAGGTCAGACCCGCTCGCGGGGGGCGTCCTCGTAGACCCGGGCGAGCAGCGTCATCAGCTCCTCGTCGACCTCGAAGGGGGTGTCGTCGATCCGGTGGACCGGTGCGATGCCCTGCGAGTTGCTGACGAACGCCGACCGGTAGGCACCCAGGTCCTCCAGCGTCACTCCGCGCCGCAGTGAGGGCCGGCCCACCCGCGCCAGACCGCTCTCCAGCAGGGCCATGGTGATGCCCGCCAGCGCCGGGGCGTCCGGCCAGACCACCGCGGTGCCGTCCCAGAAGCCGATGTTGGTGACCGCCCCTTCGGTGACCATGCCGCCGGGCGACGTCAGCAGCGCGTCGTCGAAGCCCGCCCGCCGGGCCTGCTGCCCGTAGTAGATCTGGGCGAACTCGCCGGGGCGCTTGATGTGCGGCACGGCGCGCGCGAACGGGACCGACATCAGGCTCCGGGGTGCACCGTCGGGCCGGGCGGGCTCCCGCACCGTCACCATCGTCACGGTCGCCGCGCTCTCCGGCGGCATGTAGGCGTGCACGCGGACCGACGCGTCCTGCCTCCCGGCGCCGTCGAGCGCGTGGCTGATCAGCTCGCGCACCCGCTCCCCGTCGAGGGGCGGTCCGAAGAGTTCCCGGTTCGCGGAGTCCAGCCGGTCCAGATGCAGGGCGAGGCCGCGCACCGTACGGTCTTCCACCTGCATCGCCGTGAAGTGTCCGTAGCCGGCCAGCGCCGGGATCCGCAGATCCTCCTCGGTGGCGGGCCGGCCGTCGAACTCGGCGTACACGTCGGACAGGGGAGTCGTCATGGCTGCCAGCGTAGGTGCCGGTGCGCCGGCGCTTGACCTCAATCGTGGTCGAGGTACGAGGCTGCTCGGCATGGACCTCACCACACCTGACCTTGCCCCGTCCGACGCCCCGCTCAGGGTGGCCGTCATCCTCGGCAGCAACCGCGAGGGCCGCTTCGGGCCCGTCGTCGCCGACTGGTTCCTCGGGCGGGCTGCCGGCCACCCGGACGTCGAGACCGAGCTGATCGACGTCGCCGAGACCGAACCGCCCGCCACCGGCGCCGCCCTGGCGTCCCCGCGGCTGGCCCGCGCCGACGCGTTCGTCGTGCTGACGCCCGAGTACAACCACTCCTACCCGGCCCCCCTGAAGAACCTCATCGACCGGCACTTCGCCGAATGGCAGGCCAAACCCGTCGCGTTCGTCTCGTACGGCGGAATCTCCGGCGGTCTGCGGGCCGTCGAGCACCTGCGTCAGGTCTTCGCCGAGCTGCACGCCGTCACCGTCCGCGACACCGTTTCCTTCCACAACGCCGGTGCCCTCTTCGACGACCGGGGCGTGCCCAAGGACCCGGCACGGATCGACGGGGCCGCCAAGAAGCTGCTCGACCAGCTCGTCTGGTGGGGCCGCGCCCTGCGCGAGGCCAGGGCCCGGCACCCGTACGGCGGCTGACGGAGCGGAGGCCGACAATCGGGGGGTCACGGATGCCGAGACACGAGGAGACCCGAGGAATGACCGAGCCCGCATGGCTGACGGTGCTGACCACGACGGACAGCGAGCAGAAGGCCCAGGCACTGGCCCGGGGCGCGGTCGAGGCACGGCTCGCCGCCTGCGCCCAGATCTCGGCGCCCGTCACCTCCGTGTACCGGTGGGAGGGAGCCGTCGAGTCCGGCCAGGAATGGCAGGTGCTGTTCAAGACGACGGCCCAGCGGTACGACGAGCTGGAGGCGCAGCTCCTCGCGGCACACGACTACGCGACACCGGAGATCATCGCGGTGCCCGTCGTGCGCGGCAGCGACCGCTATCTGGCCTGGGTCTCCGCGGAGACGGCGCCGGTGGCGAGCCTGTGACGGACGGCCGGCTGCCGTTCCTCGTCCACGGGACGCTGCTCCCGGGAGAGGCCGACCACGACCGGTTCCTCCGGGGCCGCACTCGCGACGAGCGGCCGGCCGTGCCGCCTGGCGCCCTCCTCTGCGAGGGCCCCGGCCATCCGTACGCCGTCGACGGCCCGGACACCGTCCACGGCACGCTGGTCACCGCGGCGCCCGGGGCCCACGGGGAACTGCTCCGGCTGCTGGACGACCTGGAGCGGTACCGGGGCCCGGACCACCCGCGCAACCTGTACGACCGGCTGGTCCGCAGCGCCCACCCCCGGTGCGGGCGGCCGACGGCACCGCGCCGGGCGGGGACGGCCGCTCCCCGGATGGGACGGACCCGGCCGGGACGGCCCGGGCCCCTCCCCGACGGGCCCGTGCGCGCCTGGGTCCACCTCGCGGCCGCCCCCGTCGTCCGCTCCCTGCGCACCGGCGGCACGCCTGTGCCGGGCGGTGACGGGCTCAGCCGGCGGCCTCCACCCGCACGGCGCACACCTTGAACTCCGGCATCCGCGACACCGGGTCCAGCGCCGGGTTGGTCAGGGAGTTGGCGCGTCCCTCGCCCGGCCAGTGGAACGGCATGAACACCGTGTCCTGCCGGATCGCCACCGTGATCCGGGCCGGTGCCACGGCCCGCCCGCGCCGTGAGGTGACCGCCACCCGCTCGCCCTCGGCCACCCCGATCCGCTCGGCGAGCCGCGGGTGCAGCTCCACGAACGGCCCCGGCGCGGCGGCGTTCAGTTCGGCGACCCGGCGGGTCTGCGCCCCCGACTGGTACTGGGACACGACCCGCCCGGTCGTGAGCACCACCGGGTACTCCGCGTCCGTCTCCTCCGCCGCGGGCCGGTGCGTGACCGGGACGAACCTGGCCCGCCCGTCGTCCGTAGCGAACCGCTCCAGGAACAGCCGGGGCGTCCCGGCGTGCCCCTCGTCGGGGCAGGGCCAGAAGACCCCGTCCTCCGCCTCGATCCGGGCGTACGTGATGCCCGCGTAGTCGGCGGGGCCGCCCGCCGAGGCCCGCCGCAGCTCGTCGAAGACCTCCTCCGGCTCTGCCGGGAATCCCTTGCCGTGCCCCAGGAGCGACGCGAGCGCGTTCAGCACCTCCAGGTCGCTGCGCACCCCGTCGGGCGGCGTGACCGCCCGCTGCCGCAGCAGCACCCGGCCCTCCAGGTTGGTCGTGGTCCCGCTCTCCTCCGCCCACTGCGTCACCGGCAGCACCACGTCGGCCAGTGCCGCCGTCTCCGACAGCACCACGTCCGCGACCGCCAGGAAGTCCAGCGACCGCAGCCGCTCCTCCACGTGCCCCGCGCGCGGCGCGGACACGACCGGATTCGACCCCATGACCAGCAGCGACCGGACATCCCGCCCCAGCGCGTCCAGCAGCTCGTACGCACTGCGCCCCGGCCCCGGCAGCGAGTCGGGGTCCACGCCCCAGACCGCGGCCACATGGCGCCGCGCCCCGGGGTCGGTGAGCTTGCGGTAGCCGGGCAGCTGGTCCGCCTTCTGGCCGTGCTCCCGGCCGCCCTGGCCGTTGCCCTGACCGGTCAGACAGCCGTAGCCGGAGAGCGGGCGGCCCGCCCGGCCGGTGGCCAGGCAGAAGTTGATCCAGGCCCCCACCGTGTCCGTGCCCTTGGCCTGCTGCTCCGGTCCCCGCGCGGTGAGCACCATCCCGCTCCCCGCGCCGCAGAACATCTCCACGGCCTCGCGCAGCTGCGGCACGGACACCCCGGTGAGGCGTTCCACCAGCTCCGGCCAGTGCGCCATCGCCCCCGCCCTGGCCCCGTCCCAGCCGCTCGTCCGGGTACGGACGAACTCCTCGTCCACCCGCCCGTCCGCCACGACCAGGTGCAGCATGCCGAGCGCGAGGGCCAGGTCCGTGCCCGGCCGGGGCGCCAGGTGCAGATCCGCCTGCTCGGCGGTCCTGGTCCGGCGCGGATCGATCACGATCAGCCGGCCGCCGTTCTCCTTCAGCTCGGTCACGTAGCGCAGTGCGGGGGGCATCGTCTCCGCGAGGTTCGATCCGACCAGGATCACGCACCCGGTCCGGGGGATGTCCTCCAGCGGGAAGGGCAGCCCTCGGTCGAGGCCGAACGCCCGCTGGTGGGCGGCGGCCGCCGACGACATGCAGAAGCGGCCGTTGTAGTCGATCTGCGAGGTGCCGAGCACCACCCGGGCGAACTTCCCGAGGGCGTACGCCTTCTCGTTGGTGAGCCCGCCGCCGCCGAACACGCCCACGGCGTCCGCCCCGTGCTCCGCCCGCGTCCCCCGCAGCCCGTCCGCGATCCGCTCCAGCGCCTCCTCCCAGCTTGCCGGTGCCAGGTCGCCGCCCGCGTCGCGCACGAGGGGACCCGTCAGCCGCGCACCCGCGGCGAGCACGGCGGGCGCGGTGCGCCCCTTGCCGCACAGGGCGCCCCGGTTGACGGGGAAATCGGTGCGCTCCACGACCTCGACCACCCCGCCGTCGGTGACCGGTCGCAGCTTCATCCCGCACTGGAGCGCGCAGTACGGGCAGTGGGTGGACGTCTCGGTGCGGGCCATGCGCCCAGCGTGCGAGGCCGGCATTACGAGCACCGGTGCGTCCGGTTACGCGCCCGGTACGCGCACCTCAGCCCGCCCCGCCCGCCGCGGTGAGGTCGCCCGTGAGCGCCTCCGTCACCCCCGGCTCCCGCGGGCCCAGGAAGTGCGGATCCGGCTCGAACACCGTGTCCAGGAGCGCCTTGCCCGCCGCGAACACCTCCCGTGCCCCGCCGTAGTACCAGGTCACATCGTGTACGTCGTCGGCGCCCACCCCGTACGCGTCGATCCCCGCGGACCGGCAGAGGGCGATCGCCCGACGTATGTGGAAGCCCTGGCTCACCAGGAGAGCCCGGTCGACCCCGAATATCCGCTTCGCCCGCACGCAGGAGTCCCAGGTGTCGAAGCCCGCGTAGTCGCTGACGATCCGTCCGTCCGGCACCCCCCGCCCGGTGAGGTAGGCCCGCATGGCGTCTGGCTCGTCGTACTCCGTGCGGCTGTTGTCCCCGGTGACGAGCACGACCCGCACCTTCCCGGTCCTGTACAGCTCGGCCGCGGTGTCCAGCCGGTGCGCGAGGTACGGCGACGGCCGCCCCTCCCACAGCCCGGCGCCGAACACGACGGCGACCTCCCGGTCCGGGGCGTCGGACGTCGTACGCACCCGGGCGTCCGCCGTGGCGTGCAGCCACGCCGCGGGTGCCAGCGCCACCGCGCATGCCAGCATCAGCGCCTGCACCAGCCGCCGCCGCCCCCGCCGGGTACGCGGCGGCCGCAGCCGCGCGGCGGCCCGCCGCCCCAGGGCTCCGAGCCGCGCGCGGCGCAGCCCCGTCGGTGTCCTCAGCCGCATGCCGCGCCCCCCGCGCTCGTACCGGTGCCTCGTGGAAGGGGACGAACGACGGGGGCGAAAGGTTCGCGGAGCCGCGCGAACGGGTGAACGGGGCGGGTGTGAACAGGTACTGACCTTGTCGTTCATCCACCGGTGCCCAACCGGGATCGGACTTGTTCGGAGTTTCCCCAGTTCACCGGACGTGCGAGAGGCTGGGCCCCGATCCTGTTTTCAGGTGGTCGGGCACGGGCGCCCGCCACGAGGACGCCGACCGGTTCTGGCAGGCATTCCTCCGCCGCTTCGGCGTGGAGCACACCTTCCGGCTCCTCAAGCAGACCCTTGGCTGGACCCGCCCGAAGCTCCGGGACTCCCAGGCCGCCGACCGCTGGACGTGGCTCGTCCTGGCCGCCCACGCCCAACTTCGGCTCGCCCACCCGCTCGCCCAGGATCTGCGCCGACCGTGGGAACGGCCGACGGAACCGAACAGGCTCACCCCCGCCCGCGTCCGCCGCGGGTTCAGGAACCTGCACGCGAAGACCGGCACACCAGCCGGTGCACCGAAACCCACACGGCCCGGCCCCGGCCGCCCGCTCGGCTCCAAGAACCGGCGGCCCGCCACTCGCTGACGTCGGACGGTCCTCGCCACCGGCGAGTCCTGCACCCGGCCACCACACCACAAGAAGGGGACCAAGCCGCGGCGAACCGGATGAACAGCAGGAACGGCAGACTGAGGCCCATGGACTCAGGACTTGCCGCGTTGCTGGGCGCCGCCGTCGGCTCCGCCACCACTCTCGGGGCCGCAATCGTCAACGGCCGTGCTCAGGCACGGTCTCAGCACGCCCAATGGAGCCGCCAGCATCGCCGCGACGCCTACGCCGGCTACCTGAGCGCTCTCCATGACCGCGACATCGCCATGGACGCCGTCCTCGACGCGCTGCGTTCGGAACAACCCGACCTGCCCGGCACCGACGAGAAGATAGGCCGCTTCATCACCCTGGCCCGCGAGGTCCACCGCGCCTGCGAACTCGTCATCCTCGAAGGGCCGGCGTCCGTCGCGGAAGTCGCGGAACGCGTCACCGTCGCCTCCAGCGACCTCTCACACGTCATGCGACGGATGGCCGAGAACGCCCACGCGGGCAACACCACCCGCAAGGCCGAAGACATCGCCCTTGCCGCCGAACGAGAGCGGACCCTCTACAAAGCAGTCAAGGACTTCCGCCTCGCGGCCCGCAGCACCATCGGCACGACCAACTGATCCAGGGACTCCGAGCCCCTCCCCCAGACCGTAGGGCGATCGAGGCGCTGTTCGGCCTGAGACGTCAAACGTCAAGCTGACACCGCGGGCCCCCCGCCGGTGAGGCAGCGGCAAACACCCGTCACCGGTGCGAAACGGCCCGGCAACGTCCGCCCGGCACCATCGGTGCATGACGGAGACGGCACCGGAACACCCTCGTGAGTCCCTGCCCCTCGACAGCACGGCGCACCTTCTGACCCGCATCACCTCGCAGCTCGGAACCCAGCTCAGCCTCGTCTCCCTGAACGGAACCCGAAGGCCCATGCACCGCATCCGCAGATCCGCCCCCACCCTGGTCGCCGTCGCACACGGCAGCCGGGACCCGCAGGCCCTGCGCACCGTCCTGGAGCTCCTGGACCGGGTACGGGAGCTGCGGCCCGGCCTCGACGTCCGGCTCGGCCACATCGAGCTGAACGAACCCCTGCTGCCGGACACCCTGGACGGCATCGGGACGGGCGACGCCGTGCTCGTGCCTCTGCTGCTCGGCCGCGGCCACCACGTCCGCCACGACCTGCCCCGCGCCGCGGCGGCCGCCGGGCACCTCCGCACCCGTGTCGCGGAGCCCCTCGGACCGCACCCGCTGCTCGTCGAGGCCCTGTACGAGCGTCTCGTCGAGGCCGGGTGGCGGGACGAGGACGGCACGCGCCGCGACGCCGGCGTCGTGCTCGCCGCCGCCGGATCGCGCGACCCCGACTCGGACGTAGACGCCCGCCGCACCGCCGCCCTGCTCGGCGAGCGTCTCGGCGGGGTGCCCGTGGTTCCCGCGTACGCCTCGGCCGCCACGCCCACCGTGCAGGCCGCCGTGCGGGCGCTCGCCGCCCGGGGCCGCCACCGTGTCGCCCTCGCCTCGTACTTCACGGCGCCCGGCCGCTTCGCGACCGTCTCGGCCGCAGCCGCACCGGGCATCGCCGCCGCACCGCTCGGCGCGCACCCGGCGGTGGCGCGCCTCCTGCTGCACCGCTACGACCGGGCCGTGGCGGGTCCCGTCCCCGCCGACGCGGCGCTGGCACACCCCCACCTCCTGGCCACCGCCTGACCCCTCCTGTCAGCCCGCCGGTCTAATGTCGGAGGCATGGACGGTACGCACGACCCCAGGGACACGCCCTACGGCACCGCTGACACCGAGCGCTGGGACACCGAGCCCGACAAACGGCCCGGCCGCACGGCGTTCCAGCGGGACCGCGCGCGGGTGCTCCACTCCGCCGCCCTGCGCAGGCTCGCCGGCAAGACCCAGGTCGTCACCCCCGGCACCCGTGGCCACGCCTGGGACGCCAGCCCCCGCACCCGGCTCACCCACTCCCTGGAGTGCGCCCAGGTCGGCCGGGAGCTCGGCGCCGCCCTCGGCTGCGACCCCGACCTCGTGGAAGCGGCCTGCCTCTCCCACGACATGGGCCACCCGCCCTTCGGGCACAACGGCGAACAGGCGCTCAACGACTTCGCGTCGGACTGCGGCGGCTTCGAGGGGAACGCCCAGTCGCTGCGCCTGCTGACCCGCCTCGAACCGAAGCGCTTCGTCCGCGATCCCCGCAGCGGGGAGCTCGTCAGCGTCGGGCTCAACCTCACCCGGGCCGCCCTGGACGCCGCCACCAAGTACCCCTGGCCCCGGGGTGCGCACCCCACGGACCCCGGCTCACCGAAGTTCGGGGTGTACGAGGACGACCTGCCGGTCTTCGCGTGGGCGCGCAAGGGCGCTCCGGAGGACCGGAAGTGCTTCGAGGCCCAGGTCATGGACTGGTCCGACGACGTCGCCTACTCCGTGCACGACTTCGAGGACGGCCTGCACGCCGGGCACATCGACCCGGGCTGTCTCTTCTCCGAGCCCGAGCGCGCGGACATCTGGGACGTCGCCGTCGGGCGGTACGTCCCCGCGGACACCGACCCCCAGGAGCTCGCCGAGGCCCTCGACCGGCTCACCGCCCAGGAGTGGTGGCCGCGCGGCTACGACGGCAGCGCGGTCTCCCAGGCCCGGCTGAAGGACGCGACGAGCCAGCTCATCGGCAGGTTCTGCCTCGCCGCCGAGGCCGCGACCCACGCGGCGTACGGGCGCGGGCGGCTCGGCCGCTACGGAGCCGAGCTGATCGTGCCGCGTGAGGTGCGCAACGAATGCGCCGTCCTCAAGGCCGTCGCGGACCGCTACGTCATGCAGCGCGCCGAGCAGGAGGTCATCCGCGCGGGCCAGCGGGTCGTCATCGCGGAGCTGGCCGCGGCCCTCACGGCCCGCGCGCCGGAGGGCCTCGAACCGCAGTTCCGGGCCCTGTACGAGGCGGCCGGCGACGACCGGGCGCGCAAGCGGGTCCTCGTCGACCAGGTCGCCGCACTCACGGACGCCTCCGCGCGCTCCCTTCACGGAACACTCACGGACGCCCGGCAGACTGGACCATGACGGGGCCACATGCCGGTGGCCGTGACCTGATCGGGGCACACCCTCTTTCGCCATCACGCTGCGTGCGGGACGCTCGCAGGTGGCGGCGCCGCGCAGCACAGTACCGAGGAGGCATCAAGTGGTCGACGCACATCGGACGTTCGTCATCATCGGCGGAGGACTCGCCGGCGCGAAGGCGGCCGAGACACTCCGGGCGGAGGGCTTCAGCGGCCGGGTGATCCTCATCGGCGACGAGCGCGAGCATCCGTACGAACGGCCTCCCCTCTCCAAGGGGTACCTGCTGGGCAAGGACGAACGGGACTCCGTCTTCGTCCACAGGACCGCCTGGTACGCGGGCGCGGACATCGAGCTCCACCTCGGCCAGGTGGTCACCTCCATCGACCGGGCCGGCCGGTCCGTGCAGCTCGGTGACAACACCGTCGTCCACTACGACAAGCTGCTGCTCGCCACCGGAGCCGAGCCCCGCCGCCTCGACGTCCCCGGCACCGACCTGGTCGGCGTCCACCACCTGCGCCGCATCGCCCACTCCGACCGGCTGCGGGGCGTCCTCGCCGCCCTCGGCCGCGACAACGGCCACCTGGTGGTCGCCGGAGCGGGGTGGATCGGCCTGGAGGTCGCCGCGGCGGCCCGCGGCTACGGCGCCGAGGTCACCGTCGTCACCCCCTCCGCGACCCCGCTGCACCACGTCGTCGGCCCGGAGGTCGGCCAGATCTTCACGGAGCTGCACGCCGAGCACGGGGTCCGCTTCCACTTCGGGGCACGCCTCACCGAGATCACCGGAGAGGACGGCCTGGTCCTCGCCGCCCGCACCGACGACGGCGAGGAGCACCCCGCCCACGACGTGCTCGCCGCGATCGGCGCGGCACCGCGCACCTCGCTCGCCGAGGCCGCCGGGCTCACCATGGCGGACCGCTCCCAGGGCGGCGGCGTCGCCGTCGACGCCTCTCTGCGCACCTCCGACCCGCACATCTACGCCGCCGGGGACATCGCCTCCGTGGACCACCCGCTCTTCGGCGCCCGGCTGCGCGTGGAGCACTGGGCGAACGCCCTGAACAGCGGACCCGCCGCCGCCAAGGCCATGCTCGGCCAGGACGTGACGTACGACCGGGTGCCGTACTTCTTCTCCGACCAGTACGACCTCGGCCTGGAGTACTCCGGCTGGGCACCGCCCGGCTCCTACGACCAGGTCGTCATCCGCGGTGACGCGGGGAAGCGTGAGTTCATCGCCTTCTGGCTGAAGGACCGCCGGGTCCTCGCCGGGATGAACGTGAATGTGTGGGACGTCACCGAGAGCATCCAGAAGCTGGTCAAGGCCGCCCGCCCGGTCGACGCGGACGCCCTGGGCGACCCCTCGGTGCCCCTGGATTCCCTGCTCTGAGCGGTGGGGCCGGCCGTCCGGGACCGGGCGGGGGCGCCGCCCGCCGCCGGGGGCCGGCCGGTCCCGGACGACCGGCCCCACCCGTAGACTTCACACGTGGCAGGCAGGATCAATGACGACGACGTGAAGGCGGTCCGGGACGCGGTCCCGATCGACGCCGTCGTGTCCGAGTACCTCCAGCTGCGCAACGCGGGCGGCGGCAACCTCAAGGGTCTCTGCCCGTTCCACGACGAGAAGTCCCCCTCCTTCCAGGTGAGCCCGGGCAAGGGTCTCTTCCACTGCTTCGGCTGCCAGGAGGGCGGCGACACGATTGCCTTCGTGATGAAGATCGATCACCTCACCTTCTCCGAGACGGTCGAGCGGCTCGCCGCCAAGGCAGGCATCACCCTCCGGTACGAGGAGGGCGGCTACAACCCCTCCCACCAGCGCGGGGAGCGCATCCGGCTGGTCGAGGCGCACAAGATCGCCGCGGACTTCTACCGCGAGCAGCTGAACGGCCCGGAAGCCGAGATCGGCCGGAAGTTCCTCGCAGCCCGCGGCTTCGACCAGGACGCCGCAGCCCACTTCGGCGTCGGCTACAGCCCCGCCGGCTGGGACCACCTCACCCGCTTCCTGCGCGGCAAGGGCTTCAGCGACAAGGAGCTCATCAGCTCCGGCCTCTCCCAGGACGGCCGCCGGGGCCCGATCGACCGCTTCCGCGGCCGGCTGATGTGGCCGATCAGCGACACCTCGGGCGAGATCGTCGGCTTCGGCGCCCGCAAGCTGCGCGACGACGACAACGGCCCGAAGTACCTCAACACCCCCGAGACCTCGATCTACAAGAAGTCCCAGGTGCTGTACGGCATCGACCTGGCCAAGAAGGACATCGCCAAGGCGAGCCGCGCCGTCGTCGTCGAGGGCTACACCGACGTCATGGCCTGCCACCTCGCCGGGGTCACCACCGCCATCGCCACCTGTGGCACGGCCTTCGGCAACGACCACATCAAGATCCTCCGACGGCTCCTCATGGACAACGGCAGCGCCCGGGTGATCTTCACCTTCGACGGTGACGCCGCAGGCCAGAAGGCCGCCCTGCGGGCCTTCGAGGACGACCAGAAGTTCGCCGCCGAGACGTACATCGCGATCGCACCGGACAACATGGACCCGTGCGACCTGCGGCTCGCCAAGGGCGACGACGCCGTACGCGACCTGGTCGAACCCCGCACCCCGCTCTTCGAGTTCGCCCTCCGCCAGATCGTCGGCCGGTACGACCTGGAGACCCCCGCCGGCCGCGCCGCGGCGCTCGACGAGGCGGGGCCCGTGGTCGCCCGCATCAAGAACAGCTCCTCGCAGCACGAGGTCGCCGTCCAGCTGGCCGGTCTGCTGGGCATCCTCGACACCCAGTTCGTCGTCAAGCGCGTCGGCCAGCTCGCCCGCTGGGCCCGGGACCGGGGCGAGCGCGGCCCCGCGCAGGGCGGGCCCCCCCGGGGCGGCCCCCCGCAGCACCAGGTCCAGGCACCGAAGGCGCCCGCGGGCCCCGCCCTCAACCTCCGCAGCCCCGCCCACCGCACCGAGCGCGAGCTGCTCAAGCTGGCCCTGCAGAAGCCCGCCCTGGTCTCGCCCGCCTTCGACGCCTACGGCGTCGACGAGTTCACCGCCCCGCCCTACGCGGCGGTCCGCCAGTGCATCGCGGAGGCGGGGGGCGCCGAGCAAGGACTGGCGGAGACCCGCGAGTACCTGGTCAACGTGCTGGACGCGGCCCCCGACAACACGGTGCGCAACCTGGTCACCGAGCTCGCCGTCGAGGTGTTCCACGGCAAGACGATCGACGAGACCTATGCGGGCATGCAGCTCGTCCAGGTCCGCCTGCGTGCCGTGGACCGCAGGATCGACGACGTCCAGGGAAGCCTCGCCCGCCTGGGCAGCAACGTCGCACCGGACCACCTGGCCGCCGCGCAGAACGAGGTCTGGGTCCTCCAGCAGTACGCCCAGTCGCTGCGCAGCCACGGCGCGGACGCCCTCTAGCCCACTCGCGCCCGGACCGGGCGGGATCAGCACCCCGTCACCCTCCGGACGCAAAAAGTCACCGCACGCCCCTCGTGGCGGCGATGTGTCGTACCCCACACTGGAGGGCGGTGCCTGAGTCATCGGAGCGCGGCGGTCCGCCGAGGGCGGACCCATCCCCGCGGTCCGGCAGCGATCACCTGGAGGTCGCCCCCGTGCAGACCCGGACCGTGCCGATCACGACCGAGCATGTCCCGGCGATTCCCGCGCAGAACCGGGTCACACGTCACCCGGAGACGGCGGGCCCGCCCGAGCCGGTGCTGGAGGAACCGGTGGAGCCCCCAGACCTCCCCGAGCCGCGCAGCCGCCCGGAGGCGGGCGGCCCGTCCTCCGACCTCTTCCGCCAGTACTTGCGCGAGATCGGGCGGATACCGCTGCTGAGCGCCGCGGAGGAGGTGGACCTCGCCCGCCGTGTCGAGGCCGGACTCTTCGCCGAGGAACGGCTCGCCCGCACCCCCGACCCGGACTCCCGGCTCGCCTTCGACCTGGACCGCCTGGTGGTCATGGGGCGGATGGCGAAACGCCGGCTCATCGAGGCCAACCTCCGCCTCGTCGTCTCCGTGGCCAAGCGCTACGTCGGCCGGGGGCTGACCATGCTCGACCTCGTCCAGGAGGGGAACCTCGGACTGATCAGGGCGGTCGAGAAGTTCGACTACGCGCGGGGCTACAAGTTCTCCACGTACGCGACGTGGTGGATCCGCCAGGCCATGTCCCGCGCGCTGGCCGACCAGGCCAGGACCATCAGGGTCCCCGTGCACGTCGTCGAGCTGATCAACCGGGTCGTACGCGTCCAGCGCCGCATGCTCCAGGAGCGCGGCTGCGAACCCACCGCCGAGGAGGTCGCCGCCCAGCTCGGCCTCACGCCCGAACGTGTCGGCGAGGTGCTGCGCCTCGCCCAGGAACCCGTCTCCCTGCACGCGCCCGTGGGCGAGGAGGACGACGTCGCCTTCGGCGACCTCATCGAGGACGGCGACGCAGCCTCACCGGTCGAGTCCGCCGCCTTCCTCCTGCTGCGCGAACACCTGGACGCGGTTCTCTCCACGCTCGGGGAGCGGGAGAGGAAGGTCGTCCAGCTGCGTTACGGGCTGGACGACGGGCGCCCCCGCACGCTGGAGGAGATCGGCAGGATCTTCGGCGTGACCCGCGAACGGATCCGCCAGATCGAGTCCAAGACGCTCGACAAGCTGCGGGCCCACGCCTTCGCCGACCAGCTCCGCGGCTACCTGGACTGAGACCGGCCGGCGACCGGGACGCACTCCGGTCACCGGCCGGTCCGGATCAGTCGACCTCGGCCAGTGCCTGCGCGAACTGCGCCGCGTACAGCCGGGCGTACGCCCCCTCGGCCGCCAGCAGCTCGTCGTGCGTGCCCTGCTCGACGATCGAGCCGTTCTCCATCACCAGGATCACGTCGGCGTCCCGGATGGTGGAGAGCCGGTGGGCGATCACGAAACTCGTACGGCCGTGGGCCAGCCGCGCCATCGCCTTCTGGATCAGGACCTCGGTACGGGTGTCCACCGAGCTGGTGGCCTCGTCGAGGACCAGGATCACCGGGTCGGACAGGAACGCCCGCGCGATGGTGATCAGCTGCTTCTCGCCCGCGCTGACCCCCGAGCCCTCGTCGTCGATCACCGTGTCGTAACCGTCGGGCAGCGTACGGACGAAGCGGTCGGCGTGGGCCGCGCGCGCCGCCTCCTCGATCTCCTCCCGGGTCACGTCGCGCGAGGCTCCGTAAGCGATGTTCTCCGCGATCGTCCCGCCGAACAGCCAGGTGTCCTGGAGCACCATGCCTATGCCCGAACGGAGTTCGTCGCGTGTCATCCGCGCCGCGTCGACCCCGTCGAGAGTGATCCGGCCGCCCGTCACCTCGTAGAAGCGCATGAGCAGGTTGACCAGCGTCGTCTTGCCGGCACCCGTCGGCCCCACGATCGCGACCGTGTGGCCGGGCTCCACGCTCAGCGAGAGATCCTCGATGAGGGGCTTCTCCGGGTCGTACCGGAAGGACACGTTCTCCAGGGCGACGCTGCCGCGCAGCTCCTTCGGTCGCTCGGCGGGATCGGGGTCGGGCCCCTGCTCCTCGGCGTCCAGCAGACCGAAGACCCGCTCGGCCGACGCGATGCCGGACTGCACCAGGTTCGCCATCGAGGCGACCTGCGTCAGCGGCATCGAGAACTGCCGTGAGTACTGGATGAACGCCTGCACGTCACCGATGGACAGCGAACCCGACGCCACCCGCAGCCCGCCGACGACCGCGACCAGCACGTAGTTCAGGTTGGACACGAACATCATCAGCGGCTGCATGATCCCGCTGTTGAACTGGGCCTTGAAGCCCGCCTCGTACAGCGCGTCGTTCTGCTCGGCGAAGTCCCTCGCGGACTCCTCCTGCCGCCCGAAGACCTTCACCAGGGTGTGACCGGTGTACATCTCCTCGATGTGGGCGTTGAGCTTGCCCGTGACCTTCCACTGCGCCACGAAGTGCGGCTGCGACCGCTTGCCGACCCGCGCCGCGACGAACACCGACAGCGGGATCGTCACCAGCGCCACCAGGGCGAGCAGCGGGGAGATCCAGAACATCATGACCAGCACGCCGACGATGGTCAGCAGCGAGTTGATGAGCTGGCCCATCGTCTGCTGCATCGTCTGCGAGATGTTGTCGATGTCGTTCGTCGCCCGGCTCAGCACCTCGCCGCGCTGCTGCCGGTCGAAGTACGACAGCGGCAGCCGCGACAGCTTGGTCTGCAGGTCCTCGCGCAGCTGGAAGACGACCCGGTTGATCACCCGGATCGACAGCCGCGTCGACACCAGCATCATCAGCCCCGCGCCGACGTACACGGCCAGCGCCACCAGCAGGACGCTGCCGACCGCGCCGAAGTCGATGCCGTGGCCGGGGGTGAAGTCCACCCCGCCCAGCATGTCGGCGAGCCCGTCGTCTCCCTGTGCGCGCAGGCCGTCGACAGCCTGCTGCTTCGTGGTGCCGTCCGGCATCTGCCGTCCGACGACCCCCGCGAAGATCAGGTCCGTCGCCCCGCCGAGGATCTTCGGCCCCACCACGGAGAGCGCGACGCTCAGCGTCACCGCGCCCAGCATCGCGGACAGCGAGGACTTCTCCTTGCTGAACCGCTTCAGCAGCCGCTTGCCCGACCCCTTGAAGTCCAAGGACCGCTCGGTGGGCCCTGCCATCATCCGTCCGCCCGGCCCTGCCATCAGGCGGCCTCCGCTTCCGTCAGCTGGGAGAGCACGATCTCCCGGTAGGTTTCGTTGCCGTCCATCAGCTCGCGATGCGTGCCCGTCCCGACGACCCTGCCCTCGTCCAGCACGAGGATCCGGTCGGCGTCACGGATCGTGGACACCCGCTGCGCCACGATCACCACGGTCGCTCCCGCGGTCTCGTGGGCCAGGGCGCCGCGCAGCGCGGCGTCCGTCGCGTAGTCCAGAGCCGAGAAGGAGTCGTCGAACAGGTAGATCTCCGGCTTCTGCACCAGCGTCCTCGCGATCGCGAGCCGCTGCCGCTGGCCACCGGAGACATTGGTGCCGCCCTGCGCGATCGGCGCGTCAAGGCCGTGCTCCAGCCGTTCCACGAACTCCTTCGCCTGCGCCACCTCCAGGGCGTGCCACAGCTCCTCGTCGGTCGCGTCCGGATTGCCGTAGCGCAGATTCGTCGCGACCGTGCCCGAGAACAGGTACGGCTTCTGCGGGACCAGGCTCACGGTCTTCGCCAGCAGGACCGGATCCAGCGTCCGCACGTCGGTACCGTCGACGAGCACATCGCCGTCCGTCGCGTCGAACAGCCGGGGCACGAGCCCGAGCAGCGTCGACTTCCCGCTGCCCGTCGACCCGATGATCGCGGTCGTCTCCCCGGGCCGCGCCACCAGATCGACGGAACGCAGCACCGGCTCCTCGGCGCCCGGGTAGCGGAACTCCGCGCCCCGTATCTCCAGGTGGCCGTGTTTCAGCAGCTTCGTGACCGGAGCGGTGGGGGGCACCACGCTCGACTCCGTCCCCAGGACCTCCTGGATGCGCTCGGCGCAGACCTCCGCGCGCGGCACCATGATGAACATGAAGGTCGCCATCATCACCGACATGACGATCTGCATCAGATACGCCAGGAACGCGGTCAGCGCCCCGATCTGCATCCCGCCGCTGTCGATGCGGTGCGCCCCGAACCAGACCACCGCGATGGACGACAGGTTCACCACCGTCATCACGGTCGGGAACATGAGGGCCATCAGCCGGCCCGTCGACAGGGCGACGTCCGTCAGTTCCGTGTTGGCGCCGCGGAAGCGCTCCTCCTCGTAGCCGTCACGGATGAAGGCACGGATCACACGGTTGCCGGTGATCTGCTCACGCAGCACACGGTTCACCGTGTCCAGCCGCACCTGCATCATGCGGAACAGCGGCCGCATCCGCCTCACGATGAGGCTCACCGCGATGCCGAGCACGGGCAGCACGGCCAGCAGCACCGCGGACAGCGGCACGTCCTGGCCGAGCGCCATGATGACGCCGCCGACACACATGATCGGCGCCGAGACCATCAGGGTGAACGCCATCAGGACGAGCATCTGGACCTGCTGCACGTCGTTGGTCGTACGCGTGATCAGCGAAGGAGCCCCGAACCGTCCCACCTCGCGCGCGGAGAACGACTGCACCTGGCCGAAGACCGACGCCCGCACGTCGCGCCCGAGCGCGGAGGCGGTCCGGGCGCCGTAGTAGACGGCCCCGATGTTGCAGACGATCTGGATGACGCTGACCAGGATCATCACCGCGCCGAACTGCAGGATGTAACCCGTGTCCCCCTGCACGACACCGTTGTCGATGATGTCCGCGTTGAGGCTGGGCAGGTAGAGGCTGGCGCAGGTCTGCAGGAGCTGGAGCAGCACCAGCAGGGTGATGGGCTGTCTGTACGGGCCCAGATAGGTCCGCAGGAGTTGTATGAGCACGCGTGTCTCTCGGTCGGCGACGGGCAGAGGCCGATCCATACTCCGGCACCGCGCAGCCCGGCGGCGAACGCTTTTCCTCAAGGCCGGGTCAAATTCCCGGGGCCGCGCTCCTCAGGCGGATCCGCCGAACGCCCCGGGGTGGATCTGGTCCCGGGTCGCGCCGTACTGCTGGCGCACCGCGCGTCCCACCGCGAGCTCGTCGCCGGGCTCCAGCACCTGCGCCGCCGCGCCCCGCCAGGCCGGGGGAGTACGCGGGTCCAGCGTCCCCTGCGAGACCCCGAGGGCCCACGCGGCTTGCCGGGCCGCACCCAGCGCCGCGTACTCGGCGGGCTGCGGCACGACGACCTGGGTGCCGAACAGCGCCGGCGCCAGCGCCTGCACGGCGGGCAGCTCGGCCGCCGCGCCCAGCAGGAACACCCGCCGCACCTCCACACCCCGGTCGCGCAGCACGTCCAGCGCGTCGGCCAGCGAGCAGAGCATCCCCTCGAACGCGGCCCGCGCCAGGTGCTCCGGCTTCATCGACTCGCGCCGCAGCCCGCTCAGCGTCCCGGCGGTGTGCGGCAGGTGCGGGGTGCGCTCACCCTCCAGGTACGGCAGCAGGACGAGCCCGGAGGAGCCGGGCGTCGACTTCAGGGCCAGTGCGGACAACTCCTCCGGGCCGCCGTCGAGGCCCAGCATCTCCGCGGTGCCGCGCAGCGCGCGCACCGCGTTCGACGTGTGGACCACCGGGAGGTGCATCCCGGTCGCGTCGGCGAAGGAGGTGATCATCCCGGTCGGGTCGGCCAGTGCCTCGTGGTGGACGGCCATGACGGAGCCCGAGGCCCCCAGCGACACGACGGCGTCCCCGACGGCGACACCCAGGCCGAAGGCTGCGGCCATCGTCTCGCCGGTGCCCGCCGAGATGAGCAGCCCCTCGGGCGTCGTCCCGGCGGCGTCGGCCGGGCCGAGGACCTCGGGCAGTGCGGCCTGATGGCCGAGCGCGAGCTCCACGAGGTCGGGCCGGTAGGACGCGGAGCCCGCCGACCAGTAACCGGTGCCGGATGCGGCACCGCGGTCCGTCGTCCGCCGGGCGGGCCGGCCGAGGAGCTGCCACACCAGCCAGTCGTGGGGCTGCAGGACGGCGGCCACGCGCTGTGCGTTCTCCGGTTCGGTCCGCACCAGCCAGCGCAGCTTCGCCACCGGCTGCGCGGCCTGCGGCACGGACCCGACGGCCTCGGCCCAGGGCTGCCGCCCCCCGAGCCCGTCGATCAGATCGGCCGCGGCGGCCTGCGCCCGCCGGTCGTTGCCGAGCAGAGCCGGCCGTACGAGGTTGCCCTGCCGGTCCAGCGGCACCAGGCCGTGCTGCTGCGCGGAGACACCGATGGCCTGCACGCCTTCGAGCAGCCCTCCGGAGGCCGCCTCACCGAGTGAGAGCAGCCACGCCTGCGGATCCACCTCGGAGGCTTTGGCCTCGACGGGATGCGCGGCGTACCCCTGCCGCAGCACCTCACCGGTGTCCGTGTCGCAGACGACGATGTGCGTGAAGGCGGATGAACTGTCCAAGCCGGCCACTATGCCCATGGACACGATTCTGCCGCACGCGGGGGCCGTTCCCGTACCGGGCGGTACCCGGTACAGGAACGAGCCTCAGGTGTTGGTCGTGCCCCAGTCGTCGCTGCCGTTGTGGCCGCTGCGCTCACGCAGCGAGCGCACCCGGTCGGAGACGGACACGGGGACCTTGTCCCCGACCTTCTCGCTCACCGAGTGGTACGCCTTGCCGGCGAAGTCCCGGCTGCCGTGCGCGGCGGACTCCGCCGCGTTCCGCACCGCCGGATTCTCGGCCAGCTGCTGCGCGGCCTTCTTCAGCTGCTCGTAGCGCTCGCGCCCGGCTCGCGTGCCGAGCACGTAACCGAGGGCCACTCCGGCGATGAACGTGAGCCGGTACCGCATGGCTGCCACCCTTCCTTCGCTCCGTCTTCGCTCCGTGCGACGTGTGCTGCCCGCCTACCCGCAGACACCCGAGATCACCCCGGGGCATACCGATTGGCGGAGCACCCCCCTGCTTGCGCTAATGTATGTGTCGCAGCGAACGCGCGCCGCTCGGCATCAGCCAGGCAGGTACGATTCGAGGCAACGCAGCAATCCCCTGTAGCTCAATTGGCAGAGCAGCCGGCTGTTAACCGGCAGGTTACTGGTTCGAGTCCAGTCGGGGGAGCGCGATCCCCTGTAGCTCAATTGGCAGAGCATTCGGCTGTTAACCGGAGGGTTACTGGTTCGAGTCCAGTCGGGGGAGCGGAACGGAAGAGGGCCCCCCGGGGCCCTTTTTCGTGTGTCCGCAGGGGCCGTCGCGGGACGCCTCCGGGACTCTTTCGGGGGGATTCCGCATCGCCTGGAACCGGGCAGCACGCTGCACTGTCTTCATGGTCACGCGAAGCCGACCATCGCCAGCAGGAGATCGTATGACCGGCTATGCTGCGGCAGACGGCGCGTACAGGTGTACGCGCCACGCCGTAAAGGGGCGGTAGCTCAGCCGGTTAGAGCAGCGGACTCATAATCCGTCGGCCGTGGGTTCGAGTCCCACCCGCCCCACCAGCGTCCCCAGGCAGAATCGTTTCTGACCTGGGGAAACGCGTTTCCGGGGCGTTTTTGCGTGAGGTGTTCGCCTCACGGCGGTGTGGCGGACGAGGGTCTCCACATGTCGAGGGTGCTTCCTGCGTGACTGCGACCTGGACCTTTCCGGTCTCGGCGCCGCGGGATGGTTGACAGCGGTCCCACGGCCCTCCCGTGAGGGGTCCACCTGCACCGGGCATCCTTACCTGTGGTTCCCCGGCGAAGTGGCCCCGCATGTCTGGTTGCGGCCAGGCCAGGGGCGCGGTGTCCGCGACTGTGGCTTGCGGGTGTCTGTCGGCGATCGGGTCGCGTCCGCCTCGTGCGTGGGGCCCGCTCCTGGCAGCGGTGACCTGGTCGTACCACCGCAGGCACAAGGGCGGCGTCACGGCCGAGTAGGCCCCCCGGGTTGTGGGTCAGGTGTCAGGCCGGACCCGGGCCACGTTCGCCGGGGGGACGCCCCGGCGGCTTGCCCGAAGAGACAGGCCCCGGCATCCGGCGGTCCGGCCGTCCCCGAGCCGAGCACCCACGCACCCCCACCGGGCGGGCCCGCGTGGCTGCCCGGCTATATTGGCCGCCGAACCGGACACGGGGTGCCCCGCGCGGGGCTGAGAACACACCCGTCGAACCTGAACCAGCTCGTACTGGCGGAGGGATGTCTTCATGCCGTTGTCGCATGCCCAGGACGACCGTGCGGTCGCGGGGCGAACAGTCCCGGACCCGCGCTCCGCGTTCGGGGGCCGTATGCCCACCGCCCCCGGTGACCTGCGGATCGAGACGCACGGGATAGCCCCCGTGCCCGAGGACCGACGGTACGGCGGCCCCGCCCGGCTGTTCACCGTCTGGTTCGCCCCCAACCTGACCATGACCGGCGTCTTCACCGGGACCGTGGGCATCGCCCTGGGCCTGGACTTCGCCACCGCGCTCGTCGCCGTCGTGCTCGGCACGCTCGTGGGGGCGGTGCCCACCGCGTACCTCGGCACCTGGGGAAGCCGGACCGGGGTCGGTCAACTGCCCCTCGCGAGACTGGCGTTCGGACGGGGTGTCGTGCTGCCCGGAGCGTTGCAGTGGCTGTCCTCGATCGCCTGGGACGCGCTGATCGGCCTGTTCGGAGGGGATGCACTGGCCCAGCTGTTCGGCTGGCCCTTCTGGCTCGGCGTGCTGGTCATGATGGCCGCCCAGGGTGCGCTCGGCGTGCTGGGGTACGAGGCGATCCACCGGCTCCAGACGGTGATGACGTTCGCCCTCGCCGCGGCCTTCGCCGTGCTGGCCGTCAAGCTGCTGGACGGAGTGCACCCCGCCGCCTCGGGCACCGTGCACGGAGGTGACCGGGCGGGCGCGTTCGTCCTGACGTGCACGATCGCCCTGAGCCTCTCCCTGTCCTGGGCCCCGTACGCGAGCGACTTCAGCCGCTATCTGCCCGCCGCCACCTCCCGGCCGCGCATGTTCTGGTGCACGCTGCTGGGCATCAGCGTCTCCTTCGTGGCGGTCCAGACGCTGGGCCTCTGGGGCGCGTCCGTCTTCACCGACCAGACCGCACGCGGGATCGACACCCTTCTGGGCGGCGGAGCGCTCGGGGCGTTCGGCCTGCTCGCCGTCGCGCTCGCCGCGCTGTGCAGCAACGCCATGAACGACTACAGCGGTTCCCTGGCACTGCAGACGATGGGAGTGCGCCTGCCGCGCCCCGTCGCCGCCGCGCTCGCCGCCGCGCTCGGGTTCCCGCTCGTGCTGTGGATGCACGCGGCCGACACCACGGCGCGCTTCCAGAACGTGCTGCTCCTGGTCGGCTACTGGATCCCCGGCTTCGTCGCGATCGTGGCCGTCGACTGGGTGGTGCGGGTCAGGGCCCGGGCCGGCGCACCGATCGACCTCGCCGCCGAGAGCGCCCTCGTCCGGCCCTGGTGGCCGGCGCCCACCGCCTTCGTGGCCGCCTTCGCGGCGGCGGTGCCGTTCATGAGCACCGGCCTGTACGTGGGACCCGCGGCACAGGCCCTGCACGGAGCGGACCTCGCCTACGGAGTGGCGTTCCTCGTGGCCCTGTCCGTCTACACCCCGCTGCGGCTGCGTCACCGCTCCTGACCCGGCGGTCGCCGGCCCCGGGGTGGAGGCGTCGCGCGGGCGGCGCGCCCTGTCAGGCGTTCTGCCAGAGCTGGGTCCGGTCGCCCGCGTCGCACGTCGCCTTGGTGAATCCTGTGCCGCTCGTCATCGAGAGGCACAGGGAGTCGGCGGCGTTCATCAGCGTGTGGCCGCCCGAGGCACGTGCGCCGATCCGCCAGATCTGGTCGTCGCCCCCGCCGCAGGCCACGACGGCGAGGCCGTAGAAGGTGTTGGACTTGAGGCAGGCGCCGGTGTCGTCGTTGACGAGATGGAAGGCGGTGGCCGACACCGGCTTGTAGGTCCAGGCGAAGTGCCGCTTGGTGCCGTTGGTCGCGGCCTGGCCGCACACCGCGTTGAGAACGGACGAGGAACCCGAGTAGACGTTCTCGGACTCGGCGACGCATCTCCCGATCGAGGCGTTCTTCAGGCGGCCGCTCGTCGACGGCGCGGGGAGGGCGGGCTCCTCCCCGCCGCCCGTACCGCTGCTTCCGGAGGATCCGCCCGGACTCCCCGCGTCCTCAGGCTTTCCACCGGCGGTGCCCGTACCGTCCGCTGCGGTGTCCCCGCCGGCGGAGCCGCCGTCCGGTGCGTCCGCGGACGGTGACTTCTTCCCTGCGGGCGACGCCTCCGGAGGACGGGACGACGGGCTCTTCGCGCTCGGAGAGGGAGTGGCCCCGGCCGTGGCGGAGGGGGCGGTGGACGGCGAGGCCGCCGAGGTGTCCGGGCCGTCGCCGAAGGCGGGGATGTCGTAGGGGGAGAGCGCGACGGTCAGCGTGGTGCCTGTGACCACGACGACGGGAAGCACGAAGAGCATGATCCGCCTGCGGCGTTCGCGGGGCTTCCTGACCGCGGGCCCGTCCGGTTCGGTGCCGGCGACAGGACCGGCGACAGGACCGGCGACCAAGGGGGCGACCGGGGTGGGCGGTGTGGCCGGTGCCCCGTCCTCGTCCTCGTCCTCGTCCGTGTCCAGGGGAGGCTCCGCCGCGAACGCGACCCGTTCGGCGATGCGTTCGGCGACCGCCTGCGGCCAGGGGGTGCGCGGCAGGGGTGTCAGGGGCAGGGTGTGGTCACCGGCCAGGTCGAACAGTTCCTGCACCGTCGGCCGGTCCGCGGGGTCCTTGGCGAGGCACGACGAGACGGCGTCGGCGAGGGCGGGCACCGTCGCGGCCAGCTCACCGATGTCGGGCTGCTCGTGCACGATGCGGTAGAGCAGATCGGGTCCGGACCCGTCCCCGAAGGGCGGGCGGCCGTTCGCTGCGTACGACAGCAGGCTGCCGAGCGCGAAGACGTCCGCCGCACCGGTCAGCTGCTTGCTCGAGACGGCCTGTTCCGGGGCCATGTACGCCGGAGTGCCGATGACCATGCCGGTCCTGGTCAGCCGGCTCTGGTCGACGGCACGGGCGACACCGAAGTCGATGAGCGTCACCCCGTCGGCGGTCAGCATGACGTTGGACGGTTTGAGGTCGCGGTGCACCATCTCCGCCGCGTGGACGGAGCGCAGACCGGCCACCGCGTCGCGCAGCAGCCGCCAGAGGCTTTCGGGCGGCAGCGCCCCGCCGTGCAGCCGGAGGGCCTCGCTCAGGGTGATGCCCGGGATGTACTCGGTCGCGAACCACGGAGGCTGCGCCGTGCGGTCGCTCGCGAGGAGCCGGGCGCTGACCCCGGCGGGCAGCCTCGCCAGATTGTCGAGCTCGTGCCCGAAGTGGCGGAGGAAGTCCTGGTCCTCCGCGAGTGCCGGCAGTACCCGCTTCACCGCGACGTACCGTCCGCCGGACGAGCCGAGATACACCCGGCCCATGCCTCCCGAGCCCAGGACGCCCCGGAGCCTGAAGGCGCCGATGCGCCGCGGATCCCCGGGCGTGAGCGGGGTCGCACCGCTGCCGCGCAGACCAGAATCGTCGTCCGTTCCCCCGTGCATGGTGGAGAGGACAGCGGAGCTGCGGGGGTGTCCTGTGAGCCGCAAAACGCTTACCGAGTACGGCATATGACGAGCCGTCGCATAAGGGTTCGGAGTGCACGGAGAGTGGGGCCGTGAGGCCCGGGAGCGGTCCCGTGCAGCCGTCAGCCGAAGGCCCGGCGGTAGCTCTGCGGGCTGACGCCGGTCGTCCGCTTGAAACGGTCGCGGAAGGCGGTGGGGGAGCCGAAGCCGACCTGGGCGCCGATGCGTTCCACCGTGTGCGGGGTGGACTCCAGCAGGTGCTGGGCCTGGCGGATGCGGGCGCGGTGCAGCCACTGGAGCGGGGTCGTGCCGGTCTGCTCGCGGAAGTGCCGGATCAGCGTCCGGGTGCTGGTACCGGCGTGGGCGGCGATATCGGCGAGGGTGAGTTCGGCGGCGAGGTTCTCCTGGAGCCAGCTGAGGAGCGGCTCCAGGGCGCTGCCCCGAGGCGCGGGCGCGTAGTCGTGGACGATGAACTGGGCCTGGCCTCCCTCGCGTTCCAGTGGCATCACGGACAGTCTGGCCGCGTCGGCGGCGACGGCGGAGCCGTAGTCCTTCCGGATCATGTGCAGGCACAGGTCCAGGCCGGCGGCGGCGCCGGCCGAGGTGAGGATCTGCCCGTTGTCGACGTAGAGGACGTCCGGGTCGACCTCGACCTCCGGGTACGCGTCGGCCAGCAGGCCCGCCGCGATCCAGTGGGTGGTGGCCCGCAGGCCGTCCAGGAGGCCCGTGGCGGCCAGCGGGAAGGTGCCCGAGCAGATGGACGCGATGCGCGTGCCGTTCCGGGCGGCCGCCCGCAGTGCCTCGCAGACGGCGGGGCTGAGCGGGGCTGCGGGGTCGGCGGTGCCGGGGACGATGACCGTGTCCGCGCCCGCGAGCCCGTCCAGGCCCCAGGGTGCGCGGAGCGTGAAGGCCCCGGCATCCGTCTCCCGCTGCTCGGCGCACACACGGATCTGGTAGCCGGGGCGGCCGTCCGGGAGGCGGGTGCGGGTGAAGACCTCGATCGGGGTGGAGAGGTCGAACGGGATCACCTGGTCCAGCGCGAGCACGGCAATGGTGTGCATGGCGTAAAGGTACCCGGGCGACAGTCCTCTGCCCACAGGCCGGTAGGAGTGGAATGCAGAATCCCCGCAGCTCAAAGCGGTGTGAGGAGGTATGGCACTATCTCGTTGATACTTGGCACTCACGCCACTGGGGGGCACTGGTCCCGCCGGTTAGCGTCGGGACCGAACCCGGCGCGGACCGGGCAGCCCCGATCCTGAGGACCCTCCCCATGCACGTCCAGATCGTCCTGTTCGACGGGTTCGACCCCCTCGACGTCATCGCTCCGTACGAGGTGTTCCACGCGGGCGGCGCCGCCTCCGGCGGCCAGGTGAGCGTGGAACTCGTGTCCGCCGAGGGCCCGCGCGAGGTGATCAGCGGCACCGGTTCCCTGGCGCTGCGCGCCACGGCCGCCCTCGACCCCGCGCGAGCCGGTCTGGTCCTCGTGCCCGGCGCCGCGGGACGGGTCGGCGAACCCGGCGAGGTTCCGGAGCACGAGGTGGGCGCCGGGACGTCCACGCAGGACGCACTCATCCCCGTGCTGCTGGGCCGGACCCTGACCACCGCGCTGCCCACGCTGCTGAGGACCGCGGTCGAGGCCCCCGACGTGATCGTCGGCGCGGTGTGCGGCGGCTCGCTCGTCCTGGCCATGGCCGGCCTCCTGGAGGGCCGGCACGCGACCACCCACCATCTGGGCCTGGACGTGCTCGACGCCACGGGTGTCCATGCGGTGCGGGCGCGCGTCGTCGACGACGGCGACGTCGTCACCGGTGCCGGAGTCACCTCCGGGCTCGATCTGGCACTCCACCTCCTGGAGCGCGAGGTGGGCCCGCGGATCGCCCACGCCGTCGAGGAACTGTTCGCCCACGAGCGGCGCGGCATCGTCTGGCGCGACGTGGGCCCGGCCGCCGCCGCCCTCTGAAGCCCCCCTCCCTGCACCCCACCGAAGGACACACGCACATGCCCGTCGAAGGCATCTGGGACCTCTCCGTCTCCACACCCGTCGGCACGATCGAAGCGGTCGTCGAACTCCGCCGTGAGGACGGTGCCCTGACCGGCGTCGCCCAGGGCGCGGGGGAGGAGGTGCCGCTCGGTGACGTCGCCCTCGACGGCGACCGCCTCACCTGGAGGCAGGCCGTCACCAAGCCGCTGCGTCTGAACCTGGCCTTCGCCGTGACCGTCACCGGCGACTCGATGACCGGCACCTCGCGGGCCGGACGCCTGCCCGCCTCCCGGGTCACCGGCCGGCGCCGCACCGCCCCGCAGGCGACGGAGACCCGGCCGTGACGAAGCTCTTCCTCTCCCTGCACGTCCTGGCCGTGGTCCTGGCCATCGGCCCGGTCACCGTCGCCGCGAGCATGTTCCCCAAGGCCCTGCGCGCGGCGCACGGCGGTTCCGGGGACGGCGACGCCCTGACGACGCCGAGGCTGCTGCACCGCATCTGCCGCGTCTACGCGGGCGTCGGCATCGCCGTACCCGTCTTCGGCTTCGCCACGGCCGGCAGTCTCGGCGTCCTCGGCAGTCCCTGGCTGATCACGTCGATCGGTCTGACCGCCGCGGCCGCCGGTCTGCTCGTCCTGCGGATACTCCCTGCCCAGGGAGCCGCCCTCGCCGCGGAACCCGACCGCAGCGCCGCGCCGGCGGCCAGGACGGCGATGCTGACGGGTGTCTTCAACCTGCTGTGGGCCACGGTCACCGTCCTGATGATCGTCCGTCCCGGCTCCACCACAGGAGCGTGACCGTGCCCGTACGCTCCCTGCGCATCGCGGCACACCGAACTCGTCACCCTGGCCGCCATGCTGGCCAATCTGGCCACGGTCCACCTCGGACCGGTCTCCTCCCTGATGGGCCCCACCCACGGCTGCGCCTACCTCTTCGTCGTCGTCGCGGCCTGGCGGTCGGACGGAGCCACGGCCGCCGCCAGGGCCGTCGCGGTCGTCCCCGGCATCGGCGGCCTCCTTGCCTGGCGGAGGCTCGTGGCGTCGGCGCCGCCCCCGGAGGCGGTCCGGCACGACGGCGACAGCGGCGAGAGCCGTCAGCACGACGACGCACCAGGACGGCATCAGGCCGGGCTCCTCGTGGCCGAGGACGGCCCCATCGCTCATGGCTCCCTCTCGCGGACGTCCTCCACGGGGCGCCGTCCATCCCGCGCCCACCCGGGAACCCCGCCGGCGGACCACGGGCCGGCGTGAGCCGGGCCGGACGGTGCCGGGTCCCGCCGGTGGTCCGAGAGGCGCCGGTCCGGCTCCCCGGGCGGGGTCGTTACCATCCCGTGTGACCGAAACAGCCAAACAAGGTGTACCCCGCACACGCATACTCGCCGACCTGACGCCGCTGCGTATCTCCCCCGACTACCGGCGGCTCTGGTTCGGGAACACCGTGTCCTGGATCGGGCAGGGCATGACGGCACTGGCCGTCTCCCTCCAGGTCTACGACATCACCGGGTCCGCCTTCTCCGTAGGGCTGATCGGTCTCTGTTCGCTCATCCCGCTGGTGCTCCTCGGGCTCTACAGCGGGGCCGTCGCCGACACCGTCGACCGGCGCAAGCTGGGGCTGGTCAGCGCCACAGGATCGTTCCTGCTCTCCATGGCGCTGGCGGCCGTCACCTTCGCCGGGGTCCAGCACGTCGGGCTGCTGTACGCGGTCGTCGCCCTCCAGGCCGTGTGCTTCGCGCTCAACTCCCCGGCCCGCAGCTCGATGATCGCCCGGCTGCTCCCGGCCGAACAACTCCCCGCTGCCAACGCGCTCAACGCGATGACCTCCACCACCGGCGGTCTCGCCGGGCCGATGCTCGGCGGCCTGATCGTCGGCTGGTGGGGCTACAAGGCGGCGTACACCGTCGACGCCGTCACCTTCACCGCCTCGCTGTACGCGATGTGGCGGCTGCCGTCGATGCTGCCCGGCCGGGGCGAGGGGGAGAAAGCGGCCAGGAGGGCCTCCGTCCTGGACGGTCTGCGCTTCCTCGGCACCCGGCCCAATCTGCGGATGACCTTCTTCAGCGACCTGAGCGCCATGGTGCTCGCCCACCCGCGCGCCCTGTTCCCCGTGGTCGCCGTGGTCTGGTTCGGAGGCGACGCCAAGACCACCGGGCTGCTCGTCGCCGCCCCCGCGCTGGGCGCGCTGCTGGGCAGCGTGTTCTCCGGGTGGCTGGGCCGGATCCACCGGCACGGGCTCGCCGTCCTGGTCGCCGTGGCCTGCTGGGGCGGAGCCATCGCCCTGTTCGGGCTGACCCGGCAGCTGTGGCCGGGACTGGTCCTGCTCGCGCTCGCCGGCTGTGCGGACTCCATATCGATGGTCTTCCGCAACACCATGCTCCAGGCGGCCGTGCCGGACGAGATGCGCGGCCGGCTCCAGGGCGTGTTCATCGTCGTCGTGGCGGGCGGCCCCCGGCTGGGCGATCTCGTGGCCGGCTCCGTGGCCGACCTGGCCTCCCCGGCCGTGGCGGTGACCGGCGGAGGTCTCGCCTGCGTCCTGGTGGTGTGTCTGCTGGGGCTGCGCTGGCGGGGCTTCGCCCGCTACGACGCGCGCGACCCGCAGCCGTAGCGGCCTCTCCGGCGCGCGCCCCGCGCCCGCGGACGGACCTCCCGGGGTGCTGCCCACAGCGGTGGACGAATCTCCGGGTGCGCGCCCCGCGGACCTCCCGGCGCGCGCCCCGCAGCCGCGGACGAACCTCCCGCCGCGCGAACCGAGTTCGTGGAGCGGAGCGCCCTTCCGTCCATTCCTCGATACGACGCTGTCCGTCATACGGGCAGCGCTTGTCGTCGTGCCCATGGCGCGGCCAGGATGCCCGTATGGCCCCCGCTCTCGTCTCGCGTCGTCACGTGGATCTCCTGCGTGTCTCGACCATGCTCTGTCGGGCCTGCATCTGCCGTCCGTCCTGTTGCTGACGTGACGCCCCGCCGGCCCTGACGCCGGCCTTTCGACGCCCTCGCGTCCCCGATCCGGACCAGATCCGGACCGATCCGGACCAGATCCACCCCGCACACCCCGGCCTGCCGGTGCCCTCGCGCACCCGTACGCCCGCGGTGCGTTCCCCGCTGCCGTCCCCCGAGGATCCGCCATGCCCGAAAACCCGCTCCTGCTCCACTGGTTCCTGCCCACGGGCGGAGACGGCCGCGACCCCGGCGGCGTCACCGCCGTGCAGGGGAGGACCGGTGCCGCCACCCGCAGGCCCGCCGGCATCGGCTATCTCACGCAGGTGGCGCGCGCCGCCGAACAGGCCGGATTCCACTCGCTGCTGACCCCCGTGGGGCTCGGCTGCGTCGACCCCTGGATCCTCACCGCGGCCCTCACCCAGCACACCGACCGCATCGGCTTCCTGGTCGCCTTCCGCTCAGGATTCGCGAGCCCCACCCTGCTGGCCCAGCAGGCCGACGCCTTCAGGCGGTTCGCCGGGGGGAGGCTCCGCCTCAACGTCGTCACCGGCGGGGACCCCCTCGAACAGCGGGCGTACGGCGACCACCTGGCCCATGACCAGCGCTACGCCCGCACCGACGAGGTGATGGCCGTCCTGCGCGACCTCCTCGCGGGCAAGCGCGTCGACCACGCGGGGGAGCACCTGCGCATCGAGGGCGCCCAGCTCCACGAACCCGCCCTCGAGCACCCTGTCTCCCTCTACTTCGGCGGGGCCTCCCCGGCGGCCGAGGCCGTCGCCGCGCGCCGCGCCGACGTACAGCTGCTCTGGGGTGAGCCACCCGCCGCTCTCGCACAGCGCATCGACCGTCTCCGCGCCGCCGCCCCCGCGCTCCGCTTCGGTCTGCGGCTGCACGTCATCAGCCGGGACACCGCCGCCGAGGCCTGGGCCGAGGCGGACCGCATCCTCTCCGGTATCGACCCGGAGGCCGTCCGGGCCAGTCAGGAACGCTTCGCCCGTATGGACTCCACCGGGCAGGCCCGCATGGCCGCGCTCCACGGGGGCTCGGCGGACGCCGCGACGCTGGAGGTCGCCCCGAACCTCTGGGCGGGCATCGGGCTCGTACGGGAAGGGGCCGGCACCGCGCTCGTCGGCTCGCACGACGAGGTCGCCCAGCGGCTGTCCGAGTACCGGAGCCTGGGCATCGACGAGTTCATCCTCTCCGGCTATCCCCATCTGGAGGAGGCCTACCGGGTGGGCGAGGAAGTCGCCCCCCGGCTGCGCGCGCTCGTCGCGGGGGCCGGAGCGTGACCGTCGTCGAGCGGACCGCCGCCCCCGCACCGGCCGCGGCCGGTCCCGTACGGGTACGCCGCGTCCCGCCCCGCATCGCCGCCCTGCGCTGGATCGGGCTGCGCGCGGTCGCCCTCGCCGTCCTGCTCGCCGCCTGGCAGGCCGTCGTGGCCGCCGAGGTGTGGCCGCGGGTGCTCGTGCCGTCGCCGGGCGAGGTCTGGCACCAGTTCGTGCTCGCCTCCACGGTCCACGACGGGGTGCGCGGCTACAGCGGGTACCTGCTGATCGAACACCTGGGGGTCAGCCTCCGGCGCATCGGGACCGGTGCGGGGTACGCGATGCTCGCGGGCATCCCGCTGGGGCTGCTCATCGGGGTCGTCAAGCCGCTGGCCGTCGTCCTCGAACCGGCCGTCACCTTTCTGCGTACGCTTCCCCCGCTCGCCTACTTCTCCCTGCTCGTCATCTGGTTCGGCATCGACGAGTCCCCGAAGATCTGGCTCCTCGTCATCGCGGCCCTGCCCCCGATCGCCGCCGCCACCGCCGCCGCCGTGCGCACGGTGCCGGGCGAACTCGTCGAAGCGGCGCGGGCGCTCGGCGCGGGCCCCGTCTCCCTGCTGCTCTCCGTGCGGCTGCCCGCCGCGCTGCCGGAGATCCTCACCGGCGTACGGATCGCCGTCGGCATCGCGTACACCTGCGTCGTCGCCGCCGAGACCATCAACGGGGTCCCCGGCATCGGCGGAATGATCCGCGACGCCCAGCGCTACAACCAGACCGCCGTCGTCATCGCCGGCCTCATCGCCATCGGCCTCTCCGGCATCCTCCTCGACGCCCTGCTCAAGGGCGCCGAGCGCGGGCTCGTGCCGTGGCGCGGCCGGTCCTGAAGCCCATGCCTCTCCTTCCTCTTCCCCTGGAGCACGTCATGTCCGTGGCCATCCGCCGCCGCGCCGCCCTGCTGACCGCCGCCCTCACCGTGCTCACCCTCGCGGGCTGCGGTGACGGCGGATCCGACGGCGGGGGTGACGGCAGGACCGCCGTACGCATCGCCTACCAGGCGATACCCAACGCCGACCTGGTCGTGAAGAACCAGAAGCTGCTGGAGAAGGCGCTGCCCGACGCCGACATCAGCTGGGTGAAGTTCGACTCGGGCGGCGACGTCAACACCGCTGTCATCTCCGGGGCGGTCGACCTGGGGCTCGCCGGTTCCAGCCCCGTCACCAAGGGACTCTCCGCGCCGCTGGACATCCCGTACAAGGTCGTCTGGATCCACGACGTCATCGGCGACAACGAGGCCCTGGTCGCCAGGAAGGGCATCGGCTCCGTCGCGCAGCTGAAGGGGAGGAAGGTCGCCGCCCCCTTCGGGTCGACCACCCACTTCTCGCTGCTGGCCGCGCTCGAGGAGGCCGGTGTGAAGCCGGCGGACGTGAACATCGTGGACCTCCAGCCGCAGGACGCACTCGCCGCCTGGGCCCGGGGCGACATCGACGCCGCGTACGTCTGGACGCCCACGCTCAGCGAGATCCAGAAGACCGGCACGACGCTGGTCACCAGCCGTGAACTCGCCGGGAGGGGCAAGGTCACCGCGGACCTCGGCGTCGTCACGGACGCCTTCGCGAAGAAGCACCCGGACATCGTCACCACCTGGCTGAAGACGCAGGACGAGGCCGTCGAGCAGACCAGGTCCGACCCGGCGAAGGCCGCCGCGTCCATCGGGGCCGAGCTCAACATCCCGCCGGCCGAGGCGAGGAAGCAGCTGGCGCAGCTCGTGCTGCTGACGGCGAAGGAACAGCAGGGCCCGGAGTACCTCGGCACGGCGGGCGCACCCGGGAAGTTCGCGCGGTACCTGCACGAGGCGGCTGTCTTCCTCAAGGGGCAGAAGGCCGTGGACGCCGTCCCGGACCAGGCCGCCTTCGAGAAGGCGCTCGCCGTGGAGGAGCTGGCCCGTGCCGCAGGCTGACCCCCGTGACACCGATGACATCGCGCTGCACGGGATCACTGTGCGGTACGGAAGGGCCAAGGCCTCCGTCACCGCGGTGGAGGACGTCTCCCTGGCGGCCCGGCCGGGGGAGTTCGTCGTCCTGGTCGGCCCGTCGGGCTGCGGGAAGACGACCCTGCTGCGGATCGCCGCCGGATTCGTGACGGCCTCGGAGGGCACCGCGACCGTACGGGGAGAGGCACCGGTGCCCGGCCGGGCGACCGGTGTCGTCTTCCAGCAGCCGAGGCTGTTCCCGTGGCGCACGGCCGGCGGCAACATCGCGTTCGCCCTGGCCCGTCACGGCGTCCCGCGTGAGCTCCGGGCGGCGCGCACCGAGGAGTTGCTCGCGCGGGTCGGGCTGGCCGGGACGGCGGGCCGCCGCACCTGGGAACTCTCCGGGGGCCAGCAGCAGCGGGTCGCCATCGCCCGGGCGCTGGCGGGGGAGCCGCAGGTCCTCCTCATGGACGAGCCGTTCGCCGCGCTGGACGCGCTGACCCGTGAACGGCTCCAGGAGGAGGTCCGCACCCTGGCCGCCGCTTCGGGGACCACGGTGCTCTTCGTGACGCACTCGGCGGAGGAGGCCGTACTGCTCGGCTCCCGGGTCCTGGTCATGGCCGCCGGCCCCGGCAGGATCGTGGCCGAACTGGAGACCGGGCTGGAGCGTGCGGCGGGGACGGACGTGGCGGCCCTGCGCGGCAGCGCGGAGTTCTCCCGGCTGCGCGGGGAGCTCGCGGCGGTGATGCGGGAGGCGGCCCTGGGTCCGGCCGCGGGCTGAGGGACCTCGGCCCGCCGTCAGGGCGGCTCCCCGGACCAGTGGGGCCCGGGGAGCCGCTACTGGGGACACCGTTCAGGAGGCGCTGGTGACCTGGGGCATCTCGCCACCGGTCGTGGTGGGGTCGAACAGCGAGAACACGGCGCCCTGCGGGTCCGTCAGGGTGGCGAACCGCCCGAACGGGATGGTCATCGGGCCGAACCGGAGCTCCGCGCCGAGCGACTTCGCCTGCTCCACCGACGCGTCGCAGTCCGCCACGGTGAAGTACACGTTCATGTGGGCCGGCACCTGGGGAGGGAACTCCGCCCCCATCTTCATCCGGCCGAGGACCGGGTCCGCCCCGAGGTCGTAGAGCGAGAAGTCGATCGCGTCGTCGTCCAGCTGCTTCACCCCGTAGCCGAAGACTGCTGCGAAGAAGTGGTCCGCCTTCTCCGGTTCCCGGGTGTACACCTCCGCCCAGGCGAACGCGCCGGGCACGGTCCGTGCCTCGAACCCCTCGTGCCGGCCGGACTGCCACACCCCGAAGGCGGTCCCGCCGGGGTCGGTGGCCAGCACCATCGTCCCGAAGTCGCCGACCCGCATCGGCTCCACCAGCACCTCGCCCCCGCACGCGCGGATCTTCGCGGCGGTGGCGGCGGCGTCGGGCGACGCGAGGTAGAGGCACCAGGCGTTCGGCGCGTCCTGGCCGGGCACGGGCGGCGAGAGTGCGGCGACGGCCTTGCCGTCCACATGGGCCTGCGTGTAGTCGCCGTACTCAGGCATCGACTCGGCGTACGACCAGCCCAGGAGCTCACCGTAGAAACGTTTCGCCCCTTCGAGGTCGCCGAACGTCCCGTCGGCCCAGCACGGGGTGCCCTCGGATGGTGCGGCCATGGCGCGGACCTCTCTTCGCTCGACGGACGGTCCTTCGTGCCACGCTAGCCAAGGGTCGCCCGGGCGGCGCGCCGAACGCCTCTCAGGCTTCCGGGCCGGCGGGGCCGACGACCGAGCGGGCGATCCCGAGCTCCACCAGATCCTGCGGGCGCAGCCGTAGCTGGTCGGCGGTGGACCGCACCTCGTCCTGACCGCGCTTCAGGATGGCCGCCGCCAGTTCCGGCGCGATCACCGAGAAATAGCTGTCCGTGGTGACGTGCGTGCGGTCCGGTGCGGCCAGGGCAAGCGCACCGCCGGAGCCGCCCTCGCCGATCACGAGGGTCGTCACGGGGACACGGGCGGCGGCGACCGCCGCGAAGACGTCGGCGATGGCCGCGCCCGCGCCCGCCCGCTCCGCCTCCGCGTCGTTGGCCGCGCCAGGGGTGTCGATCAGGGTCAGCACGGGGAGGCCGAGCCGGTCGGCGAGCCGGATCACCCGGGCAGCCGTGCGGTAGCCCGCGGGGCGGGTCGCGGTGCCGCACTGGGCGGCGTACGCCACCGGCCGGCCGTCGCGCAGACCCACCCCGCAGAGCAGTCCCGGATCCCTGCCGCCGCAGCGGTCGCCGCTCAGCGGCAGCCGGTACGCGAAGTACGCGTCCAGATAGGCGGCGGCCCGGGGCCGCGTCGCCGACCTGGCCTGTTCCACCGCGTCCCAGCCGGTGGCCGGTAGTTCCGCGGCCGACAGGGCGGCGGGTACCGGTGCCGCCCGCGGCGGGCCGGTGACCGTCAGCGCGGTCAGCCAGCGGGCCAGGGTCCCGGCCAGCTCGTCCGGCGGGACGACCGCGTCGACCTGGCCCGCCGCCAACTGCCCCTCGGCGGTGTACGCGTACGGATCGGCGTCGGCCGGCCGCACCCGGGAACCCGCGAACCCGATCTGCGCCCCCGGCAGCGCCAGGACCACGTCGGCGCCCGCCCCCACGGTGGCCCAGCCTCCCCCGGTCGTCGGATCCCGCAGCACGGCGATCTGCGGCAGCCCCCGGTCCCGGAGCACTGCGGACGCCCGGGCCACCCGCTGAAGCTGTATCAGCGCGATCATGCCCTCCTGCATCCGGCTGCCCCCGGTCGCGACGAGGGAGACGAGCGGCAGCCCCCGCTCGCCCGCCAGCGCGTACGCGGCCTCCAGCCGGTCCCCGGTGAGCCCGCCCAGCGAGCCGCCCAGGAAGGCGAACTCGAAGGAGACGAGGACGCACTCCCGGCCGCCGACCACGGCGGTCCCGTAGAGGACGGACTCCTCCTCGCCGGTCCGGGAGGAGGCGCGTTCCCTGGATTCCCCGTAGCCGCTCCAGCCGAGCGGCCCGTCCGGCGGGAGCCGCCGCGCGGCGGGGCGGTGTTCCGTGAAGTGTTCCGCGACCGCGTCGACGGCCTGCCGCGCGGACACGCGCTCGCACCGGGCGTCAGACACCGAGCGACCGCTTCATGATCTTGCCCAGCTCGTTGCGGGGCAGGGCGTCGAGATAGCGGACGACGCGAGGACGCTTGTGCGGTGCCAGCAGATCCGCCACATGGTCCGCCAGCTCCCGCTCCCCGGGCGGCGATCCGGGGTCGGCCGGCACCACCCAGGCCACGATCCGCTCGCCGAGGTCCGCGTCCGGCTCGCCGGTCACGGCCGCCTCGCGCACACCGGGGTGGTCGAGCAGGGCATTCTCGATCTCGCCGGCGCCGATCTTGTAGCCGCCGCTCTTGATGAGGTCGGTGGCCTTGCGCCCGACGATCCGCACATAGCCGTCGGGGTCGACCGTCGCCATGTCGCCCGTGCGGAAGAAGCCGTCCTCGGTGAAGGCGGCGGCCGTGGCGTCCGGCCGGTTCAGGTAACCGGTGAAGAGGTTCGGCCCGCGCACCTGGATCTCTCCGATGGACGCGGTGTCCGCGAGCACCGTGCCGTCCTCCTCGACGAGCCTGAGCTCCACACCCGACAGGGGCGGGCCGACCGTCCCGGCACGCGGTGCGCCGTCGGCCCGTACCCCGGTGTTCATCAGGGTCTCCGTCATCCCGTACCGCTCGATCACCCGGCGGCCGGTGGCCGCCGCGATCCGCTCGTGGTCGTGGACCGGCAGGGCCGCCGAGCCGGACACCAGCAGCCGGGCGCCCGCCAGGGCCTTCGCGAGGTTCCCCGGACCGTCCGGACCGGTCAGGGCGCCGGCCAGCCGGTGGTACATGGTGGGCACGCCGAACAGCATCGTTCCCCCCGAGAGCAGCTCGCGGGCCACTCCCTCGGCCGAGAACCGGCCGAGGTGGCGTACGGAGCCGCCCCGGCGCAGCGGGCCGAGGACGCCGAGGATCAGCCCGTGCACGTGGAACAGCGGCAGGGCGTGGACGAGGACGTCCTCACCGGTCCACCCCCAGGCGTCCTCCAGCGCGTCCAGCGACGCGGCGATCGCCCGGCGGGGCAGCACGGCGCCCTTGGGCGGGCCCGTCGTGCCCGAGGTGTAGACGACCAGGGCGGGTGACTCCGGCGAGGGCTCGGGGAGGACGGCCTCCCGGGAGGGGGCGGCCGTGGCCGTGCCGACGTCGAGCCGCTCCAGGCCGCTCAGCGCGGACGGCAGTGCGTCGCCCGTCCCGGCCAGCACGACCGACGGCTCGCTGTCGGCGACGATGTGCGCGAGCTCCCGTTCCCCGGTTTTCGGATTGAGCGGCACGGCGGGGACCCCCGCCCGCAGCGCCGCCACGACGGCGACCACCGTCTCCGGCGTGGACGTGGCCCAGACGGCGACGCGTCCCGCCCCCGCGATCCGGGCGGCGAGGGAGGCGGAGGCATCGGCCAGCTGTGCGTAGCTCAGGACGTGTGCGCCGAACCGGACGGCCTCGGGGGAGTCCGTCCGTCCGGACGCTCCGCTCAGCGCGGGCAGAAGAGAGGTCACCGGTGCAGCCTAGGGCCTCGCGCCCCGCCCCGGACGGGCTTCGCGCCCTCCCCATGACCGGGTTCGCGCCCCGCCCCGGCCCGGGTTCGCGCCCCGCCCCGGCCCGGGTTCGCGCCCCGCCCCGGACGGGCTTCGCGCCCTGCCTGGGACCGGGTTCGCGCCCCGCCCGGGATCGGGATCGTGCGGCCTCCGGCCTCCGGCCTCAGCCGTCGCGCCGGATGGTCCGCATCCGGCCGTAGGCGTACACGGCGCCCGCCAGCGCCAGGTCGGAGAGCAGCATGAAGCCGATCGAGTACGAGCCCTTCGCGCTGTAGATCGCGCCCATGACCAGCGGCGGCACGAAACCGCCGAGGCCGCCCATCGCGCCGACGATGCCGGTCACACTGCCCACCTTGGCCTGCGGGGTCACCTGCGAGACCAGCGCGAAGACGCTGCCGCTCGCGGTGCCGAGCCCCGCCGCCATGCAGAGCAGCGCGATCGTGCCGACCGGGTCCAGACCCGGGTCGAAAGCCTGGACGATGGCCATCAGCGCCGCCAGCAGCAGGGCCCCGGCCGTGACCAGGGCAGGGTGGATCCGGTCCGACAGCCAGCCGCCGACCGGCCGGAAGACGACCGTGACCAGGGCGAAGCCGGCCGCCTTGGTGCCGGCCTCGGTGGGCGACATCTCGTACCAGGTCTTCAGGTACGTCGGCAGGTACACGCCGAAGGCGACGATGCCGCCGAACCCGATCGCATAGAGCGCGGACAGCTCCCAGGTCACCCGCAGCCGGCCCGCCTGGCCCAGCCGGTGTCCCAGGGAGTCCGTCGGGACCGTGCGTCCGGGGTGGTCCGTGATCAGGACGGCCGCGAGCAGCGAGTAGACCAGGAGCGCACCGGCGACGATCCAGAACGGCAGGTTCTCGCTGTGCTTGGCGATGCGGGGCGTGAAGTAGCCGGACAGTGCGACGCCGCCCATGCCCATGCCGAACACCCCGAGCGCGAGGCCCCTCTTCGCCGGCGGGAACCACGAGTTGACCAACGGGATGCCGATCGCGAACGTCGTGCCGCCCAGGCCGAGCAGGAAGCCGACGGCGAGCATCGCCCCGTAGGAGTCCTTCGCGGGGATGAGCAGCAGCACCGGCACGATCGTCAGGGCCGAGACGACGGGGAACATCAGCCGGGCGCCGAACTTGTCGGTCAGCGCGCCCGCCGGGATACGGCCGAGCGAACCCACCAGCACGGGGACCGCCACCAGGAGCGACTGCTGGAAGGAGCTCAGGCCGAGCCGTTCCTTGAAGTCACCGGACAGCGGTGAGATCAGGTTCCACGCCCAGAAGGTGAGCGTGAACCCGATCGTCGCCATGATCAGGTTCCGGTAGGCGGCGGCGGACCGGTCCCGGTCCGGGGCGGGGTCCTGCTGGGCGGTTGTGTCCACGTCGCAAGTCAAGGGCGGGGGGCCGGACGGGGCGCGGTGGGCTGGGCCATCCGGGTAGGCCGTCGGACGGCAGGCGCCCCATGGGCACAGGGCTCGTGCGGACCCTTCGGCGGGGCCGCTCGACCGCCGTTTCCCGCCCCCGGCTGCGACAATCACCGTTATGGACCGGTTGGACAGAGAGATCCTCGGCATTCTCCAGGAGGACGCCCGGATCTCGTACCGCGATCTCGGCGTGCGCGTGGGGCTCAGTGCCAACGCCGCGGGTGACCGTGTGCGCCGCATGCGCCGCGACGGGGTGATCCGCGGCTTCACGGTCATCGTCGACCCGGCCGCCGACACCCGCTCGGGGCTCGTCGTCTTCATCGACGTGTCGCTGCGCCTCGACACGACGAACGAGGAGTTCGAACGCTCGGTGCTCACCCTGCCCGGCATCACCGAGGTGGTGCACGTGACGGGCGGCCACGACTACCTCGTACGCGCCACGGCGGCGGACCCCGGTTCCCTGGACACGCTGTTGCGCCGGCTGAAGAAGGACGCCGGCGTCGCGCACTCCAACACCCGCATCGCCCTCAGAGCCGCGCCTGCCAGGTGACCGTCGGCGACCGGCTGCCGTCCTCGGCACGCCCGTCGTCCGCGACCACGAGCCGTACCGCCGCACTCCCGTCGGGCAGCCGCGCCGTCGCGTCCACCTCCACCTCGACGGCCGACACCCCCTCCCGCCGGTGCGCAGCCGCGAGCGCCCCGCGCAGCACGTCGAGCAGTTCGCCGTCCACCGGCTGCGCCACCAGGGAGTCCACGGCGCCGGTGAACTGCACGGACGGCTGGAAGCCGAGCACCGCCGCAGCGCCGCCCGTCTCGCGCAGGACCCGGCCGCGGAAGGTCGTGGGGGCCTCGGCGGGCGGCTGCTGCAGCGCGAAGATCGCGGTCCTGACCTCCTGGATGGTGGAGTCCAGCTCGTCCACCGCCGTCGCGAGCAGCTCGGCGGTGCCGGTGTCACCCGCCAGGTCCTTGCGCCGGGTCGACTCCAGCATCATCTCCGTCGCGAACAGCCGCTGTACGACGAGGTCGTGCAGGTCACGGGCGATCCGGTCGCGGTCCTCGTAGACCGCGAGCTGCTCCCGGTAGTGCTGTGCGTCGGCCATCACCAGGGCCAGTGCGGCCTGGGAGGCGAACTGGGAGGCGAGCAGCCGGTCCGTCGCCGTGTACGGGGCCTCCCCGCGCCGCCGGGGCAGGGCGAGCGTGCCGATGAGCCTGCCCCCGCTCTGGAGGGGCAGCATCATGCTGGGGCCGAACCGGGACCGCACCGGGGTCGTCATCCGCTCGTCGGTGGCGGAGTCCTCGATGAGGACCTCCTCGCCGCCCAGCAGCTGGACGAGGACGGGGGAGCCCGGCGCGATGGCGGTGCCGACGAGGCCGGCCGGGTCGTCGAGGGTGGAGGCGGCGACGATCTCCATGCCGCCGTCCGGGGTCGGCTGGAGGATCACGCCGGCCGCCGCCCCTGCCAGCACCCTGGCCCGTTCGGCGACGGTCGTCAGGGCGTCGGTCGTGCCCGCTCCGGTCAGCAGCGCGCGGGTGATGGCGGCGGCCCCCTCGATCCAGTGCTCCCTCTGTCGCGCGGCCTCGTACAGATGGGCGCCGCCGATCGCCGCGGCGGCCTGGGAGGCGAGGAGCCGCAGCAGCGCCAGTTCCGTGTCGGTGAACCGCCCCGGCTCCTCCGCGGTGAGGCAGAGGCTGCCCAGCACCTCGGTGTGCACGCGGACCGGTGCCCCGAGGAAGGAGCGCACCGGGAAGGGCGGGGCCTCGCCGTCCCGTGGTGGCTGCGGGCCGGGGGGCAGATCGTCGACGCGCACGGCCTGCGCGTCGTCGACGAGGGTGCCCAGTGCCCCCGTACGGCCGTCCAGGAGAGGGCGGACGGCGCGGCGTTCACCGTCGGACATGCCGGTGGTGAAGAGGTCGGTGACCGTGCGGTCCTCGCCGTGGAGGAGGGCCAGGGCGCCGTGGCGCGCCCCGGCCAGGGCCGTGGCGGTGTCCACGATGTGCTGCAGCGTGGTCCGCAGGTCGAGACCCGTCTCCGCCACCGGGGAGCCCCGCGGTTCTCAGCCGACGAGCGGTGCGAGGACGAGCGGCTGGACCGTGCCGTCCAGCATCGCGCCGAGCCCCAGCACCGAGCACACGTCGGGCCGCTCGGCGATGTGCACGGGCACGCCCGTCGCGTCGCGCAGCATCTGGTCGAGCCCCGGCAGCAGGGCGCTGCCGCCGACCATCATGATCCCGGAGTCCGCGATGTCGGCCACCAGGTCCGGCGGGCAGTCCCGCAGCACCTTGCCGAGGCCGTCGAGCACCGCGGTCAGCGGGGTGTGGATCGCCTGGCGCACGGCGGCGGTGTCGACCTGCACCGAACGGGCCAGGCCGGTGGCCACGTCACGGCCGTGGATCTCCGTCACCGCGGGGCCGTTGAGCGTCAGGCCGTTGCCCCGGAGCGCCAGTTGCAGCGGGCGCACGGACTGGCTGGGAAGCATCAGCTCGTGGTGCTGGCGCAGGTGCTGGATGACCGCGTGGTCGATGGCCTCGCCGCCGATCGGGATGCGTACGGCGGTCACGATCGAGCCGAGCGAGAGCACGGCGATCTGGGTGGTGGCCGCTCCGCAGACCATGATCATGGTGGCGGTCGGCTGCTCCACCGGCAGCCCGCAGCCGATGGCCGCGGCGATGAGGGTGTCGACCAGCTCCACCCGCCGTGCTCCGAGCCCCACGAGGGTCTCGACGGCGGCCCGCTGGGCCAGCGGATCGGCGTCGTGCGGGACACAGGCGGCGGCCCGCAGCCGCGGCTTGCGGCGCAGCTGGCGGCGGAGCTTCTCGCCGAGCAGATGGCGCAGCATGCGCTGCGCCATGTCGATGTCGACGACGGTTCCGCCGGAGACCGGGCGGGCCACCCGGATGTACGCGGGCGTACGGCCGGTCATCTGCTCGGCGAGTGCGCCGACGGCGATGAGCGAGCCGGTGCGCGTGTTCACGGCGGCGACACTGGGCTCGTCGACGACGAGCCCCACTCCCTTGATGTACACACGGGTCCTCGCGGCCCCGAGATCGACGGCGACATGGCAACGGCGCAACTGTTCGAGACTGACGGTCACGGCAGGGTCTCCCGAGAGCGCTGACGGGGGGTACCGGCGGCAGCCGGCTCTCCTGGCATCGTCACGCCGGTCCGGTAGGGGCGCGCGCTGGGTGAGCCGTCGGGGGGACCCGCAGCTGACGGCACGACAGATGCCGCGCGTCGCCGGGAAGCCGGATGCGGACGTGGCGCGAACGGCGCCGGCCGCGGTCGGGGAGCCGTCGCCGGGGACGGCGTGTCAGGTGTCAGGCGCGGTCGGGGAGCAGCCGTTGGGGACGGCGTGTCAGGTGTCAGGCGCCGTCGGGGAGCAGCCGCTGGAACAGTCCCCAGGTGAACTCGGCGACGCGGGGACGGCCGCCCCTGGGGTCGGTGAAGGCCAGCGCCCAGCGGGTCGGCGCGCTGCCCTCCATGGGGCGGGCCGGGGCGAAGGCCCTGGCCACCTCGTCCACGGTGCAGGACCACGGGCTCAGGTCGGCGGCCGTACGCAGCTCGGGGCCCGCCGCACCCGGGGCGCGGACCAGCCATTCGTTCCACACGGCTCCGCCGGGGCCCGCCATCACCTCGAACCGCAGGTCCGGCCAGAGCGGCAGCCGCCACAGCAGCGCGTCGCACTCCAGGTCGCCGACCGTGCGGCGTACGGACGACTCGGGCTCACCCAGCACCGAGCGGTAGCGGCGCAGCGCGCCCCGGCCTCGCGGGGCGCGCAGCATGGCCTGCCAGCGGCGGTTCGCCTCCCTCATCTCGGCGAGGGAGGCGCTCAGTTCATGCCGGGCGTCCTCGACGAGGCCGGGCTGGTGGTCGGCCATCCGGCGCAGCAGGACGAGCTGGAACTGGAGCGGCCCGAACGGGGCGGGAGCGGTCATGCCAGCCATCCTGCCGCGTACCGCAGGGCTCGTGCGGCTCACCCGGAGTCCCCGACTCCACACAGGATCCTCACCTGTGCGCCTTCCTGTGCCCTTCCTCGCGCGTCTAGTCTGCGGGCGCCATGGATTACTGCCACCCGTGCCAACGGCACCTCAACGGGGCGCTGGCCTGCGCCGGTTGCGGGACCCCCGCCGACGCGCTGGCCCCCTACGCCCTCCCGGACCGCTCCGGCGGCCCGGCGGAGCCCGCCGACGGCGCCCCGGAGGCCGCCGGGGCCTCCGGCCACCGCCGCCGCGCCCGGGGAGCCGCCAGGAGGCGTGGCCGTCGTACGCACAGGCGGCGGGGCCGCGCCCTGCTGCTGACGGCGGCGGGTGTGGTGCTGGCGCTGGGGGCGCTGAGCCTGGCCGAGCTGGCCATGGAGCCCGGCGGCGACAGCGGCGCTGCGGACTACGTGACCGAGGCTACGTCCGGCGCCACCGAGCCCGTGCCGTCCGCCCCGTCGAGCACGGAGCCCGCGGACCCCGGGCCGGTGGACGCCCCCACCGTCGTGCCGGTCACCGACGCGCACTCCGGGTCCGCGACGGGCGGCCCGGCCCGCACGACGGCGCCCGCCGCACCTCCGTCGTCCTCCGCCCCGGCGGACACGCCGCCTGCCGCGCCCCCCTCCGCGCCCGCGGAGCCGGGCGGCACCGACGCGCCCTCCGAGCCCTCCGGCTCCGGGAGGCCGACCGCGGACCCGACGACCCCGGAACCGTCGGACGACCCCACGCCCAGCCCCACCCCGTCGCCCTCCGAGACCTGCGAGTGGTGGATCTTCTGCTTCTGACGGTCTAGGCGTCGTCCTCGCCGAGCATCCGGCGCAGGAGGTCGCGCAGGACCGTCCGCTCCGCCTCCGACAGCTCGGCGAGCGGCTCCCGGGCGAAGTCCAGCGCGTCCCGCAGCTCCCCGGCCGTCCGTCTGCCCTCCTCGGTCGGGGCGGCGAGCTTCACCCGCCGGTCGGCCGGGTCCGGGCGGCGCTCCACCAGGCCGCGGAGTTCGAGCCGGTCGACTATGCCGGTGATGTTGGACGGTTCGCATTTGAGCTTCCGGGCCACCTTGCGCATGGGCATCGGCTCCAGGGAGAGGAGCCCGAGCACCCTGGCCTGCGCGCCGGTCAGCGCGTGCGTGGCCGCGGCCCGGTCGTACTCCTCGTGGTAGCGCGCCACCACGCCGCCGATGAGCTGGATGACGTCGAGGGTGAGCGGGTCGGTGCGCGGAGTGGCCATGACACCCAGCGTACCGAATTACTTGACAAGGTGAAATATCTGGACGCATGGTTGTTTCATGTCCTGAAGCTTTTCCGCTTCGCCCCGGCACGACATCGAGGAGACCCGAGCCATGTCCGCACTTCCCACGTCCAGCCGCGAATGGCACCTCGTCGCCCGCCCGCACGGCTGGCCCGAGGCCACGGACTTCGCGCTGCGCGAGGCGCCGGTGGCCGCGCCCGGTGAGGGCCGCGTCCTCGTCCGCAACCTCCACTTCTCGGTCGACCCCTACATGCGCGGCCGGATGAACGACGTGAAGTCGTACACCCCGCCCTTCAAGCTCGACCACCCCATGGACGGCGGCGCGGTCGGCGAGGTCGTCGCCTCGAACGCCGAGGGCTTCGCCGTGGGCGACCACGTGCTGCACGGTCTCGGCTGGCGCGAGTACGCCGACGTCCCCGCCAAGCACGCGGTCAAGGTCGACGGCTCGATCGCCCCCCTCTCCGCCTACCTCGGCGTGCTCGGCATGCCCGGGCTCACCGCCTACGCCGGCCTGTTCGAGGTCGCCTCGTTCAAGGAGGGCGACGCCGTCTTCGTCTCCGGTGCGGCCGGTGCGGTCGGCAGCCAGGTCGGCCAGATGGCGAAGATCAAGGGCGCCTCCCGGGTCATCGGCTCGGCGGGCTCCGACGAGAAGGTCAAGCTCCTCGTCGAGGAGTACGGCTTCGACGCGGCCTTCAACTACAAGAACGGCCCCGTCCGGGAGCAGCTCGCCGAGGCCGCCCCCGACGGCATCGACGTCTACTTCGACAACGTCGGCGGCGAGCACCTGGAGGCCGCGATCTCCTCGCTCAACGTCCACGGCCGCGCCACCATCTGCGGGATGATCGCCCAGTACAACGCCACGGAGCCCACCCCGGGCCCGCGCAACCTCGCCCTCGTCATCGGCAAGCGGCTGCGTCTCCAGGGCATCCTGGTCGGCGACCACGCCGCGCTCCAGCCGCAGTTCGTCCAGGACGTGGCCGGCTGGCTGGCCTCCGGTGAGCTCAAGTACCGCGAGACGGTGGTCGAGGGCATCGAGAACGCGTACGACGCGTTCGTCGGCCTGCTGCGCGGCGAGAACACCGGCAAGATGATCGTCTCGCTGGACGCCTGATCCGGAGCGGGTCCGGAGCCGAGCCGGAGTCGGTCCGGAGCCGGTGCGGACCGCGTTCGGAGCCGACCCGGGCCCCGGCCCCTGCTCCGGACCCGCTCGGCCCCAGGGCGGCGGGCGGCCGGAGCGCCCGGACGACCACCCGCTAGGCTCGGCCCAGGCCGTCGCGGTCGTGGGCGCGAGCCGCGGCGCATCAGCAGGAGGAATGACCCGTATGACCATCCAGAACATCGACGTCGCCTACACCGCCGTCGCCACCGCGGAGAACGGCCGTGACGGCCGCGTCTCCTCCGACGACGGCAACCTCGACGTCGTCGTCAACCCGCCGAAGGCGATGGGCGGCAGCGGCGCGGGCACCAACCCCGAGCAGCTCTTCGCGGCGGGCTACAGCGCCTGCTTCCAGGGCGCTCTCGGCGTGGTCGCCCGCCAGGAGAAGGCCGACATCTCCGGTTCGACGGTGACCGCCTCGGTCTCCATCGGCAAGACCGAGGCCGGCGGCTTCGGCCTGGAGGTCGCGATCAGCGCCTCCATCCCGAACGTCGACACGGCCACCGCCCAGGCGCTCGTCGAGAAGGCGCACCAGGTGTGCCCGTACTCGAACGCCACCCGCGGCAACATCAAGGTCGAGCTGTCCGTCGGCTGACCCGAGCCCGACCCCGTACGTCCGAGGGCCGCATCCCGTCACAGGGGTGCGGCCCTCGGTCGTGCGCGGGTCCGCCGCATCCGCGAAAGCGCGCGCAGGGGCATTGACGGCCGCGAAGGTGGAACTCTACGGTCCCGTTCGAGGTTACGAGCATCATTCGAGATATCGAACGAGTAAGGAAGCCCATGACCCGCACCGCGCGCTTCACCCTCGACCCGGCCTTCACCGTCGGCGACGTCGACCCACGGCTCTTCGGCTCCTTCGTCGAGCACCTCGGCCGCTGTGTCTACGACGGCCTGTTCGAGCCCGGTCACCCGTCGGCCGACGAGGCCGGCCTGCGCACCGACGTCCTGGATCTCGTCCGTGAACTCGGCGTCACCGCCATCCGCTACCCCGGCGGCAACTTCGTCTCCGGCTACCGCTGGGAGGACAGCGTCGGCCCTGCCGACGAGCGCCCCCGCCGGCTCGACCTCGCCTGGCGGTCCACCGAGACGAATCGTTTCGGCCTCTCCGAGTACATCGACTTCCTCAGGAAGATCGGCCCCCGGGCCGAACCCATGCTCGCGGTCAACCTCGGCACCCGCGGGGTCCAGGAGGCCGTCCAGCTCCAGGAGTACGCCAACCATCCGTCCGGCACCGCGCTCTCCGACCTCCGCGCCGCCCACGGTGACAAGGACCCCTTCGGGATCAAGCTGTGGTGCCTGGGCAACGAGATGGACGGCCCCTGGCAGACCGGTCACAAGACGGCCGAGGAGTACGGGCGGCTCGCGGCCGAGACCGCGCGTGCGATGCGCCAGATCGACCCGTCCGTCCAGCTCGTCGCCTGCGGGTCCTCCAGCCGCGCCATGCCGACCTTCGCGGCCTGGGAGGCGACGGTCCTCGCCGAGACCTACGACCTCGTCGACTACGTCTCCCTGCACGCCTACTACGAGGAGACCGACGGCGACCGCGACTCCTTCCTCGCCTCGGCCGTCGACATGGAGTCCTTCATCGAGAGCGTCGTCGCGACCTGCGACCACGTCGGGGCCCGTCTCAAGTCCACGAAGAAGATCAACCTCTCCTTCGACGAGTGGAACGTCTGGTACCAGAAGCGCTTCCAGCAGGAGACGGAGGAGAACCCGCTCGACTGGCCCGAGGCGCCCCGGCTGCTGGAGGACAACTACACCGTCACCGACGCCGTCGTCTTCGGCAGCCTGCTCATCGCCCTGCTGCGCCACGCCGACCGGGTGACCGTCGCCTGCCTCGCCCAGCTGGTCAACGTCATCGCGCCGATCATGACCGAGCCCGGTGGCCCCGCCTGGCGGCAGACCACCTTCATCCCCTTCGCCCAGGCCGCGCGGTACGGCCGGGGCCAGGTCCTCGACGTACGGGTGGACTCGCCCACCCACGGGACGGCGAAGTACGGCGAGACGGACCTGCTGCACGCCACCGCCGTACGGGACCCGGAGACCGGGGCCGTCACGGTCTTCGCCGTGAACCGGAGCCAGGACGCCGAGCTGCCGCTCGAAGTCGCCCTGGCGGGGCTGGAGCTGGGCCGGGTGGCCGAGCACCTGGTCGTCGCGGACGCCGACCCGGAGGCGCGCAACACCCTCGCCGAGCCCGAGCGGGTCGTCCCGCACGCCGCCGAGGGCACCGAGCTCGCCGACGGCACGCTCACGGCGGTGCTGGCCCCGCTCTCCTGGAACATGATCCGGCTGGAGTAGGCCGGACGTCCGACCCGCTACGGGTGCCCCGTGAAGGGGCCGGGCTCCGGCCCCCTCACGGGCTCGCCCTCAGGGGCGGAGGTGCCGGGTGAGGAAGCGTGCGGCGGAGTCCCCGGCGAACCGCGGGACACCGGTGTGCCCTCCCAGGGTGGCGTGCAGCGTCTTCTCCTCGGAGCCGAAGGCGTCGAACAGGTCCAGCGCCGCCTGCCGGTCGTTGCCCTCGTCGTCCCACTGCAGCAGGACGTGCACCGGGACGGTGACCCGGCGCGCTTCCTCGAAGATGACGCGGGGGACGAGGCTCCCGGCGAACAGGACGGCGGCCGAGACGCGCGGCTCGACCGCCGCCAGCCGGGTGCCGATGGAGATCACTCCTCCCGAGTACCCGACCGGCCCGCCGATCCCGGGCAGGTCGAGGAGAGCGTCCAGGGCGTCCTGCCATTCCGGGACCGCCCTGTCGACCAGCGGGAGGACGAGGGCATCGATGAGCGCGTCACCGACGGGCTCGCCGGCCTGCATGGTCCGGCGCAGGTCCGCGCGCGCCTGGTCGACGGCGGGCCATCGCGGCCGGTCGCCGCTGCCGGGGAGCTCGACGGTGGCCGCGGCGAAGCCGTCCGCGACCGCCTGCCGGGCCCGCTCCGCGAGCCGCGGGTACATCCTGTCCAGGCCGAGCGGAGGGTGGCCGAGCAGGATCAGCGGCGCCGGATCCGGCGTGGGTGCGGACGCGGGCGTCCACAGGATGCCGGGGATCTCGCCGAGCAGGAAACGGCGTTCGAGGATGTCGTCGCCGAGGCGGTGTTCGGAGGTGAAACGCATGGTCGTGCCTTTCGGGAGGGCTTGGTGAAGGCGCTCCCGGACGACCTATCGCCCGGCCATGACTCCGCAGGGGAGCACCCATGTCGATACTGCGTTCACGGGTACCACCTCCTGTCTCTCTCGCACGGCCTCCGGCAGGCTAACAGAGCGGCGGGACCGGCTCGAAGGAATATCGACCCCCTGCCCGCCTGCCCGCACCCTGGTACCCCCGCACGCCGGTACGCCGATGGCGCCCGCCCCCAGGCCCGGGGCGGGCGCCATCGGCGTACCGTCGGTTCAGCGTGCGGAGAAGGCGTGCACCGTCGTCGAGCGGTAGGTGGCGCCCGGGCGCAGCACCGCCGTCAGGACGGTGCGTCTGCTGGTTCCGGCGATGAAGGTCATCTACACGACTCCTGTCAGAGGAAAGGGGTGTTACGAACCGACCTTGCGCTTGTTCCAGACGTCGAAGCCGACGGCGGCCAGCAGCACCGCACCCTTGATGACCTGCTGCCAGTCGGTGCCGATGCCGACGAGGTTCATACCGTTGTTCAGCACGCCCAGGACCAGACCACCGATGATCGCGCCGAGGACCGTGCCGACGCCGCCGCTCATCGACGCGCCGCCGATGAACGAGGCGGCGATGGCCTCCAGTTCGAAGTTGAGGCCCGCCTTGGGCGAGGCCGCGTTGAAGCGGGCGGCGAAGACCAGGCCCGCCAGGGCCGCGAGCATGCCCATGTTCAGGAAGACCAGGAAGGTGACCTTCTTGTCCTTCACGCCCGACAGCTTGGCGGCGGGCAGGTTGCCGCCGATGGCGTAGATGTGGCGGCCGACGATCGCGTTGCGCATCAGGTAGCCGAACCCGACCACGAGCACGCCGAGGATGAGCAGCACGACCGGGGCGCCCTTGTAGCTGGCGAGCAGCAGGGTGACGACGAGGACGGCCGAGACCAGTGCCACCAGCTTCAGCACGAACAGCTTGGCCGGCAGCACGTCGAGGGCGAACTCCTGCTGCCGCTTGCGGTCGCGCATCTCCTGGATCACCACGAAGGCGATCAGGGCGAAGCCCAGGAGCAGGGTGAGGTTGTGGTAGTTGGTGGAGGGCCCGACCTCGGGCAGGAAGCCGTTGGCTATCTTCTGCAGGTCCTTCGGGAAGGGGCCGAGGGTCTGGCCCTTCAGGAAGATCTCCGTCAGACCGCGGAAGAGCAGCATGCCCGCGAGGGTCACGATGAACGACGGTATGCCGAGGTAGGCGATGAAGAAGCCCTGCACCGAACCCGCGACGGCGCCGATGGCCAGGCACAGCACCACGGCGAGGGGCCAGGGGAGATCGTGCTCGACCATCAGCACGGCGGCCATCGCACCGATGAAAGCGGTCAGCGAGCCGACCGAGAGGTCGATGTGGCCCGCGATGATGACGAGCATCATGCCGATCGCGAGGATCAGGATGTAGCTGTTCTGCAGCACCAGGTTGGAGACGTTGCGCGGCAGCAGCAGGTCGCCGTCCGTCCACACCGCGAACAGCACCACGATCAGGCCGAGGGCCATCAGCATGCCGTACTGGCGCATGTTGCGGCGCATGCCGCCCAGCATCAGCTGGAGCAGTCCCTCACCGGTGGCCGCCCCGTCCTTGCCGGGCGGCACGGGGGCCGGGGTCTTCGCGGTCACGTCCGTGCTCATCGGGTTACCTCTTTGTCCTTCGTCATCTGACGCATCAGCGCTTCCTGCGAGGCCTCGGCCCGGGAGAACTCACCCGTCAGCCGGCCGGCGGCCATCGTGTAGATGCGGTCGCACATGCCGAGCAGTTCCGGCAGTTCCGAGGAAATGAAGACGACCGCCTTGCCCTGGGCGGCCAGCCGGTCGATGACCGTGTAGATCTCGTACTTGGCTCCCACGTCGATGCCGCGCGTGGGCTCGTCCAGGATCAGCACCTCGGGACCCGCGAAGATCCACTTGCTGAGGACGACCTTCTGCTGGTTGCCGCCGGACAGCTTGCCCACCGGCTCGAAGACGGTCGGCGCCTTGATGTTCATGGACTTCCGGAAGTCCTCGGCGACCTGCCGTTCCCCGTGCTCGTCGACCACGCCCCGCCTGGCGACCTTGCCCAGGGCGGTCAGCGAGATGTTCCGGTTGATCGTGTCGATGAGGTTGAGGCCGTAGTGCTTGCGGTCCTCCGTGGCGTACGCGATGCCGTGCCCGACCGCCTCGGGGACGGTCTTCGTACGGACCACGGCACCGTCCCTGAGGACGGTGCCGCCCGCGTAGCGCCCGTAGGAGCGGCCGAAGACGCTCATCGCCAGTTCGGTGCGGCCGGCGCCCATGAGTCCCGCGATGCCGACGATCTCGCCGCGCCGTACCTCGATCGAGACGTCGTCGACGACCTTGCGCTGCTGGTCGATCGGGTGGTGCACCGTCCAGTTGCGGATCTCCAGGGCGGGCGCGGAGCCCTCCTCCGGGTGGTGCGGGGTCCGCTCCGGGAAGCGGTGCTCCAGATCGCGGCCGACCATCCCGCTGATGATCCGGTCCTCGGTCGTCTCCGCCGCCTTCACGTCGAGCGTCTCGATGGAGCGCCCGTCGCGGATGATCGTGACCGAGTCGGCGACCCGGCGGATCTCGTTCAGCTTGTGCGAGATGATGATCGAGGTCATGCCCTGGTCCTTCAACGAGAGGATCAGGTCGAGGAGTTTGCCGCTGTCCTCGTCGTTGAGCGCCGCCGTCGGCTCGTCGAGGATGAGCAGCTTCACCTTCTTCGAGAGCGCTTTGGCTATCTCCACCAGCTGCTGCTTGCCCACGCCGATGTCGGCGACGCGGGTCTCCGGGTGCTCGTCGAGACCGACCCGGCGCAGCAGTTCACCCGCGTGCCTGAGGGTGTCGTTCCAGTTGATCAGCCCGCGCTTGGCGTGCTCGTTGCCGAGGAAGATGTTCTCCGCGATGGAGAGGTACGGCACCAGTGCCAGTTCCTGGTGGATGATCACGATGCCGTGCTGCTCGCTCGCCCGGATGTCCTTGAACCGGCAGGTCTCGCCCTCGAAGAGGACGTCCCCTTCGTAGCTGCCGTGCGGATGGACGCCGGAGAGCACCTTCATCAGGGTCGACTTGCCGGCGCCGTTCTCTCCGCATATGGCGTGGACCTCGCCCTGACGGACGGTCAGTGTGACGTCCGAGAGCGCCTTCACACCGGGGAAGGTCTTGACGATCGAGCGCATTTCCAGGACGGGTCCCGCCATGGTCTTGCCTTCCAATCCTTGAGGGAGCCCGGTTACTTGAGGTCGTTCTCGGTGTAGTAGCCGCCGTCGACGAGGATCTCCTTGTAGTTGGCCTTGTCGACGCTGACGGGCTGGAGCAGGAAGGCGGGGACGACCTTGGCGCCGTTGTCGTACGACTTGGTGTCGTTGACCTCGGGCTTCTTGTCGTTCAGGACCGCGTCGACCATGTTCGAGGCGACCTTGGCGAGTTCACGCAGGTCCTTGTAGACGGTCTGCGTCTGCTCGCCCGTGATGATGGACTTCACCGAGGCGACCTCGGCGTCCTGGCCCGTGACGACCGGCATCGGCTTGGCCTTGGTGCCGTAGCCGTCCGACTTCAGGGCGGAGAGGATGCCGATGGAGATGCCGTCGTACGGCGAGAGCACGGCGTCGACCCGGGCGCTGCGGTAGCTGGACGTCAGCAGGTCGTCCATGCGCTTCTGGGCGGTGCCGCCGTCCCAGCGCAGGGTGGTGACCTGGTTGAGGGCGGTCTGCTTGGACCGGACGACCAGCTCGCCCTTGTCCACGTAGGGCTTCAGGACGTTCATGGCGCCCTGGAAGAAGTACTTGGTGTTGTTGTCGTCGTTGGAGCCGGCGAACAGCTCGATGCTGAAGGGGCCCTTCTTGCCGTCCTCCAGCCCCAGCTTGTCCACGATGTACGTGCCCTGGAGCTCGCCGACCTTCTCGTTGTCGAACGAGGCGTAGTAGTCGACGTTCTCCGAGCCGAGGATCAGCCGGTCGTAGGAGATCACCGGGATGTCGGCGTCCTTGGCCTGCTGGAGAACGTTGTCGAGCGACTTGTTGTCGATCGCGGCGACGATCAGGGCGTCCACGCCCTGCGTGATCATGTTCTCGATCTGCGAGACCTGCTGGTCCGGGTCGTCCTCGCCGTAGGCCAGCTTGGTCTTGTAGCCCTTGCCCTTGAGCTCCTTCACGACGTTGGCACCGTCGGAGATCCAGCGCTCGGAGGACTTGGTCGGCATTGCGATGCCGATGGTGGCGCCGTCGGAGCCGCCCTTGTCCTCCTCACTGCCGCCCTCGCTGTTCTGGCCGCAGGCGGTCAGGGCGAGGGCCAGGGAGGCGGCGGAGGCTACGGCGGCGAGTGCGGCTCTGCGGTTGCGCATGGTCATCATCCTTGATGTGGGTCATGGCTCGGTCCGGTGGTGCCGAAAGGCTGAGAGCGGCTCGACCGAGAACAGGTGTGTGGGATTGTGCGCGGCTGTGTCTTTTTTTGGGGAGACTGTTTCCGGAACGTTATGACGAAGTTCCGAACCGGCTGAGCGGGCCCGGGAGTCGGCTGCCGAGGGCCGCCATGCCTCCGTCCGCCCCGTGCCGTGCGAGCAGGTCCAGCGCGAGGCGGCCGCGCCGCACGCGCTCCGTGGCGGTGGACAGCGCCAGCTCCCGCAGGTGCCGGCCGTACGGGTAGATCCCGGGCGACCTGGAGAGGCCGAACTTCAGGTACAGGGGCGCGCCGCGTCGGATCAGCTCGGCGACCTCGTACATCCGCACATAACCGCCCAGGTCGTCGGGTGCCTCGATGTAGAGGTCCATCGGCGCCCGCGAGACCCGGCGGATCTCGGTGAGCTGGGCGAGCGTCAGGTCGCTGGGGATGTTGACCGAGTCGGCTCCGAGCTGCTCGAACACGGCGTACGAGGCCGGGTTCACCGGTCCGATGAGCGCGGACACCTTGAAGGTGGTGTCCGCGGGCAGGATGCCCTGCTCGCGCAGCCGGTGCAGGGTCCACAGCACACCCTCGTCGGCCACGAGCAGGCACTTCACACCCAGCCCGGTGGCGCGCAGGGCGTCCTCCACGCAGCCGGCCACGGCGTCGTGGCCCCGGGCGCGCAGCCCGGCCCCGCCGGAGTCGGTGCGGACCGAGGCGCCGGTGTCCCAGGTGCCGCGCGGCCCCGTGAACAGGCAGAGCTCGATGTCCCGTTCGGCGCAGCCCCCGACCATCTCGGTGATCTCGGCGTCGGTCAGCATCCAGATGCCGCTGCCCTGGCTGATGCGGTGGACCGGTACGCCGAGCCTCGCCGACTCCTCGAGCACGACACCGAGGGCCTCCGGGCCCTCCACGGACGGCACCTCGGTGCGCCAGCTCCCCCCGTCGGGGAAGGAGTGCGGGGAGGCGTCGGCCGGGGACAGGGGCGCCGGGCCGAGGCCGAGCGCGGTGAGCGCCGCCTCGCCGGGGCGGCGGGCACCGGCGGCACCGGGGGGAGAGACAGGGGCGTCGTTCACGACTGGTCCTTCATGTTCGGTATTTCGGACGACATTCGGATCTTTGGGGGTACGCCGGTACGGAGGCGGTCAGGTCGCCGCCGGGCCGGCGTACGGATCAGGGCGGGCCCGTCACGGCCGCAGCAGCACCTTCCCGGTCTCCGGATCCCCGGATCCCACCAGCGCCACCGCATCGGCGAACCGCTCCAGCGGGAACTCGTGGGTGATCAGCGGGGCCGGGTCGAGCAACCCGGCCGTGAACGCCCGCACGGCGTAGGACCAGGCGGCCGAGGGTGCACCGAAGACGCTGCGCACGGTGAGCTGGCTGAGTGACAGGTGCACCGGGTCGATGCCCACGGCGCCGGGGGTGAACATCCCGGTCAGCACAACCCGGCCGCCGCGACGCGCCAGCAGGCACGCGTCCGCCGCGGTGGACGGCGCTCCGGCCGTCTCCACGACCAGGTCGTAGCGGCCGCGCACCTCCTCTGCCTCCTTGGGTACCCGGGCCTCGCCCGCCCCGAAGTCCAGGGCCAGCGAAGCGCGTTCCTGCCTCGGGTCGATCACGGTGAGCTCCGCCGGCGACACCGCCGCCAGCAGCTGCACCGCGAGCAGGCCGAGCGTGCCCGCCCCGACCACGGCGATCCGCTCACCCGGCTCGGGAGCCCCCGCCCGTACCGCCGCCGCGATCACGGCGGACGGCTCCAGCAGGGCCGCGGCCCGCAGGTCGGCGTCGTCGGCGAGCGGGTGCAGCAGCCGTGCCGGGACGACCAGGTGGTCGGCGAACGCCCCGGGCCGGGTGAACCCCGTCTCGTCGTAACCCGCGGTGCACAGGGAGGTCTCCCCGTACCGGCACCGCTCGCAGCGCCCGCACGCCCGGAAGCCCTCGGCGACCGTGCGCCGCCCGGTCAGTGCGGGGTCGACGCCCTCGCCCACCGCGTCGACGGTGCCCGCCCACTCGTGCCCCGGGACCACGGGGTAGCGCACGTAGGCGGGGTCGCGACGGCCGTCGTAGACCTCGCGGTCGCTCATGCAGATCCCCGCGGCGGCGACGCGCACCCTGACCTCGCCGGGGCCAGGATCCGGGAGCGGCCCCTCGGTCAGCCGGTGGCTGCCCGGCCGCTCGACGGTCAACGAGCGCGAGACGGGCGTCACTTGGGCTGCCTCTTCTCCCAGCCGTCCGCCCACAGGTCGAACCGCGCCTGCTGCTGCGGGAATTCCGCCGCGGCGTCCACGTCCAGCTCCACGCCGAGCCCGGGGGCGTCGGAGAGCTCGAAGCAGCCGGTCGCGGGGTCGACGGCGGGGGCGCCCTTGACGACCTTCTTGATGTCCGCGTCCGCGAAGTCGTTGAAGTGTTCGAGGATCTTGAAGTTGGGGGTGCAGCCCGCCACCTGGAGGCTCGCCGCGGTCAGCACCGAGCCGCCCACGTTGTGCGGGGCGATCAGCGTGTAGTGGGTCTCGGCGGTCGCTGCGAGCTTGCGGGTCTCCAGGATGCCGCCGATGTGGCCGACGTCCGGCTGGATGATGTCGGCGGCCTGCGACTCGAAGAGCTCGCGGAACTCGATCCGGTCGTGGATGCGTTCGCCCGTCGCGATCGGCAGGTCCACCTTCTCCGCCACCTTGCTCAGGGCCTTGAGGTTCTCCGGCGGGACCGGCTCCTCCAGCCAGGCCGGCCTGAACGGCGCCATCTCGCGCGCGATCCGCACCGCCGTCGACGGGCTGAACCGTCCGTGCATCTCCAGCATCAGCTCGGTGTCGGGGCCGATGGCGTCCCGCACGGCCTCGATGAGGGACACGGCGTAGCGGGTCTCCTCCTGGCCCAGCTCGAAGTGGCCCGTGCCGAAGGGGTCGATCTTCAGCGCCCGGTACCCGCGCTCCACCACTCCCTGCGCCGCCTCGTGGTACGCCTCCGGGGTGCGCTCGGTGGTGTACCAGCCGTTGGCGTACGCCTTGACCCGGTCGGTGACCTTTCCGCCGAGCAGCTGCCAGACGGGGACGCCCAGCGCCTTGCCCTTGATGTCCCAGCAGGCCATCTCGATGACCGCGATGCCGGACATCACGATCTCCCCGGCCCGGCCGTAGTCGCCGTACTTCATCCGCTTGACGAGGTCCTCGATCGCGAACGGGTCGGACCCGGTGATGTGGTTGGCCGACGCCTCCCGCAGATAGCCGAGCAGTGCGTCCGTGCGGCCGAGCATCCGGGTCTCGCCGACTCCGGTGAGACCCTCGTCGGTGTGCACCTGGACGTAGGTGAGGTTGCGCCACGGCGTGCCGACGACGTGCGTGCTGATTCCGGTGATGCGCACGGGTGTTGCCTCTCCACGGTGTTCGGTATTTCGTCACTCGTTCGAAATGCTGGCGTGACCGTAATTCGGGCCCGGGGACGTGTCAATGGTTCGCGCACGTAGGCTGATGCCATGAGTGATCTCGGGGCGGGTTTCGGTTACTTGGTCAAGGGCCAGCGCTGGGCCTTCGGACACGGCCGGTGGTTCGGGTTCGGCCTGCTGCCCGCACTGATCACCCTCGTCGTCTACGCGGGCGCGCTCGTCGGCCTCGGCTACGGCGCGGACGACTTCGCCGGCTGGGCCACCCCGTTCGCCGACGACTGGTCGTCGCCCTGGCTGGGCCTCCTGCGCAACACCCTGACCGTCCTGGTCTTCGTCTTCGGGATATTCCTCGCGGTCATCACCTTCACCGCGGTGACCCTGCTGGTCGGCCAGCCGTTCTACGAGTCGCTCTCCGAGGCCGTCGACCGCAGCGAGGGCGGCGAGGTGCCCGAGTCGGGCCTGCCGCTCTGGCGGGAGCTGTGGATCTCCGCCCGTGACTCCGTCCGCATCCTGCTGCGGGTCGCGCTCTACGGGGTGCTGCTCTTCGCCCTCGGCTTCATCCCCGTCGTCGGGCAGACCGTGGTCCCCGCCCTCGGGTTCTGCGTCTCCGGCTACTTCCTCTCCGAGGAACTGACCGCGGTCGCCCTCCAGCGCCGGGGCATGGTCCTGAAGGACCGGCTCGTGCTGCTGCGCGGCCGGCGCATGGCGGTCCTCGGTTTCGGCGTGCCGCTGGCGCTCGCCTTCCTCGTCCCGTTCGTCGCCGTGTTCCTGATGCCGGGCGCCGTCGCCGGGGCCACCCTGCTGGCCCGTGACCTCACGGCGTCGCCCGAGGCCGAGCCGGCGCCCGCCCCCGCGTCGCCGTACACCCTGCGCAAGGACTGAGCCGGAAGCGCCCGCGGCCGTACCCCCGGACCGCGGCCGACCAGGAGGGAAGAGCGTGACCGAGATGCTTGCCGTCGCCCTGATCACCGTGCTCGCCGTGATCAGCCCGGGTGCCGACTTCGCCATGGTCGTACGCAACAGCTGCCTGTACGGGCGCAGGACGGGCCTCCTGGGGGCCGCGGGTGTCGCCGCCGGTGTCCTGGTCCACGTCACCTACACCATGCTCGGCGTCGGCCTGCTGATCGCCTCGTCCACGGCGCTGTTCACCGTGATCAAGCTGGTGGGTGCCGCCTACCTCGTGTACATCGGGGTCCGCACCTTCCTCGACCGCGGCGAGCTCACCGTCGATCTGAGCGGGAGGAGCGGCCTGAGCGGTCCCGGGGCCCTGCGCACCGGCTTCCTCACCAATGTGCTGAACCCCAAGACCACCCTCTTCGTCGTCTCGACGTTCACCCAGGTCGTCGGCCCGGACACGGCCCTCTGGCAGCAGGCGGGCTACGGACTCTTCATGTCGCTCGCCCACTTCGGGTGGTTCGGGCTCGTGGCGCTGTTCTTCTCCCACGCGCGGCTGCGCACCGCGCTGCTGCGCCGGCAGAGGGCGCTGAACCGGGGGATCGGCTCGGTCCTCGTCGGCCTCGGGGTCACCCTGGGCCTGGCCCGCTGACGTCCCGGCGGGACGACGTCGGCCCGGCCCGGCCGCGTCGTCACTCCTGGCCTCAGCGCACCGAGAACCCGTACACCGTCGTGGAGGTGAACTCCTCGCCGGGCCGCAGCACGGTGCTCGGGAACCCCGGGTGGTTCGGCGCGTCCGGGAAGTGCTGCGTCTCCAGCGCGATCCCGGCGCACGGCACGAAGGGGTCCCCGCCGAAGTGGTCGGCGGTGTAGAGCTGGAGCCCCGGCTCCGTCGTGCGGACCGTGAGCAGACGCCCCGAGGCGGGGTCGTACAGCTCGGCGACCGGTTCCCCGCCGGTCTCCTCCAGCACGTAGTTGGTGTCGTACCCGGGACCGACCGGCTTCTGCTCCCGGAAGTCGAACCGGGTGCCCTGCACCGGCAGGAGCTCGCCCGTGGGGATCGACTCCTCGTCCCCCGGAGTGATCCGCCCGGCCGCCAGCCGCAGTTCGTGCCCGAGCGCGCTCCCGCTGTCCGCCCCGGCGAGGTTCCAGTAGGTGTGGTTCGTCAGGTTGACCACGGTCGGCGCGTCCGTCGTCGCCCGGTAGCCGATCCGCAGCGCGCCGTCCTCGTCCAGGGTGTACGCCACCGAGACCGCCAGCCGCCCGGGGAAGCCCTCCTCGCCGTCCTCGGCGACCAGCGAGAGCCGCACCCCGCCGGGCACCTCCTCGGCGTCCCACACGCGCTTGTCGAAGCCGCGTTCGCCGCCGTGCAGGGTGTTGCGGCCCTCGTTCCTCGTGACCTGGTGCGTCCGCCCGTCGAGGACGAAGGACCCGCCCGCGATCCGGTTCGCGTACCGGCCGACCACGGCGCCGAAGTACGGCCCGGTGTGGGTCTCGTACGCCGTCAGGTCCGGCAGCCCCAGGGCCACCTCGGCGCGGGTGCCGTCCCTGCCGGGGATCTCCACCGACTGCACCACGGCGCCGTACGTCAGCACCCGTACCAGCGTGCCTGCGTGCTCCAGGGTCCAGCGGCGGACCGGTGTGCCGTCCGCGAGCGTGGAGAAGTCTTCGCTGTGTACCGCCGCACCCGTCGTCATGATCAAGAACCTTACGCCGGGGGCCCGGCCTCCGTGACCTTGCGGTAGGCGATCTCCGCCAGCCTGGCCTGGCCGTTGCGCCCCGGGTGGAACCAGTCCCACTCGCTGAGCTGCGCACCGGTGAACCGGTAGTCGAACACCGCCCCGCCGTCGTAGCGGCACCGCTCGTCCCGGGCGCATACGTCGCGCAGCACCTCGTTGTAGGCGACGACCCGCTCCCGCACCGCGTCACGGCGGGCGACGGCCTTCGCCCCCATGTCGTCCGCGTCGGCCAGCATCGACCGGCAGATCCCCAGCTTCCAGATCTGCTTGCCGAGCGGATTCTCCCGCCCCGTCGACCAGAGCCGCTTGAGATCCGGCACGCTCGACACGTACACCTGCGACGTCGGGGCCGCGGAGCGCAACTGCCGCAGCGAGGACTCGAAGGAGGTCCGGAAGTCCGCCACCGGGGTCATCAGGGCCACGGAGTCCCGGCAGGCGTCGTTCGCGCCGATCATCACCGTGACCAGATCCGGCCTGTCCTTCGCCGCCAGCGCCATCTGCTCCGGGAGCTGGGCCATCCGGGCGCCCGACACGGCGTGGTTCCAGCTGTGCGAGGCCGCCTTCGACACACCCAGCAGGCGTACGGCCAGGCTCCGCACCCCGCCGTCGGTGCCGGTCGCCCAGGAGACCTCGGGGCAGTCGGCCAGGACCGAGCAGGCGTCGAAGCCGCGGGTGATGGAGTCCCCGACGGCGGCGACCGAGGCGGGGCTCGCGTCCCAGGCCGGCGTCGGCGAGGGTGAGGGGCTCCGGGTTCCGGCGGCGCTCCGCGGGGCGGGGGACCCGTCGGAGGTGCAGCCCGTGAGCACGGCGGAGCCGGCGAGCGCGACCGCCGTCAGAGTGGCCGCAGCGCCCCGGACACGGCGACGTGGCGAACGCTCGGGCATCCCTGTCTCCCCTCCGGTCACCCGGGTGATTGTGCCCCTGGCACAACCGGACAGCCCCAGGTGGCGGGCCCTCACGCCCTCGCGGGTGAATGCTGAGCGAATCACGGGCCCGGGACCGACGGTACGTCACACAACGGGCCCCGGCGCACGGTAGCTTTTCCCCGTCGAACCAGTGGCGCCCGGCCGGCCCGCAGGCACATCGGTGGGTCCGGTAAGTTAACTCACGTCACATACTGTCCCTTTTCTGGAGATTCACTCCCGATGCTGTTTACTGATGACAACCTCGGGAGCCGGCCGGGAAGCGACGGTACGGGCGCGAGGCCGCTGGGGAAGGCGAACCTCGTCCCACACTGGAGGTCCCGGTGACGACACGTGGAGTTCTGTACGTTCACTCCGCACCGCGCGCGCTGTGCCCGCATGTCGAATGGGCGGTAGCGGGTGTTCTCGGTGTGAGGGTCCAGCTGGACTGGATCAGACAGCCGGCCGCTCCAGGCACCTGGCGGTCGGAATTCTCCTGGAAGGGCCGCGCGGGTACGGCGTCGGAGCTGGCCTCGGCCCTCCGCGGCTGGGATCTGCTGCGCTTCGAGGTGACGGCGGAGCCGTGCCCCACGGCGGAGGGGGAGCGCTACAGCTCCACGCCGGGTCTCGGCATCTTCCACGCCGTCACCGGCATGCACGGCGACATCCTGGTCCCCGAGGACCGGCTGCGGGCGGCGCTGGCGCGCTCCCTGCGCGGCGAGACGGACCTGGAGGCCGAGGTCGCCAAGCTCCTGGGCAAGCCCTGGGACGACGAGCTCGAGTCCTTCCGCCATGCGGGAGAAGGCGCGCCCGTGCGCTGGCTGCACCAGGTCGTCTGACGGGGCAGCGGCTCCGGGGTTCGAGGCAGGCCCAGCTGAAACGTTTCCCTCGATCCCCCGGACGCATGGCCCGTGCCGCTGCCGGCGGCCCCTCAGGCCTGGGACTCGGCCCAGAAGCCCAAGGCCCTCAAGACGCCCGCCCGGACGGCGCCACGCCGTGTGAGCACGGACCGGTCGACCCCGGTGAAGAGGACCGCGAGGCAGACGTCGGCCGGCAGGACCCGCCCGGCCGCCCGCACGGTCACCCGCCTGCCGCTCCCGAGGCCCGCCTGGCGCACCGTGACGACGGAACCGGGGTCCTCCGGGTCGGGGCGCCGGGACAGCTCGTACGCCCGGCGGCTGATCGCCCTGAGCCGGTAGGAGTCGCCCAGGTACGTCATCCGCAGGGCACGCCCCCGGTGCGTCGGGGCCCACCGGTTCCGGCTCATGTGCACGAGCCCGTCCCCCACCCGGAGCGTCGAGCGGTTGAGGGTCGGCATCGACACGAGGTCCACGTGCGGGCCACGCGTCTCGAACACGGCCGTGGGTATCAGACCGCCGCGCACCTCCGCGGAGACCGCGTCCGGCGCGTCCCGGCCCGCCGGGTACACCACCTGGATGTCACCGAGCTCGGCGGACGTGCCCCGCCAGCCGGACCTCGTGACACCGCCCGGCTGCCTCTCCTTCCAGCGCGCGAGAGTGAAAGGGCTGATGGTCGTGTGCATGTCTTCCCTCGTCGGTCGGACGGGTGGAGCGTGCCGGCTCCCCGGACCGGGCGGCGGCACGACGCGGAGCCGTACGGACGGCCGCGCCACGCGCGCGGTCCCGCCCCGGACGGGACGGCCGCGCCACGCGTGAGGCCCGCCTCCCTGGCGGGAAGCGGGCCTCACGGCGGGAACAGCGGGTCAGACGGAGCGGAAGGCCAGCACCACGTTGTGGCCGCCGAAGCCGAACGAGTTGTTGATCGCGGCGATCGGGCCCTCGGGCAGCGCCCTCGGCTCGCCCCGCACGACATCCGCCTCGACGGCCTCGTCGAGGTCGTCGATGTTGATGGTCGGCGGCGCCATGCGGTGGTGCAGCGCCAGGACGGTCGCCACGGTCTCGATTCCGCCCGCGCCACCCAGCAGGTGACCCGTCATCGACTTCGTGGCCGAGATCGCGACGTGGTCCAGGTCGTCGCCCAGCACCGCACGCAGCGCCTTGATCTCCGCGACGTCGCCCTGCGGCGTGGAGGTGGCGTGCGCGTTCAGGTGCACGACCTCCGACGGCTTCAGGTCCGTGGAGTCCAGCAGGTTCTGCATCGCCGCGGCGATGCCGCGCCCGGTGGGCTCGGGCTGCGCGATGTGGTGGGCGTCGGCGGACAGGCCCTGGCCGAGCACCTCGCAGTAGACCTTGGCGCCGCGCGCGGCGGCGTGCTCCGCGGACTCCAGGATCACGACGCCGGCGCCCTCGCCGAGGACGAAGCCGTCGCGGGCGGTGTCGTAGGGACGCGAGGCCTTCTCGGGCTCGTCGTTGCTCTTGGACATCGCCATCATGTTGGCGAACGCGGCGATCGGCAGCGGGTGGATGGCCGCCTCGGTGCCGCCGGCGACGACGACGTCGGCACGGCCGGTGCGGATCATCTCGACGGCGTAGCCGATGGCCTCGGCACCCGACGCGCAGGCGGAGACCGGGGTGTGGACGCCGGCCTGGGCGTTGACCTCGAGACCGACGTTGGCCGCCGGGCCGTTGGGCATGAGCATGGGAACGGTGTGCGGGGAGACGCGGCGTACGCCCTTCTCCTTCAGCACGTCGTACTGGTCGAGCAGGGTGATCACGCCGCCGATGCCGGAGGCGATGACCGAGCCCAGACGCTCGGGCTGGATCTTCTCGTCCTCACCGGCCTTGCCGGTGAAGCCGGCGTCCGCCCAGGCCTCGCGGGCCGCGATCAGCGCGAACTGCGCCGAGCGGTCCAGCTTGCGGGCGAGCGGCCGGGGCAGTACGTCGCCCGGGTCGACGGCCGCGAGGGCGGCGATCCGGACGGGCAGTTCGGCGAAACGTTCGCCCTCGAGAGGCTTGACGCCGGAACGGCCGGCCATCAGACCTTCCCAGGTCGATGCGGAGTCGCCACCCAGCGGAGTGGTTGCGCCGATACCGGTGACGACCACGGTGCGATTGGTCGGGCTCACTGGAAAATCTTCTCCACGTGTAGAGGGTCGTGAATCAGCGGCGCCACCGCCGGGTGGCGACACACGGGACGGGCTGGGATCAGCCCTGGTGCTTCAGGATGTACTCGGCGGCGTCGCCGACCGTCTTGAGATTCTTGACGTCCTCGTCGGGGATCTTGACGTCGAAGCGCTCTTCGGCGGCGACGACGACCTCGACCATGGACAGCGAGTCGACGTCCAGGTCGTCGGTGAAGGACTTGTCCAGCTGGACGTCCTCGACCGGGATACCGGCGATCTCGTTGACGATCTCGGCGAGACCGGTGACGATCTCTTCCTGAGTGGCGGCCATGTTGGCGCTCCTTCGATGTGTTTCTGCAGGGTTCGGGCGAGCGGACCGAAAGGTCCGGTGTGCCTAGGGGAGGGTAACGACCGACGCGGCGTAGACGAGACCCGCCCCGAAGCCGATGATGAGCGCCGTGTCGCCGCTCTTGGCCTGACCGGTCGCCAGAAGCCGCTCCATAGCGAGCGGAATCGAGGCGGCCGACGTGTTGCCGGTGGTTTCCACGTCACGGGCGACCGTGACGTGCTCCGGCAGCTTGAGCGTCTTCACCATCGAGTCGATGATCCGCATGTTGGCCTGGTGCGGAATGAAGACATCCAGGTCCTCCGGGGAGATCCCGGCCGCCTCCAGCGCCTGCTGGGCGACCTTCGCCATCTCGAAGACGGCCCAGCGGAAGACCGCCTGGCCCTCCTGCGTGATGGCGGGGAACTTGACCTCGCCCCGCTCGTTCAGCGGAAGGTTGGAGACGTCGCCGATGTGGAAGTCGTTCCACGCGACGGTCTGCTTGATCGTCTCGGACTTGTCGCCCTCGGAGCCCCAGACCGTGGGGCCGATGGCCGGCTCCTGGGACGGGCCCACGACGACCGCGCCCGCACCGTCACCGAAGAGGAAGGCCGTCGCGCGGTCCTCCAGGTCGGTGAGGTCGCTGAGCCGCTCGACGCCGATGACGAGCACGTACTCCGCGGAGCCCTCGACGATCATGCCCTTGGCGAGCGTGAGGCCGTAGCCGAAGCCCGCGCAGCCGGCGGAGATGTCGAAGGCGGCGGGCTTGCCCGCGCCGATCCGGTGCGCGATGTCGGTCGCGACGGCAGGGGTCTGCTTGAAGTGCGAGACGGTGGAGACGATGACTCCGCCGATCTGCTCGGGAGCGATCCCCGCGTCCGCGATCGCCTTGCCCGAGGCCTCCACGGACATCATCGCCACGGTCTCCTCGTCGGAGGCCCAGTGGCGGGTCGCGATACCGGAGCGGGAGCGGATCCACTCGTCGGACGAGTCGATCGTCTCGAGGATCACCTCGTTCGGCACGACACGGGTCGGGCGGTAGCCGCCCACACCCATGATCCGTGCGTACGGGGCGCCCTTGCTGGGCTTGATCTTCGACATGCTCTCGGGCTCCTTAGGCGCCTGCGTGCTCGGAGATGAGCGCGCGGGCCGCGTCGAGGTCGTCGGGGGTCTTGAGCGCGAGGGTCTCCACGCCGGGCAGCGCGCGCTTGGCGAGCCCGACCAGGGTGCCTCCGGGGGCGGCCTCGATGAGGGCCGTCACACCGAGCTCGGCGAAGGTCTCCATGCACAGATCCCAGCGGACGGGGTTCGCGACCTGGCCGACGAGCCGCGCGATGACCTCGGCGCCGTCGGTGACCGTCTTCCCGTCGGCGTTCGACACGTACGTCACCCTCGGGTCGGTGACCGTCAGGGCGGTGGCCGCCTCACGCAGCTTCTCCACGGCCGGAGCCATGTGGTGCGTGTGGAACGCGCCGGCGACCTTGAGCGGCACCACACGGCGCACGCCCTCGGGCTTGTCCTCCGTCAGCGCGGCGATCTGGGCCGCGGTGCCGGCGGCGACGATCTGCCCGCCGCCGTTGACGTTGGCCGGGGTGAGACCCAGCTTCTCCAGGTGCGGGACGGTGACCTCGGGGTCTCCGCCGAGCAGCGCGGCCATTCCCGTCTCGGTGACCGCGGCTGCCTCGGCCATGCCGAGCCCCCGGGTGCGCACGAAACGGAGCGCGGCCTCGTCCTCGATGACGCCGGCGAGCGCGGCGGCGGTGATCTCACCGACGCTGTGCCCCGCGACGACGCCGGGGGAGGCGTCCAGCGCGGCGGCGGAGAGCAGTCCCGCGGCGACCAGCAGCGGCTGGGCCACCGCCGTGTCGCGGATCTCGTCCGCGTCGGCCTTCGTGCCGTAGTGGGCAAGGTCGAGCCCGATGGCGTCGGACCATCCCGCGATGCGGTCGGCGGCACCGGGGAGTTCGAGCCAGGGAGTCAGGAAGCCGGGCGTCTGAGCGCCTTGGCCGGGAGCGACGAGTACGAGCACCCTCACACTCTCTCTTGTGGACGGCCCCGGACGCCCGTGGGGACAGGGACGAAGAACCGTCAGGGGAATTGTTGAAGTTCGACAAAAGTCTAGGACTGGGTGTCCCCGTCGGCCAAGCGCCCCAGGATGAGGGCGATCCGCAGCGTGAACGCGGACCGGACGTCGGAGGGTGACCAGCCGGTGACGTCGGTCACACGTCGCAGCCGGTAGCGCACGGTATTGGGGTGCACGAACAGCATCCGTGCCGCGCCCTCCAGGCTGCTCGCCTGCTCCAGGTACACACTCAGGGTCTCCAGAAGTGCCGAGCCCGCTTCTTCCAGCGGTCTGTAGATCTCCTCCACCAGCTGATCGCGTGCGGCGGGGTCACCGGCCATCGCGCGCTCAGGAAGGAGATCGTCCGACAGGACGGGCCTCGGAGCGTCCTGCCACGCCGAGCAGGCTCTGAGACCGGCGGCCGCGGCCTGCGCGGAGCGGGTGGCCGCGAGCAGGTCGGGCACCACGGGGCCGGCGACGACAGGACCGGCCGCGTAGGGGCCGATCAGTGACTTCGCCACGTTCAGCGGGTTGTCGCTGCCGCCGGCGATCACGACCAGGCGGTGTCCGAGGACCCCGGTGAGGACCTGGAGCTTGGCGTGCCGGGCGGCCCGCCGGATCGCCTCCACGGTGAGCTCGCTGTCCCCGTCGGGAGCCGTGCCGAGGACGACGCACACATGCTCGGGGGAGTTCCAGCCGAGGGCGGCGGCCCGGGAGACGGCGCCCTCGTCGGCCTCGCCGGACAGCACCGCGTTCACCACGAGGGATTCCAGCCGGGCGTCCCACGCGCCCCGGGCCTCGGCGGCCTGGGCGTACACCTGGGCGGTCGCGAAGGCGATCTCGCGCGCGTAGACGAGCAGGGCCTCGCGCAGCACCGACTCGTCGCCGGGCGCCGCGACCTCCTCGATCGCGGTCTCCATGACCTCGATCGTCGTCCGCACCATCTCGACGGTCTGCCGCAGGGTGATCGCCCTGGTCAGCTCGCGCGGGGCGGTGCCGAACACGTCGGTCGAGATGGCCTGCGGGGTCTCCGGGTACCGGAACCACTCGGTGAACGCGGCGATACCGGCCTGGGCCACCAGGCCGATCCAGGACCGGTTCTCCGGTGGCATCGCCCGGTACCACGGCAGCGTCTCGTCCATGCGGGCGATGGCGTTGGCGGCCAGCCTTCCGGAGGACTGCTCCAGCCGTTTCAGGGTCGCGGCGTGCAGATGGGCGTCATGCGTGGCGGGCTGCTCAGGATCGGGTCGGGGCACGCACACAAGACTGCCTTATCGGAACAGGTGCCCGGAGGGGCGGGGCGTGAGGTCGGCCCGCGGGGATACCGTGGTGCCGTGATGGACGTACGCCGCTCCGGGGACCGGTTCCGCGGCGGAGACCCGGCCACGGGTGACTCCGCGGGCATCGAGACGCTGCACGCCTTCTCCTTCGGGCGGTTCTACGACCCGGACAATCTCCGCTTCGGGCCGATCCTGGCCTGCAACGAGGAGCGTCTCGCCCCGGGCGCCGGCTTCGACGAGCATCCGCACAGCCACACCGAGATCGTCACCTGGGTGGTGGAGGGCGAGCTCACCCACCGCGACTCCGCCTCGCACGCCACCGTCGTACGCGCCGGTGACGTCCAGCACCTGAGCGCGGCCGCCGGGGTCCGGCATGTCGAGCGCAACGACGGGGACGGCCCGCTGACGTTCGTTCAGATGTGGCTGGCACCGCTGGAGCCCGGCGGGGAACCCTCGTACACGCATGTCGCCGGGATCGCCGACTCCACCCCGTACGCCCTTCCCGAGGCCGGTGCGATGCTCCACGTGCGCCGCGTGTCCCAGGGCGAGCGCACCGCCGTGCCGGATGCGGTGGGCGTGTACGTCCATGTGGTGCGGGGGCAGGTGGTCCTCGGGGGAGAGGAACTGGGCGCGGGCGACTCGGCGCGGATCACCGGGTCCAGGGGGCTGGAGATCTCGGCGGTGGAGCCGGCCGAGGTACTGCTCTGGGAGCTCGCCTCGGTGTGAGGGCCGAGAGGGCCGGAGCCCCTGCCGGGGGTCGGCAGGCGGCCATCCGGCGGCGGGCCGGTCTTCACCTCGCGGTCACCGGCACGTCGGTGGACGGGGCAACGATCGGGGCCGTTCGTGCAACCGCGCAGTCAGCGCATCCGTGCCAGGAGGCCCCATGTTCCGCCGGACCCTGTCCGTCGCCGCCGTAGTCGTCGCCCTCGCAGCCACGGGTTCCGTGGCGCAGGCCTCGGCCGCCTCCCGTCCCGGACCCCGCGTCCTGGACGTGATGTCCTTCAACATCCACCACGCCCAGGGCACCGACGACGTACTGGACCTCGACCGGATCGCCCGTGTGGTCAAGGAGAACGGCGCCGACGTGGTGGGCCTCCAGGAGGTCGACCACCACTACTCGGCGCGCAGCGAATGGGCCGACCAGTCCGCCGAACTCGCCGAACGGCTCGGCTTCCACGTGGTGTTCGGCGCCAACATCGACAACGCCCCGCCGGCCGGCAGCGACCACCGGGTGCAGTACGGCACGGCGATCCTGTCCCGCTACCCGATCACCGCCTCGGAGAACACCTGGCTGTTCAGGTCGCCCGACCAGGAGCAGCGCGGCCTGCTGCACGCCACGATCGACGTCCACGGCAGGAAGGTGGAGTTCTACAACACCCACCTGGCCGCCAGTTCACAGACCGACCGGCTCCGGCAGACCGCCCAGGTCGTGGACCTGATCGGCGCGAGGAAGCCGGGCGTCCTGGTGGGCGACTTCAACGCCCTGCCGACGGCGCCGGAGTCCCAGCCGCTCCAGAAGGCGTACACGGACGCGTGGGCCAGGTCCCTGCACCCGCGTGGCGACGGTGCGACCCACCCCTCCGAGACTCCCACCGCGCGGATCGACGTCATCTACACGACGCGCGGGGTGACTCCGCTCGTCACCCGGGTCGTGGACACCGAGCCGGCCGCCTCCGACCACCTGCCGCTGCTCAGCAAGGTCCTCGTCGGGCCGTGACCCCGCACGGCGGTCCCAGGCCCAGGCCCGTGGGGGTGGTCACGTCCTTCGGGGGTCACTGCTTGCCGGTGCCGACGGGGTCCACCACGACCCGCTGGTCGGCACCGTCGGCGATCTGGAGACGGAGCGAGACCGACAGGGCCTTCGAGTGGGTCTCGTCGGGCGGCGTCACCTCGATGGCGCTGACGTACGCGCCCGTGCCCTCGGCCGGCGGATAGTGCAGGGTGAAGCGGGTGGTCTCGCCGTTGCCGAGGTTCACGACCGGGGCGTCGAGCTCGCTGCGCTCGGCGCTGAGAGGGCCTGAGGCGTCCTGGGACCTCAGGTCGACCCCGGGGAAGCCCTTGAGCGTGCACGCCTCGCCGGTGTTCCTGAGGCTGACGAGGAGGTCGCCCTCGCCCATGCCGTGAGTGGCGCCGAAGGCGAGGTTCGACGTCTTGCAGGTGCCGGTGGTGATCTGCCCCTTGCCGCTGCCCTGGGCGGACTGCGAGGCGGAGTCGCCGCCGCCGGCCGTGGGGGTCTCGTCGGACGTGCCGCTGTCACCGGAGGCCGCGTCCGAGGAGGACGAGGACGCCGAGGACGACGACGTGGCCCCGGAGTCGCTCGCGCCCGCGGCGGAGTCCTCGTTCCCCTGGCAGGCGGTGAGCGAGAGCCCTGCGGCGAGGGCCAGTGCGGTGAGGGTGAGCTTCTTGGCGCGCATCGTGTCTTCCTTCGCGGTCGATGAGGTCTGCCCGCCCGCCGGGGCGAGCGCTACTGGTCATCAAGACCCGCTGCCGCCCGGGGACCGTTCCGCTCGCCGGTTCCCTCGTACATGCCTGTTACACGTGAATGCGGGGTGCGGGCAGGCGCCGACAGCGCGCGTGCCGCCCGGCCGAGGGGTGCGCGCCCGGGCCCCGTACCGCCTGTCCGGCCCGAGGATTCGGGCCCGAGCGTCCTGCGAAGCGGTACGCCCCCGCCTGCCGCCGTTCACCGGTCCCGGGGTTCCCCGCGGCGCTCGGCGCACGCATCCGCGACCTGCCGCGGCTGGGACAGGCCCGTGACGTGGCACCCCTTGAACATCGTCGGCGGCACACTCTCTTCACCCACCGCACACCGCTTCCGTCCGGGACGCAGGGGACGGCCGGAGGCCACGCCCATGACACCCGGCCCACCCGGCGGCAGCACCCGCTACCGGGTCACCTGGACGGTGAACTCGTTGCCGTCGGGGTCGAGCATCAGCGCCCGGCCGCCGTCGCCCCCGACCACCTCGGTGCGCGTCGCGCCGAGCGAGACCAGGCGGTCGATCTCCGCGTCCCGGTCGGCCTCGGCGGGCAGGCGGAGGTCGAAGTACAGCCTGTTCGTGCCCGTCTTCCGTGCCACCGGAGGACCACCCCACGTGATCTTCGTGCCGCCGTCCGGCGACTGGATCGCGGTCTCCTCGTCCTGGTCCCAGACCAGCGGCCACCGCAGCGCCTTGCTCCAGAAGTAACCGACCTCCTGCGTACCGTCGCAGGCCAGCGCTCCGATGAAACCGGTGCCGGCGAGGAAGGCGTTGCCGGCCTCGATGACGCAGAACTCGTTGCCGTCGGGATCGGCGAGCACCACATGCCCGTCCTCCGGGAGTTGGCCCACGTCGATGTGGTTCCCGCCGAGCTCCAGTGCCCTGTCCACCGTCTGCCGCTGGTCCTCGGGGGAGGTGCTGGTCAGGTCGAAGTGCGCCTGGTTCCGGCCGGTCTTCGGCTCCTCGCTCGGCAGGAAACGGATGCGGAATCCGGCCGTGTCAGGGGGCAGGAGCGCGACGCCGTCGTCCGGACCGTCGGCCGACTCCCAGCCCAGGACGCCGGACCAGAAGCGTGCCAGGTCCGCCGGGCGGGTCGCGTGGAAGCAGATCGCGAACAGCTGACTGGTCATACCTCGTGCATCTCCGATCCACTGACGGCCGCCACGGCACCTCGCCCACCGGCCGGAGCAGCCTAGGGCGGCCGTGGCGTCCCCGCATCCAAGTTTCCGTCGCGCGGGACCGTGGCCCCCCCCCCCGCAGGACCTGCTTCTCCGGGGCGGCTCCGGCCGGTGTGCCGTGCATCCGGCGCCGGAGCGTCTTCGCGCCCCGGTGGCGGCGTCGCGTCAGTCCTTCGACCTGTCGGCCAGTGCGTCCAGTTCGCGCATGGCCTGGCCATGGGAACTCATCCGGCGCGACACGGTGCCGATCGTGAAGAGCGCCACCCCGGTGACGGACACGGGCACGGAGACGCCGAGCACGGCTATCGCCTCCGGCCAGTCGCGCTCGTCGGCGCAGTCGTCCCCCTTGAACAGGCCCTCGTTGGCGGTGCCGCGATCGGTGAACAGCCGTGACTCGCACTCCGCCGGGTACCGGTCGCCGGGCTCCTCGTCCACCTCGTACGGCGTCAGCAGGAGTACGGCGCACCAGACCCAGAGCAGTGCCGCCAGAGACAACAGGGCAAGGCCCCAGTTACGTGTCCTCCCGGCGTGGTGGCGGAAGTCGAGGTCGAACTCACGGGATCGCATGGCGGATGAATCTATCGGAGCCGGGCGCGGACAGCCTGAACGGAACGGTTGCGCTCCGTCGGGGTGGTTCGTGCCCGGGGCCCCGCCGAGTTGCGGGACAGACCCTTGGTCAACCCGCAGTGCGCCGCAACCAGGCGTCGAGCGTGGCGAAGTCGGAGTCGGCAAGGCCCCGCCAGGACTCGACGTGGTGCAGGAGGGCGAGGCCCGGATGATGTTCTGCCACCCAGGCGCGGTCGATGTCCGTGAGCTCGTCGTCGACCCAGGCGAAGGGCCGTCCGGCGGCCCAGCCGACGAGCCCCGGGGTCTTCCAGTGCAGCCCCGGCGGCTCCTCGGGAGCCGGGTCGGGCCATTCGACCAGGGGCAGTTCGGGCAGACCGAGCCACGGCGCGATGCAGTCGTTCGCCTCGGACATCCACGTCGTCGCCCACACCAGCTCGCACGGCAGCGCCATCAGCCGGGGACCCTGGGCCGGATCGATCCTGGTGGTCAGCGGATTGTCGCCTGGCCGGGAACTCCGACCCCGCCCGTACACCGGATATCCGTCCGGCAGTTGCTGCGGGGTCGCACCGAACGGGAGGAGCGGACCATCGACGTCGAGGAAGAGGAGGGGCAGCGCGGAAGCGGTCACGCCTGCACGGTAACGAGGCGAGGTGGTCTCCCGTGCACCGTGACGGACCAGCGGGCGCACGTGGCGTGCCCTCACACACCCGTACTCGGCGTCCCGGGGTGTGCCGCCCCGGATGCGCGGGTCACCGGAGCGAGCCCGGCCATCAGGAGCACGGCACCGACGGGCAGCAGGTCGAGATCGGCGGCGAAGAGGACGAAGCCCGCGAGGACGAACAGAGGACTCCACACGGGCAGCAGGCGCGGTGTGGCGGTCACCAGCATGACCAGGAGCGTGAGCCACCCCAGCTGGAACGCGAGCGGGCCGGTCATCTCCAGCGGTTCGGGCAACGGTGCCACGTCTGCGAACAGGTCGCCGAGGATCACCCAGAGGAAGCAGGCGATGCCGGACAGGCCGGCCGCCGTGGCCGCGTTCGCCGCGATGCGCCCGCGCAGGGTGGTGCCGGGGACGAGCTCCCGCAGTCTGAACGTCACCACGCCGAAGAGTAAGAAGCCGAAGAAGAAGAGAGTGTGTCCGAGGTTCCAGGCGAGCCCGGGCCCGTGGTCCCCGTCCAGTCCGTCGACCAGCCGCAGCAGGCCGTACAGGGCGAGCAGGAGAGGGGCGACGAGGACGGGGGCGCGCCGGCCGCCCGTGAGGCGTGAGGTCATACCGGCAGCGTCACAGGCCGCCGGTCTCCCGCCTATCGGGGGCGCCCCTCACCTGACTCGGGGATGCGTCCCGTAAGGGGAGCCGAGCCCACGGTGCTGATGCGCGCCGCAGCCACCCACACTCCGACAGCGCCCCGTCGGCGGTGGACGATCGATTTCAGGAGAGGGGTGCGGGGTCGACTTCGGGGTGCGTGAACCGTACGGGCTTGCCCAGCGAACGGGCGTAGGCGATTTCCGCTCGGGTGCTGTCTCCGATGTAGTCGCCGACCACGAACACCTCATCAGCCAGCCGGATCTTCGCCCGGTGCAGATCGTCGAGTCGGACCTTCAGCGTCTCGGCCTCGATGGGATCGGACCAGAGTTCGTGCGGCGACTTGAGGTCGCAGCCCGGTTTGACGACGATCCTTCCGGCTCCGGTCTCCCGTAGTTCGGCCTCGGCCATCTCGGTCATGAAGCGGGTGGATCCGCAGATCACGACGATACGCGGGATGCCCAACAGCTTCTTCGCGTCGGCGAGCTTCTCCTCGGGGGTGGGCAGTTGCGGGTACGTCAATGGTCCTCCTGGCACCGCATGGTCGCGGACGCCGCCCCAGGGTGGCCGAGGGGGCGGACAGTCCGTCAGCGCAGTCCGTCCACGAACGCCTGCCAGGCGTCGGCGCCCAGGACGAGCACGGGGCCGGCCGGGTTCTTGCTGTCGCGGACGGGGACGGAGGCGGGGCAGCCGTCCGCCACCTCGACGCAGTCGCCGCCGGTGCTTCCGCTGTACGAGGACTTCCGCCAGGCCGCGCCGCCGGTGACGGTGCACTCGACGCAGTCACCGCCATTGGTCCCGCTGTACGAGGACTTTCGCCACAGTGCTCCGGCCAGGTCATGGCTGTTTTCCATACCGTTCCTCCATCACATGAGCGATGAGTGTTGCCGAGTTCTCCGGGGAGAGGGCTGCGGCTTGCAATCGAGCGTAGCCGACCGAGCGTTCCTTGATCACCTGCGGATTGGCGGTCATATGGCCCTGGTCGTAGCCATCGACGTAGAACAGGTCGGGATCATTCTCGAACCGGAGCAAGTTGAACGACCCCATCATGCCCGCGTGTTGGCCGACGGAGAACGGGAGCACCTGGATCTGCACCCACGGGCTGTCGCGGAAGTCCAACAAGCGGGCCAGTTGGTTGCGCATGACGTGTTGCCCACCGACCTCCTGGACCAGGGCGGCTTCGCTCAGCACGACCCACAGGGCAGGCGGATGCTCACCGTGAAGGCTGCGCTGGCGCTCCATTCGGGCCGCTACGTGCTCGTCCACCGTGCTCGGGTGGTCGACCGAGAGGAGGGCCCGCGCGTACTCCTCGGTCTGCAACAGCCCGTACACCAACTGCGCCTGGTACGTGGAGATGTACGTCGCCCGCGCCTCCATCTCCGCGTACGGCTGGAACCACGTCGGCAGCTGGCTCCGCAGGACCAGGCCGACCAGCCGTGAGAACACCCCGTCCGTGCCGAGTGCCGCGTCCAGGCGCTCCGAGAAGTCGCGGGTCGGCACCTTCTTCGTCGTCTCGATCTGGCCGATCAGTGAGCCCGTACAGAAGATGATCTCGCCGAGCTGGCCCTGCCGCAGGCCGTGGGCCTCCCGCTGGCGGCGCAACTCCCAGCCGTAGTAGTCCAACGGGGAAGCGCTGGGGTCGAGCGACTGCACGTTGGCCACGGCGGGGGCCTCTCGCTTCAACGCCTGGCGGCGTTCGTTTCAGGTCGTAGCCGAGAGTAATCACCGCACTGCACGCTGGTGGCATGAATCACGTATCCGACACCCGGACCGGTGACGCGGAGGCGGCGGTCTACCGCGCCGACCTGGCGATGGGGGAGCACTCCGCGCGTCATCTGCGCCGCATCCTGCGGCTGTACCTCGCCTGCTGGGGCCTGCTCGCCTTGGCGGACGCGGCGGAGCTGGCCCTGACCGAGCTGATCGCCAACGTCGTGCGGCACGTCCCCGGCCGTCGCTGCCAGACCCTGATCTTCCTGCTTCCGGGCCGTGGCGTGCGGGTCGAGGTGGCCGACGCGTCGCCCCGCCTGCCCCGCATGGTCGCGGGCGATGCGCTCGACGAGGGCGGGCGGGGGCTGCTGCTGGTGGACGCCGTCACGGATGACTGGGGCGTCGAGGCGCACGGCGACCGGGGCAAGACGGTCTGGTTCGAATGCGGTCAGCGGGAGGTGCCGAGCTCCGCCAGCACCGCGTCGGTGAACGGCGTCCAGACCTCGGCCGCCCACGGCCCGAAGGCGCGGTCCGTCAGTGCGACGCAGGCCGCGCCCGCCGCCGGGTCGACCCACAGGAACGTGCCGGACTGGCCGAAGTGGCCGAAGGTGGCGGGGGAGGAGGAATTTCCCGTCCAGTGCGGTGACTTGGAGTCGCGGATCTCGAAGCCGAGGCCCCAGTCGTTGGGGTTCTGATGGCCGTACCCGGGGAGCACGCCCTTGAGGCCCGGATGGACGACGGTCTGGGCCTCCAGGACCGTACGCGGGTCGAGGAGCCTCGGCGCCTGCACCTCGGCGGCGAAGCGCACCAGGTCGTCCACGGTCGAGACGCCGTCCTTGGCGGGTGAGCCCTCCAGGGTCGTCGACGTCATGCCCAGGGGCTCCAGGACCGCCTGGCGCGCGTACTCGGCGAACGGGATGTCCGTGGCCTTCGCGATGTGGTCGCCGAGCACCTCGAAGCCGGCGTTGGAGTACAGGCGGCGGGTGCCGGGAGGGGCCGTGACCCGGTGCTCGTCGAAGGCGAGACCGCTGGTGTGCGCGAGGAGGTGGCGGACGGTGGAGCCCTCGGGGCCCGCCGGTTCGTCCAGCTCGACGGCGCCCTCCTCGTAGGCCACCAGCGCGGCGTAGGCCGCGAGCGGCTTCGTCACCGAGGCCAGCGGGAAGCGGTGCGCGGTGGGACCATGGGTACCCAGGAGCGTGCCGTCCGAGGTGACGACGGCGGCTGCCGCGGTGGGGACGGGCCAGTTCTCGATCATCGCCAGGCTCTGCATGCGTACGAGCCTAACGGGAGCCCGTACGAGGCCTGACGGGGCCCGAATCCGGGATCTCCACCCGTGGACGCTTGCTTGGAGTGCACTCCAAGGTCCTAGCGTGGAGGCATGACGGTGATGGAGAGCACGGAGAGCGTTTCCGCCCGGACGGACACCTGCGCCTCGGCGCCGAAGGCCCATCCGCGCCCCGAGGGCCAGGACCGCTACACGATCAGCGAGGTCGTCGCCTACAGCGGGCTCACCGCCCACACGCTGCGCTGGTACGAGCGGATCGGGCTGATGCCGCACGTCGACCGCTCCCACACGGGCCAGCGCCGGTTCAGCAACCGTGACCTGGACTGGCTGGCCTTCGTCGGCAAGCTGAGGCTGACCGGGATGCCGGTCGCCGACATGGTCAGGTACGCCGAACTCCTCCGCGAGGGCGACCACACCTTCACGCAGCGGCAGGAGCTGCTGGAGGCGACCCGACGCGACGTGAAGACGCGGATCGCGGAGCTCCAGGGCACCCTCGCCGTCCTCGACTTCAAGATCGACTTTTACAGCGGCGCCCGTACGGCGTCCGAAGGGGTATGACGAACATGAGCGACACCGCAAAGATCGCGACAGCGCAGCTCGGGACCGGAGGCCCGCAGGTCGGGGTGCAGGGGCTCGGCTGCATGGGCATCAGCGAGTTCTACGGGGACACCGACGAGACCGCCGCCCGCGACACGCTGGAAGCGGCGCTGGAAGCCGGCGTCACGCTCTTCGACACCGCCGACATCTACGGCCGGGGCGCCAACGAGACCTTCCTCGCGCCGTTCGTGGGCGCGCACCGGGACGAGATCACGCTCGCCACGAAGTTCGCGGTGGAGCGGACCGACGACCCGCACTACCGGGGTGTGCGCAACGACGCCGCGTACATACGCGAGGCCGTGGAGGCCAGCCTCCGCAGGCTGGACACCGACGTCATCGACCTCTACTACATGCACCGCCGCGACCCGCTCGTCCCGTTCGCCGAGTCGGTCGGCGCGATGGCGGAGCTGGTGCGGGAGGGCAAGGTGAAGTACCTCGGTCTGAGCGAGGTGACCGGGGACGAGCTCCGTGAGGCGCACGCCGTGCACCCGATCGCGGCGCTCCAGTCCGAGTGGTCGCTCTTCAGCCGTGACGTGGAGCTGAGCGCCGTGCCCGCGGCCGTCGAGCTCGGGGTGGCCTTCGTGCCGTACTCGCCGCTCGGGCGCGGGTTCCTGACCGGGGCGTTCGCGGACGCGGGGAAGGAGCTGGCGGAGGGTGACTTCCGCAAGCACCAGCCGCGCTTCACCGGTGAGAACGCGAAGACCAACGCAGCCCTGCTGGAGCCCGTCCACAAGATCGCGGCGGCTCACGGGGCGACGGCCGCGCAGGTCGCCCTGGCCTGGGTGCAGCAGCGGGCGCAGGTGCACGGCCTCACCGTGGTGCCGATCCCCGGGACACGCAAGCGCAGCCGCCTGCTGGAGAATGTCGCCGCGACCCGGCTGGTCCTGACCGACCAGGAGCTGGCGCAGCTGGAGCCCATCGCAGGCCAGGTGGCGGGGGACCGGTACCCGGACATGAGCAGCACCTCGGCCGCCCGCGAATAGCGGTCCCGCTCCGGCCGGCGAGGGCGCTCTCACGCCAGCCGGAGCGCGAAGACGGCGAACCCTGCCGCGAGCAGCCCGGCCGCTGCCCGGCGGGCCGTCCCGGTGCCGCCGCCCGCCTCCCAGGGCGCCTCGAACCGGTGGGCGTACCGGGAGATCAGCACCAGCAGCGCGGCGAACAACGGCATCCAGGCGAGCCGGGCCAGGATCCAGCCCACCGAGTCCGGTGCCGTCGTCAGCCCGGGCACCGCACCGGCGAAGGAGGCCGGCACGGCCGCGGTCAGCATCGCCGTCTGGTGCCAGCACAGGATGGTCATCGCCGACAGGTTGACCACCACGACGGGTGCCCACAGCGCTGGGCGGCGCAGGGCGCGGCCGATCCGGCCGTGCAGCAGCACCGCCGCACCGCTCTGCGCCGAGGCCAGCGCGAGTACCAGCAGCGACGGCGGGTGCGAGTTGGTCCGCGCCTCGCCCGGTACGCCGACCATCGACGCCGGGTAGTGGAAGGCGAGCAGCAGCACGGCGAAGAGGGCGGTGCCGCCGACGAGCAGGAGCCCGGCCCCGCGCCGGGTGAGCCGGCCCAGTCCCCAGGAGACACCGAGCTGGTAGGCGAAGAGCCAGCCCGGCAGGATGTTCAGCACGCCCAGCCAGGACGGCACGGCCTCCGCGTACGGCCCGTAGCGCAGGAGGTCGACCGCGGCGACCGTGCCGATCAGCGGGGCCGCCGCCCAGCCGCCGAGCCGCCCGGCCGCACGCACGCAGTACGGCGTCAGAGCCGTGACCACGGCGTACACCCCGACGAACCAGAGCGGCTGGATCACCAGCTTCGCTCCCGTGCGCAGGGTGTCCTCGGGGACGCCGGCGGCGTACAGCACCGGGATCAGCAGCGCCCACACGGCGGTCACACCGAGCACCGGCCGCCCCAGCCGGACCATCCGCCCGCGCAGCCAGGCCACGGTGCTGGACGGTTTGCGGCGGTAGGAGAGGACGGAGGCGTAGCCCCCGACCAGGAAGAACACGCCCAGCATCTGGAGCACCCAGCTCACCGGCGAGAACACCGCGAACGTGGAGAGCGGGCTGGCGTTGTGCAGGGCGCCCCCGCTGTCCCGGGTGAATCCGCCGAGCAGCCAGTGACCCGCGGGCACCGCCAGCAGGGCGAGGGCGCGCAGTCCGTCGACCGCGCGGTCGCGGTGGGCGGGGGTGTCCGCGTCGATGCGGGAGACCAGCCTCCGCACGCTCATCGGGAGACCCCCTCGGCGATGGCGGTGAAGGCGCGAAGCGAGTCCGTGCCGGGGGCGAAGTACCCGGTGTGGCCCACGGCGTCGTCGGCGGGCACCCGGCGCGCGCCGAACTCCTCGTCCGCCGGATCCGCTCCGTGCCCGAGCCCCGCGACCCGGACGTGCGGGACGTCGTCGATCCAGTCGGTGTCGTCCTTGGCCGCCCAGACCCGTGCCCCGGTGCGCAGCCCGGCCACGTCGTCGGCGCGCATCCCGGGGGAGCCGAGCACGACCAGGTCCGTGGCGCCGAGACCGGAGGCCGCGATCCCGCACACCACCGAGCCGTAGCTGTGGCAGAACACGACGGGTGCGGGCAGCCCGTCGGCGGACAGCCCGGCGGTGAAGCGGGTCAGCCGCACCGCGCCCGCCTCGGCCAGCCCCCCGGTCGCCGCGTCGAGGCCGAGCCCGACCGGTGTCGTGTACCCGGCCCAGGCGATCACCGCGCTGCCCGGACCCGTGCCGGCGTACAGCGACCTCGCCATGCCCTTCGGGGTGCCGTACACGTCACCGCGCCGGTCGAAGGTCCCCGCGTCGATGTCCGACCCGGGGACGACGACCGAGACATGCCGGGCGGAGCGGAGGTCCCCGAACACCTCGGCGACCTGGCCGCGCCCGCGCGGATCGAAGGCGAGGATCTGCCGGCCCGGCGCGGCGAGCGACGCGTGGCGAGGGTCGTGGGAGGCCCGCAGCGCCAGGGCGTTGGCACGGTAGCGGAGCTCCAGCGGCACCCCGTCCAGATTGCCGACCACCGAAGGGTGACGTTCCATCAGTTCCCGCTGCTCCGACGCGCTCAACCCGCCGAAGAAACGGTGGACCTGGGCGGGGGTCGCGCGGCCGGGGTCGGGAAGCGCGCGCCCCAGCGACCCGTCGGCCTGCCAGGAGGCGCTGCCCGGCGGCGGCCCCGTCACCGCCCGCTGGGTGTTGCCGGAGGCCCACCCCGCCGTCCCCGCCACCACCGCGGCCGTCAGTGCGACCGCCGCCAGCGTCCTCGTGAATCGGCCCATCGTGCCCTCCCCGTACGGGTTGCGCACACCGGTCGGTGTGCCGGGCAGGAAGGTAGGAGGACGGTGGGTGGCGGGGCGTCACCCCGCGGAGCCAACTGCCCGCTCGTACCGGGGTACGGGGTGTACGGGGGGACAGCGGCAGGCGCACCGGGGGGACAGCCCTACCCCGGACTCCCGTGCGCCGGGCGGTCACGCCCGATCGCCGGGCAGGGGGCGCGGACGTGCCGGCCCACGCCCTGACGCGCCGCGCCCGCCCTCAGGCTCCGCCCGGAGTCACCAGCCCCGACTCGTACGCGAAGATCACGGCCTGCGCCCGGTCCCGCAGGCCCAGCTTGGCCAGCACCTTGCCGATGTGCGTCTTCACCGTCTGCTCGGCCACCACCAGCCGCGCCGCGATCTCCTGGTTCGACAGACCTCGGGCGATCAGCTCCAGGACCTCCGTCTCACGCGGCGTCAGGCCGGTCAGCCGCAACGCGGCCCCGCCTGAGGGCGTCGCGGGCCGCCGGCGCGCGAAGTCCGCGATGAGCCGCCGCGTCACGGACGGCGCGAGCAGCGCGTCCCCCGCCGCCACGATCCGCACCGCCGAGATCAGGTCAGCGGGCGGGGCGTCCTTGAGCAGGAACCCGGACGCCCCGGCGCGCAGCGCCTCGTAGACGTAGTCGTCCACGTCGAACGTCGTGAGCATCAGGACCTTCGGCCGGTGCACCACCCCCGGCGGCGGGCTCAACAGCTCGCGGGCGGCGGCCAGTCCGTCCATCTCCGGCATCCGGACGTCCATCAGGACCACGTCCGGACGGGCCGTCCTGCTCACCTCGATGCCCTTGCGCCCGTCCGGGGCCTCGCCGACCACGTCGATGTCGCTCTGCGCGGCGAGCAGTGCGGCGAACCCGGCCCTCACCATGGCCTGGTCGTCGACGATGATGACGCGGATGGTCACGGTTCCTCCGAAGTCAGGGGGGCCGGGGGCGGATCGGCCGGCGGCAGGGGGAGCCGGGCGGCCACCCTGAAGCCGCCGTCGGGCAGCCGGCCCGTGTCGAGCGTGCCGCCGGTCAACCGTACGCGCTCCCGCATGCCGACCAGCCCGTGTCCCGTCCCCGACGGCTCCAGCGGCGAACCGGGCTGCTCCGCACGGTCGTTGACGACCAGCACCGTCAGATGACCGTCGCCCGCCGTCACCGACACCCGGGTCCTGGCCCCCGGCGCGTGCCGCACGACGTTGGCCAGCGACTCCTGCACGATCCGGTACGCCGACAGGTCCACCGCCGGCGGCACACCGCCCCGCTCCACCGCCTCCCGCACATCCGCCGCCAGCGACAGCTCGGCCGGAAGCCCCGCCCGCACGGTCGCCTCCACCAGCTGCTGCAACCGGTCGAGCCCCGGCTGCGGGGCCAGTTCGCCCCGGCTGTCCTCGCTGCGCAGCACCGACAGCAGCCGCCGCATCTCGGCCAGCGACTCCCGGGCGCCCGCCGCGATCGACGCGAACTCCGCCTGCGCCTCCTCGGAGAGCCCGCTGATCCGGTACGGAGCCGAGTCGGCCTGCACGGTGATCACCGACATGTGGTGGGCGACCACGTCGTGCAGTTCCCGGGCGATCCGGGTGCGCTCCTCCAGCAGCGTCCGCTGCGCGCGCTCGGCCTCGCTGATCGTCTCCTGCTCGACGAGACGGAGCTGGGCCTCGCTCCGCTCCCGTACGGCCGCCCCGATCACCAGCACCACCGCCCCGAGGACGACCAGCAGGAGCGCGCCGCCGTCGCTGCGCCCGGGCGAGGCGAGATGCAGCAGGAACCCGGCCGCGCCCGTCGCCAGCCACACGACGGTCACGGTCCGCCGGCTCTCCCGGAGACCGAGGGCCAGCAGCACGAAGAGGTAGCCCACGATGACCGGCGGGGTCCACGGCCAGATCGTGCCGTCCTGCTCGGGCGACCCCAGCAGCACCAGGGCACCCGCGATGTCGGCGGCGAAGACGATGACCCAGGCCTGTAGCGGCCGGTGCACCAGCATCAGCAGGGGAGCGGCCTGCCCGACGCCCAGAGCTCCGGCGACACCGCCGGACACCCCGTAGTCATGGGTCAGCACCTGGATCGTGACGGGGACGAAGACGGCGGTGAGGGCGAGCACGGCCGCGTACGGCAGCAGCCTCAGCCAGAGCCTGGGGGACCGGGCGAACAGGGGGGCCGGCGGGTGGGACGCGTGGGACAGCCTGTGGGCGAGCTCGCGCAGGGTGCGGCGGGCGGCGCTCGTCGGACCGTCGGCGGGCGGGGGCCCGGCGGGAGAGGTGGGCATGATCGGGTCAGCGTAGGCGCGCAGTACGGCGGGAGGCGTCATACCGGGGTGTGGGCCGCCGGCCCCCGGTCCCCTACCCGGGTACGGGACCGGGCCGGCGGCCCCTCCCTCACGGCCACGACAGCCACCGCAGGAGTCCGCAGCGAGGGCCACGGCCGCTGCTACAGCTCGGCGAGCAGCTCCGCCTTCTTCGCGCTGTACTCCGCGTCGGTCACCAGACCCGCCTGGTGCAGATCCCCGAGGTGGCGTATCCGCTCGGCGATGTCCGCGGGGTCGCGCCGCGTGCCGCCCGCCGGTACGGGGACGGTCGCGACGGGCACCGACTGGGTCCTGCGCACCGACTCCAGGACCGCCGCGGCGAACGGGAGCGACTCGTGCACCTGGCCGTACCCCAGCCCGAAGACGACGGCCGCGGGATCCTGGTCCGGCTGGACACGACCCGCGGCCACGGGCTCGGGGGCCGTGCCGGCCTCGGACTCCGCCGGCGTGCCACGCGGCACCAGCCGGAAGTAGCCCTCGAAGGCCTCGGGCGAACGCCACTCGATCCCGCCGAGCTCCGACACGGGGAAGGTCTGGTCGCCCGCCTTCCACTTCGCGCTCGACGCACCCGTCCAGAACCACCGGAAGGAGACCAGGGAACCGTCGAAGCCCGCCCTGCCGTCGTACGCCTTGAAGCGCATCGGCGCCTCGGGAGCCGTCACCATGAACTGTTCGGCGGGCAGGTCCGCCTCGTCCGGGAGGACGCCGCGCAGCTCGTCCGCGTAGTACTCGGCGAGCGTCTCGCGCTCGGCGGGGAGCACCAGGCGGTAGGGGTCGTTGCCCTCCTTGAGCTGCCCGGCCGCGGCCTCCAGCAGCGGATCGGCACCCGGTCTCGGCACCGCGTGCAGGACCACCGTGCCCCGCTTGCCCGGGGTCAGCGTCACCGACGACAGCGCCGCGTACGGAATGCGGCGCTCGCGCAGACTCTGGAAGAGCTTCGGTGCGCGGATCCCCCGTTCGAAGCGGATGAGCACGGAGTCGGTGTCGAACTCCCAGGTGGCATGAATTCCGGCCAGCACATCACCCATGTGCCTCATCGTATGTGGCACGGCCCCGAACGTCCCCCCTCGGTACAGGCGAAATCGGGCAGGCCGTTCGCCGCTCTCTACGCGCGTCAGACGTTTTTCTACGCGCGTCAGACCTCTTCCCTGCCGGAAATCTCCCGGTGACACGTCCCATCGGCACCTGCGCAGCGGACCGAGTCGTAGGCGCCCACGCCGATCGCGGCGAAGTTGCTGAGGCTCTCCGTGCCCGGCTCGAAATAGCCACTGTGTCCGATCGCGCCGCTCGCCGACACGATCCGTGCCCCGAAGGCCGGGTCGACCGGATCGGCGCCGTGGCCGAGACCGCCGACCGCCATGTTCGGCACGTCCTCGATCCAGTCGTCGGCGTCCCGCATGGCCCACACCCTGGCCCGGGTGTGCAGCGAGGCGGCGTTGTCCGCCCGCATGCCGGGGCTGCCCGCGACCGCGATGTCCGAGACTCTGGACGGCAGGCCGTGCGCGGCCACGCCGCAGAGCACGGAGCCGTAGCTGTGGCAGAACAGCGAGACGTCCGAGGAGCCGGGCAGCGACTCCAGCAGGGCGTTCAGCCGCACCGCCCCCTCCTTCGCGAGCCCGCCCAGCGCCGCGTCCATGCCGATCCCGGCGGGGGCCGTGTAGTCGGCCCACGCGATGACCGCCGTGGACGAACCGGGGCGCGCCGAGCGCTCGGCTCCGTACAGCGACCTGGCCATGCCGACGGGCGCCGCGTTCTCCTTGACGCCGGTGCGCTCCAGCGTCAGGAGGTTCGTGTCCACCCCCGGCACGACGACCGAGACCCGCTCGGCGCGGTCGAGGTCGCCGAAGACCTCGGCGGCCCGGCCGCGGCCCGACGGGTCGAAGGCGAGGATCTGCCGGTCGCCTGCGAGCAGGGAGCGGAAGCGGTCCAGCCGTGCCACGGCCTGATGGCGGCCGTCCGGGGAGAGCCGCACGTCCTGTGTCCGCAGCTCCTCGGCCGTCTCCGCCTGCGCCAGGGCGTGCCGGTTGGCCCGGTAGCGCAAGGTGACCGGCGCACCGTTCAGATTCCCCACCACCAGCGGGTACTTGTCCGCCAGGGCGACCTGCTGGCCCGCGGTGAGCGTCGCGAAGAAATGCGCCAGCCGGTAGGCCGGGGCACCCACGTCCGGGAGGGCGTGACCGGCTATCCGGTCCTTCGCCCAGGAAGCGAGCGCGACCTCGCGCGGTGCGGCGGAGTGCTGGTGACGTACGGCGGTCCACCCGGTGGTCGCCAGCATCACGAACACGACCGCGATGGCGAGCAGCGCGCGCCAAGCGGTGAGCGTGGGGGAGGAGTCGAAGGAAGTCACTGCGCCCCACCCTAGGAGACGCGCACGCGGCGTCGTCGCAGGGGTGACGCGGATCACTCGACCGCGGGGAATTGACCCCCCGTCTCTTACGCTCCGTGTGTGCCGGGACCACGCTCCGGCGCGCCGCACGGCCCTGCGGCGCCCGAAATGCCCCGGGAGGCAGGGGCATTGTGAGGTCGGCCATGCGGCGGCGATGAGGGGAACGGCACACCTGTGCGGTTCACGTAAGGACGTGCCTATGCGGCGCGCCAGCTCCCGGAGAGCGCAGGTCCGAGCTGGTCCAGGTGGAGTTCGGTCAGCTCCCGGAGTGCCTCCACCCCGGCGTCCCTCCGGCATCCCCACAGCTGTCCGGTCAGCCGCATCACGCCGGAGAAGGCGGCGACGGCCACCCGTGGGCGCGGATCCGCGTCGAGGTCGAGCCCCTCACGCTCCGCGATCACCGCGGCGGTCTGCTGCTCCAGGCCGATGTGGCGCCGCATGTGCGCGGCGTGCAGCGCCGGAGTCGATTCGATCATCCGGTAGGCGCGCATCTGGAGTTCGGCCGTGACGTCCTCGTCGTCGGCCTCCGCGAGGGCGTTCCACGCCTTCAGCGCGGCCCCGCGCAATGCCTCGAAAGGGGCCTCGGCGGCAGGGCGTTGACGCAACTCCGTGAGGAAACGGGCGTCGACCGCCTCCTGGACGGCGAACGCGACGGCCTCCTTGTTGGCGAAGTAGCGGAAGAAGGTGCGCTGGGAGACGTCCACGGCGTCGACGATCTCGTCGACGGTGGTCCGGTCGTACCCCTGCGAGGTGAAGAGTCTGAGGGCGGCGTGCAGCAGGGCTTCGCGGGTGCGCCGCTTCTTGCGCTCGCGCAAGCCCGCCGGAGCCCCTGGCACAAGAGCCCCGGATGTCTGCCTGCGTGTCACGTGCCGGACCTCTTTTCCCTGCTTTTACCTGCTCAGCCTACCTGTGAGCTACGTGACAGTTACTGTCTTGTGAATTGGTTTGTCAACTGTCAGAGGCTGACATAACGTCCTGCGCATGACTAGTCAGACCACTGTCGAGAAGGCACCGCGGGAGCCTGAAGACACCTCTGTTCCCGCACCGGTGAAAGGGCTGCGCGGCCACCCCTGGCTGACGCTCTTCGCCGTGGCCATCGGCGTGATGATGGTGGCCCTCGACGGCACGATCGTCGCGATCGCCAACCCGGCCATCCAGCAGGACCTCGGCGCCTCGCTCGCCGACGTCCAGTGGATCACCAACGGCTACATGCTCGCCCTCGCGGTCTCCCTGATCACCGCGGGCAAGCTCGGTGACCGCTTCGGACACCGCCAGACCTTCTTGATAGGCATCGCGGGCTTCGCCGCCGCGTCGGCCGCGATCGGCCTCTCCCAGGGCGTGACCCTGGTGATCGTCTTCCGGGTGCTCCAGGGCCTCTTCGGCGCCCTGCTGATGCCGGCGGCGCTCGGCCTGCTGCGCGCCACCTTCCCGGCCGAGAAGCTGAACATGGCGATCGGCATCTGGGGCATGGTGATCGGCGCCTCCACCGCGGGCGGTCCCATCCTCGGCGGTGTGCTCGTGGAGCACGTCAGCTGGCAGTCCGTCTTCTTCATCAACGTGCCGGTCGGCGTGCTCGCGCTCGTCTTCGGCCTGGTGATCCTCAAGGACCACCGCGCCGTGAACGCGCCCCGCTCCTTCGACATCGGCGGCATCGTGCTGCTGTCGCTGGCGATGTTCTGCCTGATCTGGGCGCTGATCAAGGGCGCCGAGTGGGGCTGGGGCGACCTGAACACGATCGGCTTCCTCGTCGGCGCCGTCGTCCTGTTCGCCGCGTTCGCGTTCACCCAGACGAAGGTCAGGGAGCCCCTGATCCCGCTGGCCATGTTCCGCTCCGTGCCCCTCTCGGCCGGTGTGGTGCTGATGGTGATGATGGCCTTCGCCTTCATGGGCGGGCTGTTCTTCGTGACCTTCTACCTGCAGAACGTGCACGGCATGAGCCCGGTCGACAGCGGTCTGCACCTGCTGCCGCTGACCGGAATGATGATCGTCGGCTCGCCCCTCGCGGGCCTCGCCATCACCAAGCTCGGCCCGCGCGTCCCGCTGGTCGGCGGCATGGTGTTCACCGCGGTCGCGATGTTCGGCATGTCACAGCTGACCGTGGGCACCAGCACGCTGACCATGTCCATCTGGTTCGGTCTGCTCGGTCTCGGCCTCGCCCCGGTGATGGTCGGCGCGACCGAGGTCATCGTCGGCAACGCCCCCATGGAGCTCTCCGGAGTCGCCGGAGGGCTGCAGCAGGCCGCCATGCAGGTCGGTGGCAGCCTCGGTACGGCCGTCCTCGGCGCCGTCATGGCCGCCCAGGTCGACGCCAAGCTCGGTGACAACTGGAAGGGTGCGGGTCTTCCGCCGGTCGACTCCGCGCAGCTGGACCAGGCGTCGTCCGCCATCAAGGTCGGCATGCCGCCCATCGCCCCCGGCACCCCGCCGGAGATCGCGGCGAAGATCACGGATGTCGCCCATGACACGTTCGTGTCGGGCATGAGCTCCGCCTTCATGGTCGCGGGCATCGTCGCGGTGGTCGCCGCCCTGGTCGCCACGCTCACCAAGCGCGGCGCCAACGCCGAGGCGGGCATGGGCGCAGGCCACATCTGACCCGCCCCGGTTCCCCGGTCCGCCCCGGCGGACACCAGGGGCCCGGGCGTCAACCCAGCGCACCCGACAGCCCCGCCGGACGGTCCCGGCGGGGCTGTCGCCTATCAGGGTGGTCCGCCGCCGGCCCCCTTCCCGGCCCACGCTCCCGCAGGTCAGAGTGCGGACATGGCGAGCCGTCCGGTTCGCCCGACCACGGGGGTTGATCCACCATGCGCACAACCGTTCTCGCCGCCACCCTGGCGGCCACCGCGCTCGTCCCGGCCACGGCCATGTCCTCCGGCGCCGCACCCGCCGCCCACCACGGCCCCGCCGGACAGGAGAGCGCACGCAGTGCCGCGCAGCCCAAGCCGGCTGGACTCGCGCCCTGCGGGGCGGGACAGCTCTGCCTCTGGGCGAAGCCCGACTTCAGGGGCGCCGTACAGGTCCACGAGCTGTCCACCGTCGGCATCGAGAGCTGCGTCCCGCTCCCGGCCGGCAGCTCCGCACAGGCCCTGGTGAACCGCACCGGGCGGCCCGTCACCACCTACCAGTCGGCCGAGTGCGCCGAGACCGGTGAGTTCGAGACCTACCCGGGCGGCGGCACCTGGGTACCCCGGTCGCCGTACACGGTCCGGGCCTTCAAGATCTGGGAGAGCTGACCGCGGCGCCCCCGGAGGGCCGGCGACCGGCCGGTCCTCCGGGATCCACCGGGGGCCTCCGGGGCGCTTCGGGATTATTCAGGGTCCTCCGGGATCCGTTGGGAACGCCGAAGGGCGGCGGACCAGGGGCCCGCCGCCCTTCCTCAGGAACCGCCTGTTCCCTACGCGTCACCGCCGGCCGGGCCGGGGCCCGCGGCCGCAACGTCCAGCAGTTCGTAGCGGTCGAGCGCCGTCTTCAGCGCCGAACGGTCGATCTTGCCCTCCTTGGCCAGCTCGGTCAGCACCGCGAGCACGATCGACTGCGCGTCGATGTGGAAGAAGCGGCGCGCCGCACCCCGGGTGTCGGCGAAGCCGAAGCCGTCCGCGCCCAGCGACTGGTACGCGCCGGGGACCCAGCGCGCGATCTGGTCGGGCACGGAACGCATCCAGTCCGAGACCGCCACGAACGGACCCTCGGAGCCGGAGAGCTTCCGCGTGACGTACGGGACCTGCTGCTCCTCCTCCGGGTGGAGCAGGTTGTGGCGCTCCACCTCCACGGCCTCACGGCGCAGCTCGTTCCAGGAGGTCGCCGACCAGACGTCCGCCTTCACGTCCCACTCGTCGGCGAGGATCTGCTGGGCCTCGACCGCCCACGGGACCGCCACACCCGACGCCAGGATCTGGGCCGGGATCTGGCCCTTCTCACCGGCGCGGTAGCGGTGGACGCCCTTGAGGATGCCCTCGACGTCCACGTCGGCGGGCTCCGCCGGGTGCTGGATCGGCTCGTTGTAGACGGTGAGGTAGTAGAAGACGTCCTCGCTCTCCTCGCCGTACATCCTGCGCAGGCCGTCCTTGACGATGTACGCGATCTCGTACCCGAACGCCGGGTCGTAGGAGACGCAGGCCGGGTTCGTCGAGGCGAGGAGCTGCGAGTGGCCGTCCGCGTGCTGCAGACCCTCACCGGTCAGCGTCGTACGTCCGGCGGTCGCTCCCAGCACGAATCCGCGCGAGAGCTGGTCGGCCATCTGCCAGAACTGGTCACCGGTGCGCTGGAAACCGAACATCGAGTAGAAGACGTAGACCGGGATCAGCGGCTCGCCGTGCGTGGCGTACGCCGAGCCGGCCGCGATCAGCGAGGCGGTGCAGCCGGCCTCGGAGATACCGTCGTGCAGCATCTGGCCGGTCGGCGACTCCTTGTACGCGAGGAGGAGCTCACGGTCCACGGACTCGTACTGCTGACCGAGCGGGTTGTAGATCTTCGCGCTCGGGAAGAACGCGTCCATGCCGAAGGTGCGGTACTCGTCGGGAGCGATCAGCACGAAACGCTTGCCGATCTCCTTGTCCCGCATGAGGTCCTTCAGCACGCGGACGAACGCCATGGTCGTGGCGATCGACTGCTGGCCCGAACCCTTCTTCGCGGTCGCGTACGCCTTCTCGTCGGGAAGGGGCAGCGGCTTCGCGCGCACCACACGCGTCGGGACGTAGCCGCCCAGACCCTGGCGGCGGTCGTGCATGTACTGGATCTCTTCCGAGTCGCGGCCCGGGTGGTAGTACGGCGGGTTGCCGTCCTCCAGCTGCTTGTCCGCGATCGGGATGTGGAGCCGGTCACGGAAGCGCTTGAGGTCGTCCGCGGTGAGCTTCTTCATCTGGTGGGTCGCGTTGCGGCCCTCGAAGTTCGGTCCGAGGGTCCAGCCCTTGACCGTCTGCGCGAGGATCACCGTCGGCTGGCCCTTGTGGGCCTTGGCCGCCGCGTACGCCGCGTAGACCTTGCGGTGGTCGTGACCGCCGCGGCCCAGGTGCAGGATCTGGTCGTCGGTCATGTCCTTGACCATGTCCCGCAGCCGCGGGTCGTCACCGAAGAAGTGATCACGGATGTACGCCCCGGTCTCGGTGGCGTACGTCTGGAACTGGCCGTCGGGCGTCGTGTTCAGCCTGTTGACCAGGATGCCCGTGCGGTCCTGTGCGAGCAGCGGGTCCCAGGTGCGGTCCCAGACCAGCTTGATGACGTTCCAGCCGGCGCCGCGGAACTGCGACTCCAGCTCCTGGATGATCTTGCCGTTGCCGCGGACCGGGCCGTCCAGGCGCTGCAGGTTGCAGTTCACCACGAAGGTGAGGTTGTCCAGCCCCTCGCGGGCGGCGATGGAGAGCTGGCCGAGCGACTCGGGCTCGTCCATCTCGCCGTCGCCGAGATACGCCCAGACGTGGGACTTGGAGGTGTCGGCGATGCCGCGTGCCTCCATGTAGCGGTTCATCCGCGCCTGGTAGATCGCACCGAGCGGGCCCAGGCCCATCGAGACGGTGGGGAACTCCCAGAAGTCCGGCATCGACCGCGGGTGAGGATAGCTGGACAGCGCGTGTCCGGCCTTCGACTTCTCCTGGCGGAAGCCGTCGAGCTGCGCCTCGCTCAGCCGGTCGAGCAGGAAGGCGCGGGCGTAGATGCCCGGGGACGCGTGTCCCTGGAAGAAGATCTGGTCACCGCCCAGACCGTCGTCCTTGCCCCGGAAGAAGTGGTTGAAGCCCACGTCGTACAGCGAGGCGGAGGAGGCGAAGGTGGCGATGTGGCCGCCGACGCCGATCCCGGGACGCTGGGCGCGGGAGACCATCACCGCGGCGTTCCACCGGGTCGCGTTGAGGACCTTGCGCTCGATCTCCTCGTCGCCGGGGAAGAACGGCTCGTCCTTCGTGGCGATCGTGTTGACGTAGTCGGTGCTGCGCATCTCGGGCACGGCCACGCGCTTCTCACGCGCGCGCTCGATGAGCCGGAGCATCAGGTAGCGGGCCCGCTCACGGCCGCGCTCGTCGACGGCGGCGTCGAGGGAGTCGAGCCATTCCTGGGTCTCTTCAGGATCGAAGTCCGGGACCTGGCTCGGAAGGCCGCCAATGATGATCGGGTTGCGATCGGATCCGGAAGCCACACTGTTCCTTCGCTGTTCGGTGGTGCTCTTCGGGGCCTGGTTGCGGGGAAACGTACCCCCGTGGTGGCCGTGTACGCCGCCACCATCGTGTACCGCCAGGGCCTGCACGTCACCTCTACTGTGGGGTAACACGAGGTTCCCGGACGCCGTGTCCGGGCACCAGTACCAGCAGCGCGAGGGCGGCCCTGCCCAAACCGCAACCATACGCCCAACCCGGCCAAGCGTTCCCAAAGCCCGTTCGAATCCGAATGGCGGAGCGAAACGGCATAAGCTGAGGAAGGACGTAAAGGGACCGGACACCATTTCCGGCCCCGCAGGAGACGGCCGGAAGTTGCGGCGACGTGGCAGGGAACGTCACCGTTTAGGCGGTCTCGGACGCCGGGTACTTGCGCGATTCGCCGAGCCCGTGTGGACTACGGCCAATGCCCCGCGCACGCGCGTGGCTGAAGCATTTTCCGAAACATGATCAGGAGGCAACCCGTGAGCGCGACCGCGGACCACGCGGAGGAACGGACCAACACGGCCGTAAGGCTTGGGTTCGAACCCGGACAGGTGGTCCAGGAGATCGGCTACGACGACGACGTCGAGCAGGAGCTCCGTGAGGGCATTGAGGCCACAATCGGCCAGGAACTCGTCGACGAGGACTACGACGACGTCGCTGACGTCGTCCTGCTCTGGTTCCGCGACGAGGACGGCGACCTTACGGACGCGCTGGTGGATGCCATTGGTCTGATCGAGGACGGCGGGGCGGTCTGGCTGATGACGCCCAAGACCGGCCGCGACGGATACGTCGAGCCGAGCGACATCAACGAGGCTGCCCAGACAGCTGGTCTTGCCCAGACCAAGAGCATCAACGCGGGCAAGGACTGGACGGGCAGCCGTCTGGTCACTCCCAAGGGGGCCAAGGCCAAGCGCTGAGAGCTCTTTCCTCACCCGAGGCCCCCGACGGCACCACGCCGCCGGGGGCCTTCGTACGTGCCGCCGGCGGCCTTCCTGCGTGCCTCCGCGGGCCTGCCCCGGATCCGCCGGGGACGCTGCGTAGGGTGGGTGTCACCCGGACGGACCAGGCCGGGGTAGTACGACGTCTGCGAAGGGATGCGTTTCACATGGCGATCGAGGTCGGCACGAAGGCCCCGGATTTCGAGCTGAAGGACAACCACGGGCGGACCGTGAAGCTCAGCGACTTCCGCGGTGAGAAGAACGTGGTGCTGCTCTTCTACCCCTTCGCCTTCACCGGTGTCTGCACGGGCGAGCTGTGCGCGCTCCGGGACGAGCTCCCGAAGTTCGAGAACGACGACACCCAGCTGCTCGCCGTCTCCAACGACTCGATCCACACCCTGCGCGTCTTCGCCGAGCAGGAGGGCCTGGAGTACCCGCTGGTCTCGGACTTCTGGCCGCACGGCGCCGTCTCGCGGGCGTACGGCGTCTTCGACGAGGACAAGGGCTGCGCGGTGCGCGGCACGTTCATCATCGACAAGGAGGGCGTCGTCCGCTGGACCGTCGTCAACGGCCTGCCGGACGCACGCGACCTGAACGACTACGTCAAGGCGCTCGACTCGATCTGAGCCGGGGCGCCCGGGGGCCGGTCCGCACCGGCTCCGGGGTCCGCGATGCGCGGGATCCGGCGTTTGTGACGTGCAGGATCCGGGGATCTCCTGGCGGCGAGCGGCCAAAAGCCTGTTTTGGCCGGGAACCGGTCACTAGGATCCAATCGTTGATCCGATGCCAACGCACGACGGGGGCGCTGGTGTCTGCCGGCCCTCTCACAACATTTGGAGGACTCGTGGGAGTCAGCCTCAGCAAGGGCGGCAACGTCTCGCTGACCAAGGCCGCGCCGAACCTGACCGCGGTCATCGTCGGTCTGGGCTGGGATGCCCGTACGACCACCGGTGGTGACTTCGACCTCGACGCCAGCGCACTGCTGACGAACGCCGAGGGCAAGGTCGGCAGCGACGGGAATTTCGTCTTCTTCAACAACCTCAAGAGCCCCGACGGCTCCGTCGAGCACACCGGTGACAACCTCACCGGTGAGGGCGAGGGCGACGACGAGGTCATCAAGGTCAACCTCGCCGGCGTCCCCGGCGACGTCGACAAGATCGTCTTCCCGGTCTCGATCTACGAGGCCGAGAGCCGTCAGCAGAGCTTCGGTCAGGTGCGCAACGCGTACATCCGCGTGGTGAACCAGGCGGACAACAGCGAGCTCGCGCGCTACGACCTCAGCGAGGACGCCTCGACCGAGACCGCCATGGTCTTCGGCGAGCTCTACCGCAACGGCGCCGAGTGGAAGTTCCGTGCCATCGGCCAGGGGTATGCCTCGGGTCTGCGCGGTATCGCGCAGGACTTCGGCGTCAACGTCTGAGCCGGTCCGGAGAGCCTCCGGACACCTCACAGCTCCACCGCGTCCGGCGCCGCACATGTGCGGCGCCGGACGCGCTCGGCAGAGCGCCCCGCGTCCGTCAGGCGCCCGTGCCGGGCCGGAAAGACCGTCCATCGACTCGGGGAGGACACACCATGGGCGTCACGCTCGCCAAGGGAGGCAATGTCTCCCTCTCCAAGGCCGCACCCAATCTCACGCAGGTGCTGGTCGGGCTCGGCTGGGACGCACGATCCACGACGGGAGCCGACTTCGACCTCGACGCCAGCGCACTGCTGTGCCAGTCGGGCCGGGTCCTCGGCGACGAGTGGTTCGTGTTCTACAACAACCTCACCAGCCCCGACGGCTCCGTCGAGCACACCGGGGACAACCTCACAGGGGAGGGTGACGGCGACGACGAGTCCGTCATCGTGAACCTCACGCAGGTCCCCGCGCACTGCGACAAGATTCTTTTCCCGGTGTCGATCCATGATGCCGACAATCGTGGGCAGACATTCGGTCAGGTCAGCAATGCCTTCATCCGCGTGGTGAACCAGGCGGACGGTCAGGAGCTGGCGCGGTACGACCTCACCGAGGATGCGTCGACGGAGACGGCGATGATCTTCGGCGAGCTGTACCGGTACGGCGGGGAGTGGAAATTCCGTGCGGTCGGACAGGGGTACGCGTCAGGGCTTCGGGGCATCGCTCTAGACTTCGGGGTCAACGTTTCGTAAAGCCGCGCACGGCGCGGGGGAGCCCCGTACTCACCGGGGGAGACCCGTTACTTACACGATGGGGTAGCCAGTGCTTCTGAAAACCTTCGGCTGGTCGTTCGCGGTTACCGCGCTCGGCCTGGTCGCAGCGGTGTTCTACGGGGGGTGGCAGGCATTCGGCATCGTCGCGATCCTGTCGATCCTGGAGATCTCGCTGTCCTTCGACAACGCGGTGATCAACGCCGGAATCCTGAAGAAGATGAGTGCCTTCTGGCAGAAGATCTTCCTCACCGTCGGTGTGCTCATCGCGGTCTTCGGTATGCGGCTGGTGTTCCCCGTCGTGATCGTGGCCATCAGCGCCCAGCTGGGGCCGATCGAGGCCATCGACCTCTCGTTCAACGATCCCGACCGGTACAAGGAACTGGTGACGGACGCCCATCCGTCGATTGCCGCATTCGGTGGCATGTTCCTGCTCATGATCTTCCTCGACTTCATTTTCGAGGACCGTGACATCCAGTGGCTGCGCTGGATCGAGCGCCCGCTCGCCAAGCTCGGCAAGGTCGACATGCTGTCGGTCTGCGTCGCGCTGATCGTCCTCCTGGTGGCCGCCATGACCGTGGCGACCCAGGCGCACCAGCACGGTGGCGGGCACGCGGACAAGGCGTCGACCGTCATGCTCTCGGGCATCGCCGGCCTGATCACCTACCTCGTGGTCGGCGGTCTCTCCGGATTCTTCGAGAACAAGCTCGAGGAGGAGGAGGAGCGCGAGCAGGAGGCCGAGGAAGAGGCCAGGAAGACCGGCAAGCCGGTCACCGGCGTCGTCCTCGCGGGCAAGGCCGCGTTCTTCATGTTCCTCTACCTCGAGGTCCTCGACGCGTCCTTCTCGTTCGACGGTGTCATCGGCGCCTTCGCCATCACCAACGAGATCGTGCTGATGGCCCTCGGCCTCGGCATCGGCGCCATGTACGTCCGTTCGCTCACGGTCTACCTGGTCCGTCAGGGCACCCTGGACGACTACGTCTACCTGGAGCACGGCGCGCACTACGCGATCGGCGCCCTGTCGGTGATCCTGCTCGTCACCATCCAGTACGAGATCAACGAGATCATCACCGGCCTGGTCGGTGTCGTGCTGATCGGCTGGTCCTTCTGGTCGTCGGTGCGGCGCAACAAGGCGATCGAGGCGGCCGGCGGCGACGGCGGCGGCCCGGATTCCAAGGCGGAAGTCTCCTCCGGGGTGTGACCCGGTAGGGATTGAGGAACGCTCTCTCTGCGGGGCGGCCCATGTCGGCGTTCTCGGGTGACACCCGGACCCGGCCGGTGGCCGCCCCGCAGTGGCGTGCGGGGAGTGGGGCCGTGGGCGGCGGGTCGGCGGTACGTACCGATACATGTGGGGGTTGGGATGGCCTTCTGGGACGGCCTGTTTCCGCGGCGGGCGTCGCAGTTCGAGTCGGGTAACTCCGCGACGAGCTCGATCGTGCTCTCCAGGCGCAACGCCACGGTCTCGCTGAACAAGCAGGGCGCGCTGTCGGGCAACCTGCGCGTCAACCTGTCGTGGCGCATGCGTACGTCGGACATCGGCGGGAGGTCGCGTCAGAGCGGCCGGCTGCTGCGTCCGCTGAAGCTCTTCCAGCCCGAGGTCGTCCAGGCGCACACCCAGGGCATGGTCAACGTCGACCTGGACCTGGGCTGCATGTACGAACTGGCGGACGGGACCAAGGGCGTGGTGCAGCCGCTGGGCAACCTCATCGGCGACCTGAACGCGGCGCCCTACGTCCGGCTCAGCGGGGACGACCGGTTCGGCGCGCCTTCGGGTGAGACCGTCTACGTGAACCTCGACAAGCGCGACGAGATCAAGCGTCTGCTCTTCTTCGTATACATCTACGACCAGACCCCGGCCTTCGACCGGACGCACGCCAAGGTGACGCTCTACCCGGGGAACGGCCCGCGCATCGAGATCGAGCTGGACGAGCGGGCCCCGCAGGCCCGCTCGTGCGCGGTGTTCACGGTGGAGAACGTCAAGGGCGAGCTGATCGTGCGGCGCGAGGTGAAGTTCGTGTACGGCTTCCAGTCGGAGCTGGACCGGATGTACGGCTTCGGCATGCAGTGGGGACGCGGCTACAAGACGCGGGCCTGAGTGCGTGCCGTGACGGGTGACCGCGCCGCCGGTTCACGGGCGGATGAACTGCGGACCCTGCGGGGGGAGCACGAAGTTCGGGTCGGCGGCGGGTGCCGCCGCCGCGGCGGGCTGCGGGTAACCGTACGCGGGCTGGGGCGCCGCGGCGGGCTGGGGGTAGCCGTACGCGGGCTGGGGCGCCGAGGTGGGCTGGGGGTAGCCGTACGCGGGCTGGGGCGCCGCAGACGGCTGCGGGTAGCCGTAGGCGGGCTGCTGGTGCTGCACCGTGGCCTGGGAGTCCGGAGCGGGCTGCTGGTGCTGGACCGTGGCCTGGGGGTCGGGCACGGCCGCAGGGCCGGGCTCGGACGCCGCCTCGGCCTCGTCCACCGAGATCCCGAAGGCGGTGGCCAGTCCGACGAGGCCCGTCGGGTAGCCCTGCGCCACGGCCCGGAACTTCCAGCCGTCGCCACGCCGGTACAGCTCGCCGCAGATGACGGCGGTCTCCTCGCCGGTCTCCGCGCGCACGTCGAAGACGGCGAGCGGCTCTCCCTCCGAGGACGCCGCGTCGTACAGCGATATCCGCAGGTCCGTCACCCGCTCGAACGCCGCCTCGTCGCAGGAGGCGGCGATGACGACCTGCTCCACGGACGGGTCGAGCGCGGAGAGGTCCGCCTCGATCGTGTCCGTGAGCCCCTCGGGGGCACTGCGCTTGGGCAGGCGCCGGACGAGGCCGGAAGGGTGCCGCGGCTGGTTGTAGAAGACGAAGTCCTCGTCGGAACGCACCTGTCCGTCGGGACCGACCAGCAGGGCCGAGGCGTCCACGTCGGGGACGCCTGCCCCCGGGGTCCAGCGCAGCACGGCCCGTACGGCCGTGGCGTCGAGAGGGACGTTCGAGCCCTTCAGCATCGCGTGCGTCATGGCGGTCATCCTGCCTGCTGGGTGGGCGTCCGGACAACGCGGGGGTACGAACCAGTAGGCCAGGCGCTGTTCCCGAGGGGCACGCAGGCGCGCCGCACGGGGTGGGGGATACACCAGGGACACCCGAAGTTCATATGGCCGGGGAACCGGCGACACCCGTCCGAACGTACTATTACCGGCCATACGTTTGTCCGGTCTCTATGGCAGTACGGGGGAATCACATGCGTCATTTCGGGCACATCTCGCCCGCTGTCCGGGAGAGTCTGTTCTTCAGGGAGCCGTGCGAATTCGACACGGGTTCCTCCTCCCGCATGCTGTCCGCGGCTCTGGGCGCCACGCTCTACAGCCCCGCGACCCGGCCCCGGCTGGCCGACGACGTGATCAAGCAGGCGGGCCAGGGAGTCGTCTCCATGGTGCTCTGCCTGGAGGATTCCATCGACGACGCCGAAGTGGTCGGAGCCGAGGCCAACCTGGTCCAGCAGTTCGCCGACCTCGAGGAGCGGGCCGCCGACGTTCCGCTGCTCTTCATCAGGGTGCGCGAACCGGAGCAGATCTCCGACCTCGTGCGGCGGCTCGGAACCTCCGTCCGATTGTTGTCCGGATTCGTACTACCGAAATTCACGGAGGAGCGGGGCGAGCTCTTCCTGGAGGCCCTCACCGCGGCCGAGGCCGACAGCGGGCACCGCCTGTTCGCGATGCCCGTCCTGGAATCACCCGAGCTGCTGCACCTGGAGAGCCGGAGCGACACCCTCCGGGGAATCGCCCGCACCGTCGACAAGTACCGGGAGCGGATCCTGGCGCTGCGGCTCGGCGTCACGGACTTCTGCTCCGCCTACGGCCTGCGCAGGGCCCCCGACATGACGGCGTACGACGTCCAGATCGTCGGCGCCGTCATCGGTGACGTCGTCAACGTGCTCGGCCGCGCCGACGGCACCGGCTTCACCATCACCGGCCCCGTGTGGGAGTACTTCCGTCTGCAGGAGCGGATGTTCAAGCCCCAGCTGCGCCGCAGCCCCTTCATGGGGCAGGCCGAGGAGCTGCGCACCGCCCTGATCGAGCACGACCTGGACGGGCTGCTGCGCGAGATCGAACTCGACCGGGCCAACGGGCTGCTCGGCAAGACCTGCATCCACCCGTCGCACGTCCTGCCCGTGCACGCGCTGTCGGTCGTCAGCCACGAGGAGTACAGCGACGCGCAGGACATCCTGCGCCCCGAGCGGGGCGGCGGCGGGGTGCTGCGCTCCGCTTACACGAACAAGATGAACGAAGTGAAGCCGCACCGCGCCTGGGCGGAGCGGACCCTGCAACGGGCGGAGGTCTTCGGCGTGGCTCGCGAGGACATCGGCTTCGTGGAGCTCCTGGCCGCCGGCGTGGCGGGCTGAGCGCGGGCATGGGCGGGCACGGGCGGGAACACCGGCACATACGGGAAGAAGAGGCAGTGGACGTGGAGTGGTCGGGTGACTGGGTCGCGGAGCGGCTCGGGGTCGAGCTCGTGGGCGACGGGGAACTCCGGGAGCTGCTGGGCCTCGCCCTGCGCCGCAACCCGAAGCGCGCCCATCTGCTCGTGTCGAACGTCCTGGGCAAGCACGTGCCGCAGCGGCCGTCCGTCGTCCACGGTGTGGGCTACGAACTCGGCGAACGGGTGCGCGACCTGCTGGGCGAGGCGGAGGCCCGCCGCGCCGTCGTCCTCGGGTACGCGGAGACGGCGACGGGCCTCGGCCACGCCGTCGCGGACGGGCTCGGAGTGGCCCCGTACCTCCACTCGACCCGTCGTCCGGTGGACGGCGTCGCCCAGGCGGGCGGCTTCGAGGAGGCACACTCGCACGCCACCTCCCACCTGCTGCTCCCCGAGGACCCGGACCTGCTGGCCGCAGGCACGGAGGGATCACCGCTGGTCCTGGTCGACGACGAGTTCTCCACCGGCAACACCGTCCTCAACACCGTCCGCGCCCTCCACGCGCGCTACCCCCGTGACCGCTACGTCATCGTCGCGCTGGTGGACATGCGGTCCGAGGCCGACCAGGGGCGGCTCGCGGAATTCGCCGAGGAGATCGGCGCGCGCGTCGACCTGGTCGCCCGCGCGCGCGGCACCGTGCGCCTGCCGGAGGGGGTCCTGGAGAAGGGCCGGAGCCTGGTGGAGGCCCACGACGCGGCCCCCGGTGCCGAGGTGGTGGGCGGTGCCGAGGTGGCCGATGGTGCCGAGGTGGTAGCCGGGGCCGAGGTGGTGGACGGGGGCGACGCGAGGACCGGGTCCGGCGTGCCCCGGCCCGTCCCCGTCCGGGTGGCCCTCGACTGGCCGGCCGGAGTCCCCGACGGCGGCCGTCACGGCTTCACCCCCGTCCACCGCGCCGCTCTCGAAGCCGCCCTCCCGGCGATGGCCGGCCGTGTCGCCGACGCCTTGGGCGACGCCCGCCGGGTGCTCGTCCTGGGCTTCGAGGAGCTGATGTACGCGCCTCTGCGGCTCGCCACCGCCCTGGAGGACGCCACCACGGCCGACGTGCGCTACTCCACCACCACCCGCTCGCCCGTGCTCGCCGTCGACGACCCCGGCTACGCGATACGCAGCCGACTCGTCTTCCCCGCACACGACGACCCCGCCGACGGACCGGGCGACCGGTACGCCTACAACGTCGCGGGCGCGGGTTTCGACGCCGTCGTCGCCGTCGTCGACTCCGCCGCGGACACCCCGGCGCTGCACGCCCCCGACGGACTGCTGGACCGCCTCGCCGGACACGCGGGTCGGGTGCTGCTCGCGGTCGTCCCGTCGTACGTGCCCTCGTACGTCCCCTCGTACGTCCCGCCGTACGCCCCGTCGACGGAGACGACCACCGGCCTGGCCTCCGCCGAGGCCTCCGACAGGCAGGAAGCCGCCATGCTGCCCGAACCCCTCCGGGGCCCCGCCTTCTCCTCCTACGCGGCGGACGACGTCGGCTGGCTGCTCCAGGACCTCTCGGAGACCGCCCTGGAGGCTCCCACCGAGGAGCGCGAGGAAGCCATCCAGAGCGGCGGCGCGCACTACGCCGAATCGCTGCCCGTCGAATACCAGCCCAGCCCGCAGTACCAGGAGCTGTTCAAGGCCGCCCTGGACACCTCGGCGGCGCGGATCGCCCGCGCCGTGGGCACCGTCACCGAGACCGTCCTCGCCGAACGGGGCCCCCGCCCCGTCCTGGTCTCCCTCGCGCGGGCAGGCACCCCGGTCGGGGTCCTCATGCGCCGATGGGCCCAGCACCGGCATGGCATCGACCTGCCGCACTACGCGGTCTCCATCGTCCGGGGCCGCGGCATCGACGCCAACGCCCTGCGCTGGCTGGCCGCCCACCACGACCCGGCGGACGTCGTCTTCGTCGACGGCTGGACGGGGAAGGGCGCCATCACCCGCGAACTCGCCGCCGCGCTGGAGGACTTCGAGGGCTTCGACCCGGAGATCGCCGTACTGGCCGACCCGGGCGGCTGCGTACGGACCTACGGGACCCGGGAGGACTTCCTCATCCCGTCCGCCTGCCTCAACTCCACGGTCTCCGGGCTGATCTCCCGTACGGTCCTGCGCTCCGACCTGGTCGGCCCGCACGACTTCCACGGCGCGAAGTTCTACCGCGAACTGGCCGGTACCGACGTCTCCGGCCTGTTCCTCGACACCGTCGCCGCCCGTTTCGACGAGGTGGCCCACGCCGTGGACGCCGAGGCGAAGGAACTGCTCGCCGCCGACCGCGCCCCCACCTGGGAGGGCTGGGCCGCCGTCGAGCGCATCAGCGAGGAGTACGGCATCCACGACGTGAACCTGGTCAAGCCCGGGGTCGGCGAGACGACCCGGGTGCTGCTGCGCCGCGTTCCCTGGAAGATCCTGGCCAAGCGGGGCGCGGGCGCCGACCTCGACCACGTACGGCTGCTCGCCGAGCAGCGCGGCGTGCCGGTCGAGGAGGTCGGAGACCTCCCGTACACCTGCGTCGGACTGATCCACCCCAAGTACACCCGGGGCGCCACCGGCGCGGACGGCACGGCGGTGACGGCGAAGTGAGCGAGACCGTGAACACGCCCCAGGACGGCCCTGACAGGCACGAGGCCACGCATGCGCCGGCCGGGCCGGTGACGCTGGTCGCCAGCGACCTCGACCGCACCCTCATCTACTCGGCGGCGTCCCTCCAGCTGGCCATGCCCGACGAGCGGGCCCCGCGCCTGCTCTGTGTGGAGGTCTACGGCGGGGCGCCCCTCTGCTACATGACGGAGACCGCCGCCGCACACCTCGACGAACTGGCCCGGACGACGGTGTTCGTCCCGACCACGACCCGGACCCGGGAGCAGTACGGCCGCATCCACCTGCCCGGCCCGGCCCCCCGGTACGCCATCTGCGCGAACGGCGGACACATCCTGGTCGACGGTGTCTCCGACCCGGAGTGGCAGGCACAGGTGGCCGGCCGGATCGCCGACGAATGCGCCACCCTCGCCGAGGTCCGCGCCCACCTCCGGGCCGTCGGCGACCCCTCCTGGCTGCTCAAGGAACGGGTCGCCGAGGACCTCTTCGCCTATCTCGTCGTCGACCGGGCCGCCCTTCCCGAGGGCTGGGTGAAGGAGTTGTCCGCCTGGGCCGACCCCCGGGGGTGGACCGTCTCCCTCCAGGGCCGGAAGATCTACGCCGTACCCAAGCCGCTCACCAAGAGCGCGGCCATGCGCGAGGTGGCCCGCCGCTGCGGTGCCACGCTCACCCTCGCCGCCGGTGACTCGCTCCTCGACGCCGATCTGCTGCTCGCCGCCGACAGGGCGTGGCGCCCGGGCCACGGCGAGCTGGCGGACTGCGGCTGGGGGGCGCCCAACACCGAGGTGCTCAGGGAGCGGGGCGGCGCCGCGGGCGAGGAGATCCTGCGCCGCTTCCTGCGCGCAGCGGACTCCCGGCGGGCGGGTCGCTGAGATCCGGCGGGCCATCTTCGGCAAGCTGTACGGGCCGAAGCGACCGAAGAGGATCTGTATGACCAGGGGATCTGTATGACCAAGGGCAACACGACCAAGATCACCGATGAGCTCTACGCGTACGCGCTGGCGCACAACCCGCCGCTGGACGCCGTGCAGCGGGAGCTCGTCGAGACCACCTACGCCGAACTCCCCAGCGTCGCCGGTATGCAGTCCGCGCAGGAGCAGGGGCCGCTGCTCGCCTTCCTCGTGCGGCTGACCGGGGCCCGGCACATCGTGGAGGTCGGCACCTTCACCGGCTTCTCGGCCCTGTCGATGGCCCAGGCGCTGCCCGCGGACGGGCTGCTGATCGCCTGCGACATCTCCGAGGAGTGGACGGCGTACGGCAGGGAGGCATGGAAGAAGGCGGGCGTCGCCGACCGGATCGACCTGCGTATCGCCCCGGCGCTGGACACCCTGCGCGCGATGCCGGCCGAGCCGCACATCGACATGGCCTACCTGGACGCCGACAAGGGCAGCTACATCGCCTACTGGGAGGAACTCGTCCCGCGGATGCGCCCCGGCGGGCTCGTCGTCACCGACAACGTCCTCTTCCACGGGGGCGTCACGGACCCGCTGGCCACCGGGGGCGCGGCCGACATCAGGGGGTTCAACGACCATGTGGCGGCCGACTCCCGGATGGACAGTGTGCTGCTGACCGTGGCGGACGGCCTCACGCTCTCGCGCCGGAAGCAGTGACGGGGCGCCGGCCGGGCGCGGAGCCCGGCCGGCGCCCCGTCACTGCCCGCAGCCGTCAGCCGCAGCACCCGCCACCGCAGCAGCCGCCGCCTCCGCCCCCGGCCGGTGACGGGGCGGGAGCGGAGGCGGCGGACGAGCCCGAACCGCCCACGGCGACGGTGGACAGCAGCTTCACGGTGTCCTCGTGCCCGGAGGGACAGGAGGCGGGATCGGAGGACTCGGCCATGGGGCGGCTGAGCTCGAACGTCTCGCCGCAGGGGCGGCAGCGGTACTCGTAACGAGGCATGGCCCCAGATTAGAGCCTCTTCGCCCTCGTGACCTCGGGCATGGGCGCGTGTGCCCGGCGCTCCTCCCTCGCGACCTGTTCGGGATGGCGGGCCCGCCAGTACGGATTGTCGTGGGGAAGACCGCCGCTGACCCGCCCGTACATGCCGAACATCATGAGCAACAGCCCGGCGATGAAGCTGAACAGCACGTTCTGCATCTGGAAGGCCAGGAAGTTCATGCCGGTGTCCAGCAGGGCCAGGTTCACGAAGCCGCTGAGGATGAAGGCGATGCCCAGGACCATGTTCAGGGTCGAGGCGAAGTTGCCTCCGACGACCATGCCGACGAAGAGCAGCAGCCCGACACAGATGGAGAGGATGCTCAGCGCGCCGTTGGTGTTGAGGCCCGCGACCGTGTCGCCGCCGGTGTCGAAGAAGCCGATACGGTCGATGAGCCCGAGGATGCCGAACGCGAGGAGCAGGAGCCCCATCAGCCCGGCTCCCACCCGGTAGACCCTGCTGAGGCGGTGGTCGACGGGCAGGTGCTCGTCGAGGGGAGTGGTCTTCCGGCGGGCGGGCTTGCGGCGCCGGCCGGTGGGATGCAGGACGTGTGTGGCCATGACGGCCTCCTTCGGCCGCGGGCGGCCAGGGACGCGTCAGCGGAAGCCGCTGCGTACTCCCAGGATCGGCCCACCGGCGCCCGGCGACAAATCGGCCCTTTCCGGACGGCTCCGGGTGCTGGCGCTGATGCCTGGCGCCTGGGCCTGGGCTCCTTGCCTGGCGCGCTTAAGCCTGGCGGGCGCGCCTGGGCGCCCGTGCCTGGCGCTCACGCCTGTGCTCGGCGCTTACGGCTGGCGCCCGTGCCTGTCGCTCACGCCCGGCGCCCGTGCCTGTCGCCCGTGCCCGGCGCCTGTGCCTGGCGTGAGCGCATGCCTGTCGCCCGTGCCTGGCGGGCGCGCTCAGGCACCGCCGCCCAGCTCCTCGCGGATCGCGGAGACCACGCGGTTCGCGGTCTGCCGGACCGCCTCGGTCTCGGTGAGGAAGTGCCAGTAGTCGGGATGGCGCCCGTCGAGAGCGGTGATCGCCCGGTCCAGCCGCGCCACGGCATCGTCCAGAGGGCGGGCATGACGCGGATCCGGCGTGTTGCGCCCGGCCATGGCGAGGCGCTGGGCGTCCCGGATCGCGAACCGTGTGCGGTCGATCTCCGCCTGCGGATTCTTCGCCACGGCGTCGAGCTGTCGCAGCCGGTCCCCTGCGGCGGACACCGCCTCATCGGTCGTGTTGAGCAGCGCCCGGACCGTGCTCAGCAGCGAGGTCGCGTCGGCCCAGCGCTGCTCGGACCGCGCCCCGGCGGCCTCCGCCAGCTTCGCCTCCGCCTGCCGGACATTCACCGCCGCCTGCTCGGGAACCGGCTGCAGATCCTGCCAGCAGGCAGCGGAGAACCGACGCCGGAGCTCGCTGAGCACCGGCTCGACCTGCCCCGCGCGCGTCGTCAGCGCCTGGGCCCGGGTGCGCAGCGACACCAGCCGGCGGTCGATCTCGGCGGCCCGCTCGGGAAGCCGGTCCGCCTCCGCCCGCACCGCCTCGGCGTCGCGCAGCACCTGATCCGCGCGCTGCAGCGTCTCGGCCACGCCGTGCCGCCCCGCGCCCTGGTTGAGCTTGGTCAGCTCGGGGGCGAGAGCCGCGAGGCGGGCCGCGAGATCATCTGCCCGGAGCCCGGAGGCGCGCACCGCGTCGAGGGCGTTACTGGCGGCCAGCAGCGCCTGACGGGCCCGCTCCACGGCGGGGGCGAGCCGCGCGAGCTGGGTCTCCGCGCTGCTGAGGAGTGATCCCAGCCCCTGGGCGAACCGGTCGAGCTCTCCCTTCACCTGGACGAGCTCGTCCTTGGCCCGGGTCAGCTGGGTCCGCGCACCCGCCGCAACCGAGGGCTCCAGGTCGTCACGGTCGAGGTCGTGGGCGTCGACCGCGGTGATGTAGGTGTGGCTGACCTCGTCGATCCGCCGGCCCAGCGCCGCGAAGTCGTCGGCCACCTTGCGGGCACGCGGCGAACTGTCCACGGCGGTGATCGTCTCGATCGAGATCTGCAGATCGCGCTGAGCGGTGTCCAGCTCGTAGAAGGCCTCGGCCGCCGCGTCCTTGGCAGCCTGGGCGTCGGCCCGCTGATTCTCCCCGCGGCCCCCGAACCAGCGGCGGGTGCCCCCGCCCGCAAAGGCACCCGGCAGCGCCGAGACGACCAGCGGGACCGGCAGCAGCATCAGCACCAGGACGTCCCTGACGGTGGAACCAACACTCGCTTTCGCCTGCGGCCGCGTGTGTGTCGCCGTCACATCCCTCTCCCGTGCCGATTCGCCCTGCCGGGTTCATTCTCCCACCAGTGAGGACGAACGCACGGGCCGGTTAGTTCGCACTTCGGACGGTGACTTCCCCGTTGTCGCTGCGCGCCTTCACCACATGGCCGCTGCTCTCGCTGCGGGGCACGTCGACGGAGACGTCACCGTTGTCGGCGTGCGCGGACACCGCGTAGGCGGTCTTCCCGGAGGGCAGGCCGATGGAGATGCTCCCGTTGTCACTGACGGTGTCCACCAGATCCGGGACCTGGGCGAACCCGAGCTGGACCGACCCGTTGTCCGAGCGGGCGATCACGGACCTCCCCGAGACCCGCTGGGCCTCGATGGTCCCGTTGTCGGCACTCAGCTCCAGCGGCCCGGACACGTCACGCACGTCGACACCCCCGTTGGCGGCGGAGATCTTGAGCGGAGCGGTGAAGCCGGCCGCGGAGATCTTCCCGTTGTCCCCGTCGACGGTCAGCGCCAGCCCGCGGGGCACCTTCACCTCATGACGCGCCTCGCAGTTGCTGATCACCGCGTGGCACTTCACCCGGAGCCGCAGCGTGTCCCCTTCGAGCTTCCACACCGGGTCCGGCCCGCTGCCCAGCACGACCCACCCGTCGACCCGACGGGTCACCTCGATCTGCTCCACGTCGGCAGGCACCAGATCCACGGTCGAGTTCTCGGCGTCGATGGTGAGTGCCTTCCCATCGAAGGCGAACGACTTGTGCTCGGCGGGAGCGTCCTCCGCATCCGCACTGCCACAGCCACTGAGCGCGGCCACGAGGAGCACGGTCCCGGCGGTGGCCACGAGGGTCTTGGTGCGTCGTGTGCGGATGGTCATGATGTGAGTCCCCCTGAGAGTGCTGCCGATGTGGCACCACCGTATGTACGCACCCACCCCCGGGACGATCCGGACGGCTACCGTCTCCGGGGTGGGGATATCCCCCCTACCCTGCCCGCGGCGTCCGGGTCGGACCCCTGGAGAACCGAATTGCCTCCGGGGGCCATGAGCCATGTAACCTGTTGCCTCATCCACGGGTGCGTAGCTCAGGGGTAGAGCGCTGCTCTTACAAAGCAGATGTCGGCGGTTCGAAACCGTCCGCGCCCACCAGTAGGTAGCACGACGAAGGCCCAGGTCACCGGTGCAGAACCGGGAGCCTGGGCCTTGTTCGTTTCTCAGCCGCGGGGGCGGGGGAGAGGCGTCGTGCCACTTACGTGCCACATGCCCCGTCGGACTCCGCCGGCCGGACCCTTCTGATCTGGTCGTCGACGTGAGCGGCGATCGCCTGGTCACGACCGTTCACCAGGTGCTGATAGATCAGCGCGGCACGCACCGACGAGTGGCCCATCCGCTGCATCAGCTCACGCGTGGTCGCACCGCCGGTCGCGGCGAGGGTATTCCCGGTATGGCGCAGATCGTGGAAGTGGACGTCTCCCAGACCGGTCGTCTCCAGCGCCCGCAGCCACAGACGGCGGAAGTTGTTCCGGCGAAGCTGCCCGCCTCTCGCTCCCGTGAAGAGCAGCCCGGTGCGACCCGGCTCGGCGTAGGCGGTGAGGTGAGCAGACAGGCTCTCCGTCAGCGAGGCGGGGAAGGCGACGGTGCGCACACCGGCCGCACTCTTGGGCGCCTTGACCAGGATGCCGTCCGTTCGAGTCTCGGCCAGGGCACGCCGTACGGCGACGGTCCGCCGATCGAGGTCGACGTCATGGCGCTGGAGCGCAGCGAGCTCCCCGAAGCGGAGGCCGGTGAAGGCCGCCAGGAGGATGAACACCCGGAAGCGCGCCGGCACTGCGTCGGCGAGCTGGAAGACCTCAGTGACATCGAGGAACGGCCGCTCGGCTGTCTTGGCCGCCCCAGCGCCCTTGATTCGGCAGGGGTTTCGCTGGATCACCTCGTCGTCGACCGCAGTGTTCATGATGGCGCGGAGGATCTGATACGCCTTGGCGACTGTCGCCTCACCGACACCGGACTCCAGGAGGCCGGCGCGCCAGCGGCGGATCTGCGGTGTGGTGATCTCGCTCAGGACCACGTTCGCGAAGGTAGGTAGGACGTGAAGACGTAGGGCGCTGCCGTTGCGTTCGCGGGTGGTCGCTGCGTAGTCGCGCTCCTTGAACCAGGCGTCGGCGTAGACCCCGAAGAGGACCTTGTCGTCCGGGTTCTTCCACCTGCCATCGAGGATCTCTGCTTCCTTGCGGACGAGCCACCGATCAGCATCGGTCTGAGTAGGGAAGGTCTCCGGCGCTGAGCGCATCAGACCATCCGGGCTGGGATACCGGGCCTGAAAGCGGGCGGACGGCAGCTTGCGGACCGAACCGAACCGGCGTCGCTTGCCCCTCTGGTTCGCCATCAGGCCACCGCCCCAAACCGCCGCCGGCTTGTGACGATGGGCTGGACGGTGTTGGCCGAGATGAAGTCAGCCAACGCGCTCTCAGGGATGCGGACATGGCGCCCCACCTTCACGAACACGATCCGCCGTTCGGCGATCAGGCGTCGAGGAAAGCGAGCGGTTGTACCGAGGAGTTGCGCGGACTCCTCCACCGTGAGCAGTCGGTCAGTCATGCGGCGATGTCTCCTTCCAGGGCGAGGGCTTCGCGTGCGGTTTCTCGGTTGTGTTGGAGGTCTCTGGCGATTGGGGCGGCGAGGATCGATTCGCCTGGGCTGTGGCCTTGTCCGGCGTACTGCCAGTCGGTGAGGACGAGGACGGTCGGGTCCTGGTCCGGGTCGGGCAGGCCGAGTTCTTCGCGCTGCTGGGCGGCGCGGTAATCGGCTCGGACCTGGCGGAGCGCGCCGAGGGTGGTGGAGTAGCGGCGGGACTTGGAGGAGAAGTGGCCGCGGAAGCCGAGCATGTGAGCCCAAGCCCGTAGCCGCCGGTCGGGGTAGAGCGGGTCGAGGTCGAAGCAGGCTTCGATGAGGCGGCGCGGGTGGTCGGGGACGTCGAGGAGGACCAGGGTCTCGCGGTTGCCGACGCGGCGGTCGATGGTGCCGGTGGTCTCAGCGGCTTTGGTGGCGTACTTGGCGACGTAAGAGGCGACGGCCTGTTCGGTGATGTCAGTCCCGGCGTCGAAGGCGCGGATGGGTCGGATATCGAGCTGGGTGCCCCAGCGAAGTTCGCGGGTGGGTTGGCCGGCGGCGGCCGGGACGGTGATGGTCGTGTAGGCGTGCGCGACGGCGGCGCGGATGGAGTCGTCGAGCAGCTGCACGGAGGCCCAGGAGGGTGGCGGGCTGTCGGCTCCCTCTGGGCCGTCGAGGCGTATGACGGCGTGGAAGTGGACGGCCCCGCGCTTCTGGAACTCAGCGACCTTTCCGTACGACACCCGCGCGGCTTCCTTGAGTTCGCGTTGGGTGAGGCCGGCGCGCGCGGCGATCTCCCGGCGGAGCCGGTTGGTGAACCGCTGCCACAGATTCCCGGCGTGGTTGTTGAACAGGACCGCGCCCGCATAGTCGTAGGAGTCCGGGTCGAGCGGCGTGCCGAGGGCTTCGTCGTCGGGGCGGTGTGTGGTGCCGCAGCGGCAGCGGCCGGTGTCGGGGCGGTTGTGGACCGGGCCGAAGGACGGGGCGGTGAGAGTGGCGAAGACGCGGGGGTGGTCACGGACGGTGGCGGGGACGTCCTTGTCCTGGTCGCCCGCGAGTCCGGCGCGGATCAGGTGGTAGGTGTCGGCGGAGTAGGTCCAGGCGCAGGCCGGGCAGCGGGAGGCGCGGCGGTTGCCGCAGGCGACGCGGAGTCGTCCGCCGGGCTCGGTTTCGGTGGAGTAGTGGTGCAGGGTCTGGCCGGTGGTCTTGTCTTTGGTGAGGGTCCAGCCGGAGAGGTGGATGGGGTTGGAGCAGCCGCCGGTGCGGCGGATCTGGTCCTGCCAGCGGTCGAAGCTGGTGGACCCGGCCACCCGCAGCAGGTCGCCGAGGGTGGCCGGGTCCAGACCCGTGAGGATCGTGTCCGTCACGCGTGCTCCCGCTGGACGACCGGAGCCGGAGCCGCGGTGGTGCGGGTGGTGCCGGTGCCGTGGCAGCGGCGGCAGGTGACGGTGAGGGTGGCTCGGGTGCCGTCGTCGAGGAGGGTGCCGGTGTCGATGGCGACGGCGGGGAAGCCGTCGCAGTCCGGGCAGATCCGCGTCGGGGCAGGGGTGTGCTGGGCCATGATGGTGGTCCTTTCGATTGCGGTTGGAAGGGGCCGGACCGTCCGGGCGGCGGCGATGCTTGGCGGCTTGTGCGCCGTCCGGAGGCCGGTCGAGATCAGTGGTTGAGCGTGCGGGGGCCGCGTCGGCCGGACGTTCCTTTGGCCGCGTACATCGCACTGTCGGCGGTGGCGAGCGCGTCGGAGAGGCTGCGGACCGGCAGGTCCTTCACGCGGCAGGAGCCGACGGACACGAAGACCGGGAGCCGGTGTCCGGCGTACGTGACCCGCTGGCGCAGAGCACTATGGAGGCTGTTGAGGTCCGGGGATTGGCGGGTGATGGCGACGAATTCGTCTCCGCCGAGGCGTCCGGCGATGCCGTTGCGGCCGCACCAGGCGGCGAGGCGTTCGGCGGCGACGGCCAGGGCGAAGTCCCCGGCGGCGTGGCCGTGGGAGTCGTTGAGGTTCTTGAAGTCGTCGAGGTCGAGCAGCAGGACCATGGCGTCCCGGTGCCGGCGGATGATGCGCTCGGCGAGGGCGGTCCATCCGGCGCGGGTGCGCAGGCCGGTGAGGGGATCCCGGCGGGCGGTGGCGAGCCGGTGGGTGAGCAGTGCGGTGTGGGAGGCCCAGCCGATGAGCGGTAAGGCGAGGGCGAGCGCTTGTGTGTCCACGGTTCTCCTTCGATGCGGTTGGAAGGGAGTGCGTGGGCCGTCCGGGCAGTGGCGATGCTTGGCGGCTTGTGGCACCGCCCGGAGGCCGGTCAGCGGTGCTGGTTGTCGGAGGCGATGAGCGAGCGGATGACCAGGGCGCAGATGGCGACGGATGCGCCGGTGATGGCGACCGCGAGGAGCATCGAGACCAGGACCGCGCCGACGACCAGGACGACGGCCGCCCCACCACCCACGAGGGCGAGGACGGAGCCGGGCGTGAGCTGGACGGTCGGCCGAGTCGTAGGGGGCTGGGCAGCCAGCGGCGTGGGGCTCTGCGGGCTGTGCTGGACCACGGCGGTCGGCTCGACGACGGCCAGCGGGGTTGTGATGCCGGTGGGCTGGGGCATGGCGGGGACCTTGGGCTTGAACATGGTGGATCTCCTTTCGAGGACGGTTACTTGGTGACGCTGTCGATGGCGGGGGCGAGGAAGCTGTCCGCCAAGAGGTAGCCGCCCAGGAGCAGGACGGCGACCAGCCACAGCGGCGGGCGGATGAGCTTGATGCCGAGAGCGCCGACGACGATCAGGGCGAGCCAGAGCGGGACATCCACAGGTCGGTCTCCTATCGGGCGGTGCAGCGGTGGGTGCGGGCAGCGAGCTGGGCGGCGCTCTGGCTGGAGTAGTCGGCGGACCAGCCGCAGCGATCAGCGCTGCAGACGGCGGCGTGCTTGGTACGGCCGTGGCGGTCGCGGTGGGTGCCGATCTGCACCGGGCCGATCCGCATCACGGAGTGGAAGTGGTCACGAGCGGGCATGGCGGTGGTTCTCCCTTCTGATCAGACGAGTTGGGCCGCGATGGTCTCGGCGAGCTCGGGCGGGAGGCCGAGGCGGGCGCGCAGGGTGTCGGTGTCGATCCGGGCGCCGGTGCGGGCGTGGTGGTCGTCGGCGAGCTTGCGGGCGTGGTCGACCAGCGCGGCCGGGACCGGCGGACCAGCCGGAGCTACGGGGGCGGGAGCGAGTTCCGGGATGTCCTTGGCAGCCGCGGCGATGGGCTCGGGCTCCGGTGCCGGATCGGGGGTCGATTCCCGCTCGACTGCTGTCACGGGGTCCGGGGCTGCGGGTGCCGGCGGCGCCGGATCGGGCTCCGGCTCCTCGGTGGTGTGGGAGTGGGCGAGGAGGGTGCCGCCGAGGAAGGCGAGGGCGGGCCATCCCGCGATGCCGAATCGCAGCCAGGCCGGCGGGTGGGCGAGGTCGAGGAATCCGGCGGTGGCGACGTTGGCGCCGAGCGAGGCGAACAGTGCGATGAGGAACCAGCACCAGGCCAGCCGGGAGGGGCCCTCACTGCGTAGGCGTCGCCAGGCAGCGACCAGGAGCAGGTCCACCGAGATGGGGTAGGCCCAGGCTTTCCATCCGTCTTGTCCGGCGGCGGCGGCGAGATCGTGGAGGTGGGCGAAGGACAGGGCACCGGCGATGACGGCCTGGACCAGGACGGCATCCACGCGGAACGCGGGCCGGGCCATCAGACGCCGCCAATGGCGTCGTAGCCGGGCGGGAACATGCCCGGCGGGGGCTCCGGGAGCGATACGGCCAGGGACGGGCCGGTGGTGTCGATGAAGGCGTCGTCGGCGCCGGGGATCTCGGCGTACAGGGCCAGGGCGCCGAGCATCAGCACGGTGCGGTGAAAGTCCTCGATGTGCTCACACATGGGAGTCGCTCTCCCTTCCTTGAGACATGGAGCGGGTAGGGACCTGGCGCGATGCGGTCACGCCAACCGGGGGTGCGGGACGAAGTCAGGCAGTGGCGGGGGCAGCCTTGGTGAGTGGCTCGGAGGCCGGAGCCAGGGCACCGACGACGGGTCGGAAGGCCGCGAGGACGGGCAGGTCCGGGGTGCGGTCGGCGTGCCGGTTGCAGATGTTCACGGCCGTACGGAGCGAGGTATGCGGGGCGCGGATGCGGGCCCAGCCGCCGGAGGAATCACCGGTGACGGCGATGCCGGGCGTCTCGGTGGGAATCTGGATAGCGGCGAGGACGGCGTCCGATGCGATGTCGCCGAAGGCCATGTTGGCCGAGGACTCGTCGTTGACCCGGTGTGCGGTGCGGCCGGTGAGCTGGGCGCGGAGCATGGTGATGCCCTTGCCGAGTTCGGAGCCGAAGCGCTGTCCGCAGATCTCCAGGTAGATCCCGGCAGCACGGCCGAGCTGGGCGAGCCGAACGAGCGCGGTGATGATCCGGTCGCGGCGCTTCTCCTCGTCCTTCGTGGCGAAGAGGGCGAGTTCGGCGACCTCGTCCACCAGGACCACGACCGGGACCGGGCGTAGGTGGTCGGGCAGGTCCCAGATGTCAGCGGCGATCTCCGCGTCCGGCACGTTCACCGTGATCCGCTGTTCGGCCCGGATCAGTTGGTAGACGTCCTCCATGTGCGAGACGAGCGCGTCGAGGAGCTCCAGGGCGGTGTCGGGGTTGTCGGCGAGGGCGGAGAACCGGCGGGCCAGTGGGAAGAGTTCGACGCCCTGCTTGCAGTCGATCCCGACCAGCGCGACGTCCATCGGTGCGAGGCCGGCCACCAGGTTGCGCTGATAGACGGACTTCCCCGACTCGGTGGCGCCGAGGGTGAGCCCGTGGGGCACGGCACGGTAGTCGCGGTAGTGGACGGCACCGTCCTCACGCAGGGCCACCGGGACCCGCATCGGTGCCGGGTCGCTCTTCGCGGGCATCTGCACCCGCTTGAGGACGTCGTATCCAGTCATCCGCACTTCGACCACACCGGAGCGCAGTTCGCGGGAGGTCACGCCGTACATACCAAAGGAATGGCGCAGCCGGTCCGTAGCGGCGGAGACGTCGAAGGCATCCTGTCCCGGTCGGAGCTTGAGGCGGAGCACCAGGCCGGTGCGGGTGGGGTGGACTCGCAGGATGCGCGGGGCGCGGGACTCCGGCACGGGCCGGTTGGTCATCCGGGCTAAGGCCAGGCGCCAGCGGGACGGCGGGACAGTCAGCCCGCACGCGTCCATCACGGAGACGTAGCGGACCAGAACCCGCACAGCGGCGAGGACCGCACCGAAGGCCAGCCAGTACCAGGCGGGGCGCCGCCACCGCAGAATCACTGCGGTAGCGACAACCAGCACCAGGGCGACCGTGAAGCCGGTCATGATCAGGCCGCCTTGGAGGCCGATGACGCGGCGGCGAGCGAGGTGACCGCGACCGCGCGGAAGGCGATCCCGTGCCGCTTCTGCCCGTTGAACTCGTTCTCCCATGCCGAGGCAACCAGCCCTGTCAGCGCGACGGGGGTGCCCATGGCCAGGTCCTCAGAGACGCCCGGCTGGGGAACGGTGAGCTTGAGGATCTCCACCTCGTCCGGCGTGGAGAACATGACCTCCACCGTCATCAGCGTCACGCCGTCCTTGTCGAGCGCGATCTCACCGGTACGGCGGTCCTTGACCTTCGGCTGAGGGGCCTTGGCGACCATCACGGTCGCGTTCGTGGTGTCGACGGGAATCTGTCGCATCGTCTTGGCTCCTGTAACTAGCGGCTGTTGTCCGGCCCTTGCCGGTGAGAACAGGAGACCGCGAGGGCTCATGGACGTATCACGGTCCGTCTGGACGTTTAGGGACGTCTGAGTTACCGTCAAAACGTCCCTACGTCCCAACGGGAAGGACACCTCATGGCGAACGAGCGCCTGCGGGCAGCGATTTCGGCAAAGGGCGAGACGATCCAGTCCACTGCTGATCACGTCGGCGTGGATCCGAAGAGCGTCGAGCGGTGGATCACCACGAACCGCACCCCCCACCGAGGCCACCGCTGGAAGGCCGCAAGTTTCCTGGGCGTCGATGAGGTCTACCTCTGGCCGACAGTCGAGAAGCGGGCAGAGACCGCGAGCACATCCGAGTTGGTCACGTACTACCCGCACCGCGGAGCGGTCCCAGCGTCGCTGTGGTCCTCGCTGATCGAGCAGGCCTCAGACCAGGTGGAGATCCTGGTCTACGCGGGACTGTTTCTCTTCGACAGCCACCCGGACCTGCCGGACCAGCTTGCCGACAAGGCAAAGGCCGGCACCCAGGTCCGCGTCCTCCTGGGAGACCCGGACTCGCCGATGATCCGCCAGCGGGGAGAGGAGGAGGGCATCGGCGACGATCTCGCTGCCCGCGCTCGGATAACTCGCCGATACCTCGAGCCAGCAGCACAGACACCCGGCGTGGAGATCAGGCTTCACGACACGATCCTGTACAACTCCATCTACCGTTTCGACGAGGACGTGTTGGTGAACCCGCATGTCTTGGGGGCGCCGGCGGGACAGAACCCAGTTCTGCACTTCCGCTACATCCCAGGCGCCCGCACCTTCCGGCACTACATGCGCAGCTTCGACTACGCATGGGAGCAAGGCCGGGCAGCCTGAGGATCTTCCTGCAAGGCGGAAGGGCTCATCTAGGGTCAGGAGCCGTTGTAGCAACGGCTCTATCAAGCAACGTGCGACTACGGGGGCTGACAGGGATGGCTGTGCGCTTGGTGGCATCGGTGCTGGTCACATGGGCAGTGCTAGTCGTGCTCTTTCTCGCACCCTCGCCCCTACCAGAGCACTGGCGCTACTACATCTACTCGCCGGCGAGCGTGGGCCTTTGGATGCTGACCATGCTCGTTGCACCCCCGGTGGTCTGTGCCGCTAAGTGGCAGTGGATCAAGTCAGGCAGCAGGTAGGCCCAACCTCGGTGAGCTGGACTGCGCTTGCACCTCTGGTCACCAGTCATGCGAGGCTAGAGCCATGGCCCGCGTCGACTACATCAATGATCCGCAAGCTCCGAAGGCGAACAGCATCGTCCCCTCGGTCACTGCCATTGCGCGCAACGATGCCGGTGAGGTTCTCCTCATCCACAAGACCGACAACAACCTGTGGGCTCTGCCCGGAGGCGGCGTCGACGTTGGCGAATCGGTTGCGGACGCAGCGGTGCGTGAGACGAAGGAAGAGACCGGCTTCGACGTTGTCGTGACCGGTCTGGTTGGTCTCTATACGGATCCCGGCCACGTCATGGCCTACGACGACGGTGAGGTCCGCCAGCAGTTCTCGATCTGCTTCACGGCGCGGATCACGGGCGGTGCACTTAGGACCAGCAGCGAGAGCAAGGAAGTCGCCTTCGTCGATCCAAGCAAGCTGGACGAACTGAACATCCACTCCTCCATGCGGATGCGGATCGAGCGCGGCCTATCTGATCAAGCGGAGCCCTACATTGGCTGATCAGCCATGCGGGCATGCGTCCGTTCGACAGCCGCCTTCAGATACGGCCGCGCCTTACTGATCGCGTTGTGTACCTCGCTGCCCGGTTCGTAGCGCACGAGGATCTCATCGATCCGGACATCGAAGTCGAAGGACTGTCCGGCAGGGCCTGTCGTCATGTCGGCGAAGATCAGCGCGTCCAGAACCGCAGAGTCTTCCCGGTCGTAGGCAGCCAGCTCTGCCGACAACCCACGCTGTTCAGCTTCGTACACGGCCCCAGAGTGATGGGCGACCAGCCGCACCAGGCGCGCCGGCGCACCGAGTGCCTCTAGATGGCGAGCCCCGTCAAGCGGATGGAAACCGGTGTCCCGTAGTTCGGGGGCATACCCGATGTCGTGCAGCCATGCGGCGGCTACCAGAAGGTCCCGGTCATCCTCTGACACAGCCGCGGAAGCCTCTTCAGCTCGAGCAGCCACGGCCTGAGTGTGCAACCAGCGGTTCCCGAGCGGAGGAAGCAGAGACTCGGCGAGCTCGGCCGCTCCTCGGGGAGTGTCCAGTGAAGAAGGCATGAGTGGAACGGTAGCCGAGACGAGACTCAGGCCGACAGGCCGCGGCCAAGCGGTACACGCTCACGCGTGCGGTAAGACTTTCTCTACTTCATCAAGGCACCCGGCTGCGCTCCGCTCCGCCGGGCGCGCTTCCCGGCTCTGGCTGCGCCCGCGCTCCTGCCTTCGGCCCGCTCGGCGCTGCCGCCGCCGACGCGCGCCCGCAGGGGATAGGCCCAAGGGCATGAGACGAGAACCAAGCCCGCGGCTTTAAGACATGCCTCCGGCGGGGGCGCTACGGCACCGGGATGGCGCCGTTCGCGAGTGCCGGCCGGAGCGTGGTGAGCGTCGTGGTGGCTCCCATCCCGACCACCTTCGACCCAGGCAGAGCCGAGCAGTCGCGGCCCAGGGCGTCAAGGTCGTTCGTACAGTGGCGCGCTCCACCTTGACGCCCTGAACCACGACCGCTCCACGGTGTGTGGGTCGAAGGCGGACGGGATGGGAACGGGGGTAGGTGGTTGGCTGAGCGAGATGGGTGCCCTGTTCCCGCTACTTCGCCAGTTCCTTACCTAGCGTAACTACTGCCACCCCCGCGGAAAGTACGGCGACGACAAGCGAGCCCAGTGCAATCTTGTCGGCGCTTGTGGATCGACTCCACCACGAGCCGTGTGGGATTTCACCTGTTGGTTTAAGAAGCGCCCGATTTGCTCGGTTGAACAACTTAAAGCCGCACCAGTACACAAAGATCATGGTCGCAGAGGAACCTAGGATCGCGAAAACCCCTTGCCACGACTCGCCCCCTCCGCGTGATTCTCTCGATTTAAGGGCTTGCGGGTCGACGACCATTAGGCTTATGAGCATTGCTGCCATATAGGGAATTGCGAGTGCGTACCCCAGTAGAGCGAGCCTTATGCGTCGCGCCTTCTCTTCGCTGTCGCGCCTCGGTTTGCCGCCCGACGCTTTTAGGAAAAGCTCAATTCGGGCAGCCTGTCCGTGGACCCAAGTCGCATCCTGGCCCGAGACTTGAATTTCAACCCGCTCGGTGTCAATGGCTACGCTAACCTTGCGGTCGCCTGTGCCGTCAGCAGCTTCGAGCGCGAGATTTTCCCAATTATTCAGGTTGCCCGTGGTGTTGGAATTACGAACATGGTCAATAAGGTCGGAAAGTTTCGCGGCGCTATAGCGGGTACTGTCTCGCTGAGTTGAAACGGAAACTGAAGCCGCGGGAATTCCCTCTGGGGCGAGATTGAAGAGTCTTTCAAGTTCACCTTTGCCAAGTCGGCAGGTTATATAGACCTTACGGACTTCATCGTGCTGGATGGGGGTATTCATGGCCGAGATGGTGTCACGATTGATTGGGTCAGGGGTCAGAATCGATGTCCAGTGACCAAGTTGTGGCCGGGAGGGTAGGCTTTCGCGGCGAGCTGGGGAGCGCGCGGCGTGCGAAGCGACCGGCTAGGGCAAGGTGACGTGAGCCCCAAGGACTTGCCCGGGCGCGGGCTGCCGTACAGCAGTGGCGTACCGCAACCACAGCAACCGCCCTCGCTCATAGCAGCCCTCCGGTACCTCGTAGCGGCCCATATGGCCGTCGGTGACCGGTCTGGCTCGAGCTACGGATCAGAAGGTCTCTGACATCTACCGCTGACATCAACGATGCTGGACAGGGGCATACGTGGGCGTTCCCGTCCGGCCGTAGCGGTGGTGGGAGGTGGGGGCCGCAGCGGCGCCCAGCCGAACTTACAAAGCGGATGTCGGCGGGTTGAAACCGTCTCTCCGTCAATCAGTAGCCCCGCTGCGGACATTGAAAGTAGGGCGGATGCCCGCCGTATCCAATCGTCGCGAGCTCGCGACCAGGTGGCCGACTGCTCAGCTGTGCCGGTGAGGGCTACGAGAGCTACAGCCAAAGAATCAGAGCAACGATTACAATCAGCAGAAGGAAAGGACTAGCTATTGCTTTTCGAAGCTCTCGTTCGCCTTTTCCAGAGAACATGGGGGCATCGCCCTCGTCGGTAAATGGGGTCATTGGGCTGTCCTTGCTGGTCAGGATGTTGCTCGCATCGCGGACCAGCGCAGCTGCCGCCCGCACGTCGCCTGATTCCTTCAGCATCGCATCTACCTTAGCCAGCATCTCAGGCGAAGAGACTGCCAGGCGTCGTACGTTTTGTTTGGTTTCTTCGTCAATACCCTCGTTCTTTATGATTGTCTGAAACACGCTGCCATTATTAGTCTGAATGTACTGGTCAATTGCTGGAATTTCGCCCATGGTCACCCCCGCCGCAGCTTGTGTTGCTCACCAGCGAGGGGGCCTGGTCCAGACTTAGCTGGAATGATGAGATGCATTCACCCTTACTCCTGGACTGGCCGAGCGGACCAGCCAGAATGAGTGCGATCAAGACGGCGGCGACGGCCGAGACGGTGGCCACCCCGATCCGCGCGAACGGGTTGAGTGCCTGACCGATCGTCTTAACCAAGGTGGGCCACTTGTGAGTGACCCATAGAGTGAAAGCCACACCTATGACAATGAAGACGAAGACTCGATCTTGTACGAATGCCCCGACGTATTTGTCAGAAGACAGGCGGATCAGATCTCCCACTAGGCCTTCGATAGCTGGCAACGCGTAGGGGAAGTATTCACTGATGAGTTCGACGCCTGCCAGGACAGCGAGCACAGCGAGGACGGCGCCGAACGCGTAATAGGCGATCCCAAGTAACCCGGCGCTGTTGGTGGTCGGCAACTTCACCGCTTGCCATCGCGGTAGTTGGTCTGCGAGACGGTGCCGTTGTTCGTTTCGATGAACTGTCCGTTGACGGTGACGCCGCCCGGACGCGCGCTCTGAGGAGGGTGGGGGATGCTGGGGTTGGTTCCCTCCGGCAGTGGGTTGTCAGGGGGGCGAGGGACGTTGGTGTTGACGCCGTCGGGCTGTGGGTTGCTGGTGGCAGGCAAGGCGGCGGGGGTGTGATTGCCGGTGGCGCGTGAGCGTGTCCACCGGGCGGTGATCGCGGCGCCACCGAGTAGGAACACCCCCCCGATCAAGGCGGTGATTATCTCGGTCATGGAGTCCCCCTGAGCGTCTGTGAAGGTCGACAAAATCCTACCCAACAGGGGCGGTTGAGTGTCCGACGTTCGACTAAAAGTGAGCAAGCAGCGACTCAGTGAGCAGCCAGCGGTCGGTAGGGGCCCAACTGCGCGACGGCGGCTTCGGTGTAGCCAACCAGTGGTGACTCGTTTTTGAACTGAGTGGTCCATCGGGGCTCGCTGTCGCAGCCACTGGTGTTGGGGAGGCCGGCGGCAGCGCGTTCGGTGGGATGTGCGATCTTCGCCTATGGCCCTGATGCCGAAGCGCCGTTAGGGGCGATGGATGGACCCTGGCTTGCGTGAGTACCCATCTCCCCCATCACGCGGCGTGCTGCGCCCCGGGAGCCCGCTGACGACGTCGTGGGCGAGCGTGCCAGATGTGTGCCAGATCGAGCGGTCAACCACGGTCATTCGAGGAACGCCACAGCGTCCACAGCTCGCGACAACCGTCGCAGTGCACAGGTGGTCTGAGCTAGGAAGATGACTCAGATGCTGCCGCCAGGCTTACAAAGCAGATGTCGGCGGTTCGAAACCGTCCGCGCCCACCAGTAGGAAGCACGACGAAGGCCCAGGTCACCGGTACAGAATCGGGAGCCTGGGCCTTGTTGGTTGATCGGCCGTACTGATGTCCAGGATCGCTCGGTCGGCCCTCGAAAGCGGGCTACCGGCGGTGCCGATGAGTTTGAGGAGCGGACCTGACCACCACCAGGTCCGTGCCTACCGGGAGACCGGCGCAAGGCGGAGCAGACCGTGGAGCCGGAAGGAGGCTCGTCATGCCCGGCTTCTCGTGAGGCCGTCGACAACCGTGCCGCCGCCGTCCGGCTGCGTGATCTCGTCGATGAGGTGTCGGACTCGCTCTTGGATCACGTCCCGGATGGGTCGGACGGCATCGACTCCCTGTCCGGCCGGGTCGGGGAGTCGCCAGTCGAGGTAGCGCTTGCCGGGGAACACGGGACAGGTGTCGCCGCAGCCCATCGTGATGACGACGTCGGATGCTCGGACGGCTTCCACGGTCAGAACCTTGGGTACCTCCGCCGCGATGTCGATACCGATCTCCGCCATCACCTCGACCACAGCCGGGTTGACGGAATCGGCCGGTGCGGAGCCCGCCGAGCGCACCTGGACCCGCTGTCCCGCGAAGTGGGTGAGGAACGCGGCGGCCATCTGTGAGCGTCCGGCGTTGTGGACGCAGACGAACAGTACGGAGGGCAGGGCAGCCTCAGGCATGGGCAGGATCCTCCTGGGGAGTGGGCGATTCAAGTGCCGTGAAGTGTCGGCGGGCGTACAACGCCACGTACACCAGGCCGATCAGGACCGGCACTTCGATGAGTGGGCCGACCACACCGGCCAGGGCCTGCCCGGACGAGGCGCCGAACGTCGCGATGGCCACGGCGATGGCGAGCTCGAAGTTGTTGCCCGCGGCGGTGAATGCGAGCGCAGTCGCGCGCGGGTGGTCGAGACCGAGTGCCCGGCCCAAGGTCATGGATCCGGCCCACATGAGTGCGAAGTAGGCGAGCAGGGGCAGCGCGATACGGGCCACGTCGAGAGGCTTGGAGGTGATGGCGTCCCCTTGGAGGGCGAAGAGGATGACGACGGTGAAAAGGAGTCCGTACAGGGCGAAGGGCCCGATGCGAGGGATCAGTTCGGCCTCGTACCAGGCCCGGCCCTTCGTCTTCTCGCAGATGCGGCGGGTGAGGTACCCGGCTGCCAGGGGAAGGCCGAGGAAGATCAGGACGCTGCGGGTGATCTCCCCGACCGTCACGTCGAGGCCGGCCTGTTCCAGGCCCAGCCAGCCGGGCAGGACCGTCAGGTAGAACCAGCCGAGCGCCGAGAACGCGATCACCTGGAACACGGAGTTCATCGCGACCAGCACGGCCGCGGCTTCGCGGTGCCCGCACGCCAGGTCGTTCCAGATGATGACCATCGCGATGCAGCGGGCCAGGCCGACGATGATCAGCCCTGTGCGGTACTCGGGCAGGTCCGGCAGGAAGAGCCAGGCCAGCGTGAACATGAGTGCTGGGCCCACGACCCAGTTGAGGAGCAACGAGGGCACCAGCAGGCGTCTGTCCCGCGTCACGGTGCCGAGTCGGTCGTAGCGGACCTTGGCCAGCACCGGGTACATCATCACAAGCAGGCCCAGTGCGATCGGCAGGGAAACTCCGCTGACGGTCACCGTGGCCAAGGCGTCCCCGAGTCCGGGAACGGCGCGGCCGAGGCCGAGCCCGATCACCATGGCGGCAATGATCCACCCCGCGAGGTAGCGGTCCAGGAATGACAGGCGTCCCGCCACGCCGTGTTCAGGTGTGCCCACACTCACGACGCGGTCCCGGGGGATCCTGCGCGGGCAGGCAGAGGCTCGCCGGCAGGCCGGGCCAGGATGCCCGCGAGGCGGTCGGTCATCTCCGGGAGCAGCCAGTAGTACACCCAGGTTCCGCGACGCTCGCAGTCGATGAGACCTGCCTGCCGCAGCAGCTTGAGGTGATGCGAAATCGTCGGCTGCGACAGGTCGAAGGCCGGGGTCAGGTCGCACACGCAGACCTCGCCACCTGCCTGCGAGGCGATCATCGAGAGCAGTCGCAGGCGTACGGGATCGCCCAGCGCCTTGAACACCTTCGCCAGCTCGACCGCTTGATGCTCATCCATCGGTGCAGTCAGCAGCCCCGGGCAGCAACCATCGACCCCACCTGCCCGGCCCATCACCACGAACTCTTGATTCGACATGCGTCTATGTTGACAGCCTTCGATGCAAGGCGCAATCTTGAATCGACGAACTTCAATACAACTCGATGGGGTACCGCCATGTCCCGTGCTCAGCTCGCCCTGCGTGTCAGCGACCTGGAAGCGTCGATCACCTTCTACTCGAAGCTGTTCGGCACCGAACCGGCCAAGCGGCGCGAGGGCTACGCCAACTTCGCCATCACCGAACCTCCGCTCAAGCTCGTCCTCATCGAGGGGGAGCCCGGAGAGGACACCCGACTCGATCACCTCGGGGTGGAGGTCGACTCCACCGAGCAGGTCTCGGCCGCCACGGGACGGCTGAAGGACGCCGGCCTGGCGACGTTCGAGGAGAACGACACGTCCTGCTGCTACGCCCTCCAGGACAAGGTGTGGGTCCACGGCCCCGGACAAGAACCCTGGGAGGTCTACGTCGTCAAGGCGGACGCCGACACCCTCGACAAGAGTGCCCAGCCTGACGCGGACGGCCAGGAGTGCTGCGCGCTCCAGAGCAGGGAAGGGGAGCCGCAGGCGGCAGGTTCGGCCTGTGGCTGTGGTTGATCCCTCAGCCGCCCTGATCCCAGGCAGGTACCTGGGATCAGGGGCCTTCGGCCTGCTGGGGGGAGGGGGTTCGAACCCGCGACGGTTCTCGGTGCGACGGTTGTCGAGATCGTGTCCCGCTCGACTTCCCCCTGCCCAGGAACGGGCAAGGGCTTGCCCCTGGACGGATCCCGGCCAGGGGCCGGCCAGGTTCGACCCCGGCGGAGCCGACCGCAGCGAGCCAGGGCGTCGGACTCGCTCGACCTGGTGCAGTCATTCGCCGTTGTCGCGAGTGAGTTCGCAGCAGGGCGGTTGCAGTGCCGGTCAGACGCGTTCGAGCGGGCGGTGCGGGCCCGGCGGGAGTTCGATCTCGATCGTGTCGTGCGGGCGGACCCGGCCGCCGTGGCGGACCACGGCCATGATGCCGGACTTGAACGTGAAGTCCCCCGAGAGCGGATCGATGGTGAAGACCTCGCCGAGCAGGCCCTGACGGAAGTCGTTGATCTTCGCGCACGGGTTGCGCAGGCCGGTCACCTCCACCACCGCCTGCTCACCGAGGTGCAGCAGGGCGCCGGTGGGGAGGGCGAGCAGATCGATCTCCCGGGTGGTGACGTTCTCCCCGAGCTGGCCCGCGGCGACGGTGTAGCCCTTGAGGGCGAGTTCGTCGAAGAGTTCCTCGTGCATCAGGTGGACCTGGCGCAGGTTGGGCAGGTCCGGCTCGTAGGTCATGCGGAACTGGTGGCGGATCGTCCCGCCCGCATGGACGTCCCCTTCGACACCCAGTCCGGCGAGCAGCGTGACGGACTCGCGGTTGGGCTTGCTGAACGAGTACGTCGCGTTGCCGCTCACCGCTGTGACCCGGCCTGCCATGTCCGACCCCTGTCTGCCGTTCCGCGTGCGTCGCGCCATCCTAGGAAACGCTCCGGGTCAGGCGGAGCCGGGAGCCAGGCGATCCAGACGGTCCAGGATCGTGGACCACGGAGGCTCTCGCGTCGGTTCCTGGCGGGGTTCGTGCAGGGGCCAGACGTCGGGCCCGTGGACCAGCTCCGCACCTGCCGTCCGCAGCGCCCGGATGTGCCCCTCCCAGGCCGGGTGCCGTGCGTGGGCCGCGTTGATCCGTGGGAACACCACGACCGGGACGCCGATCGTGCCCAGTGCCTCGCTCACCTGCGTCAGCGCCTGGTTGTCGGCGATCCCCAGGGCCAGTTTGGCCACGTAGTTCGCGCTCGCCGGTGCGACCACGTAGCAGTCGACGACGGGGTGGGGGCGGGGCTCGGTCGGCAGGCGGGGTGTGTCGCGCACCGGCAGGCCGGTCAGTGACTCCAGCCGGTCCAGCTCCCCGTCGGCGGCCCTCAGCCACCGGCCCGCGTCGGGGGTGAGCGTCACGGCCACCTGCCAGCCCAGGGCGACGGCCGGCTCGACCAGGCCGCTGCGCAGACTTTGGACCCCGTCGGTCGCCGTGCCCACGACTCCCAGCACGCCTCGGCTCCCCGCACTCATCGTTCCTCCACCACGCGTCGTCCGCCTTCCAGGGTCTTCCAGGCCAGCAGTACAGCAGAGACCTGCCGCGGCCACGGCACGTCAGTCCGTGACGCCGAGGTCCTGGCGCATGATGCGGTGCATCGTGGAGAGCTTCGGATCCGCGGCCTTGAGGTCCACGAGCAGCTGATCGGCCGTCTCGCCGTCTCGGGGCAGTCCGCGGTCGATGCGCTTCAGCGCGGCGTCCGTCCCGGCGAGGACCACGTTGAGCTCTCTGGAGGCGTCGAGGACGGCTTCGGGGACGATCATCTGGGCCTCGGCATAACGGTCGCGGTAGTCACGACGGCCCTCTTCCAGACGGTTCCGGTCGTCGTCGGTGCAGACCCCGTCGCGTGTGCGGTGCAGGGCGTCCTTGAGGAGGGTGTGGAAGTGGCCGGTCGCCCGGTTCATCGAGATGTAGGCGGCGCGCCGTTCCTCGAAGAGTCGCCGCCTCTCCTCCACTTGCTGGTCCAGGACTCGCTGACGACTCGTCACCCGGCTCGTGAGCACCGGGGCGAAGAGTGTGCCGAGCACTCCGAATACTGCGGTGATCATCGCGGCTATGGCGGCGCTCATGCAGGCGACCCTAGTCACTGTGCGGCCGGAGCGCCGGTCAACTGGTGCGCAACAATGGTGTGGGGAGGTTCTGGTCATGGAGTCACCGGTCTTCGCGGCCATCCGGTTCTCCGCCGGGTGCCCCGACTGCGGTGCCGAGGCGGAGTGCTGGGGTACCCAGGCCCTTGTGGGCGGCCTCCTGCGCTGGGACACCGAATCCGTCTGCCCGGACTGTCGGTTCACGGTCGTTGTCTGCGACGACGATGTACCGGCCGGGATGCGTGAGCGCATACTCTCCGAGCACGGGCCCGCGCGGCTTCAGGTGGGGCCTGCGGCCGGAAACGTGATGATCATGCGGGTTCTGCGTACGGCGCTCGGATCGGATCTGGGGCAGGCCAGGAAGGCCCTGCACCTGGTCCTCGCCGGGGAGTGGTCGGGCACGCTGCCCGAGATGGAGTTCCTTGCCCGCAGGCTGCGCGCTGCGGGGATCGAGGCCGTCGCCGTCCGGTCGTAGGGCGACGGCTCGTGGCCGTGCCGCAGTGTGCGGTCCCGCCGGCCTGCCCCGCTTGTCGATGTGCCTGCGCGACGACCGTGGAGGACCTGGTAGTCGTACGTGCGCCGGCGCCCGTGGAGCCGGCCCGCCCGCGGGTCCCAGGGACCCCCGGGCGCCTCCGCACCCCCCGGGATGCGCGCCGGCGGGGGCCGGGGGACCGTGGAGGCATGGCCGGACATCCGCCTGTGATCGTGTATCCGCCCTCACCGACCGGTGGGCGGCGGGTGACCGTGCGCGGGCAGATCGTCGGGCTCGCGCACGGGCGTGGGGAGGTGGCCTCGTTCCTGCGACGTGCCGGGTTCGCCCAGGGGGCCGACGAGATCGATCTGGACCAGCCGGAGTTGATCGAGTGGCGAGGCGGAGATCTCGACACCTGGAGGTGAGCCCCGTGAGGCGTCGTGGAGCACACCGGCCCGAGGCGTCGCTCGAACCGCCCCCCGGCTACTACGGAGCGGGCGCGGGAGCCCCCGACGCCACGCAGCGGGGCCTGATCCTCGACTGGGTCGTGAGCCGGCGGGTCGCGGCCGGCTGGCGGGTGGAGTCCCGTTCGGGGAGCCAGGCGGTGCTGGTGCGCGGGCAGCCCGTCAACCATGTGCTGCACGCCTTCCTCACGGTCTTCTCGTGCTGCGTCTGGGGCGTGGTGTGGGCGGTCCTGGCGGTGACCAACCGGGTCGAGCGGGTCGCGCTGACCATCGACGCCCACGGGCAGGTCGTCACCGTGGGAGCGCCCTGAGCAGGAGTGTGCCGTCACCCGAACGGGCGCGTCGGGGTCGTGGCGGGCGAGGCGGGCGCACAGGGTCGGATCTGCCCGCTGCACCGCGGGGTGGTTCGTCGAGTGGAGGAGTCCCATGGCCCAGTCAGCATCCGCACCCGGCAGCTCGCGGCCCTCGGATCCCGGAGGCCCCTGGGCTGCGAGCGGGGTGATGTTCGCGGGGGTGCTGCTCCTCGTCGACGGGATCCTCTCCATCGTCAAGGGAATCGCGGGCATCGCGTCCGACGAGGTGTACACGCGCATCAACAACTACACGTTCAAGTTCGACATCACCGCCTGGGGATGGATCCACCTGGTCCTCGGGGTGATCCTGGTGTTCGTCGGCTGGGGCATCCTCAAGGGCGCCGCCTGGGCCTGGGGCGTGGGCATCGGGCTCGCCGCGCTGAACCTGATCGCCAACTTCGTCTGGCTGCCGTACCAGCCGGTGTGGGCGATCATCTCCGTCGCGCTCGACACCTTCGTGATCTGGGCCCTGTGCGCCCACCGGGCGAAGCCGGTCATCTGACGTGAGCCCGGGGCGAGGCCGCATGGAGCCGGACGCGCTCACGGCGCTGGCCGCCGACGCGTACGTCTACGGGGTGCCGCTGGTCCGCCGGCTGTCGGAGGTCCAGGCGTGCATCCAGGAGGGCTGTGGATCGGTCGCTCCCGCGCCCTTCAACGACTTCGCCCATGCGGACGGACCGGCCACGCCCGGCACGCACGTCCCGTTCGCCCCGGCCGATCTCGTCGACGCGCTCGCCCAGCTCGACCTGTCCGGCGGGCCCGTGCGGCTGCACGTCCCGGACACCGCCGGGGCGTACTACGTGCTTCAGTTCGTGGACGTCTGGAGCAACGCCTTCGCCTATCTCGGCACCCGGGCGACCGGCACGGGAGAAGGCGACTGGCTGGTCGTGCCGCCCGGCTGGGCCGGCACCGTGCCCGACGGGGTGTCGGGGGTGATCGACGCGCCCACCTCCGTCGTCTCCGTCGTCGGCCGCCTCGCGTGCGACGGCCCCGAGGACATGCCGCGCGTGAGGGCGCTCCAGCAGGAGCTCACCCTCACGCATCTGGGGGACCGGGCGCACCGCACAGGGCTCCCCGCGACCGAGTCAGGGGTGCCGGGCGAACTGCGGTTCTTCGAGGAGCTCCGGGTGTGGATGGCGGACTTCCCGCCCGCCGCCGCCGATCGCGCGTACCAGGACCGCTTCCAGCCCCTGGGGCTCCTGGAGGAGGGCATCTCGCCGTACGTGTCGGCGGCGCCCGGTCTCGTACGCGCCCTGGGGCGCGGGCTCGCGCTGGGCAGGCTGCGGGTGGAGGAGGCGGCCCGGCGGCCCGTGCCCGGCGGTCCGAAGGGCGCCTGGCAGATGATTCCGCACCTGCGGGACTTCAACGTGGACCACCTGGGCGTCGGAACGCTCGGCCCGCCGGAGTGGAGGATCGCCGACCGGGAGGCGTCGTACCTGGTCAGGGCGGTGGCGGCGCGGCGTGGACGCGGGCTGCCCCATGGGTACGAAGCGGTGTACGCGGAGACCTCCCGCGACTCCCGCGGACACTCCCTCACCGGGTCGCGGAGCTACGTCCTGCACCTCGCGCCGCCGCCACCGGTCCGGGCCTTCTGGTCGCTGACCGCGTACGACAGCCCCGGGGGCCACCTGGTCGCGAACGAGGCGGCCCGGTACGCGATCGGGACACGGACGCCGGGGCTCGTGCAGGGCGACGACGGCTCGCTGACGCTGCACCTGTCCGCGGAGCGGCCCGAGGCCCCCCAGGAGGCGTCGAATTGGCTGCCGGTTCCGGCCGGTGCCTTCCGGGCCGTGCTGCGGCTCCACCTCCCCGGCCAGGCCGTGCTGGACGGGGAGTACGTCGTCCCGCCGGTCGAGCGGCGGTAGGCCCGGGCGGCTGGACGACGTCCCGGGTGATGACCGGGATGCCGCGGTCCGGGGGTGTGAGGCAGCGACCTGCGGGGCCCCCGGTCCGGAGGTGTGAGGCCGCCCGACCAGCGGGGCCCCGATCCGGAGGTGTGCGGCCGGGGCGGCGGGACGCCTTCAGTGAGTGTCTCGTCTCGTGCTCACGCGCGCTCCGGGCGCGTTGTCAGTGGCGCGGCGCACACTGGAGGCATGTGCCGCAGCATCAAGACGCTTCGTCCGCCAGCCATCCCCGAAGAGGCCACCGAGGAGGAGATGAGAGCCGCCGCTCTGCAGTACGTGCGCAAGGTCTCCGGCTTCCGCGCGCCCGCCGCGCACAACCAGGAGGTCTTCGACCGGGCCGTGGCCGAGATCGCCGAGGCGACCCAGCGGCTCCTGGACGGCTTGGAGGTGCGGGGCGCCGCCCGGGTCTGAGCGGCGTCCAGGGCCGCGTCAGCTCCCGGCCGGGACTCCGGTGACGGGGGTCGCGGAGGCGTGCGCCGGGCGGCGGACGACGAGTGCCGCCAGCGAGCCGGCCAGGAACAGGGCGAGGACCGAGACGGCCGTGCCCAGCCAGCCCGCGCCCAGCCACTGGCCGCCGAAGTAGCCGAGGCCCACGCTGTAGACCGCCCAGACGACCCCGGCCACGGCTGACCAGGGCAGGAATTCCTTCACCTTGCGGTGGGCGGCGCCCGCTCCCAGGGAGACGACGGAGCGGCCGGCCGGGGCGAAGCGGGCGATGACGACGAGCGCTCCGCCGCCGCGGCTCAGGGCCGCGCCGAGGCGCTCCTGCGCGGAGGTGAGACGCCGGGACCGCGCGATGGCCCGGTCGAGGCGGTCGCCCCCGCGCCAGGCGAGGCGGTAGGCGACCATGTCGCCCAGGACCGAAGCGGTGGCCGCGCAGAGGGTCAGCACCAGGAGCGAGGGCACGTGCCGGGTCGCCTCACCGGCCGCCGCCGTGACCGTGGTGGTGCTCGCCGCGGCCGCCGTGGCTGCGGTGATCACGAGTACGCCGCTGGGGAGCACGGGCAGGAAGACGTCCAGGACCACCGAGAGGGCGACCACCGCGTAGATCCATGGGCTGCCGGTCAGCGCACCCACACTCTCGAGCACTCTCTACTCCCTGTTCCTGCGATCCGGATCCGTGATCCATGACCGTCCGTGATCCGTGTTCTGTGTCAACGCAGCGACGCCGCGACGTCGCAGGGGAGCGGCAGGAACGGCAGGGCCAGCTGTACAGCGTACGCCTGCCGTTGACCCCGTTCACCTGGTATTCGCCGGGTGGCCGTCGGATGTCGCACAGGTCACGTACGACCCCGGCCCCCCTCGGGAGGAGGGGGGCCGGGGCGTGGGGAGCGTGCGGGTCAGACCGAGACGGCCCGGGCCTGCTCGTGGGCGGGTGCGCTCTCCCGCGCGGAGCCACCGCGCGAGGAGAACAGCCGGTCCAGGGCCACGGCCCCCGGGCCGGTGAAGACCAGCAGGAGGAAGGCCCAGCAGAAGACCGCCGAGGCCTCGCCGCCGTTCTGCAGGGGGAACAGCGACTCGGGCTGGTGCACCTTGAAGTACGCGTAGGCCATCGAACCGGAGGAGATCAGTGCGGCGAGGCGGGTGCCGAGGCCGAGTGCGACCAGGGTGCCGCCGACGAGCTGGATCACCGCGGCGTACCAGCCAGGCCACGTGCCGGCGGGCACGGTGCCGCCGCCCGCCGAGCCGCCGAGGATCCCGAAGAGGGAAGCGGCGCCGTGGCAGGCGAACAGGAAGCCGATGACGACGCGGAAGAGGCCGAGCGCGTAGGGCTGGGCCCGGTTCAGACGTATGGACATGGGAGGTGGGGCTCCTTCGGTCTGGGGACGTGAACCGATCGGGGCCCCTCAGGTTAGGGTCGCCTCACTATTACTTGCAAGTTCAACATTATGTCGAGTGGCTGGAACTCGGTCATTCGTTCGAGGTCAGCGAGCGCTCCCACGCGGTCTCCAGTTGCGCCCCCGCGGGTGTGGCTCTGGCCTGAACCAATGTCAGCGCAGCTTTCCGGCCACGCAGGGTGAGCGTCATGAGCTGGTTGCCGAACCATGGTCCGCCCGTCCTGCGCCAGCGCATCGGAGGGCTCCCTGTCCGTCCGTGGAGCGCCAGCGCGCGCCCGAGCCACCGGCCCGCCCTGCTCCAGCCGAACCGGAAGCCGGCGCGCATGTATCCGGGGACGGAGTTGTGGACGGGAGAGCAGGTCAGTTGCAGGACGCGCGCGGCGGGAGTGCCCTCCGGGGTGGAATCCGACCACTGTGGTTCGGCGATGTACGCGTGGTGCACATCGCCCGAGAGCACGCATATCGTCGCGGGGGCGTCGTGGGCGCGTCCCGCCTCCCTCAGGAGCTCCGACAGCCGGTCGAAGGAATCAGGGAAGGCCGCCCAATGCTCCAGGTCACCGGCCCGGCGCACCTTCTCCCCGCGCCGTGCCCAGCGCTCTCCCCGCTCGCCGCGGCAGAGCGCCGCGTTCCAGGTCTCCGCCTCGTGTATGAGCGGCGGCAGCAGCCAGGGGAGCGAGGTGCCGATCAACAGGTGGTCGTACGCGCTGGGGTCCGTGAGCACCTCGGCGCGCAGCCAGCGGGCCTCCTCGTCGCGGAGCATCGACCGCCCCCGCTCGTCGAGGACCCGGGCCGCCCGGGTGTCCACCATCAGCAGCCGTACTCGGCCGAAAACACGCCGGTAGCTCCACCGCGTCCGGGTGGGATCGGCGTCCGCGGCCGCCGCGTGGAGGCGCAGGGTCTCCGTGCCGTCCGGGGCGGCGCGTACGGCCGCGTAGACGGGGTCGGCCTCCAGGGCGTCGGGGGAGAGGTTGCCGAGGTGCTGGTAGACCCAGTACGACATGAGCCCGCTGACGATCCGCTCGTGCCACCACGGGGTGTCGCGCATGTCCCGGACCCAGGCGGCGCTGGTGTTCCAGTCGTCCACGACGTCGTGGTCGTCGAAGATCATGCAGCTGGGGACCGTGGAGAGCAGCCATCGCACGTCCGGGTCGCGCCAGGACTCGTCGTAGAGGTGGGTGTACTCCTCGTAGTCCGCGACCTCGGCGCCCGGCGGCTCCTTCAGGTCGCGGCGCGCGGCGAGCCGCTTCCGGGTGGCCTGAGAGGTCTCGTCCGCGTACACCTGGTCGCCCAGGAGGAGAAGGACGTCGGGGCGTACGGCTCCCGGGTCGGCGGCGAGGCGGACCGCCAGGGTGTCGAGCGCGTCCGGGCCGATGGGGTCGTGTCCGTGGGCGGGCGGGGCCGCCCAGCGGCAGGAGCCGAAGGCGACCCGGACGGGAGCCGCCGCCTCCGGCTGCGGCACGGCGGGGGTGGTGATGGTGCTGGGCGGGAAGCGGGAGTCCTCGGGAGGCCATACGCGGCGGCCGTCGAGCAGAACCTCGTAGGGCGTGGTCGAGCCGGGCGTCAGGCCCGTCACCACCACCAGGGCGTAGTGGTGGCCCTCGACCGCGAAGGTGGGAGAGGTGCCCGCCGCGCCGTCCGCACAGCGGACCTGCGCCGTGCAGGGCCTGGTCGCCTCCACCCAGACCGTCGCCCGGGAGCCCGACTCCCAGTCGACGTACCTCAGCAGCGGTCCCAGGCGTAGCCCGGCCATGTGTGCCCTCCTCGCGTCGCCGTCACCGATGGCTCCGTAGGGTACGGAACGACGGAGGAGGGCGGGTAGGTCCGCCGGGGCGGGAGGGCGGGTCAGCAGCCGTTCAGCACGGACTGCAGGGCGCTCTTCTCGGTGGAGTCGACGCTGAGGCCGTAGTAGTGCTTCACGTGCACCCAGGCGCGGGCGTAGGTGCAGCGGTAGGCCGTGCGCGACGGGAGCCACTCACCCGGATCCTGGTCGCTCTTGGACTGGTTGACGTTGTCGGTGACCGCGATGAGCTGAGGGCGGGTCAGGTCGTTGGCGAAGGACTGGCGCTGGGCGGTGGTCCAGCCGCTGGCGCCGGAGCGCCAGGCCTCCGCGAGGGGGACCATGTGGTCGATGTCCAGGTCCGAGGCGACGGTCCAGGTGGCACCGTCGTACTCCGAGTACCAACTGCCCTTGGTCGCTGCGCAGGAGGAGTCCTGGGTGACGCCGGAGCCGTCGCGCTTCAGCACGACCTCGCGGGTGTCGCAGGCTCCCGACTGGGTGATCCAGTGCGGGAACTTGTCGCGGCTGTAGCCGGACGAGGAGCCCTCGGTGGAGACGGTGAGCTGGCTCAGGTACGAACGGGCGGTCGAGGCGCTGACCGGGGTGGGCATCGCGGCCTGGGCGGTGGGCGCCGTGAGGAGCCCGGTGGTTGCGGCGAGCGCGGCCGAGGCGGCGACGACGGCTATGCGACGCGCGTAGATACCGGACATATGAACTCCCTTGATGTGGGGGGATGTTGAGCAGCGACCTGAGCGGCCAGGCCATCGTGGCGGCGCCGGGTTTCGGTGGGGTGGTCGCCAGGTAACAGAGTGACGACATGCGCACGTCACATCAAGGGGTAGGGCGATAGCTCTGACGTGCCGTCCGAAGGTTGTTCGAGGAGCGAGGTTGACGGACCGACGGGCCGGGGGCGGCCAGGGCGCACCCCCTTAGGGTGGCCGTGTGCTGCTTCCGGTCGGTCCCGCGCTCGGCGTCGTGCTCGCCGTGCTCCTGGTGTTCGCCGTCGCCGTCGCCGCGTGGGCCTCGCTCGGCCGTTCCCGCGAGATCGCCGTCGCCGGGCTGCGCGCCGCGGTCCAGCTGGCCGTCGTCTCCCTGCTCATCGGCTGGGTGGTGCGCTCCCCGGGTCCCCTGGCCGGGTTCATGGCGCTGATGTTCGCGGTCGCGGTGCGCACCGCGGGCCGGCGGATCACGCCCAACCGCACCTGGTGGTGGGCCGCGCTGCCCATCGGTGCCGGGGTCGTGCCCGTGGTCGTGGTGCTGCTGCTCACCGGGCTCCTCCCGGTGCGCGGCATCGCGCTCATCCCGGTCACGGGCATCCTCATCGGGGGCGCGCTCACCGCGACCGTCCTCGGCGGGCGGCGCGCGCTCGACGAACTCGGCACGCGGCGGGGGGAGGTGGAGGCCGGGATGGCCCTCGGGCTGCTCGACCGGGACGCCCGCCTGGAGATCGCCCGCCCCGCGGCGTCGGACGCGCTGCTGCCGGGGCTCGACCAGACCCGGACCGTGGGGCTCGTCACCCTGCCGGGGGCCTTCGTGGGCATGCTGCTGGGCGGCGCCTCACCGGTGGAGGCCGGCGCCGTGCAGCTCTTCGTCCTGGTGGCGCTGATGGCGGTGCAGGCGGTCGCCGTCGCACTGGTGCTGGAGCTGGTCGCGCGGGGGCTGCTGCACCGCGAGTGAACGGGGTGGGGCTGCCGTACGGGAGGTGAACGGGGCGGGGTCGCCGTACGGGAGAGGTCGCCGTACGGGGAGTGGGCGGGGCGGTGGTGCCCGGCCCCGGCGCGGGTGGTGCCGTAGCGCGAACGGGCCGCGCAGGTGCCGTGCAGAGGGCGGGCCGAAGTGGGCGTCGTCACCGGGAGCGGGTCCTGGTCCGGCTCGGGTGCCGAGCCGGACCAGGTGGGCTCACCGGGGTGCGGGGGCCCGCTCGCCTCGTGCGTGAGCGCACCGAGGGGGTGTCAGGAGACGCGGAGGGGGCTCAGCGGGCGTCGATGTGCAGACGGACCGAGCCGTCCGCGCCCGCTTCCACGCGGAGCTGCGTCAGGTCCTCGACGTGGGCGTCGGGGGCGAGGGCCGCCGCGCGGGGGCCGACGCCCACGACGCGCATGCCGGCCGCACGGCCCGCCGCGATGCCCGCCTCGGAGTCCTCGAACACGATGCAGTCCGCCGGGTCGAAGCCCAGCTCGGCCGCGCCCTTGAGGAAGCCTTCGGGGTCCGGCTTGCTGGCCCCGACCATCTCGGCGGTGACGCGGGTCTCCGGCATCGGCAGGGCCGCCGCCGTCATCCTGGCCCGGGCGAGCGCCTCGTCGGCCGAGGTCACGAGCGCGTGCGGGAGTCCGGCAATGGCCGCCATGAAGGCGGGGGCGCCGCCGATGGGCACCACGCCGTCGGTGTCGGCGGTCTCCTCGGCGAGCATGATCCGGTTCTCGGCGTAGTTCTGCTCCATGGGGCGGTCCGGCAGCAGGGCGGCCATCGTGGCGTAGCCCTGGCGGCCGTGGACCACCTTGAGCGCCGCCTCGGGGTCGAGGCCCTGGGCGAGTGCCCAGCGGCGCCAGCAGCGTTCCACCACCGCGTCCGAGTTGACGAGGGTGCCGTCCATGTCCAACAGGAGGGCGCGGGCTTCGAGGACGGTGGCCGGCATCGGCATGCTCCAGAGCGCGGGGAATCAGCTCACAGCTGCGGGTGAAGAAAACAAGTAGCCCCGCCCGCCGGTCAGGGAGAACGAGCGGAGGCTACTTTGTTCCTCCACGATACAAAAACGGGGGCGGAAACGCCAATCCGGGCCGCGGAGGGGACCGGAGTCCGCCCGCGGCCCGGATCGGAGCCGTCAGGACCGGCGGCCCCTGCCGCTCGTCCGCGATTCCAGGGCGCTGCGGGTCTCCGGGCCGTAGACGCCCGGCGGATCGCTGTGGACCGACACCCACCGCTGGTACTCGGCGACGGCCTGTTCGACCTCGTGAGAGAAGGTGCCGTCCTCCGGGCCGCGGTAGACCCAGACCTCCTGAAGCCGGCGCTGCAGCTCGGAGACCTCCGGGCCGCGGTCGCCGCGCCGCAGCGTGCCCGCCGACAGCTCCTCGACGGGCGGCGGCGCCGCCGCCGTCGTCGTGGGTGCCCTCGTCACGGACGCGGAGGGCGACGGTGAGGCCGGGGCGGTGGCCGACGGGGTGGCCGACGGGCTCGTGGAGGGGGTGGGGGAGGCCGAGGGCGACGCCGAAGCCGACCGGGAGGGTGTGGCCGAGGGGGACGCGGACGGGGACGGGGGGACCGACGCCGCGGGCTCCTCGCCCGTGCCCGGCGCAGCGGCCGTGACCTCGGGCAAGGCCGCCTCCCGGGTGTCCTCGCCGTCGAACAGGCCGCCCGCGAAGGCGGCCGTCCCCACCACGGCGGCCACGGCCGCCCCCACGGCGACCACGGTGAACGGCCTGCGGCGGCGGGGCTGTACGGGGTCCGGTCCGCCACCCGCGTAGGCGGAGGCGGTACGCCTGCGTGTCTCGTCGGCGGCCACGGCATCCGCGGCGACCTCGTCGGGCAGGGCGCCCGGGCCCGCCCCCGGTGCTCCGGCGGCCCTCTGTGCCCCGGCTGCCGCCCCGTCGAGGAAGAGCGGCATCGTGGTGGCCACCGCGGGGGCCTCGTGGTCCTCCGTGTCGCTGCCCAGCCTCACATAGGGCCTGATCCGCAGCGGGTCGAAGTCCTCGGCCGCAGCGATCTCCGCCGACCGGGCGTCACGCCCCGCCGCCGTGGTCCGGGCCGGGCGGGTGTCACGCCCTGGCGCGGCGATCCCGGACGGCCGGGCGTCATGCCCCGCCCCCGCCGCCGTACCGGCTCCGCAGGCGCACCCCGCCCCGGGTCTCGCGCCCTGCTCGCCGCCGCACTCCGGGCATGTTCGTCCGGTCATCGTGGGTTCCCCTCCCCTGTGAACTGCCTGCGATTATGCAGGCAGCCATGAGGAAGGCCCACGCCCGTACCGCTGCTCGGCAGGCCATAACGGCACGTAGCGGCCAGGATGGGGTGAAGCGGACCCGAGGAGATGCTCATGGCCCAGCAGTTGAGCCCGCCCCCCCTTGCCTCAGGTGAGGGGCGGTCGCGGCGAAATGTCCTGGTGTCCATCGGTGCGCTGCTTCTCGGCATGCTGCTCGCCGCACTCGATCAGACCATCGTCTCCACGGCCCTGCCCACGATCGTCAGCGAGCTGGGCGGCCTGGACCATCTGTCGTGGGTGGTGACCGCCTACCTGCTGGCCGCGACCGCCGCCACCCCGCTCTGGGGCAAGCTCGGCGACCAGTACGGACGCAAGAGGCTCTTCCAGACGGCCATCGTCATCTTCCTCATCGGCTCCGCCCTCTGCGGCATGGCCCAGAACATGCCGCAGCTGATCGGTTTCCGCGCCCTCCAGGGACTCGGCGGCGGCGGACTGATGGTGCTGTCGATGGCGATCGTCGGCGACATCGTCTCCCCGCGCGAACGGGGCAAGTACCAGGGCCTGTTCGGTGCGGTGTTCGGCGTGACCAGCGTCCTGGGACCGCTCCTCGGCGGCCTCTTCACCGAGCACCTCAGCTGGCGCTGGGTCTTCTACATCAACCTGCCCATCGGCGTCGTCGCCCTGCTGGTGATCGCCGCGGCCCTGCACATCCCGGTGCGCCGCACCCCGCACACCATCGACTACCTGGGGACCTTCCTCATCGCGTCCGTCGCCACCTGCCTGGTCCTCGTCGCGTCGCTCGGCGGGACCACCTGGGCCTGGGGCTCCGTGCAGATCATCGTGCTCGCCGCCCTCGCCGTGGTGCTGCTGGTGGCCTTCGTCGCCGCCGAACGACGGGCCGCCGAACCCGTGCTGCCGCTGAAGCTCTTCCGGATGCGGACCTTCAGCCTCGTCGCCGTCATCAGCTTCGTCATCGGGTTCGCGATGTTCGGCGCCATGACCTACCTGCCGACCTTCCTCCAGGTCGTCCACGGCATCACCCCGACCCTGTCCGGCGTGCACATGCTGCCGATGGTCTTCGGTCTGCTGATCACCTCGACCGCCTCCGGTCAGATCGTCAGCCGGACGGGTCGCTGGAAGGTCTTCCCGATCGCGGGCACCGCCCTGACCGCGGTCGGCCTGCTCCTGCTCCACACCCTCTCCGAGAACAGCTCCACCTGGACGATGAGCCTCTGCTTCTTCGTCTTCGGCGCCGGACTCGGCCTGGTGATGCAGGTGCTCGTGCTGATCGTGCAGAACTCCGTCGGTTACGAGGACCTCGGCGTCGCCACGTCCGGCGCGACCTTCTTCCGGTCCATCGGCGCCTCGTTCGGCGTGGCGGTCTTCGGCACCGTCTTCACCAACCGGCTGACCGGCAAGCTCGAGGACGCCCTCAGCGGCCGTCCGCTGCCGCCCGGCGTCGACGCGGGCGCCCTGGCCGCCGACCCCCGGGCCATCGGAAGGCTCCCGGCGGAGCTGCGCCCCTCGGTCCTCAGCGCGTACTCGACGTCGATCACCGACGTCTTCCTCTACGCGATCCCCGTCGTCCTCATCGCGTTCGTCCTCGCCTGGTTCCTCAAGGAGGAGCCCCTGCGCGGCTCGGTGACGGCCCCCGACACCAGCGAGACGCTGGCGTCGAACCCCGTGCACCGGTCCTCGTACGACGAGTGCGCCCGCGCTCTGTCGGTGCTCGCCACCCGGGAGGGGCGCCGGGAGATCTACGCGAAGATCACCGCCAAGGCCGGGTACGACCTCCAGCCCGCAGCCAGCTGGCTGCTGCTGCGCATCAAACGGCACGGGACCGTCGAGCCCGGCCGGCTGGCCGAGGTCGCACCCGTGCCGCTGCGGGTGATCACCTCGGCCGCCCGGCAGGTGGAAGGGCAGGGCTACGCCCGGCGCGAGGGGATGCAGCTGGTCCTCACCGAACGGGGCGCGGAGGCAGTGGTGCGGCTCTCGCAGGCCCGCGAGGAGTCGCTGGCCGAGCTGCTGGGCGACTGGTGGGGTCCGGACCGGCCCACCGACCTGATCCGCCTGGTGTCGGAGCTGTCCGCCGAGGTCAGCGGGTCGAGCAAGGAACGGCCGCACATGCCCGAACCCCGCCCGGACCACTCGGCGGGCTGAGCACCCGGCCGGCCCGGCTCACAGCTCCTTGGCGAACCAGTGCTCCGCGTAGGGGCCCCGGTTGAACGCCGGCACCTCCCCGTACCCGTGCTTCGCGTACAGGCCGCGCGCCTCCACCAGGTCGCTCCGGGTGTCGAGCCGGATCCACCGCACCCCGTAGGCCCGCGCGGCGCTCTCGATCCCCGCGAGCAGCAGGCCGCCGCCGCCCGTGGAGCGGAACGCGGGCCGGACGAACACCCGGGTCAGCTCGGCCGTCGTGGCGTCGACCAGCCGCAGGCCCGCGCAGCTCGCCGGCTCCTCCTCGTACCGGCCGACCACGAACTCACCGGTGGGCCGGGCGAGCCGGTCGACGCCGTCGTCCCGCAGCCCGTCGTCGATCTCCGCCGTGGTCGCGGGGCGGCCCCAGTAGCGGCTCGCCACCTCGTCGTAGTAGTCGCGGAGCAGCCGTACGGCGTCCGGGCTGTCGAAGCGTTCGGGGGTGACGTTCCAGGTCATGGGGTCATTCTGGCTGTCGCACGAACGTACGACGAGCAGATAAGTGCAGGGGGGCGGTGAGGGTGCACGCGACGGCGCCCCGCGGGACGTGTGGACCGTGTCCGGCGCGCACGCCGTCGGACCGCGCTGCCGGCGGGAGGCGGACGTCTCACCCGGCGGCCCGGGCCGGATCCGCCCTCGGGCCGCCGGGTGAGACGTCCGCTCAGATCCTGCCCGCGGTGTGGGGCCCGGAGGGATCACGTGCTCCGGTGGACGCTTCCGTGGTGACGTTCGCGCCGCCCTGCTTCACCCGGCGGCCAAAGGTGCGAGTCGCGGAACGGGTGCTCGGTGCTCGGTGTGCGGACCGCGACCGATTCCGCCGCACGCTCGGCAGTGCGGCCCGCGACCGGTCCCGCCGCGGCGGACCTCTCCGGCCTCTCGTCCGTGCCCCCCCGCCTCTCGGAAGTGGTCCAGGAGGCGGTGGCGAAGATCGCGAAGAAGGGGGTGGAGGCGGCGTACCTCTGGACGTCACCGAGGACGCCCCCTCCTCCTCGTGGGCCGGCAGGCGGACGTGCCCGGTGCGAGGACTGGCCTCGCCCGGGGCCCGGCGGCACCGCTCCCGACAGCCCACCCGGCGGTATTCGGGCATTCTTTCGGCAAATCGGTGGTGACAGTCAGGCGAAGAGGGGGTTGATTGGGTCTGCCTGATAGGGCAATGGGAGGCTTCATCCGCACATACCCGGGCTGAAGGGACAGTGCATGCGAACGGGAGGGTCGGCGCAGCGTGACAGATGTGGAGCGCAGTGTGCGGGGGGACGCGGCGGCGGATCCGGGGGCGAGGGCCGCGGTGGCCAGACTCGTCCTCTGGCTGCTCGTCGGGGTCCTGGCGGTACGGCAGGTGGCGGTGGTGCTGCGGACACCACCGGGTGAACGGCTCACCGATCTGGAGACCTGGACCGGCGCGACCGGAGTCCTGCACATGGCGGGGTCCCTGTACGACCCGGGACGGTTCACCGGGACGCCGTTCGCCGGGCTGGTGCTGAAGCCGCTGACGGCCTCGGCCGAAGAGGCCCTGGGCGTCGTGTGGACCTTCGGGTCGCTGCTGCTCGTCGTCCTGCTGGGGTACGTCGCCGTCCGCGCCCTGCCCGCACCGGTGAGCCGGCGCACCGCCTTCCTCGCGGCGCCCGTGGCGATCACCCTGCTGATGGTGTCCCTGCCCGTCCGCAACACCCTGTTCCTGGGGCAGACCAGCATCCTGCCGGTCCTGCTGGTGCTCCTCGCCTGTTTCGCGCTGCGGGGTGAGCGCCTCCCGGGTGTGCTGACCGGTCTCGCCGCGGCCTTCCAGCCGGCCGTCCTGCTCTTCGCCGTGCTGTTCTGGCTCACGGGCCGGCGCCGGGCAGCCGTGAGCGGCGGCGCCACCTTCGCCGCCTGCACGGCCCTGGCCTGGATCGTCATGCCGCGCGACTCCTGGGCCTACTGGGTGCACCACCTGGCCGGTGCAGGACTCGGCGAGCGGCCCGACAGCCTCGCCAACCAGTCCCTGCACGGCGCACTGCTGCGGTTCGGGCTCGAAGGCCCCCTGGAGATCGCGCTGTTCGTGGCCCTGGCCGCCGCCGTGGTCGTCCTCGGGCTGCGGCGCGCGGTGCGCTACGCACGGGACGGACAGCTGCTCCTGGCTGTCGCCGTCACGGGCTGCGTCGCCGTCGCCGTCTCACCCACCGCCTGGCAGCACCAGCTGCTCTGGGTGCTGCTCGCCGTCGTCGGCCGTGTCGGGACCAGGGCCGCGGACCGTCTGGTGTGGCCCGCGGTCGTGGTCCTCGTGCTCACCCTGCCGGGGAAGATGCTGCTGCCCAACGTGGGCGTGGTCCTTCCCGTGCGCGACAACGTGCTGCTCGTCGCCGCCCTCGGCGCGGCCTGTGCCGTGCCCTTCCTGTCCCGCACCTCACCCCACTGGCAGCGGGCGATCCCCACGGAGTACGCGAAGCCGGTGCCGGCGCGCCTCGCGTGGGTGCCGCTGCTGCCCTTCTGGCGACGGGTGCTCAGCCGCCCCAACCTGCTGCTGGAACTCCTGCTCATCCGGGTCGTCTACTCCGCGTACGCACAGGTCCGCCTGGCGGCGACCGCCGGGCGCGGCACGGCCGAGGCGCACGGCCGCCAGATCCACGCCGCCGAGCAGTGGCTGCACATCGACATCGAGCACTGGGCCAACCACACGGTCGTCACCGTCCCGTGGCTGCGCGACTTCTTCGACTACTACTACTCGACGTTCCACTTCATCGTGCCGCTCGCGATCCTCGGGGTGCTCTACGTGCGCCGCCCCTCGGACTACCGCTGGGCCCGTACCTCCATCGGCTTCGCCACGGTCCTCGCCCTGTTCGGCTTCTGGCTGTACCCGCTGGCGCCGCCGCGCCTGATGCCGGGGCTCGGGTTCATCGACACGGTCCACGGGGTGCAGGACCTCGACAGCCCCGACTTCGGGGCGCTGACCGCGATGACCAACCAGTACGCGGCGATGCCCTCGCTGCACTTCGGCTGGTCCCTGTGGTGCGGCGTGGTGATCCTGCTGCTCGCACCGAAGACGTGGATGAAGGTCCTGGGGCTGCTGCACCCGCTCTTCACCGTCTCCGCCATCGTCGCCACCGGCAACCACTGGGTGCTGGACGCGGTCGGCGGCGCGGCGGTCGTGGCCGCGGGCTTCGGGCTGACGTACGCCCTGGCCGGCCCGCGGAGGCTGCTGGCCGGGACCGGCGAGACCGGGCCGCCGGAGCGTGAGGCAGGGGAGGGCGCCGGGCAGGCCGTACCCGAACCGGCGGGCAGCAAGGCGTAACGCACGGACCGGCCGGAAGGGGGGCCTCCCGGGGGCCCCGGGAGGCCCCTCACGCATCTTTCCGGTGGTGACCGCCGGTCAGGCATTGACCGGCACCGCGGCGCCTCCGCAGCCCTGACACGGGGCCAGGAACGCCCCGTCAGGCTCGCCGCCCAGCACGCCCAGGCGGACTGACTCACTCCGCGCGGGCCCCGACGTCCGCCCGCGCGTCGAAGTCCGCCCGCGCGTCGAAGGCGGCGCGGCGGGTGGCCCGGCGCAGCGCCCGCAGCAGGGTGGGCCCGACGGCCAGGGTCAGGGCCACCGTGAGGACGGCCCGGCCCAGGTCCCAGCCGAGCGAGGTGGCGGTGCAGTAGGCGAGGAAGCGGACCAGGTTCTCCTGGAGCGCGTCACCCGCGACGAAGGAGATCCCCGAGCCGAGCCCGGGCACGATCGTCCAGCCGTACAGATTCATCACGGTGCCGTACGCGAACGCCGCCACGCACCCGTACGCCGCCAGCATCAGCAGCTCGCCCCGGCCGCGCAGCCGGTCCGGGGCCGGCAGCAGACCGGCGCCCATGGTGAACCAGCCCATCGACAGCATCTGGAACGGCATCCACGGCCCGACACCGCCGGTGAGCAGCGCCGAGGCGAACATCGTCACCGAGCCGAGCACGAAGCCGAAGCCGGGGCCCAGCACCCGGCCGCTCAGCACCATCAGGAAGAACATCGGCTCCAGCCCCGCCGTCCCCGCGCCCAGCGGGCGCAGCGCCGCGCCGACGGCGGCGAGGACCCCCAGCATCGCGACGGCCTTGGCGTCCAGACCGGAGTCCGCGATCGTCGCGACGACGACCCCGACGAGCAGCACCAGCAGCGCGGCGAACAGCCACGGCGCGTCCTCGGCGTGTGCGAGACCGGAGTCCGCCCCGGCCAGCAGCGGCCAGCCGAACGCGACCACCCCGACCGCGCTGACCAGCACCAGCGCGGCCACGGCCCGGGGGCCGAGCCGCACCGGACGGGCGGACCCGCCGCTCACGCGAGTCCTTCCAGGGCCGTACGCACCTGGGACACGGTCAGCCACTCCCGTGGCGCGAGGACCTTCGAGGTCTGCGGGGCGAACGCGGGGGAGGAGACCACGACCTGCCGGGTCGGGCCGTCCGCGACGACCTCACCGTCGGCGAGTATCACCACCCGGTCCGCCAGCTCCGCCGCCAGCTCCACGTCGTGCGTGGCCAGGACGATCGCGTGGCCCTCACCGGCCAGCCGCCGCAGTACGCCGACGAGCCGGGCCTTCGCCGCGTAGTCGAGGCCGCGCGTCGGTTCGTCCAGGAGGAGGAGCGGGGGCCGGGCGGTGAGGACCAGGGCGAGGGCCAGCGCGAGCCGCTGCCCCTCGGAGAGATCACGGGGATGGACGTCGTCCGGCACCCCGGGCAGCAGCTCCGAGACCAGCGCCCGGCAGCTGCCCGCGGGCGCGCCGGCGTCGGAGTCGGCCGCCGCGCACTCGGCGGCGACCGTGTCCGCGTACAGCAGGTCGCGCGGCTCCTGCGGGACCAGCCCGACCCGGCGCACCATGTCGCGCGGCGGGGTCCGGGACGGCTCCAGACCACCGACGAGGACGGAGCCCGTGGTCGGCGCGGTCATCCCGACGAGCGTGGTCAGCAGGGTCGACTTGCCCGCGCCGTTGCGGCCCATCAGCGCCACGGTCTCGCCCGGGGCGACGGACAGCGTCACCCCGCGCAGCGCCTGGACCCGCCCGTGCCGCACCCCGAGCCCCTCGACCCGGGTGGTACCGCCGTCCTTCGGCGGCTCGGCGGGACCGGGCTGCGGGCGGCGGCCCAGCAGCCGGCCCAGCAGACCGGGCCGGGGCGCGGCCGGCGCGGGCAGCGGGGCCACCGTGGCGTCCGCCGGCGCCGTGCGCGGCGGCGGCTCCACGTCGGCCAGCCGCTCCCGCAGCTCCTTCGCCCGGCGGCGCGCGTCGCGCACCGACAGCGGCAGCGGGTCCCAGCCCACCAGCCGGCCCAGGGCGACCACCGGGGGCCGGACGGGCGACACCGCCATGACGTCGGCGGGCGGGCCCATCACCGGTGCGCTGCCCGGCGAGGGCAGCAGCAGGACCTGGTCGGCGTACTGCACGACACGCTCCAGGCGGTGTTCGGCCATCAGCACCGTCGTCCCCAGGTCGTGCACCAGCCGCTGGAGCACCGCGAGGACGTCCTCGGCCGCGGCCGGGTCCAGCGCGGACGTCGGCTCGTCGAGGACCAGGACCTTCGGGTGCGGGGTGAGGACCGACCCGATGGCGACCCGCTGCCGCTGGCCCCCGGAGAGCGTGGCGATCGGCCGGTCGCGCAGTTCGGCGAGGCCCAGCAGGTCCAGCGTCTCCTCGACCCGGCGCCGCATGACGTCCGGGGCGAGACCCAGCGACTCCATGCCGTACGCCAGCTCGTCCTCGACGGTGTCCGTCACGAAGTGGGCGAGCGGGTCCTGTCCCACCGTGCCGACGAGGTCGGCGAGTTCACGCGGCTTGTGGGTGCGGGTGTCCCGGCCGCCGACCGTCACCCGGCCGGTCAGCGTCCCGCCGGTGAAGTGCGGCACGAGACCGGACACGGCGCCCAGCAGGGTCGACTTGCCGACGCCCGACGGGCCGACGACCAGCACCAGTTCGCCCTCGGGGACGGTGAGGTCCACCCCGGACAGGGTGGGGCGTCCGGCGCCCTCGTACCGTACCGAGACCTGCTCGAACCGGATCATGGGCGCTCCTTGGAGTCCGAGGGGGAGGCGGGCAGCGGCGCCACCACGGCGGGCAGCAGCCCGATCAGTACGGCCGCGGCGGGCCACAGGGGAAGGACGGGGGCCGTGAGCGGCACGACACCGGGGCTCAGGGCGTCCGGGTCGACGGCGCCGGCCCGGATCATCGCCGCCGCGACGGCCGCGCCCGAGGCCGCGACGAGCCAGGCGCGCACGTCCCACCGGTCGGGCCGGTAACGGGTGCGGACCGAGCGGCGTCCGCCGAGCCGGAGCCCGGCCAGCGCCGCCACCAGCCCGGCGAGCAGCAACGGCAGCCCGTACGCGGCGCCCTGCGCGGCCAGCAGTCCGTACGTCCCCGCGCAGACGCCCAGCAGCCCGCCGAGCGTGAGCACACGGGTGGTGCGGCGGACGGCGGGCGGGACCTGCGCGGTGCGGCCGTAGCCGCGCGCGTCCATCGACGCGGCCACGGCCACCGAGCGTTCCAGGGCGCCCTCCAGCACCGGCAGGCCGATCTGGAGCACCGCCCGGATCCCGCCCGTCGGACGGCCGCGCAGCCGTCGGGCCGTACGCAGCCGGGCCACGTCGGCGACCATGTTCGGGGCGAACGTCATCGCGACGACGACGGCGACCCCGGCCTCGTACAGCGCGCCGGGCAGCGACTTCAGCAGCCTGGCGGGGTTGGCCAGGGAGTTGGCCGCCCCGATGCAGATCAGCAGCGTGGCCAGCTTCGCGCCCTCGTACAGTGCGAAGACCAGCTGCTCCCCGGTGACCCGGCCGCCGATCCTGATGCCCTGCGCCCAGTCGGGCAGGGGCACCTCGGGGAGGGTGAAGAGGGTGTCCGTACCGGGCACGGAGGAGCCGAGGAGGACGGAGAAGACGAGGCGCACGGCCACGACGAACAGCCCCAGCCTGATGAACGCCCCGTAGGAACGGGCCCACGGGGCATCCGTGCGGCGTGCCGCCACCACGTAGCCGGCCACCCCCACCAGCAGCCCGAGCAGCAGCGGGTTGGTCGTGCGGGACGCGGCCGTCGCCAGCCCGAGCGCCCACAGCCACCAGGCCCCGGCCGGTACGGCGTTGGACCGCGTCGCCCGCGGGGCGCGCAGCGCAGGGCGGAGCCGGGCGGGGCCGGTGGAGCGGGTCATCGGCGGCGGCGGGCCTGGAACACTGCGGCGACACCCAGCAGGAGCACCGCGCCGACGCCCGTCAGCACACCGGCCGACGGGCCGCCGCCGGAACTGTCCGAGCCGGAGCCGTGGCCACCGGGCGCCGCGGCGTCGTCGCGGTCGCCGTCCGCCTCGGTGGTCTCCTCCGACCCGCCGTCCCCGGTCTGCTCACCGCAGCCCGAGCGCGGATAGCCGGATATCGCGCAGAGCATCGCGGAACCGTCGTACCGCAGTGGCTTCGCCACCGAGGCGAGGGCCTCCGCCGTGCTGGCGTCCGGCGCCACCTGGGCGCAGGCGGTGCGCAGCGCGGGCGGCTTCTCGCCGTCCGGCGCGTCCGCGGCCGTGCCGGGGTCGACGACCAGCGCGACCCGCTTGCGGCCGTCCTTCGCCGGGGTGTCCGCGCAGACGGCCCCGAAGTCCGGGGCACGGCGCGGCTGCGCCGAGTCCTGGGAGTCCTCGCTGACCGAGAAGCGGAAGCCCTGCACCGCGCCGTCGTCCGGCCGGACCACGGACGGCCCCTGGGTGGCGTACGTCCAGCCCTTCCCGCCGTCCCCCTCCCAGAACGACCAGTAGCGGTACCCGGCCGCCTGCGCGTTCCCCGCGCCCAGCAACGCGAGTACGGCGCCCACGAGGAGAAGCAGCGCCGCCGTTCCCAGCGGGCGCCTCACAGCTGCTGGTTCTTCCGGCGTCCGCTGAGCAGGAAGCCGATGCCCGCGCCGAAGGCGAGACCGATGCCGATGATCCACCAGAGGCCCAGGCCCTCGTCGTCGCTGCTCGTGTCCGCCGGCTTCGAAGGAGCCGTCGCGGTCGGCGAGGGCACGGCGGTGGCGGCGGGGGCCGGGCCCGTCGCGTTGAGCTGCCTGACGAGGTCGACGCCGCCGAAGTCGCGGGCGTCACTGCCGGTCGCGTGGGCGGCGAGCACCAACTGCGCGGTGGCCGCGGGGCCGCCCTCCTTCGCCCAGCCCTGCGCGTGCTTCTCCAGGTAGGCGACCGCGCCGGCCGCCTTGTCCTTGTGGCCGGCGGCCGCCAGCGCCACGACGGCGTCGGCGGTGTTCCCGAAGTCGGGCTGCGGGTCGGACTCCTCGGCGCCCGGCATCGGCGGCAGGTCCAGGTGCCCGGACCCGTCGAGCGCCCTCGCCAGGTAGGAGGCGCCGTTCTGCGCGGTCTGCTCGATGGTGAGGCCGGTGCCCTTGTGGCAGACGGGGGCCTTCACCGCGTTGGAGTTGCCCGCGGCCAGGCCCTTGCCCATCGCACCGATCACCGCGGCCGCCGTCGCGTCCGCGTTGGCGGTGAGCTTGCCGTCCTTGTCCGGCTGGTAGGCGAACGCCCCGCCGTCCTCGCCCCCGCACGGCAGGGCGAAGCCCTGCAGTGCGGTGTACGGGGTCTTCCCGTCCGCCGTGGTGACATCGGCGAGCGGCACGCCCGCCCGGGCCAGGGCCCCGGTCACGACGGCGGTGGAGTTGGCGTCGCTCGGGCTGCCCGGGTTGTAGCCCCAGCCGCCGTCCTTGTTCTGGACGGACTTCAGCCAGCTGACCCCGTTGTCCACGACCTCACGGTGCACACCGAGCTCGACCACGGCCTGGACGGCCGCCGCCGTGGCGTTGGTGTCCGCCACGGTCTTGGCGTCGCACGGTGCGGACGCGTCCCGGTAGGCGGCGAAGGCGCCGCTGGAGCACTGCTGGCCGACGAGCCAGTCCACGGACTTCGTGGCGGGCGTGACCAGCTCGACCTTCTGGGCGAGGAACGCGAGCGACTGGCGCCACACCCCGTCGTACGTCGGGTCCTTGGTGCCGTACAGCCCGGCCGGCAGGTCCGGCGTGGACGGGGACGGGGTGGGACTCGGCGCGGCGACCGCCACCGGGGCGGCAGCTCCACAGAGCACGGCGGTGATCGCGAGCGCGGCCGCGCGGCGGCGTACGGACATGAAGGACTGGGCCTCTCGAATGGGGTTTCCCCTGCTCGAGCTGGGCCGAGCGCGCGGGGAAGGGTCGGCGCCGGATTCGCACCGGCTTCCCCCTGTACGGGCATGATGACGACCAGCCCACTCTACCGGGGCCCCTCCGGCGCCCTCCGGGCGGACAGCCGCACCTCGTCGGTGAAGGGCCTTCCCAGCAGGTCAGGGCCCATGCAAGACTCCCGCGGGGGTCACATGGGCGCGTGCCCGTGGGGGAGGAACGACCTGGTGGGAAGCAGAGTTGCGCAAGCGAAGGACGGCGGCCGTCGTTGCGGTGGCGGGATTCATGACGGTGACGGCGGGCTGCGGTCTCGCGGGAGAGACCGGGACCGTGCCGAAGGCCACCCGGGTCCCCCTCCCCCCGCTCACCGCCGGGACGGTCGGTGACGAGATAGAGGGCTTCGCCCGGGCGGGAGGACTGCCGCCCGGGGACACCTCCGCGACGGGACTCCCCGGAGGCGAGTGGCGGACGTGCGTGGCGCCCTGGACGGGCTACGCGCCGGCGGCGGACGCCGCCGGCGCCTTCGAGGCGACGGTGATGCGACTGCGGCAGCACGACTGGGAGATCGTCTCCAGCCATGCCGAGCGGGACGTCACCTACCGCACCCTCGCCAAGCGCGGCTGGAAGGTGTACGCCCGGTACTACGCCGCGGAGAGCGCCGGATGGACCGTGTCGCTCACCGCGGTCGAGGACGGCTGCAAGCTGCCGGGAAAGGTCCGGGCCGGCTACGAGGACCCGGCCTGACAGCCGGAGTCGGCGATCACGAAGTGGCCCGCCGGTGACTCCCTCAGGGTGTGGGTGACGAAGACGTTGTACAGCCCCATGTCCTGGTTCGAACCGTTCGCCCAGGCGTGGCCGCCCGAGGTGTGCGCCCGGCCGGCCGTCACATGCGCGTAGTTCGTCGCCGTGAAGCACCGCGCCGGCGTCGTACCGCCCGTGGTGGTCGCCGTCACCGCGGCCGACCCCGCCCCGGCGGTCCCCGAGGAGTCGCTCGCGGTCACGGAGTAGCGGTAGGCGGTGCCCGCGGTCAGCCCGGTGTCCGTGAAGGAGGCCGAGGCGGTCGTGGTCACCTTCGTCCCGTCCCGGTACACCGTGTAGGAGGCTGCGCCCGTGACCGCGTTCCACGTCAGTGAGGCCGTGGTGTCCGTGACCCCGGTGACCTTCAGGCCGGCCGGGGCGGGCAGGCCGTTCCCACCGCCCGGGGCGCCCTTGTCCAGTCCCCAGAACACACCCGTGTGGTACGACGAGCAGACGGTGTTCAGGAAGTAGGCGGCCGTCGACCCGCAGCTGTCGGCGCCCGACCCCGGGCTCACCGGCAGACCGTGGCCCATGCCGGAGACCGAGAAGGTCTCCACGGCGGGCTGCCCGGACGTGTCGTTGTAGACGCTCCGGGTGGTGCCGCCGGGCAGGCTCTGGGTGCTGGACGGCGTCTGCCCGATGCCCCAGACGTCGGTCCACTGGTCGCGCAGGGCCGTGGCGTTGGCCGGGTAGACCGTGTAGTCCGAGGTGCCCTGCCAGATCGCCACCCGGGGCCAGGGGCCGGTCCAGCCCGGGTACGAGCCGCGGACCTTGTCGCCCCACTGGGCGGGCGAGAGGTTCTGCGGCCCCGTCTGGCAGGCGGACGCGGCGGCCTGGCTGGTGGCGCACTGGGCCGGGAGCCCGGAGGCCACGGAACCGCCGGCGAAGACGTCCGGGTAGGCGGCCAGCAGGTCGGCGGTCATCCCGCCGCCCGCCGAGAGCCCGGTGACGTAGACCCGGCGGCCGTCGGAGCCGTACGTCTTCTTCGCGTACTCGACCATCTGCACGACGGACGCGGCCTCGCCCCTGCCCCGCGTGCTCTCCGCCTGGTCGAACCAGCCGAAGCAGGAGAGCGCGTTGTTCGCCGAGGTGGTCTGCGGGAACACGACGTCGAAGCCCCAGAGGTCGGCGTACTTCGGCCAGCCCGAGTTGGTGTAGTAGGCGTTCGCCGACTGGGTGCAGCCGTGCAGGGCGACGACCAGGGGAGCGCCCGCCGGTACGGAGTCCGGGGTGTACGCGAACATCTGGAGGTTGCCGGGGTTCGAGCCGAAGCCGGTGACCTGCTGGAGGCCCGCGGCCGACGGGGCCGCAGGTGCGGCGGTGACGGGATGCGCGGCCAGCAGGGGCAGCACGGCACAGACGGCGACGGAGGCGACGCGGCGGAGCAGGCGTCGCAGGACAGGTGGGCGCACGGTGGGGCCTCCTCATCGGACGTGCGGAAGGGCTGGGGAAGGACGTGGGGAACTGCTGCCGGAACCTACGAGCCGGAGACGGGGCCGCCCATGTGGCAGGCGGACATCCGCCGCCCACCGCTGTGTGCGGCGCTCCCCTTGCGCCCGCGTCCGGCGTCCCGGACACGCGCCCGACCCGCCGGGCCGCACCATGTACGCCGCCACCATGCGGCCGCCCAGGGGTGTGTGCACCGACCCCGTGTGATGCGGGCGGCGACATCCTTACGGTGACGCCCATGCAGACTTCCCGGACCCCCCAGCACGACCCCCTCGCCCCCTCGGCCCTCGCCGGGCGCACCGCCCTGGTCACCGGGGCCGCCAGCGGCATCGGACTGGCCTGCGCCGAGGCGCTCGCCGCCGCCGGAGCCCATGTGCACGTGGTGGACAAGCAGGGAGACGCGGCCAAGAGCCTGGCGACACGGATCGGCGGGACGGCCTGGGTGGCCGATCTCTCCGTGGCCGAGGCGGTGGACGCGCTGCCTGCCGACGCGGACATCGTGGTCAACAACGCGGGGCTCCAGCACGTGGCGCCCGTGCACGAGTTCCCGCCGGACCGCTTCGCGCTGATCCAGCGCGTCATGGTGGAAGCCCCGTTCCGCATCTTGCGCCGTACGCTCCCCGGCATGTACGAACGCGGCTGGGGCCGCGTGGTCAACATCTCGTCCGTGCACGGACTGCGCGCCAGCCCCTACAAGTCGGCCTACGTCTCGGCCAAGCACGCACTGGAGGGGCTCAGCAAAGTGGTCGCACTCGAAGCGGCTCCGCACGGGGTGACGAGCAACTGCGTCAGCCCCGGCTACGTCCGCACCCCCCTGGTCGAGGACCAGATCGCGGACCAGGCCCGCAGCCACGGCATCTCCGAGCAGGAGGTGGTGGGCCGGGTGCTGCTGGAACGCAGCGCCCTGAAGTCGCTGATCGAGCCCGCCGACGTGGCCGGCGCCGTCCTGTGGCTGTGCGGACCCGGCACGGGACACATCACCGGAAGCTCCCTCACCATGGACGGCGGCTGGACCGCCAACTGACCCGACCGACCAGGAAGCCCGGAGAACGATGGAAGCCGGAAGAACGATGGCCGCACATGTCTGAACCGCCCCCCGCCGCGGCGCCCCTCCTGGCGCGCCTCCTCGACCTGCTGGCCGACGACGCCCCCGCCGAGGCGCTGGGCGCCGTCACCTCGGAGGCCAGGGCCGCGGGGGTCTCCCCGGCCGAGCTGGCCGAGGTGGAGCGGGCGGCCGCCACCGCCCTGCGGATCAGGGGCGCCCTGCGCCAGCACCGGCGCAGGGAACTCCAGCTCACCGCGCTCTTCGACACGGCGGGCGACCTGGCGGCCTCCCGGGACCTGGACGACGTGCTGAAGGCGATCGTGCGGCGGGCCAGGATGCTGCTCGGCACCGACACCGCCTATCTGACGCTCCCCGACGAGGAGGCCGGGGACACCTACATGCGGGTGACCGACGGGTCGGTGTCCGTGCTGTTCCAGCGGCTCCGCCTCGAACTGGGCGAGGGGCTCGGCGGGCTGGTCGCCCAGACCGCCAGCCCCTACGCGACCCCCGACTACCGCACCGACGAACGCTTCCGCCACACCCGCAACATCAACGCCGGTGTGCTGGACGAAGGGCTCGTCGCCATCCTCGGCGTCCCCCTGCTGCTCGGCTCCAGCCGGGGCGGTACGGGAAAGGTCATCGGCGTCCTCTTCGCGGCGGACCGCGCCGCACGGGTCTTCAGCCCCGACGAGGTGGCCCTGCTCTGCTCGCTCGCCGCGCACGCCGCCATCGCCATCGACACCGCCCGCGCCCTGGACGACACCCGGACCGCCCTGGCGGAACTCGCCGGCGCCAACGCCGAACTGGCCGAGGCCAACGCCGCCGTACGCGCGCACTCGGCCGCCATGCGACGCGCCGAGGAGGCCCACGACCGGCTCACCGACCTGGTGCTGCGCGGCGGCGACGTGAAGGACGTCGCCGTCTCCGTCGCCGGACTCCTCGACAGCTCCCTGACCATCCACGACCCGGGCGGGCGCCCGCTGGCCGCCGTACGGCCAGACGGCTCGGGCCTCGCCGCCGACAGCATGGACGCCGGCTGGCTCGCCGCGACCGCCGAGGAGTCCCGGCACGGGGCGCGCGCCGTGCACCGCGACGGCCGCTGGATCTGTGCGGTGCTCGCCGGACAGGAACTCCTCGCCGGGCTGGTGCTGCACCGGCCCGGCCGGCTCGACGACTCCGACCGGCGGCTCTTCGAGCGTGCCGCCGTCGTCACCGGGCTCCTCCTGCTGCTGCGCCGCACGGTCGCCGAGACCGAGAACCGGATACGGGGGGAGCTGATCAGCGACCTGCTCGGCGATCCGGAGCGTGATCCCGCCGGGCTGGCCGAGCGGGGCCGGAGACTCGGCATCGACCTGGACCGGCCACGCCTCCTGCTGGTGGCGGAGGCGGCGGCCCGGGAGAAGCTCGGCGGCGCCGCGATGCGGTACCTGTTCGGCGGTGACATCCACGGGGTGAGCGCCGAACACGCGGGCACCGTCGTGCTGCTGATCGACTGCGACGGCCGCTCGCCGCACGACGCCGGGGACGCCGCGCGCGCGGCGGCGGCCCAGCTCGGCCACCTCGTCCAGGCGCCCGTCACCGTCGCCGGCACCGGCCCCGCGGGCGGCGCTCGCGAACTGGCCGCCGCCTACGCAGAGGCCGCGCGGTGCCTGCGTGCCATGAGGGTGCTGGGGCGCGAGGGCGAGGGCGCCTGCGTCGACGAACTCGGCTTCCTGGGCGTCGTGCTGGGCGACGCCAAGGACGTCGACGGCTTCGTGACCGCCGTGCTGGGGCCCCTGCTGCGCTACGACGAGCGGCGTGGCACCCACCTCGTGAGGACCCTTCGCGCGTACTTCGGCGCGGGCGGCAGCCTGATCCGGGCCAAGGACGAGCTGCACGTGCACGTGAACACCGTGGTGCAGCGCCTCGACAGGATCCAGGTGCTGCTGGGGCGTGACTGGAACGAGCCCGACCGCGCCCTGGAGCTCCAGCTGGCGCTGCGCCTGCATCTGCTGGGGGGCGGCCGGGACACCCCGTAGGGCCCCGGCCGCCCGGACCGCTCAGCGCCGGAGGGCTGCCCGCAGCAGGGCGCCGGCGACCTCGCCGGCGCCCTTGTCGCCCGTCAGCACCGTGTAGTGGTTGACGTCCTCGACGGGCACCGCCCCGACCTTGGTGTCCGGCTGGCCCGCAGCGGCCAGCCGGGTCTCGTCGTACAGGCCCTGCTCCTCGTTCATGAGCCCCCGGCGTGCCCACAACAGCGTCGCCGGCACAGGGAGTTCGCGTACGGCTGCGAGTACCTCGTCCCGGAACAGGCCCACCCCGTCCGTGCGGACCGCCTCCAGGACGCAGCCGGAGCGCATCGCCGGTTCCGTGCCCGTCAGGTCGCGCTGGAGGTACGCGTCCACCTCCGGCGTCCAGCCCTCACCGCCGAACGCGGGATGGGCCCGCCAGAACGACCGGTAGGCGTCCCGGTCGGGGAACGTCATCGCGAGCCGGTCCATGGCCGGCCCGATCACCGCCGTCAGCAGCTCGTCCGCGGACAGGTGGGTGGGGGCGGGGAAGCCGAAACCGCCGTCCACGAGCACCAGTTCCCCGAAGCGGTCCGGGTGCCGCACCGCCGCGAGCGCCGCGACGAACGCCCCCATCGAGTGGCCCGCGAGGACCACGGGTCCGTCACCGGCCGCCTTCGCCAGGGCGGCCGCGTCGTCCGCGTGGGGGGCGATGCCGTACGGGCCGGGCAGCCCCGCGCTCCCGGCCCGGCCGCGCAGGTCCGGGGCGACCAGGGTGACGCGGCCGGCGAGGACACGGGCGACCGCGCCCCAGGACAGGGCGTTGGCCGTGATGCCGTGCAGGGCCACCACCACCGGGGCGCCGGTCTCCCCGGCGGGCCAGCGCAGGGCGGCCAGTTCGCCGCCGGTGACGGGGACGCGTATCTCCTCGTACGGGGTCATCGGTTCTCCTCACGGGTCCTGCGCAGACGGGACGGCAGCCGGGCCAGGCCGCCGGGCAGCAGGTGTACCACGGCGACGAACAGCACCCCGAGCAGGAAGAGCGGCTGGGAGAGCGGCACGCGCAGGACCGCGGGCAGGTCGGAGACCGCGCCCGACCCGGCGAGGTCACCGAGCCGGTGGTCGGCCCAGGTGTAGAGGATGCCGCCGACCATCGGACCCCAGCGGGTGCCCGATCCGCCCAGCACCACCATGACCAGCAGCGACAGGGTGAAGTCGGAGGTCGTCGTCTGAGGCGTGGAGCCACCGGTCAGCAGCAGGTGGACGAGCCCGCCGGCCGCCGCGAGCGCCCCCGCGAGGACGAAGGCCGTCAGCTTGAAGCCGTACGGCCGCAGCCCCAGCACCTCGACCCTGCGCTCGTTCTCCTTGATGCCCTCCCAGACCCGGCCGGTGGGGGAGCGCACCGCCCAGTGGACGACGCCGAGAGTGAGGACGAGGTAGGCGAGCGCGATCCAGTACAGATTCGCGGTGTGGTCGATCCCGACCAGCCAGGACGGCAGCAGCTCCGCCGGAGCCGCCCGGCCCTCCTCGCCACCGGTGAAGCCGCCCGGGTCGCGGGAGACGAGGATCGAGCCGGCCTGGGCGAACGCGAGCGTCACCATGGAGAAGCCGATGCCGGTGACCCGCAGGCTCACCGAGCCCAGCAGCAGGGCGAGCAGGGTGCCCGAGCACAGGCCGAGGATCGCCGCGACGGCGAAGGGCAGCCCCGCCTCCAGGAGGAACATGTTGGTGGCGTAGCTGCCCGCCGCGAAGTACAGGGCATGCCCGAAGGAGAGCAGCCCCGTGCGGCCGAGCAGCAGGTCGTATCCGGTGGCGAGAGCGCCGAACAGCAGGCAGGTCGCCAGGAGTTGCAGGCTTCCCGGGCTCCCGACCGGACCGTCCAGCAGTCCGGGGACGGGCAGAGCGCTGTACGGCGCGACGGCCAGGAGCACGAGGACGGCGGCCGGCCACCAGCGCAGCAGCCGGGGGCCCTCGCGCCCGGGCGCCGTCTTCACGGCGGTGGGTGCGGGTGTGGTGGCGGTGCTCACGCGAGCCTCCCGGTCAGTCCGCGCGGCCGGACGAGCAGCAGCGCGGCGAGCAGGACGACGACCGCCAGGTCGCCGAGGCCCGCTGCGGTGTAGTAGTTGGCGAACTGCTGGACGAGGCCGATCACGACGGCCGCCACGGCGGCGCCGGTCACCGAGCCCATGCCGCCCGTGACCACGACGACGAACGCGAAGATCAGCAGCGAAGTGCCCTGGCGGGGGTCGACGGAGCCGAAGTACAGCCCGCCGAGTGCCCCGCCCAGTGCCGCGGCGCAGCCGCCGATCGCGAAGACCAGCGTGAACGCCGTACGGACGTCGATGCCCAGGGCCGTCACCATCGCCCTGTCCTCGACCCCGGCCCGCACGACCAGGCCGTGCCGGGTCCGGCCGAGGAACAGCCGCAGGGCGACCAGTACGGCCACCGCTGCGGCGATCAGCACCAGCCGGTTGACCGGCACCTCGGCACCCAGCAGCCCGAAGGTGCCGGACAGGGCCCCGGGCCCGGGGAAGGTCCGGGCATCGGACCCCCAGATCCCCGAGAGCAGGGCGGGTACGGCCAGCCCCACCCCGACCGTGGCGAGCACCTGCTCGCGAGGCCGGGTGTACAGCGGGCGCACGACGGCCAGTTCGAGCACCACGGCGGCGAGCGTGCCCACCGCCGTCCCGAACAGGACCGCCAGGACGAAGCCCCACCCGCCGGGACCCGCGCCCGGCAGATGGCCGGACGCCGCCCACCAGGTGCCGTACGCGCCGATGGAGAGAAGCGCCCCGTGGGCGAAGTTGAGCACGTCCATCAGGCCGAAGATCAGTGAGAGCCCCGACGCGACGAGGAAGTAGAGCGCCCCCAGACCGAGTCCGGTCATGGTGAGCAGCACGATGGTGGACATCAGGAATCCGCCTCCGCGGGGTGGGGGGCGAGGGGGCCGTGGCCCACGCCGAGCAGCCGGCGGGTGGCCTCCGCGTCGCCCAGCAGTCCGGCGGCCTCGCCCCGGTGGGCCGTCCGGCCGTCGGCGAGCACCACGCAGTGCCCGGCGAGGCGGCGTACGACGGCGAGGTTCTGTTCGACGAGCAGCACGGGTACCGCCTCCGCGGCGCGCTCCAGGACCTGGGCGACCTCGGTGACGACCTTGGGGGCGAGGCCCTTGGTGGGCTCGTCGGCGATGATCAGCCGGTTGCCGTTGAGCAGGGTGCGGCCGATGGCCACCATCTGCTGCTGGCCCCCTGACAGGGTCCCGGCCAACTGCCCTCTACGGGTCTTCAGTTCGGGGAAGAGCTCGTGGACCAGGCCGTACGCGGGCCCGTCGGCGCCCCGGCGTTCGGCCAGCCGCAGGTTCTCCGCGACGGTGAGGCCGGCGAAGATCCCCCGGTCCTCGGGGGCGTAGCCGATGCCCCGGCGGACCAGGGTGTGCGTGGGCAGTCCCACGGTCTCCTCGCCGTCGAGGAGCACGCTCCCCTCGCGCGGGACCAGCCCGAGGATGCCGCGTACGGTCGTGGTCTTGCCCGCACCGTTGCGGCCGAGCAGCGCGGTCACGCCCTGGCGCGCCACCTCCAGGTCCACGCCGTGCAGGATGTGGCGGCCGCCGATCAGGACCCGCAGGCCGCGCACGACGAGCAGCGCGGGCGCCGTCACAGCCCCTCCCCGAGGTAGGCCTGCTGGACGACCGGGTCGGCGGTCACGGCGGCGGGGGTGTCCAGGGCGAGGAGGCGGCCGTGGTGCATCACCGCCAGCCGGTCCGCGAGATCCAGCAGGACGTCCATGTGGTGCTCGACCATGAGCACGGTGCGGCCCTCCTCGCGGTGCAGGGTGCGGATCAGTTCCGTGAGGGCGGGCACCTCCTCGGCGCTCACCCCCGCCATCGGCTCGTCGAGCAGCATGAGCCGGGGTTCGCCCACCAGCAGCACCGCGAGCTCCAGCTTGCGTTTCTCGCCGTGGGAGAGCTCGGCCGCCGTGGCCCCCGCGCGGTGGCCGAGGCCCGTGCGCTCCAGCACGCCGGCCACCTCGGCGGCGTACGCGGAGGCGCGCCGCCACAGCCGGTGCGAGCCGCCGTGCCGGGCCTGGGCGGCCAGCCGGACGTGCTCGGCGACGGTCATGCCGGGCCAGAGGCTGGAGGTCTGGAACGTCCGGCCGATCCCGCGCCGCGCACGGGTGTGCACGGGCAGGCCGGTCAGGTCCGCGCCGTCCAGCGCGAGGGTGCCGGCGGTGGGCCGGACGATCCCGCTGATCAGGTTGAACAGGGAGGTCTTGCCCGCCCCGTTGGGCCCGATGAAGGCGAGGAACTCGCCCTCCCGGACGGTGAAGGTGACGTCCTCGACGATGGTCGCCCCGCCGACGCGCCAGCCCAGTCCGTCGAGCCGGAGCACGGGGGTGCCCGCCCGTGCCCCTTCGTCCCGCGCGGTGGCGGTGCCTGGTGCGTGCACGGGTCAGCCCGCCGAGGGCTTCGCGGGCGGTGCCACCGTGTCGGCCGGCTCCGTGCTCACGAGCTCGGGCACTGCCGCGGCGCCGGTGCCCTTCAGCTTCGCGGTGAACATCGGCTGGAGCAGTGCGTGGTCCTCGGCACGGATCTGCTGCCCGCCCTTCACCCCGTCGAAGCTCCAGCCCTCCAGGGCCTTCGCCATCGCCGCGGTGTCGGTGGCCCCGCCCTCCTCGACGGCCCGCACGATCATCTGCGCCGCGGTGAACCCGTCGGTGCTGAACAGGTCGGGGGTGCCGCCCTCCTTCCCGACGCCGTCCAGCATGGCCTTCTCCACGGCGTTGCCGCCGCCGGCGCCGGGGAAGTAGTGCGCGAGGAAGGAGACCTTCGTCCCGGCCGCCCCGAAGACCGGGTACGAGGCCGTCCCCGCAAGCCCGGTGACGACCTTTCCGGCACTCAGCACACCCTGCTGGTCCAGTGCCGTCCACAGTGCGGGGGCGGTCGCGCCCGCCCAGGCCACGAAGACCAGGTCGGGGCCGCCCGCCTTGACCTGACGGGCGAACGGCGTCAGGTCGGTGGCGCTGGGCGGGGCGAGGACGGAGCCCACCGTGGCCCCCTCTGCGCCCAGGACCGCCTTGACGGCGGCGACGTTGGCCTGGCCGAAGGTGGAGTCCTGCGCGAGGACGGTGACCTTCTTGCCCTTCGGGTCCCCGAGCATGGTGCCCGCCGTGAGGATGTCCTGGTACGACTGCCGGCCGGAGCGGAAGGTGTACGCGTTGACGCCGGTCACGGCATCCGTGGCGGCCGGGCCGCTGACGTACAGCACCTTGTTCTGGGCGGCCAGCGGGGCCATCTGGAGGGCGACCCCGGAGTCGGTGGTGCCGGCCAGCACCTTGTACCCCTTGCCGATCAGGTTCTTCGCGGCGGACACCGCCTTGCCGGGATCGCCTGCGTCGTCCTGCTCGGTGACCTCGATGGGATGGCCGTCCGCCTTGCCGGTGCCCTTCGTCGCGTAGTCGAGGCCGGCCATGAACCCGTCGCGGTACTGCTTCCCGTAGGCGGCGAGCAGCCCCGTACGGGAGTAGACGAGCCCCACCTTCACGGCCTCGTCGGCCCCGGACCCGCCGCCGGACCCGCCCGCCTGTCCGGCGGCGGTGCAGCCCACCAGGAGCAGACCGGTGGCGCCGAGCACGGCCGCGGTCAGGGTTCTTCTGTGGACGGTGGCTACGGCTCTGCGACGCATGGTGACCGGCTCCTCGGCAGGTTCGGGTGATGTGGGCCGAACCGTACGAAGACCGGGGCGCCGTCGACATGGTGCAGGGCACCCCACCTGGCGGGATCCCGGTGTGGGCACCGCACATGGGCAGCTCCCGGCGGGTGCCCGCCGCGGGGCAGGTCAGCCCGCGGCGGCCGGCCGGCCGATCAGTCCGCACACCGTCTCGATGTCCCGCTTCACCTGCGCGATCGACTCCCTGCCCGACAGCCAGGTGATCAGCGCCGAGTGCCAGGTGTGCTCGATGACGCGGACCACGGACAACTGCTCCTGGGTGGGGTCCTCCAGCCCCATCGCGTCCAGGACGATCGCCGTCGTCAGCCGCGAGACGGCGTCCACCTCGGGGCTCACCCCCCGGTCCGCGAAGGTCAGCGCCCGCACCATGGCGTCCGCCAGGTGGGGGTCGCGCTGGAGCGCCCGGAAGGCCCGCATCAGGGTCTCGGCGACCCGCTGGGCGGCGTCGTCCCCGGCGGGCGGCTGCCTGCGCAGGGTGATCTGCAGGCGCTGGAGCTGGTCCTGCATGATCGCGACCAGCAGATGGACCTTGGAGGGGAAGTAGCGGTAGAGCGTGCCCAGGGCGACCCCGGCGGCGTCGGCCACCTCACGCATCTGCACGGCCTCGAAACCGCCCCGCCCGGCGAGCTGCGCACCGGCCCGCAGGATGCCGCGCCGACGCGCCTCCTGGCGCTCCGTCAGGGGACTCGCCGCCGGCCTGGCTTCCGCTGTCATCTGCCCCATCCAAAAAGGGAGAACCCGTTACCTGTCCGGCCGGCCACCGGTTTCCGGTCGCGCACAGCCGGCCAGGGCGTCCGTCGTGGCGTGAATCACCTGATCCGGCCGTCACGCAGACGCTACCTGCCGGTAGATTCGGTGCGTGTTGAACGAACGAGTCTGAAACTTGTTCTAGATTAGCGCGACCGGTTACGCTCCGGCGAAAACGCAGTGAGAAGGGGGCCGAGTGTGACCGCTGAGGCCATAGAGTCAGGCCCCCTCGCGGGCGGTGGTGCGCCGGGCACCGACGGTGACCGGCCGTTGCGCATCGCCCTCCTGACGTACAAGGGCAACCCGTTCTGCGGCGGCCAGGGCGTCTACGTCCGCCACCTCGGCCGCGAACTGGCCCGGCTGGGCCACAGCGTCGAGGTGATCGGCGCCCAGCCCTACCCCGTCCTCGACGAGGGAGTCCCGCTCACCGAGCTGCCGAGCCTCGACCTGTACCGCCAGCCCGACCCGTTCCGCACCCCCGGGCGCGGCGAGTACCGCGACTGGATCGACCTCGCCGAGGTCGCCACCATGTGGACCGGCGGCTTCCCCGAGCCCCTCACCTTCAGCCTGCGCGCCCGGCGCCATCTCCTCGCCAGGCGCGGCGACTTCGACGTCGTGCACGACAACCAGACGCTCGGCTACGGCCTGCTCGGGGACCTCGGCGCACCCCTCGTCACCACGATCCACCACCCGATCACCGTCGACCGCCGACTGGACCTGGACGCCGCGGAGTCGAGGCGCCGCCGCCTGTCGGTGCGCCGCTGGTACGCGTTCACCCGCATGCAGAAGCGCGTCGCCCGGCGCCTGCCGTCGGTCCTCACCGTCTCCGGCTCCTCCCAGCAGGAGATCACCGAGCACCTCGGGGTCCGGCGGGACCGTGTCCACGTCGTGCACATCGGGGCCGACACCGACCTCTGGTCGCCGGACCCCTCGGTCGCCGAGGTCCCCGGCCGCATCGTCACCACCTCCAGCGCCGACGTGCCCCTCAAAGGCCTCGTCCACCTCGTGGAGGCGCTTGCCAAGCTCCGCACCGAGAACCCCGCGGCGCACCTCGTCGTCGTCGGCAGGCGTGCCGAGGACGGTCCCGTGGCCCAGGCCATCGAGCGCTACGGGCTCCAGGACGCCGTCGAGTTCGTCAAGGGCATCAGTGACGCCGAACTCGTCGACCTGGTCCGCAGCGCCCAGGTCTCCTGCGTCCCTTCGCTGTACGAGGGCTTCTCGCTGCCCGCCGCCGAGGCCATGGCCACCGGGACCCCGCTGGTGGCCACCACCGGCGGTGCGATCCCCGAGGTCGCGGGGCCCGACGGGGAGACCTGCCTGGCGGTCCCGCCCGGCGACGCGGGCGCCCTGGCCGCCGCGCTCTCCCGGCTGCTCGGCGACCGCGAGCTGCGTGTCCGCCTCGGCGAGGCGGGCCGCGCCCGGGTGCTGGCCAACTTCACCTGGGCCAGGGCCGCTCTCGGTACCGTCGAGCTGTACCGACAGTCGATCGCCGCCCGGGGAGCCCGCAGGTGAGCGTCCCCGTGACTCCCGGAACCCGTACCTCCGACCTCGAAGGCAGGCCCCCGTGCTGACCGTCGACTTCACCCGCTTCCCGCTCGCCGCCGGCGACCGGGTGCTCGATCTGGGCTGCGGCGCCGGCCGGCACGCCTTCGAGTGCTACCGGCGCGGCGCCCAGGTGGTGGCCCTCGACCAGAACGCCGAGGAGATCCGCGAGGTCGCGAAGTGGTTCGCCGCGATGAAGGAGGCCGGTGAGGCGCCCGCGGGCGCGACCGCCACCGCGATGGAGGGCGACGCGCTCAACCTGCCCTTCCCCGATGCCTCGTTCGACGTCGTGATCATCTCCGAGGTCATGGAGCACATCCCCGACGACAAGGGTGTCCTCGCCGAGATGGTCCGCGTGCTCAAGCCCGGCGGCCGCATCGCGATCACCGTGCCCCGCTACGGCCCCGAGAAGGTCTGCTGGACGCTCTCCGACGCGTATCACGAGGTCGAGGGCGGCCACATCCGCATCTACAAGGCCGACGAACTCCTCGGCAAGATCCGGGAAGCGGGCCTCAAGCCCTACGGCACCCACCACGCGCACGCGCTGCACAGCCCCTACTGGTGGCTGAAGTGCGCGTTCGGCGTGGACAACGACAAGGCGCTGCCGGTGCGGGCGTACCACAAGCTGCTGGTCTGGGACATCATGAAGAAGCCCCTGGCCACCCGGGTCGCCGAGCAGCTGCTCAACCCGGTCGTCGGCAAGAGCTTCGTGGCGTACGCGACCAAGCCGCACCTGCCGAAGGCCGAGGCGTGAGCACACCCGAGCAGACCGAACACCTGGTCCTGCCGGGCGTCCTGACCGCGGAACAGGCGGCCGAGACCGTGGCCGCGCTGCTCGCCGTGCAGCGCGAGGACGGGGCGTTGCCCTGGTTCCGCGGTCACCACCTCGACCCGTGGGACCACACCGAGGCCGCCATGGCCCTGGACGCGGCAGGTGAGCACGAGGCCGCCGCCCGTGCCTACGCCTGGCTGGCCCGCCACCAGAACGAGGACGGGTCCTGGTACGCCGCCTACCACGACGGCGAACCGGACCGGCCGACCGACCTCGGGCGCGAGACCAACTTCTGCGCCTACGTGGCCGTCGGCGTCTGGCACCACTACCTCGCCACCGGGGACGACGCCTTCGTCGACCGGATGTGGCCGACGGTCTACGCCGCGATCGAGTTCGTGCTGCGGCTCCAGCAGCCCGGCGGCGAGATCGGCTGGAAGCGCGAGCCCGACGGCACGCCCGTCACCGACGCCCTGCTGACCGGCTCCTCCTCCGTCCACCAGGCGCTGCGCTGCGCGCTGGCGCTGGCGGAACAGCGTGAGGAGGCCCAGCCGGACTGGGAGCTGGCGGCCGGTGCGCTCGGCCACGCGATCCGCAGCCACCCCGAACGCTTCCTGGACAAGAGCCGCTACTCGATGGACTGGTACTACCCGGTCCTCGGCGGCGCGGTCACCGGCGCCGACGCGACACGGCGGATCGAGGACGGCTGGGACAGCTTCGTGGTCCCCGGCCTCGGCGTGCGCTGCGTGCTGCCCAACCCCTGGGTCACGGGCGGCGAGAGCTGCGAACTGGCCCTGGCGCTCTGGGTGACGGGAGAGTCGGACCGGGCCCTGGAGATCCTCCAGTCCATCCAGCACCTCCGGGCCGAGGGCGGCCTGTACTGGACGGGGTACGTCTTCGAGGGCGAGCGGGCCGTGTGGCCCGAGGAACTCACCACCTGGACGGCGGGCTCGCTGCTGCTCGCGGTGGCCGCGCTCGGGGGGGACGAGGCGACCACCGCGGTCTTCAGCGGCGTACGGCTGCCGACGGGACTGGAACCGGACTGCTGCCGTGAGGAACCGGCCCGCTAGTGCGGGCAGGCCCTAGTGGCGGCGTACCCGGCCCGCGATGGCGTGACCGATGAACAGGTAGACGACTGCGGCGAGACCGTAGCCGGTGACGACGCGGGCCCACGCTTCGTCGAAGGTGAACAGGTCGTACGACCAGCCGGCGAGCCAGTGGGCGGAGTCCTGGACCCACTGGACCAGGTCGTTGCCCCGGTTGGCGTCGAGCAGGTACATCAGGATCCACAGAATGATGATGAATGCCATGATGTCCGCGACGACGGCTATGACACGTGCGGCGGTACTGCTTCCTGAACCTGATCTGGGAGACATGCTCTCCGGATTGCCGCTTTGCCGTGGGTGAAACCCGTACGGCGGGCACCGGGTGGCGCCCGTCTCCCGCACGGGTGAGCCTGGCGAGGAGTGCCGGCTCACGTCACTCACGGTGAACACCCCGGTCAGGGAGGTCCCTCGTGCCCCGTTCCGCACCCCTCAGCCGGCTCGTCGTGGCGCTGCTCCTCTCCTGCGCCCTGTTGGCGGGGGCCACCGCCTGCGGTGGTGACGACGACGGCGGCGGCACGCAGGCGTCCGGCTCCGCGAGCCCGAGCCCCACGACGTCGGCCCAGCGGCAGAAGTGGGCCAAGACCCGCTTCGTGGCGAACGCCGGCCTGGCGGCGGGGGCGGCGTACCAGTGGATCGTGAAGCCCTACCGGGCCGGCACGTTCAAGAAGGGCGCCGACGGGCGGACCTTCGCGGTGGTCAAGGCAGGCGTCGCGGGGGCGTTCACGTACAACAGGCTCAAGGCCGCGGCGGACAACGCCAAGGGTGACCCGCTCCTCGCGAAGGCCGTCGCGCCGCTGACCGCCGGGATCGAGTCGCTGAAGGACGTGGCCGCCAGGATGGCCAAGGGCGAGGCGGGCGCCGGAGACGTGGGCGCGTTCGAGAGCGTCGTCAACAGCGTCAAGGAGGCAGGGAAGAGCGCGGGCGCCGAGGTGCGGGACAAGGTCCCGACCACCTCGCAGCTGAGCGGATAATCCGCTGGGAGGGCCGTCGTACGCCGCATAGGGTGCGAGGATGACCCACCTTGCGCACGAGCGCTACTGCGACGAGATCGTGGCCCAGACCGACCGGCTGGCCGCGCTGGTCACGGACGCCGGCCTGTCCCGGCGGGTTCCCACCTGCCCCGACTGGGACCTGCGCGAACTCGTCCTCCACGTCGGCGGTGCGCACCGCTGGGCCGGGGAGATCGTCCGCAGCAGGGCGGCCGAGGAGATCCCCGACGACCGGGTGCCGGACGCCGCCGGCCCGGCCGGCGGCGACGCGGCCGCTCTGCGCGCCTGGCTGGCGGAGGGCGCCGCCGCGACCGCGCACGCCCTGCGCGAGGCGGGCCCGGACACCGGGGTGTGGACCTGGGCGTGGGAGCGCCGGACCGCGTTCTGGGCCCGGCGCATGGCCCACGAGACCGCCGTCCACCGGGCGGACGCGGCGCTGGCCACGGGGACGGCGTACGAGGTGGCCCCCGAGCTGGCCGCCGACACGATCACCGAGTGGCTCCAGATCGTGGCCTTCGCGCAGGCGGAGGGCGACCCTGAGGCGGCCGAACTGCGCGGTGGCGGAAGGTCCTTGCACCTGCACGCCACGGATGTGCCCGGGGCCGAGTGGCTGATCGAGTTCGGTGAGGACGGCTTCACCTGGAGCCACGCCCACGGGAAGGCGACCGTGGCCCTGCGGGGTCCGCTGACGGGGCTGATGCTGGCGTTCAACCGCCGGCAGAAGCCCGACGAGGGCGGGCTCGACGTGCTGGGCGACCGGGAGCTCCTGGACTTCTGGCTGGAGCGGTCCTCCTTCGGCTGAGCACCGCCACGCCTCCCCTGACACGCCGATGGCCCCCACCCTCGCGGGCGGGGGCCATCGGCGTGACGCCGCTCAGCCGCGCTGGATGCCGGTGGTGTCCTGGAGGACACCACGACGGCCGTCCTGCGTCTGGGCGATGAGCCCGGGACCGCGCTGCTCGACCGCGAGGTACCAGGTACCCGGGGCGAGTTCGGCGATCGGGTTGGGGGCGCCGTCCTCGCCGTACAGCGGACGCGCGACGGGCACCGCGAACCAGAACGGAGTGAAGTCGCCGGCCGGCGCGCCACCGCTCTGCGGAGCCTGCTGCGCGGCCTGCTGGTGCTCCGGCTGGGCGCCGTAGGGCTGCGCCTGGCCCGGCTGCGCACCGAACTGCTGCTGGCCACCGGGGTAGCCGTAGCCCTGGCCGGGCTGCTGGCCGTAGGCCGGCTGCACGGGCTGCGCCGGGCGCGGCGCGCCCATCAGCGGGGCCTTGAGGGCGGGGACCAGCGGGGTGGCCACGGCGCCGCCCGCCAGCACGAGGGTGGCCAGCAGGCCCAGGATCAGACCGGCGCCCGCGTCACCCGCGTCGATGATCGTCCAGAACATGGTCCACAGGGCGTACACGGTGAACGCGGCACCGAACTGGCCGAGTTCGAAACCGGCCACCTTGCGGCCCGGCATCGCGCGGCTGACGATCAGCAGCGCGGCGCCGATGATGCCGGCCAGGTAGATGCCCATGAGGATGGAGAGCGAGTCCCAGGCATTCGCGCTGTAGCCCGAGCAGTCCACGCCCGAGGGGCAGTCGTAGCCGGAGAGGTCGAGGAAAGAGGCGATGAACAGCACGACCGCTGCTCCGATCACCACGCCGTCGCCTCGAGTGAGGGAGCGGATATTCACGTGAAGGTCCTTAGTCGGTCGTATCGTCGGGGCGGTCGTCGATGCCGCCGGACGGCGGTTACGGCGCGAAGCTCGGGGGCGGCTCCCCATCGTACGGATGAATCTATCGTCTGCCCGGGCGGGTTGTGATGCTGCCCGGACCTCGGACCGGCTATCCCCCCGATGTCATCACCATCCGCGCAGAACTACTTCTTCAGATAGCTGCCGATGCCCTCGGCGATGCCGAGAGCCGCTTTCCTGCGCCAGCCCTCGCTGGTGAGCAGGGCGGCATCCTTCGGATCACGCATATTGCCGCATTCGATGAACACTTTGGGCACGGTCGAGAGATTCAGGCCGCCGAGATCGTCACGGGTGTCCAGCCCGGTCCCGCCGCCGATGTAATTGGAGGGGGCGCTTCCGGTAAGGCGTACGAAATTCCCCGCAATCCGTTCTCCCAGTTCACGCGAGGGGGCCACGATCTTCGCGGTGTCCGCGCCGCCGCCGTTCACCGCTGCGGGGAGAATGACGTGGAATCCCCTGTTGCCGGTCGCGGAGCCGTCGGCGTGGACCGAGACGACGGCGTCGGCCCGCTGCTCGTTGCCGATCCGCGCCCGCTCGTCGACGCACGGGCCGAAGGGGCGGTCGCCGTCCTGGGTGAGGACGACCCTCGCCCCCTGTCCTTCGAGCAGTGTGCGCAGCCGGCGGGAGACGTCGAGGGTGAACGCGGCCTCCGCGTACCCCGCGTCGGTCGCCGTGCCCGTGGTGTCGCACTCCTTGCGCCCGGTGCCGATGTCCACCGAGGCGTTGATCTCCCGGGTGTGGTCGCGGTTCCCCGGGTTGTGCCCGGGGTCGATCACCACGGTGCGCCCCGAGAGCGGGCCCCGGGGCAGGGGCCTCGCGGACGTGCGGCCCGCCGACGGGCTCGCGTCCTCAGCCGCCGGACGCCGGGGCGAGGGGGAGGAGGACGGCGCGGACGAGGCCGGCCGGGACGCGGTCGCGGGTCCGGCGCCGGACCCGCCGCCACCCCCGCACCCGGCGGCGGTCAGACAGACACCCGCCAGTGCCGCGGCGGTCAGAGCGGACCCGCGGCGCGGGGCGGGGGGAGGGAAGTGGTCGTGGCGCACGTCGCGATGCTATCCGTGGCCCTCAGACCCCCGGCCCCGTACGCCGCAGGACGCGCAGTGAGTCCGTCACCGAGATCTCGGTGAACGCCCCCGAAGCCAGGGCTCGTTGGTGGACGCGGTAGGGCGCCTGCCCGCCGTCGGCCGGGTCGGGGAACACGTCGTGGATCACGAGCAGACCGCCGTCGGCCACCTTCGGCGCCCAGCCCTCGTAGTCGCCGTTCGCGTGTTCGTCGGTGTGCCCGCCGTCGATGAACACGAAGCCGAGCTGACCGCCCCACACCGCGGCGACCTGCGGGGAACGCCCGACGAGTGCCACCACGTGCTCCTCCAGGCCCGCCCGGTGCAGGGTGCGCCGGAACGTCGGGAGCGTGTCCATGAGGCCGATCTCCGGGTCGACGACCGACGGGTCGTGGTACTCCCAGCCGGGCTGCTGCTCCTCGCTGCCCCGGTGGTGGTCGACGGTCAGGGCCGTCACCCCGGCCGCCCGCGCGGCGGCGGCCAGCAGGATCGCGGACCGCCCGCAGTACGTGCCGACCTCCAGGAGCGGCAGCCCCGACGCGGCGGCCCCGACGGCGGCGGCGTACAGCGCGAGCCCTTCGCGGACCGGCATGAAGCCCTTGGCGGCCTCGAAGGCGGCGAGAACGTCCGGCTCGGGACGGGCGGGCACGGCGGCCACGGGTTCCTCCTGGTGGGGCGGTGGATCGGACGGCGTCCCATCGTGCCGTACGCCCCCGCGACGCAGGTCGGCGGGGGCGTACGGGTGGGGTGGGCCCGGGTCGGGGCAGGCCCCTGGCAGGGCTGCGGGGGTCAGGTCAGCAGCTCTGCCAGAGTCGGGTCATGACCCGGACGCCGAAGCGCAGGCCCTCCAGCGGGACGCGCTCGTCCACGCCGTGGAAGAGCCGGCCGTAGTCCAGGTCGTGCGGGAGCTTGAGCCCTTTGAAGCCGAAGCAGCGGATGCCCAGGCGGGTGAACGCCTTGGCGTCCGTGCCGCCGGGGTTGCAGTACGGCACGGGGTGGCCGTCCGGGTCCTCGGCGCGCACGGCGTCGCACATCGCGTCGACGAGCGGACCCTCGAACGCCGTCTCCATCGCGATGTCGTGGTTGACCCACTCCCGGCTGACCGAGGGCAGCAGCAGCCGGTCGATCGTGTCGATCAGCTCCTGCTCGTGGCCCGGCAGGAACCGGCCGTCGACCCGCGCCGTGGCCTTGCCCGGGATCACATTGGTCTGGTAACCCGCGCTGAACATGGTGGGGTTGGCGGAGTTGCGCAGCACCACCTGCATGAAGTCCGCCACCGGACCCAGCCGGGCCAGCGTGCCCTCGACGTCGTGCTCGTCGAACTCCACCCCGTACAGCCGGGCCGCCTCCTGGAGCAGGGCGCGGACCGGTTCGATCAGCCGGACCGGGAAGGTCTCGCGGCCGATGCGGGTGAGGGACTCGGCGAGGTCGGTGACCGCGTTCTCGTCGTTGGGGGAGGAACCGTGGCCGGCCCGGCCCGTGGCGGTGAGCTCCATCCAGGCCATGCCGCGCTGCGCGTTCTCGATCGGGTACAGCCGCCGGGTGCCGTCGATGGCGAAGGAGAAGCCGCCGCCCTCACCGATCGCCTCGGTGACCCCGGCGAACAGGTCGGGGCGGTGCTCGACGAGCCAGTGCGCGCCGAACTTCCCGCCCGCCTCCTCGTCGGCGAGGAAGGCGAGGACCAGATCGCGGGCGGGCCGGACCCCGGTCCGGGCGAAGTGGCGGGCCGTGGCCAGCACCACCGCGACCGTGTCCTTCATGTCGATCGCGCCGCGCCCCCAGAGGTAGCCGTCGCGGATCTCACCGGAGAACGGCGGCACCTGCCACTCGGACGCGTCGGCGGGCACGACGTCGAGGTGGCCGTGGACCAGCAGGGCGCCCCGGTCCGGGTCGGAGCCCGGGATGCGCGCGACGACGTTGGCCCGGCCGGGGGCGGACTCCACCAGGACGGAGTCGATGCCGGCCTCGGAGAGCCGGGCCACCACCCAGTCCGCCGCCGCACGCTCGTCGCTCGTCGGGTTGGAGGTGTCGAAGCGGATCAGTTCGGCGCAGAGGCCGACGGCCTCCTCCTGGGCCTCTTCGGAAGCCGGGACGATGCTCATGCCGCTCCTGCCGTGGTGGTGGTGCGGACGGCGGGCGCGGGGGTGTGCGCGTCGTCGTCCAGGGTGGAGGTGCCGTACGGGCGGACCCAGCCGAGCAGGCCGAGCACGCAGTACAGCAGGAAGGCCGTGGCCAGCGAGTTGAGGGCGGGTATCCCGCCGTCGTAGAACTTGCCGACGCAGAACGCCGCGAGCCAGATCGCCAGGGACATCGGCACCCAGGTGGGCGAGGTCGCCGGGAGTGTCTGCGCGGCGCGGGTCTCGTCCAGGGGGCGCCGCATCCGCTTCACGACCCAGTACTCCGCGACGATGATCCCGCCGATCGGCGGGATCATCACGCCCAGCAGGGAGAGGAACTCCGTGAAGTGGGTCATGATGCCGACCGCGGAGAGGAGTGTGCCGGCGGCCCCGAGGGCGACGGTGACGACCCCGCGGTGCAGCCGCTTGCCGAAGACGACCTGGAAGAAGTTGACGACGCCGAGCGAGGAGCCGTACAGGTTCCAGTCGTTGATCTTGGCGGTGGACATCAGGACCACGGCCACGCCGAACGCACCCGAGGTCGAGAGCACGATGTGCGAGACCTCGCCGGACTTCACCAGGTGGCCGAGGAGCACACCCGTCATGCCGACGATGTACTCGGAGAGGATCATCGAGGAGGCGCTCTGCACGAAGACGTGCGAACCCTTCCTGTTGTAGCGGGTCATCTCCGGGGAGACGATCGCCCCCGTCATGTACCCGCCCGCGATCGCGGTGGCGGCGACCGCCAGCGGGATGGTCTCGCCGGGCGGCGGCGAGTTCACCAGGTCACCGAGCGAGTGGTCGTTCAGCGTGGTGACGACCGACCAGGCGACCATGGCGAAGAAGAGCGGGGTGACGATCTTCGCGAACAGCGCCATGTACCGGAAGCCGAAGATCACCAGCGCGGTGATGGCGATGCCCGCGACGACGCACCACATCCATGACGGGCCGCCGGCCAGGGCCGAGACGCTGTCGCCGAAGATCGTGTTCTGGACGCCGAACCAGCCGACCAGACTGACCGCGATGACGAAGCTGACCAGCGCCGAGCCGTTGCGGCCGAAGCCCGCCCAGCGGGTCAGCATCGGGGTCGCCAGGCCCTCGCGCATCCCCGCCAGACCGATCGCGAAGATGACGATCTCCAGGATCACGGCGCCGAGGGTGAAGGCGAGGAAGGCGTCCCCGAAGGTCATCCCGACACCGATGGTGGCGCCGAGGGTGAACTGCGAGATCGACCCGGACTGCGCCAGCCACTGAAGGAGCATCGACCAGAAGCCGAAGCGCTTCTCGCGCGGCACCCGGGAGAGCGCGTAGTCGTCGCTGCCGATGCTCTTGGCCTCGGGGGCCGTGGCGGCGGCCCGGCTGTCGGATGCCATCAGGACTCCAGGGGTGTGCGGCCGAAGGTCTGCAGGTGAGCCAGCGACCCGTAGCGGGTGACGAGGTTGTCGAACTCCACCGCGTCGTGGAAGTCCAGGGTCCCGGCGCCGAAGGCCTTGGCGACCTCGACGGCGTACCGGGCGGCGGAGGCGATGTCCGTCTCGTGACTCGCGCCCGTCTGGCAGCCGGGCACCGCGGCGGCCGAGGTGACCGCCAGACCGACGACCGGGGCGGCGGTCGCGGTGGAGGGCTGAAGGATCGAATTGATGTGGTGTGCACCGTTACCGTACGGGGTGATGTCCTGGGTGGTCACCGGGTACGTGACCAACGGCTCACCGGTCACCACCGCGAGCAGCTCGCCGAGCTGCTCGGAGACGCGGAGCACCCAGCCCTCCTTGACGGTGGGCGAGAGGGCCAGCCCCTTGTGGTTGATGATCCGGTTGCCCTTGGTGGTGTCGATGGAGAGCACGGCCTCCATCTCGCCGGTGACCTCGTGCCGGTTCATCGTGGCGATGTCCACCGGGGACCCCATGAACGGGACCGGGTCGTGCGGCTCGGTCGGGGCGCTCGGGCAGATGTGCGTGGCGACGATCACGTCACCGGGGAGCGCGTCGCCCCGGCGGCGCATGTCCAGCAGCTTGGCGGCCGTGGCGAGCGCCGAGGCCGCGCCGTCGGCGTCCGACACGAGTCCGGTCACCTCCGGGCGGGCGCCGACGCCGCCGAGCCGGCCCACCACGCCGAGGGTCCGCGCGCTGCCGCCCGCCGTGCGCCCGTCGGTGCCGGGGATGCGGACGAGCACGAAGTCCGTCGCCCCCCGGTCGCCGGTCACCGTCGTGACCTGGGCGGACGAGCCCTCGGCCCCGGCGACGGAGTCGAGGTATCCGGCGACAGACCTGCCACAGACCTGCGGGTCGTCCAGCAGCTCGACGATGTCCAGTACGTACTTGAGCATGGGGGGCCTTTCTCGGAGCGGGACACCCGCCCGGCGCTCCTACGGGGAAGCGCGGGGCGGGGTGCTGGAGCAACATTCGGGATCGGCTACCGTGGAACGCAACAGTTTCCCGTTATCTGCAATTCAGGTCTGAATGGTGAGATGCTGCTGATGGCCGACTTCCCGCTGGACCGCCGCACCCCCACCGGGGCCCTCCAGACCGTCGACCGGGCGCTCCTGGTGCTGCTGGCCTTCGAGCGGACCCGCCCCGACTGGGGCGTCACCGAGGTCGCCGAGGAGTTCGGCTGGGACACCTCGGTCGCCCAGCGCCTGCTGGCCACTCTCGCGGGCCGCGGCTTCCTGGTCTCCGACCCCGTCACCCGCCGCTACCGCATCGGCCCCGCCGTGCTGCGGCTCGGCCGGCTCTGGGAGCGCTCCGGGTCGCTGGAGCTGCTCGCCGCGCCGGTGCTGGAGGAACTGCGCCGGACCACCGGCGACACCGTCCTGTTCTGCCTCCCGGACAGCTTCCACATGCGGTGCGTGGCGGCCGAGGAGGGCGAGACGGGGCCGCTGCGCTACTACCCGCTGGTCGGCGAGCTCTACCCGGCGCACGCCGGGGCCACCAGCAAGTCCTTCTACGCCTACCTGCCCGACGACCAGCGCCACCGGCTCTTCCGGGGCCGCCCCATGGCGCGCTTCACCGACCGGACCGTCACCGACCCGGACCTGCTGGAGCAGGAGTTCCTCAAGGTCCGCGCCCAGGGGTACGCGTGGACCGTCGGCGAGTACGACGCAGGCGTCGCGACCGTCGCCGTGCCGGTGTTCCTGGGGCGCGAGCCCTACGGCAGCCTCAGCCTCGGCGGCGGCGAGGACCGCTTCCGGGGAGCTCCCGAGGACCGGCTCGACGCACTGCGCCACGCCGCCCACCTGCTGGAGCAGCGGCTCACCCACCCGCCCCAGCGGCCCAAGTCCCGCGCGGGGCGCCCCCGCACCACCACCACCACCCCAGGAGGAACCCCGTGAATCTGCTGCTCCTGTCCAACTCCACCCAGTACGGCTGCGGCTACCTGGAACACGCCCTCGACACCGTCACCACGTTCCTTCCGGACGGGGCGCGGCTCGCCTTCGTGCCGTACGCGCTGGCCGACCACGACGGCTACACCGCGCGCGTCCGGGGCGCCCTGGAACCGTCCGGCATCAGCGTGCGCGGCGTCCACGAGAACCCCGACCCCCTCTCCGAACTCGCCGCTTCGGACGCCGTGTTCATCGGCGGGGGCAACTCCTTCCGGCTGCTGGACGCCCTGTACCGCACCGGTCTGCACGAGGCGGTGCGTGACGCCGCGCGGAACGGGCTGCCGTACATGGGAGCCAGCGCGGGCACCAACATGGCCGCGCCGAGCCTGCGGACCTCCAACGACATGCCCATCGTGCAGCCGCCGTCGTTCGAGACGCTGGGCCTGGTCCCCTTCCAGATCAACCCGCACTACCTGGACCCGGATCCGGCCAGCACCCACAAGGGCGAGACCCGCGAGCAGCGGCTCACCGAATTCCTCGAGGAGAACGACGTCCCCGTGCTCGGGCTGCGCGAGGGTTCCTGGCTCCGGGTGCGCGAGGGCGGGGCGAGCGTCGAAGGGGCCCACCCCGCCCGGCTGTTCACCCGCGGAGCCCCGCCGCGGGAACTCGCGGCCGGGTCCGATGTGTCCTGGCTGCTGGCTACGGAGCCGGAGTTCGACGCTCCGAGGCGCTGACCGGCACCTCCACGGGGGCGGATTCCGCGGCCTCGCGCGCGTCGCCCGCGCTGCTGGCCAGCAGCACCGGGCGCGCGGGCCGCTGCGCCGGCAGGAACGCGGCCAGCACCAGACCGATCAGCACCGCACCGGTGGCGATCATGAACGAGGTCCGGAAGCCCTCCATGGTGGGGACCTCCACGGCGCCCGCCCGCACCGAGGTGTTCGCCAGGACCATGCCGATGACCGCGCTCGACAGCGAGGTGCCGATCGACCGCATCAGCGTGTTCAGGCCGTTCGCCGCACCGGTCTCGGAGGCGTCGACCGCCCCGATGATCAGGGCGGGGAGCGAGGAGTAGGCGAGCCCGATCCCCGCCCCGAGCACCACCGCGATGATCACGGTCTGCCAGGCGGCGCTCATCAGGCCGAGGCCCGCGCCGTAGCCGACGGCGATGACCAGCATGCCGAGCGTCAGGGAGATCTTGGGGCCGCGGCGGGCGGAGATCCTCGCGTAGAGCGGGGCCACGAACATCATCGTCAGACCCAGCGGAGCCACGCAGAGCCCCGCCACCACCATCGACTGCCCCAGGCCGTACCCCGTCGAGGCGGGCAGCTGGAGCAGCTGCGGCAGGACCAGGGAGACGGCGTAGAAGGCGACCCCGACCATGATCGAGACGAGGTTCGTGAGCAGCACCTCGCGCCGGGCGCTGGTGCGCAGGTCGACCAGCGGTGCCGGGGAGCGCAGCTCGAACAGGCCCCACAGCACCAGGACCACCAGGGACGCGCCGATGAGACCGAGCGTCAGGGGAGAGGTCCAGCCCCAGTCGCCGCCCTTGGTGACGGGCAGCAGGAGGCAGACCAGCCCGAGGGAGAGCCCCAGCGCGCCGACGAGGTCGAAGCGGCCCGGTGCGCGCAGCGGGGGCTCCGGCACGACGAGGAAGGTCAGGGTCATGGCCAGCACGCCCAGCCCGGCCGAACCGAGGAAGAGCGCGTGCCAGTCGGCGTGCTGCGCGACGAGCGCGGCGGCGGGCAGCGCCAGCCCGCCGCCCACGCCTATGGACGAACTCATCAGGGCCATCGCCGAGCCGAGCTTCTCGCGCGGCAGCACGTCGCGCATGATGCCGATCCCCAGCGGGATCGCGCCCATGGCGAAGCCCTGGAGCGCCCGGCCGGCGATCATGACCACGAGGTCGTCGGTGGAGGCGCAGATCAGCGAGCCGACCACCATCACGGCGAGGCTGGCCAGCAGCATCCGCCGCTTGCCGTGGAGATCGCCGAGCCGCCCCATGATGGGCGTCGCGACGGCTCCCGCGAGCAGGGTGGCCGTCATCACCCAGGTCGCGTTCGCCGGGTCGGTGCCGAGCAGGGACGGCAGGTCCTTGATGACGGGGACGAGCAGGGTCTGCATCACCGCGACGGTGATCCCGGCGAACGCCAGTACGGGAACGACGCCTCCGCCCTTCCCCTTGCGCGGGCCGGGGAGCGCCGCGCGCGACCCCTGCTGTTCGTTCGTCGTCCGTCGCATACGTGTGGCCTCCGGGCAGGGGATATACGGAACAGGGGCGAGCGGGTGGAGCGTGCGGCAGCGCGCGGAACAGGCAGCGCCGGCCGCCAAGTGTGTGCATGTTGAACACTTCCCTGTGCCTGCGATATTCCGGTGAACGCGGCGTAAAAACCGGGAAGTCGGCGGAGGTCCTACGCCGGGAGGCGGAGACGGGGCGGGACCGATGGGGGACCGGAAACGGATGTACGGGGCACGAGTGGCCTGCGAGTATGACACCCATGGTTGACGACTCCACGCCCACGAGGCCGCCCGCCCGATCGAGAACCCGCACCTGGGCCGTGGTCGCCGCCGCCTGCACCGGCCAGTTCCTCGTCGTCCTCGACGTCTCCGTCGTCAACGTGGCGCTGCCGTCCATGCGTACCGACCTGGGCCTGAGCGCCCCCGGTCTCCAGTGGGTCGTCAACGCCTACTCCATCGCCTTCGCCGGCTTCATGCTGCTCGGCGGGCGGGCCGCGGACATGTACGGCCGCAAGCGCATGTTCCTGACCGGGCTCGCCCTCTTCACCGCGGCCTCGCTGGCCGGCGGCCTCGCCCAGGAGGGGTGGCAGCTCCTCGCCGCCCGCGCCGGGCAGGGGCTCGGTGCCGCCGTGCTCTCCCCGGCGACCCTCACCATCCTCACCGCGGCCGTGCCCGAAGGACCCGCGCGGACCAGGGCGATCGGCACCTGGATGGCGGTCGGCGCGGGCGGCGGAGCGGCGGGCGGGCTGATCGGCGGGGTGCTCACCGACGCCTTCTCCTGGCGCTGGGTCCTGCTCATCAACGTGCCGATCGGCGCCCTCGTCATCGCAGGCGCGGCGGTGTGGCTGGCCGAGGGCGGTGCGGGCGGCCGGCGCCGGGTGGACCTGCTGGGCGCCGTGCTCGTCACGGCGGGCCTCGCGACGACGGCGTACGGCATCGTGCAGACCGAGGCCTCCGGCTGGACCGCCGCAGCGACCCTGGTTCCGCTGCTGGGCGGCCTGGCCCTGCTCGGTCTGTTCGTCCTGGTGGAGTCCCGGGCGCCCGCGCCGCTGATGCCGCTGCGCGTGCTCGGGGTGCGGGCCGTCTCGGCGGGGAACGTGTCGATGATGCTGCTCGGGTCGGCGACCTTCGGCATGTGGTACTTCATGACCGTCTACGCCCAGAACGTCCTGGGCTACACACCGCTGCAGGCGGGCCTCGCCCTCCTGCCGACGTCCGTCGCCGTCTTCGCCGGCTCCAAGGCCGCGCCCAGGATCATGGCGCGGACCGGCGCCAGGACCCTGGCCGTGACGGGTGTCCTGGTCGCCGCCGCCGGCTTCGGCTGGCAGTCCACCATGGACGTGGACGGCTCCTACCTCACCTCGGTCTGCCTCCCCGGGATCCTGATGATGGCCGGTGCCGGACTGGCCTCCACGCCGCTGGCCTCCCTCGCGACCTCCGGCGCGGCCCCCGGCGACGCCGGCCTCGTCTCCGGACTGGTCAACACCTCTCGCACGATGGGCGGCGCGCTGGGACTCGCCGTGCTCTCCACCGTCGCCGCGGCCCGTACGGGGGGATCCGGCGGGGCCGCCGAGATCACGGCCGGATACGCCCTGGCCTTCCGCACGTCCACCGTCGTCCTCGTGGCCGGAGCGGTGATGATGCTGCTCTGGCTGCCGGGCAGCCGCGCGAAGACGGCAGTGCGTCCGGGCACACCGGCCGGGGGACGGCCGGACCGGTCCGGCGAGGAGCCCGTGACGCCGGCGCTGCACGCCCCGGAGGCCTGAGGACCCGCCGCTCCCGACGGGCGCGGCGGTACGCGGCGGACGCGCCGGGTGGCGTCAGAGCCAGCCCTGCCCGCGGGCCGCCCGCATCGCCTCCATGCGGTTGCGGGTGCCGGTCTTGCCGATGGCCGAGGAGAGGTAGTTGCGGACCGTGGACTCCGACAGGCTCAGTCTCGCCGCGATGTCGGCGACCGTCGCGCCGTCCACGGAGGCGTTCAGCGCGTCCCGCTCCCTCGGCGTCAGGGGACTGGGGCCCGCGCCCAGGGCGGCGGCGGCCAGCGCCGGATCGATCACGGTCTCGCCGCCCAGCACCTGCCGGATCGCCTTCGCCAGGTCCCCGACCGGGCCGTCCTTCACCAGGAAGCCCGAGGCCCCGGCCTCCATGGCTCGCCGGAGGTAGCCCGGCCTGCCGAAGGTGGTCAGGATCAGCACCCGGCAGTCCGGGACCTCCGTACGCAGATCCGCCGCCGCGTCCAGGCCGCTGCGGCCCGGGAGTTCGATGTCCAGCAGCGCCACGTCCGGGCGGGACAGGAGGGCCTGGTCCACGATCCCCACCCCGTCGGCCACCTGGGCGACCACCTCGAAGTCCGGCTCCATCCCGAGCAGCAGGGCGAGCGCGCTGCGCATCATGCCCTGGTCCTCGGCGAGCAGAATGCGTACCGATCCGGTGGGGCGGTGGTCCTGCGGCATCTCGTCCACGGGGTCAGCGTAGGCCGCCGGGTGCCCGACGGAGGCCCTGACGCAGCCGCCGGGCCGGTCGGGCTCCCGCGGGGCCTCCGCCGGCAGCGGTCGGGCCGCCCGTCGGTCATGCGTCAGCAGCGGCCCCGGCGCCTGGAGCCGCTTGCCGTGCCGGCCGCGCCCTCCGTGCCGCTTCCCGTGTCCGCCGGCAGCTCCGCCGTCACGACGAAGCCGCCGTCCGCCCCGGGGCCCGACTCCAGGGAGCCGCCCGCGGCGGCCAGCCGCTCGGCCAGGCCTTTCAGCCCCGTACCGCGCACCGGGCCCTCCGGATCCCCCGGGCCTGCGCCGTCGTCCGTCACGGTCAGCCGGACCCGTTCGGATGTGGAGTCCAGGACGAACTCGCAGCGGGCCGCGCCGCTGTGGCGCACCGCGTTGGTGACGGCTTCCCGCGCCACCCAGCCCAGCAGGGCGTCGGCCTGCGCACCGGGCGCCGGGCCCGAGCGGTGGACGACCGCCTCGATCCCGGCGGCGGCCAGCACCGGTCCGGTACGGTCCAGCTCGGTGGCCAGGCTTCCCTCGCGGTAGCCCGTCACCGCCTCGCGGATCTCGGTGAGTGCCTGGCGGCCCACGGACTCGATGTCGGTGACCTGCGCGACCGCCGCATCGATGTCGTGCGGAGCGAGCCTGCGTGCCGCCTCCGACTTGACGACCACGACCGACAGGGTGTGGCCGAGCAGATCGTGCAGGTCGCGCGAGAAGCGCAGCCTTTCCTGTTCGACGGCGTTCCGGGCGAGTTCCTGCCGGGTCGCGCGCAGTTCCGTCACCGTCTCGGACAGGGTGAGGATCGCGGCGGTCACCGCCCCGGAGATGAAGGTCCCGTAGCCGATCGTCCACGGCTCCGAGACGTGGTCGCCGCGCCACACGGCCACCGCGCACGCGCATCCCGCCAGGACGAACAGGCCGATGCCGAGCCGCCGGCCACGCAGAATCGTGCCGCAGGCCAGCGAGAGCAGGGGGAAGAACAGCAGCCAGTTGCCGCCGTAGCCGGCCGCGAGACCGAAGGTGAGGGCCGCCATGGCGGCCAGCAGCACGTAGGACGTGGCGCTCTCCCGCCGCCGTCTGTCGAACCCCCGGAACACCACGGAGATGTAGAGGGAGTTGAAGGCCAGCAGCCCCAGGCCGCCGACCCAGGGGTTCGGCGTCTCGCCCTGCCACAGGTTGGAGAACGCGCCGAGCCCCATCAGCAGGGTGGGCAGCAGGGCGTAGGGGCCGGGCGGACCGGGCCGCCTGTCCCTCTTCTTCGTCTTCCTGAACGTCTTGACGGACACGGGCACTCCGCTCACAGGGTCCTCGCCGACCGACGGTAGGACATCACGGCGTAGCCGCCGAACAGCAGCAGCCACCCGCCCAGTACGGCCACGGAGCCGGCACCCGGGGAGTGCCCGGCGATCGTCGACCAGCCGAGGTCGGCGAACCCGTGCGCGGGAGTGAACCCGCCGACGGCGCGCAGCCACCCGGGGAGGACCTCGAGCGGGAACCACAGCCCGCCCACGAGCGCGAAACCCATCAGGCAGGCCACGTTGACCACGCCCGTGCCCTGCGGGGTGAGCCGGTACCCGTTGCCGATGCCGAGCAGGGTGAAGGGCAGCGCACCGGTCCACAGCAGCAGCACCAGCGCGACCCACTGCCAGACCGCCAGCCGCACCCCGTTGACGAGCGCCCCGGCCAGCAGCACGGTCAGGACGGTCGGCAGGACCGTCACCGAACCGCTGATCGCGCGGCCCGTCACCGCGCGCCACGGGTCCAGCGGTGTGATCCTCAACTGCTGCAACCAGCCCAGGGACTTGTCCGACGCGATGCCCGTCCCGATCGCCATGGCCGAGCCGAGTGCACCGTACGCCGCCATACCGACCATCGACGCGGCCTTCCAGTCGTCGTACGTGCCGCTCCCGCCGACATTGGTGAAGAGCAGGTACATCATCACCGGCATGCCCGTCCCGAAGATGAGGAACGCGGGGTCCCGCAGGGTGCGCCGGATCTCGAGTGCGACGTAGGCAAACATCACGCGGTCTCCTTCACCTGGTCGGCCGTCGGTGCGGTGAGGGAGAGGAACGCGTCCTCCAGGGTCGCCCTGCCGACCTGGAGACCGCGTACCGCACCGATCCGCGCCAGTTCCACGACCGTCGAGTCCGAGTCGTCCGTACGCAGCAGGGCCCGGCCCCCGCGCACCTCGACATCCAGCACGCCGGGGAGCGCCTCGAGGTCCGTGGCCGAGCGGCCCGCCAGGTCGACGGAGACCAGCCCGCCGCCCGCCGACCGCTTGATCGCCTCGCCGCTGCCGTCCGCCACGACCCGGCCTCCGTGCAGGACCACGATCCGGTCGGCGTTCCCGTCGGCCTCCTCCAGATGGTGGGTGGAGAACAGGACGGTGTTGCCGCGTTCGGCGAAGGCCCGGATCGACGCCCAGAACGCGCGCCTCGCCTCCACGTCCAGAGCGGAGGTCGGCTCGTCCAGCACCACCAGTTCGGGATCGCCCGCCAGCGCGACGGCGAACCGGACGCGCTGGATCTGGCCACCGGACAGCTTGTCCACGCGCCGCTCCGCGTACTCCGTCACCCCCGCGAGGGCCAGCGCTTCGGCCACGGGCAGCGGGCGGGGGTAGAGGGACGCGACGAAGCGCACCAGCTCACCCACCGTCACCCGGGGGATCGGACGGCCGTCCTGGAGCATCGCCCCGGCCAGCCCGGCGCGGACGGCCCGCCCGGGGGTGCGGCCGAAGAGGCGCACCGTGCCCGAGTCGGGCTCGTTCAGGCCGAGCAGCAGGCCGATGGCCGTGGACTTGCCCGCCCCGTTGCGGCCCAGCAGGGCGACGGTCTCGCCGCGCCCGACCGTGAGATCCATGCCGTCGACCGCCCGGACGGTGCTTCCCGCCCGGCCGAACGTCTTGACCGCTGCGGTGAACACCACCGCAGGTCCGTTCCCCTTGGTCCCCGTTGTCCGTGTCATGGCGACGACGCTACGGGCCGGGCGTTCCCCGCGGCAGGGGCGAGTGTACGGAGTCCATGAGGACAAATGTCATGGGTGCGCGGGCTGTTGGGGGCGGTGCGCCGCCGCACCGCACGAGGGCCGCCGCAGCCGGGTGGCTGCGACGGCCCTCCTGTCGTACGAAGCGGCTCAGGCCGCCGCGCTGCCACCCCCTTCGGAGGGGCGGCGGTGACGGCCGTGCGGCTCTGCGGTCACACTCTCCGCGGATGCGCCTCCTCGGTGCTTTCCGTAGCCGCCGGCTTCGGCCCGTTCCGTGTCCGCCTGGGGCGGACGCGTCTGGGTCGTGTCGGTTCGGGCTTCAGACATGTGGGAAGTCTCCCCGTTGCAATCGCTTACGTGTGTGTCGCGGCTCTGCCGCCCTCCCGGCGCGGTCACCGTCGGCGCCCGCGTGGAACGGCTGCGTAGCCCGGCCAGAGTTTATCCAGGTGCGGTGCGCCCGGTGAGAGGCGCCTGCCCGAGAGGAACGGGTCTGCACGCGGCGGGGACCGGGGCGGCACCGGACGCGTCCGTTCCGTTCGCGACGGTCCGGTACGGCTCGTCCGCGGGGGCCTCCAGCAGTGCCACGGCGCAGGGCGCGCCCTCCTGCGCGTACGGCAGGTGCAGCACGCCGTCCCGGGTCCAGAAGCCGGATCCGGCCGCCCATCCGCCGGGCGCCGCGAACTGGTGCAGCCGGCGCCCCGCAGGGCGCCACAGCCCCAGCCAGCTGCACTCCGTCCCGTCGATCCGCAGCGCCACCGCGCAGCTCTCCGGCATCAGCATCTGGCCCGGCTGGACGGCGAAGGGCGTCAGCGTCGCGTCCTGCACGCGCAGGCACTCGGGGAAACGCACCGGGAGGCAGCTGCCGAGCACGCCCCAGCCGAGCCGGTCCTGGCCGGGCGCGTCGGAGCGGACCAGCAGCAGGCCGCTGTCGGGATCGGCCAGCAGCAGGCGGTCGTTGCTCTCCGGCGCGATCTGCAGCAGCGGGGTCACCTCGCCGTGGCGTTCCAGGTCCACGACGACCGCCTTCACCGGGCCGCCCCCGGGCATCTGCCGGTCCAGCGCGAGCAGCCGGCCCTCGCGGTCCAGCCAGACACCGCCCGAACAGCGCCCCGGGACGTCGGCGACGTGCTCCGGGCCGAACGCCCCGCCCGCCACGAGCCAGACACCGGTGGAGCGGACGCCGGGAAGCAGGGCGTAGGCGCTCATGCCGTCCGGGGACGGGGGCAGGAGCGTGAGCTCCGCGCAGTCGAGGACCCCGAGGGGCAGCTCCCCGGTGCCCGGCCCCGTCGGGTAGAGCAGCGAGAACGTGTGGCGGCCGTCCGCCACCTCACGGCGGATGAGGACCCGCCCGTCCGAGAGCGGCAGCACGTCGGAGCCGGCCTGCTCCGGCCGGTCGAGGGGGAGCGGCACGGCATAGGGCTCGGGCCCGTCGAGGGTCCAGCGCTCGGGGAACCAGGCCGGTTCGGCCGCCTCCCCGGTCGTGGTGAGCCGCGCCGCGTACGAGTGGTCGGCGGCGATGGTGAGCGGGGGCGGCGGTGCGTCGCGGGGCGGGGTGCCGGAGCCGGTCTCCGCGTCCGCCGGGAGGGTCTCCTCACCCGTTCCAGCGGGTGATGCGGGGGGCGCCGACGGCACGGGAGGTGCGGGCGGTGCGGACGGGAGCGGAGGGACGGAGGGGAGGGGCGGCAGGGGGACGACAGCTCCTCCCGCCCCGCCGCTCGGCGTCGCCGGGGCTGCCGATCCCGAGGGATCGGACGGCTCCGACGGGCCCGCCGCCGGCGACGGCGACGGGCCGGCCGATCCCGACGAACCGGCCCGCCGGTCGGGCGGCACCGCTCTGACCGGATCCGCGCCTTCGTCCGACGCGTCCGCGGTGCGGTGTCTCCCCGGCCCGTCGGCCCCGTCAGGTTCAGCGGGCCCGGGTGCGGGTTCGGCCGTCGTGGCCGCTCCTGCGACCCCGGTGGTCTTGTCCTCGATGGCACAGGCAGTCATGGTCCGGTCACCTCCGGCAACCGAAGCTAGGTTTCGGACACCCCACCGGACAACACGAGCCACGTCACTTCACACATAAGGGTGCCGATGCCCCGATTCGCCTGCGGAGGCGAGGGTGGCTGTGCTGTGGATTCTCCCTACATCTAAGGTGAGCCTTCCCTAAGAATTTCCTGTGTGCGACTCGAACCGGAGCAGAACCATGTCCCTCAGACGCCGCGGCACCGCCGCGATCGGCCTCGCGGTGGCCGCCGCCCTCTCGCTCTCGGCCTGCGGCGGCGAGGCGGACGGCACGGCGGGTGACACGGGCGGCGACAAGAAGGCGGCCGTCGCCACCGGGGGCAAGGACTTCGGTGACGCGGCGAAGAAGACGGCGGAGTACGGGACGGACGCCGCGGCCGGCGAGTTCCCCCGTACGCTCACCCACGCCATGGGCACCACGGAACTCCGGTCCGCTCCGAAGCGCGTGGTCGTGCTGGACGTCGGCGAGTTCGACAACGTCGTCTCGCTCGGTGTGAAGCCCGTCGGCTACGCGCCCTCCGAGGGCGACGCGGCCATCCCGTCGTACCTGAAGAAGGACGCGGGCGACCCGGTGAGCGTCGGGACGATCAACAGTCTCAACCTCGAGAGGATCGCGGGCCTGAAGCCCGATCTGATCCTCGGCAGCCAGCTGCGTGCCGCGGACACGTACGACGAGCTCTCGAAGATCGCGCCGACCGTGTTCTCCATCCGTCCGGGCTTCACCTGGAAGGAGAACTACCTCCTCAACGCCGCCGCGCTCGACCGGACGGCGAAGGCCGAGTCCCAGCTCGCGGCCTACGAGGCGAAGGCGAAGAAGCTCGGCGCGGACATCGGCCCCGACAAGCCGACCGTCTCGATGGTCCGCTACATGCCGGACAAGATCCGCCTGTACGCCAAGGCGTCCTTCATCGGCACGATCCTCCAGGACGTGGGCCTGCCGCGGCCCGCGAACCAGCAGATCGACGACCTCGCCGCGGAGATCAGCCCCGAGAACATCGACGAGGCGGACGCCGACTGGATCTTCACCGGTGTCTACGGCGACGCGAAGGCCACCGAGCGCGACACCGCCCGGGCCAACCCCCTGTGGAAGAACCTCGGCGCCGTGAAGGCGGGGCACGCCAAGGACGTCCCGGACGAGACCTGGTACCTGGGCCTCGGGGTGACCGCGGCCGGCCTGGTCCTGGACGACCTCCGCGCCGACCTCGCCGGCTGACGATCCGCGCCCGCCGCCGTTCCCCCTGAGCGGGGTCAGGCAGCCAGGGGCGACGGGGCGCGGGGGACAGGTAGCCTTTCCCCCGTGCCCCGTCTGTCTGAAGTCATCGCCGAGCTCGACGCCCTCTGGCCTCCCGAGCGGGCCGAAGGATGGGACGCCGTCGGCACGGTCTGCGGAGATCCCTCGGCGGAGATCGACCGGGTCCTCTTCGCGGTCGACCCCGTCCAGCAGGTCGCGGACGAGGCCCGCACCCTCGGTGCCCAGCTGATCGTCACCCACCACCCGCTCTATCTGCGCGGTACGACGACGGTCGCGGCCTCCACCTTCAAGGGCCGGGTGGTGCACGGGCTCATCAAGCACGACATCGCCCTGCACGTCGCGCACACCAACGCCGACACCGCCGATCCCGGCGTCTCCGACGCCCTCGCCGGCGCCCTGGACCTGCGGGTCACCGGCCCGCTCGTGCCGGACACCACCGACACCGAGGGCCGTCGGGGACTCGGCCGGATCTGCGAGCTCGACCACCCCGAGTCCCTCCGCGACTTCGCCGCACGCGCGGCCGCCCGGCTGCCCGCCACCGCGCAGGGCATCCGGCTGGCCGGCGACCCGGACGCGATCGTGCGCCGGGTCGCGGTGAGCGGCGGTTCCGGCGACAGCCTCTTCGACGCCGTGCGCGCCGCCGGTGTGGACGCCTTCCTCACCGCCGACCTGCGCCACCACCCGGCCTCCGAGGCCGTCCAGCACTCGCCGCTCGGCCTCGTCGATGCCGCACACTGGGCCACCGAATGGCCCTGGTGCGAGCAGGCCGCCGCGCAGCTCGACGCACTGTCCGACCGCCACGGATGGGACCTGCGGGTCCACGTCTCGAAGCAGGTCACCGACCCCTGGACCACCCACCACTCTTCTGGAGCCCCCAACTGAACGCCGCGCCCGCCGACCAGATCCGACTCCTCGAAGTCCAGGCACTCGACGTACGTCTGTCGCAGCTCTCCCACCGGAGCACCTCGCTCCCCGAGCACGCCGAGCTCGACTCGCTGGGCAGCGACCTCGCGCAGCTGCGCGACCTGCTCGTCGCCTCGCAGACCGAGGAGAGCGACACCACCCGCGAGCAGACCAAGGCGGAGCAGGACGTGGACCAGGTGCGCCAGCGCGCCGTCCGCGACCAGCAGCGGCTCGACTCCGGCGCGGTCTCCTCGCCCAAGGACCTGGAGAGCCTCCAGCGCGAGATCACCTCGCTGGCCAAGCGCCAGGGCGACCTGGAGGACGTCGTCCTCGAGATCATGGAGCGCCGCGAGTCCGCCCAGGAGCGCGTCGCCGAGCTGACCGAGCGCGTCGCCGCCGTCCAGGCCAAGGTCGACGACGCGACCGCCCGGCGCGACGCCGCGACCCAGGAGCTCGACGCCGAGGCCGCCACCGTGGCCAAGGACCGCGAGGTCGTCGCGGGGGCCGTCCCCGCCGACCTGCTCAAGCTGTACGACAAGCTGCGCGCCCAGCAGGGCGGCGTCGGTGCCGCCCGGCTCTACCAGCGCCGCTGCGAGGGCTGCCGCCTGGAGCTGAACATCACCGAGGTCAACGACGTGAAGTCGGCGTCCCCCGACACCGTGCTGCGCTGCGAGAACTGCCACCGCATCCTGGTCCGCACGTCGGAGTCGGGCCTGTAATGACAGCTCCCCGCCGCCTGGTCGTCGAGGCCGACGGCGGGTCCCGGGGCAACCCGGGACCTGCCGGCTACGGCGCGTGCGTCATCGACCCCGTCGACGGCGGGACGCTCGCCGAGGCCGCCGAGTACATCGGGGTCGCGACGAACAACGTCGCGGAGTACAGGGGGCTGATCGCCGGCCTCCAGGCGGTGAAGGAGCTGTTCCCGGACACGCCCGTGGAGGTGCGTGTCCGGATGGACTCCAAGCTCGTGGTCGAGCAGATGTCGGGCCGCTGGAAGATCAAGCACCCCGACATGAAGCCGCTCGCCGCCGAGGCCGCGGGCATCCTGCCCGCCTCCTCCGTCACGTACGAATGGATCCCGCGCGCGGAGAACAAGCACGCCGACCGGCTCGCCAACGAGGCGATGGACGCGGGCCGGCGGGGCGAGCAGTGGGACCCGGCGGCCTCGACCGCCGACATGGAGACGCTGCGCACCCCGGTCCTCCCGGAACCGCCGCCCCCGTCCGGGCCGCCCGGCGACGCGGTGGCGGGCGCGGCGAAGGTCCGCGCCGCGCTGGCCGCGGCCCGTCCGGCGGCGGCTGCCCCGCGGACGGCTCCGGCGGACGGCCCGCAGGCGGACCCGACGGCCGTCCCGCAGGTGGGCTGGGGGATCGCGGCCGATCTGGGCGCGCCCGCCACCCTGATCCTGCTCCGGCACGGCGAGACGGCCCTCACCCCCGAGAAGCGCTTCTCGGGAAGCGGCGGGAGCGACCCCGAGCTGTCGGAGACCGGCCGTCACCAGGCTTCCTGCGCGGCGGAGGCGTTCGCCGCGCGCGGCACGGTCCAGGAGATCGTCAGCTCCCCGCTGCGCCGCTGCCGTGAGACCGCGCAGGCCGTCGCCGACCGGCTCGGCCTGGAGGTCCGTGTCGAGGAGGGCCTGCGCGAGACGGACTTCGGCGCCTGGGAGGGCCTCACCTTCGCCGAGGTGAGCGAGCGGTACGGCGCCGACCTGACCACCTGGCTGGCGTCCCCGGACGCGGCCCCCACGGGCGGCGGCGAGAGCTTCGCGGAGGTGGCGGAGCGGGTCTCCGCGGCCCGTGACCGCCTGGTCGCCCGCTACGCGGGCCGCACGGTGCTCCTGGTCACCCATGTCACACCGATCAAGACCCTGGTCCGGCTCGCGCTGGGCGCCCCGCCGGAGTCGCTCTTCCGTATGGAGCTCTCACCCGCCTCCGTCTCGACGGTGGCGTACTACGCCGACGGGAACCCGTCGCTGAGACTCCTCAACGACACCTCGCACCTGCGGTAGGGCGCCGGGTGACGTGGTCCACCGGGTTCCTGGGCTTCCTCGCCGGTCTTGTGATCTCGGTGGCCACCGCCCCCGTGGGGGTGTCCGGCGCGGTCTTCCTGCTGCCGGTGCAGGTCAGCGTCCTCGGTGTGCCGAGCCCGGCGGTGACCCCCACCAATCTGCTCTACAACGTGGTGTCCTGCCCCGGTGCCCTCCTGCGCTACCGCAGCACCGGCCGGCTCCGGGGTCCGCTGACCCGCCTGCTCGTGGCGGGCGCCGTACCGGGAGTGCTGATCGGCGCGGTGATCAGGGTCTTCGCCGTACCCGGTGCCACGGTCTTCCGCGCGTTCGTCGCCGTCCTGCTGCTGCCGCTGGGGGCGTGGCTCTGCGCCCGTACGCTGCGGCCCGCACGGCGCACGCCCGAGGCGGCGCAGCCGTCGCCCCGCGCCACCCGAGTCCTCGCCCTGGCCGTCGGTGTCGCGGGAGGCGTGTACGGGATCGGCGGCGGCTCCCTGATCGGCCCGATCCTCGTCGGCCGCGGGGTCCCCGTCGCGAAGGTCGCTCCCGCGGCGCTCGCCTGCACGTTCGTCACGTCCCTGGTGGGCGCGGGCGCCTACGCGCTGCTCTCCCTGGCGGCCACCGGTGACATCGCCCCCGAGTGGGCACTGGGCCTGGCCTGCGGCCTCGGCGGGCTCTGCGGCGGCTATCTCGGCGCACGTCTCCAGCCGCGGCTCCCGGAGACGGCGCTGCGCCTCCTGCTGGGCACCCTCGCGCTGGGGATCGGCCTGCTGTACGCGGTCAGGACGGTGGCCTGAGCGGACGGCCCGGGCCACCGGGCCGTCCGTGAGCCGTGCTCAGCCGCGGCCCAGGGCCGACGCCTCCGCGGCCAGCCGCTCCACGCGCGCCCAGTCCCTGGCCGCCACCGCGTCGCCGGGCACCATCCAGCTGCCGCCCACGCAGCCGACGTTGGGCAGGGCCAGGTACGAGGGCGCCGAGGCGAGCGAGATGCCGCCCGTCGGGCAGAAGCGGGCCTGGGGGAGGGGCGAGGACAGTGCCTTGAGATAGGCGGTGCCGCCCGCGGCCTCGGCCGGGAAGAACTTCATCTCCGTGACGCCGCGCTCCAGCAGCGCGACCACCTCGGAGGTCGTCGAGACGCCCGGGAGGAACGGCACGCCCGAGGCCTTCATCGCGTCCAGGAGGGCGTCCGTCCAGCCGGGGCTGACCAGGAAGCGCGCTCCGGCCGCGACGGTCTCCTCCACGTGCGCCGGGGAGATCACCGTGCCCGCGCCGACCACGGCCCCGGGTACCTCCGATGCGATCGCCCGGATCGCGTCGAGTGCGGCGGCCGTCCGGAGCGTGACCTCGATCGCGGGCAGCCCGCCTGCGACGAGCGCGCGGGCCAGCGGCACCGCGTCGGCCGCGTCCTGGAGGACGACGACGGGGACGACGGGGGCGAGATCCAGGACGGAGGCGGACACGGCGGCGGGCGCGGAGGAGGTCATGCGCTCATCCTGCCGCGAGAACCGCACACTGCGCAACGCGCGTTGCGCATGTTGCAATACTCCGGGGTGTTCCGACCGGCTCAGTGGATCTCGGTGACCACCACGTCCAGGGCCCACGGCCGCCCCGCCCGCCCGGGAGCCTGCGCCTCCACCACGTGGCCGAGGTCCCGCAGCACCTCCACGAGCTGCGCCGGGTCCTTCGGACTGGCCCCGGCCAGCAGCAGATCGCGGACCATCCGGCCCTTCGTCGCCTTGTTGAAGTGGCTGACCACCGACCGCTTCTCCACCCCGTCCACCATCCGGGACTGGAGCACCCGCACACTCGCCGTCCGCCCCGCGACCTCGCCCGCGGGCTTCCAGGCCGCGGTGTACGCGGACGAACGCAGGTCCAGGACCAGCCCGTCCCCGGCCGCCTCGGGCATCACCGACGCCATCGGGGCGCGCCAGAAGGCGTTCAGCGCGCCCAGGCCCGGCAGCTTCACCCCCATCGAGCAGCGGTACGAGGGAATGCGGTCGCCGACCCGCACCGCGCCCCACAGTCCGGAGAAGACCAGCAGCGACCTCCCGGCCCGCCGCTTGGCCGCCGCGTCCAGCGTGGCCAGGCCGAGGGCGTCGTACAGCACCCCCGTGTAGATCTCCCCGGCCGGACGGGTCCCGGCCGTGCGCAGCTCCGCGTTCTTCGCGATCTCGCCCCGAAGCCCCTCGCTCAGCCCCAGCACGTCACGGGCCTTGTCCTCGTCGGCCAGGCAGAGTTCGACCAGCTCGTCGAGGATCGCGGCCCGCGCGTCGGCGAGGCCCGGCAGGGAGAGCGACTCCGGCTTCAGCGGTGCCCCGCGCCCCGAGGTGGCCTTACCTTCGGAGGGCGGCAACAGCACGAGCACGGGGCTTCTCCTTCATACGCGGCACCGGGCTCCGCGCGCGTGGGAGCCCCCCCGGCAAGGGTACGGTCCGCACCGGACCGCCCCCGGCTCGTCCCCCTCTCGTACGATCACGTCCTCGGTCACGGACTGCGTACCGACTCCGTACCAGGGAAGGTCTTATGCGTGAGTGACCTCGCCATCGCCCCCACGGCCGGCAGGCCCCGGCAGATCGTCGCGGCCGCCCGCGCTCTTCTGGAGGCGGAGGGCCCCGAAGCGCTGACCATGCGCCGGCTGGCCGACCGGGTGGGCGTCAAGGCGCCGTCCCTCTACAAGCACTTCCCGGACAAGTCGTCCGTGGTCGCCGCCTTGGCCGCCGAGATGCTCCGGGAGACCACCGGGGTGCTGGCGGCCGCCGAGGCCGCGGCCCCGGGCTCCTTTTCCGCGCTCGCCACCGCCTACCGTGCCTACGCCCTGGCCCACCCGCACCTCTACCTGCTCACCATGGGGCGCACCCTTCCCGGTGGCTCGGCCGCGGACGCCGCGGCCGCGCCGCTGGTCCGCGCCGCGGGGGGCGACGAGGACCGGGCCAGGGCGGCCTGGGCCTTCGCCCACGGGATGGTGGTCCTGGAGCTCAACGGCCGCTTCCCTCCGGGTGCCGACCTCTCGGCGGCCTGGGAGGCGGGCATCACCGCCTTCACGGTCTGACGGCCGGCGCGACCGCAGCGCCGGGAACGCCCGCACTGCCGGGTAGCATGGTCACCACGGCAGACGAGCCGGGCGGACGGCCGCGTGAGGATCTCCGGATCCTCCCGAGGAACGTCCGGGCTCCACAGGGCAGGGTGATGGCTAACGGCCACCCGGGGTGACCCGCGGGACAGTGCCACAGAAAACAGACCGCCGGGGACCTCGGTCCCCGGTAAGGGTGAAACGGTGGTGTAAGAGACCACCAGCGCCTGAGGCGACTCAGGCGGCTAGGTAAACCCCACCCGGAGCAAGGTCAAGAGGGAGCACCCCGGTGCTCCTGCGTGAACGTCCGAGGGCTGCCCGCCCGAGTTCACGGGTAGACCGCACGAGACCGGCAGCAATGCCGGTCCTAGATGGATGGCCGTCTCCCCGGCCGCCGCGAGGCGACCGGGCGACAGAACCCGGCGTACAGCCCGACTCGTCTGCCGCCGTCAGCGGCTCAGGGTGAAAGGGCCTCCGACGTGTGTCGGAGGCCCTTCCCGCTCAGTGCGCGGGCAGTTCCAGGCCCCCGATGCGGCGTACGCCGTCCGCGAATCGAAACTCGAAGGAGAGGGCTGCGCGAGCTTCCTCGATCGTGCGCACCATGGACTCGTGGCTCCGACGCGGTCCGGATGAGCGGACAGCCCTCAGACGAGTGCCGGCTCCCGGGAGGGGACGTCACGGAGCTTGCGCAGGGGTGAGAACACCACGAACAGGGAGGCGCTCCACATGCCGATCACACACACCCACAACGTCGCCTCGAGCCCCACGGCCGTTCCGAGGCTGCCGCCGAACAGGGAGCCCAGCGGGATGACCCCGTAGCAGATCCAGAGGTAGACGGCGCTCACCCGGCTCTGGAGCTCGGGCGGGCAGACCGACTGCCGGTACGACAGGGCAGCGGTGTTGAACATGACGGCATTGGCCGACAGGGCGGCGAGGCCGACCCCGTAGAGGGCCAGCCCCCAGCCGGGCTGGGCGAGCGGCATCAGGAAGTAGAGCGGGCCAGGGGCCAGCATCGAGACCCAGATGATTCGCGCGGTGCCGACTCGTGCGGAGACCCGGTGCGCGAACGCGCCCGAGAGGAGCCCTCCCACGGCACCGAGACTGAACACCAGGCCGACGGCCGCCGCGGGTGCGTGCAGTTCACGGAGCATGAACGTGACCGCGATCGACGAGGTCGCCATGACGAAGAAGTTGGAGACGCTGGTGCAGATCAGCAGCTTCCGCAGGATGGGCTGCCTGCGGACGAACGTGAGTCCCTCGCCCATGGCGGCCTTGAAGGAGACGCGGTTCGAGGTGTTCGGCTCGTCGGTGTCGGCCGCGGGCACGCGCATCAGTCCCAGGGTCAATGCGCTGAGCCCGTAGGTCAGTACGTTGGCGAACAGGGTGCGTGAGGATCCGATCAGGCCGACGAACGTACCGCCCAGGGCTGGACCGACCAGTTCGGCCAGCGATTCGCACATCCCCAGTTTTCCGTTCCCTTCGACCAGTTGGGATGTGCGCACCAGTTTGGGAAGCTGACTGCGATAGGCGATCGTGAACTGCACGGTCAGGATCCCCGAGACACCGATGATCGCGTAGAGGTACGGCAGGCTCAGCCAGCCGGCCAGTCCCACCAAGGGGACCGAGGCAATCAGCAGCATGCGGATGACATCGCAGAAGATCATGATCTTCCGCTGGTCGAACCAGTCCGCGACGACACCGGCCGGGAGGGAGAAGAGCAAGTACGGAATCCAGCCGGTGAAGGTCAGCAGCGACACCTGGAAGGTGGTGGCATGAAGCACCTCGAGGGCGAGCAGTGGCAAGGCGACCATGGCCATCTGAGGGCCGAGCGTCCCGGCTCCCTGCCCGCACCACAGCAGCATGAAATTCCGATTACGCCACAACGACTGCTTGCGGTTCGATATGACACCCGGATGCGGCGCCTCCTGCGTCATCGGTTACTCCTCTTACCCTGCCGATACGGGTGTGCCCGTGCGGCGCTTCCACGATGCCGGCTGCCTCGGCCGCCGGCGTCCATGGTGACCGTTCCAGGCCCCTGCGGCCGACGGAAGACCCCCTGTGACGCCGCTATGCGCCGACCGTGGCAACGAGGTCCCTGCTGGCCTCGGCGTCCCGCATCGCTCGCAGATGGTTCACACCCGCCTCGACGCTGTCGTTCCGGGTCTCGAACGCGATGATGCCGGACCAGTTCCGGGCTCGAAGGGCAGCGGTCAGCTCCCGCACCGACAGCGTGCCGTCGGCAGGGGAAAGGTGCGCGTCCCTCCGGAGCGCCGGCGCCCGGGGAGCCGGGCCCACGACCGGGGCCGGACGGCCGCGAACGTACAGGTCAGGACGTGACCGCCTTCTGAGAGGGCAACACCAGGCGTACAGCCGGACTCGCCTGCCGCCACCCGCCTGCGGCCTGCCGCTATCCCGCCGGAGTCGCCAGAACCGCCGCTGCCGCCCGGAGCGACTTGTGGTGGCACGCCTGGTAGAACGCCCGTGCTCCGGGAGTCAGTTCCGAGCTGCGGGGGAAGACCGCCTCGAACGGCAGGCTGTTCCTGCGCACGGCATCCGCGTGCCTGCCGGTGAGGCTGGCGAAGTGACGGAGGTTGCGGTCGAGCAGGGCCGCATCGGTCGTGCCGCCGTGACTGGGCAGCACATGGTCCGGTGAGAAGGAGCGCAGGAGGGCCAGCGAGGCGGTGAGCTGCTCCAGAGAGAGGGCGTCCCCCTCCCAGAGTTCGGGAAGCGGGTCCTCGGCGGCGTCCCCGGCCAGGCACACGCGCAGTTCCGGGATCCAGACGGCGATGTGGTCCGGAGTGTGGCCGGGAGTGTGCAGCAGCTCCAGCGTCAGGTCCCCGCCGTCCAGGGTCAGCGAGGTGTCGAAGGTGACGGTCGGCGCGACGAGACGCACCCGTGCGAACCGGTCGTCCGCCGCGCGCTTGGCGCGCAGGATCTCCTGCGCCGCGGCCGAACGCACGCGGGTGGCGGCCGAGCGGTGGCCGATGACCGGGGCCAGCCCCTCGACGGCGGCGTTGCCCCACACGTGGTCCCAGTCGGCGTGCGTGTTGATGACGAGGAGCGGGCGCCCCGCGGTGTCGTCCGCGATCAGGTCCAGTGCCTGCCGGCACAGTTCGGGGGTGCTCAGGGTGTCGATCAGGGCGACGAACCGTTCCGTCCGCACCACGAAGCCGTCGACCTCGTCCGGTACGCGCAGCGCGAGGATCCGGGGGTCGATGCCGGGCAGGAGGTGCTTGTGGACCCGGGGGAGGGCCGGTGGCGTCATTCCGGGGCGCCGATGCGATGGGCGCGCACCGCGTCCAGATGGCCCTTGAGATAGCGCATGAAGGGCGTGCCGCCGGTGCCCACCTCGGTGGAGTTGGCCTCGGACCGCTGCGCCTGCCGCTGTACGTACGTGGCGGCGTACCGCATGTGCAGTTCGCGGAAGTCCGCCATGGCCGTGACGCACGCGTCGTACGCGGCGACCGCCCCGGCCGGACGGTGGTGCAGCAGGAAGCCCCGCAGGTCGACCCGGGGTCCCACCTTCTCGATGAACGCCCGGTGGTCCGGCGGGATGTACGCGCGCAGGGCGTGCATGTACGCGGCGAGCGGGTCGTCCTCGCCGGAGAGCCCGAGGACCTCGTCCAGGAAGGGGATGATGGCGCTCTGCGCGCCGGTCTCACCGCTGAACTGCTGCGGCCTGCCGCCGTAGGCGTCCACCCCCTCGTAGACGACCCCCTCCGGCAGCGCCGGGTTGTTCTTCCAGCCGAAGAGGTGACTGCGCACACGGTGGTAGTAGATGTGCGGGTCGCACCGCTCCGGCATCCGTGCGAGCGTGCCGTACATCACGGAGAGTCCCGCCGCCATCTCGCCCAGCGCGTGGACGAGGGCGTCGGAGTCGCCGTCGAGGACGGCGTCCTGGGCGGCGATCGAGGCGCGCAGGACAGGTGCCGCGGCCGCCTCGATCGCCACATGGACGAGGACGAACCAGTCGTCGTCCATCCCCCCGAGGAAGTCCTGGAGCCGGTGGATGTTGCCGAGTTCGATCCGGGGATCGTCGGAGAGACGGCCCCAGTTGTGCAACTGCTGGGTGGCGTAGGACAGAACCGGCGGCCGGCCGAGGAGGCCGGCCGCCTTGTGCCAGGGCACCGCGATGTTCGCCGGACAGACATTGGCCGGTACATCGCCGCCGAAGATGTGTGCGTGTCCGAAGTAGGACAGCAGGAGCATCGCCCTTTCACGTTCCGCCTGTCCGGTCAGCGCACCGGGATCGAGCGGAGCGACGTTGCTCAGCAGCTCCCGGGCACGGCCCGCGGCGAGGTGCTTGGGCAGCACCGAGCCGATCGCGTCCCATTCGGCGAAGCGGCCGGGCAGCTGTGTCAACGGGGCGGCGTCGGGCAGAAAGCCGTTGCTCTCACTGACCCCGTACTCCGCCGGCGACACACTGCTGGTCATCCCGTGACCCCACCTTCCAGGACCGGCGCCTCCACGGCTCGGTTCGCCGTCGCTTCGAAGCGCCGACCGTTGAAGCTACTCTCGGCGCGGACCTCGTCCAATGGCCAATAGGAGGAAGACCGAAGATGCCACCTGTGGAAGGGCCGACGCCCGGGCAGAGGGCCAAGCCGCATCTGGCCCTGCCGGTGGTCCTCGACCGTGAGGACGGCCGGCCCTTGGTGGCGCAGCTCGTCGGGACACTGCGTGAAGCGGTGCTCTCGGGGCTGTTGCCGCCCGGTGAACGGCTCCCGTCGACCCGTACCCTCGCGCAGGACCTCGCCGTCTCCCGCACGGTGACCGCGGAGGCGTACGTCCGCCTGGAGGCCGAGGGCTTCCTGGAGAGCCGCTCCGGATCCGGCACCTATGTCGCGCGGCTCAACGAGGCGGCCCGGCAGATGGTCGCGGCCCCCGCCGCCGCAGCCGTGCCCGACCCTACGGCGACGGCGGCGCCTCCGGCGCTCAGCCTGCGCACCGGCGGGACCGGACCGGTGCAGGAGGGCAGCGACGGCTGGGCCCAGGCATGGCGGGCGACCGCCCGCACGGTGGCCCCGACCCGCTATCAGGACGCGGCGGGCCTGCCCGCACTGCGCGCCGAGATCGCCGCCTACCTGGCCCGGGCCCGCGGCCTGGTCTGCGCCCCGGACGACATCGTGGTGACCACCGGCACGACGCAGTCCATGGACCTGGTGCTCCGCACCCTTCTGCGGGCCGGCGACACCGTCGCCTGCGAGAACCCGGGCCATCCGGTGGTCCGTTCGCTGATCCGGGCCCACGGCCTGGACGCGGTGCCGGTGCCGGTCGACGACGACGGAGCCCGGGTCGACGTGCTGGCGGGCCTGGACCCGGCGCCCCGGGTGATGCACGTGACGCCCTCGCACCAGTTCCCGCTCGGCGTGCGGATGAGTGTCGGCAGGCGGCTGGACCTCGTCATGTGGGCGCGGGAGCACCGCTCCTGGATCCTGGAGGACGACTACGACAGCGAGTACCGCTACAACGGCCCGCCGCTGCCGGCGCTGGCCGGCCTCGACCGGGACCGGGTCGTCTACCTCGGGACCCTGTCGAAGGTCCTCACCCCGGCACTGCGCTGCGGATATCTGGTGGCGCCCGGCGGACTCCCGGGCCGGATAGCAGAGTTGAAGGACATCGTGGACGGCCCGGTCAGCTGGCCGGTGCAGGAGACCGTGTTGCGGCTGCTCTCCTCCGGGGCGCTGGAGCGGCGCATCCGCCGGACCCGGCTCCACTACGCGCGGGCCAGGAACGTGCTGCGGGAGGCGCTCGAGCCCGTGGCCGACGTGGTGACGCTGACCGGCCTGGAGGCCGGCCTGCACGCCGTGCTGCTGCTGGGGGGCGGTGTCAGCGGCGTGCGCGTGGCGCGCCGGGCCGCCGGACTCGGGGTGGAGGTCGCCCCGTTGTCCGCGTTCCAGCAGGGCCCCTGCGCCACCGAAGGGCTGGTCGTCGGGTACGCCGGCCTCTCCCTGGAGGACCTCGCCGAAGCGGCCTCGCGCCTGACGAGGGCGGTCGCCGAACACCGCGTGTAGCCGGCCGGTGTCCGTGTGAGGACTTGTCCTCACACGGACACGGAGAGTGTTGGACTGGGGCGATCGGGGTCCCCCAGACTTCCGGACGGGGAGTCCCTCTCGTATACGAGGCGGGGTCCCGTGCAGGGCATCGCCCGCACGGGGACGTGGCGGGAGGCACCCCTGCTCACCGCTGACCGACCGGGGCGTTCCGCCGTTGCTCGTCGCCCATGTCGTCGGGCCCCAGAGGGCCGTACGGAGTCTTCCGCGCCAGCGCTTCAGACCTCTTCACGACAAGGATCGTCACCGTGCCGAAATTGACCGTGCCCACGGCTCCCGAGCTGACTCCGCGCGCCGCCGACAACGTGCCGTGCCTGGAGCTCACGGACGCCGAGCGGACGCAGGTGCAGGACATCGCGGACCACGTACTGGACACCGAGACCGGCGTGCCGCTGGAGCAGCGGCTCGGTCAGCTCTCCCTCCTCTCGCACGAGCTCCCGGCGCGGCTGCGGGCCACCGTCAGCCAGTTCCGCCTCACCGGGCGCCCGTTCGGCGGCTTCGTGATCTCGAACCTGCCGATCGACGAGGCCGAGGCCGGCCCCACCCCGCTGAGCTACACGGACGTCCCGGACAGCCGGGAGGCCAGACGGGCCGCCGCGTCGCTGCTGCTCCTCGGCTCCCTCCTGGGGGACCCGGTCTCCTACCTCACCCAGCAGCGCGGCCGCATGGTCCTCGACCTCTTCCCGATCGCGGGGCACGAGAACGAGCAGCTGGGCTCCAGCTCCACGGTCAACCTGGAGTGGCACAACGAGGACGCGTTCCACCCGCTGCGCGCGGACTGGATCATGCTGGTCGGTCTGCGCAACCACGACAAGGTGCCGACGACCTTCGCGCCGGTCCAGGACATCGAACTCGACGACAGGACCCGCGAGGTGCTCTTCCAGGAGCGCTTCGTGATCCTGCCGGACGAGTCGCACACCGCAGGCTTCAACGCCGGCACCACGGGCGTCGAGGAGGGCGACTGGGTCGCGGAGGCGTTCCGCAAGATCGCCGAGATGAACGAGGAGCCCCGCCGCACCTCGGTGCTCTCCGGCAACCCGGACTCGCCCTTCATCTGCATCGACCCCGCGTTCATGCCCCGTGACCTCGACCCGGAGGCGGCCGCCGCCCTGGAGGCGGTCATCAAGGGCATCGACGCGAAGCTGCGCGACGTGGCGCTCGCCCCGGGCGAGATGCTGATCGTCGACAACAAGCGCGCCGTCCACGGCCGCCGTCCGTTCGCCGCCCGCTACGACGGTACGGACCGCTGGCTGCGCCGCATCAACGTGATGGCGGACCTGCGCAAGGCGGAGGGGCGCCGCTACTCGGACCACGGCCGGGCCCTCGTCTGACCGTGCTCCCGTGGCCGGCCGGACACCTCCGGCCGGCCACTCCCTCCGCGTCCCCCCCCCACCGACCACGGCCCCACACGAGAAGGAACGTCACATGCCAGACTCGCTCCGCAGCACCGCTGAACGGCGTACCAGGGTCCTCATCGTCGAGCCGGTCTCCTCGGGCACCAGAATGGTCGAGGACGCCTACCTGCTCGGGTTCGAGGTGGTCGTGGCCAGCGCCGGGGTGGACGACCGCAGCCTCCCGTCCGGCGTCGCGGGGTTCGTGGGCACCCTGCTCACCGTCGACACCAACGACGAGCAGGCGCTGGCCGACGCGGTGGTGGCGTTCCACGCGGAACACCCGGTGGACGCGATCGTTCCCGGACAGGAGTTCTACATACCCGCGGTGACCCGTCTGGTGCACCGCCTCGGGCTGCCCGGCCTGCCGCTCGAAGCCGTCGACCCGGTCCGCAACAAGGCGCTGATGCGGGAGCGGACCGCCGCGGCGGGTCTGCGGGTGCCACGGCACGTCCGGGCGGGGACGCCCGAGGAGATCGAGCAGGCCGCCGAGGTCATCGGTTTCCCGTGCGTGATCAAGCCGGTCGAGTCCTCGGGCAGCATCCACGTCCGCCGGGCCGACACCGCCGGCGAACTGCGCGCCGCCTTCGAGGAACTGGCCGAGGACCGCCGGCTGGACCTGGGGTTCGCCACGGACACCCGGGTGGTCGTCGAGGAGTACGTGGCCGGGCCCGAGTTCAGCGCCGACGGCTACGTCCACGAGGGCGAGGTCGTGGTGCTCTCGGTGACCCGCAAACTCCTGGGCTCCGAGCCGTACTTCGTGGAGCTGGGGCACATCGTCCCGTCCGACGTCCCGGCGGACGTCGTGGAGCGCGTGACGCAGTACGTGCGGGGCGTCACCGAGGCCGTGTGCATCACCTCCGGCCCGTTCCACTGCGAGCTGCGGCTGCCCGGGGACCAGCCCGTACTGATCGAGATCGCGGCCCGGCTGCCCGGTGACCGGATCACCGAACTGGTCCAGCTCGCCACCGGGACCTCGATGTCCCGGGTGATGCTCGCCGCCTACCTGGGCAGGACGCCGCAGGAGCTCCGGGCGGAGGGCGAACGGCAGGTGAAGTGCGCGGGGATCCGCTACTTCACGGCCGAGGGGCTGACGAGCTACTCCGAGCTGAAGGGCTGGGACGACATCGCAGCCCGGCCCGAGGTGACGGAGACCGGGCTGGTGATCGCCGCGGGGGAGGAGATCCCGCCCCTGCACGACTTCCGCGGCCGCATCGGGTACGCGCTGTTCTCGGCGGACTCCCCCGAGCAGGCACGGGAGATCTGGCAGAGCCTCGGCGAGACGGTGGTCCCCGTCGCGTAGGCGGACGGCCGCCGGGCGGACACCCCGTCCGCGGCCCGCACCCTCACGACGCCCGCACCGGACCGGTGCGGGCGTCGTGCCCGTCCGCAGGGACGCACGTCCCTCCCCCTCCGAGATCCACATCCTCACGGAGTCCTCATGACCACATCCCTCTCACGCCTCACCACCCCCGTGCACCGCTACTACGCCCTGCGCGCGGTCGGCTGGACGACCGACCAACTGATCCAGTTCCTGCTGCCGGTGCTCGCCTACCAGGCCACCGGTGAACTGTCGTGGTCCGGGATCGTCCTGGCCGCCCAGTGGGTACCCCGGCTGCTGTCGCTGCCGGCCGCGGGGCTGCTGGCCGACCGCTTCCCCGAGCAGCGCATCTACTGGGTCAACGACCTCGTCAGGGTGGCGCTCGGCGCCGTCGCGACCGTGCTCGCCGTGGTCCTGGAGGACCGGGCCTTCGCCGTCGTCATCGTCTTCGCCCTGCTGGCCGGGGTCTGCTGCGAGCAGGTGCTCGTGGCGGGCGAGAAGCTGGCGGGCGCCCTCGTGGCGCCCGAGGACATGCACCGTGCGCAGAGCGTGCTGAGCGGGATCGAGCAGGGGACGCTGCTGCTCGCCCCCGTCATCGGCGGGGCCCTGCTGCTGACCGGCCCGCTGCCGATCGTGGCCGTGGTCGCGGGCCTGTTCGGCGTGAGCCTGCTGCTGAGCATCGGCCTGCCGCGCGGCCCGCACACCGGCGGACCCCGGCCGGCGCCGTCCGAGGGCTCCGCCGGGCGCCGGCTGCTGCGCGACTCGGCCACCGGCATCCGCAACGTGGTGCGGATCCCGGTGCTCCGGACCATCGTCCTGGCCACCATGTGCATCAACGTCATGCTGGGCCTGATCCAGGGTGCCGCGCCCGCACTCGCCGACCGCTACGGCCGCAGCGAAGGCGCGCTGGGCCTCGTGTACTCGGTCGCGGGCCTCGTGGCGATGGTGACGCTGACCGCGGCGCCCCGGCTGATCCGCCGCTTCGGCTTCCTGGGGGTGGCCGCCGCGAGCGCGGTGGTCCAGGGGGTCGTCTTCATCGCGCTGGGTCCCACCACCGGGTTCTTCTTCTTCGCCGCGCTGGTCGCGGTGTTCATGGCCGGCGACAGCGTGTTCAGCGTCGTCATCCGCACGCTGCGGCTTCGGGTCGTGGCGAGCGAGGAGTTCGGGCGTACGGTCGCGGCCGTCTCCCTGCTGAACTTCCTGTCGCTGCCCCTGGCCGGCGGGCTGCTGGCGGTGGCGGGCCATGCCGTGCCGCTCGTGGTGCTCATCCCCGTGGCGGGGGCTGCGGCGCTGGCCGGCCTCACGGTGCTGATGGCGCGGCTCAAGCGGTACATGGCCGCGGAGCCCGCTCTGTTCGCGACGGAGCAGCCCGCCGTCGAGGCGGACGAGGCGGCCCCGGCCGTGCCGTCCACGATGTGAACTCAGACCGTTTTTTGTTGCGGAATTATGTACGGATCGCTGAATATGAATCCGGTGTGACGGCCAGCGTCGCGAAGCGATCACTGTCCGTCACATTGCTTCGGCGTGCGGACGCCGGAGCGCATGAGCCGACCATGAAGTGGGGGAATTGATCAAATGGGTACTTCTCGGAAGGACTTGTGTACGAGGTGTGAGAGCGGTGTGGGGGGTTCGGGAGTGGCCGGCTGGCCCGGTGGTCCCGTCGTCCTGGGTGATCTGATCTGGGGCTGAGCCGACCGCCCTGACGGCCCGCATATCTATGCGGGCCGTCAGGTTCGGCGCGGGCCGCTCACAGTTCGCCGACCTCGCGGGCGTGGCCGGCCGCGGAGAGCTCCCGCACATGGCGGGTCAGGCCGCCGAGCGTGGGGTTCTCGACCACCGCCAGCACCGAGAGGGGCACGCCCAGTTCCTCCGAGAGGGTCGTGACCATCCGCATCGCGAGGAGCGACGAGGCGCCCAGAGCGAAGAAGTTGTCCTCCTCCCCGATCCGCAGACCGGGCTCCGCGAAGAGGTCGCGCCACACCGCCGAGATCCGTTCGCGGACCTCCTCGTGAGGTGTTCCGGCGGAAACGGGCGGAAGAGGATGTGCTGCGGTCATCGAAGGGCCTTTCTCGTCACGTCTGTCTGTCGTCCTGGCCCACGGCACGTCCGTGGGCGTGTCCCCGGCCGGGAGGGCGGTGCCGCCCTGACCGTGCCGGTGCGCCGTGTTCACCCGAGCCGGTCGGCGTTGTGCGCGTGCAACTGGTCCGCGACCCGTGCCGAGGAGTCGGAGGGGCGGCTGCGGAAGGAGGCGATCTGCGCGACGACGTCCTCCTCCTTCTTGTTCTGGCCGAACTTGAAGATGCCGTCGATCCGGTCGATGGGCAGTTCGAAGGCGACGATCCTCGTGCGGAACTGCTCGACCAGGTCCCGCGGCACCCGGTCCAGCGTCCAGGGCTTTTTGGGCAGCCGGCGGGCCTCCTCCGCCGCGATCAGGTCGTCGAGCTGCCGCAGCTCCTCCTCCGCGTCCATGAGCCGAGGCCGTCCGTAGACGTGCACCGCCGCGTAGTTCCAGGTGGGGAAGTGCGTCTCGGTCGCGTAGTCGTCCGGGCAGATGTAGGCGTGCGGGCCCAGGAACGCGGCCATCACCTCGGTGCCCTCCGCGAGGACCTGCACCACCGGGTTGGCCTTGGCCAGATGGGCACGGAGCCGGCCGTGGGGTCCGTGCCCCGGGCCCTTGTCGAGTACGAACGGGATGTGGGTGCCGTGCGGCCGGCCGTCCACCGTGGCGGTGAGCATGCCGAAGGAGTGGGCCTCGATCAGCGCGTGCTGCTGGGCGAGTTCCTCGGAACGGTACAGCGGGGGTGCGTACATGAGTGGTCCTCGGACGTCGGGAGGGCTCAGCGGGGGCAGAGCCAGCGGGCCAGGGTGCCGGTGCCGTACCCGGTGGCACCCGCGTTGTAGTAGCCGTCGATCCTGGGGGACCACGCCGGTTCGGTGATCTCCAGATGGGCCCAGCCGTCCGCCGGGGCGAAGCGGCGAAGGAAGGCGGCGGCCGTGGCGGCGTCGCCGCTCTCCGGTCCGGCGGCCCGCATGTTGGCGAAGGGCGCCCACAGTTCGTCGTCGTACTCGTCGACGAGCGGGAGCCGCCACAGCAGTTCCCCCGCCCCGTGTCCGGCCGAGACGAGGTCCGCCGCGAGCACCTCGTCCGTGCTCCACAGGCCGGCCGCCTTCGGGCCGAGCGCCGCCGCGACGGGCAGGCCGAGCGCGGAGACGCTGACGGTGCGGGCCGCCCCCAGCCGCGCGGCCAGGTGCAGGGAGTCCGCGAGCAGGAGACGGCCGTGCGCGTCCTCGTGGTTGACCTCGACCGTGGCGCCGGAGGCCGTCGTCACCAGGTCTCCCACCCGGAGCGCACCCGGACCCGCGGCCTTCGCCGTCGCCGGGATCAGCAGATGGACCTCCGTCCGGCTGCCGAGCGCGGACAGTGCCGCCGCTGCGCCGAGCACCGCACCGGCCCCCGCCATGTACTTCTTGGCCCCCTGGACCGCACCGCCGGACCGCAGCACGCCCCGGTCGTCGTAGGTCAGGCCCAGGCCGATCAGGGCGACGGGCGGACCGGCCGGGTCGTCGGGCCGGTAGCTGAGGCGGACCAGACGCGCCGGGTCCGCACCGCCGGCCGCCGCTGCGGCGAAGCCGGTCAGCTCCTGCGCGGCGCACTGCTGCTCGTCCCACACCTCCAGGTCGAAGCGGGCGTCGGAGGCGGCGATCGCCGCCGCCTCCCGGGCGAGCCGGTCCGGGGTGATCAGATTGGCCGGCGCGGCCACCAGCTCCCGGGCCAGCACGACGGCGTCCGTGAACACCCCCGCGCGGTGCAGGACCCGCTCCGGTGCCGCGCAGCCGAGCAGTTCGACGCTCTCGGGCTCCCTCGGCAGGTCGGAGCCGTAGTCCGCCCGGAACCGGTCGGTCAGCACGTTCCACCGGCCGCAGTGGACGGCCAGGCTCAGGCCCTCGACGACGTGCTCGACGATCTCCTCACCGCCGGCGCGCCAGGACGGGAGCGCCACGGCCACGCGCCGGTTGGGGCCCGTGGTCAGGGTCCGGGCCAGGGCGGCGCCCGCGCGCCGCGCGGTGTGCGGCGTCACCGCGTCGGGACGGCCGAGCCCGACCAGCACCAGCCGCTCGCACCGGCCCGGCACACCGGGCCCCGCCACCAGCTCGTCGGGGCGCGCCCCGAAGGAGTCGTACGCCAGCAGCCGGGCGACGGCCCCGCCGAGCGCGGTGTCGACACCGCTCAGCCACGGCTGGGCCGACGGCGCACCGCCCTCGTCGTACACGCCCAGGGCGAGCACCTCACCGGCCCAGCCGGCCGGAGCGGCATCGGAGATCGTCAGTTTCATCGTTCCTCCCGGAGACGGTGTTCAGGCTCGGGTGATGCGCAGACCGGCCAGGTACAGCACGTCGAGCTCGGTCTTCAGGAAGAGGTCCAGCGCCTCCTCGGGCCGCTCGACGATCGGCTCCCCGGGGCCGTTGAGGGAGGTGTTCATCACCACGGGCACACCCGTCCTGCGGTGGAAGGCGGCGATCGCCGCGTGGTAGCCGCCGGCCGAGGCGTCCACGGTCTGGATCCGAGCGGTGCCGTCCACATGGGTCACGGCGGGTATCCCCGTCTGCCGCACCGTCGCGTTGAACAGCATGTACGGCGAGGGCAGCGGTACGTCGCCGAACCAGTCCGCCGCGTGTTCGGCGAGCACGGCGGGGGCGAACGGGCGCCAGCCCTCACGGCTCTTGACACGGTTCACCCGCGGCCAGTTCTCCGCGTCCCGCGGGTCGGCCATGATCGAGCGGTGGCCGAGCGCCCGGGGCCCCGCCTCGCTGCCGCCCTCGAACCAGGCGACCACGCGGTTGGCGACGAGGTCGTCCGCCACACGCTCCGCCAGCTCGTCCCCGGTGCCGGGGCGCTCCACCGTGATCCGGGAGCCCGCCGCGGCGACCGCCGCCTCGATCTCGCCCGCCGTGGGAGCCGTGCCGAGGTACGGCGAGGGGAAGCGGCCCTCGTCGTCGGCGCCGGGGACCGGGTGGTCGAGGATCGAGTGGTAGACGGCGAGCGCCGCGCCGATCGCGATGCCGCCGTCGTCACAGGCCGGCTCGACGAAGACCCGCCGGAACGGCCCGTCCTTCGCGATCTGGCTGTTCGAGGGGCAGTTGAGCGCCGTGCCGCCGGACATGCAGAGCGCGGGCACCGTCAGCCCCGCCGCGCCCAGCGAGGCGTGCAGCGTACGCACCGCCTCCATCCGCACCTCCTCGAAGAGCTTCTGGGTGCTGGCCGCGATGTCGGCGTTCACCGGGGCGGTGGCCTGCTCCGGGTCGCCGTACGGGGCGAGGTCGTACCCCATGCGCTCGGCCTCCCGGCGGCAGTGCCGCAGCCAGGCGGTGGTGACGTCCACCGGGAACCGCTCCCGCAGGTCGGCGTGGTTGCCCAGGAAGCGGGACGAGTGGAAGCGCGGACGGCCGTAGGCGGCCAGGCCCATCAGCTTCCCGGCCGGACCCACCAGCCCGAGCCCCAGTGCCGCGCCGACCCTGTCGTACAGGCCGCCCAGGCCCAGGTGGTGCGGGGCGAGCGGGTACAGCGCCTGCTCCCGGCCCAGATAGAACATGCCGCTGTGGTAGCTCTCGCCCTCGGCGTAGCCGTCGTGGGTGAAGACCGCGGCCTCCCGGAAGCCGGAGGCGTAGTACACGCTCCCCGCGTGGGCCAGGTGGTGGTGGACCGCGTACCCGGGGACCGTGACCCCGTCGAGCGTCACCCGCACCGGCAGGTGGAAGCCGTACCGGTGCCGTTCCTCGGGCGCCAGCGGCGTGGCCGCGAGCTCCGTGAGACCACGGGTGCCCGCCCACTCCGGCACGGTGACGTAGTCGTCCACCCACGGGGTGACCGGCACGTCCGCCCGGTCCTGAGAGGCGTGTTCGGGATACAGGCGCGCGTAGGAGCGGCCCAGCCACGTCGCCGACAGACCGGGGTCGTAGAGGAAGTCGAGCAGGGTCCCCCCGCCCCGCTCTTCCGCCGCCCCGGGCTCCTCCTCCAGCAGCGTGCAGGGCCGGCCGAACGTGTCGCCCGGCGCGTACGCGACGGACAGCGCCGCCGGGTCGTCGACGATCAGCTCCACCCCCTGGGTGGAGCAGACCGCGACCACGTCCAGGTCCTCGGCCCGGAGACCCGCGTCGTCGAGAGCCCGGCGCACGGTGGCCACGTCGAGGGTGGCCGCGTGCTTGACCCGGGTGTGCCGCTCACGCAGCACGTAGGAGACGACGGCCCCGTCACGGAGGACGGAGACGGCCGCGTCGTGGCCGAAGTGAAGACCTAGGACGATCATCGAATCTCCAAGTGCTGCGCCACGGCGGGCGCGTCGATCGGTCTGCGGGGTGGGGTTGCCCGGGGAGGCGGTCACGTCAGGGTCAGGCCGCCGCCGCCGAGCCAGGTGTCGAGGGGCTCCCGCGCCGAGATCTCGGACGGCGGGTGGAAGGCGAGGCCCCGGCTCGCGGCCAGGGTGTCGACACCCTCCGCACTCGTCACGAACGGCATGCCGCCCGCGAGTTCCAGGGCCCGGTCGGTGGCCTCGGCGATGACGCGCTGGGCGGTGTAGCGGACGAGCAGGGCACGGCCGAGCAGGTCCTCGTCCCACCGGTGCTCGTCCACGTCCCGGGCGACCGCCTCCAGGGCGGCGCACACCGTCTCCAGCGGGGCCAGAGCGGCCACCCGGTCGCCCGGGGTGCCACGCTTCGCGGTGTACAGACGCTCCACCTGGCCGGTGGCGATGCCCAGGTAGGACGCGGTGATGAGCAGCTGGAACCAGAGGAGGTTGGAGGTGAAGGTGCCGGGCGAGAGCGCCGGGTCGCCGACCGGGACGATCATGGCGTCCGGTACGAACACCTCGTCGAGGACCACCGCGTCGGTCTGGGTGGCGCGCAGGACCCGGTTGCGCCAGAACGGCTCACGCCGGATCCCGGGCCCGTCCGCCGGGATCACCAGCATCAGCAGCCGTCCCTCCTGGCCCGTACCGGCCGGTGCGGTCGCCGTCATCGAGAGCAGCCCCATGGACCGGGTGAGGGAGCAGGGGCGTTTGGTGCCCGACACCGTCAGCCCCCCGTCGGCGGCCGTGACCTCGATGCCGGGCGTGAACAGGCTCCGGCCCACCTGTCCCTCGGCGCCGCAGGAGGCCACCAGATGGCGCTTCCCGGCGATCTCCCGGAGCACCTCCCCGGCGTCGTCGCCGAGCGCGCCGGCCAGCCAGGCGACCTTGTAGTGGTGCATGGTCGTCGCTACGGCCAGCGCCGGGGCCCGGGAGCCGACCGCCCGCTGGAGCCGTACGCCGTCGCGGCAGCCGAGCCCGGCGCCCCCCAGGCTCCGGGGGACGAACAGGTTGCCGCCGCCGGCCCGGCGGAACTCCTCGACCACGTCGCCGTCCGGATCCTCGGCGCCGGTGATCCCCAGCTCGGCGAGCCACGCGTCGAAGCCGGGCAGATGGGCGTCGAGCAGGGCGCGTTCGACGGACAGGGGCCTCATCCCCGTGCTCCTCTCGGGCGGTCGGCGGCGGGGGCGCCCGAGCACAGCGCGCCGATCCGCCGGGCCAGCCGGGCCGCGGCTCGTCCGCGCACCACCGAGAAGTGGTCCTCGTCGACGGTCTGCACGGGGCCGGGATCGTCCACGACCTCGTCGAGCGGCAGCAGCCCCGGGAAGCTGTGGCGGGCGGTCCGCCCGGCGCGGATCAGCAGCCACGGCTCCACGGACGGTCCGGCCGGTGTGCCGGGGTCCCAGGGAACCGGCGTGTGGCGTTCCAGCAGCTCCGAGTTGTTGCGGTACACGGCGAACAGCCGGGACAGCTCCGCGGGTTCGACGGCGCGTCCGATCAGCCCCTGGGCGAACAGGGTGTCGTGGGCGGCGAGCAGCCGTTCCTCGTCGGACAGGTCCGGGCCGGTGTCCGGGAGCCGTCCGGCGAGGTCGCTCCGGCCGAGCAGGTCGCCGAAGAACCCGGCCAGCCGGACCCCGACCGGGGTCGCGCAGCCGTTTGGGCGTCCGACGAAGGAGTCGATCGTGGTCAGGGAGGCCGCCGGCCGCCCCTCCTGCTCCAGGAGCACCGCCGTGTGCAGGGCCACGGTGCCTCCCAGGGACCAGCCCACCAGGTGCAGCGGACCGTTTGGAAGCCGCTCGACGAGTGTCTGCGCGTACTGCTTCGCCATGGCGTCGAGGCTGCTCGCGGGCTCCTCGGCGCCGTGCAGTCCCGCGGCGCGCAGGCCGTGCAGCGAGACCCGCGCGGCGAGGTCCGGATCGGCCGTCAGGGCGGACACGGCCTCCTCGTAGCACAGGACGTCGCCACCGACCGGGTGGACGAACACCACGTGCTGGTCACCGCTGCCGCCGAATCCCACCAGCGGACCGGTGTCCTCGGCCCGCGCCCCGCCGTCCGCGTCGGTGAGCAGGGCCGCCTGGGCCCGCACGGTCCGGTGGCGGAACAGCGAGGCCAGCGGAAGCCGCCGGCCGAAGGCCGTCTCGATCCCGCGGAAGAGCCGTACGGCGGTCAGCGAACTGCCGCCCAGCGCGAAGAAGTCGTCGGTGACGCCTCCCGCGGCCGGGCCCAGGAGTTCCTGCCACAGGCCGAGCAGCCGGGCCTCCACCGGGGAGGCGGGGCTCTCCGCGCGCCCGCCCGCCGCGTCCGGCGAACCGGGCTCCCCGGCACCGCGCACCGTGTCGGCGAGCAGGCCGAGGAGCGCCTTGCGGTCCACCTTGCCGTTGCCGCTCAACGGCAGTCGGGGCACCTCGACGATCGTGGCGGGCACCATGTACGGGGGCAGGGTGGTGCCGAGCTCCTGCCGCAGCGCCGGTCCGTCGGGAGCGGCCCGGGCCGTGTCCACCGAGGCGCCGGGCACGTCCCGGGTGACGAAGGCGGCGAGGTACGGCTGGCTGTGGGCGGTGTCGACCAGGGCGACCGCGGACCGGATCCCGGCGCAGGCGGTCAGCTTCGCCTCGATCTCGCCCAGTTCGACCCGGTAGCCGTTGATCTTGACCTGGTGGTCGGCGCGTCCCAGGAACTCCAATATGCCGCCCGGCCGGTAGCGGGCGCGGTCGCCCGTCCGGTACAGCCGGTCACCGGTCACCGGGTGCCGCAGGAACGACGCGGCGGTGCGGCCGGGCTCTCCGAGATAGCCGGTGGCCAGGCCGGCGCCGCCGATGTAGAGGTCGCCGGGCACCCAGGCCGGGACGTCGGCCATGGCCCGGTCCAGGACGTGCATGGTCTGGTTGGCCAGCGGAGTCCCGTACGGCACGCTCTGCCAGCCGGCGGGGACGCCGTCGACAGGGTGCCAGTTCGACCAGATCGACGCCTCGGTGGCGCCGCCCATGGCGATGACCTCCGCGCCGGGGCAGTACTCGGCCAGCCGGTCCACGAGCGGCAGGGGCACCCAGTCACCGCTCAGCATGATCAGACGCAGCGGTGCGAGGAGTTCGCGGGTCTGCTCCCCGAGATACTCCAGGGTCAGGGCGAGCAGGGCGGGTACCGAGTTCCACACGGTCACGCCGTGGCGCCGTACGCTCTCGCCCCAGGCCTGCGGGTCCGGTACGGCGCTCTCCGGCGGGCACACCACGGTGCCCCCGCAGCCGAGCACGGCGAACTGGTCGAAGACCGACAGGTCGAAGGCGAGCGAGGAGACCGCGAGCACCTTGTCGGCGGCCGTCAGGGCGAACCGCCCGGTGAGGTCGAGCAGGGTGTTCACGGCCGCGCGGTGCGAGATGTCCACCCCCTTGGGGGTGCCGGTCGACCCGGAGGTGTAGATGACGTACGCACTGCGGTCGAGACCGACGCCGGCCTCCGCCGGGACGTCCGGGGACCCGGACACGGGCCCGGCGGGAGCGGCCGTGCCGGGGGAGCGGTCGAGGACGACCGTGGCCACGCCGTCGGGGAGTCCGCCGGGCGTTGCGAGCCCCGCCCCGGTCACCAGCGCCCGGGCGCCGCTGTGCCGCAGCACCGTGCGGACCCGTGCCTCGGGCCAGCTCGGGTCGATCGGTACGTACGCACCCCCGGCGCGCAGCACCGCGAGGACCGCCACCGACTGGGACCGGCCGCGGGGCACCCGCACACCGACCAGCTCGGGACGGTCCGGGGTCCGGCCGACACCCAGCTCCCGCAGGCGGCCGGCGAGCTCGGCCGAGGCCGCGTCCAGCCCGGCCCGGCTCAGCGTGCCCTCGGCGTCGTGCACGGCGGCGGAGTCCGGCGCGGTACGGCACGAGCGCAGGGCGAAGGAGTGCAGCTCGCCGGTGGGCAGGGGCGTCGCGGTGGCGTTGGCCCGGACGCGGCCGGCCAGCTGGCCGGCGGGCAGCGGGGCCGGGGCGGTACCGCCCCACTCCTCGGCGGCGTCGGCCAGCGCCCGCAGCCGTTCGCCGTGGTAGGCCGCCAACTCCTCGATCAGGCCGGACGGATAGGCGCTCTCGGCGTAGTCGAGGTTGCAGACCAGCTCCCCGCCCTCCTCGTACACCTGGTGGTCGAGGAGGATCTGCGGCGTGCTGATGGAGCTGTGCACCAGCTCGGCGCCGGGCAGCGGCAGCAGGAAGCCGCCGGGGGCGCCGTCGACCAGATCGAGTCCGCTGGTGAAGACCACGGGAGCCGGACTGCCCGTCCCCGGCCGGCGGCTCTGGAGGGAGCGGCTCACCTCCACGCCGGACACCTCCAGGGCGGAGAGGTCCGCGTACAGGCCGCTCTGCAGCCGGCGGCACCGGTCGGCGAAGGAGAGGCCCGGCTCGTCGGGGCCGTAGCCGATGAGCACGGTGGTGCTGGCGTTGCCCCAGACGCGCGGGAGCTCGGGGTGGCTGCCGGGGCGGTGCGAGGCCAGCACGGTGACGGCTCCGGCGGCGCCGTCCGACCAGCGGTGCAGGGCCTCGACGAACAGGGTGAACAGCGCGCTTCCCGCCGGGAGTCCGGCGGCCGCGGCATGGGCCCGGAACCGGGCCCAGGACACGGTGTCGAGACGGGTGGACAGCCGGCGCAGCGGGGCGCCCGGGCGGGGCTCGGCGGCGGGCTCCGCCGTGGCCCCGGCAGCGGGCGCGACCGCGGGCCGGGACGGAAGGGCGGGGGGCGCCGGGAGCAGGTCCGCCCTGCGCTCCCAGTAGCGCAGGGCGGAGTGGTGCGCACCGGTCGCGCGACGCTCCTCCAGACCCCGCACGTAGTCACGGAAGGAGAGGCCCAGCGTGTCCGGGAGGTAGGACGGCTCGACACAACATCGGGCCAGCTCGGTGAAGAACAGCTGGGTGGTGACGCCGTCGAAGGCGATCAGCCGCAGGGCTATCTGGAGCCGGGCGGTGCCGTCGGGCAGCAGCACGTGGCGCAGGAGGAAGGGGCGTCCCTCGGCGTACGGCGGCAGGTCGTCCGTGAGGCGTTCGCGCAGCGCCAGCAGTCCGGCCCGCGCCCGCTCGCCGGAGAGGGCGGTCAGGTCGTGCCGGTCGACCAGGGAGGGCTCCTCGCCGCTCCCCGGGACGGGCAGGATCCGCTGGGTGCCGTCGGTGAAGACCGCGAGCCGCAGCGCCCCGTGGGCCCTGCGCAGCAGGGTGAGGGCCGTCTGCAGGGTGTCCGCGTCCGGGAGCGACCCGGCGGGGAAGGCGTACTCGTGCACGAACACCGCGGGCGCCGGGTGGTCGTAGAAGTCCTGCTCACCGATGAGATAGGCCTGCTGGAGGTCGGTCAGGGAGAAGGCGGCGCCGGCGGAGCGCGGGTCGGCCGTGAAGTGCCAGGCGTCCTCGGCGGCCGACCCCGCGGCGTCCCGGCCGTCCTGGTCCTGCTCCGTACGGCGCAGCAGCTCGATCAGATCGTCGCGGCAGGCACGCACCGACCGGCGGAGTTCCTCGGTGAGCGCGCCGGGCGGCGCCGAGTAGCGGAGCGCTCCGTCCTCCAGGTGCAGGACGAGTCCGGCGGCGTACAGCTTGTCGCGGACAGCCGCTGCTGCGGAGAGGGGTGAGCCCGGCATAATTCGTCTCCATAAACCGTCGGGGGAACGATTGAATACTGGTGTGCCGAAGGGTGCCTGTACAGGCTCGAAGGGTGTCCGTGTGCGGCCACGTCCTCTGCCGGAATGTCGATCCTTTCCGGCCGGCCGCCATTTCGGGGGGCCGTGCTAGCATCCCGCCATGTCGATGATCGAATTCAATGGAATGCGGGTCCGGCATCCGGAACCCGACGACCAGGCACGCGTGTTGCGGGTGCTCGACCGGTGGTGGGGGGAGTTCGAGGGAAGCACGGGAAGTGTGCAGCGGGCGCTTCTGCTGCCCCGCCTTTACTTTCAGCATTTCACCACGGGGAGTTTCCTCGTGGAGCGGGACGGGGAAATGGTCGGATTCCTCATCGGCTTCCTGTCCCAGACGCGATCGGACGAGAGCTACATTCATTTCGTCGGTGTCGCTCCCGAGGAGCAGCGCAGTGGGCTCGGCGCATTCCTCTACCAGCACTTCTTCGACTACAGCAGGGAGCACGGACGCAGCGTGGTGCGCGCGATCACCTCGTCCGCGAACGCCGGGTCGTACGCCTTCCACACACGCATGGGATTCACCGCCGAGGCGGGTCCCGGCGAACTCGACGGGCGGCCCGTCCAGCCCGACTACGACGGGCCCGGTCTGGACCGGGTCTCCTTCGTCCGCTCCCTCTGAGGTCAGCCGCGCGGATCGGTGCGCAGCATGCCGAGGATCGCGGTGTCGTGACGGACGCCCTTCACGTCCTCGTAGCCGCGCAGCACCCCCTCCGGGACGAAACCGGCCGCTTCCATGGCCCGGCGGCCCCGGGTGTTGCCGCTGAGGCAGAGGGCCGCGATCCGCAGCAGGCCCATCTCGCGGAAACCCCACTCGGTCAGGAGCGCCATCGCCCGGCGGCCGACGCCCCGGCCGCGCGCATCGGCCGCCAGCCAGATGCCGAGTTCGGCCCGCCGCTGCGGCAGGTCGAGGTCGTGCAGCCCGACCCAGCCGAGCACCCGTGTGCCCTCCGCACGGTCGGTGACGACGAGGTCCACGGTGCCGGCGGCGTCCTGGGCGGCCAACCAGTCGCGGGCGTGCCCGGCGGTGAAGGGGGAGGGGAACGGCGTCCAGCGCGCCACCTCCGGATCGTCACCGGCCCGCGCCACGGCCGGCGCGTCCTCGGCACGCACGGGCCGCAACCACACGACTCCGTCCGTCAGTTCGGTGGCCGGGGCGAGGGCGCGGGCCGGTGCCGCGGCGTGGTCGGGAGCCATCTGGAGTTCCTGCCTTCGACGGGGCGAGCCACTGGCTGGGGGAGTGCAGCGCCCATCCAACGGAGCGGCCGGTCCGGTGTCCATGCCCGGCCGCTGGCCGGGACAGGCCACTGCCGCGAGCGGACAACCCGCACGGGGGACGCGGTGTCCCGCCCGTCGCGCCGCACGGTCCGCCGCCCCGCCCCGCCTCACGGGTGCGCGGGGCCGCGGGTCACAGGTCCGTGGGAGCCGCGCCGGTCACAGGTCCGCCGACCCGCCCGGTGAGGTCTCGACGAGTGCCAGCGTCGCGGCCCTGACCCCTGCCTCGAACCGGCTCCGGGCGCCGATCTTCTCCAGGATCACGGTGGTCATCCGGCGCAGGGTGCGCGTCGAGATCCCCAGGGCGCGGGCCACGGAGGCGTCGGTGTACCCGGCCGCCAGCATGCGCAGCACGGCCCTCTCCCGGTCCGACAGATCCACCTCCTGGACGGCGCTCTCCCCCTTCGGGATGGCCCTCCCGTGCAGCCAGCAGTGTTCGAAGACCTGGCGCAGCAGCCAGCAGATCTCCTCGCCCCGGATCTCCAGCGCGGACACCTGCGAGCCGGCGGAGGGGGCCGAGACGTAGGCGAGCACGCCGTCGACGAGGATCAGCCGGAAGGGCAGCGCGGGGGTGAGCCGGACCTGGCACCCGGAGTCCTCCAGCGCTTCCAGGTGCGCCCTGGCCCGCGGCACCTTGTTCATGGCCTCCAGGTGCAGGGAGCGCATGGTGACGCCCCGTTCGAGCGCCGCGCGGTTGCGGTCCATGCTGCCCTCCAGCACGGTCCGCGGCAGCGGTGTGCCCGGATGCATGCTGAGGATCTCCTGCTGCGCGGTCACCGATACCCCGTTCAGCGCCGTGGCTATGCGCTCCTGGCCGGTGAGCAGCACGACCCGGGTGTCGGTGTCGGCCTGGGCCTGGAGCCGCATCATCTTCGAGCCGAGCGCGGCCAGCGTGGAGCGTCTCTCGTGCACGGAGGCCATCCAGTTCCTGGCGCTCTCCTCCTCCATCGCGAGCAGCCTCGCGACGGCGATCGCCGGCTCGACCGCCGTGGGGCGTGCGGGCTTCCCGCGCGTCATGTGCAGCAGCCCCGCCTCCAGCAGCGCGTGCTGGGCCAGCTCCAGGTCGATCTGCGAGAAGCCGAGACTGCTCCGGGCGCCCTCCGGCGTCCAGTCGGGATCGTCGAGCATGAAGCGGAACAGCTCCTGCGCCTTCCCCTGTGCGTCCATGTGCCCGTGTCCCCCCGACGATCAGTGTCGCGCTGCCCCTTGCATGGTAATGAGCTGCCCGTCTCCGCCGGTAGCGGTCCAATATCCGGTCTCGGCGCGCCCCGGTGGGCGGATCCGCCAGGACCTTCCACGCCACCCCGGGCGCCGCCCGTCCGGGTGCTGTCCGGTTGGGGCCAAGTCACGGGGTGGCCAGCGCGAGCCCCTGTGACCCGGTCCCCGGCCGTGACAGCTTGAGCCGGGCCGTTGTGGAGGCGGCGGGCCGCACGGACCGTCCGCACCGCGCCACGGCGTCCCCGGGCGGCGGTGCACCGCCCGGCTCCACCGTCCTCACGCGACGGGACCCGGCCGCCCCCGGGTCCGCCGCACGGTTCGCAGCGCTGCGGGCCCACCCCTTTCAGAGCCCGCCGCGGTGCTGGGTTCCCCAGACCACCCCGCCGGTGACCCGGGCGTCAGAAGAGGAGTAACCAGTGCCAGAAGTCCAGAGCTTCGCCATGCCGATGACCGAGTCGGCGGACCTCGTGGTGGACGGCGGCAGGACCACGCGATCCGGTGCGGCACACGAGGTGGTCGTGCCGGGCGACAAGTCGGTGAGCCACCGGGCGCTGCTCGCGGCGCTGCTGCCCGGCGCCCCCGGGACGCTCACGGTGCGGGGGGCCAACCCGGGTGGCGCGGTGCGCGCCCTGCTCCCCGCGATGCGCGCCCTCGGGCTCGGCGTCGAGACCGAGGGCGACGCGCTCGTGGTCCGGCGCCCCGTCACGCCCCGCCCGCAGTCCGTACGGCCGCATCCGGACGTGGACGTCTGGCCGCAGGACGTTCCGTACCTGCACACGGAGGGGTCGAGTGCCGCCGCACGCCTGCTGATCGGCGTGCTCGCGGGAACAGGCACGCACGCCGTCGTCGACGGTGACGAGGTGCTGCGGCACCGGCCCATGGACTGGCTGGTGGACCCGCTCACCGAACTCGGCGCGGACCTCACGTACCTGGGCGAGCCGGGGTGCCTGCCCGTACGGATCGCCGGCCCGGTCCACCGGCCGGGCACGGTCGACCTGCGCGTCGGCAGCGCCCAGGCACGGTCCGCCGTGGTGCTCGCCGCGGTGGCGGCCGGACTGCCGGTGACGGTGCGGCACCCCGTCAGATCGCGGGACCACACCGAGCGGATGCTCGCCGCGTTCGGCAAGGGGCTGACCGGGACGGAGCGCGAGGTCGTCTGCGACGCCGGCGGATACACCGTGCCCGAGGTCATCGACGTCCCCGCCGACCCGTCCCTCGCGGCGTATCCCGTGGCGGCCCACCTGCTCTGGGGCGACGGCGGAACCCTCCGGGTGCCGCGGGTCTGCCTCAACCCGACCCGGCTCGGCTTCTTCGACGTGCTGCGGGCCGCCGGGGCCGGCATCTCCTACGAGGACCGGGGAACCACCTCCGGCGGCGAGCCGGTCGGCACCGTCGTCGCGCGCGGCGGTCTGGACGAGGTGGACTCCGTGCGGGTCGACAGCCCGGCCGTCCTGCACGCCCTGATCGACGAGGTCCCCCTGCTCGCCGTGGTCGCCGCCACCCTCCCCGGTGACTCGTGGATCGGCTGCGCCGAGGAACTGCGGTTCAAGGAGACCGACCGGCTGGCCACCACGGCCCGGATGGCCGGGGCCTTCGGAGCCGTCGTCGACGTGGCCGACGACGGACTCCTGGTCCGGGGCGGGGCGACGCTCGGCGCCGGGCTCGTGCCCGGCTTCGAGGACCACCGGATCGCCATGGCGGCCGCGACCCTCGCGACGGTCCTGCCCGGCCGCACCACCGTCTCCGGCGGCGCCTGCCACCGCACGTCGTTCCCCGACTTCGCCGGTGTGCAGCGTGCCGTCGGCGCCAGGATCAGCGAGGACAGCAACCGATGACGGAAGTGAAGGCCCAGGCTCCCGAGGCGCGTTCCACCGGCACCGTGCTCGGACCCGAGTTCGCCACGGGCAGCGGCCCCTGGCTGTACACCGAGGACGGCACCGCCTGGTTCGACGGCACGTCGGGCAGTGGCGCGGCGACCCTCGGCCACCAGCACCCGGCGGTCACCGCGGCCGCCGCCGGGCAGCTCGGGCGGCTCACCCACACCGGCTGCAAGCTGGGCTCCGACGCGCGTTCCCGGATGGTCTCCGCCATCGGCCGGATCAGCCCGTACGAGGACCCGGCGGTCCTGCCCACCACGACGGGTGCCGAAGCGGTCGAGTCCGCGCTGAAGATCGCCCGGGCGTTCACCGGGCACCGCGCGGTGGTCGCCTTCCGGCACGGCTACCACGGCAAGACCGCGGGGGCGCTCGCCCTGACCTGGCGGGCCGAGTTCAAGGCCTACAGCGGCGGGACGGACGGCCCCGTGGTGCGCGCCGAGCTGCCCGATCCGCGGCGGCCGCACCCGGACGACGCCCGCGGTTTCGCCGCCGCCCTCTCCGCGGCGCTCGACGAGGCCGACCTGCTGGGCGGGACGGCCGCGGTCGTCCTGGAGCCGGTCCAGGTCACCGAGGGCGTCCTGGCGGTGGAGCCCGCCCTGCTCGACGAGATCGCCCGGCAGGCACACGGCCGGGGCGCGCTCCTCGTCCTGGACGAGATCTACACGGGCCTGGGCCGCGCCGGCCGGATGTTCGCCGCCGAGGAGATGACCGAACAGCCCGACCTGACCCTGCTCGGCAAGACGCTGGGCAACGGCTTCCCGGTGGCGGCGGTCGTGGGCGAGCGGCACGTCGTCGACGCCCTGCCCGCCGGAGTGCAGACGTCCACCTTCTCGGGCCACCCGGTCTCCTGCGCGGCGGCGGCGGCCGTGCTCGACACCGTGGCCGAGACCGGCCTGCCGGCGCGGTCGCGTGCCCTCGGGGCCCGGCTCCGCACCGATCTGGACGCCCTGGCCGACCGCCACCCCTGGATCGCCTCGGTCCGCACCGCGGGCGCGCTCGCCGCCTTCGACTGCGTACGGGACGGCCGGCCGGACCCCGCGCGGGCCCGCGCCGTGCTGGGGGCGGCCCTGGACGGGCGGCTGCTGCTCTTCGGGGGCGGCCCGGAAGGCGCCACCGTCAAGATCGTCCCGCCCGTGCTGCTCGACGACGAAGCGTACCGACACCTGATGAACGGCCTGGCGGCCGCGGTCGCCGAGGCCGACTCCTGTAGTGAGGAATCCCTGTGACGTTCCAGCAACTGCAGAAGGACGTACTCGACCTCGACCTCTGCACCGTGTGCGGGGCCTGCCAACTCGCCTGCCCCGAAGCGGTCATCGGCTTCGACGGGCTCGCCCCCGTGCTCACCGCCGCGTCCTGGACCGACACGGACTGCGGTGACTGCGGTGACTGCCTCGACGTCTGCCCCGGCGCCGACCCCGCCACCCCCGTCTCCGAGGAGAGGCTGTTCGGCCGGAGGCGCACCCCCGAGGAGCGCTGGACCGGCGTCTTCTCCGAGGTGGTCGCGGGGTACTCGCTCGACCCGGCCGTCTTCGAGGCGTCCGCCAGCGGCGGCACCCTCACCGCGCTCCTGCAGACCGCGATGGCCGCGCTCGACGTGGGTGTCGTGCTCTCCATGGGCCGGGATCCCGACGAGCCGTGGCGGGCGGCCCCCGCGCTGGTGCGGGACCCCGCCCAGCTGACCGAGACCGCCCAGTCCACCTACCAGCTGGCGCCCTATCTGGGCGCGTTGCGCCAGGTGATGGAGGAGGAGCCGGACACCCGGGTCGCGATGACCGGTGTGGCCTGCCACATCCAGGCCCTGCGCAAGCTCCAGGCGATGGACACCGCGGCGGGCCGCTGGGCCCGCGACCACGTGGTGCTGGCGATCGAGCCCGCCTGCTCCTCCAGCACCCGGCCCGAGGGCACCGCCGCCGTGATCCGCGACCGTGCCGAGGTGCCCCTGGAGTCCGTGGTCCGGCTGCGCTACCGCGAAGGCGAGTACCCCGGCGACATCCGGATCCGCACGGACGACGGGGCGGAGCACCAGGTCGCCTTCTGGCAGGCCGTCAGGGACTTCGCGGGGAACAAGACCTACCGGTGCCTCTCCTGCGGCGACTGGATGTCGGGCCTGGCCGACGTGAGTGTCAGCGACGGCGACCCCAACATCTTCGCCGCGAGCGTGGGCGGCGGCGATCAGGTCAAACACGGGCGGGTGTTCATCCGCACGGCGGCCGGCGCCGAAGCCGTCTCCGAGGGCCGGGCCCGTGGACTGCTCACCCACAGCCCCGTGGAACTCGCGGGCCTCAACCTCGGGCTGGAGCGCAAGCGCAACCGGCGCGCCTCGTACGAGAGATCGGGCAGGCCCACCCCGATGGGCCCCATACCCGGCTTCCGCGAGGACCTGGAGATCGTTCCCGACGAGCGCTGGATCGCCGCCCCCACGGACACGGAGGAGCAGCGATGACGGCCCCGCCCGCCGCCCGCGCGCTGCGCACCCGGCGCCTGGTCGCCGGGGGCGGCCCGCTCCCGGTGCTGGAGGAGACCGACTGCCCCGCGCCCGGCCGTGGCGAGCTGCGCGTCCGTGCCGCCTACAGCCTGGTCAGCCCGGGCACCGAACTGCACTACCTGGACCGCTCCGCGCGGACCGGCGAACGCTTCCCGCTCGGCTACTGCTCCGCCGGCGTCGTGGAGGCCGTCGGCCCCGGCGCGCCCGGGTTCGCCCCCGGTGACCGGGTCATCGCGATGGGCTGGGGCGAGGCCGTGCACGCCGGGGTGATCACCGCCGGGTACCGGCTCTGCCGGAGGGTCCCGGACGGGCTCGGGCTCGCGGACGCCGTCGTGGCCAATCTGGCCGCCACCGCCGTCCACGCCGTCGACCGGGCCGGGCTTGCCCCCGGCGACGAGGTCGCCGTGGTCGGGGCGGGCATCGTCGGGCAGCTCGTCGCGCAGACCGCCGCCGCCCGCGGCAACCGGGTCACCCTCCTCGACCTGCGCCAGGACCGGCTGAAGGAGGCGGCTGCACTCGGCCTCGACGTCGCCGAGGCGGCCCCGTTCCTGGCCGGCACCCGCACCCCGGCCGAGGGCGGCCGCTGCGTGCTGCTCTGCGGCACCGGCGACGCCGACGAGACCGTTGCCGCGGCCGCCCGCTGGGCGGGCCGGGCCCCCGGGCGGCCACGGCTGGTCGGGGTCGGGCGGTTCGCCGCCCGGGTCGAGTTCAGCGTCGAGCTGGGCAACCTGGACATCCGGTACGCGGCCCGCTGCGGCGCCGGTTACCGCGACGCCGCGTACGCGCGCGGCCGCGCCGACGTCACGGCGCCGGACGGCGAGGGCACCGTCACGGAGAACCTCCAGCGAGCCCTCGACCTGATCGTCTCGGGCGGCATCCGGCCGGCCGCGATGCGGCTGCCGTGCTTCCCGCTCGACCGGGCCGGCGAGGCCTACGCCCAGCTGCGCGCGCGGCCCGCCCACCCCGCGGTGCTCTTCTCCCACCGCACCGGCGACCGACCCGAGGAGCACCGCGCACCGTGACCACCGCCATCCCGTCCGGCGCGCCGGACACCGGCCACCGACCGTTCCCCGCCGCCGAGCGGGCCGGGACCCTGGTCCACCGCTTCCTGGAGACCGCAGCCGCGCACCCCGGCCGGGAGGCGGTGGTGACCCCCGGGACCCGGTGGACCTACCGGGAGACCGAGCGGCTGTCCGCCCGGGTCGCCGCCGGGCTCGTCGCTGCGGGCCTGCGGCCGGGCGAACGGGTCGCCCTGCTCTTCTCGCACGGCGCCGAGATGATCGCCACCCTCCTCGGGGTGCTGCGGGCCGGCCTGTCGTACGTGCCGCTGGACGCCGCCTACCCCGAACCGCGGCTCGCCTTCATGGCGGGGGACTCCGGGGCCCGTGCCCTCGTGACCGTACGGGAGAGCCTCCCGTCGGCCGCCGCGCTCGCCCAGGGCCGGCCGGTGCTCGCGTACGAGGACCTGGTGCGCCACGACGCGGGTGACCCGGAGGTGCGCGCGACGCCGGACGGCGAGGCCTACGTGCTCTACACCTCGGGCTCCACCGGCCGCCCCAAGCCCGTGGCCCAGGTGCACCGCAACGTCCTGCACCACACCAGGGTCTGGACCGACGGCCTGCGGATCGGGCCCGGGGACCGGCTGACCCTGCAGTCCGCGTACAGCTGGGACTCCGCCGTCCAGGACACCTTCGCCGCCCTGCTCAACGGCGCCGCCCTCTACCCCGTCGACCTCAAGTCGCTCGGGGTGAGCGGACTGCTGGAGTGGATGGCGCGGGAACGCGTCACCGTCTACCACTCGACCCTGCCCGTCTTCCGGGCGCTCGTCCGGGCCATGGAGTCGCGCGGGACCGCCCTCCCGGCGATGCGCCTGCTCGCGCTCGGCGGCGACACCCTGCACCTCAGCGACCTCGACGCCCACCGGCGTTCCTTCGGGCCGCACTGCCGGGTCGCGGGCGCCTACGGCTCCACCGAGTGCTCGTGCGCGCTGCTGCGCGTCGAGGACCCCGGCTACCGCCCGCCGACCGGTGTCTTCCCCCTCGGTCTGCCCGTGGTGGGGACCACCGTCCTTCTCCGGGACGGCGAGGGCGCGACGGTCGAGGGGCCCGGCGAGGGCGAGATCGTCGTCGTCAGCCCCTATCTGGCGCCCGGGGCCGTCGCCGAGGACCTGTCGTACCGCACCGGCGACCTCGCGCGGCGGCTCGCCGACGGCACCCTGCTGCTCATCGGGCGGGTCGACTTCCAGGTCAAGATCTCCGGCATCCGGGTCGAGACCGGCGAGGTGGAGAGCGCGCTCAAGGGGCTGCCGCAGGTCCGCGAGGCCGTCGTCATGCCGTTCACCGACCGGCTCGGCGAACGCCAGCTGGCCGCCCACCTGGTCGCCGAACCCGGGACCCGGCCCGAGGCGGCCGCGTTGCGGGCGGCACTCCGGGGCATCCTCCCGGACCACGCGGTACCCACCGCGTACGTCCTGCTCGACGAACTGCCGCTGACGGCGAACCACAAGATCGACCGGAGGGCGCTGCCCGATCCGCTGACGGTGGCGCAGGCGGCCGGTGCCGCCGGCCCGCGCCCCGCCGGTTCCCTCGAACGCGCCGTCGCCGACGCCTGGCACGAGGTGCTCGGCACCCCGGGAGCCGGGCCCGACGACAACTTCTTCGACCTCGGGGGCACCTCGCTGCGCATGGCGGCCGTGCACGAACGGCTGACCAGGACCATCGCCCCCGGCCTGCGGATGACCGACCTCTACCGGGCGCCGACCATCCGGAGCCTGGCCCGGCTGATCCGGCGGGCCGCAGGCCCCTCGGGGGCGGCGGCCACCGAGGACGCGGCCGGCGGCACCGCACGCGGCGCCCGCCGCCGCACGGCCCGCCGCCCGCGCCGCCCCGCGACCGGCGCCCACCACTCCCCGACACTCCCGCCTCCCGGCGGGGACCGAACCATGGCCCCTGGAGGGACCCGTGACTGATCGCGCGTACGACGACGCAGCCCTGGACGGCCGGATCGCCGTCGTGGGCCTGGACTGCCGACTTCCGGGGGCCCGTGACCACGCGGAGTTCTGGCGCAATCTGCTGGCAGGCACCGAGCAGATCGCCGACGTGGACGAGGACCTGCTGAGCGCCGCCGGGGTCCCTCCGGAGGCGGTCGCCGACCCCCGCTACGTGCGCCGTGCCTCGACGGTCGCGGACGCCGACCTGTTCGACGCGTCGTTCTTCTACCTCAGCGCCCGCGAGGCCGAGCGGATGGACCCGCAGCTGCGGATGTTCCTCCAGTGCTCCTGGGCGGCCCTGGAGCACAGCGGTCACGACTCGGAGCAGTACCCCGGCCGGATCGGTGTCTTCGCCGGCTCGCTCAGCAGCACGTACCTCCTGAACAACGTGCTCACGGGGGAGAAGGGCTTCAACGGGTCGATCCGGCGGATGCGCCAGGACCTGCCGACGATGATGGGGAACGACCCCAACTACCTGGCCACGCGGGTCTCCTACCACCTCAACCTCACGGGCCCCAGCATCTCGGTGCAGACGGCCTGCTCGACCTCCCTGGTCGCCGTGCACACCGCGGTCCAGAGCCTGCTGTCCCAGGAGTGCGACGTCGCCCTGGCGGGGGGCGTGGCCCTGCGCTTCCCCCAGGAGGCGGGATACCTCCACGAGTCCGACGGCATCGCCTCGGCCTCCGGCACGGTCAGGCCGTTCGACGCCGGGGCCGACGGCACCGTCTTCGGTAACGGGGCCGGCGTCGTGGTCCTCAAGCGCCTGGCCGACGCGCTCGCCGACGGCGACACGGTCTGGGCGGTGGTCCGGGGTTCCGCCGTCGGCAACGACGGCGCCGACCGGGCGGGTTACCCCGCACCCGGGGTCTCCGGACAGGCCGCCGTGCTCGCCGAGGCGCTGGCCGTGGCCGACGTGGAACCCGCCGACGTCAGCTACCTGGAGGCGCACGGCACGGGCACCAGGATGGGTGACCCGATCGAACTGTCCGCCGTGGCACAGGCGTACGCCGCCGAGGGTGCGCAGCCGCTCACCATCGGCTCCGTCAAGGCGAACCTGGGCCATCTGAGCGTGGCCGCGGGGGTCACCGCCTTCATCAAGTGCGTCCTGATGCTGCACCACCGCACCCTCGTGCCCACCCCGCACTTCACCGAGTGGAACCCGGAGTGCGCCGTGGAGGGCACCCGCTTCCGCGTGGGCACCGCCGTCGAGCCCTGGGACGGCGGCGAGAGCCCCCTGCGCTGCGCCGTCACCTCCACGGGCATGGGCGGGACCACCGCCCACGTCATCCTGGAGGAGGCCCCGGACAGCGGAGCGCGCCCCCGCGCCCACGCCGCGCCCGTGGTGGTGCTGCCGGTCTCCGCGAAGTCGCCGGCCGCGCTGCAGGCGGCGCGGACCGCGCTCGCCGACCACCTGGAGGCCACCGCCCCCGCCGAGGCGGGCCCCTCCGGCGACACCGGTCTCGACGACACCGCGTACACCCTCGCCACCGCGCGCCGCACCTTCAACTACCGGGCCGTCATCACCGCACCGGACCGGGACACCGCGGTACGGGCACTGCGCAGCGCGGACCCGCGCCACACCCACCAGGACTCCGGGCAGCCCGCCGACCGGCCCGTCGTCCTGCTGCTCCCCGGCCAGGGCACCCAGCACCCCGCCATGGGCCAGGGCTGGTACGAGCACCTGCCGGTGTACCGCGAGACCCTGGACGAGTGCGCCGAGCTCCTCCTGCCCCATCTGGGGCTCGACCTCCGCGACGCACTCCACCCCTCCCTGCGCGGCGTCGGCGCCCCGTCCCCCGAGACGAACCTGGACCGCACCCGGCTCACCCAGCCCGCCCTGTTCGCCGTCGAGTACGCCCTCGCCAAGCAGTGGGAGGCCTGGGGCGTCCGCCCTGCCGCCCTCGTCGGGCACAGCGTCGGCGAGTACGTCGCCGCCACCCTGGCCGGGGTCTTCCGCCTGCCGGACGCCCTGCGGGTGATCGCCGAACGCGGCCGCCTGGTGGACGGGCTCCCCGGCGGGGTGATGGCCGCCGTCATGCTGCCGCCCGCCGAACTGGCCGGGTACCTCGGCGACGACGTGGCGCTGGCCGCGGTCAACGAGCCCGCCGTGTGCACCGTCGCCGGGAGCCGGGAGGCGGTCCGTGAGCTGACCGCCAGGCTCACCGCCGACGGGGTGGCCCACCGCAAGGTCACCACCTCCCACGCCTTCCACTCGCCGATGATGGACCCTGCCGTCGGCCCGCTCACCGAGCTGCTGCGCTCCGTCGAGCTCAGCCGCCCGCAGACACCGTTCCTGTCCAACAGGACCGGGACCTGGATCAAGGACGAGGAGGCCACCGATCCCGCGTACTGGGGCGGCCACCTGCGCGACACCGTCCGGTTCGCCGACTGCCTCGCCACCCTCCTCGCCGACGGCGACCACGTCTTCCTCGAAGTGGGCCCCGGCCAGACCCTGGCCACCTTCACGCGCCGCCACCCGGACCGGGAGACCGGGGTGCCGGTCATCACCTCCGCCGCACGCGGACGCGACGCCGGCGCCGACCTCACCGCGGTGCACGCCGCGCTCGGCCGGCTCTGGGCGGCCGGCCTGACGGTGGACTGGGCGGGCGTCCACGCCGGCCGGGGCAGCGGCCGGGTGCCGCTGCCCACCTACCCCTTCGAGGGCACCCGGTACTGGATCGAGCCCGGCCCGGACACCCTGACCGCGGGCACCGGCCGGAGCACCACCGCCCCGGGCGGGAAGCTGCCGCTGGACGACTGGCTCTCGGCGCCCGTGTGGCGCCAGGCCGTCGGCACCCCGGACACCGCAGCCCGGCCGCTCACCGACCCCGTACTCCTCTTCGCCGACCCGGACGGCACCGCCCTGCGCCTCGCCGCGCACGCCTTCGCCGGCGAAGTGATCACGGTGCGCGCGGGAGAGTCGTACGGACGTGACGGCGACACCTGGACGGTGCGTCCCGCCTCCGAGGACGACCACAGCCGTCTCGTCGCCGACCTGCTCGGCGAGGACCGGCTGCCCGGCCACGTGGTGCACGCGTGGTCCGCAGGGGAACTCCCGTCCGAGCGAGGCGCCGAGCGCTTCGAGCAGGCCCAGCAGGCCGGTCTCTACAGCCTGATAGCCCTGGTGAAGGCGCTGAGCGAGCACGGCGTGACCCGCCCCGTCCAGCTCGACCTGGTGAGCGCCGGAGCGTACGCGGTGAGCCCCGCCGAGCCCGAGCCGGCGTCCGAACTGGTCACCCTGGCCGTGGCCGCCCGGGTCATCGGCCAGGAGCACGGCAACATCGGCTCCCGTCACTTCGACCTGCCCGCGCGGCCGGACGAGCGCTCGCTGCGCACGCTCGCCGTCGAACTCGGGTCGTTCCGGCGCCCCGAGGTGGCCGTCACCCTGCGCGGCGCCACCCGCTGGGTCGCCGAGATGGCCCGGGTCCGCGCGGACTGGACCGCACCGGCCGAATCCCGGCTGAAGGACGGCGGGGTCTACCTGATCACCGGCGGACTCGGCGAGATCGGTTCCACCGTCGCCGGATGGCTGCACCGCGAGTGCGGGGCCCGGCTCGCCCTGCTGACACGCGAGGCACTGCCCGCGCGGAGCACCTGGGACGCCTGGCTGGAGGACCACCCGCACGACGACGAGACGGCGCTGCGGATCGAGCGGCTGCGCGCCCTGGAGGCCGCGGGGGCCACGCCGTTCCTCGTGAACGCCGACGTCGCCGACGAGGACGCGCTGCGCACCGCGGTCGAGAAGGTCGAGGCCCAGTTCGGCGGTCTCGACGGAGTCGTCCACGCGGCGGGCCTGCCCAGCGAGCAGTGGGACCGCGCCATCACCGCGGCCAGCGTCGAGCAGTGCCGGTGGCACTTCGTGTCCAAGGCCCACGGCCAGATCGCCCTGGAGAAGGTCCTCGCCGACCACCCCGTCGACTTCTGCCTCATGCTGTCCTCCCTCGCCGGTGTGCTCGGCGGACTGCGCCTGCTGGGCTACGGCGCGGCCAACCACTTCATGGACGCGGCGGCCGAGCGCGCCAACCGGGGCCTCGACCGCACGGTGTGGATCAGCGCGGCCTGGGACGTGTGGCAGCACCACCAGGACGAGAAGCGGGCCCTGTCGGCCATCGGCCGCAGCATGGACGACAAGGCCATCCAGCCCGAGGAGGGCCTGGAGACCATCCGCCGGCTCCTGACGCTGCGCGACGTCTCCCATGTGGCCGTCTCCACCTGGGACATCGACTACCGGCTGGACCAGTGGGTGCGCGACGAGCGCATCGCCAAGCCGGTGGCGGGGGTCCTCGTCACCGGGGCAGGCGCGGACGGCGACGCCGGTGACCTCACCGACCAGGTGGCCCGGCTCGTGCGCGACGCCCTGGGCAGCGAGGACATGCCGCTCGACGGCGACATCTTCGAGTTCGGCGGCGACTCGCTGCTGATCGTCCGGCTGCTCTCGAACGTCCGCGAGCAGTTCTCCGTCGAGGTGTCGCTGGCCGACGTGCTCGGCGACCCGACCCCGCGGGCGCTCGCCGGCCTGGTCGGTGACCGCCTCCGGGCCACCGCCGAGGACGACGACGAGATCGCCCTGCTGGCCCGGGAGCTGGACGGGCTCGACCCGGCCGAGCTCGAACGGCTGCTCGCGGAGGCCGAGACCGGCCCGGCCCCGGACCCGACGGCCACGACCCCTCAGGAACAGGAGCGCTGACGGTGGACTTCAGTCTGATCTTCTTCTCGGGCGACGAGAAGAACAAGTACCGGTTCGTCCTGGACGCGGCCAAGTACGCCGACGAGAACGGCTTCACCGCGATCTGGACCCCGGAACGGCACTTCCACCGGTTCGGCGGCCTGTACCCGAACCCCTCGGTGCTCGGCGCCGGCCTGGCCATGGCCACCCAGCGCCTCCAGATCCGGGCCGGCAGCGTCATCCTCCCGCTGCACAGTCCGATCCGGGTCGCCGAGGAGTGGTCCGTGGTGGACAACCTCTCGCGGGGACGTGCCGGGATCGCCCTGGCGACGGGGTTCAGCCCCGTCGACTTCGCCATCAACCCGACGGGCTGGGAGGACCGGCGCCGCCGCACCTTCGACGCCGTCACCACCCTGCGGGAACTGTGGGAGGGGGCGCCGGTCTACGTCCAGGACGGCCTGGGCAACCACGTCGAGGTGGAGCTGCATCCGCAGCCCGTCCAGCCCGAGCTGCCGATCTGGCTCACCTGCACCAAGAGCCCGGAGACCTTCGAGGCCGCGGGCCGGCTCGGCTGCAACGTGCTGACCGCGCTCATCGACATGACCAACGAGGAGCTGGAGGAGAAGCTCGCCCTGTACTTCAAGACCCTCCAGGAGTACGGACACGACCCGGAGGGCGTCACCGTCACGCTGATGCTCCACACGTTCATCGGGGACGACCTCGACGAGGTCCGCGAGACGGTCCGGGAGCCCTTCAGCGACTACCTGCGCTCCTTCTTCACCGTCATCGACTCGCAGAAGAAGAACCTCGCGCCGGGCGCCGGCGTCCGCGACATGACGCAGAGCGACCAGGACCAGCTGATCGAGTTCGCCTTCGAGAAGTACTTCGAGAAGGGGGCGCTGCTCGGCACCCCGGACTCCTGCGGCACCGTCGTCGACCGGTTCAAGGGGATGGGCGTCACCGAGATCGCCTGCCTCATCGACTTCGGCGTGGACGAGGACCTCGTCGTGCAGAGCCTCAGCCACCTCGACGAGCTGCGCAGGCGGTACGCATGAGTGACGCGCTCGCGACCCGCCTCGCGGCCCTCGGCCCGGAGCAGCGTGCCCGGCTCCGTGCCGCGCTGCCCCGGCAGCGGTCCGACACCGGTGAGCTGACACCGGGCCAGCTGCGCCTGTGGCAGGTGCACCACCAGGTGGACGGCCGCCCGGTCGACGTGGTGTGCCAGGCCGTCCGGCTCAGCGGGGCGCCCGTCGACCTCGGTCTCCTGGCCGAGCGGGTGCGCGGCTTCGTGACGGCCCACGAGGCGCTGCGCACCACCTTCGAGACCTCCGGGGACGGCACGGTGCGCCGCGTCGTCCACCAGGAGTCGGAGCCCCGCGTCGACCGGATCCGCTGCGCCGACGAGGCCGAGGCCCATGCCGCGGCCCGGCGTCTCGCGGCGGAGCCGTTCGACCTGGCCGCCGGGCCGCTGCTGAGGGTGACCCTGGCGGAGGGGCCGGCCCCGGACCTGGCCTGGGTGCTGGTCGCCGTGCACAACCTGGTCTTCGACGCCTGGTCGTTCGAGCTGCTGCTCGACGAACTGGCCCGGGAGACCGGTGCGGCCGCCCCCTCCCGTCCGTTCGGCACCTTCGTCCACGACCAGGCGGGCTGGCTGCGGGGTCCCGACGGCCGGGCCGGCGCGGTCCACTGGGCCGCCGAGACCGCGGACGCCCCGGCACCGCTGCCGACCGACCGGCCCCGCGGCCGGGGGACCGGCCGCACCGGCGGGCGGGTCGGGTTCACCCTGCCCGCATCGGTCGCCGACGCCGTGGCGGCGTCGGCGAAGAGGGAGGCGGCCACCGCCTACATGGGCTGGCTGGCCGTCGCCTGGGCCGCGTTCGCGGAGTTCGGCGGCACCGAGGACACCCTGCTCGGCACCTTCACCACCGGCCGGAACCGGCCGGGCACCGACACGGTCGTGGGCTATCTGCTCAACGTCCTGCCGGTACGGCTGCGGGACGGCGGCAGCGGATCCCACCGGGACCGGGTCCGCGCGGTGCGCACCGCCACCCGCGCCGGACTGAAGCACGCCTCGTACCCCGGGGAACTGATCGACGCCGGACGGCGCGTCGCCGGCACCCACCCCCTCCTCGACGCCGTCTTCGTCTTCGACAACCTCGGGGCGGACGAACGGCGGATCCAGGGAGCCGAGGTCACCACCACCGACCTGGACAAGGGCACCGCGCGGTTCGACCTGACCCTCGCCGTCTACCCGGGCCCCGACGGGGTCGCCGGATGGCTGGAGTTCGACACCGGCCTCTACGACGAGGCCACCGTGCGCCGCCTCGCCGAGCGGTTCACGGCGCTGGCGCACACCGCGGCACAGGAGGCGGACCAGTGATCACCGCACGGTTGTGCGCCCCTGCCTACGAGCTCGGCGAGTGCGCCGATCCGGTGGCGGAGCTGCCCGAGATGCTGGCCGACCCCGCGGCGGCCGCCGAACTCACCGCACCGGCGGCCGGGTTCCACACCTACCGCTGGTCGGACGCCGACGTCACCGAGCTCATGGCCCTCGCCGTGGGCCGCACCCTCGCCGAGGCCCGGGTGCCGGGATCCGACATCGACATGGTGATCCTGGCGACGGACTCGCTGCCGCGCGACCGCACCGCCCACCGGGACGTGGCCGAACTCCTCGACGGGACGGGCATCGACCGGGCGACCGTGGTCACGATGGGGCTCATGGACTGCGCCACGGCCATGGTCGCGGTGGGCACGGCGGCCTCCTACGTGCGCGACGGGACGGCCCGCAACGTCCTGGTGGTCACCGGCGACCTCGCCGACCGGGCGACCGGCGGGGCGCGGATCGTGGCCGGCGGCGCGGCGATCGCGAGCGACGCCGCGGCATCGGTCCTGGTGTCCGCCACCGCGCCCGGTCTCCCCGTCCTCGGCATGGCCCACCACTCGGCACCCGAACTGAACCTGGGCGGCGGGCCCCAGCAGCAGCTGCTGTCCCGGATCACCGCCCACCGTGCGTTGTTCGCCCGTCTCGCGGACCGGGCCGGAACGGGTCTGGGCACCGTGCGCTCCGTGCTGCCCAGCAACTTCGCCCGCAGCGTCCTGAAGCTGTACCTCTCCGAGGTGGGACTGGGCGACAGGCTGTCGCTCGGCAACGTCGCCCGGATCGCCCACTGCCTGGGCAGCGATCCGCTGATCAACCTCGCGGACCGTACGGCGCAGGAGAAGGAGGCCGCGAGCGGGGCGGCGGGCGACGACTCGCTCGTCCTTTTCGGCGCGGGGGTCTCGCACCTCGCGGCCGTCCTGCTCGGCGCGGCGCCGCTGCCGGCGGAAGGGGACCTGTGAGCACCACGGATGTCGAACCGGCCACGGTGACCGCGGCCGAACTGCGCGCCGCGGCCCGCTGTCTGCCCGCCGGGGTGACGGTGGTGACCAGCGGGCGGGGCGCTTCGGTGCACGGCATGACGGTGAGTTCCTTCACCACGCTGTCCCTCACCCCGCCCCTCGCGTCCTTCTCCGTCAAGGAGGGCGCCCGCATCCGCGGCGTCATCGAGGAGTCCGGCGCGTTCGTCGTCAACGTCCTGGCGGCCGAACAGGCCGGTGTGGCGCGATGGTTCGCCGACCCCGAACGTCCCATGGGGGCGGGCGGGTTCGCCGACGGAGCCGGGCCTGCGGACCCCCCGCCGGCCGGCGGTTTCGTGCTGGCCGGAGCCATCGGCTACTTCATGTGCAGCCTCGTCCGGTTCGTCGAGGCGGGCGACCACGTCATCGCGATCGGCGCGGTGGAGCGCTGCGGGACGCTCCGGGACGCACCACCCCTGGTGTTCGAGGGCGGAGCCTTCCGCACCCTGAGGCCCGTCGCACCCGACTGACCCGCACCCCGGAGCGTCCCGCTCGCCCCGGCCACCGTCACAGCTCGCCCGTCCGCCCCTGTCCGCCGTGCCTGCCGGGTCCCCGGCCCGCCACGGCCCCCGTCCCCTAGGAAGACCATGACCCAGCACCTCGACGACGACCTCATGCGTGAGGACCGCTCGCCCCGGTCCGCCGCGCCCGTCCCCGAAGCGCCCGCCGCCGGGGCGCCCGCCCGGCTGTCCCGCCGGGACCGGCTGATCCTCTTCGTGCTGTGCGCCGCACAGTTCATGATCGCTCTCGACTTCTCCGTGCTGAACGTGGCGCTGCCTGAGCTCGGCAGGGACCTCGGCCTCGGACAGGCGGAGCTCCAGTGGGCGGTCACCGCCTTCGCCCTGCCCTCCGGCGGGTTCCTGCTGCTGTTCGGGCGGATGGGCGACCTGTACGGCCGCCGGAAGCTGTTCCTCTCCGGACTCGCCCTGTTCGGCGCGGCCTCGCTGCTCGCCACCTTCGCCTGGGACCCCGCCTCCTTCCTCGCCGGACGCGCGCTCCAGGGCGTCGGCGCGGCGGCGATCGTCCCGACCGGCATGTCGCTGCTGACCACCACCTTCCCCGAAGGTCCCCTGCGCGACCGGGCGCTGGGCATCAGCGGCACGCTGCTCTCGCTCGGCTTCACCACCGGGATGGTGCTGGGCGGCGTCCTGACCGACACCCTCGGCTGGCGCTCGACGATGGCGCTGCTCGCCCTGTTCGCCCTGATCGTCCTGCCGCTCGCCCCCGCCCTGCTCGCAGAGTCGAGGCGGCCCGAGCGGCCCCGCCTGGACGTGCCGGGCGCGGTCACCGTCACCGGCGGTCTGCTCGCCCTGATCTACGCCCTGTCGACCGCGGCGGACCGGGGCTTCGGCGGGACCGACGTGATCGTGGCGCTCGTGGCCGGTGTGGTGCTCCTGACGGCGTTCGTCGTGGTCGAGTCCCGTACGGCCGAACCGCTGATCTCGCTGCCGATGCTGAAGCGCCGCACGGTGGCCTGGGGCAACCTCGGCGGCCTGGTCACCTTCTCGATGATGAGCACCGTCGTCTTCGCCATGACCCTGTACTTCCAGGAGGTGCTGGAGCTCTCGGCGTTCCAGACCGGTCTGGTCTTCGGCTTCCAGGGCACGGCGGCAGCGGTCTCGGGAGGCTTCGTCCCCAAGGTCGTCGGCCTCCTGGGCGCCCGGTGGACTCTCGTCGCGTCCCTCGCGGTGCAGGGCCTGTCCGTGGCCGGACTGCTGGTCGTCGGGACCGAGAGCTGGAGTGTGTGGCCGGCGGCCTTCTGCCTCGCGCTGGCCTGCGTGTGCAACCTCGGGGCGATCGTCGCGTACGGGCTGACGGTCACCTCCGGCGTGCCCGACGAGGAGCAGGGGCTCGCGACCGGGCTGGTGACCTCCACCCAGCAGGTCGGCATCACCGTGGGCATCCCGCTGCTCGGCGTCGTGGCGACGACGACCTCGGACCGGCTGTCGGGCGTCCACACCGTCCTGGCGATCGACGCCGCGGTCGTCCTGGCCACCGCGCTCCTGGTCGCCCTCGGCCTGGGCCGCGCCCGCGCCGGAAGGCACTGACGGGTGGCTCGCGACGTACGGGGCGGGGCCCGGCACGATGCCGGCCCCCGCCCGCACGACCCGGCGGGTACCGCGGAGGGAGGGACGGTGTACGGACGTGCCGCGACGGAGGCCCGCGGCCCGGTGTACGCCGCGTTCCGCACCGTCGCTCTCGACCGGCCCGGTGCGACGGCGGTCATCGGTCCCGACGGGACGGCGACGACGTACGCGATGCTGCTCCGCGCGGTCGACGACGCGGCAGGGCGGCTCACGGCGGGGCTCGCCCCCGGCGAGGTCCTGGGCCTCGCGGCCGAGGACCCGCTGACCTTCGTCACCGTCTATCTGGCCGCCGCGAAGCTGGACACGGTGGCGGTCCTCCTCGACGGACGGCTCCCCGCCGGCGAACGGGCCCGCGACACCGAGAAGTTCGACCTGGACCTGCTGGCCGTGGACGCCCCCGGCCCCGGCGCCTTCGCGCTGGAACCGGCGGGCGCGCGGCGGACCGGCGCGCACGGCTACGCCCCCGACGACTTCGTGGTCCACTGCACGTCGGGGTCGACCGGCCGGCCCAAGGGCATCGTGATGAGCCAGGAAGCGGTCCTGGCCAGGGTCCTGCTGTGGGCCGGCGAGACGGAACTGGTCCCGGCCGACGTGGTGCTGTGCGCCCTGCCGCTGTGGCACTGCCACGGCATCGACGTCCTGACCCTCCCGGCCCTTCTGACCGGTGCCGCCGTCGTGTTCGCGCACGGCGCCCGGCTGACCGGCCGGGGCCTGGCCCGGTGCGTCGAGCGCCACGCGGTCACGGTCATGAGCGGACTGCCCGTCATGTACCGGATGCTCACCGAGGCGCGCGGCGTACCCGCCACGGCACTGGGCTCGCTGCGGCTCGCCGTCTCCGGCAGCGCACCACTGCCCACGCACACCCAGGAGAGCTTCCTGATCCGCTACGGGCTGCCCCTGCGCCAGGTGTACGGCCTCTCGGAGATCGCCGTCATCTGCTTCGACCGGGACTACACCGGCAACGGCTCCATCGGCACGCCCGTCGCCGGGGTGGAGTACCGCCTCGACCCGGTGCGCACACCCGAGGCGGCCGCCGGCACCGCCTACGAGCTCTCCGTACGCGGCCCCGCGCTCGCCCGGGGCTACTACCGCGACGCGGAGGCCACGGCGGAGATGTTCGAGGACGGATGGCTGCGCACCCGCGACCTCGTCCGGGTGGAGCCGGACGGCTGGTACGTCCTCGGCCGGCACTCCGCCTTCGTCAACGTCGCCGGGGAGAAGGTCGGTCCGCTGGAGGTCGAGGACGCCCTGCGCGCCTGCCCGGGAATCCGCGAGTGCGCGGTGGCCGGTGTCCCCGACCCCCGGACCACCGAACGCGTCGCCGCGCTGCTCGTCACCGGACCGGAGTTCGACCTGGATGCGACGCGCCGGCGACTCGGTGAGCGTCTGCGCTCCGGCCAACTGCCCCAGAGATACGCGTTCGCCGCGGCGCTGCCGCGGACGCCGCTCGGCAAGACGGACTACGCCGCGGTGCGGGAGCTCCTGGACACCGAAGAGAGGGATGCCACGTGATCGACGGCGCCACACAGGCCGCACCGGACGGTGTACGGGAGGAGACACGGGTGCCGGAAGGCGGGCCCGGGGTCGTCCCCGACGCCGCGGAGCGGCTCGACGCGATGGCGGACGGGCTGCACGCCGCGCTGGCGACCAGGCCGGCGGTGGAGTACGAACAGGACTCGGGCCCCGTGTACGCGGCGCTCAAGCGGTCCCGCGCCACCACCATGCTCATCCCGGCGGCCTGCGGCGGCCGCGGGGCGTCGGCGGTGGAGGCGGTGCGCTTCCAGGTCGCCCTCGGCGCGCTCGCGCCGTCCGCGGCCGTCGCCACGACCATGCACCACTACAAGATCGCCGCGCTGGGCCGGGTGGCCGCCACCGGCGACGAGCGGGCCGCCGCCATCCTCGCCGAGCTCGCAGGGGGAGCCCGGCTCGTCGCCTCGGGCGGCGCCGAGTCGATGCCCGGACGCGACCTGCGGAGCCTCGGCAGCCATGCCGTGCGCGGCCCCGACGGATATCGCGTCACGGGTCTGAAGCGGCCCTGCTCGCTCTCGACCAGCATGGACACGATGTCCCTGATGGTCGAGCTGCGCGCGCCCGACGGAACGCCCGAGGGGTACGCGCAGGCCTTCGTCGACGCCGGCGCGCAGGGGCTGGAGCGCGAGCCGTTCTGGCAGAGCCCGGCCTTCCGGGCGGCGGAGAGCCACGCCGTGCGGCTGGACGCGGTCCGGGTCGCGCCGGAGCGGGTGTTCCCGCTGCTCGGCGAGGCCGGCCGCCGCTTCGCCACCGACTGCTACACCTGGTTCCAGCTGCTGATCAGCGCCTCCTACCTGGGCGTCGCCTGCTGCCTGGCCGAGGCCACCCCCGAGGAACGGCGGGCCGGCTCCCGCGCCTGGAACGAGGCGGCCGAGGGGATACGCGGCCTCGAAGCCGGGCTCGTCGAGGCGGCACACGCGGTCGACGCGGGAGCGGACGCCGCCGAGCAGCTCGACGCCGCGACGCGCGCACGGGATCTCGTGGAGGACCGGCTGGCCGGACACGGCGGTCAGCTGCTCCGCGCGGCCGGAGGCGGCGCCTTCGCCCGCACCTGCTTCCACGCCCTGCTCGCCGGCGCGCTCAACGCGATCGCCTTCCACCCGCCGCAGCGCGGCGCCCGGGAGGGCATCGGCCTGGAGAGCCTGGCCCCTGACGTGAGGGACCGCGACTGATGTACACCCGCGAACAGTTCAGCCTTCCGCTGCCCGCCATGACCGCCTTCGTCCGGGCCAAGTCCTTCGGCGTCCTGGCCACGCACCACGCCGGCGAGATCCTCACCTCGCCGCTCCCCGTCGACCTGCGCTCCACCGACGACGGGGAACTGTTCGTCGCCGGGCACGTGGCCAGGGCCAACGACATGTCCGAGGTCTTCGCCACCGGCGCCCCCGCCACGATCACTGTGCTCGGGCCGGACACCTACGTGCCCGCCGAGTGGTTCGGCACCCGCAGCCGGATCCCGACGTGGCTGTACTGCGCGGTGGAGATCCGGGGCCGGCTGGAGCCCAGCGACCCCGGGCGGACCCGTGCCGACGTGGAGGTGATGATCGACCGGCTCCAGAGAAGCGCGGTCGAGGGCCCGCCCTGGACCCTGGACGAGATTCCGGCGAACCTCAGTGAGGGGTATCTGAAGGGCATCACCGGCTTCCGGCTGCGCGGCCTGCGGCTCACGTCGTGCTTCCGGCTCAACCAGCGCAAGGGCGGCACGGACACCCTGGCCGAGGCGCTGCGCGCCGACGCCGACAGCGCCGTGCGGGAGCTGGCACGGCTGGTCCTGGAGCCCCCGACCACCGGTGGCGGGTGCCCGGTCTCATGACGGAACACGCCCGGCCGGGGCCGTTCGTGCCCCTCGTACCGAGCGACCGCACCGCCGTCGAATGGTGCGGTCACCGGCTGACGTACGCCGAACTCGCCTCGGCCGTCGACGAGCTGACGGGCCTCCTCGTGGAGCGCGGCGCGCCACACACCCATGTGCTCGTCCTCGGCCCGCTGAGCCCGGCCTACGTCGTCGGGCTCCTCGCCACCCTGCGGTGCGGCGCGGTCCCCGTGCCGGTCGACGCCGGTCTGACGCCCGGCCAGTACGAGTGGACCGAGCGCACGGCGCAGCCGTCGGCCGTCATCAGCAGTGACGTCTCCACGGCCGGGCACTACCGGGGGGCGCTGCCGGCCGACGAGTTCGTGCTGGCTGCGGCCACCGGACGCGTCGTCCTGGACACCCCCGTACGGGGCGGGCCGCGCACGGTGCGGCGCCACGCGAGCGCCGACGCCGGCTACCTCATCCCCACGTCCGGGTCGACGGGTTCGCCCAAGGCGATCGTCGGCAGCCGCACCGGGCTGCACACCTTCCTCTCCTGGTTCACGGAGGAGTTCGCGCTCGACGGTGCGGACGTCTGCGCCGCCGTCACCCGGGTCAACTTCGACCCGTCCCTGCGCGAACTCCTCGCCGTGCTCGCGGTCGGCGGCAAGCTGTGCCTGCCCGCGCCCGACGCCCAGCTGGACCTGAAGGAGCTCGCCCGGCACCTGGTGTCGAGCAGGGCCACGACCGTCTTCCTCGTCCCCTCGCTCGCGCGGCGGATCGCCGACGTCCTGCGCGCCGAGTCCCTCCGCCTCGACGACCTGCGGCTCGGGTTCTTCGCGGGCGAGGTGCTGCCGCCCCGGGTCGTCGCCCGGTGGGCCGGACTGGCACCGCGGGCCGAGTGGGTGAACCTGTACGGGACGACCGAGGGGACCCTGTCCCAGCTGTTCCGCCGCGACGCCGGTGCCGCCACCGGCAGCTCCGCGCACGGCGTGCCGGTCGGGCGGCCCCGGCCGGGGATATCGGTGGAGGTCGAGGAGCCGGACGCCGACGGGTGCGGGGAGGTGCTCATCACCTCCCCGGCCCCGGCCCTCGGTGTCCTCGGCGAGGGCGACGGCCCGGAGCCCGGAACGTTCCCGGTACGGCCCCTGGGAGCGGTACTGCGGACCGGTGACAGCGGATTCTTCACCCCTCAGGGCGAGTTGATGATCGCGGGCAGGGTCGGCAACGACCTGAAGGTGTCCGGCCGGCGGGTCTCCTACCACCGGTTCGTCGACGAGGTGGAGGCACTGCCCGGCGTACGCCAGTGCGTGGTCGTCGACCGGGACGGGCCGCAGGCGTACGTCTCGGTCGACGCACCGGCCGAGGGGCGGGCGCCCTCACCGGCCGCGGCCGTGCGCGAGATCGCCCGGCGGCTCGGCCTGCCGCGCCCCGGCGTCCACCCGCGGGCCGAACTGCCGCTCCTGCGCAGCGGGAAGGTCGACCGGGTGGCGCTGGCCGCGTCGCCGGCCGGCACGGACCCCGCGGGGGACGCGGGCCCCGGAGGCGCCCCGGCCGGACAGGGGACGCACCCCGGGGAGACCGCGCCCGGGCAGGAGGCCGACGTCACCGGGACACTCCGCTCCCTGCTCCGCCTCGACGACGGCCTGCCCGCGACGACCGCCTTCGTCGACGCCGGTCTCACCTCGCTTGACCTGATGGAGTTCGCCCTGGAGGCGGAACGGCGCTTCGGGGTACGCCTCTCGGTGCAGGACTGCTTCCGCCACCGCGACCTCGCCTCGCTGGCCCGGACGATCGAGCGGACGCGCGGTGCGGCCCCCCTCACCGCCCAGCCCCCCGGCCCGGACACCGGCTCCCACTCCGAGGACACCGGCACCCATCCGCTGTCCACCCGGCAGTGGGCGTACCAGGCCCTGTGCATGGCGCACGGCAACGCCAACTGGTGCAACATCTCCCGGGAGACGCTGTTCGACCGGATCGTCACACCGGCCGAGGTACGGGCCGCCGCCGAGGTGCTCCTCGCCCGGCACGACGTGCTGCGTCTCGCTCTCACCCCGGACGGGACACGGCAGACGCACACCCCTGCCGCCGCCCTGGGCTGCCCGGTCACCCTGCACCGGGACGCACCGCCGGACGGCGGCAGTGCCGCGGACCACCGGGAGCGGGTCCAGCAGGCACGGGTCCGGGCGGTGTCGGAACTCCTCGACCCCACCGCCCCGCCGGTCCTGCGCCTCGTCGTCGTCCAGGGCCCCGGCATCACCTCCGTACTGGTCGTCGTGCACCACCTCTTCGTCGACGGGCTGAGCCTGGACCTGCTCGTCGGTGAACTCCGCTCGCTCCTTCGCGGGGAGCCGCCGGGCGACGCGCCGGACCCCCGGAGCTACCGCGACTACTGCCGGGCGACCGAGCGGGTCACGCGGCCGTACGCACCGGAGGCCGGCTACTGGAACGACCTGCTCAAGGGCGCCGCACAGGTCGAACTTCCGGCGACGCGGGGCGCGGACGGACGCGCCGGGATGCTGGTCTCCCGTCCGTTCGGGCTCACCGGCAGCCGCGCCGCCCACCGGATCGCCGCGAGGAGCGGCGTCTCGGTCTTCGCCGTGGTGCTCGCCGCCTACGAGGCGGCCGTCGCGCGGACCTTCGGCCTCGGCCCGCTCACCGTGGTCGTACCCGTCCAGGTGCGGCACGGCGTCCGCTCCGGCGCCGCGGGCATGTTCACCAGCCAGCTCGTCGTACGCGCCCAGGGCCCGGACGAACTGGACGAGCGCGCACGCGAGTTCGCGCGCCAGCTGGATGCCGGGGCGGCCGCCGGCGCCTGGGAGTTCGACCAGCGGGCCGCCGACGCCGGTCTCGCCGACGCCGAGTGCTTCCCGTTCTCGACGGTGCTCTTCAACCAGCACCCACGAGAGCGCGGCCTGCGCGTCCGCGACCTGGGGGACTGGCGCCCGCGCCCGCTCGGCCGGGAGCTGCGCTACCAGTTGCAGGGCGAACTCCAGATGTCGGCCGCCGAGATGGTGCTGACCTACTACTACCGGCAGGAGATCGCCGTGGACCGGCCCGATGTGATCGACCGGGTGCACGCGGACGTCGTCGCCGCGCTGTGCGCGGCGGAGAGGACCACGGGTGCGTGAGGACATGGCCAGGCCGGCCGACAGGGAGGCACGGCTGCTCGCCCGGCGGGCCGGCGGGACACCGGCGTACGTCTACAGCCGCGAGGCGCTGCGTGCTGCCGTCGGGCGGGTCCGCGCGGCCTCGCCGCCGGGAGCCGGTCTGTACTACTCGCTGAAGGCCAACCCGCATCCGGGGGTCGTGCAGGCCCTGGCCGCGCTGGTGGACGGCTTCGACGTCTGCTCGCTCGCTGAGCTGGAGACCGCCCTGAACACCGGAGTGCCGCCGCGCGACGTGCTGTTCACGGGGCCCGCGAAGTCCGGTGAGGAGGCCGAGGCCGCGCTCGCCGCGGGCGTCGCGGTGACCGTCGAGTCACCGAACCAGGCCCGCCTGTTCGCCGGGGCCGCGGCCGGACTCGGCGTCCCGGGACGGGCCGTCATCAGGCTGAACACGCTCTACCCGGGGCGCGTCGTCGGGGCCGAACCGTCGCCCAACCAGTTCGGTGTGGCGCCGGAGGACCTCGCCGAGGTCGTGGACGTCCTGCGCGCCTCCACGCTGTCCGTCACGGGGCTCCAGCTGTTCTGGGGGTCGCAGCACGCGGACGCCGACGTCATCACGGCCGCACGCGCGAGCATGACGGAGCAGGCACTGGCGTGCGTGGACCGGTTCGGGCTGACGGTGGACTTCGTGTCCGTGGGCGGCGGCATCGCCATGCCGTGGTGCGACGCGGACCCGGAGGTGGACTGGGCGGGACTCGCCGGAGCCGACGCCGAGGACCGGCTGCCCCTCGTCTGCGAGTACGGGCGGTCCCTCGTCGGCCCCGCGGGAAGCCTGCTGACCACGGTGCTCGACACCAAGACCGTCGGGGACCGCCGTTACGTCCTCGTCGACGCCGGGATCAACCACGTGTTCATCGCGAGCCGGCTGATCGCCGGAGGCGACCGGGGCGAACCACGCGTACGGGTGGTGGGCGCGCGGCCCGGCGCGGCGGTCGCCCCGGCCTGGGTCACCGGTCCGCTGTGCTCCCAGCTCGACGTGCTGGCCGAGGACGTCCGGCTGCCCGAGGTGGAGATCGGCGACCTGCTCCTCTTCGAGGGCGTCGGCGCCTACGGCCCGAGCTTCAGTCCCAGCGGCTTCCTGAGCCGCGACCAGGTGAGAGAGATCGTCTACTGAGATGCGCGACACCCTGACGCAGCCGGTCCCCGAGGGGGCCGCGCAGCCGGCGCTGAGCCCGATCCAGCGCGCCTATCTGGTGGGCGGCCAGGACGGACTCGAACTGAGCGGGCCCGCACGCTACTACCTCAGCTGCGACCTGAGCACGGACCGCGCCGCCGAGGTGGGCGCCCGGCTGCGCGCCCTGGTGCGCGACAGCGACATCCTCCGCACCGGCGTGTCCGCCGGCCTCGTGGTGCGGACCCTGCCCCCGGACGCGGCCCGTCACATCGACGTGGACGTCCGCTGGACCGACGACACCGGCTTCGACGGGGCGAACCGCAGGGTCCGGGAGGCATGCACGGCGGACGGGTTCGCCTTCGGCGACTGGCCGCAGTTCGAGGTCACGGTGGTGCGCACCGAGGACCGTGCCCGGCTGCACCTCGTCTACTCGCTGTGGCTGATGGACGCGGCGTCGCTCGCCGTGTTCCTCACCGGACTGGCCGCCGGGGAAGGCGCCCGCCCACGCACCCCGGTGGCCGGGGAGCCGGCGGAGCGGCGGACGCGCCGGGACCGCACGGCACGCGACGAGCGGTTCTGGCGCGAGCGGGCGGCAGCCCTTCCCGGTCCCGCGGAGCTGCCGCTGCGGCCCGGGTGGCGCCGGGCCGGACCGCGGGTGACCCACCGCACGGTCACCCTCGACGCGACGGAGGCGCGGCGCCTGCGCGAGCACGCGAGCAGCCTGGGGCTCACCCCCGCGATGGTCCATCTCGCGGTCTACGGCGTCGTCCTGGGCCGCCTCGGCGGCGGCTGCCCCCACACGGTCACGGTGCTGCGCTCGCTGCGGACCGCCGCGCCGGCCGCCGCCGCCCTGGGCAACCTGGGCACCACCATGCCCCTGGAGATCCCGGCCACCACGGGCCGCAGTTTCGCGGAGATCGCCAGGACCGTGCAGAGCGGCTTCCTGACCCAGTCGATGCACGGGTCGCTGGGCGGCGCGCAGATCGCACGCCTCGCCGGCCCCGACGCCGATCTGAGCCGGCTCACCCACCCCTTCGCGTTCACGGCACTCGAATCCGACGGCGCGGGCGAGAGCGCCGTGGGACTGCGCCGTCGCTGGGACGAGGTCCAGCTGCGGGTGCCGCAGGTGCTCATCGACCACCAGGTGATCACCGACTCCGACGGCACCGTCCGGCTGGGTTTCGACTGGCGGACGGACGCCTTCGACCCCGGCTTCGCCGAGGACTTCGTGACACGGTGCGCGGATCTCGTGACCACTCTGGCCGGCTCGGCCGACGCCTGGACGGCTCCTCCGGCACGCACCCTGGCCGCCGGCCCGACCCGGCCCGGCACCGGGAAGGACCGCCCCGCCGCCGGCAGGGCCCGCTCCGCCCCGGGGGCCGCGACCCTGCACGACCGCTTCCTGAGCACCGCCGCCGCGCACCCCGACGCGACCGCCGTGCACGACGCGGCCGGCAGCCTGAGCTACGCCGGACTGGCTGCCCTGGCCGGGGCGTTCGCCGGCACCCTGCGGGCGGCCGGTGCCAGGAGCGGGGACCGGGTCGCCGTCCACCTCCCCAGGGGGCGCGGGCAGGTGATCGCCGTACTGGGCAGCCTGATCGCCGGGTGCGTCTACGTACCGCTGGACCACGAGACCCCGCAGGGGCGCCTCGACAGCATCGCGCGCCGCGGCGACGTCCGCTTCGCGGTCACCGACGGCGCCCCGGCCGGCGACGAGCGCTGGACCCGACGCGGCGTGCGGCCGCTGCCGCTCCCGGCCGGCCCCGGCGGGCCCCGCGCGGACACGCCGCACCCGGCCTCCTGCCCGACCGCCTACGTCATCTTCACCTCGGGCTCGACCGGTGAGCCCAAGGGCGTCGTCCTCTCGCACGCGGCGGTCCTCAACACGGTCGACGCGGTCGACGAGGAGCTCGGTGTCACACGGGCCGACCGGGTGCTGTCCGTGTCCTCGATCGGTTTCGACCTCTCCGTGTACGACATCTTCGGCCCGCTGCTGCGCGGCGGCTCGGTCGTGATGCTCTCGCCGGAGAGCGCCAGGAACCCCGCACAGTGGGCCGAGCTCATCAACCGGCACGGGGTGACCCTGTGGAACTCCGCCCCGGCGCTGGCGTCGCTCCTGGCGGAGGAGGACCACGCCGTGCCGTCGGTGCGGGCGTTCCTGCTGAGCGGCGACTGGATCCCGACGGCTCTGCCGGGGGCCCTCGAACGCCTCGCACCGGGCGCGGAGATCGTCAGCCTGGGCGGGGCGACGGAGGGCGCGATCTGGTCGATCAGCCACCGGGTGACCGAGGCGGACCGCACGGGCCGCTCCATTCCCTACGGCAGGGCCCTGCCGGGCCAGGACATCCTCGTCCTCGACGCCGAACGGAACGTCTGCCCGCCCTGGCAGGTGGGCGAGATCCACATCGCGGGCGCCGGTCTCGCCGACGGCTACGCCAACGACCCGGAGAAGACCGCCGCCGCGTTCCTCCCCGACCCCGTGCACGGCACGCTCTACCGCACGGGGGACCGCGGACGCCGCCACCCCGACGGGGTGGTCGAATTCCTGGGGCGCACCGACGGCCAGGTCAAGCTCAACGGCCACCGCGTAGAGCTCGGGGAGATCGAGCACCGCGTGGAGAGCGCCCCCGGCGTCGTACGCTGCGCCGTCTGCGTCCGGGGCGAGGGACGCCGCAGGAAGCTCGTCGCCTACGTCACCCTCGCCGCCGGCGCGCCGGACGGCTGGCGCGAGGATGTGTCCGGGGTGCTCAGGGACACGCTGCCGCACTACATGCTGCCCGATGCGCTGGTCCCGCTCGACGCCCTCCCGCTGAACGGCAACGGCAAGCTGGACCGCCGCGCGCTGGCGGCGCTGCCCGTGCCCGGACGCGCCGTGGACGGTCCGGCCGCCGCGCGGTCCCGGACGACGCGGCAGCCGCACGCCCAGGACCTGTACACCCAGGAGATCGCCGGCTGCTGGCAGGAAGTCCTCGGAACGCCCCCGGGCGAGCAGTCCTTCTTCGAGGCGGGCGGGAGCTCGTACGACGCGATCCGGCTGCTCTCCCTGCTGCGCAGCAGGTTCGGCCGCACCGCACCGTTCGGGGCGTTCATGTCCCGTCCCACGGTGGCGGGGCTGGCCGAGCTCTGCCGGGGGACCCGCACCACGGGAACGCCCGGCGTCTGGACGCACCAGCCGCGGGCCGCCGCCGCGCCCCGGCTGCGGCTGGTCCTGTTCCCGCCGGTGGGCGGCGGGGCGTCCTGCTACTCCGGTCTGGTCCGGGAGCTCGCGGGCGACATCGACGTGCATGTCGTCGGCCTGGACACACCCCTGCCCCGCTCCGACGAGGGCCACGGCTCGCTCGCCGCGCTCTCGCGGCGCTGTCTGCGGGAGCTGCCCGCGCGGACGCTCACGGACGGGGTGCCCCTCGTCCTCGCCGGATGGTCCTTCGGGGGAGCGCTGGCCTTCGAGGCCGCCCGGGTCTGCGGCGCGGCCGTGGCGCGTGTCGTGGTGCTGGACACCCCCGCCTCGGGGTCCGGGCACGGCCGGGGTGACGAGGCGGACGAACCCGCACTCGAAGGGTTCCTGCGGGACGTGGTGGAGACGAGCGGCGTACGCGTGGACCCCGCGCAGGCGGCCGAGGACACCGAGTTCGGCACCAGGTTCGAGGTCTACCGGCAGAACCTGACGCTGCTGCGCGCCTGGGCGCCGCCGCCCGCCGACGTCCCCCTGGTCGAGTTCCGTGCCGCTCACGGGCCCGCCGAACCCGACCCCGCCGCCTGGGCCCGGCTCGCCCGCCGCGAGGAGGCCACGGTGCTGGCCGGCGGGCACTTCGACCTGGTCCGTGAGCACCACACCCGACGGATCGCCGACGCGATCGAAGGAGCGAAGAGCGAATGACCGAGTCCGAGGTACGCGCCGCGATCCACGAGGAGCTGACGGCGCACGGCTTCCCGTTCCTCAGGGACCGCCCCGGTCTCGACCTGATCAGCGCCGGGGTCAACTCGGCCGCCCTGATCCAGATCCTGTCCGCCCTGGAGGACAGGTTCGACGTGGACCTGGAGACGGAGCCGCTGTTCGCCGAGCCGGCGACGGTGGAGCGCCTCGAAGCGGAGATCACCCGCGCGGCCCGGCTCGCCCGCCCGTCCGGCTGACCGGGCCCTCCCCGCGCACCCGCACCGAACCTCACGAAGGAACAGACATGTCCGATGAAGACGCACCCCGGCAGCTGACCCCGTCCGGCATGGGCGCACTGCTCCCCTGGGACCCGGCCACCTCCGTCCAGGACCTGGCCCGGCGGGCCAGGCGCGTCGCGCTGGACAGCGGCTGCGCCCTGGTCCGGGGGGTCGAACTGGACGAGGCCGACTTCAAGGTCCTCGTCCGCTCGCTCGGCGACCGCGTCGACCACAAGTTCGGCGAGGGCCAGGCCGACCTGCTCAAGCTCGACGCCTCCCGCGACAAGGGGAAGGTGGTGACGGGCCGCGGACCGCTGCCCGTCCACACGGACGGCCTGCTCGTGGGGGAGCGCGTCGACCTGATCGTCCTGTACGCCGCCGAGTTCTCCGACGTCCCGGGCTCAGGCGAGACCTATGTCAGCGACCAGCTGACCGCGTGGGACGAGATGCCCGAGCACCTGCGGCGGGTCCTCGACGAGCACGAGCTCGAGTACCTCGTGACGGAGCGCGGTTACTTCCCCTCCGTCCCCGAGGACTGGTACACCATCCCGACCACCCGCGACCACGGCCGGGTGAAGTCGCTGAACCTCGCGACCGCCTTCTCCCGGGACGTCGAGCAGCGCTCCTGGGAGGTCCGGGTCAAAGGCATGGCGCCGGCGCGGTCCGACGCGTTCCTCACCGAGCTCGACGCCTTCCTGCGCGCGGAGCGCTACGCCTACACGCACCGCTGGCGGGCGGGGGACCTGCTGATCATCGACAACCAGCGGACCCTGCACGGCCGTACGGCCATCAGCGAGGGCGGCACCCGTGTCCTGTTCCGGGGGCAGCTGACCCTCTCCGTCGCCTAGAACCCGGTCCGTCCCACGTCCCCTCTGGAGGAGTTCTCCGTGCTCACGCCCCGACAGCCCGTACCCGCCCTGGACGTCCCCCTCGCCGGCGGCGGCCGCTGGGTCCTCGCGGACCAGCATCCGGACCGGTTCAGCCTGGTCGTCTTCTACCGGGGCGTGCACTGCCCCATGTGCCGGGCCCATGTGACCGAACTCGACGGTCTCGTCGACCGCTTCGCCGAGGTCGGCGTGGACCGCGTCCTCGCGGTGAGCGGCGACGACGAGGGCCGCGCCCGGCGGGCCGTCGACGAGTGGGGCATCACCCGGGTCCCGATCGGCTACGGGCTCCCCACGGAGTCGATGCGGCAGTGGGGGCTGCACCGCTCCAAGGCCATCAAGGAGGGCCAGCCCAACGAGTTCAACGAGCCAGGACTGTTCCTCGTCCGCCCGGACGGCACGCTGTACGCCGCGGTGCAGACCACCATGCCCTTCCTGCGTCCGCACCTCGACGAGGTCGTCGAGACGGTCCGCTGGATCAACGAGAACGACTATCCGGCCCGCGGCGAACTCTGATCCCCGCCGGCCGCCGGGCCCCCCGCGGCCGCCGGGCCCTCCCCGCCCGCCGGGTCCCCCACGGCCGCCCCGGCGGACACCCACCCCGGCACCGAGTGCAGTGAAACACCCCTTACCGCCACGGCAGTTGACAAGGAGAGACGTGACGACGACGGACGTTGTGCCGCAGAGCATCGCCTGCGAGGTGCTGCCCGGAGCGGTGGCCCTGGTGGAGTTCTCGCACGCGCACGAACAGAACCCGTTCAGCCGCACACGGATGCGTGAGCTGACCCGTCTGATGCGGGAACTGGACGGCGACGACGGCGTGAACTGCGTCGTCCTGTACGGCGGAGCGGGCCGGTCGTTCGGCGCCGGGGGTGACTTCAACGAGGTGTCGGAGTTCTCCGGCGGCGACGAGGTCGACGCCTGGATCGACGACATCACGGACCTGTACAGCACCGTCGCCGGGATATCCAAGCCGGTCGTGGCCGCGATCGACGGCTTCGCCATCGGCGTCGGCCTGCAGATCGCGCTCTGCTGCGACCTGCGCATCGGGAGCAGCGCCTCGAAGCTCGTGATGCCCGAGTTCAAGGTGGGCATCGCCTGCAACTTCGGCGGCTACATGCTGGAGACGGTGGTGGGCCGCAGCGTGATGCAGGAGATGCTCTACACCTGCGCCGAGTGGCCCGCCGAGCGGGCCCTCGCCGACCGGCTCCTGCACGAGGTGACCTCTCCCGGGGAACTGCTGGAGCGCGCCCTCGACCACGGCAGGCGCATCGCGGGGTACACCGCGGCGGCGGTCAGGTCGACCCGGGCCCGGGTCAACGGCCCGTACGTCGAGGGCCTGCGGCGTGTGCGTGAGGAAGGCAAGCAGTCCCACCGCACCGCGTTCTCGGCGGGCGAGGCCCAGCAGCGTATGCGCCGCATCATCGGAAAGGCCTGACCATGGCTCCGCTCAGCAAGTGGTGTGTCGTCAGCAACACCCCCCTGCCCGACCTGGCCGCACTGTCGGTCCACACGGGTACCGGCGTCCTGCACGTGTACCACCGGGGCCCCGAGGGGGCGGACCTGCCCGCCGATCCGCCGTTCACCCTCGACGTCGGCACCCTCCTCGCGGAGCCGGCCGGTGCGGGGGACGACCTGACGGCCTCCACCGTGCGGGTCGAACCGGACGCCGTCGTGGTCAGGGTCTCCGGGCTCAACGAGAACCCGGTCCACTACGCGGTCAACCGGATGCGCGGGCTCTTCGCGTACTTCACCGACCTGTTCCTCGCGCCGCTCGTCCTGCCGGCGCTCGGCCTGCCCGTCGAGCTGACGGGCACCGCCGTCGGCCACGCGTGCGGCACGCTGCTGCGCGGGGTGAACCGGCTCCCGCACAGCAGCGTGCACCGGACCCGCTACGACGACGGCCACTGGCGGACGGAGACCGGCGACCTGCACGATCCGCTGCGCGACTTCCGTGAGCCGCACCGCACGGACCCGCACGCCGCGGGTGAGGCCCAACTCGACGCACTGACGGCGGAGATCGAACGGATCGACCGGTCCACCCCGGCCGGTACGGGCTACGCCACCCTGCTCTCCGGCGGCATCGACTCCGGCACGGTGACCTACCTCGCGGCCACTTCCGGGCTCTCCGTCACCCCTTACAGCGTGGGCACCCCGTGGGGCGACGAACTCGCCGACGCGGCCGAGCTCTGCGCGGAGCTGGGCATCGGCCTCGAAGCGGTCCACCTGACCGAGGACGACATCATCGCCTCGATCCCGGAGGCCGTCCGCTGGCTGGGCGTGACCGAACCCGAGGTGGTGGAGGTCGCGCTCACCGCGACGTCGGTGCAGCGCCTCGGCGCCGTGCCGGCCGGACGGCCGCTGCTGACCGGCTACGGGAGCGACCTGATCAACGCCGGGCTTTACCGCCCCTTCGCGCACCACCACGAGCTGGTCGACCAGGTCCTCTCGGCCGTCGACCGCACCCGCCGCACCAACGAGCTCTCCGGCCGCATGCCACTCGCCTACGGCACCGGAGTCCACCACCCCTTCTGGTCCTGGCCCGTGATGCGGGTGGCGCTCGAGACCGCCCCCGAGTGCAAGGTGCGGGAGGGGAGGGAGAAGTACCACCTGCGGACCGCGATGGGCCGACGGGTCTCCGAACCGGTCGCCTGGCGGAAGAAGATCGCCGTGCACCACGGCGGCGGACTCCAGGACGGCGTGACACGCCGTCTGGAGAAGGAGACCGGCAGCACCGACCGGGAGCCGGTCTACCGGGCCTGCTTCGCGGAGCTCCTCGGCCGGTCCGCCCGGGGCGAGCTGGAGCCCGCCGACCCCCAGGACCTCTTCGAGCGCGCCCTGGGCCGCCTGCGGTTCCGCTGACCCCACGCGACCACCTGACGCGCCTCCGCCCGGCGGCCCGACCGCCCGACGCGCCTCCGCCCGCCCGACGGCGACATCCGCAGCTGCGTGTCGCCGGCCCTTCGTGACCATGCGAGGAAGACGAACCTTGCCGTATCCAGTCAGAGAATGCACGGCGCCGGAGACACCGCCCGAAGCGGACGGCGCCGTACCGGGTCCCGCCGACGGGTACCTGTTGCACCGACGTCCGCTGACCCGGCCCGAAGCCGCCGAGGTCATGCGCGAGATCAGGCAGTCGCCCCACATCACCGGCTACAGCGCGGGTGAGTGGACGGGGCGCCGGGACACGTTCGCCCTGGTGGACACGGGGACCGGCCGGCTGGCCGGCGCCCTGCTCGTGCACCATCTCGCCGGCCGCTGGAGCGAGATAGCCGTGGTGTTCCTGTTCGACGAGTACCGGGGCAGGGGACTCGGGCAGCGGATGCTGCGGGGCGCGTTGTGTGCGCTCGAACCGGGCGGCCGCGACCTGCTGCTCTTCTTCTGCTCGTCAGGGATGGGCCGGATCGCGGGGGAGTCCGGATTCGACGTCCTCGCCGGTGAGGCCGAGTTCACCCGCGGCTCACTGCGGCGCAGGCTCTTCCTCTCCGTCCTCTACAAGGCGCAGTGGCTCTGCAGTGCGTACCGATTGCGTGAGATCCGTAGGAAGAAGAGGGAGTTCCGATGCTCCTTCGCATTCAAGGTGGCCGTGATGACGAGACGAGGAGACCGGTGAACAGGGAAGAGACCCCGCGCGAGGAACAGGTCTGGGAGGGCTGGCTCACCGGCAACAGCGCGCTCCTGGAGGAGATCAACGCCTCGGTCCGCTTCGACCACCGGCTGGCCCAGCAGGATCTCGACGGCTCGGTGGCCCACGCCCGCATGCTCGCCGGGAGCGGGGTGATCTCCTCAGCGGAGTCGGAGCTGATCGTCTCCGGTCTGGAGCGGATCAGGGGCGAGATCGAGGCCGGGGAGTTCACCTTCGACCCCGCGCTCGAAGACGTCCACATGAACGTGGAGGCCCGGCTGCGGGAGCTGATCGGGCCCGTCGCGGGCCGGCTGCACACCGCCCGTTCCCGCAACGACCAGGTCGCCGTCGACGCCCGGCTCTGGGTGCGCGACGCGATCGGCCGGCTCGACGCACTCCTCGGCCGCGTGATCGACGTGATCGCGGAGCGGGCCGAGGTCCATCACGCCGACGTCATGCCCGGCTTCACCCACCTGCAGTGCGCGCAGCCGGTGACCATCGGGCACCATCTCCTGGCCTACGGCGAGATGTTCCTCAGAGACCGCGACCGGCTCCGCTGCGCCCGGCTGCGCCTCGACGAGTCCCCGCTGGGAGCCGCCGCCCTCGCCGGCACCGGCTACCCGATCGACCCGTACGACACCGCCCGCCGCCTCGGCTTCGGAGGTGTGACCCGCAACTCGCTCGACGCGGTCTCGGACCGTGACTTCGTCCTCGACTACCTGTCCGCGGGTGCCACGCTCGCCGTGCACATCTCACGGCTCGGCGAGGAGATGGTCATCTGGAGCACCCCGCAGTTCGGCTTCATCGCACTCCCCGAGGACCTCTGCGCCGGATCGTCGATCATGCCGCAGAAGCGCAACCCGGACCTGCCCGAGCTGATGCGGGCCAAGTCGGGCCGGATCTTCGGCGACCTGATGGCACTGCTGACGGTCATGAAGGGGCTGCCGCTCGCCTACAGCCGGGACATGCAGGAGGACAAGGAGGCGCTCTTCGACGCGGCGGACAACCTCGAAGTGGGTGTCCGGGCGGCCGAGGCGATGCTGCGCGGCATCACCTTCCGGCCGGAGAAGACCCGCGCGGACGCGGCCCTCGGCAACACGGTGGCCACCGATGTCGCCGACTGGCTGGTGGCCGGGCAGGGCCTGCCCTTCCGCGAGGCCCACAGCGTCGTCGCCGGACTCGTCAAGTGGCTGGGCGTCCAGGGCCGGGAGCTCAAGGACTCCTCACCGGCCGAACTCGGCGACTTCGACGCCCGGCTCCGGCCGATGCCGCCCGAGGTCCTCACCGTCGAGAACGCCGTCGCCCGCCGCACCTCGCCGGGCGGTACCTCCCCCGAACTCGTCCGCAAGGCAGCCGTGGAGCTGCGCGGACGCAACGCCGAGTCGAACTGAGGAGCGAACCATGACCAAGCGTGTTGTGCTGGCCTATTCGGGCGGCGTGGACACCACCGCCTGCATCCCCTACCTGCGCCACGAGATGGGCGCCGACTTCGTCGTGGCGATGGCCGCCGACCTCGGGCAGGGCGACGAACTGGAGCCGGTCCGGGAGAAGGCCCTCCGTGCGGGCGCCGACGTCTCGATCGTCGTGGACGCGAAGGAACGGTTCGTCCGGGAGTTCGGCTTCCCCGCGATACAGGCCAACGCCCTGTACGACGGCCAGTACCCCCTCTCGTCGGCGCTCGGCCGCCCGCTCATCGGCGAACTCCTGGTGGAGCAGGCCCACGCGTACGACTGCACCGCCGTGGCACACGGCTGCACCGGCAAGGGCAACGACCAGGTCCGCCTCGACCTGACGGTCGGCCTCCTGGACTCCGGCCTGGAGATCCTCGCCCCGGCCAGGGTCTGGCCCTTCAGCCGCGCCGACACCATCGCGTACTCCGAGAAGTACGGCATCGAGCCGCACGTCTCCAAGGAGAAGCCCTGGGCCATCGATCTGAACATCCTCGGCCGCAACGTCGAGGCCGGGCTGATCGAGGACCTCTCCTGGGAGCCGACCGAGGAGGTCTGGTCCCTGACGACGGCCCCCGAGAGCGCACCCGACACCCCGGCGCACGTGCGCATCGGCTTCGAGGGCGGCATCCCCGTCACCCTCGACGGCGAACGCCTCGCGCCGCTCGACCTGCTCGGCCGGCTCAACACGCTCGGTGGCCGGCACGGGGTGGGACGGATCGACATGCTGGAGAACCGCGTGGTGGGCGTCAAGTCACGCGAGCTGTACGAGGCCCCGGCCATGCTGCTGCTCATCAGGGCCCACCAGGAGCTGGAGAACCTCACCCTGCCCGCGGACGTGCTGAACCAGAAGCGCCAGCTGGAGCAGCAGTACAGCCGGACCGTCTACGACGGGCACTGGCACGGCCCGCTGCGCGCCGCCCTGGACGCCTTCGTCGCCTCGACCCAGCGCACGGTCACCGGTGAGATCACCCTCAAGCTCTACAAGGGCGGGGTGGCGGTCGCCGCGCGCTCGGCGGAGCACTCCCTGTACCGGCACGAGCTGGTGACGTACGGGAACGAGTGCACGTTCGACCAGAGCAGCGCGGAGGGGTTCATCGACATCTTCGGTCTGCCCGGCCGGGTGTGGAACAAAGTGAACGGCTGACATGACGGGTCCACTCCCTACGCTGTCCCGCGAGCGCAACACCGGTGCGGTGCGTGCCGCGGTGGGGCCGATCGCCGTCATCGGTGTCTTCGGCATGACGCTGGGCATCACCTATCCGCTGCTGTCCCGCATGCTGGAGGAACGGGGGGCCTCGGGCACCGTGATCGGGCTCAACGGGGCGATGACCCCGCTGGGCATGGTCCTGACCGCGGCGCTGATCCCCGTGCTCGTGCGACGGTTCGGCCCGTGGCCGCTGATGATGGCGGCGGCCGCGGGCAGCTCGGCGATCCTGAGCCTGTTCGCGGTGACGGACGACCTGGTGCTCTGGTTCGTCCTGCGCGCCCTGCTCGGCAGCTGCGCGGTCGCCATGTTCATCCTCAGCGAGACCTGGATCAGCGAGAACGCCGACGTGGCCCATCGAGGGAGGCTGCTCACCGCCTACACCTCGGTGCTCGCCCTGGGGTTCTGCGTGGGGCCGGCGGTCCTCAGCGCCTCGGAGAACTCCGAGGCGCTCGCCCTGACGGTGGCGGTGGCCAGTCCTCTGGTGGCGCTGTGGCCGCTGTGGACCGAGAGGTCCCGGGTGCCCGCCATGGGGGCCTCGGGGCGGGTGCCGGTGGCATCGCTGACCCGGCAGCTCTCGGTCCTCCTGGTGGCGGTCCTGGCGATCTCCGTCTTCGACGCCGTCACCCTGCAGTTCCTGCCCCTCTACGCGGACGCGGCCGGACTCCCGGCCGGGCGCGGTGAGCTGGCCCTGACGGTGCTGCTCGTCGGCCAGACGACCCTGCAGTTCCCGCTCGGCTGGCTGGCCGACCGCCTCGGCGGACGCACCGCCCTGCTGCTCTCCCTCACGGTGGGCACGGCGGGGGCGCTGCTGCTCCCCGCGGCCATGGGCTGGGGGCTGTGGCTGTGGCCGACGGTGGCCGTGTGGGGCGGTATCGCCTTCGCCGGCTATCCCCTGGTCCTGAGCATCCTGGGGGCCAACCTGGACGGGGAGAGCCTGCTCCTGGGGAACACCGCATTCGCCATCGTCTGGGGGGTCGGAGGCGTGGTCGGACCCCCGTACGCGGGCGCGGCCATGGACGTGTGGGGCGCGAACGGCATGCCGTGGTCGTTGGCGGCGCTCTGGGTCCTGGCCGTGCTCACCACGGTGGCGGCGTTCCTGCGGCGTGCCGCAGGACACGGCGCACCCGGCTCCGGGCGGTGAGACACCCGGAGCCGCGCTCCTCTACGCCCCGCCGTCCGCCGGGGCGGCGAGCGGCTCCGCCGTACTGCTGAGCGGCAGCAGCAGGGGGCGCTTCGCGGTGCGGTCGTCACCGGAGGACCGGCCACGGAGACGGCGGCCGAGCCAGGGCCCGAGGAAGGAGGCGGTCCAGCGCACTTCGGCCGCCGCCGCCTGCCAGGCGGACGGCGTCGCCCGCGGGGGCAGCGGAAGCGCCCAGGCGTCGTCGCTCCCGGGCAGGTGCAGGGCGTGGGCGACGGCCGCGGCGATCCGCTCGTGGCCCAGCGGGCTCGAATGGAGGCGGTCGGTGCTCCAGAGGCGCGGGTCGGTGGTGACGTCGTGCCCGGCGCCCTCGGCGACCGTGACCCCGTGCCGGGCGGCCGCGGCGCGGATGTGGTCGTTGAGCGCGAAGACGCGGGACCTGACCGGCCGGGCGAGGGGCGCGATCTTCCCGATGTCGGGGAAGGTGAGGGTCACCACGTGGGCTCCGGCGGCGGTCAGCGCGGAGAACATCGCCTCCAGGTGGCCGACCGTCTCCGCCGGGTCGAACCGCGGCCGGAGCGCGTCGTTGACCCCGGCGACGACGCTGGCGATGTCGGGGCGCAGGGCCAGCGCGGGTTCCAGCTGCTCGGCGCGGACCTGGTGGGCGACACGCCCCCGTACGGCCAGGTTGGCGTACGTGAGCGAGGGGCTGACGGCCGAGAGGTGCTCGGCGAGCCGGTCGGCCCAGCCCCGGAGGCCGACGGTGTCGTCGCCGTCCCCGACCCCCTCGGTCTGGCTGTCGCCCAGGGCGACGTACCGCAGGTATTCACCGCTGCTCATGAACGGTCCGCCTTTCACGGAGAACGGCTGAGATGCGCAGGCACCAGTCCCGGTTGTCCCGCTCGAAGGCGAGACCCCGCAGGCAGGTCAGGTAGGGGCCGATCCGCTCGCCCCGGAGCAGGAACTCCTCCTCGTCGGCGTCCCCGCGCATCTGGCGCAGCAGCTTGCCGAAGAGCTCGATCCTGGCCTCGGCGGCGGACGCCCGTTCGTCGAGCTGCTCGATCACCGGCCCGACGCCGATGTGGTCGGCGGCCTGGACCTTGACGAGCAGGTCGTCGCGGATGAACGAGGGCTTCGACAGGGTCGCGGCGAACGTCTCCAGCTCGGCGAGACCGGCGTCGGTGACCCGGAACAGCCGCTTGTTGGGGCGGGTCTCCTGGACCACCTGCCTCCCCGCGACCAGCCCGTCCTTCTCCAGCTTCGCCAGCTCGGCGTACAGCTGCTGGGGCAGGGCGTGCCAGAAGTTCGCGACGCCGATGTCGAACGCCTTGGCCAGCTGGTATCCGCTGTACTCGCCGTCCAGCAGTGCCGCCAGCACGGCATGTCGCAAGGCCATCGAAGCGGCCCCTTCCCTTTTCGTGTCCGCCGCTTCATCATACTCAAGAAACTGACTAGTCACATTGTTGAGTAAGAGGAGAGGCCATGGAGACCGCCGAACGCTTCCGCGCCGCCGTGGAGAAGCACGATCGCGCAGCACTGGACGAGCTGTTCACCGAGGACATCCGCCTCCACAGTCCGGTGAAGTTCACCCCCTTCGAGGGGAAGGCCATGGTGTCGGGGCTCTTCGGCGTCCTGCTGCGCACCTTCGAGGACTTCCGCTACGTCGGGGAGTTCGAGGGCACGGCCGAGTCCGGAGACGGCGGCGGGGACGCCCCGTCGGCGATCCTCGTCTTCCGGGCCACCGTGAACGGAAAGCAGATCCACGGCATCGACCTGCTCCAGTTCGACGAGGAGGGCAGGATCGACGAGTTCACCGTGATGGTCCGCCCGCAGTCCGCGGTGCACGCCCTGGGTGAGGCGGTCCTCGCGGGCCTGGTCGCCGACGGCCTGGTGCCCGAGGCCGGCTGAGGGGAAGCGGAAGCGGAAGCGGAACCGGCGGCGGGGGGCGGGTGCCTCCGGGACCTTCGCCCGGAGCGGCCGCTTCCGCGCCTTCCGGCCACCTCCGTCCTGCTTCCGCCGAACGGGGCGGACGGGGGACCGGTGCTGTTCAAGGGGTGTGCGTGACGGCGACCGGAAGGTTCCGGCCAGCGCATGATCGAATACCTCCCGGTATGCGGAGGACGGTTGATCAATTCGATCTGGAACCCGATAGGCTCCTCTGCGGCGCGGCGAGTTGACGTGAAGTCACATCGCCGCCGCGATGCTGCGCGCTCCCCTCGGGCGCCGCCCGCACCGCCCCCGTTCGAAAGTGTTGCTCTCGAAGGATGCAGATGGAACTTGCCACTCCACCCCCAGCGGCGCGCGCTCCGGTCGCCTGGTTCGGCTGGTGGCTGATGCCGCTGGCCTTAGGAGCAGGAACCGTCGTCACCGCAGTGGCGGGACCCGAAGAGGTCCAGATACCCGCGACGTTCGCGGGAGCGGCGGTCACCGTCGCCGGCTCGGTCTGTGTACGGCTCCTGATCCGCACCCGTTCCCAGCTCCGCCGCGCAGGCGAGGAGTACCGCTCCGCGCAGGCCGAGCACTCCCAGCAGCTGTACGCGGACGTACGCGGCAGGGAACAGAGATTCGCGTCCGAGCGATCGGCGCTGGAAGCACAACTGGGCGAGCAGGCAGCCCACTTCGAAGCCCGGGTCGCGGAACACACGCAGGCCTGCGAGGCCGCCGTCGCCGCACGGACCGACGAGACGGAGGAGCAGCTCGCGCACCAGCAGGCCGTCGTCGCCAGGCTCGGCGAGAGCCATCTCCCCGAAGCGGTCGAGCGGCTGCGGGACGGCGAGGCCATCGACGACATCCTGGCGGAGATCGGCCAGGAGGCCGAGGCGGGTCCGGAGCTGCGCGCGGCGCTGCGCAGGGTCCTGCGGACCGCGCTGCTCGCCGTCGAGGAAGAGCTGAATCGTTCCACCTCCGCCGAGCAGGCCGTGGTCGGCATCGGCAGCCGGATCCACGTGCTGACGGGCCGTCTCCGCGGCCGGCTGCACGAGATGCAGGGCGAGCACGGGCGTCTTCCCGCGGTGGCCCAGGGCCTCATGGAGCTGGACCAGGAGATCGGCCCCGCCGACTGCCTCGCCGCCAGCATCGGCGTACTCGGTGGTTCGGACCGGCCCGGACGCCAGTGGCAGGAGCCCCAGCGGCTGCTCAGCGTGGTCCGGGGCGGCATCGGCCGCATCAAGGACTTCAACCGCATCCAGGTCCGCCACCTCCCCGAACTCGGTGTCGACGGCGGACTGGTGGACCACCTCACCCTGATCTTCGCCCACCTCCTGGACAACGCGGCACGCTACTCGCCGCCCACCGAGCCCGTGGTCGTCTCCGGCAAGGAGGTGCCCAACGGTGTCGGCATCGAGATCCAGGACGCGGGCAAGGGACTGAGCGACGAACGGAAGCGCGAGGCGGAGCAGGCCATCGCGGGTACGTCGAAGGGCCCCGGCCTCGGCGGCATCTCGGAGGACGCCAACCTCGGTCTGCGCGTGGTGGGCGCCCTGGCTCGCCGCTACGGCATCAGGGTCACCTTCGCGGACTCCCCGTGGCTCGGCACCTCCGTGGTCGTCGTGGTCCCCCACAAGTACTTCAGCCATCTGTCCGCCCCCGTCACCGAGCCGGCCAGGCCCGTCGTGGAGAGGGCGGAGCCCGTCCCCGCACCGGCGGGCACCGCCGCGCCCGTGGACACCACCGGAGCCGGCGACCTCATGGACACCACCCCCGGCGGTCTGCCGAGGCGCAGGAGCAGGCGGGCCGACGCGCCGGCCACCCGGCCGAGCGCCGGTGAACGCACAGGCGAGTCCATGGCCCCCGTGCCCCCGGACGCGTCGTTCGCCGGCCTCGCCGCCTTCGCCACGGCCGGGCGTGAGAGCACCCCGCCGGAGACGATGACCGCGGACGCCGCCCCGGGCGCACGCGAGACGACTGCCGGCCGCGAGTACCACCGCACTGAAGAGAGCGACTAGTCCACATGACGCAACAGGGAACCGACGTGAGCTGGGCGCTCCGGGATCTGACGGAGAGCATCCGCGAGATCCGCTTCGCCCTCGTCGCCTCCAGCGACGGCAAGGCCATCACCTCCTACGGCGCCGACGATCCGGACGACGTGGACCGCTTCGCCGCAGTGGTCGCCGGGCTGCAGGCGCTGGCGCAGCCCGTGGCCGAGCAGTTCCCCTCGTACGCGGGGCAGCTCCGGCTGGCGATGATCGAGGTCGACGGCGGTCACCTCTTCGTGGTGCGGGCCGGAGTCGAGACGTACCTCGGGGTCCTGGCCAGGGAAGGGCTCGACCAGGGGCTGCTCGGACACCAGATGAGAGACCTGGCGCGCAGGATGGGTGAGCTCCTCGGCACCAGCCCGCGCCTGGAGGAGCACTCTGGATGAGTGGTCCCCGCCGGCCCACGGACCCGCCCGGTCTCGAGCGCTACTACGTCCTCACCGGGGGGCGCAGCGGACCGGGGGGTTCGTCGTCGACCCTGGACGTGGCGACCCTCATCATCTCCCGTGCCGCAGCCGGGACCGGCCTGCAGCACGAACACGAGGAGATTCTCCGGCGCTGCCGCGATCCGCTGTCGGTGGCCGAACTCGGCGCCCATCTCGGATTGCCCTTCAACATTCTCGCGGTGCTCCTTGCCGATCTGCTGGACGCAGGACGCGTCGAGGCCCGCGACCCCATTCCGGCGTCAGGCGCCGGCCGCGGGCCCGACCTGGCGCTCCTCGAGGAGGTACTCAGTGGACTTCAAAGGCTTTGACCAACCCGGCCGGCAGACGGACGGAGGCGGCACCCGCTCGGTGAAGGTGATGATCGCCGGCGGTTTCGGCACCGGGAAGACCACCCTGGTGCGCTCGGTCAGCGACATCAAGCCGCTCACCACCGAGGAGACGCTGACCCAGGCCAGCGTGGACGTCGACGACCTGATCGGGGTGGCGGACAAGCAGGAGACCACGGTCAGCCTCGACTTCGGCAAGATCGGCATCAACGAGGAACTGGTCCTGTACCTGTTCGGGACACCGGGGCAGGAACGTTTCTGGTTCCTGTGGAACGGTCTGTTCAAGGGCGCCCTGGGGGCCGTGGTCCTGGTGGACACCCGGCGGCTGGCCTCCAGCTTCCGGGCCATCGAGGAGATGGAACGGCAGAACGTGCCCTTCGTCATCGCCCTGAACGTGTTCCCCGACTCCAAGAACCACCCGGTCGAGGAGATCCGTGACGCCCTGGACATTCCCGAGCACACCCCGGTCGTGACCTGCGACGCCCGTGACCGGACCTCCAGCCGTGACGTGCTGATCGCGCTGATCCGCCACCTCAAGGCACGCTCCGCCGTCGCTCTGGAGCCCCGATGACCGACGGACACCCGGTGAACGAGGCGGACGCCCCCCGCGGCTGCCCCGTCATGCACGGAGGGGCCGGCGGTCCCACCCGGCTCTACGGGCCGGACGCCGCGCTGGACCCGCAGGGCATCTACGGCCGGCTGCGCAAGGAGTACGGCGCCGTGGCGCCCGTGCTCCTGGAGGGCGATGTCCGCGCCTGGCTGGTCCTCGGCTACCGCGAGAGCCGGCGCGTGCTCGACAACCCCCTCCAGTTCAGCCGGGACTCGCGCATCTGGCAGGACTGGAAGGACGGAGGAGTCGAGGAGACCTCGCCGCTGATCCAGATGCTCGGCTGGCGGCCCGACTGCGTCTCCCAGGACGGCGAGCCGCACCGCAGGCTGCGCCGGGCCGTCACCGACAACCTGGACACCCTCGCGGGGCGCGGCATCCGGCGCCACGTCACCCACTTCGCGAACAAGCAGATCGACGTGTTCGCGGGGGCAGGCACCGCGGACCTGGTGGGCGGGTACGCCGAGTACCTGCCGATGCTCGTCCTGACGAGGCTCTTCGGACTCCCCGCGGCCGAGGGGCGCAGCCTCGCGGTCTCCTGCGCCCAGGTCATCAAGGGGGGCCCGGACGCCCTCGCGCACAACGACCGCATCATGCAGATCCTCGGGGAGCTCGCCGAGCGCAAGCGCGCCGAGCCCGGCCCCGACTTCACGACCGGACTGCTCGATCACGCCGCGGGCCTGGACGAGGGGGAGATCCTCAGCCACCTGCGGCTGGTGCTGATCACCGCCCACACCACCACCAGCAACCTGCTGGCCCGGGTGCTGGAGCTGATCCTCACCGACTCCTCCCGTCTCGCGGGGCTCGTCAGCGGCCAGCGGGCCGTCTCCGAGGTCGTCGAGGAGGTCATGTGGAACACCCCGCCGCTGGCGGTCCTCCCGGGGCGCTTCGCCACCGCGGACCTCGAACTCGGCGGTACGCAGATCAAGGAGGGCGACCTGCTGGTGCTCGGGCTCGCCGCGGGCAACCTCGACCCGGACATCCGGCCGGACTCCGGGGTGTCCGTCCACGGCAACCAGTCGCACCTGGCGTTCAGCGGCGGTCCCCACGAATGCCCCGGCCAGAACATCGGCCAGGCCATCATCGAGACCGCCGTCGACGTCCTGCTGCACCGGCTGCCGGGGCTCCGGCTGGCCGTGTCCGCCGACGAGCTGACCTCGACCGCCTCCACCTGGGAAGCGCGGCTGGACGCCCTTCCGGTCGAGTTCGCCGCGCAGCCCGTCTGAGCTCCGCAACTCCCCGTTCCCGCCCGGCCGTACCTCAGGCCGGGCGGGAACGGCGCGTCAGACGGCGAGCAGGTCGTCCAGCGATCCGCGTCCCGCCAGCTCCGCCGTCGCCGCCGGGCCCTCCTTCGCGGCGGCGTAGCGGCCGGAGGTCAGCGCCCACTCGTAGTTGCCGCTGATCCAGTGCTGGATGGCTTCCACGCCCATCCGCACCTGGTCGCGCTGCTCGGAGCCGAGGCCGAGCTCCTCGCACATCACCGGGACGTGCGCCTCGAGCGCGAGGTACTCGTCGAGGCACTCGGTGGTCATCCGGTACGCCTCGTCCGCGGCCTCCTCCCAGGTGCCGCCGCGCTCGCGGTGCAGTACGGCGATGAGGTTGTGGCCGTCGCCCCGGCGCTTCTCCCGCTCGAAGCTGTGGATGTCGTTCATGAAGCCGATGGTGTCGGCGGCCAGGTCCCGCATCCTGACCATCAGGTCGTGGGCCTGCACCTGCGCCGGCACCTCGAAGCCGCGGCTGCGTTCACCCGCGTCGATGCTGTGGTGGATGCCCACGGTCCGGCGGCGGAACTCCGCGTACTCCTCTATGCCGAGCGTCCCGGCGCGGCCCTTGGCCGCCAGGTCGACCTCCTCGGTGTGTGCCACGAGGAAGCGCCCCCAGGAGGCGGCGAATCTCGTACGCCAGGCCAGGGACATGCCGTCGGAGAGCTGCGCCCACACCTCGGCCCAGGCGGTGGTGATCGGGCAGACCACGCGCGGCGCCGTCCCGGCCGGGCGCAGCGGGGTGGCTATCAGCTCCCGCGCGACCTCCGCTATGCGGTCCGCGCGGTCGGGGCTCCCGGCGTCGAACTGGTCGTCGAAGAGGAAGGCCAGGGAGAACCAGTTCATCAGGACGACCATGTCGTCGGCCGAGGCGTAGGGGTACGTCCGCGCCGCCGCCTGGGGCAGGTCCCAGGACTGGTACTCCTCGAAGCCCGCCTGACTGCGTACCAGCCCCATCTCCCACACCCAGCGCAGGTGGCGCTCCCTGGCGGGGGCGAGGTGCTCGCTCACCGGGGCCTCGAAGGGGAGGTCGAACGTGACGTCCTGCGGCATTGGCGTCCTCTCTTGAGACGATTCACAGGCCCCCGCCCTGCGACCGGGCGATCGGAATTGACGCCCATTGACTCTAAGTGCGCGTTTTGAGCCACAAACTGATGGCTCATCATGTGCGACCTGATGCTGCCCAGAGCCTAAACGATCTATGCCACAAGATCGGAAGCAAGAATTCCTATCGGAACGAACGCCTCACCTGCTGTCCGGGAGGGGCGGGGAGGGGCGGTTGGCGCCCGATCGCCCCGTTTCCTCACGCGGATTGCCGGGCGCCGCGACCGGCCCCGGAGGGGTGCTTCGGGCCGCTCGCGGTGCGGCCCCCGGCACGAGGGCGACGCGATGTCGCCTTCACCGGCGCTCCCGGCGTCACCAGGATGAAGGCGGAGTGGGCCCGGACGCTCGACGGCCGGGCGCCGCGTTCCTCAGGGCCCGTCAGGGGCCGGCCGGGCGCGGGCACCCCTCCCGGCGGCTCAGCCCTTGCCGAGATCGGCGCTCAGCCAGCGCTGCGGGCGCATGTGGATGACGACCTGCTCGCCGTGCTCCCTCCAGGCGAAGTCGACGTAGCCCTCGACCTTCTCGGCGGGGAGGTAGCGCGACGAGATCTCCACCAGCAGGTCACGCGTGGCGGGGGCCGTGGACACGACGGGGCCCTCGACGGAGACGTAGCGGACCGTGGGTGTGACGCGGTCGACCATCATGCTGAAGCGGCCCGACGCGGCGATGGAGTTGCCCTTGCGGGAGTCGCGCCCCGTCATGATCCACAGGTCGCCGCCGGGTTCGTAGCCGTACCAGATCGGCACGGTGAGCGGGGCCCGTCCCTCCTCCAGCGCGTCCACGGCCAGGGCGGCGACGTGCGGTTCGGCCAGGAACTGCTCACGCTCTTCGCGGGTCAGAGCCACTGCTTGAACTCCTCGGGTGGGGGATCGGCGTTGCCTCCGGCCGCATTATGCAACGCTCGCCCCGGCCCGGCGGGGGAGTCACACGCCGTCCCGGCCCATGAGTTCCCGGAGGTCCGGCCGCAGTGGCGCTGCGGTCCTCCGCAGGGGTGACGGCGGTACGGCGAGCACGGGGCAGGGCGCGTGGGCCACGCAGTAGCGCACCACGGACGGCCGCAGGCAGCGGTGCAGCGCGCCACGGGGACCGGCCCCGACCACCAGCAGGGAGTCCCCGGCGGTGGCCATGTCCACCAGTACGGCTCCGGGGGTGCCCCGGACGGCCCGCCCGGCGACCTCCACCCCGGCCCCGGCCGCGCCGAAGGCGGTGGTGAGAGCGGCGCGCAGCCGTACGGCGGCGTCCGTGCGGCAGAGGAGGAGCGAGGGCCCGAGGCCGGCTCCCTGCCGGCCGCCGAGACCGGCCCCCGGGACGTCCCAGGCGAGGACCGCCCACAACTCCGCGTCCCTCAGCCGGGCTTCCACGGCCGCCCGCCGCAGTGCGGCCAGGCCGCCGGGCCTCCCGCTGACCCCGACCACGACTCTGGGCCGCATGGCTTCCCGCCTCTCCCGATCGCCGGACCTTCTTCCCCATCACAGCGCGGGGCGGCCGCCGGAGCCACGGCCCTGACGGCCCTCTGACGCGCCGGCCTCCGGTCATGACGGATCGCTGACGCCCAGGCGGGACGGACCACCTTCCTCGGCGAACGTCCCTGGTATACCTGTGCGTTCACCGGCAAGGGGGAGCGGCCATGGCTCAGGACACGTTCGTACGGCTGCGGGCGGCGCACGCCGAGGACGCGGAGGAGATCACCCGCGTCTTCCTCGCCTCCCGGGAGGCGGCGCTGCCCGGTCTGGCACGGGTGCACAGCGACGAGGACACCCTCGCCTGGATCACCCATGTGCTGCTGCCCGGCACGCAGGTGTGGGTGGCCGAGGGGGAGACGGGGGAGCTGCTGGGCTTCGCCTCCCTGGACGGGGACGAGCTCGACCAGCTCTACCTGCGCCCGGACACCCTGCGGCGGGGTGTGGGGACACGCCTGCTGGAGCGGGTGAAGGAGGCCTCGCGCGGGGAGCTGAGCCTCTACACGTTCCAGCGCAACACCGGGGCGCGCGCCTTCTACGAGCGGCACGGCTTCGTCGCCGTGGCCTACGACGACGGCAGCCGCAACGAGGAGGAGGAGCCGGACGTGCTCTACCGGTGGACCGCCGCCGGACGGCCCGCGGCGGCCCGCCCCGAGTGAGCGGACGGGCGGCCGCTCGCGGGCGGTCAGACGACCGGCGGGCGGCCCAGGCGCGTCATGCGCCACACCGTGCGCCAGCGCATCGGCCTGCGCGGCCCGCAGCCGGTGCACACCCCCTCGGCGAAGCCCGCCGCCCAGGCGCGCAGACCGGAGGCCGAGCGGGTGCGCGCGAGGGTGAGCAGGAGCCAGGTGCCCAGGTAGACGGGGACCAGGAGGAGGGGCAGGTTGCGGCGGGCCAGCCAGACACGGTTGCGGGCCGTCATCCGGTAGTAGACCGCGTGCCGCGCCGGTGACGTCCTGGGGTGCTGGAGCAGCAGGCCCGGCTCGTAGAGGATCGTCCAGCCCGCGTCGAGCGCCCGCCAGGACAGGTCCGTCTCCTCGTGGGTGAAGAAGAACTCGGCCGGCCAGAGGCCCGTCCCGGCGAGCATCTCCAGGGAGAGCGCGTGGCCGCCGCCGAGGAACGCCGTGACCGGGCCGCCGCGCATCGGGTCCTTGGCCCGGAGGCGGGGAACGTGCCGGCGCTGGGTCTCCCCCTGCTCGTCGGCGATGCGGAAGCCCACGATGCCGAGGCGCGGATCGGCGGCGTACAGCTCCTGGACCGTGCGGAACACGTCCTTCTCCACCAGGAGACCGTCGTCGTCCAGCTCGATCACCACGTCCACGTCGCCGAAGCCGGCGAGCGCCTCCAGCGCCTCGTTGCGGCCGCCGGGGCACCCCAGGTTCTCGTCGAGTTCGAGCAGCGTCACCCCGCCGTCGAGGTCCGTCAGGCCGGGGAACGAGGTGTAGTCCGGAAGGCGGGAGCCGTTGCCCACGATCACCACGCGGGCGGGCCGCACGTCCTGCACGGCCACCGACGCCAGGAGCGCCTCGACCTGCTGCGGACGGTCCCCCATGGTGACGATGGCTACGCCGACGCGTGGTACGGACAAGGCTCGGCTCTCCCGGGGGTTTCGGCGGCTGCTGCGTCGCGGTCCTGCCGCGGTGCCCGCGATCGTAACGTCTGGTGTTCAGCGTCCGTCGGCCGCCCGGTCACCGGAGGGACGGTCGTCGTTCAGCCGGGAGTACATCAGCATGTCCCGGCGGCGCCCCCCGATCTCCTGCCAGTCGCGCAGCAGGCCCTCGCGCCGGTAGCCCGCGCTCTCGGCGGTCCGCAGGGAGGCCGTGTTCCACGGCTCGACGAGCACCTGGACCCTGGGGATGCGCAGCTCGTGCAGGGCCCAGGTGGTGACCGTGCGCAGGGCCGCTCCCGCGACGCCCCGGCCGCGGGCCGGCGCCGCCATCCAGTAGCCGAGCGTGGCCCTGCCCTCGGCCACGTCCGCGAGCCAGAGGCCGACGGAGCCGACCGGCCTGCGGTCCCGGGTGCGGGCAATGGTGAACGGATAGCCGCTCCCGGTGGCCGCCCGGTCCCACTGGCGTCTGACGTAGGCCTCGGCCGCCTCGTGGGAGTAGGGCGTCGGGATCGTCGTGATCAGCGGGATGTAGTCGTCCTCCGCCGCCTCGCGGACGAGGGGCAGATCGCTCATCTCCCAGGGGCGGAGGACGAAATCGGCTCCGGCGGTCATGCTGGGGACGGTCAGCGGTTGTGCCATGGACGTCATCCTGCCGCCCCGGCGTCCCGCCGCCCGGACCCGACTCACCCGACTCACCCGGCGGACGTGCGGCTGCCGGACCGGCCGAGGAACACACCGGCGAGCAGGGCCCCCGCGAGGACGAGCGCCGAGTTGACGAGGACCGCCGTCGAGACCCCGGACAGCACCGCGGCGGGCCCGGTGTCCGTCCCCGTCCGGGCGGTGACGACCGCGCTCATCACGGGGATCCCCATGGTGATGCCGACCTGCTGCGTCATCGTGGCCAGGCCGGTGGCCAGGCCCTGTTCCCCGTCGGGCAGGCCGGAGGTGGCGGTGACCATGAAGCCCACGATCATCAGCATGTTGCCGACGCCGCCCACGAAGGTCGCTGCCAGCAGGAGCGAGATCCAGCCGCCGGAGGTGCCGAGCGCCACCAGGGACAGGGTGGCGGCGGCCTGGACGGCACCGCCCGTGACGATGGTGCGACGGCTGCCGAACCGGCCCACTGCGCGCCCGCCGAGCATCCCGCCGACCACGGTGCCGATGCCCAGGACGCCGAACGCGAGGCCGGTGGCGAGAGGGGAGTAGCCGAGGACCTCCTGGAGGTAGAGCGTCAGGAGGAAGACCAGGGACGTCTCGGTGACGAAGGCGGTCAGCCCGCTGGCGTTGCCCCAGACGACGCTGCGCCGCCGGAGGATGTGCACGGGAACCAGGGGTGCGGCGGCCCGCTTCTCGACGGACCAGAACCCGACGAGGAGTGCGGCGCCCACGAGCAGGGCGGTCAGGGTGGTGGGGGTGGTCCAGCCGGACTCGCCCGCCTGTGTCAGTCCGTACACGAGCAGCAGCAGGCCGCCGGTGACGGTCGCGGCTCCTGGCAGATCGAGCTTCGGCCGCCCGGCGGGCCGCGAGTCGGTGATCACGGACGGGGCGAGGGCGACGACCAGTGCGGCGACGGGGACGTTCACGAAGAAGGCCCAGCGCCAGGAGAGGAGGTCGGTGAGCAGCCCGCCGAGGACGGCCCCGGCCGTGAACCCGGCGGACATCAGGGCGCCGTTGAGGCCGAGGGCGCGCTCGCGCAGGGGGCCCTCCTTGAACGCCGTGGTGAGCAGCGCGAGTCCGGCAGGGGTGACGGCCGCGGTGGCCAGGCCCTGGAGGACACGGGCGGTGAGCAGGACCTCGGGAGAGGTGGCGAGCCCGCCGAGCGCCGAGGAGAGGCCGAGGAGGACCATGCCGCCGGTGAACAGGCGCTTGCGGCCGACGAGATCGGCGACACGCCCGAACAGCAGGGTGAATCCCGCGGCGGCGAGGGCGAAGGAGGTGGCGATCCACTGGAGGTGGGCGAGGGAGAATCCGAGACCCTCGCCCACGGCGGGCAGGGCGACGTTCAGGATCGAGAAGTCCACAGCGATCATGAACTGCGCGCCGAGGAGGAGGACGAGCACGAGCTTCTGCCGCCCCGTCATGCGGACGGCCGGCGGCGGGGGAGGCGCGGTGACGGGTGCCGTGCTGCTGGAGGTGGACATGGGGTGCCCCTTCCTGGAGGCCCTGAGGTGTTAACGGTCCTTCGGTTCCGTTAATATGGACGCCACCGTAGCAGGGAGTGGGCCGCTAATGGAACTGGAGAGCCGTTATGGGTGCTGAGGAAGTGGAGCCGGGCACGGTACGGCCCGGTGGGCGTACGGCCCGGGTGCGGGAGTCCGTGCTGCGGGCCGCCGGTGACGCGCTGGTCGAGCACGGCTTCGGGGGGCTCGATCTCGCCGACGTGGCCCGTCGCGCGGAGGTCGGCAAGACGACGGTCTACCGGCGCTGGTCCACCACGGCGGGGCTGGTCGCCGACCTGCTGACGGACATGGCGGAGCAGTCCGTCCCGCGCGCGGACACGGGTTCCCTGGACGAGGACCTCAGGGCCAACGCCCGGCTCGTGGTGCGGACGCTGACCGACGCGCGTCAGGGCCCCCTCTTCTCCGCCGTCGTCGCGGCGGCGACGTGCGACCCCCGGACCGCCGAGGCCCTGCACCGCTTCTACGCGGTGCGCGTCGAGGAGTGGGCCGGCTGTGTGGACGCGGCGGTCGCGCGGGGCGAACTGCCCGCGGGCACCGACGCGCGCGAGGTGGTCAAGGCCGTGTCGGCGCCCCTCTACTACCGCCTGCTGGCCAGCGGCGATCCGCTCGACGAGACGGTCGCCGACCGGGCGGCCGAGGCGGCGGCCGTGGCGGCGAGGGCCGGCGTCTACGCGGGCTGACGCCGCCCGTACGGGAACGGGCGCGGCGGGCCCGCGGCCCCCGTACGGGAGGGGGTGCGGCGGCCGGGCGGGTGATCAGGTCCGCAGCGCGCCCCGACGGCTCCGTCTCCGGGCCGGCCGGGGCGCGGCATGCTCCGGCGGTCAGCCGATGCGGGTGCCGGTCCCGCTCACCCGGATCCGCGCGTCACCGGACCGCAGTTCGACGGTGAGCGTGCCGGGACGGCCCATGTCGGCGCCCTGGTGGAGGGTGAGGACCGCGTCCTCGGGTACGAGGCCCAGCTCGCGGGCGTACGCCCCGAACGCGGCGGCCGCGGCGCCCGTCGCGGGATCCTCGACCACGCCGCCGACCGGGAACGGGTCACGGACGTGGAAGACCGAGCCGGACTCCCGCCGGACCAGCTGCACGGTCGTCAGGTCCAGTCGGCGCATGAGGGCTTCCAGGCGGGCGAAGTCGTACGAGAGGTCCGCGAGCCGCTCCCGGGTCGCGGCGGCCAGTACCAGGTGCCGGGCTCCGGCGTAGGCGATGCGCGGGGGGAGCGCGGGGTCCAGGTCGGCGGCCGGCCAGTCCAGGGCGGCCAGGGCCTCCGTCACGTCCTCGGGGGCGACGTCCTCGGTGTGCGGCTCGACGCTGGTGAGGGTGGCGCGGAGCTCGCCGCCCTCGCGGACGACGCTGACGGGGACCGTGCCGGCGGCGGTGGAGAACACCAGGTCGCCGGGGCCGTCCCGCTCGGCGAGCGCCAAGGCGGCGGCCACCGTGGCGTGGCCGCAGAAGGGGACCTCGGCCTTCGGGCTGAAATAGCGGACGGTGTACCCGCCGTGGCCGTCGGGCGCGGTGAGGAAGGCCGACTCGCTGTACCCGAGATCAGCCGCGACGGCGAGCATCGCCGCGTCGTCCAGGCCGGAGGCGTCCAGGACGACCCCGGCCGGGTTGCCGCCCCCGGGGTCGGCGGAGAAAGCGGTGTAGCGGAGGATCCCGGCGCTGTCGTGTGAGCTCATGCCGCACGTCAACCGAGGTGCGCGGGCGGGCATTCCCCGGGCGCCCCCGCCCGGTGCGCACGGGAGTGGCCCGGGGTCCTGACTCCCCGGGCCACCCCTCTGGCCGCTCCGCGGACCCCCGGCCGCGGCGGCCCGTTCACTGCGGTCAGTGGCAGACCTTCACGCCGGTGCCCTTGCCCCAGGAGCACGAGTCCAGGAGTGTCCCGCTCGGCTTGATCAGCCGGGCCTTGTCGCCGGTGTTGTTCCAGACGTACGAGCCGCGGTTCCAGTACACGTGCGCCCCGGAGTTCCTGCCCTTGCCGGTGTGCACCCGGACCGTCTTCCCGGCGGCGACGGTGAAGGAGGGGAAGGTGTAGGTGTAGCCCGTGTCGTCCTTCAGCTTGTAGCCCTTGAGCTGCAGCGCGGACTTCCCGTTGTTGTGGATGTCCACGTACTCGGCGACGAGGGACGTGTTGGACCGGGTGTCCTTGCCGGGGCTGTCGTACTGGATCTTGCCGAGGTGCAGCCCGCCCTGGTGGGAGGCCGCCGAGGCCGGAACCGTGGCGAGGAGCGAGCCGGCCAGTGCGGTGGCGGCGGCCAGGGCGAGGGGCGCGGCGGAGCGTATGCGCATGCTTTGTGGTCCTTCTGTGTTCATCCGGTGAAGGTCAGCAGCATACGGGCAGCACGCGCTTGCCCGGTCTCGAAGGTTGAAACTCGCAAATTCTGTCATTCGAGGGCGAGTTCCGGGCAAGCGCGCATCGAAATGGATCAGCCTCGGCCCACGTAGGGCATGGCGGTCGCCAGAACGGTCGCGAACTGCACATTGGCCTCCAGCGGCAGTTCCGCCATGTGCAGGACGGTCCTGGCCACGTCGTCCGCCGCCATCACCGGCTCGGCGGTGACCTCGCCGTTGGCCTGGAGGATCCCGGTGCTCATCCGCTCCGTCATGTCGGTCGCCGCGTTGCCGATGTCGATCTGCCCGCAGGCGATCCGGTACGGCCTGCCGTCCAGCGACAGCGACTTCGTCAGCCCGGTCACCGCGTGCTTGGTCGCCGTGTAGGCGATCGAGTGCGGGCGCGGCGCGTGGGCAGAGATCGAGCCGTTGTTGATGATCCGGCCGCCCCGCGGGTCCTGCTCCTTCATCAGGCGGTACGCCGCCTGCGCGCACAGGAACGTCCCCGTGAGGTTGACGTCCACCACCGTCCGCCAGTCCTCGTACGCGAGGTCCTCGACCGGGGTGGAGCCCGGCCCGAAGGTCCCCGCGTTGTTGAAGAGCAGGTCCAGCCGGCCGAAGCGGTCCCGTACGCCGGTGAAGAGCGCGGCCACGTCGTCCGGGTCGCTCACGTCGGCGGGCAGGCGCACCGTGGCGCCCGGGCCGGCCTCGGCGGCCGTCTCCTCCAGGGCCGCGGCCCGGCGCCCCGCCAGGACGACCGTCCAGCCCGCACCCGTGAGAGTGAGGGCGACCGCCCTCCCGATCCCCGATCCGGCACCCGTGACGACAGCGATTCTCTGCTCAGCGTTCATGGCCCGGCAGCGTACGGGAGGTCTCCGGCCGCCCGGCACCCGGTGCTCATCGCACCGCCATATGGATGTTGTGTACGTGCCAACGGAAAGTCGTCGCCCCGCATTCCAATGCCTCTGACAACATCCGGCAGGGGAGGGGCACATGACACCCGCAGAGATCAGCAGGACGCCCGGTCGGCGCGGCCATTCCGCCGAGATGCGCGACGCCGCGCGGCTGCTCGGCTCCGGCGTGGGGCGCCGCCGGTTCCTCACGGTCACCGGCGCCGCGGCCGCACTGGCGTTCACCACCGGCCTGCCCGGCGCGGGCACGGCCGCGGCCGCCGAGCTCGACGCCCGGAGGATCACCGAGGACCCCTTCACCCTCGGGGTGGCCTCGGGCGACCCGCTGCCGGAGTCCGTGCTCCTGTGGACGAGGCTCGCGCCCCGCCCGTACGAGGCCGACGGCGGGCTGCCCGCCGAGCGCGTCGAGGTTCGCTGGGAGATCGCCCGCGACGAACGCTTCCGGCGGGTCGTCCGGCGCGGATCCACCACCGCCCACCCGGAGTTCGGCCACAGCGTCCATGTGGACGTCGGCGGGCTCGACTCCGACCGGGGCTTCTACTACCGCTTCCGGGCCGGCAGCTGGACCAGCCCCACCGGACGCACCCGCACCGCCCCCTCCCGCGGTGCCCGCACCAGCTCGCTGAGCCTGGCCGCCGTCTCCTGCCAGGCGTACCACGACGGCTGGTTCACCGCCTACAAGCACCTCGCGGACGAGGACGTCGACGTGGTCTTCCACCTCGGCGACTACCTCTACGAGTACGCGGTCACCGCCACCGGCGGAGCCCGCAACTACACCGACCGGGTCCTGCCGGACCACTTCAACCGGGAGACGCTCACCCTGGAGGACTACCGCATGCGGTACGGCCTCTACAAGTCCGACCCCGACCTGCGCGCCGCCCACGCCGCACACCCCTTCGTCGTCACCTGGGACGACCACGAGACCGAGAACAACTACGCGGGCGACACCCCGGAGAACACCGTCCCCCCGGAGGAGTTCCTGCTGCGCAGGGCCGCCGCCTACCGGGCGTACTGGGAGAACCAGCCGCTGCGCGCCCCGCAGCGCCCCGTCGGACCCGACATGCGGCTCTACCGCCGCCTGGAATTCGGCCGGCTGGCCCAGTTCGACATCCTCGACACCCGGCAGTACCGCAGCAACCAGGCGTACGGCGACGGCTGGAAGGTCCCCGGACCGGAGTCCGAGGACCCGTCGCGCACCATGACGGGCGCGGCCCAGGAGCGCTGGCTGCTCGACGGCTGGAAGAACTCCGGCGCCCTCTGGAACGTCGTGCCCCAGCAGGTCACCTTCGCGCAGCGGCGTGACGTGGCGGGCGACGCCTACAAGCTGTCCATGGACTCGTGGGACGGCTACCCGGCCTCCCGGCAGCGGATCATGGACGGCGCGGAGGCCGCCGGGATCGAGAACCTGATGGTCCTGACGGGCGACGTGCACGTCGGCTACGGCTTCGACCTCAAGAAGGACTTCGACGACCCGTCCTCCCGGACCGTGGGCACCGAGATCGTGGCCACCTCGATCACCAGCGGCAAGGACGGCGCCGACCGGCCGGCCAACTGGGACAACCTGACCGGGGCCAACCCGCACATGAAGTTCTACAACGGCCGCCGCGGCTACGCGCTCGTCACCCTCGACCGGGACGAGGCCCGCGCCGACTTCCGTACGGTCCAGGCGGTCACCACACCCGGCGCGCCCGTCGCCACGGCAGGCTCCTTCGTGACCGAGGCCGGGAACCCGGGGCTCACCCCCGCGTGACCCGGCCCCGCGCGGGGTCAGGCGAGGCGGTCCGCCGGATAGCGGACGCCGATGCGGTCACGTACCGCGTCGAGCGTCCGCATCACGGCCAGCGAGCCCTCCAACGGCACCAGGGGGGACTCCTTCTCGCCCGCCAGCAGCGCCCGCGTCACCTCCGCGGCCTCGTACTGCATGCCCGAGAGGCCCTGCGGACCCGGGCCCGTCACGACCGTCTCGGGCTCGCGGCCCGACCGGTGCAGGACAAAACTCTCCGGGTGGAAGAAGCCCTTCGGGAAGTCGATCCGACCCGCCGTGCCCGTGACGGACGCCGTGGTCGGCAGATCGCCCACGATCGAACAGCTCAGCAGCGCCGTGGCCCCCGACTCCCAGCCCAGCAGCATCCCGGTGTTCAGGTCGACGCCCTCCGGGGACAGGAGCGCGTCCGCCTGCACCCGGTCCGGCTCGCCCAGCAGCAGCTGTGCGAACGACACCGGGTAGACCCCGAGGTCCAGCAGCGCGCCGCCGCCCAGCGCGGGGTCGCGCAGACGGTGCTCCGCCCCGAAAGCGCCCGCGAAACCGAAATCGGCCTGCACCGTGCGGATCTCGCCGATCGCGCCGTCCCGCACCAGCTCGGTCATCCGGCGGATGAGGGGGTTGCAGTACGTCCACATGGCTTCCATCAGGAACAGCCCGCGCTCCCGGGCCAGCTCCACCAGCTCCCGTGCCTCGCGCTCGTTGAGCGTGAACGCCTTCTCGCACAGCACGTGCTTGCCGGCCTCCAGCGCGAGCCCGGCCGCCTCCCGGTGCGCGGAGTGCGGGGTGGCGACGTAGACGACGTCGACGCTCTCGTCGGCGACGAGCTCCGCCCAGCTGCCGTACGCCCGCGCGATCCCGAAGCGTTCGGCGAAGGCCCGCGCTGAGGCCTCCGTGCGCGAGGCGACCGCCACGACCTCGGCGCCCGGGTCCTTCATCGCCAGCAGGTCCCCCGTGAAGGTCGCGGCTATGCCGCCCGTCGCCAGTACACCCCAACGCACAGTCCTGCTCATGCCCGCCCGCTCCCACGCAAAAAGGTATCGACCACTCCAGCTGACCTGAGAGCATAGATGTGGTTTCAACGAAGCGGAGACGAGGATGCCGGACAGCGGCGCGAGCCGGGCCCAGCAAGAGAACGACCCCATACCGACGAGCAGCAGGGGCGCCGCACTCGGCGCCCAGGCCACCGCCACCCCCACCGCTGCGGGTGTGCCGGCCATATCCACCACCACGGCGCCGGGTCTCCCGGCCGCCTCCACGACCACCGCACGGCGGGCCGGAATCCTGGTCACGCTGGTGCTGGGCGGGCTCACCGCACTGCCGCCCCTCTCGATGGACATGTACCTCCCGGCACTCCCGGAGGTCACCGACGCCCTGCACTCCCCGGCCGCGACGGTCCAGCTCACCCTGACCGCCTGCCTCACCGGCATGGCGCTCGGCCAGCTCGTCGTCGGGCCCATGAGCGACCGCTGGGGCCGGCGCACGCCGCTGCTGCTCGGCATGGTCGTCTACGTGCTGGCCACCGCGATCTGCGCCGTGGCACCCACCGCGGAACTCCTCATCGGGTTCCGCCTCCTCCAGGGCCTGGCCGGCGCCGCCGGCATCGTCATCTCCCGGGCCGTCGTCCGTGACCTCTACGACGGCGACGAGATGGCCCGGTTCTTCTCCACACTGATGCTGATCTCGGGGGTCGCCCCCGTCGTCGCACCCGTGATCGGCGGCCAGGTGCTGCAGTTCACCGACTGGCGGGGCATCTTCGTCGTCCTCACCCTCGTCGGAGTGCTGCTGACGCTCGTCGTCTGGAAGTGGCTCCACGAGACGCTCCCCCCGGAGCGGCGGCACACCGGCGGGGTCGGCGACGCGCTGCGCACCATGCGCGGGCTGCTGGCCGACCGGGTGTTCACCGGCTACATGGTCGCGGGCAGCCTCGCCTTCGCCGCGCTCTTCGCCTACGTGAGCGCCTCGCCGTTCGTCGTGCAGGAGATCTACGGGGCCTCACCGCAGACCTTCAGCCTGCTCTTCGGGATCAACTCCATCGGGCTGATCGCCGTGGGCCAGATCAACGGCAAGCTGCTCGTCGGGCGGGTCAGCCTGGACAAGGCGCTCGGCTTCGGTCTCGCCGTCATCTCCGTCGCGGCGACCGCCCTGCTGCTGATGACCTCCGGTGTCTTCGGCGAGGTCGGCCTGCTGCCCGTGGCCGCCGGGCTGTTCGTGCTCATGTCCGCCATGGGCCTGGCGATGCCCAACACCAACACCCAGGCCCTGATGCGCACCAAGCACGCGGCGGGCTCCGCCTCCGCGCTGCTGGGCACCTCCCAGTTCCTCATCGGCGCCGTCGCCTCACCCCTGGTCGGGATCGCGGGGGAACACACCGCCGTACCCATGGCCCTGGTCCAGGTGGTCTGCGCCCTGTCCGCGGTGGCGTGCTTCCTGCTGCTCTGCCGCCCCTGGCGGAACACGGGCGCCGCGCGCCGGCCGCTGCTCTGAACGACCGGTGGCCGGCCGGGACGCCTCCCGGCCGGCCACCGGCTCAGCCCTCGCGGGGATAGCCCAGCAGGTGCAGACGGTCCTTGCGGTCCGTCCAGCGGAACACCCCCACGCCGGAGGTCTCCACCTCCGGCAGCCGCGTGTTCGCGGCCAGGGCCTCGACGCCCCAGGTCGCGAAACTCATCGTGACCGGGCCGCCCCCGCCCCCTTCGAGGGCCTCGTCCGCGTCCCGAGCGACGGTCGCGCCGTAGGCGCTGCCCCCGTCCGTCACCGAGGCGAGCGTCAGCTGCGCCGACCCGTCCGCCTCCTCGAAGCAGAACCCCTTGCGCGCCTCCAGGTCGAAGGCGAGGTTGCCCGCCACCAGGTATCCGCCCGAGGGCGAGACGACGGCCTGCGGATAGCTGCCCGGCTCTATGGCCGGCCTGTGGCACTCCACCGAGACGACCGGCTTGCCGGTGGCGGCGTCGTGGACCGTCCACATCTGGTGGGTGGCGGCCCGCTTCGAGCCCTTCGCCGGCTGCCACTTCGCCAGGACCAGCCCCGGCGCCACCGCCGTCGGCACCCCCGACGCGGGGTCCGCGCCCTTCGGGGCGGTCCTCCTGCTGAACCAGCCGCCCCGCACCCAGAACTCGCGCACCCCGCTCAGCAGCAGCCCCTTCGCCGTCTGCCCCCGGACCTCGGTGAGCTGCCTGCAGGCGGTGCACCCCTTCGGATACGCCACCTCGGACGCCGCGATCTCCGACACCTCACCGCTGACCGGGTCCACGACCGCGCTGTTCGCCCTGCCGTCGCTGATCAGCACGTCCGGTCCCGTCGCCGTGACGGTCGGCACGCCGGTCCACGGCACCTCGACGCGCCTGCGTTCGCCGTCCGCCGCGTCGTACACGTCGAGGGAGACGAAGGTCTCCGCCGGGGCGGACCCCTCGCCGGTCCTCCCGGACGACCAGGCCACGAAGAACACCCGGTCGTCCTTGGCGACGGTGAGCAGTTCCGGGAAGCGCGTCGGGTCCGGCGGCCGCCACGCCTCGCCGCTCCAGCCCGCCCGGCCGGTCTCCGTGTCGAGCGTCCGCAGCCGGTAGCGGTGGCCGGGAGCCCTCACCAGGTAGGCCAGCCTGCCCGTCGTGTGCGACACGGCGTAGTCGGGCCCGGCGCCGACGATCTCCCAGCCGCGCCCCGTCGTGTACTCCGCCGGCACGTCCAGCTTCGTGGCGGGGCCGGAGCTCCGCCTCGCCGGCTTCCGCGGTTCGTCGTCCTCCCCGCCCCCGCCTCCGCAGGTCGCCAGCAGGAGGAGCAGGGCGAGGACGAGCACCCCTCCCACCAGAGCCAGGCGCACGATCCTCTGTCTCATGGTCCCCCCGATGAGCCACGCACTGAGCAATCCCCGATGCGGCGTCGGTCAGCGTAGCAACGGGCCTACGGGGAGCAGCAGTTCGGTCCTGCTGCCGTTCCGTCCCGATTCCGTCCCGGACCGCCGGACTGCGGGGGGAGGGTCCGCTGCGCCTACAATTCGGCGGTGAACGACACCCTCCCCACCGCGGAAGCCCTGCGCGCGGCCCTGGCCGCCCTGCTCGACGGGCTGCCCCCGACGAAGGCCGCGCAGGCCGTCGACCGGCTGATCGCCAGCTACCGCGGGACCACCCCCACCGACGCCCCGATCCTGCGGGACCGCTCCGACGTCGTCGCCTACGCCGCGTACCGGATGCCCGCGACGTTCGAGGCCGTACGGTCCTGCCTCGACGCACTCCGGGAGGCCGCGCCGGAGTGGGTCCCCGCCACCCACACCGACATCGGGGGCGGCACGGGCGCGGCGAGCTGGGCGGTCGCCGGGGCCTGGGACGGACCGCGGACGACGGTCCTGGACTGGTCGGAGCCCGCCCTGGCGCTCGGCCGCGAGCTGGCCGGAGCCTCCGGGCTCCCCGGACTGCGGGCCGCCACCTGGGAGCGGGCGCGGATCGGCGCTTCCCCCGCGCCGGAGCCCACGGACCTGGTGACCGTCTCGTACGTCCTGAAGGAGCTGACCCCGAAGGACCGGGCCGTGGTCGTGGACGCCGCCGCGGCGGCCGGGCAGGCCGTGGTGATCGTGGAGCCCGGCACGCCCGACGGCTACGACCGTGTGATCGAGGCCCGCTCGCGGCTGATCGCCGCCGGGATGAGCATCGCCGCCCCCTGCCCGCACGACGCGGCCTGCCCCATCGAGCGCGGCACGGACTGGTGCCACTTCTCGGCGCGGGTCAGCCGCTCCTCCCTGCACCGCCAGGTCAAGGGCGGCTCGCTCAGCCACGAGGACGAGAAGTTCAGCTACGTCGTGGCGACCCGCTTCCCCACCGAACCTGCACGTGCACGGGTCGTCCGCAGGCCGCAGATCCGCAAGGGCCAGGTGCTGCTGGAGCTCTGCACCCGCGACGAGGGCCTGGAGCGCGCCACGGTCACCAAGCGGCACGGCACGCTCTACCGCGCCGCCCGGGACACCGCCTGGGGCGACGCCTGGCCGCCGCCGGGGAGCGACCAGAGCTGTCTCCTCGAAGCGTGACTGCCGGCCATGACGGCCTCGAAGGCCGGGGCGTCGCCCGCCCGGCCTGCTGCGACGCGAAGGGCCGAGGGCCGCGCACGGCTGTCGCCGGCGAGCTCCAGGTCGTCGCCGCCGCGCCGCCCGGCTGGGCCGCAGCGCTCCTCGTCGACGGCCCTGCTCCACCGTGCGGGTGCACCACCCACCCTTCTGCGACAGCCTTCAGGCCCGCAGCTCCTGGGTGCAGCACTTCACGCTGCCGCCGCCCTTGAGCAGCTCGCCCAAATCCATCGGGACCGGCTCGAAGCCCCGGTCCCGCAGCGGGTCGAAGAGCCCGGTGGCGGCCTGCGGGAGCAGCACGTGGCGCCCGTCGCTGACCGCGTTGAGGCCCAGCCGTGCGGCGTCCGCCTCGTCGGCCAGCAGCGCGTCGGGGAAGAGCCGGGCCAGCACGGACCGGCTGCCCGGCGAGAAGGCACCGGGGTAGTACATGATCTCGTCGGCCGCCTCGTCGAGCACGCACAGGGCCGTGTCCAGGTGGTAGTAGCGGGGGTCCACCAGATCGAGGCCGATCACCGGGCGCCCGAAGAACTCCTGGGCCTCGCCGTGGGAGAGCGGGCTGGACCGGAAGCCGCGACCGGCCAGCAGGTACGAGGAGGTCACGGCGAAGTCGCCCTCGCCCTCGTTGACATGGGCCGGCTCGTGGATCTCGGTGAAGCCGTTGCCCCGGAACCACTCCCGGTGCGCCTCGGCCTCCGCGTACCGCTCCCGGTAGGCGAACAGGGCGCCGAGCACGCGGCCGTCGACCACGGTGGCCCCGTTGGCGGCGAACACCATGTCGGGCAGGTCGGGGCGCGGCGTGAGGAGCTCCACGGTGTGGCCGAGGGCCCGGTAGCGGTCGCGCAGGTCCTCCCACTGGGTGGTGGCCAGGGCCAGGTCCACGGGTTTGGACGGGTCCATCCACGGGTTGATGGAGTACGTGACCTGGAAGTGGGCCGGGGCGCACATCAGGTAGCGACGAGGGGTGGCGTCACGGGTCAATGCAGGCTCCTCGCGAACGGCGGCCGCGGCCGCGGAACGGTGGGATGCGCACGGGGTGTGTGCGTGAGTTCATGGTGCGCCGAGCGGGGCCGCCGCGCTGTGATCCGTTCGGGTGGTTCCTCTGCGGTGGCGGGGCCGACGGCAAGACGATACGTATCGGGTCGCGACCCTCTACGCTGGCCCGATGTCACCTCACAAGGCCCCCGACTCCAGCCGCCGCAGCGACCGCTCCCGGCGCGCGATCTGCGACGCCGCGCTCTCCCTCGTCGGCGAGGTGGGCTACGCGAGGACGACGATCGAGGGGATCGCCGCCCGCGCCGGTGTCGGCAAGCAGACGATCTACCGCTGGTGGCCGTCGAAGGCGGCCGTGCTCATGGAGGCGTTCATCGACATGGGCGCCCGGGCGGCAGAGGCCGACGGGGCCGGGGGAGGCGGTGAGCACGGCATCCCCGACACCGGTGACCTGGCGGCCGACCTCAGGCTCGTCCTGCGGGCCACGGTCGACGAGCTGAACGACCCCGCGGTCGAGGCGCCGACCCGGGCGCTGACCGCCGAGGGCGTCATCGACCCCGCACTCGGGGCGCAATTCGTGGAAAATCTGCTCGAACCCCAGCTCCAGTTGTACGTCACACGGCTACAGGCCGCCCAGGAGGCCGGCGAGGTGCGCGAGGACATCGACCCGCGGGTCGCGCTGGAGCTCCTGATCGCCCCGCTCACCCACCGCTGGCTGCTGAGAACCCTTCCGCTGACCCATGCGTACGCCGACTCCGTCGTCGACCACGCCCTGCGGGGGCTCTCCGTCCGGCCGTGAGACCGGTCACGCATTTCACGACATTCCGCATGAGTGGGGCGGCCTCCGCGGGGCGGCCCGGGCACCCCGCTTGGGAACTCTGGCCACCCGAGGAGCAGGATGGTGGGACCATGGAGAGGAAACCGCTGAGGTGAGGGGATAGATGGGCGCCGATTCCGGCCGCTATCGCGGCACAGAGGGCAGGATCTCCCAGTGGCTGCGCAGGCGGCCCCGACCACAGCCGGAGGCCGACGACGCGGCCCGGCTGGCGCTGCTCCTGGCCGTCGCCGAGGCAGGAATGCCGATCTCGCCCGCCGCGTACCCCTCCGGGTACCGATGTTCGTGCGACCGCATCGGCTGCCCCACCCCGGCCCGGCACCCCGTCTCGTTCGCATGGCAGACACAGTCGACGACGGACGGCGCGCAGATCGAGCGCTGGGCGGCCAACCAGCCCCTCGCCAACTTCATCACCGCGACGGGCACGATCCACGACGTCCTCGACGTTCCCTTCGCCGCCGGTCAGGCGGCCCTGGAGCGGCTCACCGCCGCCGGCATCGACGTCGGGCCCGTGGCCCGGTCCGGCAGCGACCGGATGCTCTTCTTCACCGCCACCCGCGGCACCCCGGACGACGAGGACGAATGGTGGCCGTGCGAGCTGGACTGCCACCCCGAGACCATGGACGAGCATCCGGGGCTGCGCTGGCACTGCCGCGGCAGCTACGTGCTCGTGCCGCCCGCACGCCTCCCCGGCGAGCTGGACGTGCACTGGCTCCGCGGACCCGAGCACCCGCTGCCCGACCCGCTGACCCTGCTCGAGACCCTGACCGACGCCTGCGCGCAGTACGCGGACACGGCGGACGAGAACGACCTGCACCACGACTCGGTGGCCTGGCCGCTCAGCCGCTGAGCCGGCCGGACCGGCGGGCGCGACCGTCGGGCGACCGGGCCCTGCCGTCCGCGGCGGTCAGGAGCCCTGCGCCGCGACCAGACCCGGCAGCCGGTTCAGCACGCGCACCGTGCCGCCGGTCCCGCCCGCGCCCTTCTTCGGCACGTAGACCAGCTGGCTGGAGACCCGCTCCTTGGTGAGGGTGCTCTTCACCTCGCCCGTCAGGAGCGCCCGCACGTCGGCCGTGACCGTCGGCCGCAGCCCCTGCGCCGCCGTCTGCCGCTCGAAGTGCTTGCTGCTGAAGAAGACCAGCGCCCCGCCGTCCTCCGTCGTCAGGCCCAGCGGCGCGAACGTCCCGGAGTCCAGCGCCCGGTCGTCGTACTGGTAGGAGAAGCCCGCCCGGCGGGTGTTCTTCCGCGCGTCCCGCCAGCCGGAGGTCATCGACCCCGGGGCGAACACGTCCGGCGCGCCGTCCCTGAGGTAGTCCGTGTACGTGGTGCTGAGCTCCGCAGGCGGGGTGGCCAGGGCGGCGTCGGTGTCCGCCGAGGGGACGGGCTGCGCCCAGCCGTCCTCGTCCTCGCGGAACTTCGGGATCTCGGACGGGGACGCGACCGCCAGGTAGGAGACCTTCCAGGGGGCGTCCGGCCCGGTGCGCACGAACGTCAGCAGCCAGCGGGTGTCCAGCTTCCCGCCGTCCTTGTCGCGGTTGGAGTCGGTGTCCGCGAGGAACCAGCGGGGCCAGCCCGCCTTCTTGGGGATGGCGTAGGAGGCGTCCGTCAGCTCCAGCGGCTCATGGCGCGCGTTGCCCTCCGGACTGTTCTTCTGCCGCGCGACCAGACCGGCCTGGTTGATCGCGCCCAGCGAGCCCGTCACCCGGTCGGCGTCGAGGTCCGGATCGTACGCCTTGTCCGCCTTGTTGTACGCGACGGTGAAGTCCTCCAGGGCCTGGGCGGCCTCGGACTTCGTCGCCCCCGGCACGACTTCCAGTTCACCGTGCACCGTCACGCAGCCGCTCGCCGTCACGACCAGTACCGTCGCCGTCCCGAGCCCCGCCGCCAGTCGACCCAGCCTTCTCATCCGTTGCCTTCTGCGCCTTCTGATCCGTCGTCCGCACTGACCGCCTGAACCCTACCGGGGCGAGGAACAGCGTGAGTGCGGGGACGAGATACAGCGCCCACACCGTGACCTGGAGGACGGTCGGGTCGGCCTGGAAGTTGAACACCCCCTTGAGCAGGGTGCCGTACCAGCTGTCCGGCGGGATCGTGGCCGTGACGTCGAACGCCTTGTCCGCCAGGCCGCCGAGGAAGCGCGCCTCCTGCAGGTCGTGCACGCCGTAGGCGAGGACGCCCGCCGCCACGACCACGAGCATGCCGCCCGTCCACGTGAAGAACTTCGACAGGTTGATCCGCAGTGCGCCCCGGTAGAAGAGCCAGCTCAGCACGAGTGCGCTCGCGATGCCCAGCAGCACCCCGATCAGAGGTGAGGAGGATCCCTCCCCGCTCGCCCGCACCGAGGCCCAGACGAACAGGGCGGTCTCCAGGCCCTCACGGCCCACCGCCAGGAACGCCGTGGCGACGAGAGCGCCCGTGCCCATCGCGAGGGCCGAGTCGAGCCTGCCGTGCAGCTCCCGCTTGAGGTGCCGCGCGGTGCGCCGCATCCAGAACACCATCCAGGTGACGAGCCCGACCGCCACGATCGACAGAGACCCGCCGAGCGCCTCCTGCGCCTCGAACGTCAGCTCCTGGGAGCCGAATTCGAGCGCGGCGCCGAACGCCAGCGAGAGCGCGCAGGCGATGGCGATGCCGGTCCACACCGGGCGCAGCGCGTCCCGTCGCCCGGTCTTGACGAGATAGGCGATGAGGATGCAGACCACCAGGCCGGCTTCGAGGCCCTCGCGCAGCCCGATCAGATAGTTGCCGAACATGCCGGTCCTTCCACGGTGTCGGTCATGAGAGCAGCGTCCGGCCCCACCAGTCGTCCGTGTCGCGGACGCCGGGCGGGACGGCGAAGACCGCCGAACCCACGTGCTGGATGTACTCGTTGAGCGCGTCGGACGCCGCGAGCCTGCGCTGCACCGGGATGAACCCCCTGCGCACGTCACGCTGGTAGGCGAGGAAGAAGAGGCCGGCGTCGAGCCTGCCCAGGCCGTCCGTGCCGTCGGTGAAGGAGTAGCCGCGGCGCAGGATCGTCGCACCGTCGTTGGTGTCCGGGTGCGCCAGCCGCACGTGCGCGGTCGGCAGCATCGCCTTCAGGAACGGCTCGTCGCGCTCCTTCGCCTTGCCCACCGGGGCGCCCTCGCCCTTGTCCCGGCCGAAGATGTCCTCCTGCTCCTGCAGCGGGGCCCGGTCCCACGTCTCGATGTGCATCCGGATGCGCCGGGCGACGAGGTAGGACCCCCCGGCCATCCAGCCGGTGCCGTCGGCCCCGTCCGCCCACACGTGCTTCTTCAGGGTGGCGTCGTCGGTGCCCGAGATGTTCCTCGTGCCGTCCTTGAAGCCCATCATGTTGCGCGGGGTCAGATCACCCGGGGTCGTGGAGGACGTCTTGCCGAACCCCAGCTGCGACCAGCGGACGGCGGTGCGCCCCATGCCGATCCTCGCGAGGTTGCGGATGGCGTGCACCGCGACCTGCGGGTCGTCGGCGCACGCCTGGACGCACAGGTCGCCGCCGCTGCGGGCGGCGTCGAGATTGTCTCCGGGGAACTTCGGAAGGTCCACCAGCGCCTCGGGGCGCCGGTCCTCCAGGCCGAAGCGGCCGCCGGCGAACAGGGAGGGGCCGAAGCCGAGCGTGAGGGTCAGCCGGGACGGCCGCAGGCCCAGCGCCTCGCCCGTGTCGTCCGGCGGAGCCTCGGCCGGACCTCCGTACGCCCCCTCGCCCACGGCCCGGCCGGCCGTCATCCGCTCGGCGGCCCGGGTCCACTCCTTGAGGAGCGAGACCAGTTCGGCCCGGTCCTCGGTCGTCACGTCGAAGGCGGCGAAGTGCAGCCTGTCCTGCACGGCGGTGGCGATGCCCGCCTGGTGCGCCCCGTGGAAGGGGACCGCCGCGCCGCTGTCCGACGCCGCTTCCGCCGTCCCGCCGGAGCGCACGGCGGCGACCGCGCCGCCCGCCGCCGCGGCTCCCAGGGCGAGTCCGGCGCCACCCCAGCCGAGCAGGGCCCGGCGCGACGGGGCGGGGGAGCCGCCCGTGTCCTCGGCCTCCGTCATGACGTCCTCCGCTACTTCGTGACCGCGGCGGCCAGCTTGGACAGCGGCTCCGCGAGCGCGTTGACGGCGTCGGAGAGCTCCTTGCGGTCCGCCGTGCCGACCTTGTCGTACGCGGTGAAGTCGTAGGACTCCTTGTCCGCGCGGTACCGGTCGAGCAGCGTGTTCAGGGCGGCGAACCGCTTGTCCAGCGAGTCGGTGAGCGCGGCGTCGTTCTTCGACGCGATCGGCTCGAGGAGTTCGTAGGACTTCTCCGCGCCCTCGACGTTCGCCTTGAAGTCGACGAGGTCGGTGTGGCTGTAGCGCTCCTCCTCGCCGGTGACCTTGCCGGTGGCGACCTCGTCGAGGAGTTCCTTGGCGCCGTTGGCCATCGAGGTCGGGGTGATGTCGGCCCGGCCGACGCGCTTCTGCCAGTCCAGCAGGTCCTTGTACAGGACGGGGGCGAGTGCCTTCTCCTCGGCGCCCAGCTTCCCGTCCTGCCACAGCGCCTTCTCCAGGCGGTGCCAGCCGGTCCACTTCTGGCCGTCCTCCAGGCCGTCCTCGCGGACGTCGACCTTCGGGTCGATGTCACCGAAGGACTCGGCGACCGGTTCGGTGCGCTCCCAGCCGATGCGCGAGCCGGCGTACGCCTTCTTCGCGGCCTCGACGTCGCCCGCGGCGACGGCGTCCGTGAAGACCTTCACCTCGGGCAGCGTCGCGTCGGCCTGGGCCTGCACGTAGGTGCGGTACCCGGCGACCGCGCGGTCCATCTCGGGGGAGCGTGCCGCGGCCTTGCCGCCCGTGACCTCCACGGTCTGCCGGATGCCGTCGCCCTTCATGCCGGGCTTGCAGGCGATCTCGTACGAACCTGCCTTGATCTCGGCGGTGATCTTCGCCTTGGTACCGGGCCCGATGTTCTCGCGCTCGGTGACGATCCGGTCGTCGGGGAAGAGCACGTAGACCTCGGTGACCTTGGACCCCTTGTTCTGCACGGCGAGTTCGACGTGGCCGGCCGGGATCTTCGTCTTCGAGACCTCGCAGGAGTCGTCCTTGGCGACCACCTGGACGGCGCCGTCGCTCTTGGCGTCGCTCTTCTCTGCGCAGCCCGTGACGGCGGTCAGTGCGGCCACCGCCGCGGCAGCGGTGACGACGGAGGAACGAACGGCTCGCATACGGGCTCCACAGATCTCGGGACGAGGGTCGGAACGGCGGGGACGACAGCAGGTGAGGCGGCCTTAACTTAGCCGAGCCTTACTTAACCGATACCCGTCATTGCTGTGATTCGGGTCTCATCGGGCGATCTCGGGAACAGCCTGGTCACGGCCCTCCCACAGGGAACCCACAGGATCGTCAAACGTTGGTCAAGCAAGCCTTTTCGGTACGACGAGCGGCACACCGGTCCGCGGGTGGGGGAACACCTCGACGGGCTGCCGGTAGACCTCCCCGAGCAGCGCGTCCGTGAACACCTCGGCGGGCGGCCCGGCCGCCGCGACGCGGCCGCCGTGCAGCACCACGGCCCGGTCGGCGTACGCCGCCGCGAGGCCCAGGTCGTGCAGGACCACGACCACCGCGTCCCCGGCGGCGGCCCGTTCGCGGCAGATCCGCAGGACCAGCTCCTGATGGCGCAGGTCCAGCGCGGCCGTCGGTTCGTCCAGGAGCAGCAGCGGGGCGCGCTGCGCGAGGACCCGGGCCAGGGCGACGCGGGCGCGCTCGCCGCCGGACAGCGCGGAGAAGGGACGGGCGGCGAACTTCCCGACCTCCGTCGCGGCCATCGCCGCCGCGACCGCGGCGTCGTCCTCCTCCTCTCCGGCCGTGCCCGTCCAGGGCGCCCGTCCCATCCGTACGACGTCCTCGACCGGGAACGGGAACGCGAGCGCGGCGGACTGCGGCAGCACCGCTCGGCGCAGGGCCAGTTCGGCCGCGGACCAGGCCGTGACCGGCCGTCCGTCGATGCGTACCGCGCCGTCGTCCACGGGCAGGTCGGCGGCGAGTGCCGCCAGCAGTGTCGACTTCCCCGCGCCGTTGGGCCCGACGAGGGCGAGCACCTCGCCCGCCCGGACCGTCAGCTCCACGGAGTCGAGGACCGGCCGCCCGCCCAGCACGACACCCACCCCGGCCGCCTCGGCGGCGGCGGAGCCCGGTGGGACGGGGGACGGCAGTTCCCGGCCGCGGGCCCTGAACAGTGCTGTGAACGGGTTCATGCCCAACCACCTTGCCTACGACGGGTTCTGCGCAGGAGCCAGAAGAAGAACGGGCTGCCGAGGAGCGCCGTCAGCACCCCGAGCGGGAGCTCGGCCGGGTCGGCGACGGTCCGCGCGGCGAGATCGCCGACGACCAGCACCAGGGCGCCGCCCAGCGCGCTCCCCGGGACGAGGAAGCGGTGGCCCGGGCCGTTCGCCATCCGCAGCAGATGCGGCACGAGCAGCCCCACGAAGGAGATGATCCCGGCGACGGCGACCGCCGCGGCGGTCAGCAGTGCCACGACGAGCACGAGCACGATCCGCAGCCGTTCGACATCGACGCCGAGATGCCGGGCGGGCCGCTCGCCGAGCGCGAGCAGATCCAGCTTCCCGGCGTGGAACGGGGCGACCAGCAGCCCCAGCACCGCGCACGGCAGTACGGCGAGGACCTTCGGCCAGGTCGCCTGGGACAGCGAACCGAGCTGCCAGAAGGTGATCTGGGTGATCTGCGCGTTGTCGGCGAAGAAGATGAACAGGCCGATCAGGGCGCCCGCGAAGGCGTTGACGGCGATCCCGGTGAGGATCAGGGTCACCACCTCGGTCCGGCCGCCCGAGCGGGAGAGCACGTACACGAGCAGGACCGTGGCGAGACCGGAGACGAACGCGCAGACGGTGACCGTCCAGGTGCCGAAGAAGGTCAGCCCGAGCGCGATCGAGGCGACGGCGCCGACCGCCGCGCCCGAGGAGATCCCGATGACTCCGGGCTCCGCCAGCGGATTGCCGAACACCCCCTGCATCAGCGCGCCCGCGCAGCCGAGGGAGGAGCCGACGAGCAGGGCGAGGACGACCCTCGGCAGGCGTACGTTCCACAGGACGCTCTCGCCGACCCGGTCCAGGGCCTGCCCGCCGAGGCCGGCGCGGTGCTGGACGGAGGAGAGGACGTCGGCGAGCGGGATGCCGTACGCGCCGAGTCCCGCGGAGAGCAGGCACGCGAGGAGCAGCGCGGCGGTCAGGGCGATGGTGAGGACGAACGCCTTCCCGCGCCGCGCGGCCACGGGGGCGGCCGTCGTGCCGGCCCCGCCGTACGGGGTGGCCGTCACGTACGGTCCCCGCCTTCCGGATAGAGCTGCTCGACCAGTTCGGCCAGCACCCGGTCGGTGCGCGGCCCGTAGTTGAGCAGTACCCCGTCGTCGATCGAGACGATCCGGCGGTCCATCCCGGCGGGCGTCTGGGCGACACCCGGGAGCTTCACCAGCCCGTCGACGCCGCCCACCGAGTCGAGGCCCTTGGTCATGACGAGGATCGCGTCCGGTGCCGCCTGCGCGAGGGCCTCGCTGGTGAGGGCCGTGAAGTCCTTCGTCAGCCCGGAGGCCTTTCCCGCGTCGACCGCTCCCGCCGCTTCGAGCAGCGAACCCGCCCCGGAATCCCGGCCGCCCAGCAGGTAGACGGAGGCCGAGCCGCGCAGATAGAGGAAGGCCACGCGTGGCCCGCCGTCCTCCCGGCGCGCGGGAATCGTCTTCTGTACGGCCGCGATACGGGACTCCGTACGCGTCTGGAGGGTCTCTCCCGCGGCGGGGACGCCCAGGGCCGCCGCCACGGTCCCGATCCGGCGGCCCACGTCGGCGAGTCCGCCCGCCGGTTCGACGACGACGAGGGGGATGCCCGCGTCCCGGATCTGGGCGACGGCCTCGGCAGGGCCCGTCGTGGTGTCCGCGAGGACGACCGTCGGCCGCAGGGAGAGCACGCTCTCGGCCGACACGTCGTGGGCGCGGGTCACGACCGGGAGGTTGCCGGCCTGTTCGAAGGTGGCGGTGATGTCGCGCGCCACGACCCGCTCGCCGAGTCCGAGGGTGAACACGATCTCGCTGAGCGATCCGGTGAGCGGCACGATCCGGTCCGCGGAGGTGACGGTGACGTCGCCGCCGTCGGCCGAGGGCACGGTGACGGGGAGCAGCGGCTCGGGCGTACCGGTCAGCGGCTCCACGGCGTCCGCCGGCGCGGAGGCGGCCGGCGTGCCTGCCGTCCGCCCGCCGGGTGCTCCCGTACCGCATCCGGCCAGGGCCGCCGCGAGTGTCACGGCGACGGCCAGGATCCGGGGCGGGCCGGTGTACCGCCGTACGGCTCTCGGGCCCGCCGGGGCGGATGTCTGGGGAAAACGCACGGGTGCACCGTCCTGGGGGTGTCTTGCGGACGTGAGAGGCCGGAGGGGTTCCGGCGCACGCTGAAGAGATATTAGGTTAGCCTCACCTCACTAAGCTTAGGCTAGCCTTACTTCACTGTCAGTCCGGAGGGCCCCATGCCGTCGTCCCGATCCGTCCGCGCGCTCACCGTCGCGCTCCTCGCGGTGCTGCCCGGAGCGCTGCTCCCGGCGACCGCCGCGCAGGCGGCGAGCCGCACGGTGCAGGGCGGCCGGCTGGACTGGGGCATCAAGTCCTCCTTCCAGAGCTATGTCACCGGGCCCATCGCCCACGGCAGTTGGAGCCTGACCGGCGGAGCCGCGACGGTCGGCAGGAGCCAGTTCCGTTTCCACTCGGCCACCGGCTCCTACGACCCGGCGAGCGGGGACCTCCGCGCCGGTTTCTCCGGTGGAGTCCACTTCGTGGGGCACCGGCAGGCGGACGGCGGCAACGAGCTCGACCTCACCATCAGCCGCCCCACGGTCCGGATCTCCGGCGGCACCGGCACTCTCTACGCCGACATGGCCAGCAGGACGCGGGGGAGCGGCAGGGTCACCAGCTCGTCCCAGGTCCCCCTGGCCACGCTCGGCCTCTCCGGGATCGACATGAAGGGCGGCTCCACGCCCGTCGGCCTCACCGGTGTCCCCGCGACGCTCACGTCGCAGGGCGCGAGCGCGTTCGCCGGCTACTACGCGGCAGGGACCCCGCTGGACCCGGTCAGCCTCTCCGTCGACACGACGGCGCCCGCGCCGGCTAAGCCGTCCAATTCACCCTCGCCCTCGCCCTCCGCGGTGAAGAAGAAGGAGACCGCGGGCCGTGTCGAGGACGCCGCCGTGGACTGGGGTGTGCGCCGCACCTTCCGCGAGTACGTCACCGGCTCCGTCGGCCGGGGCGGATGGACGCTCGCCGGCGGGGCCCAGGACGGCGGGGCGGTCTTCCGCTTCCCCCGGGGCGAAGGCACCTACGACGCCGTGAAGCACACGCTGGACGCCGGCTTCGCCGGCAGCGTCCGCTTCACCGGGGCCGACGGCCTGGACCTCGAACTCGCCGCGTTCACGGCGCGGGTGGCCTCGGGCAGGGGCACGCTCCTGGCGGACGTCACCCGCGGTGGCAGCACCGACGAGGCCGTCCCGCTCGTCACCTTCGCCGCCGGGGACCTCGAACCCGAGGACGGGCTCGCCGTCCTCACCGAGGCCCCCTCGACCCTGACCGCAGAGGGAGCCGAGGCCTTCGGCTCCCTCTACAAGGCCGGCACCGCGATGGACCCGGTCTCCCTCGCCGTCGCCGTCGACGCGAGGGCGGAACTGCCCGCGCTGCCCGATCCGGGCAGCGCGGCGGAACCGTCCGGAGCGACCGCGACGCGGCCCGCCGCGACCCCTGCCGCCCAGCCCGTGGCCGCGGAGTCCGGCCCCCGCACCTCCCTCCTCGTCGGGGGCGGGGCCGCTCTGACCGCGGCGCTCGCCGCCGTGCTGTACGCGGCCCGTCGCCGCCGTGCGGCTCGGAACACCTGACCTCCCTCCCTCATCACCCACGTCCACCAGGAGCCACCGCCATGGCAGCCAACCGCCGCCCCCTAGCCCTCGCCGCAGCCGTCGCCACCGCGGCCGCCCTCGGGGCGACGTTCGCCCTCCCCGCCCTCGCCGTCGACAAGGCGGCACCCTCGGCCACGACGGAGCTGACGGACGGCACGCTCGACTGGGGCTTCAAGGAGTCCTTCCGCAGATACATCGGCGGCGCCGGCACGGTCACCGTCAAGGACGGAGCCACCCAGGCGCCCGGCAACGGGGTCTTCACCTTCGGCAACGGCACGGGCACCTACGACACCACCACCCACGGCACCGACACCGCCTTCGACGGCAGCGTCAACTTCAACGCCCACGGCGGCGTCCTCGACATCACCCTCTCCGACGTGAAGGTCACCACGAGCGGCACGGGCGGTGCCATCACCGTCGATCTGAAGACCCCGCAGGGCACCGAGAACGACGTGGCGTTCGCCGAACTGGACCTGTCGGCCGTGCGGCCCGGTCAGGGCGAGGGCGGCGCGATGGTCTTCGAGGACATCCCCTCGAAGCTGACGAAGGCCGGCTCGGCGGCCTTCAACGGCATGTACGCGGAGGGCGAGACCCTCGACCCGGCCACCCTGTCGGTCAAGGCGGTGACGGCGCCCCCGACCGAGGAGCCGACGAAGGAGCCCACGAAGGAGCCCACGAAGGAGCCCACGAAGGAACCGGGCAAGGAGCCGACGAAGGAGCCCACCGGGAAGCCGACGGCCACCCCCACGGACAAGCCCACGGCCCCGGCCTCCCCGAGTCCCTCCGCATCGGTCACCACTCCCGCGGCCGAGCAGGGCGAACTCGTCGACGGCACCCTGGACTGGGGCGTCAAGGAGTCCTTCCGCTCGTACGTCACCGGCCCGATCGCCGACGGCAAGGTCGAGACCACGGGCGGCGCCACCGCGTCGGCCGCGGGCTACCGCTTCCCCGACGCGACCGGCGACTTCGACGCCGACGAGCAGACCCTGGACGCAGAGTTCGACGGCACGGTCCGCTTCCTCGGCCACCAGGAGGGCGGCGCCTACACGCTCGACCTCTCCCTCACGGGCCTCCAGGTCCGGGTCGAGGACGGCATCGGCACGCTCGTGGCCGACGTCTCCACCAAGGACCGGGAGACCAGGAAGGTCACCACCCACACCGACCTCGCCGTCGCCGACCTGAAGCTCCCCGGCGGTGAACTCGCCACGAAGAACGGTGTGGTGACCCTCTCCGCCGTACCGGCCACGCTGACCGCCGACGGCACCAAGGCGTTCGGAGGCATGTACGCCGAGGGCACCCGGCTCGACGACCTGACCGTCTCCGTCGCCCTGGACGAGGACGCCGAACTCCCCGGCGGCACCGGCGGATCGGGCGGCACCGGCGGTGACGCTTCCACGGACGCCGGCAGCGGCACGGTGGGTGGCGGCACGGTCGGTGGCGGCGGCACCGTGGGAGGCTCCGGCTCCCTCGCCTCCACGGGCGCCGGCCTCCCGGCGGGCGCGCTGATCGCCGCGTCCGGTGTCGTCGTGGCCGCCGGTGCAGGCGTGGTGGTCGCGGCACGCCGCCGCCGCACGGTCTGATCCCGTCCCCGCGGGACAAGGGGCCGTACCGGCATGTCGTGCCGGTACGGCCCGTTGGCGTGAGGGGGTGCTGGGCGGTGCTTGAATGACCGGGTGAACGACTACGACGTACCCGCGGGCATCGACGTACTGCACGTGTTCTGCGGACCGGACGGCCGCCACGGCAACGCGCTCGGTGTCGTGCGCGACGGGCGCAGGTACCCCGACAACGAGTCCCGGCAGGCGCTCGCGCGGAAGCTCGGCTTCAGCGAGACGGTGTTCGTGGACGACCCGGAGCGCGGCACCGTCGACATCCGCACCCCCGGGCTGCGGCTGCCGTTCGCCGGACACCCGCTCGTCGGAGCCGCCTGGCTGCTCGACGTGGAGGTCCTGGAACTGCCGGTCGGGGACGTGACGGCCCGCCAGGACGGCGAGTTCACCTGGATCACGGCCCGCCCCGAGTGGGCGCCGCCGAGGGCGCTGGAGCGGTACGCGTCGGTCGCGGAGGTCGAGGCCCTGACGGGGCCGCCGCCCGGCGAGGGCTGGCTCTACGTCTGGGCCTGGGAGGACGAGGCCGCCGGCCGCGTACGGGCGCGGGCCTTCCCGCGCCGCGACGACGGCATCGACGAGGACGAGGCGACGGGTGCCGCGGCCATGCTGCTGAGCGCGGAGCTCGGACGGGCCCTCAACATCACGCAAGGACGCGGCTCCCAGATCCTCACCGCACCCGCGCCGGACGGCACGATGGAGGTCGGGGGCCGCGTCCTTCTGGTGGTCACGTCCTGAACCGGACGGGCCGTCCTACGCGCTGAGCGGGAAGACCGCGCCGAGCTCGTGGAAGACGGCGGTGTTCAGCGCGAAGGCGCGCTTGCACTCGTCGACGATGCGCTGCTTCTCCAGGTCGTCGGCGTTCACCGCGTCCAGCAGCTCCCGGTACTCCCGCTTGAAGGCGGCGGGGTTGGGGATCTGCTCGAAGACGTAGAACCGCACCCCGTCACCCTTGCGCGCGAAGCCCCAGGTCTTCTCCGCGGTGCCGCGGATGATCTGGCCGCCCGAGAGGTCCCCGAGGTAGCGGGTGTAGTGGTGCGCGACGTATCCGGCGGGCCAGTCCCCGGCGCACTCCGCGACCCGTGCGGCGTACGCGGCGGTGGCCGGCAGCGGCTCCAGGCCCTCACGCCATCCCTCGCCCCGCAGATGGGCGAGATCGCGCTCCAGCTCGGCCGTGCGCATCAGCTCGGGCCGGATGAAGGGCCCGGCGACCGGGTCCTCGCCCAGGGTCCGCGCACCGTCCTCCAGCGCCCGGTAGACGAACCACAGCTGCTCGGTGTACCGCGTGTACGCGTCCACGCCGAGCCGGCCGCCGAGCATGTCGCTCATGAAGGTCGAGGACTCGGCCTCCGTGTGCTGCTCGTGCGACGCGGTGCGGATGAGGGTCGAGAAGGGGGTGGTGGCGGTCGAGTCCAAGGCGGGCCTCCGGGGACCGAGGGGGACGGGAAGTCCGGACAGAAACATGCATACCGGCAGCAGCTGTGCACGCCGCCGCGCACCGATATGCTGATCCTCCTACTTAGGCTTACCTAAGTCAACAGGTTTCCGACTGCCTGTCGGTAAGAGTGGCCGCCTCCGGGGGTGCCCTACGGAAGGGTCAGGATCTCGGCCCCGGTCTCGGTCACCACCAGTGTGTGTTCGAACTGCGCGGTCCGCTTCCGGTCCTTCGTGACCACGGTCCAGCCGTCGTCCCACATGTCGTAGTCGTGGGTCCCGAGCGTCAGCATGGGCTCGATCGTGAAGGTCATCCCGGGCTGCATCACGGTCGTGGCGTGCGGGCTGTCGTAGTGCGGGATGATCAGGCCGGAGTGGAACGAGGAATTGATCCCGTGCCCGGTGAAGTCCCGGACCACCCCGTAGCCGAACCGCTTCGCGTACGACTCGATGACGCGCCCGATCACATTGACCTGCCGCCCGGGCCGCACCGCCTTGATGGCGCGGTTCAGCGACTCCCGGGTGCGCTCCACGAGGAGGCGCGACTCCTCGTCGACGTCGCCGCAGAGGTAGGTGGCGTTGTTGTCCCCGTGCACGCCGTCGATGTACGCGGTGACGTCGAGGTTCACGATGTCGCCGTCGCGCAGGACGGTGGAGTCCGGGATGCCGTGGCAGATGACCTCGTTGAGCGAGGTGCAGAGCGACTTCGGGAAGCCCCGGTAGCCCAGGGTCGACGGGTAGGCCCCGTGGTCAACCATGAACTCGTGGGCGACCCGGTCGAGTTCGTCGGTCGTGACCCCCGGGGCGATGTGCTTGGCGGCCTCCTCCATCGCCTGCGCCGCGATACGGCCCGCGATCCGCATGCGCTCCACGGTGTCGGAGTCCTGGACCTCCGGCCCGGTGTACGGGGTCGGAGCGGGCTTCCCCACGTACTCGGGGCGCCGGATCCTTCCGGGGACGGAACGGACGGGAGTGATCTCCCCTGGTACGAGGAGCGACTGGCCAGACATGTCAGCGAGTCTAACCAGCGTCCTCGGGGCACCATGGCAACGAGGAAAGGATCCCGCAATGGCCCTGTTCAAGAAGCGCACGGTGGGCAAACCGGGCGAATGGTACTACTGCCTGGAGCACAAGAAGGTCGAGGAGGGCCCCGAGTGCCCGGGGAAGGACCGTTTCGGCCCGTACGCCACGCCGGGGGAGGCGCAGCGCGCGATGGACACGGCGCGCGAGCGGAACCTGGAGTGGGAGAACGACCCGAAGTGGCATGACCGGCCGGAGGGCCCGGAAGGCGGGACACCGGGCCAGGGCTGACGCGGACCGGGGGTCCGACGGGCGCACCGGAGGGGCGGCGGATGCTGTCGCCCCTCCGGTGGCCGATGGGCCGCCTGGGTTTCCCGGTCGTCCCGGATCCCGCGGTCGTCCCGGTGGCCCGTCGTCCCGGTCAGTCCGTGTGGATCGCGTCCAGGGCGGCGAGGGCCTCGGGGCCGAGTGTGACGGCGCCCGCGGCGACGTTCGCCTCGAGGTGGGAGGCGTCTGCGGTGCCCGGGATCAGCAGGGTGCCCGGGGTGTGGTGGAGGAGCCAGGCCAGCCCGGTCTGGGCGGGGGTGGCACCGAGGGAGCGGGCGACCTCCTGCACGACCGGGTGCTCGGTGACCTTGGGGAGGCCGGGGAAGGCGCTGCCGAGGGGGAAGTAGGGCACCCAGGCGATGCCGTGCGCGGTGCAGGTCCGCACCAGTTCCTCGTCCTCGCGGGCCAGCAGGCTGTAGGCGTTCTGCACGCAGGCGATCCCCACCGGCAGTGCCCGGCGCAGGTCGTCGAGGCCGATGGTGCTCAGGCCGATCGCGCCGATCTTGCCCTCGTCGCGCAGGGCGGCCATCTCGGCGAGCTGGTCGTCGAGGTCGACGATCTGGTCGGGGCCCGCCGACAGTCCGAAGCCGGACGTGGTGGCGCGGCGCAGGTTGACGAGCGGGATCCGGTCCAGGCCGAGGCTCCTGAGGTTGTCCTCGACGTCGGCGCGGAGTTCGGCCGGGTGCTGGGCGTACCGCATCGGCGCGGGACCGCCGGGGTCGGGGGTGGCGCCGACCTTGCTGACCACGACGACGCCGTCCTGGGGGCGGATCGCCTCACGGATCAGGTCGTTGGAGTAGCCGTTTCCGTAGAACTGCGCGGTGTCGATGTGGTCGATGCCGAGTTCGACCGCACGGCGCAGGAGGGCCAGCGCACCGGCGCGGTCCTCGGTCATCCGGTGGAGCTGCATCGCGCCGTAGCCGATGCGCGAGACGGTGCGGTCGCCGAGCCGGCCGGCCCCTCCGGCGCGGGGGGCGCCGGTGGCCGTGGTCGGTGAGGAGGGCAGGGGGGAGGCGGGGGAGGTCAAGGGGGGCCGTCCTCGGGTGTGAGATGCTGAGGGGGAGTGGAGGAATCCTCCACTTCTACGACCGTAACAGGAAGCGGAGGAATCCTCCACTATGGTTCCGCGCGCCGCCGGCGACCCTGCCTCCCCGGAATCCGGCACACCGCGTGCCGCCCGGACCGACGCACGCCGTAACCGCGACAAGATCGTCCAGGCGGCCCGGGCCGCCTTCACCTCCGCCACCGGGCCGGTGGCGCTGGAGACCGTCGCCCGGCAGGCGGGCGTCGGGATCGCCACGCTCTACCGCAACTTCCCGACCCGCGACGCGCTGGTGGAAGCGGTCTACGAGAACGAACTGGACGCCGTGGCCGCATCGGCCTCCGCCCTGCTCGGGGAACTGCCCCCGCGCGCCGCGCTCCGCGCGTGGATGGACCGCTACCTCGCCTTCTCCGCGACCAAGCACGCGATGCACAAGGACCCCCGCATCGGCCCCACCGCCGGAAGGACGGCGCCGCTGCTCCCCACCCGCGTACGCATCGGTGAAGCCGTGGAGAGGCTGCTGAGCGCCGGGGCGCACGACGGATCGCTGCGCACGGACATCGACGCCGACGACGTCACCACACTCCTGCTGGGCGTCTCCCTCGCCGCGGTGGCGGGCATCGAGCCCGCACAGACGGCACGCCACCTCGACCTCGTCGCCGACGCGCTCACCGCTCCGGGGTACCGCCCCTGACGGCCCGGTGCGCGGGAGGCCCTCCGTCCGCCGGCCCGTCACCACCGGGCCGGCGGCGGAGCGGTCAGCTGGTCGGCCAGGCGCGAGAGGCGGTCCCGGAACGTCCGGCGGCCCCGGGATGACGGTGCGCCGTTCTCCCCGGCCGCCGCGCTGACCAGGTGCTGCACCGTGTCCAGGTCGACCTCGTCGTCGTCGGAGACCGTCAGCGCCTCGTGGGCGAGACCCCGCACCTCGGGATCGCCGCCGTCCAGCGAGAGGACCGTCGCCCCCGCGCGGCGCGCGTCGTGGACCCGTTCCAGCAGGCCGCCGTCCGGCCGCTCCGGTGCCACCACGAGCAGCGTCTCGCCGCGCCCCGCCGCCTCGATCCGGCCCAGACCGACGGCCAGGTGCACCGGGTCGTCCGGCTCGACCCGGTGACGTACGAGCGTGGGGCGCAGCTGCGGCAGCCCCGACCACGTCGACTCGTCCACCAGGTGCGCGGCCATGTGCCACGGCTCGTAGACCTCGGTCCCCACCAGCAGCAGCCCGCCGCCCTGCGGGACGACCGACGACCGCAGCGTCCGGGCGAACACCCGGGCCGCCGTGGGCCATTCGGTGCCGGCCAGCACCTCACGCAGCAACGCGACACGCACAGCATCCATGGCCCGGCATCATGCCCCGGCCTTCGGCCCGGGGCTGCCGGAACGCGGCCGTTCACTCGTACGGGAACTGCCGGGATGCGGCCCTGCCACCCCCGGCCGCCGCCGGCACGATGAGGCCATGACCGCCGCACACACCTTCGCCTGGGCCCGGTCCCTCGGCTGGACACTCCTGGTCCTGCCGCTGTCCCTCGCGCTCCTTCGCGGCCGGGCGCCCGCATGGCTGCGAAGGAGCGCGACGCCCCGCATGATCCGGATGCGGGGTGTGGGAGGCCTGATCCTCCGGGCGAGCGCCGTGACCTCGTCCACCCTCTCGTCCGCGGGAGCTGCCGGCGGCGCCTGGTACCCCGTGAGGGCCCTGGCCGGACCGGTGGCGGTGCTCGCCGCGCTCGTCCTCGTCGCCGTGACGGATTCCGCCGAGCGCCGCCGGCGCCGGAACGCCCTCCCTACCTCGCAGTAGGGTCGGCGCCATGACTACGAATGACAGTGGAAGCGCACCCAAGCCCCCCGCCAAGGACCCCTGGGACCTGCCCGACGTGTCCGGCCTGACGGTCGGCGTGCTCGGCGGAACCGGCCCCCAGGGCCGGGGCCTCGCCTACCGTTTCGCCCGCGCCGGGCAGAAGGTCGTCATCGGCTCGCGCGCCGCGGACCGTGCCGAGGCCGCCGCCGCCGAACTGGGCCACGGCGTCGAGGGCGCGGACAACGCGGAGTGCGCCCGCCGCAGCGACATCGTGATCGTCGCCGTGCCGTGGGACGGCCACGCCAAGACGCTGGAGTCGCTGCGCGAGGAGCTCGCGGGCAAGCTCGTCGTCGACTGCGTCAACCCGCTCGGCTTCGACAAGAAGGGTGCCTACGCCCTGAAGCCCGAGGAGGGCAGCGCCGCCGAGCAGGCCGCCGCCCTGCTGCCCGGTTCCCGGGTGACCGCCGCCTTCCACCACCTCTCGGCGGTGCTGCTCCAGGACGAGACGATCGAGGAGATCGACACCGACGTGCTGGTGCTGGGCGAGGCCCGTGCCGACACCGACACCGTGCAGGCGCTCGCGAGCCGCATCCCCGGCATGCGGGGCGTCTTCGCCGGGCGCCTCCGCAACGCGCACCAGGTCGAGTCCCTGGTGGCGAACCTGATCTCCGTCAACCGCCGCTACAAGGCACACGCGGGGCTGCGCACCACCGACGTGTGAGCCCGGCCGGGAGCAGAACCGGGCATGAGGGACACTGGACGGGACCGCGCCATCCCCGGACAGGAGCACCAGCCCTCATGCCCCGCCTCGCTCTCTACTCCCTCGTCGTCTGCGTCCTCGCCATCGCCGCCGCCGTGGTCTCCTTCGTCCAGGGCGGCATCCTGCTGGGCGTCGTCTGGGTGCTGCTGGTCGGCCTCTCCTCGAACATGGCGTGGTTCTACCTCCGCAGGTACCGCGCGGAGGCCGCCGCGCGGTAGGCGCCCTCCGGCTCCCGGTCGCCTTCCTGCCGCGCTGCGCGAAGGCCCCCGGGGCGGCGGGGGAGCCGCATTCCTCCGCGCCGCCCCGGCCCCGACGGTGGCGGCGGTCAGCGGATCAGTGCGCAGCCCGGGTCCTGGTCACCGAACCACTCCTGCCAGAAGCGGTAGGCGTCGAGCCCGCAGTACGTCTCGACCTCGCTGACGCCCAGGCCCCGCAGCAGCGCGTCCACCGCGTCGAAGAAGACCCCGTTGACCTCCGGGATCCAGAGCAGCGCGAAGACCGCGATGAGCCCGAAGGGCGCGAACGGCTCCACCTGGCGCCGGACCTTGTACGAGAGCCACGGCTCGATCACCCCGTAGCCGTCGAGCCCCGGAACCGGCAGGAAGTTCAGGATGGCCGCCGTCACCTGGAGCAGGGCCAGGAACGCCAGCGCGAGCCGGAAGGTCAGCGGGACGCCCTCCAGACCGTCCAGCCAGAACGGCGCCGTGCAGACGACGGCGAACAGGACGTTCGTCAGGGGGCCGGCCGCCGAGATCAGGCTGTGCTTCCAGCGCCCGCTGATGCGCCCCCGCTCGATGTAGACGGCACCGCCCGGCAGACCGATACCGCCCATGATCACGAACAGTACGGGCAGCACGATGCTCAGCAGGGCGTGGGTGTACCTGAGCGGGTTGAGCGTCAGATACCCCTTCGCCCCGATCGAGATGTCACCGCTGTGCAGCGCGGTACGCGCGTGCGCGTACTCGTGGAGGCAGAGCGAGACGATCCACCCCGCGGTGACGAAGAGGAAGACCGCGAAGCCCGTCTGCTCGGCGAAGTCCGTCCACACCGCCCAGCCGGAGACGGCCATGACGGCGACGATCCCGAGGAAGACCGGGCTCACCCGCCGGTCGCTGGGGCGGCGGAACGCGGTGGTCATCGGCGGCACTCCTGGGGGCTGGACGGCGGCTGGAGCCCCCGACAGTACGGGTGTCACGGCGAGAACGTCTCACAGCGGGGTGGTAGTTCCTCGGAAGCCCGGGCCGTCACGGACAATGGGCGCGTGCACTACGGCATCCTCGGTACCACCCTCGTCCTCCGTGCGGACGGCACGCCCGTCGCCCTCGGCGGGGCGCGGCTGCGCGCCCTGCTCACGGTGCTCGCCCTGCGTCCCGGGCACACGGTCCCGGCCGGGGTGCTCGTCGACGAGGTGTGGGACGGCGACCCGCCCGCCGATGCCCCGGGTGCTCTACAGGCACTCGTCGGCCGGCTCAGGCGCGCCCTCGGCCGGGACGCGGTCGAATCGGCGGCGAACGGCTACCGCCTCGCCGCCGACCCGGACGCCGTGGACCTCCACCGCTTCGACCGCCTCGCGGGGGACGGCGCCCGGGCGCTGGAGGAGGGCGACGCGGCGAAGGCCGCCACCGTCCTCGACGAGGCGCTCGCCCTGTGGCGCGGCCCCGCGCTCGCCGATCTGCCGGACCGTGCCGTGGCGGGAGTGCGGTGGGAGGCCAGGCGCCTGGAGGCCCGCCGCACCCGGATCGGGGCTCTCCTCGCACTGGGCCGCGGCGAGGAGGCACTCCCCGAGGTCACCGGGCTCTGCGCCGACCACCCGCTGGACGAGCCCCTCCAGGCCCTCCGCATCAGGGCCCTGCGCGACGCCGGACGCAGCGCCCAGGCACTCGCGGCGTACGACGAGGTGCGCTCGCTGCTCGCCGACCGGCTCGGCGCCGACCCGGGTCCTGCCCTGCGCGCCCTGCACGCGGAACTGCTGCGCCAGGACGCGCCCGCCCCCGCTCCTGCTCCGGCCCCCGCTCCTGCCTCCGTCGCCCCGCCCGTGCGGCTGGGCAACCTCCGGGCCCGGCTCACCAGCTTCGTCGGGCGCGAGGCCGACATCGCCGCGCTGCGCGACGATCTGGCCCGTTCCCGGATGATCACCCTCCTCGGCCCCGGCGGCGCGGGCAAGACCCGCCTGTCCCAGGAGACCGCCGAGACGGTCGCGGCGGCCTGGCCCGACGGGGTCTGGCTGGCGGAACTCGCCCCGGTCGACGACCCGGACACCGTCCCCGAAGCCGTGCTCAGCGCACTCGGCGCCCGTGAGACCGTCCTGCGGGGCGCGGGTGCCGAGGGGCTCCGCGCCGTGGAGAGGGGAACCGAGGGCGGCTCGGGGGACGTCTTCGCCCGCCTGGCCGAGCACTGTTCGGGACGCCACATGCTCCTGCTGCTCGACAACTGCGAGCACGTGATCGCGGCGGCGGCCCGGCTCGCCGACCATCTGCTCGCCCGCTGCCCCCGGCTCACCGTCCTCGCGACGAGCCGTGAGCCCCTCGGCGTCCCCGGTGAACTGCTGCGCCCCGTCGATCCGCTGCCCGACCCCATGGCCCTGCGCCTGTTCGCCGACCGCGGGGCCGCCGCCAGGCCCGGCTTCCGGGTCGACGCCGACGAGGAGACCGCGGCGGCCTGTGCCGAGATCTGCCGGCGCCTGGACGGTCTGCCCCTCGCCATCGAACTGGCCGCGGCCCGGCTGCGGATGCTCGGCCCACGCCAGATCGCGGAACGCCTCGACGACCGATTCCGGCTGCTGACCAGCGGGAGCCGTACGGTGCTGCCGCGCCAGCAGACCCTGCGCGCGGTCGTGGACTGGTCGTGGGACCTCCTCGACGAGGACGAACGCGCCGTGCTGCGCAGGCTGTCCGTGTTCGCCGGCGGCTGCGACCTCGCCGCGGCCGAGGAGGTCTGCTCCCTGCCCGGGGCGGCCCTGGCCGACGCCCGCGACGTGGCGCTGCTCCTCGGCTCCCTGGTCGACAAGTCCCTCGTGGTCGCGGCGCCGGGCGACGACGGCGACATGCGCTACCGGCTCCTGGAGACCGTCGCCGAATACGCCGGCGAGCGCCTCGACGAGGCGGGGGAGAGGACGGCCGCGGAACGCCGGCACCTCGTCCACTACCGTGAGTTCGCCCGCACCACCGATCCCGGGCTCCGAGGCCCCGGCCAGCTGGAGACCATCCGGCGGTTCGAGCGCGAGTACGAGAATCTGCGCACCGCCCTGCGCCGCGCGACGGCCGCCCGCGACGAGCACGAGGCACTCTGCCTCGTGCTGTGCCTCGCCTGGTACTGGCAGATGCGCGATCTGCGGGCCGACGCCCGGCACTGGGCCGGGGTGGCGGCCGGTCTCGGCCCCGACCCGTTCGCCGAGCCCGTTGAGCCGGCCCCCTCGCTGCTGGAGCGCTGCACCGACCGGCCGCCGCCGATGGATCCCGAGCAGCTCCAGGAGGCCCGGCGGGGGGTGCGGCTCGTCGAGCTGGCCAGCATGGACCACGCCGCGGACGACTGGACGACCGAGGACGGCCGGGCGCGGCTGAAGGCGATCGCCCGTACGTACCGGGCGGGCCAGCCGCAGACCTGCCGGATGCCCGGGTCCCTGTGGCTCTTCGCCATCATCTTCACCGGTGAGCCCGGCACACTGCGCGAGGTCACCGACGAGACGGTGCGCACCTGCCGGGAGCTCGGCTACGAGTGGGAGCTCGCCGCCGGGCTGCAACTGCGGGCCAACGTGCTGGCCAACCGCGCCGAATGGGTGGCCGAGGCCAGGAAGGACGCGGACGAGAGCCTGGAGATCTTTCTCCGGATCGGGGACGTGTGGGGCGTCGCGGAGGCGTACTCCTCCCGCGGCGAGGCCAACGAGCGGGCGGGCCGGAGCGCGGAGGCCGCCGAGGACTTCCGCGCCGCGGTCGGATACGCGGAGCGGCTCGGGGCGCAGTCCCAGGTCGCCGTGTTGCGGGCCAGGTACGCCGCGGCGCTGTGCGAGACGGACCGGGGCGAGGAGGGGGAGCGGATCCTGCGCGAGGTGCTGCTGGAGAGCCGGACCTCGGGGAACGAGGCGCGCCCCGCCGCGCGCCTGTTCCTCGCCCAGTGGCTGGGCAGGACCGGACGCATCGACGAGGCGCGGGAACAACTCATCCTGCTGCGCACCGACTTCGGGTCCGAGACGGTGGCGATCTTCGACGGGTTCGTCGTGGGCATGCTGGCGTGGCTGGACACCGTGGACGGCGCTCACGCCGAGGCCCTGACCGGGGCTCTGCACGCGCTGGAGAAGTCCCGCAGTCCGATGGCGCAGATGGTGGCACCGCAGATGACCTCGGCCCATCTGGTCACCCTCGCCCGGGCCGTGGCCGGGGTGGGCGGTGAGCGGAGCGGGCGAGACGCGGCGATGCTGCTCGGTCTCCAGGCGGAGCAATTGCCGAAGGACCATGTCCCGACCGCGGTGGAGCGTCAGATCCTGGCCGGGGCCGAGCACGCGGTGCGTGCGGCCCTGGCGGACGCCGCGGTGTACGAGGCGGCCTATGCCGAGGGCGGTGGGCTCTCCCTGGAGGAGGCCACCGCCCTCGGTGAGGCGTACCGCGACTGAACCGTCAGGACGCCTTGCGGAACTTCGACACCGCGAGCGGGGACATCACCAGCGTGATGACCACGGTCCAGCCGAGCGTCAGCCAGACCGAGTGGCCGAGCGGGCCGCCCATCATCAGCCCGCGGGCCGCGTCGGCCAGGTTGGACAGCGGGTTGTAGTCGGTGAAGGACTGGAGCCAGCCGGGCATCGTCTGCGTCGGGGCGAAGATGGAGGATCCGAACTGGAGCGGCATCATCACGATCATTCCCATCCCCTGGACCGCCTGGGCCGTCTTCATGGTCAGACCGAGCAGGATGAAGATCCACATGATGGCTGCCCCGAACGCGGCCGCCAGGGCGATCGCCCCGATCAGCCCGAGCACTGTCCCGTGGAGCTCCATGCCGAGCGCGAAGCCCATGCCCAGCAGGATCAGGGTGGCGACCGTCATCCGGCCGAGCTCGACCACGATCTTCGCGATGAGCACCGACGAGCGGGCGATCGGCATGGTGCGGAACCGGTCCATGACCCCCTTGCGGAAGTCGTCGTTGACACCTGACCCGACCGCCATGGCGATGTTCATGCCCATCATCGCCATCAGGCCGGGGATCAGGTAGTTCAGGTACTCCTGCCGGCCGCCGCCCAGACTGCTGCCGACCGAGCCGCCGAAGACGTAGACGAACAGCAGCACGAAGATGACCGGCATCAGGAGCGCGTCGAACATCGACTCCGGATCCTTCTTGATCTGGAGCAGATTGCGCCGCACCAGCGCGCCGATGTGCCGCAGGTTGTTCCGCAGTCCGATCCTGCCCTCGTCGTGGAGTTCCCCGGCCGGTGCGACGGCTCCGGTGGGGGTGGGCGTCAGTGTCGTCGTGCTCATGCCGCGACCTCCTGGGGAGTCGTGTCGGTGACGGTCGCCTTGTCGCCCGTGATGGCCAGGAACACCTCGTCCAGGCTGGGCAGTGCGGTGGAGACATGGGCGAGCGAGAAGCCCCGGGTGCCGAGCAGCCCGATGACGGCGGTCAGCTGCCCGTCGCTGAGGATGGGTACGTAGAGCAGTCCCTCGTCCGGGACGGCCTGCGCCCCGGCGATGCCGTCGAGACCGGCCTCCCGCAGCGCCTGTGCCATCGCCGCGAGCTCGCCGGGGTCCGACGGGCGGATCTGGAGGGTGCGGCCGCCGACCTTCGCCTTGAGCTCGTCGACACCGCCGCGGGCGATGATCTTTCCGTGGTCGATGACCGTGAGCTCGCTGGCGAGCTGTTCGGCCTCCTCCATGTACTGGGTGGTGAGCAGCACGGTCGCCCCTTCCGCGACCATGCGCTGCACCTCGTCCCAGACCTCGTTGCGGGTGCGCGGGTCGAGGCCCGTCGTCGGCTCGTCCAGGTAGAGGACGGCCGGGCTGCCGATCATGGATGCGGCGAGGTCCAGCCGGCGCCGCATGCCGCCGGAGTACTCCATCGCGGCCTTCTTCGCCGCGTCGGTGAGCGAGAAGCGCTCCAGCAGCTCGTCGGCGCGGGAGCGGGCCTTCTTGCGCGGCAGGTCGAGCAACCGCCCGATCATGTAGAGGTTCTCCCAGCCGGAGAGCTTCTCGTCGACCGAGGCGTACTGCCCGGTCAGGCCTATGGTGCGGCGCAGCTGCCGGGGTTGCTTCACCACGTCGTAGCCCGCCACGACCGCATGCCCGGCGTCGGGCCGGATCAGGGTGGACAGGCAGCGTACGAGGGTGGTCTTGCCGGCACCGTTGGGACCGAGCACACCGAGGACGGTGCCCTCGCGCACGTCGAGGTCCACGCCGTCCAGTGCCTTGGTCGTGCCGTAGTGCTTGACCAGCCCCCGTACCTCGACGGCGTTCCTGCCGTGCTTGAGGTTCTTGTCCTTTTGCGTCATGGACACCATCAGACCACCCGCCACCGACAAGTCACCGACATATCGCTGACAGGGTGGCGACAGCAAGGCGACAGCCCGCCGATGGGGGAAGTCGGCGGGCTGTCGGTGGTGCGGCAGTGGTCCGAGGGGCGTCAGTGGAAGGTGTGCTCCGCCGCCGGGAAGGTGCCGCCGACGACCTCGTCGGCGTACGCCCTGGCGGCGTCGGTCATCACCTGACGCAGGTTGGCGTACTGCTTGGTGAAGCGCGGCACCTTGCCGCCGGTCAGGCCGACCATGTCGGTGTAGACGAGCACCTGCGCGTCCGTGTCGGGACCGGCGCCGATGCCGACGGTCGGGATGTGCAGGGTGCGGGTGACCTCGGCGGCCAGCTCGGCCGGCACGAGCTCCAGGACGACGGCGAACGCGCCCGCGTCCTGCACCGCCTTCGCGTCGCGCAGCAGCTGCTGGGCGGCCTCCTCGCCGCGGCCCTGCACCCGGTAGCCCATGGCGTTGACGGACTGCGGGGTCAGACCGATGTGGCCCATGACCGGGATCCCGGCCTCGACCAGGAGGCGGATCTGCTCGTGGGAGCGCTCGCCGCCCTCCAGCTTGACCGCGCCGACACCGGCGTCCTTGATCAGCCGGGTGGCGTTGCGCAGGGCCTGGACGGGGCCCTCCTGGTACGCCCCGAAGGGCAGGTCGGCCACGATGAGGGCGCGGCTCGTGCCCCGTACGACGGCGGCCGAGAGGATGGTCATCTCGTCCATCGTGACGGGCACGGTGGTCTCGTAGCCGAGGTGGCAGTTGCCCATGGAGTCGCCGACGAGCATGACCGGGATGCCGGCCTCGTCGAAGACGGACGCGGTCATCGCGTCGTAGGCGGTGAGCATGGGCCACTTCTCGCCGCGCTCACTGGCGGCGGCGATGTCGTGGACGGTGATGCGGCGGGTGCTCGTGCCCCCGTAGAGGGCCTTACCGGCGCCGGGGGTGGGGCCCGCGGGGGGAGTGGCGGACTGGTTCTGCGCAGCCTGAAGCGACATGGCCAACGGCTCCTTCGTCATCTCGAGGCGCCCTGACGGCGTCCCCGGATCCCTTCCATGGTGGCATCCCGCGACCGTTCCCGTGAAGTGGGCCCACCGGGCCCGACGAGCGGTGCGCGGCAACTGGGTAAAGTCTTTCCTATACGGAACGGTATCGTATCGTAAAGCGGTTAGAGTCGTGCCCATGTCCATACCGTCCGGCGCTCCTGCCGCCGCGCCCCGTGTCCCCGAGGCGGTCCACCGCCGCCGCTGGGCCGTCCTCGCCGTCCTCATGTTCAGCCTGCTCATCATCGTCCTGGACAACTCGATCCTGAACGTCGCGGTCAAGACGATCGCCAGCCCCGCGCCGACCGGTATCGGCGCCACCCAGAGCGAGCTCGAGTGGGCCATCAACTCCTACACGCTCGTCTTCGCCGGGCTGCTCTTCACCGCCGGGCTGCTGGGCGACCGCATCGGCCGCAAGAAGGTCCTGCTGGCGGGCATCCTCGTCTTCGGCCTGGGCTCCGCGCTGGCCGCGCTCTCGTCCTCGCCCGGCGAACTCATCACCTGGCGTGCCCTGATGGGCTTCGGCGCGGCGTTCGTGATGCCCGCCACGCTCGCCGTCCTGATGAACGTCTTCGAGCGTGACGAGCAGCCCAAGGCCATCGGCATCTGGGCCGGCGGCGTCGGCCTCGGCATCGCGATCGGCCCGATCACCGGCGGCCTGCTCCTGGAGCACTTCTGGTGGGGATCGATCTTCCTGGTCAACGTGCCCGTCGTGGTCGTCGCGCTGATCGCCATGGCCGTCCTGGTGCCCGACTCGCGGGACCCCGCCCCCGGCCGCGTCGACCCGCTCGGGGTCGTCCTGTCCATCGTCGGCCTGGTCCTGCTGGTCTACGGCATCATCCGCGGCGGCGAACTCGCCTCCTTCACCGACGTCACCGTCCTCGCGCCGGTGATCGGCGGGCTGCTGGTGCTGGCGGGCTTCGTGTGGCACGAGAAGCGCAGCACCCATCCGTCGATCGACATCTCCTACTTCCGCAAGCCCGCGTTCTCCGCCGCCGTCGCCGCCATCGCGCTGGTCTTCTTCGCGCTGATGGGCGTCACCTTCTTCTCCGCCTTCTACCTGCAGAGCGTGCGCGGCTACACCGCGCTGGAGTCCGGCCTGCTGATCCTTCCGCTCGCCGCCGCGCAGATGATCTTCTCGCCCCGCGCCCGTCTGGTCGTCGACCGCTTCGGGGCCCGCGCGGTCTGCACCGTCGGCATGCTCCTCGTCGCCGCCGGCCTCGCGTCCTTCGCGCTGTTCGGGGAGGACACCCCGCTCTGGGTGCTCTGCCTGGTCTTCTTCGTCCAGGGCACCGGCATGGCGCACATCATGCCGCCGGTCACCGTCGCGGTGATGCAGGCCCTGCCGCGCGAGCGGGCCGGTTCCGGCTCCGCCATCAACAACACCTTCCGCCAGGTCGGCGGGGCGCTCGGCATCGCCGTGCTCGGCTCGGTCCTCTCCACGGTCTACCGCGGTGACATCGAGGGGCACCTGGCCGGTGTGCCGGCCGCCGCACGGGACGTCGCGGGAGAGTCCATCGAGGCGACCCTCGGGGTCGCACAGACGATGGGCCCGGCGGGCAGGCCGCTGATCGCGGCGGCGAACGACGCCTTCATCGGCGCCATGCACGTCACCGCCCTCGGCTCGGCGGTGGTCGCGCTCATCGGCGCCGCGGTGGTGGCCGCGTTCCTGCCCGGCAGGCCGCCGGCCCGCCCGGCGGTCCCGCGGCAGGCCGAGCCCGACGGGGCGCCGGTCCTCCGGTCCTGACCCGCCGCCCCGGCCGGGGGGAGTCGCTTCCTCCCGGCCGGTCGGCGAGAATCAGGACGTACGGCGAAGAGTCAACGGCGGACGGCGCAGCGGAAGGCGGCCCACGTGCGGCAGGCGGCACAGAACCCGGCGCAGGACCCGGCCGAGGGCGCGGGACCGCCGCCCCTCCCGGAGGGGGAGGCCCGCCGGGGCCGCCCCCGGAGCGCGGCCGCCGAGCGCGCGATCCTCGACGCCGTCGTGCGGCTGCTGGAGGCGGGGGAGACCCTGGACGGCCTCTCCATCGAGCGCATCGCCCGCACCGCGGGCGTCGGCAAGGCCACCATCTACCGCCGCTGGAGCGGCAAGGAGGAACTCTTCCTCGACGTCCTGCGCGACATCGAGCCCCCCGACCCCTCCGTCTCCGGCACCGCCGGCCTGGACGACCTGCGCATCATGCTGGAATCCATGCGTACGCGCAGTCTCGCCCAGCGTTCCTCCGCCCTCCTGCACAACGTGTTCGTGCAGATGAAGAAGCACCCGAGGCTCTGGACCGAGTACCAGACCACCGTCCTCGGCCCGCGCCGCGCCGCCATGCTGGCCGCCGTGCAGCGCGCCGTGGACGCGGGGGAACTCCGCGACGACCTCGACGTGGAGCTCATGAACGACCTCTTCCTGGGGCCGATGCTCGTACGCACCGTCCACCGCCCCGACGCGGCGCTCCCGGAGGACCTCGCCGACCGCATCGTCCGGACCCTCCTCCAGGGTCTCGCGCCACGCGCGGCGAAGCAGCAGGCCACACCTGTGGAACCGACGGCCGCCCCTGTGTGATCGTTCTGTCACAAGCCTCACAACCGCCCCCACGGCCGGAACCCGGCGCACCGCTTCCTTCGTCCTGATGGCAGTACGGCCGTCGTCGACGGCGGGAACGGCGTCACCCATCGCCTAGGGTCGGGAGGCGCGGTGATGTGTACGGCAAGGCAGTGAGGACGAGCGCGATGGTGCAGGCGTACAGGACGGACACCGAGGACGCCGGCGCGGGTCCGCAGCCGGGCTCGCGTCTGCGGGCCCTGCGGCACAGGCTGGCCTCGGACCGGGGCATCTGGCGCCGCGGCATCCTCCTGGCGCTCTGCTCGGTCCTCCTGACCGTCGTGATGGTGTTCCACGCCGACATCCCGAACACCATCGGCAACCTGGGCAGCCTCATCGAGACGTTCCTGCCCTGGTTCGGCCTGCTCGTGCCGGTGCTGCTGGTCCTCGGCCTGGTCCGGCGGTCCGCGACCGCGCTCGTCGCACTGATCCTGCCGCTGGCGGTCTGGCTCAACCTCTTCGGCGGCCTGCTCTTCGCCGACAAGTCGGGAACCGGTGGCGACCTCACCGTCGCCACGCACAACGTCAACGCGGGGAACCCCGACCCCGCGGGCACCGCCCAGCAGGTCGCGGGCTCCGGAGCGGACATCGTGGCGCTCCAGGAGCTGCCCGGCGGGAAGGTGGCGGCGTACGAGGACGCGCTCGCCGAGACCTACCCGCACCACTCCGTCCAGGGCACCGTCGGCCTGTGGAGCAAGTACCCGGTGTCGGACTCCAGTCCCGTCGACATCAAGCTGGGCTGGACCCGCGCGATGCGTGCCACCGTCACCACGCCCGAGGGCCAGGTCAAGGTGTACGTCGCCCACCTCCCCTCCGTGCGGGTCAAGCTGAACGCGGGCTTCACCGCCAACCAGCGGGACGACAGCGCCGACGCGCTCGGCGAGGCGATCGCCGACGAACCGATCGAGCGGGTCGTCCTGCTCGGCGACCTGAACGGCACGATGAACGACCGCTCCCTGAACGCGGTCACCGCCCAGATGCGCTCCACCCAGGGAGCCGCGGGAGACGGCTTCGGCTTCAGCTGGCCGGCGTCGTTCCCGATGGCCCGGATCGACCAGATCATGGTGCGGGGCGTCGAACCCCTCGCCTCCTGGACCCTCCCCGCCACGGACAGCGACCACCTGCCGATCGCGGCCCGCGTGGAACTGTGAGCCTGCGTACCGGCCGAAGCGCTACGCTGCCCCTCATGTCCAGCCCCGAGTCCGACAGACTCAGGCCGCCGGTTCGCCGGTGGCCGGTCACCGACGCCGAAAGCCTCTGACCCCAGCGGTCACCGGGCCGTCCCCGTCGTGCCGTAGACCACCGCCGGATCGTCCGCGGCGGTGTGGGCCGGCCTTCATGTCCCGTGCGGACACCGGACATCCACCGCGTCGCCGTCGCCCCGCGCTCCCGCGTGCGGCGACGGGCGCGGCCCGCACCCCCTGCACACCGCTCGTCTCCTCCGACGGTTCCGTACAAGGGGTTCCTCCTCATGCCATTCGCTGTCCACGTGCTCGGCCTGGCGGTCTTCGCCCAGGGCACATCCGAGTTCATGCTGTCCGGCCTGCTCTCGGGCATCGCCGGTGACCTGCACGTCTCGCTCGGCGCCGCGGGGCTGCTGACCTCGGCCTTCGCGGTCGGGATGGTGATCGGCGCGCCGCTCACCGCTCTCGCCGGCCGCACCTGGCCCCGGCGCCGGGCGCTGCTGTTCTTCCTCGGCGTCTTCGTCGCCGCCCACGTCGTCGGCGCGCTGACCTCCAGCTACGGGGTCCTGCTGGCCACCCGGGTCGCCGGTGCGTTGGCCGACGCAGGTTTCTGGGCGGTCGCGCTGGTCACCGCACGGGCGATGGTGGGCCCGGAGCAGCGGGCCCGTGCCACCGCGGTGGTCGTCGGCGGGGTCACCGTCGCGTGCGTCGTGGGTGTCCCCGCCGGGGCCGCGCTCGGCGGGCTCTGGGGCTGGCGCGCGGCGTTCTGGGCCGTGGCCCTGGTCTGCGTGCCCGCCGCGCTCGCGCTGTGGGCGACCGTGCCGGAAGGCCGTCCCGACGACGTACGGGGAGTGGGTGCGCGCAGCGAACTGCGCGCCCTGGCCCGGCCCCGGCTGCTGCTGACCCTCCTGGTGATGGCGCTCGTGCAGGGGGCGACCTTCTGCGCGTTCTCCTACCTGGAACCGCTGCTCACCCGGGTCACCGGGATGGGCGCCGGCGGGGTGCCCGTGGTGCTGGCGCTGTTCGGCGCCGGCTCGTTCGCGGGCGTCACCCTGGCCGGCCGCCTCGCCGACGCCCGCCCCGGCACGGTCCTCGCGTTCGGCATGACCGCCCTGGCGGCCGGCTGGGCCGTCCTGGCCCTGTCCGCCGCCCACCCGGTGGCCGTGTCCGCCCTCGTGCTGCTCCAGGGAGCGCTCGCCTTCGGTACGGGGACGACCCTGATCACCCGGGTCTTCCACCAGGCCCCCGACGCCCCGACGTTGGCCGGTTCGTTCGCCACGGCCGCCTTCAACGTGGGCGCGGCGGCGGGACCTTGGCTGGGCGGCCTGGCGCTCGGAGGAGGGCTCGGCCTCCGCTCCCCGGTCTGGGTGAGCGCCCTGCTGATGTGCCCGGCCCTCGTGGGGGCGGGTGTCCTGGCGGCCACCTCCGGCACGGTGCGCAGGACGCCCGCCGCGCGACGGGCGCCGCTGCCGGAGGGATGACGCCGAAGGAGCCCCGGCCGGACCGGAGAGGTACGGTCGGGGGTCCGCGTGTGCACGGCCCCGCAGAGTGACGCCCAGATCACACCCCGGCGCAACGGCTTGTTCACGTCCGGGCATAAAACGTCTGAGAGACTTTGTTCCGACGGGATACATAACCTGTCCCGGCAATGACGCCGACGCTCCCGCACACACACCGCCGCCACCCGGACGCCACGTTCCGGGCGGCCCCCCGCCCGAAAGGTCACTTCCATGCCCCTGGCCCTGCTCGCCCTCGCTGTGAGCGCCTTCGGCATCGGCACCACCGAGTTCGTGATGATGGGGCTGCTGCCCAACGTCGCGGACGATCTGGGAACGTCCGTACCCACCGCCGGCTACCTCGTCTCGGCGTACGCGATCGGCGTCGTCCTCGGTGCCCCGCTGCTCACCGGTCTCGGCTCCAGGATCCCGCGCAAGCGGATGCTCCTGCTGCTGATGGCCCTCTTCACCGTCGGCAACCTCGCCTCCGCCTTCGCACCCGACTTCGGCTGGCTGCTGGCCGGCCGGGTCCTGGCCGGACTGCCGCACGGCGCCTTCTTCGGCGTCGGCGCGGTCGTCGCCGCCCGCCTCGTGCCGGACGGCCGCCAGGCCCGCGCGGTCGCCACGATGTTCCTCGGCCTGACCGTGGCCAACATCGTCGGCGTACCCGCCGCCACCCTGCTGGGACAGCACCTCGGCTGGCGTGCCACCTTCATGGTCGTCGCGGTGATCGGTCTCGGTGCGATGGCCGCGCTCGCCCGCCTCGTCCCGCAGATCCCCGTCGAGGCGCACCAGAACGTACGCCGTGAGCTGAGCGCGCTCGGCAACCGGCAGGTCGTGCTCGGCCTGCTCACCGCCGTCCTGGGCTTCGCCGGCGTCTTCGCCGTCTACTCCTACCTCTCGTCCATGACGACCGAGGCCATGGGCTTCGGCGAGTCCTCGGTGACGCTCGTCCTCGCGCTCTTCGGTATCGGGATGACGCTCGGCGCACTGGCCGCGGGGCCCCTGACCGACCGCGCGCTGCGTCCGACCCTGTACGGCTCGCTGGCGGCCCTGGCCGTCGTCCTGGTCGTCTTCCCCTTCACCGTCCACGTGCAGTGGGCCGCGCTGGTCATGGTGGTGCTGCTCGGCGGCATCGGCTTCATGACCACCACGCCGCTGCAGATGCTCGTCATGAACAAGGCCAAGGACGCCCCCACCCTCGCGTCCGCCTCCAACCACTCCGCCTTCAACCTCGCCAACGCGGGCGGGGCCTGGCTCGGCGGGGTCGCCATCGCGGCGGGCTGGGGCTGGACCTCCCCGGCCCTGGTCGGCGCGGTCCTGGCCGTCGCCGGCCTCGCCGTGGCGGTCACGGCGGGCTTCCTGGACCGGACCTCCAGCGCCTCGCGCGTGGTGGCGTCCGGCGCCGGGGCCGAGACGCGCGAGCCGGTCGCGGCCCGCTCGTACGAGGGCTGACGCGCCACGAGGCCGGGCCGGCGGAGAGCACTCACGCTCCCGCCGAGCCCGGCTTCGCGCTGCTCCCGCCGGTTCGCCTTCGTGCTCGGCCCCCGGTCCGGCCGCCTCCGTGGAGGCCCTCACGTCCCCGCAGGCCCGGCCTCCTGCCGCTCCCGGCGACGCGGGCGCAGCCAGGCCGCCGTGGACAGTCCCACCAGCGCCGCGGCGGGCAGCAGCAGCCGGACGTCCACCACGGCGACCAGTCCCGCGCCGCCTGCCAGCGCCATCGCGTTGGGCACCGTCATCAGCGAGTTGGCCGCCGCCGCGGTGCGGCCGAGCACCGCGGCCGGGGTCTCCCGCTGCACCGCGGTCATCGCGGCGATGAGCACGCACGGCAGGCCCGCGCCGATGGCCGTGCTCGCCGCGAGCGCCACCAGGTCCCCGCCCAGCGCCCGTGCCCCCACCGCCAGGGCGAACACCGCGGTCCCCACCGCCGCGAACGCCCGCTCCCGCATCCGCCGCAGCAGGGGGCCCGCCAGCAGCCCGACCGCCACGGAGCCGGCGCCCTGGAAGGCGTACAACACCCCGGCGTACGCCGGTGGACGGTCCAGTGTCTCGTCCACGACGGCGTACACGGCAGCCCCGTTGACCCCCGCGAGCAGCATGGTCAGCGCCCCGGCGTACACCAGCCGACTCAGGACCGGCGAGCCGCGCAGCAGGCGTATCCCCGCCGCCGTGCCGCCCGGCCGTGCCGTCTCCCCGTCCTGGGCCGGCTCCCGTACCCGCAGACGGGCGAAGACCAGGGCGGCCAAGGCGAACGTCGCCGCGTCCAGCGCCACCACCGGGCCCGCGCCGTACCGGGTGAACAGGCCGGCGCCCGCGAGGGGCGCGAGCAGCTTCATGCCCTCGTTCACCGTCGTACGCAGCCCGTTGAAGTCCCCCAGCAGCCGGGCGTCGACCGCCTGTGCAACCAGGGCCGCCTCCGCCGCGTCCAGGAGGACACCGCTCGCGCCGTACACGACGAGGACGGCGAAGAGCGCGCCGATCCGGTGGCCCGGGCCGACGAGGAGCAGCGAGCCCACAAGGCCCGCCATCACCAGGTTCACCACGACCAGCAGGAGCCGGCGCGGCACCCGGTCGGCGACCGCCCCGATGGCCGGGCCCGCCAGGACCGGCGCCCACATCGCGCACACCGTCAGAGCGGCCAGACTGTCCGACCCGGTGGCCGACTTGACCCAGATCCCGGCGGTCAGCCACATCGCGGACGTACCGAAGCCGGACACGAGCAGCCCGGTGAGGCACAGCAGAGCCGTCCGGTCCCGTACCACCGCGCCCCACGCCATCCCGTGCCCCCGCCGTCCACCGCCCGAGCCCCGGACGGGCGCTCCGGCGGCCCATCCTGACGACTGAGGAGGGGCGGCGGCATCGGGCGGATGCCCTATCCGTGCCCGGAGCCCCGCAGAACCGCACGAGTCGGGACCGGAGCGAGGACGGGCCCGGCGACCCGCGTGCCGGCCAGGGCCCGCGCGGGACCGGGCCGGGGCGTCAGCCCGACTCGCGCCACCGGTTCGTGATCGGCAGCCGGCGGTCCTTGCCGAAGCCCTTCGGCGAGATCTTCGTGCCCGGCGGGTACTGCCGGCGCTTGTACTCGGCCGTGTCCACCATCCGCAGGGTCTTCGTCACCAGGGCGTCGTCGAAGCCCGCCGCGACGATCGCGTCCCGGCCCTGGTCCCGGTCGACGTACAGCTCCAGGATGCGGTCCAGTACGTCGTAGTCGGGCAGCGAGTCCGAGTCGACCTGGTCCGGGCGCAGTTCGGCGCTGGGCGGCTTGGTGATGGACGCCTCCGGGATGGGCGGAACCTGCCCGCGCTCCTCGGCGGCCCGGTTCCGCCACTTCGCGAGGCGGAACACCGACGTCTTGTACACGTCCTTGATCGGCCCGTACGCGCCGACGGAGTCCCCGTAGAGAGTGGAATACCCCACCGCCAGCTCCGACTTGTTGCCCGGCGCGAGCACGATCCGGCCCTCCTGGTTGGAGAGGGCCATCAGCATCGTGCCGCGCAGCCGTGACTGGAGGTTCTCCTCGGCCAGCCCGGTGAGCGCCAGTGAACCCATGTACGCGTCGAACATCGGCTCGATCGGTACGGTGCGGAAGTTCAGCCCCGTACGCCGCGCCAGTTCGGCCGCGTCGCCCTTGGAGTGGTCCGAGGAGTACTTCGACGGCATCGAGACGCCGTAGACGTGCTGGGCGCCCAGCGCGTCGCAGGCGATGGCCGCGACGAGCGCCGAGTCGATGCCGCCGGAGAGCCCGATCAGCACGCTGCTGAAACCGTTCTTCGCGGCGTACGCGCGCAGGCCCACGACCAGCGCCGAGTACAGCTCCTCGTCGTCGTCGAGCCGCTCGGCGTAACCGCCGGTCAGTTCGGGCTCGTAGGCCGGGAGCGGCTCCTCGCCCAGGACCACGTGGTCGATCCGCAGCCCGTCGGCGACGACCCCCGAGGGTGCCCCGCCCGCGGCGGCGGGGAGGTCCAGGTCGAGGATCACACTGCCCTCGGCGAACTGGGGCGCGCGGGCGATGACCTCGCCCGCCTCGTCCACGACGATCGAGTCCCCGTCGAAGACCAGCTCGTCCTGGCCGCCGATCATCGCCAGGTACGCCGTCGTGCAGCCGGCCTCCCTCGCCCTCCTGCGGACCAGCTCCAGCCGGGTGTCGTCCTTGTCGCGCTCGTACGGGGAGGCGTTGATGGACAGCAGCAGCCCCGCTCCTGCGGCACGGGCGGCCGGGACGCGGCCGCCGTCCTGCCACAGGTCCTCGCAGATCGCGAGCGCCACGTCGATGCCGTGCACCCGCACGACGGGCATCGAGTCGCCCGGCACGAAGTACCGGAACTCGTCGAATACGCCGTAGTTGGGCAGGTGGTGCTTGGCGAAGTTCAGCGCGATCCGCCCGCGGTGCAGCACCGCGGCGGCGTTGCGCGGGGACCCCGCGGGCTGTCCGTAGCGTGCCGCCGCGTGCTCGGAGCGGTCGAGGTGGCCGACGACGACGGGCAGTTCCCCGAAGCCCTCGTCGGCGAGACGGGCGGCGAGGGCGCGCAGCGCCGTACGCGAGGCCTCGACGAAGGACGACCGCAGGGCCAGGTCCTCGACGGGGTATCCGGTCAGCGCCATCTCCGGGAACGCCACCAGGTGGGCACCCTGCTCGGCGGCGTGCCGGGTCCAGTGGACGATCGACTCGGCATTGCCGGCGAGATCTCCGACGGTCGCGTCGATCTGATTGAGTGCGAGGCGTAGTTGAGGCACGGAACCAGTGTAATCGTCTGACTGACGCGATGTCCTGGCGTACCGGCTTCCCCGCCGGAGATTCCCCGCCGCGGACCCGGCTGCGCGCGGCTCAGCGGAGGTAGCCGAGCACCGTCATCATGCCCGCCTCCGCGTGGTAGACGTTGTGGCAGTGCAGCATCCACAGGCCCGGGTTGTCCGCGTCCAGATCGACCGTCAGGGTGCGTCCCGGCAGGACCGCCGCCGTGTCCTTGCGCGCGCCGAGTGCCGTGCCGGCCAACGCGAAGGTGTGGCCGTGCAGATGGATGGGATGCCACATCGAGGTGCGGTTGGTGAAGGCCAGGCGCACCCGCTCCCCGGCCCTGACCGGCTGCCGTACCGCCGGGTCGTAGGGCTTGCCGTCGAAGGCCCAGTCGTAGGCGTCCATGGAGCCGGTGAGCGTCATCCGTACGGTCCGGTCGGGCTCGCGGGCCGCCAGGGCCACCGACTCGTCAGGGACCAGCCGGTCCGCCGTGACCAGCTCGCCGTCCAGCTCCGCGGGGCGCGCCGTGGCGGGCGGCAGTGCTCCCGGTGCCGTCCGCAGGACGGCCATCGCCGACGCGTCCTTGCCCTCGGCGAGCGCGGTCAGGGGGAACACCCCGTCCCCGGCCGTCACCAGCACGTCGTACCGTTCGCCCATGGCCAGCAGCAGCGTGTCGGTCCCGGTGTGCTGCACGGGGAAGCCGTCCGTGTGCGTCACGGTCATCCGGTGGCCGCCGAGCGACAGCCGGAAGGCGGTGTCGCCGCCGGCGTTGATGACGCGCAGCCGGATCCGGTCGCCCGGGCTCGCCTCGAAGACCGAGGGGTCCGTCGCCCTGCGCCCGTTGACCAGGTAGTGCGGGTAGGCGACGTCGCCGGCGTGGCCTCCGAGCAGATCGCTGCTCGCGCCCACCAGGAGGCGTGAGGGTGCGTCGCCGTCCGCCGCGGCCGCGCGGCGGCGGGCCGCCTTGTGGCCGGCCGCGTCGTGGCTGCTGCCCCGGCCCTTGGTGAGTTCGTCGAGGACCGCGTCGGGGGTGGAGCCCTCCACCCCGTCGAGCCAGTCGTCGAGGACGACCACCCACTCCTTGTCGTAGGAGAGCGGCTCCCTCGGGTCGTCGACGATCAGCGGCGCGTACAGCCCGCGGTCCAGCTGGACGCCCGAGTGCGGGTGGATCCAGTACGTCCCCGGGTGCGAGACCGCGAAGCGGTAGGTGGACGCGGCGCCGGGCGCGATCGCCTGCTGCGTCAGTCCCGGTACGCCGTCCATGTCGTTGCGCAGCGAGAGGCCGTGCCAGTGCAGGGAGGTCGACTGCGTGAGGCTGTTGGTGAGGGCGAGCTCCAGGGTGTCGCCCGCCGTGACCCGCACGGCCTGGCCGGGGAGGTGGTCGCCGTACGTCCAGGTGGGCACGGTGAGCCCGCCGCCCAGCTCCCGGCTGGAGGGGGCGGCGGCGAGCGAGACCTTCCGCAGCGGCCCGGCACCCCGCTTGGCCTCGGCCTCCAGCACCTCAGGGCCGTCGGGGGCGACGTAGGTGTCGGCGGCCCGCGCGGGGGAGGGGGCGCGCGAGGGGGAGCCGGGGCCGGGCCGGGCGGCGTCGGCCCGGGCGGCGTCGGCCCGGGAGGCCAGAGCCGTCGATCCTGCCAGGGCGAGGCCGGTGGAGAGCACGGTGCGACGATTGGGCATTTCAGACATATTGCGCACCGTACCCCTGTCGGGTATACGTGCGTCGCCTCGACACCCGCGTCGGCCCGGCACCCGCGTCGGCCTGGCATCCGCGTCGGCCCGGCATCCGCGTCGGCCGGGCATCCGCGTCGCCTCGGCATCCGCGTCGGCCCGGCACCTGGCGCACGCAGGTCGCCCGGCGCTCCACAGGTCACCCGGCGTGCCACATGTCCCCCGGCGGGCCACGGGGCGCTCGTCTCGCGCGGACGGGACGCAACGGGACCGGGCCGGCGGGTGGGGGAGCCGCGGTCAGGTGCCGGCGTAGACCATCTCCGCCCAGTCGGCGACCTGCTCGTCGGAGAGGTGGCGTGCCAGGTCGGCCTCGCTGATCATCCCGATCAGCTTCTTGTTCTCGACCACCGGGAGCCGGCGGATCCGGTGGCTCTGCATCTCTCCGAGCACCGCATCGACGTCCGCCGTCGACTCGATCCAGCGCGGCGTGCCGTCGCAGAGCTCGCCCGCCGTCACCTTCGACGGATCGTGCCCCGACGCCACGCACTTGATCACGATGTCGCGGTCGGTGATGATCCCGACCATCCGGTCCTGCTCGCCGTTGGCGGAGACGGGGAGAGCCCCCACCTTGTGGTCCCGCATCATCTGGGCGGCGCGGTCGAGCGTCTCGTGGGCGGGGATCCACCGGGCCCCGGTGTGCATGATGTCCTTGGCCGTCGTCATGGGGTTGCCTCCTGCGTGCCGATGGGCACTGCTGTACGGCCCCGAGTCCTTCCATCGTCGGCGGCCTGCCCGGCGCGCGCGAGTGCTGTCACCCGTTCGGGCGTACGCCGGGCCGGTCCCGCGCTCAGGGGCGGGGCGCGGAACCGCGCGCCGCGAGCATGTCCGCCATCAGGTCCAGCTCGGACCGCTGGGCATCGACCATGCCCTGGGCCAGACGCTTCTCCGCCGGCACGGTGCACTGCCGGGCGCAGCCACGGGCCATGTCGACGCCCGCCTCGTGGTGGTCGGTCATCAGCTGCAGGAAGAGGATCTCGGCCTTCTCGCCACGGGCCTCGCGCAGCTGTGCGAGCTCGTCCCTGGTCGCCATGCCGGGCATGAGCGCACCGTCGTGATCCATACCCTGCATGCCGTCCATACCCTGCATGCCCGCCATGCCCTGCATGTCGTGGCCGCTGTGGGCGCCCGTCATCCAGGACATCGGCCCCTGGCCGTCCGGGGCGGTCTTCGGCAGCTCCCACAGGTCGAGCCAGCCGAGCAGCATGCCCCGCTGGTTCGCCTGGGTGTTGGCGATGTCGTAGGCGAGACGCCGTACGTCCTCGTCCCGCGTCCCGTCGCGCACGATGAAGGACATCTCCACGGCCTGCTGGTGGTGGACGGCCATGTCCCGTGCGAAGCCCGCGTCCGCGGACACCGAGGAAGGCGTCCGGGGGCCCGTCCCGGCCCCGTCACCCCGCGCGGAGGCGACCGTCGCCGCCCCCGCGAACAGCACGGCGAGTGCCACGGCGGAGCCCGCCACCCACCGCGTACGCCGGTCGAGAGCCGGGCTCATCCGTCGACCCCGCCGGTGCAGGGCGCGCCCGGCTCGGGCGTCTGCGCGCCCTGGACGTACTTGGCGAAGAACCGGGCCACCCGCGGGTCGTCCGCACCGTCCACCGTGACCTGCTTGCCCCAGGCGCTGAGCATGATCGCTCCGGCCTGCCCCTCGTACGGAGACATCAGGGAGTACGGGGTGCTCCTCACACGCGACGCGAGCGTGGCGACGTCGTCCGCGGTGGCCTTCTCGTTGTGCGTCACCCAGACCGCGCCGTGTTCCAGGGCGTGCACCGCGTTGACGTCCGGGACGGCCTTTTCGTATACGACGCCGTCGCAGTTCAGCCAGGCCGGATTGTGGTTCCCGCCGACCGGCGGCCTCATCGGGTACGTCACCTCGGTCGTGACGTGGTCGCGGGTCAGCTTCGCCGCGTCCCACGTCTTCTCACCCTCGATCGGCTCGGCGGCGAGCTTCTTCTTCTCCTGCTCGGTCTGCTTGGAGTCCTGGGCCCGGCTCTCCTCCGTCTTCTCCTTCGCCTCGGACTTCTCCAGGAGCATGTAGGAGCCGAATCCCAGCAGGCCGGCGACCACGACGGCACTCAGGCCGATGACGACGACCCGGTTGCGGCGGTCGCGCGCACGGTCGGCGCTGCGCATCTGCTCTATGCGGGTCCTGCGGTCGAAGCTCATGACGTCGGGTCCTTCTGCCAAGGGGTCGGGAGGGACAGGAGCGGAGCGGGGAAAACCCGTGTGCGGGGGGCCGTGGCGGAGCGGCTGCGGTCCTTGCACACCATGGGCGCCGATCGTAGTGGGTGGCCGCGTGCTCTCTCTCACACCGTGTGCGTAATCTGGGTGAAATCCCGGGTCGTGATACTGAGGTGTCTCCCCTACCCCGGGCGGTGGTGCACGGACCGTCTGAACTGCAAGGATGTGGCTATGGACAAGCAGCAGGAATTCGTCCTCAGGACGCTTGAGGAGCGCGACATCCGCTTCGTACGGCTGTGGTTCACCGATGTTCTCGGTTACCTCAAGTCCGTCGCCGTGGCCCCCGCCGAGCTGGAGCAGGCCTTCGACGAGGGCATCGGCTTCGACGGCTCGGCCATCGAGGGCTTCGCCCGTGTATACGAATCGGACATGATCGCCAAGCCGGACCCCGGCACGTTCCAGATCCTTCCGTGGCGTGCGGAGGCCCCGGGGACGGCGCGGATGTTCTGCGACATCCTGATGCCCGACGGCTCGCCCTCCTTCGCGGACCCGCGGTTCGTGCTCAAGCGCATCCTCGCCAAGACCTCCGACCTCGGCTTCACCTTCTACACCCACCCGGAGATCGAGTTCTTCCTGCTGAAGAACAAGCCGGTCGACGGCAGCCGCCCCACCCCGGCCGACAGCTCCGGCTACTTCGACCACACCCCGCAGAACGTCGGCATGGACTTCCGCCGCCAGGCGATCACCATGCTCGAATCGATGGGCATCTCGGTCGAGTTCAGCCACCACGAGGGCGCCCCGGGCCAGCAGGAGATCGACCTCCGCTACGCGGACGCACTCTCCACCGCCGACAACATCATGACCTTCCGCCTCGTCATGAAGCAGGTCGCGCTGGAGCAGGGCGTGCAGGCCACGTTCATGCCGAAGCCGTTCTCGGAGTACCCGGGCTCGGGCATGCACACCCACCTCTCCCTCTTCGAGGGCGACCGCAACGCGTTCTACGAGTCGGGCGCCGAGTACCAGCTCTCCAAGGTGGGCCGCTCCTTCATCGCGGGCCTGCTCAAGCACGCTGCGGAGATCTCCGCCGTGACCAACCAGTGGGTCAACTCCTACAAGCGCATCTGGGGCGGCTCCAGCCGCTCCGCGGGCGCCGGCGGCGAGGCCCCCTCGTACATCTGCTGGGGCCACAACAACCGCTCCGCGCTGATCCGCGTCCCGATGTACAAGCCCGGCAAGACCGGCTCGGCCCGTGTCGAGGTCCGCTCCATCGACTCCGGCGCCAACCCCTACCTGACGTACGCGGTGCTGCTCGCCGCGGGCCTCAAGGGCATCGAGGAGGGCTACGAGCTCCCGGCAGGCGCCGACGACGACGTGTGGGCCCTCTCCGACTCGGAGCGCCGCGCGATGGGCATCGAGCCGCTCCCGCAGAACCTGGGTGAGGCGATCGCACTGATGGAGAAGAGTGAACTGGTCGCCGAGACGCTGGGCGAGCACGTCTTCGACTTCTTCCTCCGCAACAAGAAGCAGGAGTGGGAGGAGTACCGCAGCGAGGTCACGGCCTTCGAGCTGAAGAACCTGCTGCCGGTGCTGTAACCGCAGGTCAGCGCCCCGAGGTGCGTGTACACGACTTTGGGCCGACGGTGTCGCACCGTCGGCCCGAAGCCGTTCTAGGCGTCCTGGGCCGTCTGCTGTCGCAGTGAGGGCCTCATACATGCTGTCCACGGCCTTCCGGGTGCGGCCTTCACTGCTCGGCATGGGATACGTGTAGACCCGCAGGGTGAACCCTGGGTCGCTGTGACCGAGGTACGTGCTCAGCGCCTTGATGTTCTCACCGTCGACCCGAAGCGGTTTCAGGCGTCGTGGGCCGTCTGCCCGCATCGGCGGCCTCGTGCATCCTGTCCTCGGTCTGCCTGTGGCGCGCCTCGCTGCCCGCACGTCACCGAAGTGGCGAGGGCAGCAAGTCGACGGCCCATGAGGCGTACAAGGTCCTGGAGCAGGAATTCGGTCCGCATCGGTGACCAGGTGCCGCCGGAGGTGGTCATGCAATATTCATGAAACGTGCGTAATGCCCCTGGAAGGCTATAGTGGCAACTCCTGTGGGCCCTGTCCGGTTCTTCGCGATGACGAGATCTGCTTCACCTGCTCGTGGTGACTCTCGCTCATAAGCGTCTTCTCGGTGCAGGAGGACCACTCGGTCTGCGTGCTTTTCGAGGGAATCAGGGATGTCGCGCAGCGAGGGAAGGGTGCTTGAATAGTGTTGCGTCGACCTTTCGGTTTGGAAGAGGGCGACGATTGGAATCTCTAGTCTCCTTGCTTCCTTCCGCAGCTCTCGCCCGATGCGTGAGAAGCTGTACTTGGCTTCCTCTGCGGTGCTGTCAAGCTCCAGCAAATCAATACTGTCGATCACCACGAGTCTCAGGTTCTTGAAGTTGACCAGCCACTCGCAGGAAGAGATGAGGCTTCGAAAGGAGTACGTAGGATCGTCTTCCATGTACAGGGGTGCCTGAGAGATTTTTGGCATGACGGCAGCGACGCGCTTCCATTGCTCATCGGTCATTTCAGAGGAGCGCATCGCCTGAAGCGGCACACGGGCCTCGGCCGACATGATCCTCATGGCCATCTCGTCCCGGCTCATCTGGAGTGACGCGAGGAAGCTGGTTTGAGATTGAGCGATCGAGCAGTTCCTGATGAAGTCAAGGCCTAGCGTGGATTTTCCGATTCCGGATGCGCCCCCGAGGATGGTAAGTTCACCGGGCCTGAAGCCCGAGCTCAACAGGTCGAAGTGGCGAAATCCGCTCAGTACGGGACGACTTGTCCTCTTGTTTATGCCTTCGACTTCGTCCAGTACTGGGATTATTTTTCGACCGACAGTGCTTATGTTGTGAATTTCTTCCATGTAGGAAAGAACCTCATCCTCGACCGAATCGACGAGGGATTCGACGTCGGGTTCCCCCTGCTTGGATATCGACCTTCCTGCCAGATTCGTAAGAGTGGCCCCCAGTAGGGCTACTCGCTTCACTTCCGCTATTCTTTTTGCGAATGCGACGCATGCCGCTGCTTCATCAGGATCGATGGAATCGTCAAGGATTGCCTCGATGATTTTCTCCGTATCGCGGCCGGGAAATCCTGGGCTAACCTCTTGTGTGACTTTTTGTGGGGTCACTTCCTCGTTGTCCGCGTACAGACCGAGCAGGGACAGGTAAATTGCACGATTCACTTCATCGGCGAAAACTTCCGGTGCCAGGTCTTCGATGACCGCCGCCAGGGCCGACTCGGATCGCATCATGCAGCTGAGAAGTGCCCGCTCGATATGGGCCTCTGCTGCAAGTGTCGATCGGATTATGTCCGAATGTGCAGAATAATCTTCGGTCTCTTCACGCCTGTGTGCGCTCCTGTGTGCTGCTTCCAGGTGTTCCAGTAGTTTCTTTACGCCCTCATCATTGTTTTCGTCGTTGTTTCGTCCGATGTTTCCCTCTCGAATGAGCCATGCGGCCAAGCTGACCAATTGGCGTGGACTCGGAAGTTGTTTCCCGTTGAGGATTTTTCCGATCGCCTGGTAATTGAGTGTTGCTGGGGCGCGGTCATCGTTCTTCACGCCCGCAGCAATCTGGCGGAGTCCAGGCCGACCGGCAGCGCGATACGCGTCGTGCAGCGCTGAGAGAAGATCCCTGTGCGGGCCGGCTGGAACATCACGCTCGCTCGGCATGGTGAGCCCGCGCTTCCCTCGTGTGTCCATTGTCGTCCCCCCGAGTGTCTTGAAGTGTTTCCCTCGGAGCTTCTCATATGGCATCGCTGCAGGTCACGGGGTTGGCCATGCTCGCAAGTGTCCAGTTGTGGCGCTGGCCGAACATGTGCGCTGCAGTGACGCCGACGCTGGTACCCAGGAACCGGAAGGGGAACCATGCGTCGTCGGAAGCGTGCGAAGAGTGCCGAGCGCCGTCAGTTCGCTGCTGACATCAAGTCCGTGGTGATGGTGGCCGTCGTTCAGGCCACGATCACTCCTGCTCTCAACAGCCTGGCGGCGGTCGTCGCGGAGTGGATCAGGTGAACTGCCGCGTCAGTAGTGCTCGTGAGCGCTCGTGCACGTAGTCGATGCTGGTGAGCGGCGAGTTGGGCCGTCTGTGGGCTGCCGAAGGGCGGCCCACGGACACCGCAGATGACTTCCTGCGCAGCAGGGGGTGGGAGGGGGCCGGAGCGAGATCACGGCGTACTGGCTGAAGTACGTGCTGCCGGTGCCGTGACTTTTCGTCAGGGGGCGTGGTTCCTGCGCCGCTCTCTGACGGCCCCTCCGGGGAGGAGGCCGCAGTTCCCTCGGAAAACACCGTGCCGGGCTCGGGGGAACGGTGGCACGATTCCCGTCGGCCCGCAGAGGGAACGCATGGGACTTTCCTACAGCTACGAGATCATCACGCCCGCCCGCGATGTCGGCACCGCACTGCGGAAGCTCAGGGAACTGGCGCCGCGCCCCGACCGCAGGCCGCCGATCACGGTCACCCTGCCCGGCGGTGACCGGGTCGTCGTGCCGTACACCTCCGGCTTCAGGGGCGAGCCGGTCGACTGCTCCGCGGGCGGCACGCTCGAACTCGACACCTCCCTCATGTTCGGAGTCGACGACGCGGTCCGTGAGTACATGGAGGACCGTGATCCGGAGGCCGACGAGCTCGGGAGAGTCCCGATCGGGTACATCTACCTCACGGTCCGGTTCGCGCCCGCGGAACATCCTCGGTACGCGTCGCTGGAGTTCATGGCGGCAACGACGGGCATGAGCCGGCTGTTCGCCCGGTCCCCAGGCGTCAGGGCGGTGTTCACCGGCTTCGCCGCAGAGTCCGGGGGAGTGTGCTGCCTGTTCGACACCGAGACCGAGATCCTGGACGTCTGCTGGCTGGACGGCCGGCCGGTCCAGGAGACGGTTCCCGGTCCCCGCTTCGCGAACTACCGTGCGCTGGCGGCCACATGGTCCGGCCAGGGTCCGGTGGCGAAGCCGTAGCGCCGTCCAGGCGCACGACGCCCGTGCGTGCGAGGGGTGCGACGGGGGCAGCCGTACTCGTGCACCGTGGGCGTCCTGACCGGCCCGCGGCCGTTGCCGAGCCGAGGAGGGGCACCGCATGACCACACTGGCCGTGACCGGGCACATCGATCTGACCGAGGAGACCGTCCCGCTCGTACGGGCAGCGATCCGCGAACTGCTGGGGCCCTACAGCGGGGACCTCACCGGAATCTCGTGCATCGCCGCCGGAGCCGATTCGCTCTTCGCCGAGGAGGTCTCCGCCATCGGAGGCCGCGTGATCGCCGTCATCCCGTCCCTGGACTACCGCTCCGCGGTGGTGAGACCCCAGGACGCCGCCGTGTTCGACCACCTCAGCGAGACGGCCGTCGAGGTGCGGACCCTGCCCTACGAGACCGCCGACCGCGCCGCGTACGAGGCGGCCAACGCCGAGCTGCTGAAGGGCGCGGACCGTCTCGTCGCCGTGTGGGACGGGACCCCGCCGTCCGGGCGGGGCGGCGGGACGGCGGACCTGGTCGAGGAGGCCCGGCGGGCCGGCATACCGGTGGACGTGATCTGGCCGGACGGTGCCGCACGGCGCGGCTGAGTCACCTCCGGCGTGCGGCGGACGAGACCGCCGACGCCATGGTCCCCGACAGGACGGCCACCACCAGTGAGGCGAAGAACAGGACCACCAGCCACCCGGGGGTCCCTCCGGTGACCGTCCCGTCCGCGGACACGCAGGACACCTCCGTCGGGAAGACCTGTCTGCGTACGTCGTCACAGGTGTTCGGCAGGTCGTCGTCGAGGCCGTAGGCCTGGAACCAGGACAGAGCCCAGCTCGCCAGGAAGACGGCGAACGCGGCGGACGAGAGGGCCCACAACTGGTTCGGGCCTGCCGGTCGTGGTGTGCCATCCCTCGTGTCCGCTGCCATGCGGGGATCGTAGCCGCCACGGCCCCGGTGATCGCCCGGCCGCGCGAGGAGCGGACGGCGATCACCGGGGCCCCGCGCACGGCGCGCGGAGGGCGACCGCCCGGCCGGCCGCGACCAGCCTGGCCTTTCGCCGACAGGTCGTGATCCGCTGCCCCTCCCGTGCGGAGTACGGGCCGGGGCGCCGCTCAGCCGAAGCTCCGTCCCATCTCGTCGAGGACCTCGTCGATCACCTCGGCCGGGGACCGGGCCAGGTCCTCCTCGATCCACATGCGCATCGCGATCCGCAACGAGGAGAGGAAGGCCGCGGCCAGCACCAGGGGCCGCACCGGGTGCCCCTCGGGGCCCCGGCGGGCGGCTATCGCGTCCGCCAGGTCCCGTTCCAGCGCGGCGTGGTTGGCCAGCTGGCGGGCCAGGAGGGAGGGGTGACGCATGGCCAGCCGTGTGCGGACGGCCCATTCGCGCTCCGGGGTCACCATGCGTGCGGAGAAGTCCGCCACCGCGGCCCGCAGCGCCGGCCAGGCGGGCTCCTCGGCGGGCCGGTCCCACACGGTGCGGACCAGCGAACCGATCAGCTGCTCCTCGCCGTAGAGGAGGGCGTCCTCCTTGTTGGTGAAGTAGTTGGAGAACGTTCTGCGGGAGATGCCGGCCGCGTCGGCGACCGCCTCCACCGTCACGTGGTCGAAGCCGAGCTCGACGGTCAGCCGCATCGTCGCTTCGTGCACCGCCTGCCGGGTGGCCGCCTTCTTGCGTTCCCGCAGTCCCACTGGGCTCTCCATGCATCCATTATCTACGGCGCGGACATCCATGGCGCAAAAATGTTGCACAGTGAGCAATGTTGCCCAATGTGCATGTAAGGTGAAGGCTTCCTCGGTTCGTCCCCCGGCCCTGTCCCGGGCGCGGGGTCCGGGGGCTCCGGTCCTGGTGGTTTCCGGGTCCGCCGCCCCTCACGAACCGTTGCCCTTGATCCTTCTCCTCGAACTCCTCCGGAGGTTGCGCGTGAGCGCAGTTACGGCGGCGCCGGCCGATGCCGCGCCGATGGACCACCGCCATGTGCTGCGGGCGCTGAGCGGTCTGCTCATCGTGCTGTTCGTGGCGATGATCAGCAGCACGGTCGTCTCGGTGGCCCTCCCGCAGATCATCGGCTCGCTCGACGGGACCCAGTCGCAGTACACCTGGGTCGTCACCGCGACCCTGCTGGCCTCCACGGCCTCCACGCCGATCTGGGGCAAGCTCGCGGACCTGTTCAGCAAGAAGCTGCTCCTGCAGGTAGCCATCGGGCTGTTCGTCATCTCGTCGGTCGCGTGCGGATTCGCCCGGTCCACCGAGCAGTTGATCGCCTTCCGCGTCATCCAGGGCCTCGGCATGGGTGCGCTCCAGGTGCTCGTGCAGGTGATCATCGCCGCGATGATCAGCCCCAAGGAGCGGGGCCGCTACAACGGTTACCTCGGCGGCGTCATGGCGGTCGCCACCGTCGGAGGTCCGCTGCTCGGCGGGTTCATCACCGACACCTCGTGGCTCGGCTGGCGCTGGTGCTTCTTCATCGCCATCCCGTTCACCCTCGTCGCCTTCGTGCTGCTGACCCGCACCCTGCACCTCGCCGAGGTGCGCCGCGAGGGCGTGAAGGTGGACTACCTGGGCGCCGCCCTCATCGCCGCCGGCGTCAGCCTGCTGCTCCTCTGGGTCACCTTCGTCGACAACGACTTCGCCTGGGTGTCCTGGCAGACCTTCGCCATGGTCGGCGGCAGCGTCCTGATCCTCGCCGCGGCCGTCCTGGTCGAGGCCCGCGTCAAGGAGCCGGTCGTCCCGCTCCATGTCGTACGCCGCCGGGACCCCGCCCTCGCGATCGTCGCGAGCCTCTCCGTCGGCATGGCGATGTTCGGCGGAGCCGTCTTCCTCGGACAGTACTTCCAGATCGGCCGGGGCAACTCGCCCACCGAGGCCGGACTGCTGACCATCCCGCTGATGATGGGCGTGCTCATCTCGTCCACCGTCGCGGGGCGGCTCGTCTCCAAGACAGGCAAGGTCAAGCCGTACATCATCACGGGCGTCGTCGTGCTCACCCTCGGCTTCCTGGGGCTGTCCACGATCGACCACCAGACCTCCCTGGTCATCGTGTCGGCCGGGATGCTCGCGGTCGGCATCGGCGTCGGCATGTCGATGCAGAACCTCGTGCTCGTCCTGCAGAACACCGTGCCGCTCAGCGAACTCGGCGCGGCCAGCGGGGCGATCACCTTCTTCCGGTCGCTCGGCGGCACGATAGGCGTCTCCGTCCTGGGCGCCGTGCTCGCCAACCAGGTCTCCGTGAAGATCGCCGAGGGGCTTGCGAAGCTGGGCGTCGACCCGGCCGCGTCCGCCTCGGGCGGCTCGACGCTGAACGTGGCGGCGATGCCGCCGCAGATCCAGGAGGTCGTGCGGGCCGCCTACGGCGACGCGACCGGACACATCTTCCTCATCTCCGCCGGGATCGCCCTGGTCGGTGTCGTCGCGTCGCTCTTCCTGACGCCGACGAAGCTGCGCGACAGCGTGGACCTCTGACCGGCCGGGGCGCCTGAGCCTCCGACCGGGGCCCGGGAACGGTCTCCGCGAGGGCCGGCCCAGGTCTGCCGCCCACCGTGCCCCCGCCACCGACGTGGCGGGGGCACGGTCGTGCTGCCCCGGCCCGCGGAGCTCCGCCGGCGGTGCGGCGGCCGGCGTGATTCGGGTAGTGTGACGCGTCCCGAGACCGGGACCGACCCAGGAGGTGAGACCCATTACCGCTTCAGCAGGCCGGGTGCTCACTCCTCGCCGTCGTACGGCCCGCCGGGCCTAGAGCGATCGCGGAGCGCCCATCGGATTTCCCGAAAGGCTCCGCATCATGCAGGAATTCGCACCACCGCTCACCTTCGCCTCCCTCGTCACCCTGCTCCGTGAGGCGGGCTGCGTCTTCGCCGAGGACGAGGCCGAACTCCTCGTCGCCGCGGCGGACGACCCCACCGAACTCGCCTCCATGGCCGGGCGCCGCGCCGCCGGGCTGCCGCTTGAACACGTGCTCGGCTGGGCCGAGTTCTGCGGGCTGAGGATCGCCGTGGACCCCGGGGTGTTCGTGCCCCGGCGGCGTACCGAGTTCCTCGTCCGCCAGGCGGCGGCACTCGCCCCCGGATCACCGGTCGTGGTCGACCTCTGCTGCGGCTCCGGGGCGCTCGGCACGGCGCTCGCCTCGTCGTTGCGGGACGCCGAACTGCACGCCGTCGACGTCGAACCCGCCGCGGTGCGCTGCGCCCGGCGCAACGTGGGCCGTCTCGGGACGGTCTACGAGGGCGACCTCTTCGCTCCGCTGCCCGGCTCGCTGCGCGGACGCGTGGACGTCCTGCTCGCCAACGTGCCCTACGTACCCACCGAGGACGTCGGGCTGCTGCCCGCGGAGGCGCGCATCCACGAGCCGCGGGTGGCACTGGACGGCGGGGGCGACGGGCTCGACGTGATGCGCCGCGTCGTCGCGGAGGCGGCCGACTGGCTGGCGCCGGGCGGCAGCCTCCTCGTCGAGACGAGCGAGCGGCAGGCCGCGCGCGCCCTGGAGACGGTGGGGAGCAGCGGGCTGACCGCGCGCGTCGTCGCCTCCGAGGAACTGCACGCCACCGTCGTCATCGGGACCGGACCGAAGTAGCTGCGGGGCGGAGGTCAGACGAAGCGCCAGCGCGTCTGCCCGAACGGGTCGCCCTTGGCGAAGCCGAAGACCGTGCGGGGCGCCACCGCGAAGACCTCCGCACGGCCGCCCGCGCCGTTGGAGAACATCCCGTCGCTGACGCCGAAGTGCCAGTCCTCGCCGTACTTCGTCTCCCAGGCCCCGGCCAGCGCGATCAGGCGCTGCTCGTCGGTCACCCGGGCGGCCCGGCCCTCGACCACCACGTCGAGTCCCTCGTCCAGGGTGTTGGCGCCGGTGGTCAGCACCACCTCCGGGTTGGCGGCCAGGTTGCGCGCCTTGCGTTCCGACGGCCCCGTGCAGAAGTGCAGCGCGCCGTCCGACCAGAGGCCGATCAGCGGGGTGACGTGCGGGCGGCCGTCCGGGCGGACCGTGGACAGCCAGTAGATCTCGGCGCCCTCCAGCAGCGCGACCGCCTCCGCCCAGGGGCGGGCGGTCGCGTCCTCGCTGCTGTAGTGCGGGTCCAGGGCGGTCTCGGGACCGGTTGCCGTCCTCCCGGAGTTCCCGGAGTCCCCCGCGTTCTCGGCGTTCCCGGCGTTCCATGTGTGCTCGGCGTTCTCGGCGTTCTCGGGCGGCATGACAGGCCTCCTCGGGCGATATGGCGGTGTCCATGGTCTTCTGTTCGATCGTGCCTCTGCAGGGTGGACTCCGCCGCCGCTCCGGATTCATCGGTACGGGGCTAGGCTCGAAGGGCGGACAGGTGTGATCGGCGGGCAGGAGACACGGGATGACGACGGTGCCGGGACGCAGGAGCAGTACGTTCACGAGACTGCTGCGGCACGGTTTCACCGATCCGTCCGCCGCCGAGAGGCTGCTGGATCTGCCCGAGCTCTCCTCCGTACGGGCCGATCCCGTCCTCTTCGACGCCCTCGGAGCGACCGCCGACCCGGATCTTGCCCTGCACAGCCTCGTACGGCTCGTCGAGGCCGAGGAGGCGGACGAGCGGCAGATCCTGCTGGACACCCTGGTCACGGCCAAACCGCTCCGGGACCGGCTCCTCGGGGCCCTGGGCGCCTCCGAGGCCCTCGGTGACCACCTGGCACGGCACCCGCGTGACTGGCAGGTGCTCGTCACCTACGAGGCCACCGACCTGCACCCCGGGGTGCGCGAGTTCGAGGCCGTGCTCAGCGACGCGGTCGATCCGGACTCCCTGCGCGTCGCCTACCGCAGGTCCCTCCTGTCGATAGCGGCCCGTGACGTGTGCGGGACGACGGACGTCGCCCAGGTCGCCGCCGAGCTGGCCGACCTGGCGACGGCCACCCTGCGCGCGGCGCTCGCCATAGCCCGTGCCGACGCGCCCTCCGACGCCGCCCAGTGCCGGCTCGCCGTCATCGCGATGGGCAAGTGCGGCGGACACGAGCTGAACTACGTGTCGGACGTCGACGTGATCTTCGTGGGCGAGCCCGTGGACGGCGCGGAGGAGAGCGGTGCGATGCAGGCCGCCACCCGGCTCGCCGCCCACATGATGCGGATCTGCTCCGACACCACCGTCGAGGGCACCATCTGGCCCGTCGACGCCAACCTGCGCCCCGAGGGCCGCAACGGGCCGCTGGTGCGGACCCTGTCCTCCCACCTCGCCTACTACCAGCGCTGGGCCAAGACCTGGGAGTTCCAGGCCCTGCTCAAGGCCCGGCCGGTCGCCGGTGACCCCGAGCTCGGAGCGCAGTACACCGAGGCTCTGTCCCCGCTGGTCTGGCAGGCCGCCGAGCGCGAGAACTTCGTCGCCGACGTGCAGAAGATGCGCCGCCGCGTCGTGGACAACATCCCCGTCGACCGGGTCGACCGTGAGCTCAAGCTCGGCCCCGGCGGGCTCCGGGACGTCGAATTCGCCGTCCAGCTGCTCCAGCTCGTCCACGGCCGCAGTGACAGCACCCTGCACTCCGGCTCCACGCTGGAGGCCCTCCAGGCCCTCGCCGACGGCGGATACGTCGGACGGGCGGACGCCGCGCAGCTCGACGAGGCCTACCGCTTCCTGCGCTCCATGGAGCACCGCATCCAGCTCTACCGGCTGCGCCGCACCCACCTGGTCCCCGAGGAGGAGGCCGACCTGCGGCGGCTCGGCCGGTCCCTCGGCCTGCGCACGGACCCGGTGGCCGAGCTCAACAGGGCCTGGCGGCGCCACGCCTCCGTGGTGCGGCGGCTGCACGAGAAGCTCTTCTACCGGCCCCTCCTCGACGCGGTCGCCCAGCTGGCGCCCGGCGAGAGCCGGCTCAGCGCCAAGGCCGCCGTCGTACGCCTGGAAGCCCTCGGGTACGCCGATCCCGCCGCCGCGCTGCGGCATCTGGAGGCCCTGTCGTCGGGGGTCTCCCGCAAGGCCGCCATCCAGCGCACGCTCCTGCCGGTGCTGCTCGGCTGGTTCGCGGACTCCGCCGACCCGGACGCCGGGCTGCTCGGCTTCCGGCAGGTGTCCGACGCCCTGGGCAAGACCCCCTGGTACCTCCGGCTCCTGCGGGACGAGGGCGCCGCGGCCGAGAACCTCGCCCGGGTCCTGTCAGCCGGCCGGCTCGCCCCCGACCTGCTGATGCGGGCCCCCGAGGCCGTCGCCATCCTCGGCGACCCCGAAGGGCTCACGCCGCGCAGCCGGAACCACCTGGAGCAGGAGGTCCTGGCCGCCGTCGGCCGGGCGCAGGGCGCCGAAGCGGCGGTCGCCGTGGCGCGCGGGGTGCGGCGGCGGGAGCTGTTCCGTACGACGGCCGCCGACCTCATCGGCTCGTACGGCACCGAGGACAACCCGGCCGAAACCGATCCGGGGGCCCTCGCCGACCGGGTCGGCTCCGCCGTCACCGACCTGAACGCCGCCACGCTCTCCGGGGCGCTGCGCGCCGCCGTACGGGAGCGGTGGGGCACCACCCTGCCCACCAGGTTCGCCGTCATCGGCATGGGCCGGTTCGGCGGCCACGAGCTGGGCTACGGCTCCGACGCCGACGTCCTGTTCGTGCACGAGCCCCGCGAGGGGGTCAGCGACGAGGAGGCGGCCCGGGCCGCCAACACCGTCGTCACGGAGATGCGCAGGCTGCTGGAGCTGCCGACCGCCGACCCGCCCCTGCTCATCGACGTCGACCTGCGGCCTGAGGGCAAGACCGGGCCGCTGGTCAGGACCCTGAAGTCGTACGAGGCGTACTACCGGCGCTGGTCGCTGGTCTGGGAGAGCCAGGCCCTGCTGCGCGCCGATCCGGTGGCGGGGGACGAGGAGCTCGGCCGCGCCTTCGTCGAGCTGATCGACCCGCTGCGGTACCCCGTGGAGGGGCTGGGGGACGACGCGGTGCGGGAGATCCGGCGGCTCAAGGCCCGGATGGAGTCGGAGCGCATGCCCCGGGGCGCCGATCCGACGCTCCACACCAAGCTGGGACGCGGCGGGCTGAGCGACGTCGAGTGGACGGTGCAGCTGATGCAGATGCAGCACGGCTGGTCCGAACCCGGGCTGCGGACCCCGCGCACGCGTGAGGCGCTGGCGGCGGCCTGCGCGGCGGGGCTGATCCCGGCGGAGGAGGCGCAGACGCTGGACGAGGCGTGGGTGCTGGCCTCGCGGGTGCGCAACGCGGTGATGCTGGTGAGGGGGCGTCCCGGGGACACGTTCCCCTCGAACCCGCGTGAGCTGACGGCGGTCGGGCGGTACCTGGGCTACGAGCCCGGACACGTGGGGGACATGCTGGACGACTACCGGCGGATCACCCGGCGGGCCCGTGCGGTCGTCGAGGAGCGCTTCTACGGGGCTGCGGGGTGAGGTCCGCCCTCACGGCCGCGGGCTGAGAGCGGCGGGGACGGCAGCCCTCACTCTCCGGACACGCCCGGGCCGCCTGCCCGGGCCCCGGCCGTCCGGACCCCCGGCACCGGGGCGGGCGGCCGCCGCAGGGCGCGAAGGCGGCTGCGGCCGGCGTGCTGCACCCGCTTCGGCAGACGGTGCGGGAGCGTTCCGTACCAGGCGTACGAGACCGCCAGGCCGAAGGCCAGACAGGTCATCCCGCCCACCGCGTCCAGCCAGAAGTGGTTGGCCGTCGCCACGATCACGACCAGCGTGGCCACGGGGTACAGCGCGCCCAGGATGCGTGCCCAGGGGGCGGTGGCCAGCGCGCAGATGGTCAGACCGCACCACAGCGACCAGCCGATGTGCATGGACGGCATCGCCGCGTACTGGTTCGACATGTGCTTGAAGTTGCCCGAGGCCATCGACCCCCACGTCTGGTGCAGCATGACCGTGTCGACGAAGGCGCCGCCGTTCATCAGCCGCGGTGGTGCCAGGGGGAAGAGGTAGTAGCCGAGCAGGGCCACCGCGGTCGTGGCGAAGAGCACCAGACGGGTGGCCGCGTAGCGGCCCGGATGGCGGCGGAACAGCCAGACGAGCACACCGATGGTCACGACGAAGTGCAGCGTCGCGTAGTAGTAGTTCATCGACACGATCAGCCATGTCACCGAGTTGACGGCGTGGTTGACCGTCTCCTCGAAGGCGAGCCCCACCGTGTGTTCGAGGGACCAGATCCAGTCGGCGTTGCGCAGGGCCGCGGCCTTCTGCTCGGGCACGGCGTTGCGCACCAGGGAGTAGAGCCAGTAACTGACCGCGATCAGCAGGATCTCGAACCAGAGACGCGGGCGGCGCGGGGCGCGCAGGGAACGGAGGGAGGGGCGGGGGATGCGCATGCGGGACAGGGGGATCACTCTCGTCGAACCGGACTCCGTCGATCCGTCCGCGACGGGTGACGGGGTGGCCGCCGTGCGGTCTTCCTCAGTGGTCACGTGCGATTCACCCATAGGCGCAGAGTCTGCCAGATACGTCCCCCTCCGCCCGATGATCCTCCGGTCGGGTTCCGGTCGCACATCCTGTGCGCTACCGGCCGCTGCGGGCCGGTGAGGAGGGGCCCGGGCCCGATGCCGTTGAACCGCGTACGACAAGTTCGGGCATGAACACGAACTCGCTGTGCGGAGCCGGCGTGCCGCCGATCTCCTCCAGCAGCGTGCGTACGGCGGCCTGGCCCATCGCCGTCACCGGCTGCCGGATGGTGGTCAGCGGGGGATCGGTGAACGCTATGAGGGGCGAGTCGTCGTATCCGACCACCGAGAGGTCGCGCGGAACCTCCCTCGACAGCCGGCGTGCCGCCCGGATCGCGCCGAGCGCCATCATGTCGCTCGCGCACACCACGGCGGTGCAGCCGCGTTCCATCAGCGCCGAGGCGGCCGCCTGGCCGCCCTCCAGCGTGTACAGGGAGTGCTGGATCAGCTCCTCCACGGCGTCGGCGGTGAGCTTCAGCTGCTCCTGCATCGTGGCGTGGAAGCCCTCGATCTTGCGGAGCACCGGGACGAAGCGTTTCGGCCCGACCGCCAGGCCGATGCGCTGGTGGCCGAGCGCCACCAGGTGTGTCACCGCGAGCCGCATCGCGGCCCGGTCGTCCGGGGAGATGAACGGCGCCTGCACCTTGGGGGAGAAGCCGTTGACCAGGACGAAGGGGACCCCCTGGGCCCGCAGTTGTTCGTAGCGCTGCATGTCGGCCGAGGTGTCGGCGTGCAGGCCGGAGACGAAGATGATGCCCGAGACCCCGCGGTCGACGAGCATCTCCGTGAGCTCGTCCTCGGTGGAGCCGCCCGGCGTCTGCGTCGCCAGTACCGGCGTGTAGCCCTGCCTGGTGAGCGCCTGGCCGATGACCTGGGCGAGCGCCGGGAAGATCGGGTTCTCCAGCTCGGGCGTGATCAGGCCGACGAGGCCCGCGCTGCGCCGGCGCAGCCGGACGGGGCGTTCGTAGCCGAGGACGTCGAGCGCCGCGAGGACGGATTCACGGGTGGCCGCTGCAACACCGGGCTTGCCGTTCAGTACACGGCTGACCGTCGCTTCGCTGACCCCCGCCTGAGTTGCGATATCGGCAAGCCGTGCGGTCATGGCAAGGGACTGTACCGGGCGCGTGTCGGATTGCCCACCATGCACGGGATTCGGGCAGTCCGCCCCGGCAGCCACCGTTCGCCGGGCCCCGGGCAGCAACATCTTGCAAGGCTTTGCGAGATCGGTCATGCCCTTGCAGTCGGATCGTCGTACCGCCTCCGCAGGGGCCCTGGCCAGGCACGGGCAGGGAGGAAGGGCTGCCGTCAAGAGGCTTGACGGCAACCTTGAGGACACGCCAATGTAACGATCAGCAGCGCTTGCAGAAATCTTCCGCAAAGTCTTTCGGTCGTCTTTCATCCTTGTTACGTTCACGTCGACCCGGCGCCGCGACGGAGCGGTACGGCAGTTGAAGGAGTTCAGATGCGACGTGGCATAACGGCCACCGCCCTGGTCGCGGCCCTGGCGCTCGCGGCGACCGCCTGCGGCAGCGACGACGAGTCCGGCGGCAGCAAGAGCTCGGGCGAGCTCTCCGGCACGGTGACGTGGTGGGACACCTCGACCGTCGGCAGCGAGGACAAGGTCTTCAAGAAGATCGCCGAGGGTTTCGAGAAGAAGCACCCGAAGGTCGACGTCAAGTACGTCAACGTCCCCTTCGGTGAGGCGCAGAACAAGTTCAAGAACGCCGCGCAGGCCGGCGCCGGTGCCCCGGACGTCATCCGCTCCGAGGTCGCCTGGACCCCCGAGTTCGCCGACCTCGGCTACCTCGCCCCGCTGGACGGCACCACGGCGCTGAAGGACCAGGACGACTTCCTCGACCAGGCCGCCGCGTCCACGAAGTACAAGGACAAGACCTACGCGGTCCCGCAGGTCATCGACTCCATGGGCATCTTCTACAACAAGAAGATCTTCAAGGAGGCCGGTGTCGAGGTCCCCCAGAACATCGCCGACCTGAAGACCGTCTCCAAGACGATCAAGGACAAGACCGGCAAGACCGGCCTCTACCTCCGCGGCGACGACGCGTACTGGTTCCTCTCCTTCCTCTACGGCGAGGGCGGCGACCTGGTCGACGCCAAGTCGAAGACCGTCACGGTGAACAACCCCGAGGGCGTCAAGGCCTTCAAGACCGTCAAGGACCTCGTCGACTCGGGTGCGGCCAAGACCGACGCCACCGACGGCTGGGAGAACATGCAGTCGTCGTTCAAGGACGGCAAGGTCGCGATGATGATCAACGGCCCGTGGGCCGTCGCCGACACCCTGACCGGCAAGGAGTTCACCGACAAGGCGAACCTCGGCATCTCCCCGGTGCCGGCCGGCACGGCCGGACAGGGCGCCCCGCAGGGCGGCCACAACCTCGCCGTCTACGCGGGCTCCAAGAACCTGGACGCCTCCTACGCCTTCGTCGAGTACATGACCTCGGTGGAGACCCAGGCGCAGACCGCCGGTGAGCTGAACCTCCTGCCGACCCGCACCTCCGCCTACGCCAAGCAGGAGGCCGCGGACAGCGAGATCGTGCAGTTCTTCAAGCCCGTCGTCGAGACCGCCGTCGAGCGCCCCTGGATCCCCGAGACCGGCAGCCTCTTCGCGCCGCTCGTCACGGAGTACACCAAGGTCCTCACCGGCCAGACCACGCCGGAGAAGGCCGCCTCGACGACCGGCGACTCCTACCGCAAGCTCCTCAAGGGCTGGAAGTAACTCAGGAAGGCAGGCCGGCTGATGGCTGTCCACACCAGCCAGTCGGTGGCGAAGGCCGCGGGCGACGACGTCGCCCGCGGCCGGAGCCGCGGTACTGGTGAATCCGCACCACCGAGCAAGCTCCGGCGGGCCATGTCGGTCCACTGGTACGCCTGGACCATGGTCGCCCCCGTCGTGATCGTGATCGGCGTGATCATCGGATATCCGCTGGTCCGCGGCATCTACCTGTCGCTGACCGACGCGAACGAGCGCAACGTCGCACGGTCCATCGGTGTCAACGAACTGCCCGCCACCTACGAGTTCGTGGGCGTCGACAACTACGTCGACGCGCTGACGGGTACCCAGTTCCTCGGCACGCTCGGCTGGACGCTGGTGTGGACGGTCTCCTGCGTGGGCATCACCTTCTGCCTGGGCATGGCACTCGCCAACATCCTGAACCGCCGCATCGCCGGACGCTCCGTCTACCGCATGGCCCTGATCCTGCCCTGGGCCATCCCCGGCTTCGTCTCGGTGTTCGCCTGGCGCTTCCTCTACAACGAGGACCGCGGGCTGCTCAACAAGATCCTCGGCGGCGCCGGGATCGACGGCATACCCTGGCTGAACGACCCCACCTGGGCCAAGTTCTCCGTCATCGCCGTCAACGTCTGGCTCGGCGTCCCCTTCATGATGGTCGCCCTCCTCGGCGGACTGCAGTCGATCCCCTCGGAGCAGTACGAGGCCGCGGAGATGGACGGCGCCACCGCCTGGCAGCGCTTCCGCCACATCACGCTCCCCGGACTGCGCCCGGTGTCCACCACGGTGATCCTGCTCTCCACCATCTGGACCTTCAACATGTTCCCGGTGATCTTCCTGCTGACCCGCGGCGGACCCGGCGAGGCCACCCAGATCCTGGTCACCCAGGCGTACAAATTCTCCTTCGAGATCAGCCCGCGCGACTTCGCGCAGTCCTCCACCTGGGGCGTGCTGATCCTCGTACTCCTGATGCTCTTCGCCATGGTGTACCGGCGAGTGCTCCGCACACAGGGAGACACCTGGTGACCACCGCCACCGCACACCCCGCCCGGCACAGCGCCCCCAAGGTCCGCCGGCGCGGCGACCGCTCGCCGCTGGCCTCCACGGCCCTGCACCTCACCCTGATCATCGCCTCGGTGATCGCGGTCTTCCCGGTGCTCTGGGTCCTGCTGACCTCGCTCAAGCCCGCCAAGTTCGCGACGACGACGGACTTCTTCAAAGAGACGACGTTCGAGAACTACACGAACCTCATCAAGGACACCGAGTTCCTGAGCTGGTTCGGCAACTCCGTGATCGTCGCCGGACTCTCCACCGTCATCGGCGTCTTCGTCTCCGCCACCACGGGCTACGCGGTCAGCCGCTTCCGCTTCCCCGGCAAGCGCGGGCTCATGTGGACGCTGCTGATCACCCAGATGTTCCCGGTCGCCGTCCTCATCGTGCCGATCTACAACATCATGTCGACCATCGGGCTGCTCAACCAGCCGGCCGGCCTCGTCATCACCTACCTCACCATCTCGGTGCCGTTCTGCGCCTGGATGATGAAGGGCTTCTTCGACACGATCCCCCACGAGATCGACGAGTCGGGGCAGGTCGACGGGCTCACGCCGTTCGGCACGTTCTGGCGGCTCATCCTGCCGCTGGCCAAGCCCGGCCTGGCCGTCACCGCCTTCTACTCCTTCATCACCGCCTGGGGCGAAGTGGCCTACGCCTCCGCCTTCATGGTCGGCGACGAGAACCTCACACTCGCCGGCGGACTGCAGAAGTTCGTCAACCAGTACGGAGCCCAGTGGGGCCCGATGACCGCGGCGTCCGTGCTCATCGCCATCCCGGCCGCACTGGTCTTCCTCTTCGCGCAGAAGCACCTGGTGACCGGCATGTCCGCCGGAGCCGTCAAGGGCTGACGCACCCAGTCCCGCACGACCGCACGCAACGTCACGGCGGCGCCGGATCCCCGACCCGGTCCCGGCGCCGCTCCCCACCCAGACACCCCAGGGACGACATGACCCAGCACCTCGCTGCCCCCTCCACCGGCACGTCCGACGACGCCCCGGGCCACCGCACCGGCTGGTGGCAGGACGCGGTGATCTACCAGGTCTATCCGCGGAGCTTCGCCGACGGCAACGGCGACGGCATGGGCGACCTCGCGGGCGTCACCGCCCGGCTCCCGTACCTCCGGGACCTCGGCGTCGACGCCGTCTGGCTCAGCCCCTTCTACGCCTCCCCGCAGGCCGACGCAGGCTACGACGTCGCCGACTACCGGGCGATCGACCCGATGTTCGGCACGCTCCTCGACGCCGACGCGCTGATCCGCGACGCCCACGGCCTGGGGCTGCGCATCATCGTCGACCTGGTGCCCAACCACTCCTCCGACCAGCACGAGTGGTTCAAGCGCGCCCTCGCCGAGGGCCCCGGCTCCGCCCTGCGCGAGCGCTACCACTTCCGGCCCGGCCAGGGCACCGACGGCGAACTCCCGCCCAACGACTGGGAGTCGATCTTCGGCGGCCCCGCGTGGACCCGGACCACCGACCCGGACGGCACCCCCGGCGAGTGGTACCTGCACCTCTTCGCGCCCGAGCAGCCCGACTTCAACTGGGAGCACCCGGCCGTCGCCGACGAGTTCCGCTCCATCCTGCGCTTCTGGCTCGACATGGGCGTCGACGGCTTCCGCGTCGATGTCGCCCACGGGCTCGTCAAGGCGGAGGGTCTGCCCGACCTCGGGTCGCACGACCAGCTGAAACTGCTGGGCAACGATGTCATGCCGTTCTTCGACCAGGACGGTGTGCACGAGATCTACCGCAGCTGGCGCACCATCCTCGACGAGTACCCCGGCGACCGCATCCTGGTCGCCGAGGCGTGGACCCCCACCGTCGAGCGCACCGCCAACTACGTGCGCCCCGACGAGATGCACCAGGCCTTCAACTTCCAGTACCTGTCGACCGCCTGGGACGCCGACGATCTCCGCGCCGTCATCGACTCCTCGCTCGACGCCATGCGTCCGGTGGGCGCCCCCACCACCTGGGTGCTCTCCAACCACGACGTGACCCGGCACACCACCCGCTTCGGCAACCCGCCGGGCCTGGGCACCCAGATCCGCACCCCCGGAGACGGCGAGCTCGGTCTGCGCAGGGCGCGCGCGGCCACCCTGCTGATGCTGGCCCTTCCCGGCTCCGCCTACGTCTACCAGGGCGAGGAGCTCGGCCTTCCCGACGTCACCGACCTGCCCGACGAGGCACGCCAGGACCCGTCGTTCTTCCGCGCCGAGGGCCAGGACGGCTTCCGCGACGGCTGCCGTGTGCCGATCCCGTGGACCCGGGAGGGCAGCTCGTACGGCTTCGGCAGCGGGGGCAGCTGGCTGCCGCAGCCCGACACCTGGGGCGCGCTGTCCGTCGAGGCGCAGACCGGTGCGGAGGGCTCCACGCTGGAGCTGTACCGCGCCGCGATCGCGGCCCGGCGCGAGCACCCGGGGCTCGGCGCCGGCACGGACGTCGAGTGGCTGGACACCCCCGAGGGCGTCCTCGCCCTCGGCCGCCCCGGCTTCGTCTGCACCGTCAACACCACGGGCGCAGCCGTCCGCGTCGCCGTCCCCGGCACCCTGCTGCTGGCCAGCGCCCCGGTGACCGTCGAGGGCGACACCGTCGAGCTGCCCGCGGACACCACGGTGTGGTGGACGGTGTGACCGTCCCCGCACCCAGGACCGGACCGGCGCTGCGGCTCTCCGACATCGCCGGTCAGGCCGCGGTCAGCGAGGCCACCGTCAGCCGGGTGCTCAACGGGAAGCCGGGGGTCGCGGGCACCACGCGCCAGCGGGTGCTCGCGGCGCTCGACGTCCTCGGCTACGAACGCCCTGTACGGCTGCGGCAGCGCAGCGCCGGGCTGATCGGACTGGTGACGCCCGAACTCGTCAACCCGATCTTCCCGGCGTTCGCGCAGTCCGTGGAGCAGGTGCTCGCGGGGCACGGCTACACACCCGTGCTCTGCACCCAGCTGCCCGGCGGTGCCACCGAGGACGAACTGGTCGAACAGCTCGTCGAGCGCGGCGTCGGCGGCATCGTGTTCCTCTCGGGACTGCACGCCGACACCTCGGCCGACCCGGCGCGCTACGCCGCGCTCACCGAGCGCGGCGTGCCGTTCGTGCTGATCAACGGCTACAACGAGCGCATCAGCGCCCCGTTCGTCTCGCCCGACGACCAGGCCGCCGTACACATGGCCGTCAGCCACCTCGCGGAGCTCGGCCACCGCCGGATCGGCCTGGCGATCGGACCGCAGCGCTACGTGCCCTCCCGGCGCAAGCGCGAGGGGTTCGTCGACGCGGCGGTCTCGCTGCTGGGCATGGACCGCGACGACGCCGAACTGCTGGTCTGCTCCACGCTCTTCAGCGTCGAGGGCGGCCAGGTCGCGGCGGGTGCACTGCTGGACGCCGGCTGCACCGGTATCGTCTGCGGCAGCGACCTCATGGCGCTCGGCGTGGTCCGGGCGGCCCGCGGACGAGGGTTCGACGTCCCGCGCGACGTCTCCGTCGTCGGTTTCGACGACTCGCAGCTCATCGCCTTCACCGACCCGCCCCTGACCACGGTGCGCCAGCCTGTGCAGGCGATGGCGGCGGCGGCGGTGGGCGCGCTGCTGGAGGAGATCGCGGGAAGCCCCGTGCAGCGCACGGAGTACGTGTTCCAGCCGGAGCTGGTGGTACGGGGGTCTACCGCTGCCGTACGCAGCGTCTGAACGGGGGCGTGAGCGGGGCCGGGTCCGGAGGGGGGACCCGGCCTTTCGCGTACCGGCATGTTCCTTCCGGAGGCGTGCGGGAGACGGTCCGAGTGAACTGGGTCACAGGCTGTCACAGGGTCCGTGCAGGTGGTGTCTTGAGCTCGAACAGCTCGAAACGAGGGAGACATCATCATGGTGAAGAACACCGACGTGGTCGTGGTGGGCGGCGGGTACGCCGGCGTCATGGCGGCCAATCGCCTGACGCAGCGCGACGACGTGACCGTGACGCTGGTCAACCCGCGCCCCGCCTTCGTCCACCGTGTCCGCCTGCACCAGATGGTGGGCGGGACCGACACCGCTGTCGTCGACTACCAGGACGTGCTGGCGGAGGGGGTGCGGCTGGTGGTCGACTGCGTGACGCGGATCGACGCGGCCCGGCGCGAAGTGGAGCTGGCGAGCGGTGGTGCGGTCGGCTACGACTACCTGGTCTACGCGGTGGGCAGCGGCAGCGCCGACCCGCAGGTGCCCGGTGCGGCCGAGTTCGCCTACCCGATCGCCGGCCTGGAGGAGGCGCAGCGGCTGCTGCCGGTCCTCGACGCCGCGCCCGCACCGGCCCCGGTGACGGTCGTCGGAGCCGGTCCGACAGGCATCGAGACCGCCGCCGAACTGGCCGAACAGGGCCGCGTCGTGACCCTGGTCTGCGGTGGGGTGCTCGGCCCGTACCTGCACCGGCGGGGGCGGCGGTCGGTGGCCGGGCGGCTGACGGCGCTCGGGGTGAGGGTCGTGGAGGGTGCCGACACGAAAGTGACGGCGGTGACGCCTGACGCGGTGCGGCTCGCCGACGGCCGGGAGCTGCCCAGCGCGGTGACCATCTGGACCGTGGGCTTCGGCGTGCCGGACCTGGCCGTCCGCAGTGCGCTGAGCACCGATGCCCTGGGCCGCCTGCTCACGGACGAGACGCTGACGAGCGTGGACGACGACCGCATCGTCGCGGCCGGGGACTCGGCGGCGCCGTCGGGCCTGCCGCTGCGGATGAGCTGCCAGACGGCGATGCCGCTGGGCGCACGGGCCGCAGACACGGTCCTCAGCCGGCTGGCGGGCGAACAGCCCGAGACCCTCAACCAGTCGTTCGGAGCGCAGTGCATCAGCCTGGGCCGGGGCACCGGCATCTTCCAGTTCGGCAACAGGTCCGACGTCGCGGTGTGGTTCCACATCGACGGTCGCCTCGGCGCGAAGATGAAGGAGACCGTGTGCAAGGGCATCGTGAAGCACCTGGCCGACGAGGCGCACAAGCCCGGTGGGTACAGCCTGCACCGCATGAAGGGGGGCGCCGGACGCCGCGAGGCGCTGGAGGCCGTACGCGCCGAGGCACCGGCCATCGAACGGATTTCCTAGGTCCGGGCCGGCCGAAGGGGAGATGATCCACACATGAGTGCTGATCCCGTCGTCGACCGGGCGACCGAGACCTTCGTCGCCCAGCGCAATCTGCTCTTCACCGTCGCGTACGAGATGCTCGGCTCGGCGGTCGACGCCGAAGACGTCCTCCAGGAGACCTGGCTGCGGTGGGTCGAGGTCGACCTCGACCAGGTGCGCGACCAGCGCGCCTACCTGGTCCGGATCACGACCCGGCAGGCGCTCAACCGGCTGCGCACGATGTCCCGGCGCAAGGAGTCGTACGTGGGCCCCTGGCTGCCGGAGCCGCTGCTGACCACGCCGGACGTGGCGCAGGACGTCGAACTCGCCGAGAGCGTCTCGATGGCGGTGCTGCTGGTCCTGGAGACGCTGTCACCGACCGAGCGGGCCGTCTTCGTGCTGCGCGAGGTCTTCGACGTCGGCTACGACGAGATCGCGGCGGCGATAGACAAGACCCCGGCAGCGGTCCGCCAGATCGCGCACCGTGCCCGCCGTCACGTGGACGCCCGGCGCCCACGCTCAGTGGTGACTCAGCGCCAGACGCGGGCGGCTGTGGAGTCGTTCGTACGGGCACTGGAGGGCGGGGGCCTTCAGGAGCTGCTCGACGTCCTCGCGCCGGACGTCGTCTACATGGGCGACGGCGGCGGCGTGAAGCACGCCGCGCTACGGCCGATCGTCGGCGCCGACAAGGTGGCCCGCCTCCTGGCCGGCGGCCTCAGCAGGAACACGATCCCGGTCACCTTCGACCCCACCATGGTCAACGGCAGCCCGGCGCTCGCGCTCCATCTGGACGGTGAGCTGGACAGCATTCTCGCGGTCCACGTGGAAGACGGCCGCATCACCGGCCTCTACGTCGTCCGCAACCCGGAGAAGCTGTCCCGCATCGCGTCCGAGACACCGCTCACCCTGCGGTGAATTAACCATAGTCGATCTGCGACGTGGGAATTCGGGCGCGGTAGTGGACCTCGTGCCGTCCCGGAGGAACATCAACTCGTCCGAATCCAGAAAGAGATCATTGGCATGGAGATCCTTCGCTATGTGTTCCTCGTCTTCCACCTCTTCGGGTTCGCCGCGCTCCTGGGCGGCGTCTTCTACCAGCTGAGAGGGAAGGACCCGGTGACCGGCGGCTACATGGTGAGCAGCGCGGTCGTCCAGCTGGTCACCGGTGCGGGGCTCATCTGGACCCGGATATCCCAGGACCTGCCGGTGGACAGCGCGAAGATGGGGGTGAAACTGGCCCTGGACGTCCTGGTGGCGGTCACCGCGCTGGTCGGCATGCGCAACAAGCGGCCGTGGGCCTTCTTCGCCGTGGCGTCGTTCACCGCCGCCGCAGCAGTCGTGGCCGTCGTCTGGAAGTAGCCCCGCGAACAGTCACGGAGAGGTCAGCGTCGGGAGGCGTACGCCAGAAAGGCCGTCCAGGCGGCGGGAGTGAAGCCGAGAAGGGGGCCGGCGGTGCTCTTGGAGTCACGGACGTGCACCGTACGGGGGGTGGGTGCGACCTCGACGCAGTCGTTGCCGCTGCTGCTGTCGCTGCAGCTGCTCTTGAACCAGGCCAGTTCCAGTTCGTGGGAGTCCTCGGCGGCGAGCTTGTCGATCACGTCTCTCCCAGCAGTTGCTCGATGAAGGCGAGCGATTCCCGCGGAGTGAGCGCCTGGCGGCACACCTGGGGGACTGGGGGCTGCCCGTCGAGCCTGCCGCGCACATCGTGGCGGAGCCGGCAGCGAACGCCGCCCTGCACGGGCGCGTGCAGGGGAGGGCCGCCGCCGCCGGGTCGCGGGGCGCCCGCGACCCGGCGGGCCGTGACGCGGTGACCCACGATGTCGCCTCCGCTGCCCGGCATGCGCGAGCTGGCCCCCGTACGCCCCGGAGTGATCGTCATCCCGCTCCAGAACTGCGACCGCCGCGACCGCGCCTTCCGCTCGCGCCACCCCGGCCACTGCCGTGACTGCCGCACCGACCTGCCCACAGCCGCCTGATCCCGAACGGAAACCCATGGTCAGCGCACCGCACGAAGCGATGCACCGCATCTTTCAGGAATACCCCGGCCTCATCTCCCAGCTCTCCGACGTCCTCGGGCTGGCTCTGCCGCCGCTGGTGTCGGCAGAGCCGCTGACCGTCGACCTCACCGAGGTCGAACCGCTCGAACGACGCGTGGACACGCTCCTGCGCATCGAGACCGAGGGCGACGGTCCCTTCCTCCTCGTCGTCAAGAAGCCCAGGGGAAGAAGGGCTTCGGCAAGAAGGCCAGCTGGCCGTACTACGTCACGTATCTCCACAACAAGTACCGGCTCCCCGTCCTGCTTCTCGTGATCTGCCAGGACCGTCATCACGAACGTGGCCGAGGCCCGCAAGGATCTGCCGCTCGCCACACTCGCCGCTATCACACACGCTGACAATCCGGACGTCGATGCGATACTGAGGACGATGTCCGTCGCCCTGCGCGACACACCGGAAGCGATCGCTGGACCTGTCGTCGAATTCATCGCACAAGGCCTGGGCAATCGCCCGGCTGCACAACAGTGGAGCAACCTGGTGGCCGTGGGCCGACGGTGTCCTGCTCATCCTGGACATGCGCGGCATCGAGATCACCGACACCACCCGGGACAAGGCCACCACCTGCGATGACCCGGAGCTCCTCCGCCGGTGGTTGGCTCGCGCGGCGGTCGTCACCACCGCTGACGACATCTTCGACGAAGAGACCCCCGACGGCCGGTAGAGCCTGGGGCCGGCCGCGCTCTCAGCCGTCGGCCGTGAGCGCGGCGGCCACCTCACGCGCGAACGCGTCCGGGGCGTCCAGCATGATGTTGTGCCCGCAGTCCGGGACGGGGACCACGCGGACCCCGGCGCCGGTGAGCGCGTCGGTCCCCGCGAGAGCGCCATCGGCCGCCGGGAACAGGAAGGTCCTGGGGATCGACAGCCCCAGCAGCAGCTCGCGCATGGTGGGGGTGGTCCCACGGGCGAGGTGGACGGCGCTGCGATGCAGGGCCTCCAGGCCGGCGAGGCGCATCGTGGACCACCAGTGAGGGCCTGCCAGGTCCCGGATCTCCTGCCAGCCGCCCGCCAGGAATTCGGGCTCGGAGAGGGCCGCGATCCCGCTGCTGCCCGGTGCGCCGGACACCGGCTCCAGCGGATCGAGATTCGCGTCCACCAGCATGAGACGGGACACCAGATGCGGGTGACGGCTCGCCAGGACGATCGCCACGGACCCGCCCATGCTGTGCGCCACCACCTCCGCGCCGGTCACGCCCGCGTGCGTCAGGGCGGCGGCCAAGGCGTCGGCGTGGGATGCGAGCCGGTAGTCGAAGTCCGTCGGCCGGTCGCTGATGCCATGCCCGAGCAGGTCGACGAGCAGGGACCTGCGGCCGGTGAGCAGCGGATGGGCGGCGGCCTGGGCGAAGTAGGCGGGTGAGGTGGCGCCGAGGCCGTGCACATAGACACGGGCCGGTTCCTGTCCGGGCAGCTCCACCCATCGGATCCGGTCCCCTGCGGGCGTCACGGTGGCGTCGCGCATTCCTCTTCCCCCTGGCTCGTCGGTGGTCGGGCAGAGCCTAACCGCGGCGGCCCGGGCGGGAAGAGCGTGCTGCTCCCGGACGTTGGCCTCAGGCATGAGGATCGGCGAAGCTTCCAGAGTCAGCGGCGCAAGTGCGCGATCGTTACGGCACTACGAGGACGAGGGACTGATCGTCCCCGGTCGTTCCGGCAACGGGTTCCGCGACTACTGCCGGTCCACCGTCGACCGGGTGCTCGTCATCCGTTCGCTGCTGGAGTCAGGGCTGCCGGTGCGGTTGATCAGAGAGGCTCTTCCACGCCTCGTCGACGGAGCCGAGTCCGGAGCCGATGTCGTGCACGGGGAGTTCCTCGACGAGGTGCAGGCCCACCGTGACCGGCTCGTCGCTCGGATCGCCGTGCTCAGCGACCAGCAGGCGGCACTCGACGCCTATCTGCGAGACGCCCGCCGCACGGGTCTCCCGCCGTCACTTGACCCTGCCACAAGTGTCAGGGTCCTACCTTCGGCGCATGGAGACCGACGAGCAGCAGCACACCGTTGAGGGGACCGGGACCGTACGGGCGCTGGTCCAGCAGTCGCACGGGGGCCCGAAGGATCTGACGCTCACGACCGGCCATCGCCGCCCCGTGCCGGGGCCCGGCGAGTACCTGATCCGTGTGGGTGCCGCCGGGGTCAACTTCGCCGACGTCATGCAGACCCGGGGGACCTACGGAGGAGGCCCGCAGGCCCCGTATGTGGCGGGCTTCGAGGCCGCCGGCGAGATCGTGGGTATCGGCCCGGACGTCGCCGGGCCGCTGCGGCCCGGCACTCATGTCGTAGGAGCCGGTCCGGGCGCCTTCGCGCAGTACATGACGCTGCCGGCGGCGGGCGTCCTTCCCGTACCGCACGGATGGAGCGATGCCGAAGCTCTCGGCCTGGTCCTGAACTGGGCCACCGCGCTGGCGGCGTTGAAGCCGTTGGGCGAGATCAGGAGGGGCGAGACGGTACTCGTCCACGCCGCGGCGGGAGGCGTGGGGCAGGCCGCCGTGCGCCTCGCCCGCCACTACGGGGCGCGGGTGGTCGCCACGGCGTCACCGGCGAAGCACGACACCGTCAGGGCGCTCGGCGCGGACGAGGTCCTGGACGGCCGGCGCTCCGATCTGGCCCAGGAGATCACCCGCCTGACCGGCGGTGTCGATCTCGTCCTGGAATCGGTGGGACAGGCCACGTTCAAGGCGAGCCTGTCGGTCACGAGGCCCCTCACCGGCCGGGTCGTCGTGTTCGGCGCCGCTTCCGGTGATGCCACGCTGACCACGCACGATCTGGTCTTCGCCCATCCGGTGCAGATCAAGGGCCTGCACATCGGTGCGCTGGCCGTCGAGGCCCCGTCCCTCTACCGGTCGTTGCTCGACGAGCTCGAAGCGCTCATCGCCCGAGGCGTGTACCCGCCCGGTGCTCCTCAGGTGCACCCCCTCGCCGAGGGACCAGCGGTGCTGGAGCGACTCGAAGCGGGCCGGACCTGGGGCAAACTGGCTCTCGACCCCTGGCGATAGGCGTATCGCCCCCCAGTGCCGTCGACGCGAGCGGCCGGCGTCACGGGACGGCCCCGCGCAGGAGAGGCCCCGAGTTCGGCCCGGGATGGGCCGGCGGGGAAGCGACGTCGGGGCCTCTCCTTGGCGTGACCGGCCCGGCCGGCCGGGCGCGTGGGGCCCGGCGTACCGGCCCCCCGGCCGGCCGGGCCGGAGTCGGGACGAACTTAACAGCACCGCAATATCTTGCGTAAGTCCTTGCAGGAAGAAATCTACGAGATTTCGTCGATGTGAGCGGGGTGTAATCGCGTCGTGTCCAGGGGGTTGACCGGGGCAGGTCAGGCTCGTACGGTCTGCTGCACCCCAGTTTTTGCATTCTTGCTGCAAGAACCTTCAGAAGCCTTGACGGCACGGCGCGTTGCCCGGTGAGGCTGCTCCGCCATCCCCGCACTTCCCCCACCGCAGGAGGAACGTCATGGCACGCAGACCGTTGTCCGGCGCGCTCGCCCTCACCTTGGGCGCCGCTGTCCTCGCCGTCCCGGCGGGGCTCGGCGCCGCCGGGACCGCCCAGGCCGCGCCGCCCGGCGAGAAGGACGTCACCGCCGTGATGTTCGAGTGGAACTTCGCGTCCGTGGCCAAGGCCTGTACCGACAGCCTCGGCCCGGCCGGTTACGGCTTCGTCCAGGTCTCGCCGCCCCAGGAGCACATCCAGGGGAGCCAGTGGTGGACCTCGTACCAGCCCGTGAGCTACAAGATCGCCGGCCGCCTCGGTGACCGTACGGCCTTCGCGAACATGGTCAGCACCTGCCACACCGCCGGCGTCAAGGTCGTCGCCGACTCCGTCATCAACCACATGTCGGCCGGCTCGGGCACCGGAACCGGCGGCTCGTCGTACTCCAAGTACGACTACCCGGGCCTCTACTCCGTCAACGACATGAACGACTGCCAGTCGCAGATCAGCAACTACGGCGACCGGGGCAACGTCCAGAACTGCGAGCTCGTGGGTCTCGCCGACCTGGACACGGGCGAGGACTACGTCCGGGGCAAGATCGCCGGATACCTCAACGACCTTCTCTCCCTGGGCGTGGACGGGTTCCGGATCGACGCCGCCAAGCACATGCCGGCTGCCGACCTCGCCAACATCAAGTCGCGGCTGAGCAACACCGGCGTGTACTGGAAGCACGAGGCGATCTACGGGGCAGGGGAGGCGGTCTCGCCCTCCGAGTACCTCGGCAGCGGCGACGTCCAGGAGTTCCGCTACGGCCGCAGCCTCAAGCAGGTCTTCAACAACGAGAACCTCGCCAACCTGAAGAACTTCGGCGAGGGCTGGGGCTTCATGGAGTCCGGCAGGTCCGCCGTCTTCGTCGACAACCACGACACCGAACGCGGCGGCGACACCCTGAACTACAAGGACGGCGCGAACTACACCCTCGCGAACGTCTTCATGCTGGCCTACCCCTACGGCTCCCCGGACGTCCACTCCGGCTACGAATGGTCGGACAAGGACGCCGGACCGCCCAACGGCGGCCAGGTGAGCGCCTGCTACAGCGGCGGCTGGAAGTGCCAGCACGCCTGGCGCGAGATCTCCTCCATGGTGGGCTTCCGCAATACCGCCCGCGGTCAGGCCGTCTCGAACTGGTGGGACAACGGGGGCGACCAGATCGCCTTCGGCCGGGGCTCCAAGGCGTACGTCGCCATCAACCACGAGGGCTCGTCGCTGAGCCGTACCTTCCAGACCTCGCTGCCCGCGGGCGACTACTGCGACGTGCAGACCGGCAACGGCGTCACGGTCAACGCCTCCGGGCAGTTCACCGCGACCCTCGGTGCCAACACGGCCCTGGCCCTGCACGTCGGCGCCCGCACCTGCACCGGCGGCGGCACGACCCCGGACCCCGGCACCGGCCAGTCCGGTGCCTCCTTCGGCGTCAACGCCACCACCCAGCTCGGCCAGAACATCTACGTCACCGGCAACCAGGCCGCACTCGGCAACTGGGCCCCGGCCTCCGCGCTGAAGCTCGACCCGGCGACGTACCCCGTCTGGAAACTCGACGTGGCGCTGCCCGCAGGCACGTCCTTCGCGTACAAGTACCTCCGCAAGGACGCGAGCGGCAACGTGACCTGGGAGAGCGGCGCCAACCGCACCGCCACCGTCCCGTCCTCCGGAAAGGTCACGCTGACCGCCGACGTCTGGCGCAGCTGACCGCACACACCACAGGGCCGGGGACGCGAGGGTGAGCGTCCCCGGCCCGCACCGCTCCACCGCCCGATCCCCGAAAGCCGAGGAGAACCCTCCGTGTCCCGACCCACCCTCCGGCGGGGGGCCGTAGCCGCACTGTGCGCGGCGCTGCTGCCCGTCGTCCCGGCGGCCACCGCGTCCGCCGCGCCCAGACCCCCCGCGCCGCCCTCGGACGCGTCCCTCGCCAAGGAGCCGGCCAGGCACGACCTGACCCGCGAGCAGTTCTACTTCGTGCTGCCGGACCGCTTCGCGAACGGCGACACGTCCAACGACCGGGGCGGGCTGACCGGCTCCCGGCTGGAGACCGGTTACGACCCCACGGACAAGGGGTTCTACCAGGGCGGCGACCTCAAGGGCCTCACCCAGCGGCTCGACTACATCAAGGGCCTCGGCACCACGGCGATCTGGCTCGCCCCGATCTTCAAGAACCGCCCCGTGCAGGGCACCGGCGACAACGCCTCGGCCGGCTACCACGGCTACTGGATCACCGACTTCACCCAGGTCGACCCGCACTTCGGGACCAACGCCGACCTCACGAAGCTGATCGACAAGGCCCACGGCAAGGGCATGAAGGTCTTCTTCGACGTCATCACCAACCACACCGCCGACACCGTCGACTACGCCGAGAAGAAATACGGCTACAAGCCCAAGGGCGCCTTCCCGTACCTCGACGAGGACGGCCGCCCCTTCGACGACGGCCAGGGCGTCGGGGAGGTGGACGAGAACTCCTTCCCGTACACCCCGGAGAACACGGGCAGGAAGGTCCCCGCCTGGCTCAACGACACCACGATGTACCACAACCGGGGCGACTCGACCTACGCCGGCGAGTCCACCGAGTACGGCGACTTCTCCGGCCTCGACGACCTGTGGACCGAGCGCCCCGAGGTCGTCTCCGGCATGGAGAAGATCTACGAGAAGTGGGTCCGCGACTTCGACATCGACGGCTTCCGCATCGACACCGTCAAACACGTCGACCTCGACTTCTGGACCCAGTGGGCCACCGCGCTCGACGGCTACGCCGCGAAGCACGGCCGGGACGACTTCTTCATGTTCGGAGAGGTCTACTCCGCCGACACGGCGATCACCTCGCCCTACGTCACCCGGGGCCGGCTCGACGCCACCCTCGACTTCCCCTTCCAGGAAGCCGCCCGGCAGTACGCCTCCCAGGGTGCCCCGGCGTCGAAGCTCGCCGCCGTCTACGGCGACGACTACCGCTACACCACCGACAAGGCCAACGCCTACGAGCAGGTGACCTTCCTCGGCAACCACGACATGGGCCGGATCGGCACCTTCCTGAAGCAGGACAACCCGAAGGCCTCAGACGCCGAACTCGTGAAGCGCGCCCGCCTCGCCGACGAGCTGATGTTCCTCGGCCGCGGCAACCCGGTGGTCTACTACGGCGACGAGCAGGGCTACACCGGAGCGGGCGGCGACAAGGACGCCCGCCAGACGCTCTTCGCCTCGAAGACCGCCGACTACCTCGACGACGACCAGATCGGCACCGACCGTACGCACGCCTCCGACGCGTACGACACCACGCACCCGCTCTACCGCTCCATAGCGGCCCTGTCGAAGCTCACCCGGGAGCACCCCGCACTGCGCGACGGCACCCAGACCGAGCGCTACGCCAAGGACTCGGTCCACGCCTTCTCGCGGACGGACACCAAGCGGCCCTACGAATACCTCGTCGCCACCAACAACGGCCAGGAGGCGAGGACCGTCGAGCTGCCCACGGCATCGGCAGGCATGAACTTCCGTACGCTGTACGGCGGTTCCGGCAGCGTTCGCAGCGGTGCGGACAAGGCCGTCAAGGTGACCGTGCCCGCGCTGTCCAGCATCGTGCTCCGCGCCGACCAGCAGCTCGGCAGCCCCGCCGCCAAGCCCGCGCTCACCCTGAAGGCCCCGGCCGCCGGAGCCACCGGCACCGTGGAGCTCACCGCCGACGTGGACGGCGGCGGCCTGAACCGCGTCGTCTTCGCCGCGCAGACCGGCAACGGGAAGTGGACCACCCTCGGCTCCGCCGACCACGCCCCGTACAAGGTCACCCAGCACCTCGACGACTCGGTGAAGGCCGGGACGCCGCTGCGCTACAAGGCCGTCGTCGTCGACCGCGCCGGACGCACCGCGAGCGCCCTCGCCTCCACCACCGCGGGCCAGGCCCCGCCCGCGCAGAAGCCCGTCGCCGTCGACCGCGACCAGGCCGTCGTCCACTACAAGCGCGCGGACGGCGACTACGAGGGCTGGCAGCTGAAGTCCGGTGGGAAGAGCGCCGACTTCATCGGCCGCGACGCCTACGGAGCCTTCGCCTGGATCGACCTCGACGAGGGCACCTCCTCCGTCCCGTACACGGTCGAGAAGGACGGCACAGCCGACGGCCCCGAGCGCACCGTCGACCTCGCGAGGACCGGCCAGGTCTGGGTCGAACAGGGCAAGGTCGAGCAGGCCGCCGAGGCTCCCGAGACCCCGCCGCAGGACACCACCAAGGCTGTCCTGCACTACCACCGCGCCGACGGCGACTACGACGGCTGGGGACTGCACACCTGGACCGGCGCGGCCTCGCCCACGGACTGGGCCAAGCCGCTGCAGCCCGTGAGGACCGACGCCTACGGCGTGACCTTCGAGGTCCCGCTCACCGACGGCGCCACCTCGCTCAGCTACATCCTCCACAAGGGTGACGAGAAGGACCTCCCCAGCGACCAGTCCCTGGACATCGCCTCGTACGGGCACGAGGTCTGGATGCTCGGCGGGAAGCCCGGCTACCTGCTGCCGCAGGCCGGCGGGGTGCCCACGCCCGACCTCACCAAGGCCGAGGCCCAGTGGATCGACGCGGACACCGTCGTCTGGAAGGTGAAGGCCACCGACGCCACCAGCCAGCAGCTCGTCTACGCGAAGGACGGCGGGATCTCCGTCGTCGACGGCGCCCTCTCCGACGAGGGACAGTGGCTGCGGCTCGGCGCGACGGAGCTCACCGACGCGCAGAAGGCGAAGTACCCGCACCTCAAGGACTATCCGGCGTTCACCGTCGACACCCGGGACCGCGACCGCGTCGTTACGTCCCTCCGCGGCCAGCTGATCGCCACCCAGCGCGCCGCCAACGGGGCGCTGCTCGCCGCCACCGGCGTACAGACGGCGGGTGTCCTGGACAGCCTGTACGGGAACGCCGCGAGCGGAGCCTCCCTCGGCCCGGTCTTCCGCAAGGGCAGCCCCACGCTCTCCGTCTGGGCGCCCACCGCCCGGACCGTCGCGCTCGAACTCGACGGGAAGAGCGTCCCGATGCGGCGCGACGACCGCACCGGCGTGTGGTCCGTCACCGGCCCGAAGAGCTGGAGCGGCAAGCCGTACCGCTACGCGGTGACCGTCTGGGCGCCGAGCGTCCAGAAGACCGTCACCAACAAGGTCACCGATCCCTACTCCACGGCCCTGACCGCCGACTCGGCCCGCAGCCTCGTCGTCGACCTGGAGGACCCGAAGCTCGCGCCGAGCGGCTGGTCCGCCCTGAAGAAGCCCGCCGCCGTCCCGCTGCGGAACGCACAGATCCAGGAGCTGCACGTCCGCGACTTCTCGGTCACGGACCCGACCTCGAAGCACCCCGGCGAGTACCTCGCCTTCACCGACACCCGCTCCGACGGGATGAAGCACCTCGAGCAGCTCGCCGACTCCGGCACCAGCTACGTGCACCTGCTGCCCGCCTTCGACATCGGGACGATCCCCGAGAAGAAGAAGGACCAGCAGCAGCCCGCCTGCGACCTGTCCGTCTACGCCCCCGACTCCGAGGAGCAGCAGGCCTGCGTCACGAAGGCCGCCGCGAAGGACGCCTTCAACTGGGGCTACGATCCGCTGCACTACACCGTCCCCGAGGGCTCCTACGCCTCCGACCCCGACGGCACGAAGCGCACCACCGAGTTCCGGCAGATGGTCCAGGGGCTCAACAAGGCCGGGCTGCGGACCGTCATGGACGTCGTCTACAACCACACCGTCGCCTCCGGCCAGGACGACAAGTCGGTCCTCGACCGGATCGTGCCCGGCTACTACCAGCGGCTCCTGGAGGACGGCACCGTCGCCACCTCGACCTGCTGCGCCAACACCGCGCCCGAGAACACCATGATGGGCAAGCTCGTCGTGGACTCGATCGTCACCTGGGCCAGGGAGTACAAGGTCGACGGCTTCCGCTTCGACCTCATGGGACACCACCCCAAGGCCAACATCCTCGCCGTCCGGAAGGCCCTCGACGAGCTCACCGTCGCCAGGGACGGCGTCGACGGCAAGAAGATCATCCTGTACGGCGAGGGCTGGAACTTCGGTGAGATCGCCGACGACGCCCGCTTCGTCCAGGCCACCCAGAAGAACATGGCCGGCACCGGTATCGCCACCTTCTCCGACCGGGCCCGCGACGCCGTGCGCGGCGGCGGCCCCTTCGACGAGGACCCCGGCGTCCAGGGCTTCGCCTCCGGCCTCTACACCGACCCCAACACCTCGCCCGCCAACGGCACCGAGGCCGAGCAGAAGGCCCGGCTGCTCCACTACCAGGACCTGATCAAGGTCGGCCTCACCGGCAACCTCGCCGACTACACCTTCACCGACACCCAGGGCCGCACGGTCAAGGGCTCGGCCGTCGACTACAACGGGGCCCCCGCCGGCTACGCGGCGGCGCCCGGCGACGCGCTCGCCTACGCCGACGCCCACGACAACGAGACCCTCTACGACGCCCTCGCCTTCAAGCTCCCGGCGGACACCACCGCCGCCGAGCGGGCCCGCATGCAGGTCGTGGCGATGGCCACGGCCGTGCTCTCGCAGGGACCGGCGCTCTCCCAGGCCGGCACCGACCTGCTGCGCTCCAAGTCCCTGGACCGCAACTCCTACGACAGCGGCGACTGGTTCAACGCCCTGCACTGGGACTGCCGCAAGGGCAACGGCTTCGGCCGCGGCCTGCCGCCCGCCGCCGACAACCAGGACAAGTGGTCCCACGGGAAGCCGCTGCTGACCTCCGCCGCCCTCACCCCCGGGTGCGCCGAGATCACGGGGGCGTCCGCGGCCTACCAGGACCTCCTGACCATCCGCACCGGTGAGAAGGACTTCGGCCTGGCCACCGCCGGGCAGGTCCAGGACACCCTGTCCTTCCCGCTCTCCGGCAAGGACGAGACCCCCGGTGTGATCACGATGCGTCTGGGCGGCCTGGTCGTCGTCATGAACGCCACCCCCGGCACGCAGAGCCAGGTCGTCCCCGGCCTGGCCGGGAAGGCGTACGCCCTGCACCCCGTGCAGGCCGCGGGCGCGGACGCCGTGGTCAAGAAGTCCTCGTACGAGGCGGAGTCGGGCGGCTTCACCGTGCCGGGACGCACGGTCGCCGTGTTCTCCCGCGGCTGACGCCCCTCCTCCCCCCCGGCCGGTCCCCGGCCCCGCGCTCTCCACGGGCCGGGTGCCGGGGACCGGCCGGTCCGCGTGGTGGGCCCTCCCTTGTGCCGGCGGTGCGATCGGGCGAAGCTGGCACCGTACACATCCGTGCACGGCGTACACGTACACGTACGCGTCCCGACTCGCCCGCCGTCAGGAGCGCTTGATGCCGCAGATCACCGTCGACTACTCCGCCGAGCTCGACGACAGCTTCGACCGCCGCGGCTTCGCGCTGGCCCTGCACCCGCTCGTCGCCGAGACCGTGTCCACCAAGGTCCCCGCCTGCAAGACCCGGTTCCGCCGGGCCGAGGACTCCGTCGTCGGCGACGCGGCGACGGGCGACTCCCTCGTCAACGTCTCGATCGCGATGCTGCCCGGCCGTACCCCCGAGATCAAGGCCCAGCTCACCGAGGCCGTGCTGGAGCTGCTGGCCGGGCACCTGAAGCCCGTCGACGGCCTCACCGTCCACGCCTCGGCCGAGGTCCGGGACCTCGACGCCTCCTACCGCAAGGGCTGAGGCCGCCGCTGCGGCGGAACGGCCGGTGCGGCGGGTGCCAGGGCGGAGAGCCGGGCCAGCAGCTCGCCGAACGGGCCGTCCTCCGGCTCCTGCGCGAAGACCCGCAGCATGATGCCGGCCATCTCCTGGTCGTACGCGGCGCTCACCGCCGCCAGCGCCGCGAAGTCGTGCACCAGCTGCAACTCCAGCTCGGCGCGCGGGATGCGCTTCCCGTCCAGCCAGAGCAGCGCCGTCGACTCCGCCAGCGACACCCAGGACCGCACGACGAGTTCCAGCCGGGCGGGCGGTGACGCGACGCCGAGATGCGCGACGATCTGGTCGTACGCGGCCTGCCGCACGCCGTCGACCAGCGCGTTGGCCGTCGACGAACCGCCCGCCGGACCGCCGCGGATGAGTGCGGCGAAGCCCGGGCCGTGCTCCTCGACGAAGTCGAAGAACCGGTGCATCACCCGGATCAGCCGGGCCCCCAGGGGGCCTTCGTGCGCCTCCATGAAGCGCGCGGCCAGCTCGTCGGCGGCCCGCTTCAGCGCCGCCTCGTACAGGCTCCGCTTCCCCGGGAAGTAGTGGTATACGAGGGGACGGGAGATTCCGGCGGCCGACGCGATCTCGTCGATCGACACCTCGTCGGGCGAGCGGTGGCTGAACAACTCCAGCGCGACACCGATCAACTGGGCCCTGCGCTCATCGACGCCCATCCTGCGCCGCACCCCGGTCGTCATGCCGGACAGCCTAACGGGGCAGGGAGCGCGTCCCTCCGCCGCACCTCCACGGGACAGTTGAGGGCCCGGCAACCGTGCTCCCGGCGCTCAGCGCAGGGAGCCCACCTGGCTGCCGTCGGCCAGCAGCCCGTCGAGCCGGGGCCGGTCACCCTCTCTGGTGGGAAGGGCCAGCAGGCGCCCGTCGGCCCGGCCCTTCGCGCCGCCCGTCGCGGTCAGCGATGTGAACTGCCGTGATCCCGCGGCCAGTACGTACCACCGGCCGCCGTCCGACTTCCACAGCACTCCGGCCAGCACCCGGGGCCTGCGTATCCCGCAGTCGGGCGAGTCCTCCGCACGGGCGGCGACCGCGCCCGGCGCACCCGTGCCCCCCGACAGCTCGGGCGGCGCCTGGAACTGGGCCAGGACCCTGCTGCCCGAGCCCCGCCAGGTGTCGGCCCTCGTGCAGAACCACAGCGCGTCGCCCTCGCCCTCCGGCAGCCGCTGCCTCGCGTACGGCCACGAGTTCACCGAGCGGACGCCGTTGGACCGCACCGCCGGCAGGAGACAGGCGGTGCGTGCCCAGCTCTCCCGCTCCGCCCGGCCCGCCACGTCATGGGGAGCCGACGGCGCACCCGAGGTGAGCCGCACGGGGGTGAGCTCACCGAGGTCCGTCAGCAGCCGCGTCGCAGTGCCGTCCCGCACCTCCAGGACCTGCCAGGAGCGGCAGTCCGCGCGGCCCCCCGCCGTCCCGGGCACCGCCAGCGGGTCCGTCACCCCGTGGCGGTCACGGGGCAGCGGCCGGGCCGCCGTGTGCGGGGCCAGCAGGTCCCGCGCGCCGGCGCCCCGCACCCAGGGCGCGGTCAGATAGCGGATCCGCCCGGCACGGCGCTGCACCACCAGCGCGCTCGCCGCCACCGCGTCCGCGCCGTCGACCCGGGCGAAATCCAGCGCGGCCCCTCGGGACGGACCGGCTCTGCGCGGTTCGGCGTAGCGCACGACGCGCAGGCCGTCGTGGAACAGGACCACGAAGGCCGTGCCGACCTCGCCCGCGTACAGCAGCTGCGGCGGTCCCATCGGCGGGCCGTCGGGCGTGCCGGGCGTCACCGAGGAGACCACCGCCGGACCGGGCCGCGCCCAGGAGTCGAGGGCACGGCGCAGCAGCCCGGCGTCCCCGGTCCGGTCGCCGCGGGCCGGCCAGACGGTGAAGTCCCGCCGGGTGGAGGCCCGCCAGACCCCGTCGGGCACCCGGCGCAGCGCGGCGGGGTCCAGGGCCCGCTGCGCGGACTGGTGGCGTGCGTGGAACGGCGCGGAGGCCGCGCGCGGACCGCCCAGACCGTCCCCCGGCATCAGCAGCAGCGTCCCGCAGACCACCAGGGCGCCGGCGCCGGCCAGGACGGTCCGCCCCCGCCTCCTGCGACGGGCCGGGTCGGTCGGTCTGACCTGCAAGGAGCACGGGTCGAACTCCGGTGAGGCCAGCAGGGTGTAGGGCGCGGTGAGGGCGTCGGCCTCCAGCAGCGCCGCCCGGGGATCGGCGACGCCCGCCGCGTCGAGGACCCGGCAGATCTCGGCGTCGTCGAGCCCTTCGAGCCCCCGCAGCACGTGGGCGGCCCGGCAGGGACCAGACGACGCGGCGAGGGCCTGTTCCAGGGCCAGCTCGTCCGCACCGCAGGAGTGGGGGAAGAGGCGCAGCCCCCACACCTGGGGCACCACCGGAGGGAACTGCGCCCGCCGGGGCCGGGCGAACCGGAGCAGCGGCAGCCCCGCCTCCAGCGCGGAGCGCACCACCCGGAGACGTACGTGCGCGTACGCGCGCCCCGGATCCGCTGCCCGGACGCCGCCGGCCAGGGCGCGCTGGGCCAGCCAGTGGGCCGACAGCACCCGGCGGTTGCGGCCGAGCGAGGGCACCAGCACGAGGTACGCGATCCGTACCAGCCGGGCGTAGTGCTCGGCGGGCCCGGCCTCGGCCCGCTCCCCGGCGGGCTGCTCCTCGTACGGGCGGCCGGCGGACGGCGGTACTGCGCGCAGTGGGGGCATATTCAGCTGAACGAGCGAATGGTGCGATGGTCACTCCGGCGCGTGCGCTCCGGGGCGGGTTGTGCGGTTTCCCGGCGCGAGCCGGGAGCGCCGGGCACGATGGCCGCATGGTCGAACGGCTTGAGTGGCGACGAGGACGGGCCCGCCGGGCATCGGCGCGCATGCTGGCGGGGTTCGCCCTGCTCACGGCGTGCGGCGTGCTCACCGCATGCGGCGGGGGAGCGGACGGCGACGACAAGCCCGCCGAGCCGCCGACGGCGAGCGGGACGCTGGAGCAGCTCGCCTCGAAGGCACACTGCGAGCCGGATCTGCAGACGGACGCCGAGGAGCTGCGGCAGGCCAACTGCACGACCGGCGACGGGCGCTGGGTCCTCGCGACCTTCGCCACCGACCGCGGCCAGCGGGAGTGGATCAACGAGGCCAACGACTACGGCGGCTCCTACCTCGTCGGCCGCAAGTGGGTCGCCGTCGGGGACGCGGACGTGGTCGCAGCGCTGCGCGGCCGGCTCGGGGGGACGGTGGAGACCGGCTCGTCGCACCACTCGGGGGACAGTGGCGGTGGGGGGAACGAGCCAGGGCACTCCGGTCACCACAGGAGCTGACCGCGCAGGCAGGAGGGGCGGGCGGCGCTGTGGGGGCTGCCGCGTCAGCGGCACTTCCGCCCGCCGTTGATGCAGCTCACCACCTTCTTCATGAGCCTTTCGTCGAAGACGTTGATGAAGTCGCCGTGGTCGGTGCCGGGCTTGTGCAACTGCTCCGGGAAGGAGTCGACGGCGAATCCGGGGCCCGGCGGGACGTCGTACACGATGCGCTGGACCAGCTGCGGGATGGCCCGGAAACCGGCCGGACAGCGCCCGTCGTCCTGGGCGAACGCCACGTGGGTGCGGTGGTTGGCGCTGTCGGTGTTCTTCCCGTCCCAGCAGCTCTGGAAGGCGAACGACCGGACGACCTGGCTGCCTTCGGGGCAGATCGGGTACTTGTCCGCGAGCTGCCGGTCCTCGAACCCGGTGCAGCTCCAGGACGCGTTGGCGTTCGCGTCACCGTTGGTGAAGGACTTCGCGTCCCCGGTGATGATCCGCAGGAAGCGCGGCATCGCCGTGACCTTCCCGGCGGGGGAGCCGACGAACCTCAGCGTGACCTGGGACGGGGTCTGGATCTCCCCGGTGTTCTGGTCCTTGCCGCCGCCGTCCGCGTCGACGTCGTTCTCGTCCTCGCCGTTCTGCAGGCGGAGCACGGGCCAGTAGTACGTGGACCGGTCGCCCCGGTTGCGGCAGGTCGTCCCGCCGCCGGCCAGGTCGTCGTCACCGGCGAAGGCGTCCGTCGCCTGGTTGCCGACGTAGTCGTGCATGTGGTGGGCGCCGTTGCTCACCCCGGGAGCGGCGATGACGTTGTCCGGGTTGAACTTGCCGTTCTCGTTGCGGCCGCAGTCCGTGCTGAAGGTGCCCCGGGAGGCACCCCGGCGGTTGCGGGGCCGGTCGGCGCCGGGCCGGACGGACCGGATGTCGACGAAGTCGGAGGCTTCGGGGCCGTTGCCCTGCTGCCCCTGCTCGCCCCCTTGGCCCTGACCGCCGTCCTCCAGCCCGTCGCCGCCCTGATCGCCCTCCTGGCCGCCGTCCTGACCGGGATCCGCGCTCCCGGTGGGGTCCTGGCCGCCGTCACCCCCGTATCCGCCGCCCGGCCCGCCGTCCTCGTCGTCGGCGCGCAGGCTGCATCCGGCGAGCCCGTCCAGGCCCTGAGGCCGGGCGCCGGCGACCCTTTCGACGGCGATCCCGATCCGGTCGAGGCTGGCCGACCGCTTGCTCCGCAGCGGACCGAGCACCGCGTTCTCCGCGAGTGACGGGTCCTGGGCGATGCGCTCCTTGCGGTCCGCGAACTGCCGGTACGCGTCGGTGATCTGGGTGTCCATGACGGCCAGCTCACGGTCCACCTCCGGCCGTGCCGGGTCCGGCACGTCGGGAAGGGCGATCCCCGCGTCCGGGCAGTCGATCGTGGACATCTGGCGAGCCGTCCCCCGGTCCTGCCCGCGAGCCGGACCGGACCTGCCCTCCCCGGCACTCGCGTAGACGTCGACGGCGACCAGCCCACCTCCTCCCAGAACCAGCGCGGCCGCGGCGGCGATCGCCCGGTTGGCCGTGGCCGTACGTTTCCTGCGCGATGTGCGTCCCATGAAACTCCTCCGCTTCGAGTCCGCTTCGAGTGCTCCGAGTCGGAAGCGTGACGTCCCATACGGACCGGGGGCCCCATGCGTTCAGTGCGCGGTGGAATGTGCCATAGCGAGACACGCCGGCCGGTCGGTCATCGGCGTGATGCACCGGGATCTCGCGGTCCAGGGCCGCCCGGACGCACGCCCGGCCCACGGCCCCACCCTCCGGACGGTGGGGGCGCGGATGGACCCCGCGGGCACCGGCCCCGCGTGCGAGAGCTCGCGGGGCCGGGCGGTCGTGCCGTCAGCCGTGGTCGAGGTAGGCGAGGACCGCGAGCACGCGCCGGTTGTCGTCGTCCGACACCGGCAGGCCGAGCTTGCCGAAGATGTTCGAGGTGTGCTTGGCCACCGCCCGCTCCGTGACCACCAGCTGCGCGGCGATCGCCACGTTGGAACGGCCCTGTGCCATCAGCTCCATGACCTCGCGCTCCCGCGGCGTCAGACCGGCCATCGGCGCATCCACCGAACGCCGGGACAGCAGTTGCGCGATGACCTGCGGGTCCATCGCCGTACCGCCGGCGGCGACCCTGCGCACCGCGTCGATGAACTGGTCGGCGTCGAACACCCGGTCCTTGAGCAGGTATCCGATGCCCCCGTTGCCGTCCGCCAGCAGCTCCCGCGCGTACAGCTGCTCCACGTGCTGCGACAGGACGAGCACCGGCAGGCCCGGTCTCCGGCGGCGCGCCTCCAGTGCGCACTGCAGGCCCTCGTCGGTGTGGGACGGCGGGAGCCGGACGTCGACGACGGCGACGTCCGGCTCCGACTCGGCGAGCGCCCTGGTCAGTTCGGGGCCCGTCCCCACCGCCGCGGCGATCTCGAAGTCGTAGGCTTCGAGCATGCGTACGAGGCCGTCGCGGAGCAGGAAGAGATCTTCTGCTAGGACAACGCGCAAGGGATCTCCATGGTCACCATGGTGGGACCGCCCACAGGGCTGCTGACGGCCAGGACGCCGTCGAATGTACCGAGCCGGCGTTCGATCCCGCTCAGCCCGGAGCCTGTTCCGACGACCGCCCCGCCCCTGCCGTTGTCGGTGACGGAGATCCGCAGCATCCCCCCGGAGTGGTGCATGTCCACCCATATGCGGTCGGCGCCGGCGTGCTTCGCCGCGTTCGTCAGCGTCTCGCTGACGGCGAAGTACGCCGCCGACTCGACCGGGGCGTCGGCGCGACCGGGAAGCTCCACCGTGACCTCGGACGCGAGCGGCAACCGCAGGGCCAGCGCCCTCACCGCGTCCCCCAGGCCCCGCTCGGCGAGGACCGGCGGGTGGATGCCCCGGACGAGGTCCCGCAGCTCCGTGAGAGCCTCCGCGGACGACGTACGTGCCATCGCCAGCAGCTTCTTCGCCTCCGCGGGGTCCTTCTCGACGAGTGCCTCGATGGTGCCGAGGTTCATCCCCATGGCCACCAGCCGGGCCTGCGCCCCGTCGTGCAGATCCCTTTCGATGCGCCGCAGTTCGGACGCTGCCGTGTCCACGGCCTCGTGACGCGTCTCGGTGAGCCGGTCGATGCGCCGGGCCAGCTCCTGCGGGGTGGGCGACAGCGACGACCGGGCCAGCAGGAAGTGCAGCCGCAGCAGGGGCCGGCTCGCGAACAGCCCCGCATGGAAGATCAGGACGCCGAGCGCCGCCGCCGCCAGCCCGGTCGCCTGGCTGCTGACCGGCACGAAGCCGTACCAGTACGTGCTGTCCTCGAACACCCGCCACAGCCCCGCCCCCAGGACGATCCCTTCCAGCGGATAGACCAGCAGCGCGAAGGTGAGGACCAGGAGCACGTAGCCCGCCGTCATGTCGACGAGCAGCCACCGCAGGTCCCGCCAGGTCGCCGGATCCTTCAGCATCAGCACGGTGCGCTCCACCTGCCCGGTGAACCCGGTGCGCAGGTCCTTCGGGAACGGCCGGTAGGGCTCGGGGATCCGCACGTCCGACCAGGCCGCCGCGAGGCGCCGGCGCCGGCCGGCGTGCCGGCGCACCGCGTCCAGGACCGCGGGTGTGGTGACGAGCCCGACGCCCAGCAGGATGAACGAGACCGAGAGGACCGACAGGACGAAGAGGGTGACGGAACCGGTGATGCTCGCGAAGGAGAGGGCGAACGCCCGTCCACCGGTGAGGAACGCGGCCCGCACCCGGCTCTGTGCCGATCTCATGATGGTGTCTCCCCTCGCCGGGCTCCCCGCCGGATCCCGTCCGGGATCAGTCTCGCCCGGGGGCGGGGGCCGTCGTCAGCCGTTCCGCCACCCGGTGATGGTGTACCTGGCACCACCCCCCAAACGGCGGGAGGCCCCGGGACGGGTCCCGGGGCCTCCCACGCGTGCGGTGCGAGATCAGGGTGCGTACTTGTAGCCGACGCGGCGCACCGTCTGGATCGACCGGCGGTGCTCCGCGCCCAGCTTGCGGCGCAGCCGTGCGACGTGGACGTCGACGGTGCGGCCGTCGCCCACGTGCCCGTAGCCCCAGACCGTCGTCACCAGCTGGTCCCGGGTGTGCACCCGGTGCGGGTGGGCCACCAGGTGGGCCAGCAGCTCGAATTCGAGGTAGGTGAGATCGAGGGTGACACCGTCCACGGCGGCGGTCCGCCGGGTGGGGTCGATCCGCACGGGACCGCCCGCCGGGACGCCGCCCGCGGGCTCCGGCACGAACTCCAGGTGCTGGGCGGAGGCCACGGCTCCGGCCAGGGCCGGCTGCTGGTCGGCCGGGACGAGCACCAGGTAGCCGACCATCGGCGGCCGGCCCGGCAGCGCCGGCAGAGTGTGCTGGGGCGCGGGCAGCCAGGTGGCGCCCGGCGGCAGGAAGCCCGCCACGTCGGCCGGCTCGACGACCTCGTCACGGTCGACGGCCCGCAGCCGGTGGCGGTTGGGGGACAGGGAGGTGCGGGCGGTGGTGGTGGCCGCAGCGGACACCGCGGTGGCCGCGGTGGCGGCGGATGCGGTGGAGAAGGTACGGGTGTTCGCCATGAGGGTCAGCTCTTTCGCGCGAGGAGTCGTCGAGGACGTACGTCGTGCGCGCGGGCCGAAGGCCGGGGTGAGGCGGCTTTAGAGGGCCTGCGCGTTCCTCGCGCGGCAACACACCCGGTCGAAGTCATGGTGCTGACGGGAGGGCCAGAACGGTTCGAGGTCGCTGCGACCCGACGCGGTGTACTGGAAGCTGGCCATGCCCCCATTGAAGCAGAGATTGCCGCCGCGCAGCAGGGTCCTCTCACCCGTCGATACGGACCGCCGTGTCAGGTTCCTCACGCACCCCTCCCGCACCGTCCGTCCCCGGACGTCCACAGGCCGTCCCGGCGGCGGACACGCCGAAGGGGCGCCCGGCATGCGGGCGCCCCTTCGTCACGGACGGGTGCGGATCAGACCTGGTCGGCCTTCTCCAGCGCGGTGCAGCAGGTGTCGACGATCAGCCGCGTGACCACGTACGGGTCGACGTTGGCGTTGGGGCGACGGTCCTCGATGTAGCCCTTCTGGTCCTGCTCGACCTGCCACGGGATGCGGACCGAGGCACCGCGGTTGGAGACGCCGTAGCTGTACTCGTTCCACGGGGCGGTCTCGTGCAGACCCGTCAGGCGGTCGTCGATGCCCGCGCCGTAGTTCTTGACGTGGTCCATCGGCTTCGAGCCCTCACCCAGCGACTCGGCGGCCGTGATGATCGCCTCGTAGCCCTCACGCATCGCCTTGGTGGAGAAGTTGGTGTGTGCGCCCGCGCCGTTCCAGTCGCCCTTGACCGGCTTCGGGTCCAGGGTCGCGGAGACGTTGAAGTCCTCGGCGGTGCGGTACAGCAGCCAGCGCGCGACCCACAGGTGGTCGGAGACCTCCAGCGGGGAGACCGGTCCGACCTGGAACTCCCACTGGCCGGGCATGACCTCGGCGTTGATGCCGGAGATCGCCAGGCCGGCCTTCAGGCAGTTGTCGAGGTGCTTCTCGACGATGTCACGGCCGAAGATCTCGTCGGCGCCGACACCGCAGTAGTAGCCGCCCTGCGCGGCCGGGAAGCCGCCCTCGGGGAAGCCGAGCGGGCGGTGGCCGTCGAAGAAGGTGTACTCCTGCTCGATGCCGAAGATCGGCTCCTGGCCCGCGAACTGCTCGGCGACCGGACGGAGTTCGGCGCGGGTGTTGGACTCGTGCGGAGTCATGTCGATGTTGAAGACCTCGCACAGGACGAGGATGTCGTCACCGCCGCGGATCGGGTCCGGACACGCGAAGACCGGCTTCAGGACCCGGTCGGAGGCGTGGCCCTCGGCCTGGTTGGTGCTCGAACCGTCGAAGCCCCAGATGGGAAGGTCCGCCACGCCCTGCGAGGGGCTGCCCGCCATGATCTTCGTCTTCGAACGAAGCTTGGCGGTCGGCTCGGTGCCGTCGATCCAGATGTACTCAGCCTTGAACGTCACGGACGCCATCCTTTGCGGGTGCTGCGGTCTATGGTGCGCAGCTTCGCAAAGTGCGATTTCCCGACCGTTGCCCGCATGTGAACCCGGTGTTACCGAGGTTTCCCGGGGGTGTCGGACGGCAGGTCCCCGCCGCCCCGGGCCGTCTCACCCCGCGGCGCACCGGATACGTTCCGGGCCGGCGGCCGGCCGGGGCAGACTGGCCCGCATGACGACACACACGGCCTCCGCCGGGCCGCTCCGGATCGGCCTCGTCGGGGCGGGCCCCTGGGCCCGCATGACCCACGCCCCCGCTCTCGCCGCCCACCCCGGCGCCGTGCTGAGCGGGGTGTGGGGCCGGCGCCCCGAGGCGGCGGAGGCGCTGGCCTCGGCCCACGGCACGCAGGCGCACACCGGCGAGGCCGGCCTCGGCGCGCTCCTGGCCACCAGCGACGCGGTGGCGTTCGCCGTGCCACCGGACGTCCAGGCGCCCCTGGCCGTACGGGCCGCCGACGCCGGATGCCATCTCCTGCTGGACAAGCCGGTCGCCACGACGGTGGAGGACGCGCGTGCGGTCGCCGGGGCCGCCGGGCGCGCCGGGGTGGCCTCCGTGGTCTTCTGCACCCTGCGGTTCGCCGAGGGGACGGCCGGGTGGATCGACGAACAGGCGGCGGCGGGCGGCTGGTTCACGGCCCGTGCCCTGTGGATGGGCGCGCTCTTCGCCCCGGGCACCCGCAGCGAGTTCGCCGCCTCGCCCTGGCGCCGGGAGAAGGGCGCCCTGTGGGACGTGGGCCCGCACGCGCTCTCGGTCCTGATCCCGGTCCTGGGCGAGGTGACGGAGGTGGTCGCCGCCCGCGGCCCCGCCGACACCACGCAGCTGCTGCTGCGCCACGCCTCCGGAGCGTCCAGCACCGCCACCCTCGCGCTGGACGGGCCGGAGGCAGCTGCGGGGACCGAGGTCGAATTCCGCGGTGAGCAGGGGGTGTCCGCCCTGCCCGCGGGAGGCGGCGACGCGCTCGGCGCGTTCCGGGCGGCCGTCGACGCGCTGACAGCCGCGGCGGGCACAGGGGTGGCACACCCCTGCGACGCCCGGTTCGGGCTGCGCCTCACCGAGGTCCTCGCCGAGGCCGAGGCGCAGCTGGGACGGGCCCGGCCCGCCTGAGGCCGGGGCGGGGAGCGTCCGGCCGGGGGCCGTCGCCCCGCCTCAACGCCCCAGCGCGTCCCGTACCGCCTCGTCCGTCCGCGCCACCACGGCCGATCCGTCCTGCGCAGTGATGATCGGGCGCTGGATGAGCTTCGGGTGCTCGGCCAGCGCCGTGATCCACCGCTCCCGCGCACCCGCGTCCCTCGCCCACTCCTTCACCCCGAGCGTCCTGGCCTCCGCCTCCTGGGTCCGGGTGATGTCCCACGGCTCCAGCCCGAGACGGTCCAGCACCGCCCGGATCTCCTCGGCCGACGGCACGTCCTCCAGGTACCTGCGGACGGTGTAGTCGGCCCCTTCGGCGTCGAGCAGACTCAGCGCGCTGCGGCATTTCGAGCAGGCGGGATTGATCCAGATCTCCATGGGGCCAAGGGTACGGGAGGGACCCCGAAATGGCCTCTGGCCAGGGACGATTGTCAGTGGTCGGCGGTAGTATGGAGGGAGTTCGTGAGGGTTCCACCACTGTGCCAGGAGGTTGCCGATGGCCGTCGCCACAGCCACACCCGAGCCGCTCCACACGCCCCTGCGGAAGAAGCGTCTCCCCGCGGGCCGGCCCCGCGAGTGGTACGTCTCGCACAACCGCCGACTGAAGGCCATGCGCCTGGCGATCGCCCTGCTCGACACCGGCGTGTACCAGCCGTCGAGCGCCCACAACGCCCGCATACGCGAGGCGGCCGACCGCCTCGCCATGCACCGGCCGTCCGACACCACCTGCCGCATGGTCCGCACCCTGATCCGTTACGGCCGCTGATCCCGCCCCGCCCGTGCCCCCGGGTCCACCGGGGGCACGGGCACCGTTGTGCCGCCCGGCTGCGAGACTGCGCTCCATGCCTCATGCCGACCTGACCCTCGCCCGCTGGCGCGCCCTGGACGCCGCCTCCGCGGAGCGGTTCGCGCGGGAGGCGGCCCGCGGAGCGGGCGGCCGACTGCTGCGCCTCGACCCCGCCCCGCACACGGAGGGCGCCCTGCACCGTGCCCTGATCGAGCGGGACGGCGAGCGGTACGCCCTGGTCCCGGGCGGCGAGGTGACCGTGGGCTTCGACGTGGACGGCTGGCAGCCGCTCCCCGAGCAGCTCGCCTCCTACCGCGAGGAGAGCCTCGCGGGCGGGTTCGGCTTCGAGGACGACCCCCGCGCCCACCTCGCGCGGATCATGACCCCCCGGCGCACGGTCGCCCTGCCCGCCGTGCTGATGGCGGTGGAGCCTCGCAAGCTCCCCGAACTCCCCGAGCTGGTCGGCGCGTTCTTCGCCGGTCAGGGGCTCCGCCTGCCCGGCCCCGACGAGTGGGAGCACGCCTGCGGAGCCGGCGCCGGGACGCTGTTCCGCTGGGGCGGAGGCTTCCCCTCGGGCGTGTCCCCCTACGGCGGCGGCACGGGCCCGCACCTCCTGCCGAACGCCTTCGGGCTGCACATCGCCTTCGACGTCTACGAGAGCGCCGAGATGACCTCGGACCCCGGTTCCGTATACGGCGGCGACGGGGGAGAGGCCGCCTGCGGCGGCTACGGCACCCTGCTCGAATGGCTTCCGCTGGCCACCGCCAACCGCAATCCGCACACGGCCGACTTCCTCCACGGACCGGAGGGCGAGGACATGTTCGCTGACTTCACCGCCCGTCCCGTCATCGACCTCGACTGACGGGAACGGCCGGCGGGAGCACCCGGCCACCGCACACACCGTGCGGACGTGTGACGTGTCACAGACAACACAGCGGTGCTGTGGGAACTTCAACCCTGTTACTCGTCAGTTGAGTTACCGACGTGCGCGTGGAGAGGTCGAATGAGCACTCTGCAAGCCATCACGCTCGACCAGGTGGTCGACACGGACCGCTACCCCCTCTCGGACCCCGAAGGCACCGCGGCCCGCGCCGTGGTGGCACGGGCACGGCGCGAACTGGCCGACGACGGCTGCACCGTGCTGCCCGACTTCGTCCGCCCCGCGCTGCACGGGATCCTGCGCCAGGAGTGCGCCGCGCTCGCCCCGCACGCCTACTTCGACGTCGAGACGGTCAACGTCTACAACATCGACGTGGACGCGGAGCTGCCCGAGGACCACCCCGGCCGGCGCACCTTCGAGCGCGGCAACGCGTTCGTCGCCCGCGACCGCATCCCCGGGGGCTCCCTCATCAGCAGGCTCTACGCCCATGAACCGTTCCAGCGGTTCGTCGCCGACTGCTTCGGCCTGCCCCGCCTGTACGAGCTCGCCGACCCGCTGTCCGGCCTCGTGCTCAACGTCGTCCGGCCGGGCATGGAGCACCCCTGGCACTTCGACACCAACGAGTACACGGTCAGCATGCTGACCCAGGAGGCACAGGAGGGCGGCTCCTTCGAGTACTGCCCGAACATCAGGTCCGCCGAGGACGAGCGCTTCGACGCCGTGCGGGGCGTCCTGGACGGCCGCCCCGCACGGCAGCCCGAACGTCTGCCGCTGAGGCCGGGCGACCTGCAGCTGTTCAAGGGCCGCTACTCGCTGCACCGGGTCAGCCCCGTCCGCGGCGGCCTCGCCCGCCACAGCGCGATCTTCGCGTACAGCGAGCGCCCCGGCGTCATCGGGAGCGTGGCCCGCACCCGGCAGCTCTTCGGCCGCGTCCTGCCAGGACACCTGGAGGCGGAGGGCAGGGCCGTGCGGGGCGACCGGCTGCTGGACTAGAGCTCCCGGCGGCACCAGCACGGCGAACGGCTCCAGCCACCCACGCGCCCCACCGAGGAGAAGCCCCTTGCGTCTCGACGCGTCCGGAAAAGTCTCGCTGGACCACATCTACACCGCGGCCGACCCCCGCACCTACTTCCAGGAGCTGCGCCCGCTCGGCTACTGCGTCCCCCAACTGGCCAAGCCCTGGTTCGACAAGCTCATCAAGGAGTACCGGGAGACGGAGCGGGTGCCCGTCCCCCGCGTCCTGGACATCGGCTGCTCGTACGGGATCAACGCGGCACTGCTCAAGTACGACGCCACCATGGACGAGCTGTACGCGCGCTACGACGGCAGCGGCCCCGCCTCCCGCGCCGCGCTCCTGGAACGTGACCGGGACCTCGCCCGCTCCCGCAGACCCGCACACGGCCTGCGCTTCACCGGCCTGGACGCCTCCACCAGCGCCCTGGCCTACGCACACGAGGCCGGCTTCCTCGACGACACCGTCCACGCGGACCTCGAGGCGAACGACCCCACCCCCGAGCAGCGGGACCTGCTCGCCGGGACGGACCTGGTGATCTCCACGGGCTGCATCGGCTACGTCACCGAACGCACCCTCACCCGCGTCGTGCGGGCCCAGGACGGCCGCCTCCCGTGGATGGCGCACTTCGTGCTGCGGATGTTCCCGTTCGGACCCGTCGAGACGGCCCTGGCGGAGCTGGGCTACCGGACCGTGCGGATCGACGAGGTCTTCAAGCAGCGGCGGTTCGCGGGCCCGGAGGAGCAGCGAGGCGTCCTGGACAGCCTGGCCGCCGCGGGAGTGGACGCGAGCGGCCTGGAGACGGACGGATGGCTCTACGCTCAGCTCCACCTCTCCAGACCCCGGCACCGCTAGCCCCCTCATCCACCGACTCATCGAGAAGAGAGCCGCATTGAACGTCAGTCAGGAAGCAGCAGCCGAAGCGGCCTTCGCCCGCGAAGGCGCCCTCCCGCGCGTGCCGCTGCCCACGATCGAGGCGAGTTGTGAGCGGTTCCTCGCCTGGTGCGCCCCGCTGCTGACCGCGCAGGAGCGCGTCGAGACGGAGGCCGAGGTCACGGCGTTCCTGCGGCCCGGCGGCCCCGGCAGGACCCTGCACGCCGCGCTGGAGGAGTACGACGCGACGGAAGGCGTCCACAGCTGGCTCGACACCTTCTGGCCGTACCGCTACCTCGGCCGCCGGGACCGGATCGCGCTCAACGCCAACTTCTTCTTCCTGTTCAAGGACACCGGGCAGGGGCAGCTCGACCGTGCGGCGGGGCTCGTCGCGGGAGCCCTGCACTACAAGCGGCAGCTCGACGAGGGCCTGATCGCCCCTGTGGAGCAGCGCGGCGTCCCCCAGTCGATGGTGCAGAACAGGTACCTCTTCTCCACCACACGCATCCCCGGCGTGCCGCTGGACACGGTGCGCGCCCCGTACAGCGAGGAGGCGCCCGGGCCGTCCACCGCCCGGCACATCGTGGTGTTCTTCCGGGGCACCATGTTCCGGCTCGACGTCATCGGCCCCGACGGCGTCCCGCACAGCCTCGACGAGATCGAGGCCGGGCTGCGCGCCGTGACCAAGGCCGACGTCCACACCGCCGAGGAGGACAGGGCCGGCCACCTCACCACGATGGCGCGGGCGGAATGGGCGGCCACCCGCGCGGCCCTCGCCGCCCGCCACCCCGGCAACGCCCGGACGCTGGACGACATCGAGACCGCCCTGTTCTGCGTCTGCCTGGAGGACTTCGTACCGGCCGGCACCCAGGAGGCCTGCGACGAACTGCTCCACGGGGACCGCGGCAACCGCTGGTTCGACAAGGCCGTCTCCTTCGTCGTCCACGCGGACGGCAGGGCCGGCATCAACGTCGAGCACTGCGAGCTGGACGGGACGACCATCCTCAGCTTCACCGACGCGCTCCTCGGCACCTCGCCGCAGGAGCACTCCCTCGGCTCCGGCGCCCGCTCCCAGGGAGACCCCGTCCCCCGGCCGCTCACCTTCGAGCTGGACGAGCCCCTCAGGGCCCAGGTGCGCGCCGCCGCCGAGTCGTTCGCCGCGTACGGACGGGACACCGCCACCACCACGGTGTCCTTCCAGGACTTCGGCAGCACGGCTGCCAAGGCGCTCAAGGTGTCCCCGGACGCCTTCGTGCAGGTCGCGTACCAGCTGGCCCACCAGCGCGCCAAGGGCCACCTGGGGGCGACGTACGAGTCGATCGCCACCCGGCAGTACCGCCACGGACGCACCGAGGCGATGCGCGTCGTCACCCCCGAGATGCCGGCCTTCGTCGCGGCGATGGAGGACCCCGCGGCCGGCCGCGAGGCCCGCCGCGCCGCGTTCCGGGCCGCCGCCGCGGCCCATGTGGCACGGGCGAGGGAGTGCCAGGCGGGGGAGGCCCCCGAGCAGCACCTGTGGGAGCTGGAACTGATCCAGCGCCGCCGCGGCGAGGAGCTCGGCGTGGACGAACAGCCCGCCCTGTACCGCTCCCCGGGCTGGCTCACCCTGCGGGACGACTACCTGAGCACCAGTTCGGCGCCGTCGGAGAACATCCAGTACTTCGGCTTCGGCTCGACGAGCAGCCGCTGCATCGGCATCGCCTACGTCCTGCTGCCGGACCGCTTCAACCTCTACCTGAGCACCCCGCGCACGGTCGCCGGCCAGATGCACGCCTTCGCGGACCACCTCCGCGAGGCGGTCGCCGAACTGCGCGCCCTGCTGGCGGACTGAACCCCCGACCGCGCGGCGGCGTACGCCCGTACCCACGGGTGGACACCGCCGGGCGCAGGCCGGTTCGCGGTGCGGCCCCGCGGCACCGCTCAGCGGATGTCCGTGCTGACGGTGCCGGGCCCGCCCAGGTGCGGGGCGGAGGCGTAGCCCTCGGCGGGGGCGGGGAGGGCGTCCAGGCAGTCCTCCGAGCACGCGTTGACGAGCAGCGGCAGGACGTCGGTCGCCACGGCGAGCGATATCCACCGCCGGCGGAGTTCGCGGTCCGGCACCGGGCCGGCGCAGACGCTGCAGGCGTGGACCGCCCCGCCGCCCCAGCGTCCCGGGTCCACCGACGTCCTCTCCCAGTCGTCGTCCACGGTACGGAGCACGGGGAACGGCGGCCGGTACCTGAAGTTGCCGTACAGGGCCCGCGTACTCACGGTGCTGTCGCGCAGCTTGCGGCACCGGGTGATCTCGTACGGCAGCCAGTGGAGCCTGCGCGAGGTGTACGGACTGAACTCCGCCAGATTCGTCATCGCCCCGATCTCGGGCGGGATGCGTACCAGGTTGCTGCCGTAGAGGACCAGTTGCCGCACCTCGGTGAGGCCGGCGATGCCGGCCGGCAGCGTGACGATCTGGCGCCGCTCGGCGGGACTCAGCTCCACCAGGGGCTTGAACACCTCCCGGCCGTCGGCGGCCGCCTCGTCGACGAGTTGGAGCAGGTGCAGCCAGCCGGGCGCCGATGTGTCCTGCCGGTCCGGGTGGAAGGCGACCTCCGCCTTGTTCGAGCCGCCGCGCCTGTCGAGGCAGTCGCACCGGTCCCGGTCCGGCTCCCCGCCCGGTCCCACCGCGTCCGCCCACCGGTTGCCGAACAGTCTCGGCCGCTCTCGCTCATCCATGGACGCGACCCTATGGGCTGGGCGGGTCCACCTGCCCGGAGACGGAGATCCGGCAACGCAGAAGGGCCGCCGTCCCGCACGGGACGGCGGCCCTCAGCACGTCGGTTCCCCCGGATCCTGCCGATCCGTGACCAGCCCGTGAAGCATCCGGTCGTAGACGGCGGCCGCCCGCTCGTCGAGTTCCTCCGGTTCCAGGCCGAGGTCGCGGGCGATCGTCTCTCGGAAGATGCAGTAACCGAGGTACGTCGACGCGGTCATGGCGTGCATGACCAGCCCGTCGGCGTCCTCGGGCAGAGCGCCCTCGCGCCGGTCGCGCTCCAGTGCCCGCCTGGTGCGGTCCAGCTCCGGGAAGAGCGTCAGTTCCGGGTCGCCGTCCAGCGCCAACAGAGCTTCCAGGCGCAGGAGCTGGGGTCGTTCCAGCGCGTATCGGAGCATGGTGCGGCGGCGTTCGGCGAAGGGTTTGTCCCAATGGCTCTGCGCACCGAGTGGCGCGGTGTCGAGGATGCGGCCGATGGCTGCCCGCAACAGCGTCTGGCGGTCCCCGAAGTACTGGTAGATCTGGCCGTGGTTGACCCCGGCCTCCTTGGCGACCTCGCGCAGCGTGATCCCGGCCAGCGCGCCGTCGCGTTCGAGAAGCCGCAGGGCCGCGTCGAGCAGATCCGCCTCGGTCTCCTGGCGAGTGCGCCGGCGGCGCCTGGCGGGTGCTGCGGCTGGCTTGTCCGACATGACACTCCCAAAACTACTGGTCAGTAACCCGTTGTCGGGTGCGTGATCGCGACGTACGGTCCCATCTTAACGTTCCGTTGTTAACGAACCGTTGATTAGGTGGATCATGACCGACACACAGCCGCCTCTGGCTGGAATACGCGTACTCGACGTCTCGACCGTACTGGCAGCCCCGGTGACCGCGACCTTCCTGGGTGACTTCGGCGCCGACGTGGTCAAGGTCGAGGAGCCGGGCCGCGGCGACTTCACCCGGGGTGGGGCCGGACAGGACGCCCCTGGCAAGCGGTCCCTGCAGTGGGTGCAGGAAGGGCGCAACAAGAAGTCGGTCACCATCGACCTGCGCACCGGGCGCGGGCAGGAACTGCTCCGCGAGCTCGTTCCCCACTTCGACGTCGTGGTCACCAACTACCGTCCGCCGACGCTGGAGAAATGGGGGCTCGGGCCGGACGCACTGCGCGCCCTCAATCCGCGCGCCGTGCTCGTCTTCCTCACCGGCTACGGGCTGACCGGCCCGTTCCGTGACCGGGGCGCCTTCGACCGGATCGCCAGTGCCTACTCGGGGCTGACCTATGTCAGCGGCGATCCGGACCGCCCGCCGGTGCGCTCGGGCTACTCGGTCATCGACTACATGGCGGCCTACCTGGCCGCCTTCGCGACCATGACCGCGCTGTACCACCGCGATCTGCGCGGCGGTGAGGGACAGATCATCGACCTCGCGCTGTACGAAGCCGGGTTCCGGGCCTGCGAGAACGCGCTCGTCGCCTACAGCGGAACCGGCGCGGTCCGCGAACGGCTCGGCAACCGCAATCCGAACATCGCGCCCGCCAGCGACTTCGACACCGCCGACGGCCGCCGGGTGTCCGTGCACGCCGGCACCGACCCCCTCTTCCGCCGCCTGGCCCAGGCGATGGGCCGCCCCGGGCTGACGGAGGACGAGCGCTTCGCCGAGCGCGACGCACGGCTCGCGCACCAGGAGGAGTTGTACGAGATCGTCGCGACCTGGGTGGCCGCCCTGGAGGCCGACGCCGTGGTCACGCTGCTCAACGACGCGGGCATTCCGTCCGCGCCGCTCATGAACGTCGCCGACATCGCCGCAGACCGCCACTACCGCGAGCGCGGCACCCTCGCCGAGGTGCACGACGAACACCACGGTGACCTGCTGATGGCGGCGCCACTGCCGCACCTGAGCGAGACGCCGGGATCCATCCGCAGCCTCGGTGCCGCACTCGGCGAGCACACCGACGAGGTCCTCGCCCAGCTCCTCGGCCTCGACGCCGCGGCCCTCGCGGCGCTCCACGCCGACGGTGTCGTCTGACGCGACGCCGCCCCTCCCTCCGTGTACCCCGATCTCCGACGACGTAGACAGGCGTGACGACCATGACTCGACAGCAAGGGGCCCTGCCTGAAGTGGCGGATTCCGCCGTGGTTCCGCAGCCCCGGCGCGCGTGGCTGATGGCGTTCATGATCTTCGCCCTCGCGATGATCAACTTCGGGGACAAGACGGTGCTCGGGCTCGCTGCCGACCCCATCTCCGACGAACTGGGCCTCAGTCACAGCCTGTACGGCCTGGTGGCCAGCAGTTTCTTCGTCTTGTTCAGCATCTCGGCGGTCGTCGTCGGCTTCGTCGCCAACCGGGTCGCCACCCGCTGGGTGCTGCTCGCCCTCGCCGTGGTCTGGTCCCTTGCCCAACTTCCGCTGCTCCTCGCGGCGTCGGTCGGCACGCTGTTCGCCTCGCGCGTCGTCCTCGGCGCCGGCGAGGGCCCGACCGCGGGCGTCGCCGTGCACGCGCTGTACAAGTGGTTCCCGCCCAGGCGCCGCGCCCTGCCCAGCGCGCTGTACGTCATCGGATCGGGCCTGGGTGTCTTCGTCGCCGCCCCCGTGCTCACCCACCTCATCGACCACCACGGCTGGCGCGCCGCGTTCTGGGCCCTGGCCGCCACCGGCGCACTCTGGGCCGTGCTCTGGCTCCTGACCGGTCGCGAGGGCCCCTTCGGCGTGGACGCCGACGGCAACGCGCAGAGCGCCTCGCCGTCCGGGGCCGAGCCCTCCCGCGCATCCGCCTCACTCACCTCGTACCGCCGCTTCCTCGGCAGCCGTACCTGGTGGGGCGGTGCGATCGGCGGGTTCGGGGCGTACTGGACCGTCGCCCTCGGCTCCGCGTTCCTGCCCTCGTACCTGAAGGACCAGTACGGCTACACGTCGGCGCAGGCCGCTCAGGCGGTCGCCCTCTATGCCGCGTTCACAGTCGTCGTCCCGCTGACCGTCAGCCCGTGGGCGGCCCGGATGTCCCGGCGCGGCGTCTCCTCCCGCCGCTCGCGCGGCATCACGCAGGGGGCGCTCGTCCTGGCGGCCGGGACCGCGCTCGCCTTCCTGCCGTCCGTCGACGCGAAGGCGGGCCAACTCGCGCTGGTGGCCGTCGCGTTCGGCTTCGGCGTCGGTGCCTTCGGGCTCTCGTACGAGACGACGTCCGAGGTCACTCCCGTGGACCGGCGCGGAGCCTCGCTCGGCTTGCTGGTCGCGGTCCAGAGCTTGCCGGGGCTGATCGCCCCCGCCGTCACCGGCGTGCTCATCGACGCCGCCTCGGACGACAGATCCGGCTACACGCTCGCGTTCGTGTTCGGCGGCGCCCTGACCTTCGTGTGCGGCCTCGTGGCCGTGCTGACCGTCGATCCGGAGCGCGACGCCCCGAAGGCCCCGGTGCCGACGGACGTCGAGCCGCTCCCCGCCTGACCCCCTCCACAAGCTTCCCGGCACCCTCGCCGGGAGCAGTACGAAAGGTACTTTCCGATGCACAACCAGCACGCCGCGCCCGCGGGTCGGACCGCCGTGATCGAGATCGTCGACCCGGCCACCGAGAAGGTCGTCGGCGAGGTGGTGAACCACGGTCCGAAGGAGTGCGACAGCGCCGTCGAGGTGTCCGCAGCGGCCCAGCGCCGGTGGGCCGCCCTGCCCGGCGAGGCCCGCAGCCAACTGCTCTGGAAGTGGGGCGAGCTGGTCGAGGCCCACCACCAGGAGATCGCCGAGCTGGACGTGCGGTGCACCGGCAAGAACCTGCCCGACGCCCTGATGGAGAGCCACCGCGGCGCCCGCCACGCCCGCTACTGGGCAGGCCGCGCCGACAAGCTCTTCGGCCAGCAGCTCGCCGACGTGCCCGGCCGCCTCTCGTACAGCGTCCTGGAACCCCTCGGCGTCTACGTGGTGATCCTGCCGTGGAACGCCCCCGCGCACTCCTTCATGGCCCGGGTCACTCCGGCGCTGGCCTGCGGAAACTCCGCCGTCGTCAAGCCGTCCGAGCTGTCGCCGCTGTCCGCCGTGCGGCTGGCCGAACTGGCCGAGGAGGCCGGCATCCCGGCGGGCGTCCTCCAGGTCGTCACCGGTGACGGCTCCACCGGCGCGGCGCTGTGCGCCCACCCCGGCGTCGCGGGCGTCTCCTTCACCGGCTCCGTGCCCACCGGCCGGGCCGTCGCGCACGCCGCCGCCGACACGTTCAAGAAGCTCACCTTGGAGATGGGCGGCAAGTCGCCGATCGTGGTGTTCGACGACGCCGACCTGGACTCCGCGGCCCGCGCCGCCGTCCTCGGCATCCTCGTCAACGCGGGGCAGATCTGCGCCGCGTCCAGCCGCCTCATCGTGCACGCCGACATCGCCGAGCAGTTCGTCCAGGAGGTCCGCGAGCGGATGACCCGGGTCACCGTGGGCGACCCCACCGCCAAGGGCACCATGGTCGGGCCGCTGGTATCCCGCGGTCAGTACGAGAAGGTCGTCGGCATGCTGGAGGAGGCACGGGCGGACGGTGCCCGCGTCCTCACCGGGGGCGGTGCCCACGCCCCCGGTGAACCCGGCTTTTACGTCCAGCCGACCCTGCTCGACGGCGTGCGCCCGGACATGCGCATCGCCGAGGAGGAAGTCTTCGGCCCCGTCCTGACCGTCCAGACCTTCACGACCGAGGCCGAGGCGATCGGGCTGGTGAACTCGGGCGATCTGGGCCTGAGCAGCTACGTCTGGACCCGGGACATGGGCCGCATGATCCGCATGACCCAGGCCGTCGAAGCAGGCGTCGTGCACGGCAACACCCCGCTGGTCATGGACTCCGCGCTGCCGTTCGGCGGCTTCAAGGACAGCGGCCTGGGCGGCGCCTACGGCGAGGACGCCGTCGCGGGCTGCACCCGCACCAAGCGCGTCACCCTGCGCGTCGCCGACGCGCCGCTCCCCAGTCCCTGGCCCGGCATCTGACGCGCTGACCTGGCGCCGCACCACTCCGTACGTCCGAATCAGGAGCACCACCATGCCCACGAACACCCGTATCGTCGTCCAGGACAAGCCCGGACAGCCGCTCGAACTGCGCGAGGTCACGCTGCCCGGCCCGGGTCCGCACGATGTGCTCATCAAGGTCCACGCCAGTGGCGTCTGCCAGAGCCAGCTGTTCTGGATGCACGTGCCGCACCCCGATCCGATGCTCTTCGGCCACGAGGGCTACGGCACCGTCCTCGCCACCGGCAGCGAGGTGACGCACGTGGCCGAGGGCGCGACCGTGCTGGTCACGTGGCTGCCGCGCGCCGCCGACCGCATGCCGGGCCGCGCCTCCCTCGACATCCCCGGCCTCGGCACCGCCTACTCGCCCAACGTCTACACCTGGGCCGACCACGCCCTCGTCGACGAGCTGTACGTCGTCCCGCTCGATGAGAAGAGCCGTCAGGACGTCGTCTCGGTGGTCGGTTGCGCCGTGCTGACCGGCGCGGGCGCCGTCTCCCGCGTCGCCCCGGTCGCCGCCGGTGGCAGCGTCGCCGTCTTCGGGGTCGGCGGCGTGGGCCTCTCCGCCGTCGCCGCCGCGTCCATCCGCGGCGCCGAGCACGTCGTCGCCGTCGACCTGGCCGCCGAGAAGCTGGAGTTCGCGCGGAAGTTCGGCGCCACCCACACCGTCGACGCGAGCCAGGGCGACCCCGTGCAGGCGATCATCGACATCACGGGAGGCGGCGTCGACGTGGCCGTGGACTGCGTCGCCCTGCCCGAGACGGTCACCCAGGCCGTCAACGCGTCCCGCCCCGGCCGCCTCGGCGTGTCGATGGGCGGCACCGCCGTCATCGTGGGCCTGCCCAGGAAGCCGCTGGAACTCGACATCGCCCGGCAGACCAACGGCAACATGCTCACCGGTCAGAAGTCGCTCATCGGCACCACCGCGGGCGGCTGCCGTCAGGACGACATCGCGACATTCCTCGACTGGCATCACAACGGCACGTTCGACCTCAACGCCTTCGTGACCGACCGCTACCCGCTGGACGACATCAACAGGGCTGTCACCGACCTCGCCCAGGGCAAGATTCTCGGCCGGGCGCTGACCACGATGTGAGCCGTGCGCACCGCCGGACATGGCCCCGCCATGGGACCGGGCCCCGCCGAGGGGAACGGCTGAGGCCGCCACTCCGAGGGGAGTGGCGGCCTCAGCCTTGCCGACAGCCAGGTCGGAGGACCGACCGGCGGTCGTCCTTAGAGGTCGAAGTACAGCTCGAACTCGTGCGGGTGCGGGCGCAGCTGGATCGGGGCGATCTCGTGCGTGCGCTTGTAGTCGATCCACGTCTCGATCAGGTCGGGCGTGAAGACACCGCCGGCCTGGAGGTACTCGTGGTCGGCCTCGAGGGCGTCGAGGACCGCCGGGAGCGAGGTCGGGACCTGCTGGACGCCCGCGTGCTCCTCGGGGGCCAGCTCGTAGAGGTCCTTGTCGATCGGCTCCGGGGGCTCGATCTTGTTCTTGACGCCGTCCAGGCCGGCCATCAGCAGGGCCGAGAACGCCAGGTACGGGTTGGAGGACGGGTCCGGGGCGCGGAACTCGACCCGCTTGGCCTTCGGGTTGGACCCCGTGATCGGGATGCGCATCGCGGCGGAGCGGTTGCGCTGCGAGTACACCATGTTGACCGGGGCCTCGAAGCCGGGGACCAGGCGGTGGTAGGAGTTCACCGTCGGGTTGGTGAAGGCCAGCAGCGACGGGGCGTGCTTCAGGATGCCGCCGATGTAGTAGCGCGCCATGTCCGAGAGGCCCGCGTAGCCCTGCTCGTCGTAGAACAGCGGGGAGCCGCCGGACCACAGGGACTGGTGGACGTGCATCCCCGAGCCGTTGTCACCGAAGATCGGCTTCGGCATGAACGTCGCGGTCTTGCCGTTGCGCCAGGCGACGTTCTTCACGATGTACTTGAAGAGCATGAGGTCGTCGGCCGCGGCGAGCAGCGTGTTGAACTTGTAGTTGATCTCGGCCTGGCCGGCGGTGCCGACCTCGTGGTGCTGGCGCTCGACCTGGAGGCCGTTCTTGTCCAGCTCCATGGAGATCTCGGCGCGCAGGTCGGCGAAGTGGTCGACCGGAGGGGTCGGGAAGTAGCCGCCCTTGTAGCGGACCTTGTAACCCCGGTTGTTCTCGACCGCACCGGTGTTCCAGGCGCCGGCCTCGGAGTCGATGTGGTAGAAGCTCTCGTTCGCCGACGTCTGGAAGCGGACGTTGTCGAAGACGTAGAACTCGGCCTCGGGGCCGAAGTACGCGGTGTCGGCGATGCCGGTCGAGGCGAGGTATGCCTCGGCCTTCTTGGCCACGTTCCGCGGGTCACGGCTGTACTGCTCGCCGGTGATCGGGTCGTGGATGAAGAAGTTGACGTTCACCGTCTTGTCACGGCGGAAGGGGTCGACACGGGCCGTGGACAGGTCCGCGCGGAGCGCCATGTCCGACTCGTGGATCGCCTGGAAGCCGCGGATCGACGAGCCGTCGAAAGCCAGTTCCTCGGCCGGGTCGAAGGACGCCGCGGGGATCGTGAAGTGCTGCATCACACCCGGCAGGTCGCAGAACCGGACGTCGACGAACTTGACGTCGTTGTCGGCGATGTACTTCTGGACTTCGTCGGCGTTCTGGAACATCCAACTCCTCCTACTCCCGACCCGGGAAAGGGCGGGGTTGCAGCTCGTCTGTGTGGCCAGTGCGGTGGCACACGCTGGACCCGACCATAGGCAGAAGGGATTTCTCCAGCATGACCCATTTGTTTCGCACAAGTTAACCAGCCGGGTTGCCGGCGGCACCTCAGCGACGTGTTCCGTGCCCCGCCCGGCCAGTCGCAAACGTGGGCGCAGTACCGTGGACGGGTGGACAACAGGCAAGCAATCGGATCGTGGCTCTCGGGGCCGCGCGCGGCGGCCGAGGAGATGGGCGCCGACTTCGGTTACCGGGGCGAGCGCCTCGGTCTCCCCCAGGAGGGCCCGGGGTCCATCGCCCCGCTCGGCCGGCGCTTCGGGGCACTCTTCATCGACTGGGCCGTGTGCATGGTGATCGCATACGGGCTGCTCGCTCCGGGTGACCAGCAGGCGGCGGGGAACTGGGCGCTCGGCGTCTTCCTCGTGATGAGCCTGCTGACGGTCGGAACCGTGGGTTCCACGCCGGGCAAGCGGATCCTGGGGCTGCGGGTGCTCGCCGAGGACGGCGGACGGCTCGGCGTCGTCCGGGTCGTCCTGCGGAGCGTGCTGCTCCTCCTGGTGATCCCGGCCATCGTCTGGGACCGCGACAGCCGGGGTCTCCACGACAGGCTGGCCCGCGCCGTCCAGGTCCGGATCTGAGGAGTCGGGGCGAGGCGTCCGGCGGACGTACGGCAGCGAAGAGGGGCGGCCCCGGACGAGTGCATCGTCCGGGGCCGCCCCTCTTCGTACGTGCTCGGTCAGCGCATCTTTCCGCCGCGCGGCATCCGCATGCCCTTCGGCATCGGGCCCTTGGGCAGCGGCATGTTGCTCATCAGGTCGCCCATCGCCCGGAGCCGGTCGTTGGCCGCGGTCACCTGCGGGCCGGTCAGGACCCGCGGAAGCTTCAGCATCGTGGTGCGCACCTTCTTCAGCGGCACCTGGCCCTCGCCGTCACCGACGATGATGTCGTGCACCGGTACGTCCACGACGATGCGCGCCATGCGCTTCTTCTCGGCGGCCAGCAGGCTCTTCACCCGGTTCGGGTTGCCCTCGGCCACCAGCACGATGCCGGCCTTGCCGACCGCCCGGTGGACGACGTCCTGGCTGCGGTTCATCGCGACGGCCGGAGTGGTGGTCCATCCGCGGCCCACCCGGTCCAGCACCGCCGCGGCCGCGCCGGGCTGTCCTTCCATCTGGCCGAAGGCCGCGCGCTCGGCACGTCGTCCGAAGATGATCGCCATTGCGAGGAGGGCCAGTACGAAGCCCAGGATGCCCGCGTAGACCGGGTGACCGATCAGGAAACCGATCGCGAGGAGGACACCGAAGGTGATGATTCCCACACCCGCGACGACAAGACCCACCTTGGGGTCCGACCGCCTGGTCATCTTGTAGGTCAGGGCGATCTGCTTGAGCCGCCCCGCGTTCTCGGCGCTGTCCGCGCCTTCAGTGTGTGCCTTCCTCGCCATGTACAGAAGTTTACGTGGCCCGGGAGTGACCTAGGAACGGTGGTCGGCCACAGCCTTCAGCACATGCTCCGCCTCGACCCGGTCCTGGGCCCTGCGGCGGTCCTCGAGGACGGCCGTCCAGGCGTTGCGGCGGGCGGTGCGCTGGCCGCTGCTCATCAGCAGCGACTCGACCGCGCGGAGCGCGGTGGTGACGGTCGGGATGGCGTTGGCTCGTACCGGTGCTGCGTGCATCGTGGGTGTTCCCCCTCGGAGCGGATGCGCGCGTCCGGCGCGCACTGAGTAGCGGGAAGCAATGACGAAGGCGGCTGCGGAAGCCACCGCCGATGTACCTAGGGTCACTGCTCGGTGTTACCAGTGCATGACCGGTCGGTCAAACACCAATGAAACCCTGATTTCGGTGCCGCGCACGCCGACGCGGCCCATACGGGCCCCCGACCTGCGGGGGACGTACGGGCCGCGCCGTCGCGACTGTTACTGCTCAGTAATCTCTTGTGCGCCGATTCACACGGCGGACGGGGCCGCGGCGGTCGCGCCGCGCCGCTCCATCGCCTGCTGGAAGAGGCGTCCCGCACGGTAGGAGGAGCGCACCAGCGGCCCCGACATGACGCCGGAGTAACCGATCGCGTCGGCCTCGTCCTTCAGCTCCACGAACTCGTGCGGCTTCACCCAGCGCTCGACCGGGTGGTGCCGCGCGGAGGGGCGGAGGTACTGCGTGATCGTGATGAGCTCGCAGCCCGCGTCGTGCAGGTCCCGGAGCGCCTCGCTGACCTCTTCGCGGGTCTCGCCCATGCCGAGGATCAGGTTGGACTTCGTCACCAGGCCGGCCTCGCGGGCCCGCGTGATGACCTCCAGGGAGCGCTCGTAACGGAAGCCCGGCCGGATCCGCTTGAAGATGCGCGGGACCGTCTCGACGTTGTGCGCGAGGACCTGGGGGCGTGAGGAGAAGACCTCGGCCAGCTGCTCGGGCTCCGCGTTGAAGTCGGGGATGAGCAGCTCCACCTTGGTGGCGCCGCCCTCACGTCCGGCGGTCTGGGCGTGGATCTGGCGCACGGTCTCCGCGTACAGCCAGGCACCGCCGTCCTCCAGGTCGTCGCGGGCGACGCCGGTGATCGTGGCGTAGTTCAGGTCCATCGTCACGACGGACTCGCCCACGCGGCGGGGCTCGTCGCGGTCCAGAGCCTGCGGCTTGCCCGTGTCGATCTGGCAGAAGTCGCAGCGCCGGGTGCACTGGTCGCCGCCGATGAGGAAGGTGGCCTCGCGGTCCTCCCAGCATTCGTAGATGTTCGGACAGCCGGCCTCCTGGCACACGGTGTGCAGCCCCTCGCCCTTCACGAGCGCCTGCATCTTCGTGTACTCGGGGCCCATCTTCGCCCGGGTTTTGATCCACTCGGGCTTGCGCTCGATGGGGGTCTGGCTGTTTCGGACCTCCAGGCGCAGCATCTTGCGCCCGTCGGGTGCGACACCGGACACTCCGGCACCCCTTTGCTTTCGCTGCATTGGATTCTTCGGCGAACACCAGGGTACGCCCGTGGTTAGAACGGTCTTACGTATGGCCAACCTGTGGCCGAGGGGCCCTATTCCGTCCGTGGGCCCGCGCGGGCGCCTCAGGCGGGTGCCGCGGCCCTCGGGGGCGCCGGCGGCTCGACGACCCGGGGCGCGGGCACCGCGTTCTCCAGGACGTCCCTCAGGTGCTTCTCGGCGACCGGGAGAACATCGGCGATCGTGACCTCACGTCCCAGTTCGTACGAGAGCGATGTCACGCCTGCGTCCCGGATCCCGCAGGGCACGATCCTGTCGAACCACGTGTTGTCGGGGTTCACGTTCAGGGCGAAGCCGTGCATGGTCACGCCCTTGGCGACCCGGATGCCGATCGCGGCCAGCTTGCGGTCCTCGCGGCGCTGGCCCGCGTTGGACGGCGCGTACTCGGGGCCGTTCAGCCGGGGGTCGAACTCCTCGTCGTGCAGCCGGGGATCGAAGTCGAGCGAGAGCCCGCCGAATGCGGGGCGGTCCTCGACCGGGTCGCCGAGGACCCAGACACCGCTGCGGCCCTCGACCCGGCTGGTCCGCACGCCGAACTCGGCGGCCGTGAGGATCAGCGCGTCCTCGATGCGCCGGACGTGGGCGACCACGTCCACCGGGCGGGGGAGCTTCAGGATCGGGTAGCCGACGAGCTGCCCGGGGCCGTGCCAGGTGATCTTGCCACCGCGGTCGACGTCGATGACGGGGGTGCCGTCCAGCGGGCGTTCGCTCTCCGTGGTGCGCCGCCCCGCCGTGTAGACGGGCGGGTGCTCGAGGAGCAGGCAGGTGTCGGGGACGGTGTCCTCGAACCGGGCCGCGTGCACCTCACGCTGCTTCTGCCAGGCCTCCTGGTAGTCGACCCGGTCCTCGCCGAATCCCAGACGGACGAACCGCAGCTCACTCACTCGGGTGCCTCCCTACTCGCGGTGCCGCAGGGCCGGGGGGTGTCCCCGGAGCCACGTCACCATGCACTGATGTGCGCCCCCAGCCACTGTACGACCGCCCCGGAGGGCCCCGTCCGGCAGGTTACGGGCAGGGAGATTTTCGTCAGTGATCCGACAATCCTCACACGATCGGATGAATGTGAAGCGAAGGTCACCGACGTCGCCGCCGGGGCGGTTAAGTTCGCGCCGTTCCATGACGGGCTCGCCCGCTCCTCATCGTGGGAGCCCGTGAGGGCCGTACGCCCGGCGCCGAAGGCAGGAGACCTTACAGCTGATGTCGGAACGACCTCCGCAGCGCACCCCGAACAGGCGGCTCGCTGCCCTCATCGCGGAGGCCGGGTTCTCCCATGCGGGCCTGGCCCGCCGCGTGGACCAGCTCGGCCTCGAGCACGGGCTCGACCTGCGATACGACAAGACCTCGGTGACGCGCTGGCTGCGCGGCCAGCAGCCGAGGGGCACCACCCCCGCGCTGATCGCCGAGGTCTTCACCCGGCGGCTCGGGCGCCGGCTCTCCGCGCAGGACCTCGGCCTGGACGCGTGCGCGCCCGTCTACGCCGGCCTGGAGTTCGCGGCCACGCCCGCCGAGGCCGTCGACATCGTCAGCGGGCTCTGGCGCAAGGACTCGGGCAGCCACGCGGAGCTGCGCAAGATCGCGTTCACCCCCGCGGGCCTGGTCGTCCCCAGCAGGGACTGGCTGATCGGACGGGCCGACGAACGGGTCGGCCGCGGTGAGCCGCCGGACCGCGGGAACGCAGAGGCCGGCCTGCCCGCTCCGCGCGCGACCGCCGAGGCGCAGCCGCTACGCGGCCCGCACGGGCTCCACCGGGCCAACGGTTCCGGCGCCCCGCAGACGCCCGGCGGACCCGTCCCCACGCAGACGGCGGCCGGCCCCGGGATCCGGGGGACCGGCGGCACCCGTGGACCCGGCCCCTCCCGTCCGCCCTCTCCGCCGGCCCTGGGCGTCCCGCGCCAGCGGCAGACCGACCGCGCCGCCGGGCAGCGGGTCGGCAGCGGGGACGTCGCCGCGCTGCGCTCGGTGGGCGAGCTCTTCCGCACGCTCGACCACGCCTACGGCGGCGGGCACGCCCGGCAGGCCCTCGTCCGGTATCTGGAGCACGAGGCCGAGCCCATGCTCCGGGGCAGTTACGGCGAGGCGCTGGGGCGCCGGCTGTTCTCCGCCGCGGCCGATCTGACCCGGCTGGCGGGATGGACCTCGTACGACATCGCGGCGCACGGCCTCGCCCAGCGCTACTTCGTCCAGGCGCTGCGGCTCGCCCAGGCGGCCGGGGACCGGCCGTACGGCGCGTACGTGCTGATCACGATGAGCAGGCAGGCGGTCTATCTCGGGCACGGCAGGGAGGCCGTCCAGCTGGCGCGCGTCGCCCAGCAGGGGATCGGCTCCTCCGCGCCGCCCGTCGTCATGGCTCTGCTGCACTCGGTGGAGGCGCGCGGTCACGGCGTCCTCGGCGAGACGAGGGCCTGCGTCGCCGCGCTCGTGCGGGCGGAGCGCGCCCTCGGCTCCTCCCGCCCGGGCGACGACGTGCCGCACTGGGCCCGCTACTTCGACGAGGCCCAGCTCGCCGACGAGTTCGGCCACTGTTATCGCGATCTGCAGCAGTACCGCGTCGCCGCCCAGCACGCCGAACGCTCACTCGAACTACGCGCGCCGGCGTACGCCCGGAGCAGGCTGTTCTGCCGGGTGGTGCTCGCCTCCGCGCGGCTCGGGCTCGGCGAGCTGGACCAGGCGTGCCTGCTGGGCGCCGAGGCGGCCCAGCAGGCGGCGGAGATGAGGTCCGTCCGCGCGACCGAGTACGTACGGGACTTCGAGCGCCGCCTGGAGCCGTACCGGGACGCCGTAGCCGTACGCGGATACCGCGACCGGGTCGCCGCGCTGGGCTGATCCGGGCGTCTCCCGGGGACCAGGAGGAACGACCGGGCCGGACCAGGTCCGGCCCGGCCCGTGCGGAGCGCCTCTACGCGGCGGCGGGCAGGCCCACGCCGTCCGGGTTCGGCCGGCGCACCCCCAGGTCCGCGAGGATCGCCGAGGCGGCGCGCCCGCCGGAGCGCAGGGCGCCCTGGACCGTGCCGGTGTCGCGGTGGTCGCCGCACACGTACAGCCCGGCGAGCACCCGGACCGGCCGCAGCGGGTCGTGCGGCGGTGGCATGGCAGGCACGGCCTCAGGGTCGTGGTGCGAGGCCAGCAGCTCCCAGCCGTCGGTGGGGGTGCCGTACAGCCTGGCGAGATGCGCCCGCACCGAGCGGTCGAGGTCCGGCGGTTGCGCGCCGAGCACGGTGGAGGTGATCAGGGCCCGGCCGCGCGGGGCGCGTGAGGGATCGACCTCGCTCATCACGGCGGTGTACGCCACCGGCCCCGAACGGTCCGCGTCCAGCAGCAGACGGGCGCCCGTCGACGGCGCCTCCGCGGCGGTGTGGTGCAGCACGGTCACCGGGTGGAACGCGGGCACCCGCAGGCCCGGCAGCAGTTCGGCCGCGGCCCCCGCCCCGGTGGCCAGCAGCAGCGACCGGCAGCCGAGTTCGCCGTGCTCCTTGGTGCGCACGGACGTGGTGTCGGCGGCCGTCACATGGACCCCCGTCCGCACCGTCCCCGGTGGCAGGGCGGCGGCCAGCAGCTCGGGCAGCGTCGCGGAACCGCCCGAGGGGACGCAGAGCCGGCCGCGCGCGAGGTCCCGCAGCGTGAGTTCGGCGATGCGGCTGGACGTGGTGAGCGTGGGATCGTTGAGGAGCGCCGTGAGCAGCGGGTGCAGGAAGCCGCCGACGACGCGGGAGGAGAGGCCGCGCCCCGAGACCGTCTCCGCCGCCGGCCTGTCGGGCCGGGCCAGGATCCGGGACTCCGGAGTGGTGGCGAGCCGGGCCAGCCAGGCCCCGAGCCTCGCCTGCTCGATCGCCCCACCGAGGGGCGCGCGGGGGGCGCTCGGTCGGGAGCGTACGGCGCGAAGTGCGCCCCGCGCGCTCCGCACGTCCCCGGCGCGGTACTGCCGCCCCTCGCTGTGGACGAGCACCCCGGGGGCGAAGTCCCGGAGGACCAGCCCTTCGAGCCCCGGGGTGGTGCCCAGCTCCGGATACGCGGAACTGAGCAGCGGCCCCAGATGGTCGAGCCGGAAACCGTCCACGTCATGGGTGGCCATCCGGCCGCCCACCTGTGCGGCGGCCTCCAGGACGGTGACGCCCACTCCCGCGCTGATCAGCTGGTGGGCGGCCGACAGGCCGGCGATCCCGGCCCCGATGATGACCACATCCGCGTGGTCTGCTGTGTGTGCCGTGAGCACGTGCCCCTCCCCGAGTCGGTGCGACTGGTGGGGGGCTATTGCCCCCAACAGGCCCCCGGAATGCCCGAGTTCGGGTCGAGGCTAGGCGTATGGCCGAGAGAGGAGCAGTCGCACGCACCCAGGGCACCGGTGCACGGGGTCGCACGGCGGCCCGGCGCGGGGGCCGGGGCGGCCCTGGTCAGCGCAGGGCGGCGCGGATGGCGTCGTCGATGCCGGGGAAGGCGAACGCGAAGCCGGAATCGAGAAGTTGGCCGGGCAGCACCCGCTGACTGGCCAGGACGTCCCCGGAGAACTCCCCGAGGGCCGCCTTCAGGGCGGGCGCCGGGGCGGTGAACAGGGTGGGGCGCCGCAGCACTCTGCCCATCGCGGCCGTCACCTCGCCGTTGGTGACGGGGGAGGGGCCCGTCAGATTCACCGGACCCGAGAGCGTCTCCGTGTCCAGGATGTGCCGCAGGGCCGCGATGTGGTCGTGCAGCGCGATGAAGCTCCAGTACTGCCGGCCGTTCCCCATCCGTCCGCCGATGCCCGCCTTGAAGAGCGGGAAGAGGCGCCCCCAGGCGCCGCCCTTGCGGGAGACCACCAGACCGGTCCTGGCATGGACCGTGCGCACCCCCGCCTCCTCGGCGGGAGCCGTCGCCTCCTCCCACTCCACGCAGACGGACGGCAGGAAGCCCTCGCCGGGCGGTGCGCCCTCGTCCACGGCACGGTCCCCGGTGTCGCCGTAGAAGCCGATGGCGGACCCGGACAGCAGTACCTTCGGCGGGGTGTCGAGCGAGGCCACCGCCTCGGCGACGGCCGCCGTGCCCAGCACCCGGCTGTCGCGGATCTCCTGCTTGTACGCCTCGGTCCACCGGTGGTCCCCGACTCCGGCGCCGGCCAGGTGGACGACCGCGTCGCAGCCGGCCAGTCCGGCCACGTCGACGTGCTGCCGCTTCGGATCCCACTCCACCTCGTCGCCCGTGGCGGCCGGGCGGCGCACCAGGCGCACCACCTCGTGCCCGTCTGCACGCAGCGAGCGCACGAGCGCCGCTCCGATGAGGCCGGTGGATCCGGAGACGGCGATTCGGGAGCGCAGCATGACGCCCATCCTGCCCCATGGGCCGCCGGTCACGCGGAAGGGACGTGGCACAGTGGCGCGCATGTCCGAGCCGCACTTCCGGTCCCTCCGCCCCGTCCGTCCCGCCGTGCCCGGGGACGAGACCGCCCTCGGGGAGCTCGACCGGGCCACCTGGTCGACGCTCCACGCCGTCCAGCCGAGGCCGCAGCCGCCGTACCCGCCTTTCTTCGACGACCGGCACCCGCCCGGCGACTACCTCGTCGCGGACGCGGTCACCGGCGCGGGCGGGGTGAGCCCGGCCGGCTATCTCCGGCTGGGGCGCCCCACGCCGCTCGCCTGCAACGCCCATGTGCGCCAGATACAGGGCCTCGCCGTCGCCGGCTGGGCACGGCGCCAGGGCGTCGCACGGGCGCTGCTCCGCGCCTCGTTCGCGGAGGCGCGACGGCAGGGCGCCGGACGGATCACCCTGCGCGTGCTCGGGCACAACACCGCCGCGCGGGCGCTCTACGAGGCGGAGGGCTTCACCGTGGAAGGCGTACTGCTAGGGGAGTTCTTCCTGGGCGGCCGGTACGTCGACGACGTCCTGATGGGCCGCTCGACGGCGGCCTGACCGAGGGCACGGATCGTCGGGCGGATCAGGGATCAGGGATCAGCGGATCAGGGATCAGGGATCAAGGGACAGGAGCCAGGGACCAGGGACCAAGGACGAAGGAGCAGGCCCCGGCCCCTGCCTCAGGCCGGTCCGAAGCGTTCCCAGAGCGCGGGGAAGCGCTCCGCCAGCGCTGCGTCGTCGAAGCCGAAGGGTGTGCCGGCCGGTTCCGTGGGCTGCGGCGGCAGCCCCAGGTCGGGGGTGACGACACCGGTGAGCTGTTCGTAGGCCTCGTCGGCGGCGTAGCCGAGGTCCTCCCCGTCCCCGTCGAGCTCCTCGTCGAAGTCGTCCAGCAGCTCGGCCAGGCTGTCCGGGTCGTGCACGGCGCCCTCGAAGACCTCGCGGCCCTGCGCGATCAGCCAGCAGCGGAAGTAGTCGAACGCGTCGTCGCTCGCGCCGCCCAGCAGGACGGCCGCAGCGCCCCACAGGTCCCATCGGTACGCGCGGTTGTAGCGGGCCTCGAAGTGCCGGGCGAAGTCCAGCACGGAGTCGGGGTCGAGCCGCACCAGCCGTTCGACGAGCAGGTCGGCGTGCTCCTCGGGGTCGCCCTCGGCGGCCTCGCGGCTGCGGTCGATGATCTCCCAGAACTCCGTCTCGTCCATCACTGGTCCAGCATCTGCCCCGGGGGCGGGCGACGCACGCGCAGACACCGAAATGAAGCCTTCGGCATCACTTCCGGGCCACTTCAGCGGTAGAGGTCGCGCATTCGTTCGGCGGTATCGGCCATGCGTTCGCGCAGGGCCGCCGGTGCGAGGACCTCCACCTCCGGTCCCAGCGTGAGCAGCTGGTCGTAGGCCACCTCCAGCGACTCCACCGGCAGGGCCACCGTGCGCAGCCCGTCGCCGTCCGCTCCGGCGGCCCCGGCCAGCGCCTCCTCGGCGGCGGCCCGGTCCACCACGTGCGGCAGCCGCCGTGCCCCTTCCCGCGACAGCCGCACGGTCACCTCCGTCCGCAGGATCGACCGGGCGAACTGCGCGGCCCGTTCCTCCCAGAAGCGCGGCAGGTCGAAGTCCTCGTCCCGTACGAAACGCGTCTGCGACACGGCGACCGCGGTGAACCGGTCGATCCGGTACACCCGGAAGTCCTCGCCGGCGCGGGCACAGAGGTACCAGACGCCCGCCTTCAGGACGAGTCCGTACGGGGCCAGCTCCCGCTCCACCTCGTCCGAGGACCGGCGCCGGTAGCGGGCCCGGACCAGCCGGTCGTCCCAGACGGCCTCCGCGACGGCGGGCAGCAGCTCAGGGGTGACCGGGTCGTGGTACCAGCCGGGGGCGTCCAGGTGGAACCGTCGCGCGGCGCTGTGCGAGGCGTCCCGGAGCGAGGGGAGCAGGGCGGCCGAGACCTTCAGCCGCGCGGCCGATGCGGCGTCGTCGAGCCCCATCTCGCGCAGGGCGGAGGGCAGCCCGGACAGGAAGAGCGCCTCGGCCTCGTGGCGGGCCAGCCCGGTGAGCCGTGTCCGGTAGCCGCCCACCAGCCGGTAGCCGCCGGCCCGGCCGCGGTCGGCGTAGACGGGCACACCCGCCTCGGAGAGCGCCTGGGCGTCCCGGGCCACGGTGCGCTCCGACACCTCCAGCTCCCCGGCCAGCTCGGCGCCGGTCATGGACGGCCGGGATTGCAGGAGCAGCACCATCTTGATCAGGCGGGCAGCACGCATGCGGCCATTGTGCGTCCCCGCGCCGCACCGCCTGCGCCCGCCCCGGAGACGGCGCGCAGCTCGGTGCCGGGCCGCCGCCAGGTCGGCAGGAGTACCCCGTGGCCCGGGACGCCCGCAGGGCGGGCCCGAAGCGGGCCCGCCCTGCGGTGTGGAGCCGAGCCGTGCGGCGGGAGCCGACGGCCGGGTGCTCAGAGGCCGTACTGCTCCCGGGCCTCCTTGACCTTGGAGGCCGGGATCTCGCCGCGCCGGGCCAGCTGGGCCAGCGCGGCGACCGTGACGGACTCCGCGTCGACGCCGAAGTGGCGGCGGGCACCCTCACGGGTGTCGGAGAGGCCGAAGCCGTCCGTGCCGAGCGAGGACCAGTCCTGCTCCACCCACTGGCTGATCTGGTCCGGGACCGCACGCATCCAGTCGCTCACCGCGAGGACCGGGCCCGGCGCGCCGGAGAGCGCCTGGGTCACGTACGGCACGCGCTGCTCACCGCGGAGCAGTGCCTCGTCGCACTCCAGCGCCTCGCGCCGCAGCTCGCCCCACGAGGTGGCGGACCAGACGTCCGCCGTGACACCCCAGTCGGCGGCCAGCAGCTCCTGGGCCTTGAGGGCCCAGTGGATCGCCGTGCCCGAGCCCAGCAGCTGGAGACGCGGGGCGTCCGCCGTGGCGGGTGTGCCCTCCTTGAAGCGGTACAGGCCCTTGACGATGCCGTCCTCGACGCCTTCCGGCATCGCGGGCTGCTGCTTCGGCTCGTTGTAGACCGTCAGGTAGTAGAAGACGTCCTCGGGCTGCGGTCCGTACATCCGGCGCAGACCGTCCTTGACGATCACCGCGATCTCGTACGCGAACGCCGGGTCGTAGTTGAGCGATGCCGGGTTCGTGGACGCGATCAGGTGCGAGTGGCCGTCCGCGTGCTGGAGGCCCTCACCCGTCAGGGTCGTGCGGCCGGCCGTGGCGCCGACGATGAAGCCCTTGCCGAGCTGGTCGGCGAGCTGCCACATCTGGTCGCCGGTCCGCTGCCAGCCGAACATCGAGTAGAAGATGTAGAACGGGATCATCGTCTCGCCGTGCGTCGCGTACGACGAAGCGGCGGCGATGAAGTCGGCCATGGCACCGGCCTCGGTGATCCCCTCGTTGAGGATCTGGCCGTCCTTGGCCTCCTTGTAGTACATCAGCTGGTCGCGGTCGACCGGCTCGTACGTCTGGCCGAGCGGCGAGTAGATGCCCGCCGAGGGGAACAGCGACTCCATACCGAAGGTACGGGCCTCGTCCGGGACGATCGGGACCCAGCGCCTGCCGGTCTCCTTGTCCCGCATCAGGTCCTTCACCAGGCGGACGAACGCCATGGTGGTCGCCATCTCCTGCTTGCCGGACCCCTTGTACAGGGCCTTGAACGCGCGCTCCTCCGGCTCCGGCAGCGCCACGGCGTGCACCCGGCGGGCGGGGGCCGGACCACCGAGGGCGGCACGGTGCTCCTGGAGGTAGCGGACCTCGGGGGAGTCGGCGCCCGGGTGGCCGTAGGGAACCAGCCCGTCCTCGAAGGCGCTGTCCGGGATCGGGAGGCCGAGCAGCTCGCGCATGCCCTTGAACTCGTCGATCGACAGCTTCTTCATCTGGTGGTTGGCGTTCTTGGACTCGAAGCCCTTGCCCAGCGTGTAGCCCTTGACCGTCTGGGCCAGGATCACGGTCGGCGCGCCCTTGTGCTCCAGGGCGGCGCGGTAGGCCGCGTACACCTTGCGGGCCTCGTGGCCGCCGCGGGAGCTGTAGAAGCACTCGGCGATCTTCGCATCGCTCAGTAGTTTCGCCAGCTCGGCGAGGGCGGGCTCGGCGCCGAAGAAGTGCTCGCGGATGTAGGCCACGTCGCGGGTGGCGTACGTCTGGAACTGCGCGTCCGGGACCTCGCGGAGGCGGCGGATCAGCGCGCCCGTGGTGTCCAGCTGGAACAGCTCGTCCCAGGCGGAGCCCCAGAGCGTCTTGACGACGTTCCAGCCGGCCCCGCGGAAAGCGCCTTCGAGCTCCTGGACCACGCGGAAGTTCGCGCGGACCGGGCCGTCGAGGCGCTGCAGGTTGCAGTTGATGACGAAGGTCAGGTTGTCGAGCTGCTCACGCGCCGCGAGGGCGAGGGCCGCGGTCGACTCGGGCTCGTCCATCTCGCCGTCGCCCAGGAAGGCCCAGACGTGCGAGTTCGACGTGTCCTTGATCTTGCGGTTGGTCAGATAGCGGTTGAAGCGCGCCTGGTAGATCGCCGAGAGCGGGCCGAGGCCCATCGACACCGTGGGGAACTCCCACAACCAGGGAAGCCGCCGGGGGTGCGGGTACGACGGCAGCCCGTCGCCCCCGGACTCCTGGCGGAAGTTGTCGAGCTGCTGCTCGCTGAGGCGGCCGTCGAGGAAGGCGCGGGCGTAGATGCCGGGCGAGGCGTGGCCCTGGATGTAGAGCTGGTCGCCGGAGCCGTCACCTTCCTTGCCGCGGAAGAAGTGGTTGAAGCCGGTCTCGTACAGCCAGGCCGCCGAGGCGAACGTGGCGATGTGACCGCCGACGCCGTACCGGGCGCCACGGGTGACCATCGCGGCCGCGTTCCAGCGGTTCCACGCGGTGATCTTCGATTCCATCTCCAGGTCGCCGTCGAACGCGGGCTCGGCGGAGGTGGGGATGGTGTTGACGTAATCGCTTTCCAGCAGCTTGGGCAGCGCGATGCCGGCGCCCTCAGCGTGCTGGAGCGAACGCCGCATCAGGTACGCGGCGCGGTGCGGGCCCGCGGCCTTGGTGACGGCGTCCAGGGAGGCCGCCCACTCGGCGGTCTCCTCGGGGTCGCGGTCCGGGAGCTGGTCGAGCTCGCTCGGAAGCTGTGCTACGGGGTCGGTCATGATCGCCGCCTTCCGGAGTGGGAGGGGGTGGAGAAGGCCCTGACTGGCAGGACAGGGCGATCGGGCCGGTGGGCCCGCGACTGAACTGTAAGTCGCCGATCGATGATCGATCAAAGGGTGAAGGGCAAAACTTCTCGATATGAAGAAAAGTGGCATGCGGTGCCGCGAAAGGGGGCACGGAGTGACGGGATCAAGGGGGTGAAACGGGCACTGTCCTGCACGGCCGAGCGCCCTGCGCCGCAGATGGGCGCCGCTGTCCCCGGCCGGTCAGGCGCGCGGCGCGCACCCCAGGACGTGCTCCTTGACCAGCACGGCGATCTGCGGGTCCTGCCGGAGGAACGCCTCGATGAGCGCCTCGTGCTCCTCGGCGTAGGACTTCTGCACGGTGCCCAGCCAGCGGATCGACAGGGCCGTGAACACCTCGATGCCGAGCCCCTCCCAGGTGTGCAGCAGGACGGCGTTCCCCGCGGCCCGCACCATCTCCCGGTGGAAGGCCACCGTGTGCCGCACCTGCGCCTCGCCGTCGGCCAGCCGGTCCGCCTCGTACAGCGCCGCCACGTGCGGGGCGAGCGCCGAGCAGTCCTCGCCCAGCGCCGGCGCCGCCAGCTCCGCCGCGATCTGTTCGAGCCCTGCCCGCACGGGATAGCTCTCCTCCAGATCGGCCGCGGTGAGATTGCGGACCCGGACGCCCTTGTTGGGTGCGGACTCGATCAGCCGGAGCGTCTCCAGCTCCCGCAGCGCCTCGCGCACGGGTGTCTGGCTGACCTCCAGCTCGGTCGCGATGCGGCGCTCCACGATCCGTTCGCCCGGCTTCCAGCGCCCGCTGACTATCCCTTCCACGATGTGCTCGCGGATCTGTTCGCGCAGCGAGTGGACGACGGGCGGGGTCATGAGGAGCTCCTTCGGGGACGAACCGGTGCTGCCTGCACCGACCGGCGGCGGAGACGACCGGTGGTGTCTAGACAATACGGCGGCGCCCCCGCCCGGAAGTGTTCCGGACGGGGGCGCCGCTGGTGAGGCTGGTTACAGCTGTACGGCTCAGAGGCCGAGCTCGACCTCGAACTCGCCCGCCTCGAGGATCGCCTTGACCGTCGTCAGGTAACGGGCGGCGTCCGCGCCGTCCACCAGACGGTGGTCGTAGGAGAGCGAGAGGTAGGTCATGTCGCGGACGCCGATGACGGTGCCCTCGGCGGTCTCGATGACCGCCGGACGCTTGACCGTGGCACCGATGCCCAGGATGGCCGCCTGGTTCGGCGGCACGATGACCGTGTCGAACAGCGCACCGCGCGAACCGGTGTTGCTGACCGTGAAGGTCGCACCGGACATGTCGTCCGGGGTGAGGCCGCCACCGCGGGCCTTGCCGGCCAGCTCGGCGGTCTTCTTCGCGATACCGGCGATGTTCAGGTCGCCCGCACCCTTGATGACCGGGGTCATCAGGCCCTTCTCGGCGTCCACGGCGATGCCGATGTTCTCCGAGTCGAAGTACGTGATGGTGCCCTCGTCCTCGTTGATCCGGGCGTTGACGACCGGGTGGGCCTTCAGCGCCTGGGCCGCCGCCTTCACGAAGAACGGCATCGGGGACAGCTTGACGCCCTCACGGGCGGCGAAGGACTCCTTCGCCTGGTTGCGCAGCTTCATCAGCTTGGTGATGTCGACCTCGAGGACCGAGGTCAGCTGGGCCTGCGAGTGCAGCGCCTTCATCATGTTGTCGCCGATGACCTTGCGCATCCGGGTCATCTTGACCGTCTGGCCGCGCAGCGGGGACGCCTCGACCTTCGGCGCGGCCTTGGCCGCGGGAGCGGCGGCGGCCGGAGCCGGAGCGGCTGCGGCGGCCTTGGCGGCCTCCGCGGCGGCCACCACGTCCTGCTTGCGGATACGGCCACCGACGCCGGTGCCCTTGACCGCGCCCAGGTCGACGCCGTTCTCGGCGGCGAGCTTGCGGACCAGCGGCGTGACGTACGCGCCGTCGTCACCCGAAGGCGCCGACGGAGCGGCCGGAGCCGGAGCGGCTGCGGCGGGCGCCGGAGCCGGGGCGGCCGGGGCTGCCGGGGCGGCGGGAGCCGGAGCCGGAGCGGCGGGGGCTGCCGGGGCGGCTGCGGCGGGGGCGGGCGCCGGAGCCGGGGCCGCGGGGGCGGCCGGAGCCGGCTCCGGAGCGGCGGCGGGGGCCGGGGCGGCCTCCGCCGGGGCGGCGGCGGGAGCGGCACCCGGAGCGCCGATGACGGCGAGCTTGGCACCGACCTCGGCGGTCTCGTCCTCGCCGACGACGATCTCCAGCAGCACGCCGGCGACCGGGGCGGGGATCTCGGTGTCGACCTTGTCCGTGGAGACCTCGAGCAGGGGCTCGTCCTCCGCGACCTCCTCGCCGACCTCCTTCAGCCAGCGGGTGACGGTGCCCTCGGTGACGCTCTCGCCGAGCGCGGGGAGGGTGACGTCGGTGCCCGAGGCGCCACCGGCCGGAGCGGCGGCGGGGGCCTCGGCGGCAGGGGCCTCGGCGGCGGGCGCCTCGGCGGCGGGGGCCGGTGCGGCCTCCTCGGCCGGAGCCGGTGCGGCCTCCGGCTCGGCCGCCGGAGCGGCCTCGGCGGGCGCGCCCGAGCCGTCGTCGATGACGGCCAGCTCGGCGCCGACCTCGACGGTCTCGTCCTCGGCGACCTTGATGGACGCGAGCACGCCGGAGGCGGGCGCGGGGATCTCGGTGTCGACCTTGTCGGTCGAGACCTCGAGCAGCGGCTCGTCGGCCTCGACGTGCTCGCCCTCGGCCTTCAGCCAGCGGGTGACGGTGCCCTCGGTGACGCTCTCGCCGAGCGCCGGAAGGGTTACGGAAACCGACATGGTTTCAGTTGCTCCTTACGAAAGTGCGGAAGTGGTCGGTCGTCCCCGGGACTGGATCAGTCGTGGGAGTGGAGAGGCTTGCCGGCCAGGGCCAGGTGGGCCTCGCCCATCGCCTCGTTCTGGGTCGGGTGGGCGTGGATGAGCTGCGCGACCTCGGCCGGCAGCGCCTCCCAGTTGTAGATCAGCTGGGCTTCGCCGACCTGCTCGCCCATACGGTCACCGACCATGTGGACGCCGACCACGGCACCGTCCTTGACCTGGACGAGCTTGATCTCGCCCGCGGTCTTGAGGATCTTGCTCTTGCCGTTGCCCGCGAGGTTGTACTTGAGGGCCACGACCTTGTCCGCGCCGTAGATCTCCTTGGCCTTGGCCTCGGTGATGCCGACGGAGGCGACCTCGGGGTGGCAGTACGTGACCTTCGGCACGCCGTCGTAGTCGACCGGCACGGTCTTGAGACCGGCGAGCCGCTCCGCCACGAGGATGCCCTCGGCGAAGCCGACGTGCGCGAGCTGCAGGGTCGGGACCAGGTCACCGACGGCCGAGATCGTCGGGACGTTGGTCTGCATGTACTCGTCGACGAGGACGTAGCCGCGGTCCATCGCGACGCCGGCCTCCTCGTAGCCCAGGCCCTGCGAGACCGGGCCGCGGCCGATCGCGACCAGCAGGACCTCCGCCTCGAAGGTCTTGCCGTCGGCGAGGGTCACCCGCACGCCGTCCTGCGTGTACTCGGCCTTGTCGAAGAAGGTGCCGAGGTTGAACTTGATGCCGCGCTTGCGGAACGCGCGCTCAAGAAGCTTCGAGCTGTTCTCGTCCTCGACCGGGACCAGGTGCTTCAGGCCCTCGACGATGGTGACGTCGGTGCCGAAGGACTTCCACGCCGAGGCGAACTCGACGCCGATGACGCCGCCGCCCAGGACGATCGCGGACGCCGGCACGCGGTCCAGCTTCAGCGCGTGGTCCGAGGAGATGATGCGGTTGCCGTCGATCTCCAGGCCCGGCAGCGACTTCGGCACGGAGCCGGTCGCCAGCAGCACGTGGCGGCCCTGGACGCGCTGGCCGTTCACGTCCACCGAGGTGGGCGACGAGAGACGGCCCTCACCCTCGATGTAGTGCACCTTGCGCGAGGCGACGAGACCCTGCAGGCCCTTGTAGAGGCCCGAGATCACGTCGTCCTTGTACTTGTGGACGGCCGCCATGTCGATGCCCTCGAAGGTGGCCTTCACGCCGAACTGCTCGGCCTCGCGAGCCTGGTCGGCGATCTCGCCGGCGTGCAGCAGCGCCTTCGTGGGGATGCAGCCGTTGTGCAGGCAGGTGCCGCCGACCTTGCCCTTCTCGATCAGTGCGACGTCCAGGCCCAGCTGAGCTCCGCGCAGGGCCGCGGCGTAACCGCCACTGCCACCGCCGAGGATCACTAGGTCGAAAACGGTGCTGGCGTCGTTCGCCACGTCACGTCCTCCATGCATGTGCGCCGTACGCCGGGCCCCGTCGCTGGGGTGTGACCGGCCGGTCGGCTGGTGTTCGGCCGCTTGCGTTATTCGGCCCTGTGGTGGGGGCCCTGTCCTGCCGAGAACCCATCTTCGCACTTGTTGAGGGCGGACGGGACGCGGGCCCCTGCTCCGAGCCGGACCACGAGGGGGTCCGGCCGGTTACCGATGCGTACAGATGTCCGGAAAAATGCCGGTCGGAGCCATCCGGGGCAACACCGACGGCCCCGGGCGTATGCCCGGGGCCGTCGGCGCCGCGAGCGGACCTCGCGTGCGGGTCCGTGCGCGGACGCCGGCTCCGGCACTCAGCCGAGGTCGCCCGCGGCGGTGCGCTCCGCCAGCCGCACCAGGGTGCGGACCGCGGATCCGGTACCGCCCTTGGGCGTGTAGCCGTAGGGGGCGCCCTCGTGGAAGGCCGGGCCCGCGATGTCCAGGTGCGCCCAGGCGATGCCCTCGCCCACGAACTCCTGCAGGAACAGTCCGGCCACCAGGCCGCCGCCCATCCGCTCGCCCATGTTGGCGATGTCGGCGGTCGGGGAGTCCATGCCCTTGCGCAGGTCGGCGGGGAGCGGCATCGGCCACGACGCCTCGCCGACCTCCTCGGCGATCTCGTGGATCGACGTGCGGAAGGCGTCGTCGTTGGCCATGACACCGAAGGTGCGGTTGCCGAGGGCGAGGACCATGGCACCCGTCAGGGTCGCCACGTCGACGATCGCGTCCGGCTTCTCCTCGGAGGCGCGGGTCAGCGCGTCCGCGAGGACCAGGCGGCCCTCGGCGTCGGTGTTGAGGACCTCGACGGTCTTGCCGCTGTACATGCGCAGCACATCACCGGGGCGGGTGGCGCTGCCGGACGGCATGTTCTCGGCGAGGGCCAGCCAGCCGGTCACGTTGACCTGGAGGCCCAGGCGGGAGGCGGAGACGACGGCGGCGAACACGGCGGCGGCACCCGCCATGTCGCACTTCATCGTCTCGTTGTGCCCGGCCGGCTTGAGCGAGATGCCGCCCGAGTCGTAGGTGATGCCCTTGCCGACCAGGGCGAGCGTCTTCTCCGCCTTGGGGTGGGTGTAGGACAGCTTGACCAGGCGGGGGCCGTGCGTGGAGCCCTGGCCGACACCGAGCAGACCGCCGAAGCCGCCCTTGACGAGCGCCTTCTCGTCCAGGACCTGCACCTTGATGCCGTGCTCCTTGCCGGCGGCGGTGGCCACGGCGGCGAAGGACTCGGGGTAGAGGTCGTTCGGCGGGGTGTTGACCAGGTCGCGGGCGCGGTTGATCTCCTCGGCGACCGCGACGGCGCGCTCGGCGGCCGCCTTGAACGCCTTGTCGCGCGGCTTGGCACCGAGCAGGGCGACCTCGCCGAGCGGGAGCTTCGCCCCGCTCCCGGCGCCCTTGGGGGCCAGCTTGTTCTCGCCGCCCTGGTAGGCGGTGAAGGCGTAGGCACCGAGCAGGGCGCCCTCCGCGACCGCTCCGGCGTCCTCGACGGACTCCGTCGGCAGCGCGAAGCCGGCCTTCTTCGAACCCTTCAGTGCACGGGCGGCGCTGCCCGCGGCCCGGCGCAGCACCTCGGCGTCGTACGCGTCGTCCTTCGCCGGGACCGGACCGAGGCCGACCGCGATGACGACCGGGGCCTTGAGGCCGGACGGAGCGGGGAGCTTGGTCACCTCGCCCTCGGCGCCGGAGGCGCCCAGGGTCTCCAGGACGGTGGCGAGCTTTCCGTCGAACGCCTTGTCCACGGCCTCGGCGCCCGGCGCGACGACCAGGTTCCCCGCCTTGGACCCAGCGCCCTTGGCGACGCCGACGACGAGTGCGTCGGCGCGCAGCGTCGCCGCACCTGAGGTGCTGAGAGTGAGAGCAGTCACGGTGGTGAAATCTCGCTTCCGTTGAGTTGTGTGCCGGTCTGTGTGGGTCGAAGGGGTGGCCGACCGGGCCCGGCGCATCGTGGACCCGCCGCAATGTGCCGGGAATGAGCCTACGCGCGCCTTTGCGTCCCGCTCACGGGGGCGGGGCACTCACCCCGGCGACAGCGCGAGCAGAGCCACCGTCGCGGCTGTCTCCTCCAGGGCGCCGAACACGTCGCCCGTCACCCCGCCGAAGCGCCGTACGCAGTGACGCAGCATCAGCTGCGTGGCCGCGAGGCCGGCGAGGACGGCGAGGGCATGGTGCAGGGCCGCGCCGGATCCGCCCACCGGCACACCGGCCGCCGCGCACCCCGCGACCACCGCGCAGGCCGCGGCCGCCGCGCCCAGGGGCGGCACGGTGCCCGCCACCGCCGCGCCCAGGCCCTCGGGCCGGGCGGGCGGGACGCCCCGGCGCGAGGCGAGGGTGAGGGCGAGCCGCGCGGTGACGGCGGCGACGACCGTGCCCAGCGCACCCTCCGCCCAGCCCCGGCCGTACAGCTCGAAGAGCGCCGCCACCTGGGCCAGCAGCACGAACACGAGGGTGATCACGCCGAACGGGCCGATGTCCGACTGCTTCATGATCCGCAGCGCGTCCTCGGCGGGCCGGGCGCTGCCGAGCCCGTCGGCGGTGTCCGCCAGCCCGTCCAGGTGCAGCCCCCGGGTCAGCGCCGCGGGGAGCGCGGCGGAGGCGACCGCCGACAGCAGAGGGCCCGCCCCGGCCCACAGGAGGAGCACCCCGGGGACGGCCGCGAGCAGTCCCACGGCCAGCCCGGCGACCGGGGCGCACAGCATGCCGGCACGGGCGGCACCCCGGTCCCAGCGGGAGACGCGTACGGGGAGCGCGGTCAGGGTGCCGAAGGCGAAGCGCAGGCCGTGGCTGTTCAGGGAGGTCACCGCGCGCACGCTAGCCGGTGCGGCGGCCCGTCGGATTGGGCAGAGTGACCCATAAGCCGCATACGCGGACCGCCGGGTGGAGGTGGCATGGGTCACTGGTTCCAGCAGAACATCGTCGAGCCGGGCAAGCTGCCGCTGCTGCTCGCCCTGAGCGCGTTCGTGCTGACCTTCGCCATCACCCGGATGATCACCAGGATGATCAGGGCGGGGAAGGGGCCGTTCGGCAACATCACGCCCGGCGGTGTCCACGTCCATCACGTCGTGCCCGGCGTCGTGCTGTCGGTGGTCGGCGGCTTCGGCGCTGTCGCCAGCGGTCAGCACGGCGTCGCGGCGGGGATCTTCGCGGTGGTCTTCGGGGTGGGCGCCGGCCTGGTCCTCGACGAGTTCGCGCTGATCCTCCACCTCGACGACGTGTACTGGACGGAGGAGGGCCGGCAGAGCGTCGAGGTCGTCGTGCTCACGGCCTCCCTCGTCCTGCTCGTCCTGGCGGGCTTCTCACCGCTCGGCGTCGACGAACTGACCGGGCAGCAGCAGCAGGACAGGCTCGGCGTCGTCCTGACCTACGTCTTCAACTTCGGCCTGGTGCTGATCACGCTGTTCAAGGGCAAGGCCCGGATGGCGGTCATCGGCACCCTGATCCCGTTCGTCGCGCTGATCGGCGCGATCAGACTCGCCCGGCCCGCGTCGCTGTGGGCCCGCCGCCTCTACCGCCGCCGCCACCGGGCGCGCGCCAGGGCGGTGCTGAGGGCCTATCACCACGACGTGCGCTGGGTGGGACCCCGGCGCCGCTTCCAGGACCTGATCGGCGGGGCCCCGGACCGGACCCCGCTGCCACCCCGCCCCGGAAGCGGCCCCTGACGCCTCAGGCGGTCGTCCCCGCGGGATCCCCGGCCTCCGGGGTCTCGGCGTCCGGCGTCGTGGCGTCCGGCGTCCTGGTGTCGGGGGCCTTCGAAGGCTCCTCCCCGGCAGGCTCCGCCGCGCGCTCGGGCAGCTCCGCCGCCAGCGCCGCCGCGGCCTGGACGAGCGGCAGCGCCAGCAGGGCGCCGCTTCCCTCGCCCACCGTCACCCCGTGGTCCAGCAGCGGTGTCAGCGCCATCCGGTCCAGTGCCTTCAGCTGAGCAGGCTCCCCGCTGAGCTGCCCGGCCAGCCACCAGTCCGGTGCCCGGAAGGCCGCCCGCTGCGCCACCAGCGCACAGGCGGCCGAGACCACCCCGTCCAGCACGACGGGCATCCGGCGCACCGCGCTCTGCAGCAGGAACCCGGTCGTCGCCGCCAGGTCCGCGCCGCCGACCGCGGCCAGCAGCTCCAGCTGGTCGCCCAGGACCGGCCGGGCCCGCCGCAGCGCGTCCCGGACCGCCGCGCACTTGCGCATCCACGCCAGGTCGTCGATCCCGGCGCCACCACGCCCCGTCACCACCGAGGCGTCCGTGCCGCACAGGGCGGCGATCAGGGTCGCCGCCGCCGTCGTGCCGCCGACGCTCAGATCGCCCAGCACCACGAGGTCCGTGCCGGAGTCGGCCTCCTCGTCGGCGATCCGCATCCCCAGCCGTACCGCCTGCTCGGCCTCCTCGGCCGTCAGCGCGTCCTCGACGTCGATCCGGCCGCTGCCGCGCCGCACCCGGTGGCGTACGACCTCCTCGGGCAGCAGCCCGGGGTCGCAGTCCAGTCCGGCGTCCACGATCCGTACGGGGACGGAGAAGCGGCGGGCCAGCACGGCGACGGGACTCGCCCCGTCCAGCACCGACCGGACGAGCTCGTGCGTGGTGCCGGCGGCGCGGCCCGAGACCTCCAGCTCCGCCACCCCGTGGTCCCCGGCGAACAGCACCACGCGCGGCTGTCCGACCGCCTTGACCGGGACCGACTGCTGGGCGGCCGACAGCCATTCACCCAGCTCGTCGAGCCGGCCGAGCGCGCCCGCGGGGACGGCGAGCCGCTCCCTGCGTTCCTCGGCATCGCGCCGCACGCCCCCGTCGGGGCGTTCGATCAGGTCGGAGAAGTCGTCCAGATTCACGGGGGTCTGCCTCGCGGGTCGTCACAGGGTGGGCGGGAACCCACCGGGGGGCTCCTCTGCGGAACAGTACCCGGCACTCCCTCCTGCATCCCCGGCCCCGCACACCCCCCGCGGTTCAGCTCCGCAGCACCAGGGCCTGCCCCGCCACCACCAGCAGCACCTGCTCGCACTCGGCGGCGAACGCCGCGTTCAGGCGGCCCAGTTCGTCCCGGAAGCGGCGCCCGGAAGCCGTCGCCGGGACCACGCCCGACCCCGTCTCGTTGGTCACGGCGACGACCGTGCGACGTGTCCCGCGCACCGCGCGGACCAGTTCGGAGACCCGTTCGCGCAGCTTCTCCTCCCCGCCGTCCGCCCACCGGCCGTCGTCCCAGGCGTCGACCCGGTCCATCGCGTCGGTCAGCCACAGCGACAGGCAGTCGATCAGCAGCGGCGGGCCGTCCTGCTCCAGCAGGCCCGCCAGTTCGCAGGTCTCCTCGGTGCGCCAGGCCGCCGGCCTGCGCTCCCGGTGCAGCCCGATCCGGGCGTCCCACTCCGCGTCCCCCTCGCGGCGGCCGCCCGTGGCCACGTACACCACCTCGGGGAAGGTCTCCAGGCGCTGCTCGGCCTCCACCGACTTCCCGGACCTGGCCCCGCCCGTGACCAGCGTGCGCCGGGGCACCTCGGGTACGGGGTGGTAGGCGCCCACCGGCACGGTCGTCCCGTCCGGCACGGCCCGCGCGCCGCCGGCCGCGAGCCGGCGGTCCAGCTCGGCCCCGGCCGGCGCGTCGTGGTCCAGATGGACGGCGATCACCTCGGTGGCGGGCCCGACGGCTCCGACGGCCCGCAGTCTTGCCACGGCGTCCGGCCGCGCGATCACATCGCACACGACCAGGTCGTAGGGGTCCGCCACGGCGTCGGCCAGACCGGCGGGGGCGGCCCCCGGCGGCAGGTAGAGCAGACGCTCCCCTTCCGGCGAGGTCACCTCGTAGCCGGTGCCCGGCGCGTCCATGGCCAGGGCCCGGATCCGGTGCCCGCTGATCAGCGTCAGCTCCTGGCCGTCGGGGACACGCCCCGCAGGCGGGAGCGAGTCGGGCAGCTCCATGGCGGGCCCGTCGTGGGGATGGGTCAGCAGCACCTGCCGTACGGCGGAGAGCGAGCGGCCCGCGCGGGCGGCGGCGAACACGGCGCCGGGGGTGAGGTCCAGGAGCAGGGCGTCGTCCACCAGCAGCGCGGTCGCCGCGCGGGCCCCCGTACCGCGGGAGGACGCGCAGACGGCGCAGGGGCAGTCGGGCCGCGGCAGCCCGTCGGGGGCTCCGGTGCCGAGCAGTGTCAGTTCCACGTGTCGATCCTCCCGTGTCCGCGGACCACCTGCGCGCGCGGGACACCCACTAGTCTTCGGGGAGCAACGTGACCCGGGAGGCGACATGGCGTGGACGTGGCGGTTCGAGAAGTCCGACGGTACGGAGACGGAGCCGGCGCTGCAGCCGGAGGAGTTCACGACCCAGGGCGACGCGGAGTCCTGGATCGGTGAGTTCTGGAAGGAGCTCCTCGAAGGCGGCGCGCACCAGGTGACGCTCTTCGAGGACACGACGAAGATCTACGGCCCGATGAGCCTCCAGGCCGACTGAGGCCCGCCGGCCCGCCCGCGCACAGGCTGCCCGGGCGGGCCGTACGGCCGTCGTGCCCCGGTTGCTCTCAGATCTCGCCCAGGGTGACCCCGGCGGTCTTCGACGCGCCTTGCCGGGTGTACGTCACCGTGACCTTCTGGCCGGGCTCGTCGTCCGCCAGGGCCTCCGAGAGCGAGGTGATCGTGGTGACCCGCGTGCCGCCGATCCGGGTGATGATGTCCCCGGAGCGCAGGCCCGCCTCCTCCGCGGCCCCGCCCTTCCGCGCGCTGACGATCGCGACCCCGGCCGGCCGGTAGTCGTCGTCGACGACCGTGCGGCCCGTGATGTCCAGCGCCGCCCGCCCCGAGTCGGTGACCTTGCCGGACTCGATGATCTGGTCGGCGACCGTCCGCACCATCGACACGGGGATGGCGAACCCGATCCCGGGCGCCGCGCTGTCACCCAGCTGGGGGTCGGTCGCCGCGAGGGTGGGGATGCCGATCACCTCGCTGTCGAGGTTCACGAGGGCGCCGCCGCTGTTGCCCGGGTTGATGGCCGCCGAGGTCTGCACCATGTCGGCGAGCGTCGCCCCGGTGCCACCGCCCGAGCTGCTCTCGCTGACGGTCCTGCCCACGGCCGAGACGATGCCCTGGGTGACGCTGCTGGACAGCCCGAGGGGCGAACCCATGGCCAGGACGATCTGCCCCACCTCGACCTCGTCGGTGTCCCCGAACTCCGCGGCGCGCAGCCCGTCGGGGACGTCGTCGAGCTTGACGACGGCCAGGTCCTGCTCCGGGTAGGAGGAGACGAGGGAGGCCTTGAGTACCTTCTCGCCGGTGGCCACGCTGACGTCGAAGGTCTTCTCGCTGCCCACCACATGGGCGTTCGTCACGATGTGGCCCTTGTCGTCGTAGACGATGCCCGAGCCGAGCCCGTCCCCGGCGCCGATCTGCACGACCGAGGGCAGCACGTCCCTGATGACCGACCGGTACCGGTCCTCCAGGTCACCCGCGGCCCGGGACACCGCTGCCTGCTGGGCCGGCGCGGCGGCCGGGGCGGGCCCGCGACCGGTGCAGCCGCCTGCCAGCGCGATCGCGCAGGCACCGGCGGCCAGAGGCGTGAGCGAGCGGCGTACCCGGCTGCGGGAAGGGGTTGAGTCCATTCCCGGAGTATCGCCAGGGTCCGCCGCGCGCGGCCTGCGGTGCTGGGCCGATCAGCCGTACGGCTCCGGAGGGGTCAGCCGCGTACCCCGCACAGGTGCAGCAGCGCGGCCACCCCGCGGTACGGATCGGTCCGGCCCGCCCTGTCCTCCGCGGAGAAGATCCGCGCCAGCTCCTCGGGGCCGGGTAGCTCCGCCTCGTTGGCCACGTTGTCGGTGAAGACCCGCACGCCGTACCAGGCGTGCAGCGGGGCGGCGATCCCGGCGAGGGTGGCCCGCAGCACGTCGAGCCGGTCCGCCCGGACGTCGAGGCCGAGCCTGTTGGTGTAGGTGTCCGTGTCGAACGCCGCGAGGGCCCCGGCGAAGTCGCCCGCGGTCCCCGGCCGCATCGCCAGGGCGTCGGCGTTGCGCACGAGCAGCGAGAGCAGCCCCCCGGGTGCCAGCACCCGGGCCAGACCGGCGAGCAGCGGATCCGGTTCGGGGACGTACATCAGGACGCCGTGGCAGAGCACCACGTCGAAGCTGCCGGGTAGGAAGTGCACCCCGGTGTCACGGCCGTCGCCCTCGATGAGCCGCACCCGTTCCCGGATTCCCTCGGGCTCGCCCGCCAGGGACTCCCGCGCGGTCCGCAGCATCTCGGTGTCGGACTCCAGGCCCGTCACCGAGTGCCCGGCCCGCGCCAGGCGCAGCGCCTGCGTGCCCTGGCCCATGCCGACGTCGAGCACACGCAGCCGCTGCCCCACGGGGAAGCGCCCGGCTATCTGCTCGTCGAGCTGCCGGGCGACGAGCTCCTGGCGGACCGTGTTGCGCAGCCCTCCGAGTCCGCTCAGCCACCGGGTGGAAACCCCCGTGAAGCCGGAGGCCTCCGTGCTCAGGGCCGCTCTCCCCGCTTGACCTGCGGCTTGGGAAGACGCAGTCGGCGCATCTGGAGCGTGCGCATCAGGCCGTAGGCCACCGCGCCGCGCTTCGGGGTGTCCGGGAAGCGCTGGGCCAGCTGCTTCTTGAGGCGGAAGCCGAGGCCGATGGAGTCGACGACGATCAGCACGATCACGCCGAGCCAGAGCAGCAGCGAGATGTTCTGGATGTTCTGGACCTGGATCACGCTGAGGATCAGGATGATCACTGCGAGCGGGAGGAAGTACTCCGCGATGCAGAAGCGCGAGTCCACGAAGTCACGGACGAAGCGCCGCACGGGGCCCTTGTCACGCGCCGGCAGATAACGCTCGTCACCCGACGCGAGAGCCTCCCGCTGCCGGGCCAGGTCCGCCCGGCGGGCTTCGCGCTGGCGCTTCGCGGCCTCCTTGCGATCGGTCGGCGCGCCGCTGGAGGCGCGCCGGCGCTGCGTCTGGGAGTCGCTGCGCTTGGGGGTGGGGCGACCTTTGGGAGCCTGGGGGTCGCGGGGCTGCTTGGAGAGGTCCGCCGTCACCTTGCCGGTGGGGGCCTTCTCTTCCTTGGAACGGCTACGGAACACAAAACCCAAGGGTACGGGGTCGCCGGGGAGTACCGGGGACCGGCCGGGAACGATCCGGCAACGGCCTGCGTCCTGAAAAGTGTCCCGACAGGGGCAGAACGGACGTTGCCGACGTCATCCCTGATGGACCTCTACTCCCTGGGCGGGAGCGGTCGCCGGCGGCAGTCGTCCTTGCGGAGGAGCACATCGGTGCTCGAACAGTGCGGTAATGGAGACAGGGCCCGTACTGTGGGTTCTGTTGGAGTGCTGGAGCTCAGTCCGTCAGAAGGGGGCGCGCGAAGCCCATGAGCGGTGTCATGAAGCGTATGGGAATGATCTTCCGCGCGAAGGCAAACAAGGCCCTTGACCGGGCCGAGGATCCGCGCGAGACCCTCGATTACTCGTACCAGAAGCAGCTCGAGCTGCTCCAGAAGGTACGCCGCGGCGTCGCCGATGTGGCGACCTCGCGCAAGCGGCTGGAGCTGCAGCTGAACCAGCTGCAGGGGCAGTCGTCCAAGCTGGAGGACCAGGGCCGCAAGGCGCTCGCGCTCGGCCGCGAGGACCTGGCCCGCGAGGCGCTGTCGAGGCGCGCCGCCCTCCAGCAGCAGGTCACCGATCTGGAGACGCAGCACCAGACGCTGCAGGGCGAGGAGGAGAAGCTCACCCTCGCGGCCCAGCGGCTGCAGGCCAAGGTCGACGCCTTCCGGACGAAGAAGGAGACCATCAAGGCCACCTACACGGCCGCGCAGGCCCAGACCCGGATCGGGGAGGCCTTCTCCGGCATCTCCGAGGAGATGGGCGACGTCGGCCTGGCCATCCAGCGGGCCGAGGACAAGACCCAGCAGCTGCAGGCCCGCGCGGGAGCCATCGACGAACTGCTGGCCTCCGGCGCCCTCGACGACCCGTCCGGCACGGCGAAGGACGACATCGCCGCCGAGCTGGACCGGATCTCCGGTGGTACGGATGTGGAGCTGGAGCTGCAGCGCATGAAGGCCGAGCTGGCCGGCGGCTCCGCAGGGCAGCAGCAGGCCATCGAGGGCGGCGCCGAGGACGCGGCACCGCAGTCGCAGCAGTCCCCGCACAAGTTCGACAAGCAGTGAGGGCGGCGTCATGATCGTACGGATCATGGGGGAGGGCCAGGTCAGCCTGGCCGACAGTCATGTCGTCGAGCTGAACGAGCTCGACGACGTACTCCTCGCGGAGATGGAGAGCGGTGACGGACCCGGTTTCCGCACCACGCTCCACGCGCTTCTGGACAAGGTGCGCGAGCTCGGCTCGCCGCTCCCCGACGACGCCCTCGAACCGTCCGAACTGATCCTGCCGTCACCCGACGCCACCCTCGAAGAGGTGCGCTCCATGCTCCGTGACGACGGGCTGATCCCCGGCTGACCGGGCAGCCCGCTCCGCACTCCCCACGGTGCCCCCGCCCCGGTCCGGCCGGTGCGGGGGCACCGTGCCGTGACGGGGACCGGACACGGCAGCGACCGGCCCGTCGGCGGCACGCCGTACCGTGGTGCGACGTGACCATCCTCGGAACCGGGCAGGTGCGCGCCACCCGCTGGCTGCGCGGCCATCCCCTCGCCTTCGACGCGGTCCTCGCCGTGTTCGTGCTCGCCTGCATGATCTGCGCGTCGTTCACCGAGCCGAACCCGGGCCACGGGCGGCCCGTCTTCGGTGCGCGGGTGCCCGAGCCGTCGAGCGTGCTGCTGATGGTGCTCGGCGCCGCAGCGCTCGTCCTGCGGCGGCGCAGGCCGATGGCGGTGCTCGTGGTGACCGGGCTGCTGTCCGTCGTCGAGTTCCTCCTGATGGATCCGCCCGCGCCCGTCGTGATCAGCGCGGTCATCGCGCTCTTCACCGTCGCGGCCAGGACCGACCGCCCCACCACCTGGCGGGTCGGCCTGCTCACCATGGGCGGGCTGGCCATGGCCGCGATGGTGGCCGGTCCGACACCCTGGTACAGCCAGGAGAATCTGGGCGTCCTCGCCTGGACGGGCCTGGCCGGCGCCGCCGGCGACGCCGTACGCAGCAGACGCGCGTTCATCGACGCGATCAGGGAACGGGCCGAACGCGCGGAGCGCACCCGCGAGGAGGAGGCCCGCCGGCGGGTCGCCGAGGAGCGGCTGCGCATCGCCCGGGACCTGCACGACGTCGTCGCCCACCACATCGCCCTCGTCAACGTCCAGGCCGGGGTCGCGGCCCACGTCATGGACAAGCGCCCGGACCAGGCCAAGGAGGCCCTCGCCCACGTACGGGAGGCCAGCCGCTCCGCCCTCAACGAACTGCGGACCACGGTCGGGCTGCTGCGCCAGTCCGGCGACCCGGAGGCGCCCACGGAACCCGCCCCGGGGCTCGCCGTCCTCGAGACCCTCGTCGGCACCTTCCGCAACGCCGGGCTCCCCGTGGAGGTGGCCTGCACCGATCCGGACAGCCCGCTGCCCGCCGCGGTGGACCTCGCGGCCTACCGGATCATCCAGGAGGCCCTGACCAATGTGCGCAAGCACGCGGGCGCCGGGGCGAAGGCCGAGGTGAGTGTCGTACGGGTCGGGGAGACCGCGGAGGTCACCGTGCTCGACGACGGCAGGGGAGCCGACCCCCTCCCGACCCGGGCCGACGGCGGAAGGCACGGATTGATCGGCATGCGCGAGCGGGTCACCGCGCTCGGCGGCACCCTCACGGCCGGACCGCGCTACGGGGGCGGGTTCCGGGTCCATGCGATCCTTCCCGTCACGTCCCGCACACGCGCGCCGGGGCGGCCGGGCGCGGTGGGGACGACGGGGGGATACGTATGACGCCCATCAAGGTGCTGCTCGCCGACGACCAGGCCCTGCTGCGCAGCGCGTTCCGGGTGCTGGTCGACTCCGAGCCCGACATGCAGGTCGTCGGTGAGGCCGCCGACGGGGCGCAGGCGGTGGAACTGGCCCGCTCGACCCGCGCCGACGTCGTGCTGATGGACATCCGGATGCCGGGTACCGACGGGCTCGCCGCGACCCGGACGATCAGTGCGGACCCGGACCTCGCGGGGGTCCGGATCGTCATGCTCACCACCTTCGAGGTGGACGAGTACGTCGTGCAGTCGTTGCGGGCGGGCGCCTCCGGCTTCCTGGGCAAGGGCGCGGAACCGGACGAACTGCTCAACGCGATCCGGGTCGCCGCGGCGGGCGAGGCGCTGCTCTCCCCGGTCGCGACCAAGGGCCTGATCGCCAGCTTCCTCGCCCAGGCGGGCGCCGGCACCGACGGACCCGACGGCGCCGAGTACTCCGAGCGCCTCGCCGCGCTCACCGGGCGCGAGCGCGAGGTGCTCGTCCAGGTCGCGGGAGGGCACTCCAACGACCAGATCGCCGACCGGCTGGCCGTCAGCCCCCTCACGGTGAAGACCCATGTGAACCGGGCGATGGCGAAGCTCGGGGCCCGGGACCGTGCCCAATTGGTGGTCATCGCGTACGAATCGGGCCTGGTCCGTCCCCGGGTGGAGTGACGGGTGGAGACCCGGCTACTCCAGCTGCGGTATGCGCGGGATAAAAAGGCAACCCGGGGGCCGACGATTTCGCGGACGGAACCGGCGATCGTATAGATGGGCGGGCTGTGTCCCCTGTGATCGCCGGACCGGCGGTCGCCGAACAGCCGCCCACTGCCGCGTACGCCACAGAAGAGAGACCCACCCATGTCCTGGCTGTCCAGATTCAGCCTCGCGCAAAGGGCGCTGATCGGGCTGATCTCGATCGTCGCGCTCGTTTTCGGAGCGATCGCGATCCCGCAGCTCAAGCAGCAGCTGCTCCCCACCATCGAACTCCCGATGGTGTCGGTGCTGGCGCCCTATCAGGGTGCGTCCCCCGATGTGGTCGAGAAGCAGGTCGTCGAGCCCCTCGAGAACTCCATCAAGGCCGTCGACGGCGTCGAGGGCGTCACCTCGACCGCCAGCGAGGGCAACGCCGTCGTCATGGCGACCTTCGACTTCGGTGACGAGGGCACGAAGCAGCTCGTCGCCGACATCCAGCAGGCCGTGAACCGGGCCCGCATCCAGCTGCCCGACGACGTCGACCCGCAGGTGATCGCCGGCTCGACGGACGACATCCCGACCGTCGTCCTCGCCGTCACCTCCGACAAGGACCAGCAGGCGCTCGCCGACCAGCTGGACCGCACGGTCGTCCCCGCGCTCGAGGACATCGAGGGCGTCGGCCAGGTCGCGGTCGAGGGCGTCCAGGACCTCCAGGTCTCCGTCGTCCCCGACGACAGGAAGCTCGCCGCGGCAGGCATGAACGCCGGGTCGCTGGCCCAGGCCCTCCAGGCCGGGGGAGCGACGGTCCCGGCCGGCTCCTTCTCCGAGTCGGGCAAGAGCCGCACCATCCAGGTGGGCGGTTCCTTCACCTCGCTCCAGCAGATCGAGGACCTCAAGGTCTCGGCCGCGAACCCGGCCACGGGCAAGGCCGGGAAGCCGGTCCGCATCGGTGACATCGCCACGGTGAAGCAGGAGCCCGCCACCGCGGTCTCCCTCACCCGCACGAACGGCAAGCCGAGCCTCGCCGTGATGGCGACGATGGACAAGGACGGCAGCGCCGTCGCCATCTCGGACGCCGTCCAGGACAAGCTGCCGGGACTGCGCAAGGACCTCGGCGCCGGCGCCGAGCTGACCGTCGTCTCCGACCAGGGGCCGGCCGTCTCCAAGGCGATCTCGGGCCTGACCACCGAAGGCGCGCTCGGCCTGCTCTTCGCGGTCGTCGTGATCCTGGTGTTCCTCGCGTCGATCCGCTCGACGCTGGTCACCGCGGTCTCCATCCCGCTCTCCGTGGTCCTCGCGCTGATCGTGCTCTGGACCCGCGACCTGTCGCTGAACATGCTGACCCTCGGCGCGCTGACCATCGCGATCGGCCGCGTCGTCGACGACTCCATCGTCGTACTGGAGAACATCAAGCGGCACCTCGGGTACGGCGAGGAGCGCCAGTCGGCGATCATCACCGCGGTCAAGGAGGTCGCCGGCGCGGTCACCTCGTCCACGCTCACCACCGTCGCGGTCTTCCTGCCCATCGGTCTGGTCGGCGGCATGGTCGGCCAGCTCTTCGGCTCCTTCTCCCTCACGGTCACGGCGGCTCTGCTGGCCTCCCTGCTGGTCTCGCTGACCGTGGTCCCGGTCCTCTCGTTCTGGTTCCTCCGTGCCCCCAAGGGCACCGACGCCGACCCGGACGAGGCCCGCCGCAAGGCCGAGGAGAAGGAAGCCGCCAGCCGGCTCCAGCGGATCTACGTCCCGGTGCTCCGCTTCGCGACCCGGCGCCGTGTCACCAGCATCGTCCTCGCGTTCGTCGTCCTGTTCGGCACCTTCGGCATGGCACCCCTGCTCAAGACGAACTTCTTCGACCAGGGCGAGCAGGAGGTCCTCTCCGTCAAGCAGGAGCTGACCCCCGGTACGAGCCTGGCCGCCGCCGACGAGGCCGCGCAGAAGGTCGAGAAGGTCCTCGCCGCCGACAAGGGCGTGGAGGACTACCAGGTCACCGTCGGCTCCTCCGGCTTCATGGCCGCCTTCGGCGGCGGTACGGGCGCCAACCAGGCCTCCTACCAGATCACCCTCAAGGACTCGGCGGACTTCGAGGCCACCCAGGACCGGATCGACGAGGCCCTCGGCAAGCTCGACGGCATCGGCGACACCACCATCGCCGCGGGCGACGGCTTCGGCAGCCAGGACCTCAGTGTCGTGGTCAAGGCCGCCGACGCGGACGTCCTGAAGAAGGCGTCCGAAGCGGTGCGCGGCGAGGTCGCGAAGCTCAAGGACGTCACCGACGTCCAGAGCGACCTGGCGCAGAGCGTCCCGCGCATCTCGGTCAAGGCCAACGACAAGGCGGCCGACGCCGGGTTCAACGAGACCACGCTCGGCGCGGCGGTCGCCGGTGCGGTGCGCGGCACCCCCTCCGGCACCGCGCTCATGGACGACACCGAGCGTGACGTCCTGGTGAAGTCGGCCTCGCCGGCCACCACGACGGCCGAACTGAAGGAGCTTCAGCTGGGCCCGGTGAAGCTCGGCCAGATCGCCGACGTGAAGCTGGTCCCCGGTCCGGTCTCGATGACCCGGATCGACGGACAGCGCGCGGCGACGATCACCGCCAGGCCGACCGGCGACAACACGGGCGCGGTCACCGCCTCGCTCCAGACGAAGATCGACGCCCTGGACCTCCCGGAGGGTGCCACCGCGACCATCGGTGGTGTCTCCCAGGACCAGAACGACGCCTTCATGAAGCTGGGCCTGGCCATGCTGGCGGCCATCGCGATCGTCTTCATGCTGCTGGTGGCGACCTTCAGGTCGCTCGTCCAGCCGCTGATCCTGCTGGTCTCCATCCCCTTCGCTGCGACGGGAGCCATCGGCCTCCTCGTCGTCACCGGCACCCCGATGGGCGTCCCGGCGATGATCGGCATGCTGATGCTGATCGGCATCGTGGTGACCAACGCCATCGTGCTGATCGACCTGATCAACCAGTACAGGTCGCAGGGCATGGGTGTCGTCGAAGCCGTGATCGAGGGCGGCCGCCACCGCCTCCGCCCGATCCTGATGACGGCGCTGGCGACGATCTTCGCCCTCCTGCCGATGGCGCTCGGCGTCACCGGTGAGGGCGGATTCATCTCCCAGCCGCTGGCGGTCGTGGTGATCGGCGGTCTGATCACCTCCACCCTGCTGACGCTGCTCCTGGTGCCGACGCTCTACGCGATGGTCGAACTCCGCAAGGAGCGCCGCGCGAAGAGAAAGGCGGCCAAGCAGGCGGCGAAGTCCGGCGAGGCCGCCCCGGAGACGGCCGAGGAAGCCGTCTCCGACGAGCCGGAGCCCGCGAAGGCCTGACACCGGGCCCGCAGCAACACGGGGAAGGCCCCCGACGCCGTGCACACGGCGTCGGGGGCCTTCCCCGTGGGTGAGGGGGCGGCCCCTCACCCGTACTACGGCAGCGCCAGCATCCGCTCCAGTGCCCGCTTCGCGTACTTCTCCGTCTCCGGGTCGACCTGGATGCGGTTGACCAGGTTGCCCTCGGCCAGCGACTCCAGCGTCCACACCAGGTGCGGCAGGTCGATCCGGTTCATCGTCGAGCAGAAGCACACCGTCTTGTCGAGGAAGACGATCTCCTTGTCCTCAGCGGCGAAACGGTTCGCCAGCCGGCGCACCAGGTTCAGCTCCGTGCCGATGGCCCACTTCGAGCCGGCCGGGGCCGCCTCCAGGGCCTTGATGATGTACTCCGTGGAACCCACCTGGTCCGCGGCGGCCACGACCTCGTGCTTGCACTCCGGGTGCACCAGCACGTTGACGCCCGGGATCCGCCTGCGTACGTCCTCGACGGACTCCACCGAGAAGCGCCCGTGCACCGAGCAGTGTCCGCGCCACAGGATCATCTTCGCGTCGCGCAGCTGCTCGGCGGTGAGGCCGCCGTTCGGCTTGTGCGGGTTGTAGAGGACGCAGTCCTCCAGGCTCATGCCCATGTCCCGCACGGCCGTGTTCCGGCCCAGGTGCTGGTCCGGGAGGAAGAGCACCTTCTCGCCCTGCGCGAAAGCCCACTCCAGGGCCCTCTTCGCGTTGGACGAGGTGCAGATCGTGCCGCCGTGCCTGCCGGTGAAGGCCTTGATGTCGGCGGAGGAGTTCATGTACGAGACCGGCACGACCTGGCCGGCGACCCCGGCCTCCGTCAGCACGTCCCAGCACTCGGCGACCTGCTCCGCGGTGGCCATGTCGGCCATCGAGCAGCCGGCGGCCAGGTCCGGCAGCACGACCTTCTGCTCGTCACCGGTCAGGATGTCCGCGGACTCCGCCATGAAGTGCACACCGCAGAAGACGATGTACTCCGCCTCGGGCCGCGCCGCCGCGTCCCGGGCGAGCTTGAACGAGTCGCCGGTGACGTCCGCGAACTGGATGACCTCGTCGCGCTGGTAGTGGTGGCCGAGCACGAAGACCTTGTCCCCGAGCTTCTCCTTGGCCGCACGGGCCCGCTCCACCAGGTCCGGGTCGGACGGGGAGGGCAGGTCACCGGGGCATTCGACCCCGCGCTCGCTCCGGGGGTCGGCCTCGCGGCCGAGCAGCAGAAGGGCGAGGGGTGTCGGCTGGACATCCAGGGGCTGGGCGGTGGTCACGACACGCACCCTTTCTTTTCCGCGAAAAGCCTTTTCGTCGAATTGACGTTATCTATCATAACCGCTTCACGTCAGCTTGACGATGCCGATAGCGTCGATGTGACGCATCCCCCCGTGCGGGTGGTGTGCGAGCATGAAGGGAACAGACACGCGCCTGGCCCGGAATGAATCCGCGGCCCCGATGGTTGGACCCGTCGGCAAGCAGTCCGTACAACCCGGGAGAGAAGCAGATGTCCGTATCGGACGAGACCACCACCGTGAGCGACGGCATCCTCCTGTCCGACGCCGCCGCAGACAAGGTCAGGACCCTGCTCGAGCAGGAGGGCCGTGACGACCTCGCGCTGCGCGTCGCCGTGCAGCCCGGAGGCTGCTCGGGCCTGCGGTACCAGCTCTTCTTCGACGAGCGCTCGCTCGACGGCGACGTCGTGAAGGACTTCGGCGGCGTCAAGGTCGTCACCGACCGGATGAGCGCCCCGTACCTGGGCGGCGCCTCCGTGGACTTCGTGGACACCATCGAGAAGCAGGGCTTCACGATCGACAACCCGAACGCCACGGGCTCCTGCGCCTGTGGTGACTCCTTCAGCTAGACCCGAGTCGTACGACAGCGGCGGCGGTCCCGGAGGACGGGACCGCCGCCGCTGTCGTGTGCGCAGGGGGCTCGTTCGCGGCGGGTGCTCAAGCGCGGGGCACGGCCTCGCCCGACCTCGTGTCGACCACGGTCCGGCCGTCCAGCGGGGCGTCGAGCGTCACCGTACGGGTCAGCTCCTTGGCGATCATGATGCAGGCCTTCCCGGGCTCCTGCTTCGACTCGGAGACCGTGACCCGCACCGTCGTGCCGTCCTCCGTGGCGCGGGCCGTGTAGGTGCTGCAGACGCCGCCCCAGAACGTCACCTCCAGGGTCCGTCCGTCCGCGCTGTACGAAGTGATCCCCGCACCCGAACCGTCCGGGTCCTTCGTGGGCTCCGGCGACGGCGGGGTGTCCTCGGGCGTCAGGTACTCCGGGTCCACGGCGACCTGGGCGACCGTGCTCCGGGGGCCGCCGCCTTCGGCACGCACGGAGAAGAGCCAGGAGGGTACGAGGATCTGCTCGCCGTCCGCGTACCGCGCCGCGAGCCCGAACTCGGCCTTCTCGACCGTCGCGGTGGCTGCCGGGGGAGACCCGTCCGACGTGCCGCAGTCGGGTTCCGGTGCGAGGTCGTCCTCGAGCGGCACGGAGGTCGCGCAGCCGCCGACACCGCCCTTCGGGGCCCGCCCGCTCTCCGCGTTCAGCTGTTCCAGCGCCTCGTCCGCGCCGGTCACCGGATAGCTGTCGCCCTTCTCCAGTCCCTTCAGGTGCCCGCTTCCGCCGACGATCGCGCCGTCGGCACCCACCTGGACACCGGTCGACCATCCGTACGTCGGGAGCCCGTCCACCACGGGATCGGCGTTCACCACGCGCACGGAGCCCATCACCTGGTCCGCGTCGAGCGCCGCGCCCTCCTGCCCCACGGCCTTCAGCACGGGAGCGGCGGCGGCCCGTGCCGCCTTCTCGCTCACCGGTGAACCGGTGCCCGGCGACGCGTCCTTCGCGCAGACGGTGGGCGACGCGCACGCGTCCGGGCCGCCGGAGCCGTACCGGGCGAAGGTCCACGTGCCCGGAGCCTGTTTGATCACTCGCAGGAACGGACCCGACCCGTCCCCGTCGCTGCCCACCTTCCAGGCGGTGCCCTCCGTGCGCGGCGTCCCCCGCACCCCGAGGGCCTTCGCGAGGCGCGCCACCTCGGCCCCCGTCACCGTGCCCGCCGCCCGGTGGACGGCGGCCTCGTCCGGGCCGCCGGGCAGTTCCCCGGAGGCGCGGTAGACGGTTCTGCCGCCGTGGGGGTCGGGTTCACCGGGCGCGATGCCCGGCGGGGGCGCCGTCGGCCCGCTGTCCGCCGCCGCGTCGAGGGAGAGCGGAGGGGGTGATCCTGTCCCGGGGTCGGGGAGGAGGCCGGGCGCCGACTCACCAGAGGTGTTCGACGCCCAGTACGCGCCGCCGCCACCGGCCAGCAGCACCGCCGCCGCCACCGAGGCCACGACGAGGGGCGGACGCCGCCGCCGGGTGCCGGTCACGTCGTTCTCGGGTCGCTCGGTGCTCACCGGATCGCTCCTTCGCCTGCATCGCCGCCACTGGCTCGTCGCCAGTCCCCCGAGTGGGGACGAGGGTGTGACGGAACAGGGGAGCGCACGGTTCCCCCGGCCGGTGCAGGGGGACCCGGTCCGCCGCCCGGTCAGTCCCCGTAGTCGGACATGGCGTCGACCATCCGGGCCGACGAAGGCGGCACCGTGACGCCGTGGATGCGGGAGGGCTCCACCCGCTTCGACGCGGTCTTCTCGGGTACGACCCAGTGCGGCGCCATGCGTGCGCAGTCACCGCGCAGGTCGGCCAGGCTCATCTCGGACTCGCGCGTGACGATGGTGTTCGACATATCCGCACCGTAGGCACAGGAGCACTCAGGTAGAAAGACCTACTATCGGGTAGTTTTGCCCATTCGGGCACTGTGGCGTCACCGGGTAGCGTGAACTGTCACGCCGTCCCGGAGGGCGCGCTCACGCGTTCCCTTCGCCTTCCGCAGGAGCAGCTCCCCGTGCGCATTGCAGTCACCGGCTCCATCGCCACAGACCACCTCATGACCTTCCCCGGCCGATTCGCCGACCAGCTGGTCGCGGACCAGCTGCACACGGTCTCGCTCTCCTTCCTCGTCGACAACCTCGACGTCCGCCGGGGCGGGGTCGGCGCCAACATCGCCTTCGGCATGGGTGTGCTCGGCACGCAGCCGGTCCTCGTGGGTGCCGTGGGGGCCGACTTCGACGACTACCGCGCCTGGCTCGACCGGCACGGCGTCGACACCGGATCGGTCCGGGTCTCCGACGTCCTGCACACGGCGCGCTTCGTCTGCACGACGGACGCCGACCACAACCAGATCGGCTCCTTCTACACGGGTGCGATGAGCGAGGCCCGGCTGATCGAGCTCAAGAGCGTCGCCGACCGGGTCGGCGGCCTCGACCTCGTCTCCATCGGGGCCGACGACCCCGAGGCGATGCTCCGCCACACGGAGGAGTGCCGCTCCCGGGGCATCCCGTTCGCCGCGGACTTCTCCCAGCAGATCGCCAGGATGGACGGCGAGGAGATCCGGATCCTCCTCGACGGCGCGACGTACCTCTTCTCGAACGAGTACGAGAAGGGGCTCATCGAGTCCAAGACCGGCTGGAGCGACGAGGAGATCCTGTCGAAGGTCGGCCACCGCGTCACCACCCTCGGTTCGCGGGGCGTCCGCATCGAGCAGGCCGGCCAGGACCCCATCGAGGTCGGCTGCGCGGAGGAGGAGCGCAAGGCCGACCCCACCGGCGTCGGCGACGCCTTCCGGGCCGGTTTCCTCTCCGGTCTCGCCTGGGGCGTGAGCCTGGAGCGCGCCGCGCAGATCGGCTGCATGCTCGCGACCCTGGTCATCGAGACGGTCGGCACCCAGGAGTACACCCTGCGCCGCAGCCCTTTCATGGACCGCTTCACCAAGGCGTATGGGGACGAGGCGGCCTCGGAGGTCCGCAAGCACCTCTCCTAGGACGCCGGACGAGGACGGTGCGGGCCCGCGGGCGAGCGGCACGGGCTCAGACGAGGCGGCGGACCACATAGGCCGAGCCGCGGTCGGCCGGCTCCTCGCCCGCGTACTCCTGTTCCCGCATCGCGCACCAGGCCGGGATGTCGAGGCGGGCGGCCTCGTCGTCGGAGAGCACCGTCACCGTGCCGCCCACGGGTACTCCCTCGATCACCTTTGCGAGTTCGATCACCGGGACCGGGCAGCGCCTGCCGAGCGTGTCGACGACGACCGAGGCGTGGGCCGCGGGGGAGGGCGACGCCTCGGCGGGCGCACCGAGCCTCTCCCGCACCCCGGCCACCACGCCCGGCAGTACGCCGAGGAAGCCGTCGACCTCTTCCTGCGTCGTCCCGGCGGGCAGCGACAGGCGCACGTTCCCCTCGGAGAGCACTCCCATCGCCTTCAGGACATGGCTGGGCGTCAGGGTGCTGCTCGTGCAGGAGGAGCCGGACGACACGGAGAACCCGGCCCGGTCCAGCTCGTGGAGCACGGTCTCGCCGTCGACATAGAGACAGGAGAAGGTCACCAGGTGCGGCAGCCGCCGCACCGGATCGCCGACCACCTCCACATCCGGGACCAGCGTCCCCACGGCCGCCCTGACACGGTCCACCAGGACACGCAGCCGCGCCGCCTCCGCCGCCGCCTCGGCGCGCACCGCGCGCAGGGAGGCCGCGGCCGCCACGATCGCCGGGATGTTCTCGTAGCCGGGAGCCCGGCCCGACTCCCGCTCGTCGGCCGGTCCTTGCGGCGCGAAGCGGACCCCCTTGCGCACGGCGAGCAGTCCGACCCCGGCGGGCCCGCCCCACTTGTGCGCGCTCGCGGCCAGCAGCGACCAGCGGCCGGGCACCGGCCCCCAGCCGAGCGACTGCGCGGCGTCCACCAGCAGCGGCACGCCGGCGTCGGCACAGACCTCCGCGGTCTCCTCCACCGGCTGCTCGGTCCCGACCTCGTGGTTGGCGGACTGGAGACAGGCCAGTGCGGTGTCCGCGCGGAGAGCCCGTCGGTACGCCGAGGGGTCCACCGCCCCGGTCCGGTCCACCGGCACCTCGGTGAAGGACCCGCCCTCCGCTTCGAGGGCCGCCGCCGTGTGGAGTACCGAGGAGTGCTCGACCGCGGAGAGGACCAGGTGGCGGCCGACACGCCGACGCCCGGCAAGCGCTCCGGCCACCGCAGAGTGCACCGCACGGGTGCCGGACGAGGTGAAGACGAGCTCGTCCGGCCGGCAGCCGACCGCCTCCGCCGCGGTCTCCCGGGCCGCGTCGAGCAGCATCGCGGCCCGCCGGCCTTCGCGGTGGAGGCGGGCGGGATCGGCCCAGCCCTCGTCCAGGGAGGCAAGCAGCGCCTGGCGGGCGACGGGGTGCAGGGGGGCGGAGGAGGCCGCGTCGAAGTAGGGCACACCGTCACGCTAGCCCGCAGGCGGACGACCAGGTGACCGGCCGCCGGCATGAGGGGAAGAGGGGGCGTCAGATGGCGGCCGGAGGCTCGCATTCCATCCCTTCGGGGTGTCGTGCGGCGCGTTGGGCACCCTCCCCGCGCGACCCCAAATAGCGTCCAGTAGGGTTTGGTCCGCATAAACATCCAAACCCCTGCCCGCGTCAGGGCCGGCGACCGACCAAGTGAGACGGCCGCGCCGACCGTGCGGGCGAGACTCTCGGGAAGGCGCTACGTGAGTCCCAACGGCTCCGACCGCTCGTCGCGGCGCCCGATGCGGCGGAAGCTGCCGCAGGTGCTGACTGCGGGCCTGGTCCTGGCGACGGCCTCCGGTTGTTCATACAACTGGGAGGATTTCCCCCGCCTCGGTATGCCCACCCCGGTAACGGAAGAGGCCCCTCGGATCCTCTCCCTCTGGCAGGGCTCGTGGGCGGCAGCGCTCGCCACGGGCGTCCTTGTCTGGGGGCTGATCCTGTGGAGCGTCATCTTCCACCGGCGAAGCAGGACCAAGGTGGAGGTACCCCAGCAGACCAGGTACAACATGCCTATCGAGGCGCTGTACACAGTGGTCCCCCTCATCATCGTCTCGGTGTTCTTCTACTTCACCGCGCGCGATGAATCGAAGCTCCTCGAGCTCAGCCCGAAGCCGGCCCACACCATCAACGTGGTCGGCTACCAGTGGAGCTGGGGCTTCAACTACATCGAGAACGTGGAGGGCTCGCCCTCCACCGGCAACGAGGTCCCCAAGGAGCTCGACGCCATCCCCGACAAGTTCCGCGAGGACTTCCCCAAGGACGCCGGCGGCGTCTACGACGTGGGCATCCCCGGTACGCGCAACCCGCAGAACGGCAACCCGGGTCCGACCCTGTGGCTGCCGAAGGGCGAGAAGGTCCGCTTCGTACTGACTTCGCGCGACGTCATCCACTCCTTCTGGGTGGTGCCGTTCCTCATGAAGCAGGACGTCATTCCGGGCCACACCAACTCCTTCGAGGTCACGCCGAAGAAGGAGGGCACCTACATGGGTAAGTGCGCCGAGCTCTGCGGCGTCGACCACTCCCGGATGCTCTTCAACGTCAAGATCGTCTCTCCCGAGCGTTACCAGCAGCACCTCAAGGAGCTGGCGGAGAAGGGTCAGACGGGCTACGTGCCGGCAGGCATCGAGCAGACGGACCCGGCCAGGAATGCGGAGACGAACAAACTGTGAGCATCCTCAACGAATCCCAGGGTGCCGCGGCAGCAGACGCCTCGTTCGAGGACGAGCTGCCGGTGCGGCGCAAGCAGCCGGGGAGTGTCGTCGTCAAGTGGCTGACCACCACTGACCACAAGACGATCGGCACGATGTACCTGGTCACCTCGTTCGCCTTCTTCTGCATCGGTGGCCTCCTGGCGCTCTTCATGCGCGCCGAGCTGGCTCGTCCGGGCACGCAGATCATGTCGAACGAGCAGTTCAACCAGGCGTTCACGATGCACGGCACGATCATGCTGCTGATGTTCGCGACGCCGCTGTTCGCAGGGTTCGCGAACTGGATCATGCCGCTCCAGATCGGTGCGCCCGACGTGGCGTTCCCGCGGCTGAACATGTTCGCGTACTGGCTGTACCTCTTCGGCTCGATCATCGCGGTGGCCGGCTTCCTCACCCCGCAGGGTGCGGCCGACTTCGGCTGGTTCGCCTACTCCCCGCTGTCGGACGCGGTCCGCTCGCCGGGCGTCGGCGCCGACATGTGGATCATGGGTCTGGCCTTCTCCGGCTTCGGCACGATCCTCGGTTCGGTCAACTTCATCACCACGATCATCTGCATGCGCGCCCCCGGCATGACGATGTTCCGCATGCCGATCTTCACCTGGAACGTCCTGCTGACCGGTGTCCTGGTCCTGCTGGCCTTCCCGGTCCTGGCCGCCGCGCTCTTCGCGCTGGAGGCCGACCGGAAATTCGGCGCACACGTATTCGACGCGGCCAATGGCGGCGCATTGCTCTGGCAACACCTCTTCTGGTTCTTCGGCCATCCAGAGGTGTACATCATCGCGCTACCATTCTTCGGAATCATTTCCGAGATCATCCCGGTGTTCAGCCGCAAGCCGATGTTCGGCTACATCGGCCTCATCGCGGCGACCATTTCCATCGCCGGTCTTTCGGTGACGGTGTGGGCGCACCACATGTATGTCACCGGCGGTGTGCTGCTGCCGTTCTTCTCCTTCATGACGTTCCTCATCGCGGTGCCCACCGGGGTGAAGTTCTTCAACTGGATCGGCACGATGTGGAAGGGCTCGCTGTCCTTCGAGACACCGATGCTCTGGTCGGTCGGCTTCCTGATCACCTTCGCCTTCGGTGGTCTGACCGGCGTGATCCTGGCCTCGCCGCCGCTGGACTTCCACGTCTCCGACTCGTACTTCGTCGTCGCGCACTTCCACTACGTCGTCTTCGGCACCGTGGTCTTCGCGATGTTCGCCGGATTCCACTTCTGGTGGCCGAAGTTCACCGGAAAGATGCTGGACGAGCGGCTCGGGAAGATCACCTTCTGGACGCTGTTCATCGGCTTCCACGGCACGTTCCTGGTGCAGCACTGGCTGGGTGCCGAGGGCATGCCGCGTCGTTACGCGGACTACCTCGCCGCGGACGGTTTCACCGCCCTGAACACGATCTCGACGATCTCCTCGTTCGTGCTCGGCCTGTCCATGCTTCCGTTCATGTACAACGTGTGGAAGACGGCCAAGTACGGCAAGAAGATCGAGGTCGACGACCCGTGGGGCTACGGCCGTTCGCTCGAATGGGCGACGTCCTGCCCGCCCCCGCGTCACAACTTCCTCAGCCTGCCGCGGATCCGTTCCGAATCCCCGGCGTTCGACCTGCACCACCCGGAGATCGCGGCGCTCGAGCAGCTGGATCACCTGTCCGAGGGTGAGAAGGTCCTCGCGGGCGGCAAGGAGGACGGCAAGTGAAGATCCAGGGCAAGCTCTTCATCTGGCTGAGCTTCTTCATGCTGGCCATGGCCGTCACGTACGGCGTCTGGTCCAAGGAGCCCGTCGGTACCACCGCGCTCGTCCTGGCCTTCGGGCTGACCATCATGATCGGCTTCTACCTGGCCTTCACGGCCAGCAGGGTCGACGCGATGGCCCAGGACAACAAGGAGGCCGACGTCGCGGACGAAGCCGGTGAGGTCGGCTTCTTCTCCCCGCACAGCTGGCAGCCGTTCTCGCTGGCCATCGGTGGCGCCTTCCTCTTCATGTCGGTCGTCTTCGGCTGGTGGCTGGCCTACTTCTCGGCCCCGCTGCTCCTGATCGGCCTCTTCGGCTGGGTCTTCGAGTACTACCGGGGCGAGAACCGCACCCAGTAGGACACGCCTCCACCGGAGGCGCAGCACCCGTACGGGGGCCCGGCCCGCTCAGCAATGAGCGGGCCGGGCCCCCGTTTGCAGTCATTGAACGCGCTGGATCGGATGAATCTTCTTAGCGTGGGTTCATGAACCACACGCCGCGCATCCGCACCGTAGTGAGCTGCACTCTGCTGGTCGTGACCCTGGTTGCAGGTGCGACCGCCTGTGGAGGGTCCGACGGTGATCCGCTGTCGCTCAAGCCCTACGACGCCGCCGATCTGATCTCCTTCAACGGCCCGGCCGGGAACGAGAAGGCCGACCCCGACAAGCCGCTCGAAGTCGCCGTCAAGGACGACGACGCGAAAATCACCGACGTGACGGCCGTGGACACCGAGGGCCGCCACCTGGCGGGCGAACTCGACGCCGACGGCAAGCGGTGGCACTCGACCACCTCGCTCGCGGCCGGCACCCGATACACCGTCAAGGTCTCCACCGAGAACGGCGACGGCGCCCCCGGCAGCCGTACGTACGCCTTCGGCACGACCTCGGCCAAGAAGTTCCTCAAGGTCTCCTTCGGCCCGCAGGCGGGCACCTACGGGGTCGGACAGCCCCTCACAGCGGAACTCAGCGCTCCGGTCACCGGCCGGGCGGCCAGGGCCACCGTGGAACGCGGGCTCCAGGTCCGGTCGACCCCCGCCGTCACGGGCTCCTGGTACTGGGTCGACGCCAAGACCCTGCACTACCGCCCGAAGGAGTACTGGCCCGCCGACGCCCGCATCGACGTCCGCAGCAACCTCAAGGGCATCAAGGTCACCAACGCCCTCTACGGCGACGCCACCAAACCCCTGAAGCTCACCACCGGTGACCGGATAGAAGCGATCACCGACGCCTCGGAGCACCACATGACCGTCCTCCGCAACGGCGAAGTGATCAACACCCTGCCGGTCACCACGGGCAAGCCCGGCTTCGACACGCGCAACGGCGTCAAGGTGGTGCTGGCCAAGGAACAGTTCGTACGCATGCGCGGTGAGAGCATCGGCATCGCCGCCGGCTCCTCGGAGTCCTACGACCTGCCCGTCTACTGGGCGACACGCGTCACCTGGAGCGGTGAGTACGTCCACGCGGCGCCCTGGTCCACGGGATCACAGGGCAACGCCAACGTCAGCCACGGCTGCACGGGCATGAGCACCGCCGACGCCGAATGGTTCTTCGAGACCGTGCGCGAGGGCGACATCGTCAAGGTCGTCGGCAGCGACGGCGAGACGATGACGCCGTTCGACAACGGCTTCGGCGACTGGAACCTGGACTGGGACGCCTGGCTGAAGGGCAGCGCCCTGCACGGTGGCGGCACGCCCGACACCGGCACCGACGTCGAGACGGCGCGGCTGCGTCCCCAGGTCTGATCCCCGCGGGAAGTGAGCCGCGCCACGGAGAATCGCCGCGGAGGGGTTCGGGGCCCCTCCGCCTCAGCCGCCTCAGGCCTCCACGGACAGCCTGTGGCGCAGCAGGGAGGCCAGGGCGTCCGCGAAGTCGACCGGGTCGACAGGATGCGTCACAGCGGCGTCCGCACGGCTCCACGTGGCCAGCCAGGCGTCCTGCGGGCGCCCGATCAGCAGCAGCACGGGCGGGCAGCCGAAGATCTCGTCCTTGATCTGCCGGCAGACGCCCATACCGCCCGCGGGAGCCGTCTCGCCGTCCAGCACACAGACGTCGACACCGCCCCGGTCCAGTGCGCTCAGCACGGCGGGAAGGGTGGCGCACTCCAGGAACTCCACCGGCGGCACGTCCGCCGCAGGCCTGCGCCCGGCTGCCAGCCTCACCTGCTCGCGGGTGTTGGCGTCGTCGCTGTAGACCAGGACCGTGGCGGTCGGCTGCATTGTTCCTCCGTGACGTCTGTGTCTTCGGGGCTCTCGGGGCATGAACCGATGGGCGGATCGTACTCCGGCGGACCGGCTGTCAGCACCGGTAAGGACAGCGATTCGATGGGCCGTTCGGTGAGGACACACACCACTGACACACCGAACGGCACCCCCCGGAGTGAGGGCGGGATAAGCGACCGACATAATGTCGGTCGTGGCGACAGCAACGACAGTAGAAACCGGGCACGCGCACCCGTCGGTCAATCGGCCGAACCTCACCAGCGTCGGAACCATCATCTGGTTGAGTTCCGAGCTGATGTTCTTCGCGGCCCTCTTCGCGATGTACTTCACCCTGCGATCGGTGATGGGACCCGAACACTGGAAGGAGATGGCCCACCATCTGAACTTCCCGTTCTCGGCGACGAACACCACGATCCTGGTGCTTTCCTCTCTCACCTGCCAGCTCGGCGTATTCGCCGCGGAGCGGGGCGATGTGAAGAAGCTCCGCACCTGGTTCATCATCACGTTCGTGATGGGTGCGATCTTCATCGGAGGCCAGGTCCTCGAGTACACCGAGCTGGTCAAGGAGGCGGGTCTCTCCCTGTCCTCCGACCCGTACGGTTCGGTGTTCTACCTGACGACCGGCTTCCACGGTCTGCATGTGACAGGCGGTCTCATCGCCTTCCTGCTCGTCCTGGGCAGGACATACGCGGCCTCGAGATTCACCCACGAACAGGCCACCGCGGCCATCGTCGTGTCCTACTACTGGCACTTCGTCGATGTCGTCTGGATCGGCCTGTTCGCCACGATCTACATGATCAAGTAGCCGGGCTCGCACCCGCCCATCATCGACGCAGAAGATCCTGACACCGGGGTAATCCGTGAAAAAGCTCTCCGCACGACGACGCCATCCGCTGGCGGCGGTCGTCGTACTACTCCTCGCGCTGGCGGCTACCGGGGGGCTGTACGCCGCGTTCGCGCCTGCGGGTAAGGCGCAGGCCGACGAAACCGCCCAGTCCCTCGCCATCGACGAGGGCAAGAAGCTCTACTCCGTGGGCTGCGCAAGCTGCCACGGATCCGGCGGTCAGGGCACCACCGACGGGCCGTCCCTCGTGGGCGTCGGCTCCGCCGCCGTCGACTTCCAGGTCGGTACCGGACGCATGCCGGCCCAGCAGCCGGGCGCCCAGGTCCCGAAGAAGAAGGTCATCTACAACCAGGCCGAGATCGACCAGCTCGCGGCGTACGTCTCGTCGCTGGGCGCCGGTCCGATCACGCCCACCAAGAGCCAGGTCGACCCCTCGGGCGCCGACGTGGCCAAGGGCGGCGACCTGTTCCGCACGAACTGCGCACAGTGCCACAACTTCACCGGCGAGGGCGGTGCCCTGACGAAGGGCAAGTACGCCCCGAGCCTCGAAGGCGTGAGCCCGAAGCACATCTACGAGGCCATGCAGACCGGCCCGCAGAGCATGCCCTCCTTCCCGGACAGCACCATGCCGGAGCAGGAGAAGAAAGACATCATCGCGTACATCAAGACCGTCAACGGTAATGAGTCCGAGACCCCCGGCGGGCTCTCGCTCGGTGGCCTCGGCCCCGTCAGTGAAGGTCTCTTCGGCTGGATCTTCGGCCTGGGCGGCCTGGTCGCCATCGCCGTATGGGTCGCGGCCCACACCGCTAAGGCCAAGAAGTCATGAGTAGCCAACAGATTCCAGAAGAGAACCTGCCGGTAGAGCAGGGCACCGCGCACGGCGCGGTGGAGGGTGCGAACGACCCGTTCGCGAACCCCGGGATGCCGGCCCACAAGCCGCGCATCCAGGACATCGACGAACGTGCCGCCGACCGCTCCGAGCGGGCCGTCGCGTTCATGTTCTCGCTGTCCATGCTGGCGACGATCGGCTTCATCGCCTGTTACGTCATCTTCCCGGTCGACAAGATCGTCTTCATCTGGCCGTTCGGCCATGTGAGCGCGCTCAACTTCTCCCTGGGCCTGACCCTGGGGCTGGCGCTCTTCTTCATCGGCGCGGGCGCCGTCCACTGGGCGCGCACCCTGATGTCCGACGTGGAGATGGTCGACGAGCGGCACCCCATCGAGGCGACCCCCGAGGTCAAGGCGCAGGTCCTGGCCGACTTCGCGGACGGTGCCCGGGAGTCCGCGCTCGGACGCCGGAAGCTGATCCGCAACACCATGTTCGGTGCGCTGGCCCTGGTGCCGCTCTCCGGTGTGGTGCTGCTGCGCGACCTCGGTCCGCTGCCGGAGAAGAAGCTCCGCTCGACCCTGTGGGCCAAGGGCAAGCAGCTCGTCAACATGAACACCATGGAGCCGCTGCGTCCCGAGGACGTCGTCGTCGGTTCGCTGACCTTCGCCATGCCCGAGGGCCTGGAGGAGGACGCGCACGACTTCCAGACGCAGATCGCCAAGGCCGCCCTGATGATCATCCGCATCGAGCCGGACAACATCAAGGACAAGCGCGAGCGCGAGTGGGCCCACGAGGGAATCGTGGCCTTCTCCAAGATCTGCACCCACGTCGGCTGCCCGATCAGCCTGTACGAGCAGCAGACGCATCACGTGCTCTGCCCGTGCCACCAGTCCACCTTCGACCTCTCCGACGGCGCCCGCGTCATCTTCGGTCCGGCCGGTCACCCCCTCCCACAGCTGCGGATCGGCGTGAACAGCGAGGGCAACCTCGAGGCGCTCGGTGACTTCGAAGAGCCCGTCGGTCCTGCCTTCTGGGAGCGCGGATGAGTACTGCGACGGAAACAAAGCGCAAGGCGCCCGCCGGTGAGCGGGTGGCCGACTGGGCGGACGGCCGGCTGGGCGTCTACGGCCTGGCCAAGGGCTACATGCGCAAGATCTTCCCGGACCACTGGTCCTTCATGCTCGGTGAGATCTGCCTCTACAGCTTCATCATCATCATCCTCACGGGTGTGTACCTGACGCTGTTCTTCCACCCGAGCATGAACGAGGTCGTGTACCACGGCTCCTACGAGCCGATGCAGGGCATCCGCATGTCCGAGGCCTACGCCTCGACGCTGGACATCAGCTTCGACGTCCGCGGTGGGCTGCTCGTCCGGCAGATCCACCACTGGGCAGCGGTGATCTTCCTCGCCGGCATGTTCGTGCACATGTTCCGGGTGTTCTTCACCGGCGCGTACCGCAAGCCGCGTGAGATCAACTGGCTGTTCGGCTTCCTGCTGTTCGTCCTCGGCATGTTCACCGGGTTCACCGGCTACTCGCTCCCGGACGACCTGCTCTCCGGCACGGGTGTGCGCTTCACGCAGGGCGCCATCCTGTCGATGCCGATCGTGGGCACGTACATCTCGATGTTCCTGTTCGGCGGGGAGTTCCCCGGCGGCGACATCATCGCCAGGTTCTACTCGATCCACATCCTGCTGCTGCCGGGCATCATGCTCGGGCTCGTGGTCGGCCACCTCATCCTGGTCGTCTTCCACAAGCACACGCAGTTCGCGGGTCCGGGCCGTACGAACAAGAACGTCGTCGGCATGCCCGTGCTGCCGGTGTACGCGGCCAAGGCCGGCGGGTTCTTCTTCCTGGTCTTCGGCTTCATCGCGATCATCGCGGCGATCGCCACGATCAACCCGATCTGGGCGCTCGGCCCCTACCGTCCCGACCAGGTGTCCACGGGCGCCCAGCCGGACTGGTACATGGGGTTCGCCGAAGGCTTCGTCCGTGTGATGCCGGGCTGGGAGATCAACCTCTGGGGCCACACGCTGGTCCTGGGCGTGCTGATCCCGCTGGTCCTGTTCGGTGTGATCCTCGCGGCCCTGGCGCTCTACCCGTTCATCGAGTCGTGGATCACCGGGGACAAGCGCGAGCACCACATCCTGGACCGTCCGCGCAACGCTCCGACCCGCACCGGTCTGGGTGTGGCCTGGGTGACGATCTACTTCGTCATGCTGATCGGCGGCGGCAACGACATCTGGGCGACGCACTTCAACCTGTCGCTCAACGCGATCAGCTGGTTCGTGCGGATCGCCTTCTTCGTCGGCCCGGTCGTGGCGTTCGTCGTCACCCGCCGGATCTGCCTCGGCCTCCAGCGCCGCGACAAGGAGAAGGTGCTGCACGGGCGCGAGTCCGGCACCATCAAGCGCCTTCCGCACGGTGAGTTCGTGGAGATCCACGAGCCGCTCAGCCCGGCGCAGCTGCACACGCTCACGGCGCACGAGCAGTACAAGCCCCTCGAGATCGGCCCGACGGTCGACGAGAACGGTGTCGAGCGCAAGCCGTCGGCTCTCCGGAAGCTGCGGGCCAGGCTCAGCCAGAGCTACTACGGCGAGGACAACCAGATCGCCAAGCCCACCGTCGAGGAGTACAAGGAGATCACCGAGGGCCACGGCCACCACTGATCACCAGCTGAACGCCACAGCAGGAGCCCCGTCCATCCGATGGACGGGGCTCTTCGCTGTCCCCGGGGCTGGATAGGGTGGAGGCATTCTTGTACCGGCTGTGGACCCCAGGAGCGGACCATGAACGTTGTGACCCCGGACGGCGGCGACAGCGTGGCGGCCCCTACCTGGCCCGGCGTGCTGACTCCCCTCCTGCGCGGTGAGGACCTGAGCGAGGACGACACCGCCTGGGCCATGGACCGCATCATGAGCGGTGAGGCCTCGGACGTGCAGATCGCCGGCTTCGCGGTCGCGCTGCGCGCCAAGGGCGAGACCGTCGGCGAGGTCACCGGACTGGTCCGCGCCATGTACGAGCACGCCCACACCATCCACGTGCCCGGCCGCACGGTCGACATCGTGGGGACCGGTGGCGACATGGCCAAGACGGTCAACATCTCCACCATGTCCGCGATCGTCGTCGCGGGGACGGGCGCGAAGGTCGTCAAGCACGGCAACCGGGCCTCCTCCTCGGCGAGCGGGGCCTCCGACGTCCTGGAGAAGCTCGGCGTCAACCTGGACCTGACACCTCAGCGCGTCGTGACGGTGGCCGAGGAGGCCGGCATCACCTTCTGCTTCGCCGTGAAGTTCCACCCGGCCCTGCGGTACGCGGCCAGGGCACGCAAGGAGCTCGGCACGCAGACCACCTTCAACATCCTGGGCCCGCTCACCAACCCGGCCCGGGTGCGCTCCCAGGCCATCGGGGTCGCCGACGTGAAGATGGCGCCCATCGTGGCGGGCGTACTGGCGGCCCGGGGGAACTCGGCGCTCGTCTTCCGGGGCGACGACGGCCTGGACGAGCTGACCACCACGGCGACCTCGCGGGTCTGGATCGTGCGTGACGGCGCCGTCCGCGAGGAGGCCTTCGACCCGCGCGACGTCGGCCTGGACCTGGTCCCCGTCGAGGCCCTGCGCGGCGCGGACGCCTCGTACAACGCGGACGTGGCCCGCCGGCTGCTCGACGGCGAGCACGGCCCCGTACGGGACGCTGTGCTGCTCAACTCCGCTGCCGCGCTGGTCGCCCTGGACCCGGGGGAGGGCACGTTGAACGAGCAGCTCGCCGCGGGGATCGCGCGGGCGGCGGAGTCGATCGACTCCGGCGCCGCCAAGCGCGCGCTGGAGCGCTGGGTGGCCGCCAGCAACGCCTGAGGGCGCACGGTGTGAGCAAGGGCGCAGTCCGGATCGCGGACTGCGCCCTTGCGCGTCGTCGCGGGTATGGCAAGATGCTGCGCAGGTCATGAGTGACAGCGACTACGGCCCCGGCCCGCTGTCCGGCAACCCTCCGTCCGTGGCGGGGTGCCCCGGGTGAAGACCAGGCCGCAGGCAGCGAGGTCTGTGGCAAGCGCGGGCCCCTCGGCATCTCGAATGCCACCCCTTGGGGTCCTGGTCCCAGGGAGCCTCTTGTGAGCAAGCGAATGCGATAGGGCTGGACGCCCCCCTTCGCGCACCCACTTCTTCTGTCCCCGTGCTGCTGCCGTGTCCTGTCGGACCGCCGGTGCGAGGATTTCGCCTGCCTCTTACGGGAGTTCGCCATGTCTGTCTCCACCGCTGCCGTCGACCAGTCGGTTTGTGCCCCTCTGCCGGTTCTGGGTGCCGATGTCACCGTTCCGCTCGTGACGGGCGGAGACGTCACCTACGCCGCCCTCGACTACGCGGCCAGCGCCCCGGCCCTCCGGCGCGTGTGGGACGACGTGGCCGCCTACGCCCCCTACTACGGCAGCGTGCACCGGGGGGCCGGCTACCTCTCGCAGCTCTCCACCGACCTGTTCGAGAGCAGCCGCGTGACCGTCGCGGAGTTCCTCGGCTGCCGGGCCGACGACCAGGTGGTCTTCACCCGTTCCACGACCGACTCCCTGAACCTGCTGGCGGCCGCGCTGCCCGCCGACTGCCAGGTGTTCGTCTTCGAGACCGAGCACCACGCCTCGCTGCTTCCCTGGCGCGACGCCCGGGTGACCTACCTCGACGCCCCGCGCACCCCGGACCAGGCGGTCGCCACCCTGGAGCGGGCGCTCGCCGGCCGTGACCCCCACGGGCCCGCCCTGGTCTGCGTCACGGGCGCGTCCAACGTCACCGGAGAGCTCTGGCCGGTGAAGGAACTGGCCGCCGCCGCCCATGCCCACGGCGCGCGGATCGTGCTCGACGCGGCGCAGCTGGCGCCCCACCACCCGGTGGACATCGCCGAGCTGGACGTCGACTGGGTCGCCTTCTCCGGCCACAAGCTGTACGCCCCCTTCGGCTCGGGCGTGCTCGCGGGCCGGGCCGACTGGCTGGTGGCAGCGGAGCCCTACCTCGCCGGCGGCGGAGCTTCCCGGAAGGTCGCCCGGCGTGCCGACGGCGGTGTGGACGTCGAGTGGCACACCACGGCGGCCCGCCACGAGGCCGGATCGCCCAACGTCATCGGCGTCTACTCCATCGCGGCCGCCTGCAAGGCCCTGACCGAGGCGGGCTTCGACCGGCTGGTCGCACGGGAGCAGCAGCTCGTGACCCGTGTCCGCGAGGGGCTGGCCGGTGTCCCGGAGGTCAAGGTGCTCTCGCTGTTCGGCGACGACGCCCCGAGGGTCGGCGTCATCTCCTTCGTCGTCGAGGGGTGGAACAGCTCGCACTTCGCCGCGGCGCTCTCTGCCGAGTACGGCATCGGGGTGCGCGACGGACTGTTCTGCGCCCACCCGCTGGTGCGGACGCTGCTGGGCAGCGAGCCCCAGGACCCGGGTGAGTGCGGCGCCCCGGAGGCGGCGCCGGGGGAGAGGTCCCTCAACGCCATCCGGGTGAGCTTCGGCGCCGGCACCCCGGACGAGCACATCGAGCGGTTCGTCGGGGCTGTCCGGGAACTGGTGAGCAAGGGCGCCCGCTGGACCTACCGCACCGAGGAGGGCCGCTGCGTGCCCGACCGGGGTGCCGCGCAGGTCTGACCGGCCCGGAGACGGCTCAGGCGGGGGACGGGAGGCAGCATGCCTCCCGTCCCCCGCCTGAGCCGTACGCGCAAGGAGCCCTCAGGCGTCGAGGCCGATGGCGAAGGCCGCCTCGAGGTCGTGCTGCGAGTAGGTGCGGAACGCGACATGGGTGTCCGTCGCCTCCACGCCCTGGATCTTGCTGATCCGGCCCGGGATGACATCGGCCAGATCGTCGTGCCGCGCCACCCGGACCATGGCGATCAGGTCGTACGTACCGGTGACCGAGAAGACCTCGCTGACGCTGTCCAGCGCGGCGATGGCCTCGGCGATCTCCGGAATCCGGTCCACGCTGGTCTTGATGAGCACGATCGCGGTGATCACGGCTGTCTTTCTCCCTCGGTGGCCGTGGCTGGAGCTTTCACTCTAGTCCCCCGGAACCGGCCCCAGGCGTAGAGGAACCCGGCCGCGAACCCCGCCACGTGGGCGAGGTACGCCACGCCCGGGCCGCTGCCCGCGCTCTGCGCCGCCAGCCACTGCAGGACGAACCAGAACACGAGGACGATCCAGGCGGGGAAACGCAGCGGGAGGAAGAAGAGGAAGGGGAAGAGGCTGGTGACACGGGCCCGGGGGAAGAGGTAGAGGAACGCGCCGAGCACCGCCGAGATCGCCCCCGACGCCCCGACCAGCGTCTGGTCGGAGCCCGCGTGGACCACCGCGTAGGCCACCAGGGCGAAGTAGCCGCACGCGAGGTAGAAGAAGGTGAACTCGGCGCGGCCCATGCGTTCCTCGGTCATCGCGCCGAAGACGTGGAGGAAGAGCAGGTTGCCCAGCAGGTGCAGCCAGCTGCCGTGCACGAAGAGCGCGGTCAGCGGGGTCAGCGCCGCGTGCGCCGAGCCCTCCATGAGCTCGCTGGGGATCACACCCCACTGCTCGAAGTACCCGGCCTGAGCGGCCAGGAGGGCGTCGGCGCCGCCCCGGACGGGACGGAACCCGGACAGCGGGCTGATCAGGAACACCGCGCAGCAGAGCGCGACGATCCCGTACGTGACCGGGGCGCCGCCCGCCGAGGCCGCGGCCCCGAGCTCCCGGGCGCGCTCCCGCCAGTGGACCTGCCGCCGATCGATCACGTACAGAGCATGACGCACCCGGCGAGAACGGGACAGACCGCCTCGCCGTGTCGATGGGTATGCGCAAGGCCGTAGGGTTGCGGCAGGACATCCGCAGTTCGACGGCGCACCGCGAGATCGAAGACCTGGGCACGCACGAGACTCGACGAACGACGAAAGAGGACGCAACGATGACGACGGTTCCCCAGCCGACGGACGGGACCCGCTGGCGCTGCACGCTCTGCGGCAACCTGACCCGTTTCGATGTGACGCGCTCCTCGAAGGTCGTGGAGTACGTGCATCTCGACCTGGCCGGGGAGTCGAGTGTCGAGGAGCGCGAGGTGGTCAGTGAGACCATCGAGTCGGTGCGCTGTCGTTGGTGCAACGCCGTGGACCAGATCGAGCTGGTCGACAGGCCGGGTGCCGACTCCTGACGGGGCCGTGCGGACATACACATTGAGGTGATGGATGGTGGAGCAGCCGACAGGCGGCGCCGGACCGGCCGGACCGGCCGACGGCACCGCGGAGTCGCTCGACCGTCCGCTGCCCGAAGGCGTACGCCGCAAGGTGGTGGCGCTGGTCTCGGACGCCTTCGGCGGTCTGACCGTCGGCGAACTCCCCTCCCAGCTACGGCAGTACGCCCGTTTCACACCGACCAGGCGGGCCAAGTTCGCGGGTAACGCGATGGCCGCCGCGCTGGAGAGCGATCCCGCCTTCCGGCGGCGCATCGGCGAGCGCGTCGGCCAGACCCAGCCGGAGCTGGCCGAAGCCCTCACGTCCGGTGCGCCGCCCGCCGCCGCCGACCCGGTCGACGTGGCCGCGGCCGCCTACGTGCTGCGTCCCGCCGGCTGGGCCGAGCTGGTCGCCGCCGCGGGCGAGGAGGTCCAGCGGGCGCACGCCGAGCGGGCGGACGAGGAGACCAGGCGCGAGCTGGAACGGCTGCGTGAGGAGCTCGACCACGCCCGTGGGCAGACCAAGGCCGACACCGAACGGCTGCGCTCGGAGCTGGAGTCCTCCCGTAAGGAGGCCGACTCCCTGCACCGCAAGCTGCGCAGCGCGCTCAGCGAGGTGAAGCGCGGGGAGGCCGCCCTGCGCAAGGCAGGCGCCGAGTTCGACGCCGTACGGGCCGAGGCCGCGGCCCAGGTCTCCGCGGCCGAGAGCGAGTCCCGCCGGCTCAAGGCCCGACTGGCCGAGGCGGAGGCCTCCGTCGAAGCGGGCCGCAGGGCCGCCAGGGAAGGACGGTCCGTCGAGGACATGCGGCTGCGGCTGCTGCTCGACACCGTGCTCGACGCGGCCCAGGGGCTGCGCCGTGAGCTGGCCCTGCCGCCCTCGTCGATCCGCCCCGCGGACGGCGTCGAAGCGGTGGAACCCGGCCGGATGTCGCCGAAGGACATTGCGGCCAGGGCTCTTTCGGAGACCGATCCGGCGCTCCTGGACCAACTGCTCGCCCTGCCTCAGGCGCATCTGATCGTCGACGGCTACAACGTCACGAAGACCGGCTATCCGCAGATGCCGCTGGAGAAGCAGAGGCTGCGCCTCCTGGGGGGCCTCTCCGTCCTCGCGGCCCAGACCGGCGCGGAGATGACCTGTGTCTTCGACGGTGCCGAGCTGGCCGTTCCCGTCCTGCTCGCGCCGCCGCGCGGCGTCCGTGTGCTGTTCAGCAAGGCCGGGGTCACCGCGGACGAGCTGATCCGTCAACTCGCGCGCGCGGAACCGCCGGGCAGACCCGTCGTGGTGGTCTCCACCGACCGCGAGGTCGCCGACGGGGTGGCGAAGGCGGGGGCGAGGCCGGTCGCGTCCGCCTTGCTCCTGAAGCGCCTTTCGCGCGTCTGACGCGTCTTGTGAGGCATGGGCGACTTGCCGGAATTTCTGGAACGTACCGTCAAGTCTCCACTACACGCAGTGTGATGAAAGTAAAGAAGTGCCTGATGTGACGAGATTTTCCTTGTGAGGATTTGAACTGATCACAAGATGGTCACTAGGGTCAGGCCTCGAACCTTCGCACGGTTGATTGCCCACCCGGGGTGACAGCGAAGGAACCGCCGAGTCCGTGACCTGCACGGAGCCGGGGTCCGTCCGTGTCCCCCACAACCCGGTAGGCGGCTCGAGGAAGAAGGAGCTCGCCTTCGTGGCGTCCCACCGTCGTCCCAAGCAGCCGAGCCGCACCCGTGTGACCGTGCTCACCGCGACCGCCGCCGCGGCCGTGGCCCTCACCTCCCAGGCCGCCCACGCCGACCCCAAGCCGACCAAGAGCGAGGTCAAGGCGAAGGTCGACAAGCTCTACCACGAGGCCGAGGAAGCCACCGAGAAGGCGAACGGCGCCAAGGAGCAGCAGGACAAGCTCAAGAAGCAGGCCGACGCGCTCCAGGACAAGGTCGCCCGCGGCCAGGACGAGCTCAACGCCCTGCGCGGCGAGCTGGGTTCGCTGGCCACCGCGCAGTACCGCTCCGGCGGTCTCGACCCGTCGGTCCAGCTGCTGCTCTCCTCGGACCCGGACAGCTTCCTCGACCAGGCCTCCGCGCTCGACCAGCTGACGGCCAAGCAGGCCGAGTCGCTGCAGAAGATCCAGGCGAAGCAGCGGACCCTCGCGCAGGAGCGCAAGGAGGCGCAGGCCAAGCTCAGCGACCTCGCCGACGTCCGCAAGACGCTCAACGAGAACAAGCAGAAGTACCAGGGCAAGCTCGCCGACGCCCAGAAGCTCCTGAACACCCTCACCGCCGCCGAGCGCGCCAAGATGGCGGAGCAGGAGCAGCGCGCCAGCCGCGCCGCCGGCGACCGGGTCGAACTCGGCAACGAGGTCCCCGCGTCCGCCCGTGGTGCCGCGGCCCTCCAGGCCGCCGCCACGCAGCTCGGCAAGCCGTACGTCTCCGGCGGCACCGGCCCCAACTCCTTCGACTGCTCGGGCCTGACCCAGTGGTCGTACGCCCAGGCCGGTGTCCAGCTCACCCGCACCACGTACACCCAGATCAACGACGGCCCGCGCATCGGCCGCAGCGCCCTGAAGCCGGGCGACCTGGTCTTCTTCAACAACACCTCGCACGTGGGTCTGTACGCGGGGAACAACCAGATCCTGCACGCCCCGAAGCCCGGCGCCGTGGTCCGCTACGAATCGATGGACTACATGGGCACCTTCCAGTTCGGCGTGCGCCCCTGACGCCCGAACGGGCGAATCACGGCACCCCGCGACGACACCCCGCCCCGCCGGAGACCACAGGTCACCGGCGGGGCGCCGTCGTTTCCCGTCCCGTTCACCTCCTGCCGGGTACCGGCGTGGCCTTTGGCCGGTGCGTAGCCGTGCGGTTACTGTCTGCGCTGCCGCGCAGCTCCCGGTCGTCGGTCCGCCCTCCCTGGGCGGCAGGGGCTGCGCACGTCTGCGTACAGCGGAAGGGAGTGCGGCTTCCTGTGGTGTCGCATCGCCGCCCCACCCGGCCCGGCCTCAACCGTGGCGTCCGGGCCACCGTCCTGTCCGCCGCCGCGGCCACCGCGGCGGCCACCCTCAACGCAGCGCCCGCCGGCGCCGTGCCGGAGGACACCCACGAGACGGCGAAGGCCGCGGTCGACCGGCTGTACGGGGAGGCCGAGCGCGCCACCGAGCAGTTCAACGCGGCACGCGAGAGCCTCGTACGGCAGCGCGACCGGCTCGCCGCGGCTCAGGACTCGGCGGCCCGGACGCAGGAGGACGTCAACCGCATGCGGGACTCCCTCGGTGCGATGGCGGGCGCGCAGTACCGCTCCGGGGGCATCGATCCCTCGGTCGCGCTGCTGCTCTCCTCGGACCCGGACAGCTTCCTGGACCGGGCCGCCGCCCTGGACCGGGCCGGAGAGCGACGCGCCATGACGCTCGGCAAGCTCCAGCGGGCCCAGCGCAGGATCGCCCAGGTCCGCGCCGAGGCCGCCGGGGCACTGGCGGCCATGGAACGCGACCGGGCCTCCGTGGCACGCCACAAGCGTGCCGTGGAGGGAAAGCTGGCCCGGGCCCGCCAGCTGCTGCAGACGCTGCCCGCCCCCGACCGCGCGTCCCTCGGCCGTGCGTCGCGCTCCGGCCCCGGCACGGCGCTCGGCGCCGAGGCCGCCGGCTCCGCACGCGGTCTGGCGGCCCTCATGGCGGCCCGGGGAGCCCTGGGCCGCCCGTACGTGTGGGGCGCCAACGGGCCCTCCGGGTTCGACTGCTCGGGGCTGATGCAGTGGGCGTACGCACAGGCCGGTGTCGGTCTGCCCAGGACCTCGCAGGCACAGCGGTACGCGGGCCGCATGGTGCCGCTCTCGCAGGCGAGGCCCGGAGACCTGGTCGCCTACCGCGCGGACGCCAGCCATATCGGTATGTACGCCGGGAACGGCCAGGTCATCCACGCCCCCTACCCCGGCGCCCCGGTGCGCTACGACCCCGTCGGCATGATGCCCGTCTCCTCGGTCACCCGCGTCTGACCGTACGATCGGCTGGATGGCTGTTCGGACGCAGGACGCGCGGCGGGAGCGCACCCGCAGGCGGGGCACGGCGGGTGCCGTGCTCGTCGCCCTGCTGCTCGCGCCCGCCTGCTCCGGCCCCCGGGACACCACCACCGGGACCACCGTCCAGGAGGTCGCGGCCACCCTGGACCGCAGGGCCGCGGCAGTCATGGAGCACGACACCGGCGCCTACCTGGCCGCGCTCGACCCCCGGGCCGCCTCCTTCCGGGCGGCCCAGCGCACCGAACTGCACAACCTCGCCGACGTACCCCTGGAGTCATGGGCGTACGAGGTGAAGGACGTGACCGGGGAAGGGGCGGACCGGGTCACCGCGGAGGTCGAGCTGCGCTACCGCATCGAGGGCTACGACCGGGCACCCGTGTCCTCCTCCCGCACCGTGGAGCTGGTCCGTCGCGGCGAGGACAGCACCTGGTACGTCGCCGCGGACAGGGCCGCCGACGGTGCCCCGGCCCAGCTCTGGCAGCAGGGCGACGTCGAGGTCGTACGGGGCACGCACAGCCTGGTCCTCGGGGTCGGGCGGGAGACGGACGAGCTGCACCGGATCGCGGCCACCGCGGACCGGGCCGTACCCGCCGTCACGGAGGCCTGGCCCGATCCCTGGGCCGGGCGGGTCGTGGTGCTCGTCCCCCGGTCCGTGGACGACATGGCGGGGCTCCTCGACTCACCCGCGGCCAGCTACCGGGGCATAGCCGCCGTCACGACCGGCAAGGTCGGAGGCAGCGGCAGCGCGCCGGCGGACCGGGTGATCGTCAACCCCCAGGCGTACGGGATGCTCGGCGACTTCGGGCAGCGGGTCGTCCTCACCCACGAGACCACCCATGTGGCGACCCGGGCGCACACCTCCGCCGCCACCCCTGTCTGGCTCTCCGAGGGCTTCGCCGACCGGACCGCCTACCGCGGGGAGAGCCGTACGGCCGCGGAGCTGGCACCGGAGCTCGCGGAGGCGGTCCGCCGCGGTGACCTGCCCGCCCAACTGCCCGCCGACGAGGAGTTCGGCTTCGGCGAGGACGCGGAGAAGCTCTCACGGGCCTACGAGGGCGGCTGGCTGGCCTGCGAGCTGATCGCGCGGGACTGGGGCGAGGAGAAGCTGATCGCCTTCTACGAGGCCGTGGGGAGCCGTTCGGAGCGGGACGGGGCCGTGGAGCAGGCCATGCACACGGTGCTCGGCATCACGCCCCAGGACTTCACGGCGCGCTGGCGGGAGTATCTGAGCGCCCTGCTCGGCTGATCCGCTCCGTCCCGCTCCCCTTCCGCGCCCCCGGCACGGTGTCCCGCCACAGCCGCCGGGCCGCGCCGACCGCCGCCACGGCCAGCAGACCGTTGCGCACGAGCATGAGCGCCACGCCCTCCGCGTCGCTCGCCACCACGTGCGCGAAGCCGAGGGGGAACTCCAGCAGCGTGACGCCGGTGGCCAGCAGGACCAGGCACGCGGGCAGCGCCATCCGGCTGCCCCGGAACACCAGGCAGACCGCGCCGACGCCGAGCGGCCACACCATGTACTGGGGGCTGATGACCCGGCTGGTCACGGTGAACAGCAGCACCGCGGTGAAGGCCGCGTCCGCCGGGGTGTGCACGGCGGAGATCCGGGCCCGCAGCCGCCACAGCAGCAGCCAGCCGAAGGCGAACACACTCAGGGCCAGGGCCAGCGTGCTCACCAGCGCCACGTGCGGGCCGGCGAACTCCATCGAGCCGTAGCGCAGTTCCACCCGGCCCTCCCAGCCGAACCGCCGGGCCACGTGGAAGACCAGCGCGCCCAGCGACTCGATCTCCAGCCCCCGGTCCCGCTGGAACGTCAGGAAGGCGAACGCCCCGGGCAGGGCCACCGCCGACGCCAGGACCAGCACGGCCGCCGTCACCGCCGCCGCCGACCAGGAGCGGCGCGTGTCCCTGCCCCGGGCGGTGCCCACCAGCAGCAGCGCCGGCCACACCTTCAGCAGGGTGCCGAAGGCGGCCAGTGCCCCCAGCACCCTCGGGTGCCGCACCCCGGCCAGCAGCGCGGCCACCGCCACGGCCGTCACCATCAGGTCGTACCGGGCGTACACGGTCGGTCCGAGCAGCGGCACGCCCGCCACCCAGAGCCACACGCCGGCCGTGCGACCGCCCGTACGGCTGCCCGCGTACAGCAGGAGACCGAACACCAGCGCGTCGCAGAGGAGGACGAGGACGAAGAAGGCGGAGGCGTACTCCAGGAAGGGCAGCAGATCCGGGGAGAGGACGGCGAGCGCGGCCGCGGGCGGATACTGCCAGGTGACGTCGTCCAGCGGATAGGAGCCGGCGCGCAGCACCTCGTACCAGCCCCGGTAGATCGCCGAGACGTCGCTGGTGACGTCCGGCCCCGGCACTGTGAACACCTTGAAGACGCAGAGCAGCAGCACCGCCCGGGTGAGGCCCCACACGGCGAGGGACAGAGCCCGGCCTCCCCGGCCACTCGTACCTGTCATGCCCGTCATGATGCAGGCCCCGGCTGTGCGGGAGCCGTCAGGCAGGGCCGTCGGGACGCCCGGTACTGTCGGCGGCGATGGACAAGACGCTGATCGTGACGAACGACTTCCCGCCCCGCCCCGGCGGCATCCAGGCATTCCTGCACAACATGGCGCTGCGCATGGACCCCGAGCGGCTCGTCGTCTACGCCTCCACCTGGAAGCGCGGCGCCGAGGGCGCCGAGGCGACCGCCGCCTTCGACGCCGAGCAGCCCTTCACCGTCGTGCGCGACCGTACGACGATGCTCCTGCCCACCCCGCGCGTCACCCGCCGGGCCGCCGGGCTGCTGCGTGAACACGGCTGCTCCTCCGTGTGGTTCGGCGCCGCGGCGCCGCTCGGGCTGATGGCGCCCGCGCTGCGCAGGGCCGGTGCCCGCCGGATCGTGGCCACCACGCACGGCCACGAGGCCGGCTGGGCGCAGCTGCCCGCGTCCCGGCAGCTGCTGCGCCGTATCGGCGAGGGCACCGACACGATCACCTACCTCGGCGAGTACACCCGCTCCAGGATCGCGGCCGCGCTCACCCCGGCGGCCGCGGGCCGCATGGTGCAGCTGCCGCCCGGCGTCGACGAGAAGACCTTCCGCCCGGACTCCGGCGGCGACCGGGTCAGGGCGCGGCTCGGCCTCACCGAGCGGCCCGTCGTCGTGTGCGTGTCACGGCTCGTCCCGCGCAAGGGCCAGGACACCCTCGTCCTCGCCATGCCCGCGATCCTCGCGCGGGTGCCGGACGCCGTCCTGCTGGTCGTCGGCGGCGGCCCGTACGCCGGGCAGCTGAAGAAGCTGGCCGCCGAGACGGGCGTCCAGGACTCGGTGCGCTTCACCGGGCCGGTGCCCTGGGAGGAGCTGCCCGCGCACTACGGCGCCGGCGACGTGTTCGCCATGCCCTGCCGCACCCGGCGGGGCGGGCTCGACGTCGAGGGCCTCGGCATCGTCTACCTGGAGGCGTCCGCGACCGGGCTGCCGGTCGTGGCCGGCGACTCGGGGGGCGCCCCGGACGCCGTGCTCGACGGCGAGACCGGGTGGGTGGTCCGGGGCGGCTCCGCCGAGGAGTCGGCCGACCGGATCGTCACTCTCCTCCAGGACCCGATGCTGCGCTCGCGCATGGGGGAGCGGGGCAGGGCGTGGGTCGAGGAGAAGTGGCGCTGGGACCTGCTCGCGGGGAAGCTCGAAGCCCTGCTCTGAGCGTCCGCGGACCGCAGGCGCGACGAGGGGTCCGGACACGGCCATGAAGGGCCCGCGGCGCCCGCGTGTACGACGGAGGGGCCCGCACCGGTCACGGTGCGGGCCCCTCCGTCGCAGGTGTCCGGGCTTCAGCCGCGGTAGATCGACTCGACCTCGTCCGCGAAGTCCTTCGCCACGACGTTGCGCTTCAGCTTCAGGGAGGGCGTGATGTGACCGGCCTCCTCGGTGAACTGCGCCGCCAGGATGCGGAACTTGCGCACGGACTCCGCCTTGGAGACCGCAGCGTTGCCGTCGTCCACCGCGCGCTGCACCTCGGCCAGCAGGTCGGGGTCCTCACGCAGGGAGACCGCCGTCGACCCGGCCGGCTTGCCGTTCTCCTCGGCCCAGCGGGAGAGGAACTCCTCGTCGAGGGTGAGCAGCGCGCCGACGAACGGCCGCCCGTCGCCGACCACCATGCACTCCGCGACAAGGGCGTGTGCGCGGATGCGGTCCTCGATCACCGCGGGGGCGACGTTCTTGCCGCCCGCCGTGACGATGATCTCCTTCTTGCGGCCCGTGATCGCGAGGTAGCCGTCCTCGTCGAGCGTGCCGATGTCGCCCGTGTGGAACCAGCCGTCGGCCAGCGCCTCGGCCGTCGCCGTCTCGTTGCCCCAGTACCCGGTGAACAGGTGCTCGCCGTGCAGCAGCACCTCGCCGTCGTCGGCGATCCGCACGACCGAACCGGGCAGCGGCTGGCCGACCGTGCCGATCTTCTGGCGGTCCCACGGGTTGAAGGCCGTCGCGGCACAGGTCTCGGTCAGGCCGTAGCCCTCGAGCACCGTGAAGCCGATGCCGCGGAAGAAGTGGCCGAGCCGCTCGCCCAGCGGCGCACCGCCGGAGATCGCGTACTCGCCGCGGCCGCCGAGCACGGCCCGCAGCTTGCTGAACACGAGCTTGTCGAAGACCTTGTGCTTGACCTTCAGACCCACCGAGGGGCCCTCCGGGGTGCCCAGCGCGCGGCTGTACGCGATCGCCGTGTCGGCGGCGCGGTCGAAGATCTTGCCCTTGCCGTCCGCCTGCGCCTTGGCGCGCGCCGAGTTGTAGACCTTCTCGAACACGCGTGGCACACCGAGGACGAGCGTCGGCCGGAAGGAGGCCAGCTCGTCGGTGAGGTTCTTGATGTCCGGCACGCAGCCGAGCTTGATCGGGGCCATCACCGAGGCGACCTCGACCAGCCGGCCGAAGACGTGCGCGGCGGGGAGGAAGAGCAGGACGGAACACTCACCGGTGCGGAACAGGGGCTTCAGCCGCTCCACGATGTTGCCGCACTCCGCGAAGAAGCTGCGGTGCGTCAGCACACAGCCCTTGGGGCGGCCGGTGGTACCCGAGGTGTAGACGATCGTCGCCGGGTCGTCGGCCTTGGCGCTCACCATGCGCAGGTCCAGGGTCTCGTCCGAGACCCCGGCACCCGCCGCCACGAGCTCGCCGACGGCGCCCCGGTCGATCTCCCAGACGTGCCGCAGACCGGGGAGCCGGTCACGCACGGACGCGACGGACTCCGCGTGTGCGTCGCTCTCCACGACGACCGCGACCGCGCCCGAGTCGCCGAGTATCCACTGGACCTGCTCGGCGGAGCTGGTCTCGTACACCGGCACGGTGACGGCGCCCGCGCTCCAGATGGCGAAGTCCAGCAGGACCCACTCGAAGCGGGTCCGGGACATGAGCGCCACCCGGTCGCCGGGCTGGATGCCGGACGCGATGAGGCCTCTGGCGGTGTCTCTGACCTCAGCGAGGAACCGGGTCGCCGTGACGTCCGTCCAGACGCCGGCCACCTTCCGGCTCATCACCGCGACGTCGGGATGCTGAGCGGCGTTGCGGCGGATGAGATCCGTCAGGTTGCCGTCCGTAGGGACCTCGTACAGGGCCGGAAGGCTGAACTCGCGCAAGACTGCTGCTCCTCATCGGGCTCCGGTTCCACGGCTCTGTGCGACGTACCGGATCGGTCCAAGACTGGCAGATGCTCAGTGGGGTGAGCACGACTGGACTGGCCGGACGTTACCCACCGGTACTCGGTTCCGGAAAGGGGGATCCGGCCAGATGTCTTATGCATCACACATATCGGTGGTCCTTCGGCGCACATTAGTCCACCCGTGTCCCGATCCGGAAGTAATCGCAGGTCCGGCGGCCTCTACCCAGAGCAGCGAGTGGAGACCTAGGGTGATCCCCATGCGAGCCGGCACACCGCACGATCAGCACACAACCCCCACCCGACGGACACGCGTGCACGTGGTCAGCGACGTGCACGGGAACACGGAGGCGCTGGCGCGGGCCGGCGACGGCGCGGACGCCCTGATCTGTCTGGGGGACCTCGTCCTCTTCCTCGACTACGCCGACCACTCGCGCGGCATCTTCCCCGACCTGTTCGGCGTGGCCAACGCCGACCGCATCGTCGAGCTGCGCACCGCGCGCCGCTTCGAGGAGGCGCGCGCCTTCGGGCGCGAGCTGTGGGCGGGTCTGGACCGCAACGCGGCGATCCTGTCCGCCGTACGCAAGCAGTACACCGAGATGTTCGCGGTCATGCCCACCCCTACATACGCCACGTACGGCAACGTCGACGTGCCGACGCTCTGGCCCGAGTACGCCAATTCCGGTACCACCGTGCTGGACGGCGAACGGGTCGAGATCGGCGGCCGGGTCTTCGGCTTCGTCGGGGGCGGGCTCAGGACCCCCATGAACACCCCGTACGAGATCAGCGACGAGGAGTACGCCGCGAAGGTCGAGGCCCTCGGCCCCGTGGACGTCCTCTGCTCCCACATCCCGCCGGACGTCCCGGAGCTGACGTACGACACCGTGGCCCGGCGCTTCGAACGCGGCAGCCGCGCGATCCTCGACGCCATCCACCGCACCCGGCCCCGCTACGCGATTTTCGGCCATGTGCACCAGCCGCTGGTCCGCAGGATGCGGATCGGCGTCACCGAGTGCGTCAACGTCGGCCACTTCGCCTCGACCGGCAGGCCCTGGGCCCTGGAGTGGTGAGCGACACGGCCGGTGCCCGCGGGCCGGGGCGCGGACGGGAGGGCGGGCCGCACGCGATAGCCTGCACACGGCAGGCCTCTGCCGAACGCGACCGGTACACCGCACTGGAGGGCCACGGCGATGGCTGAACACACCAGCTCGAGCATCACGATCGAGGCGGCACCGGCCGACGTCATGGGAGTGATCGCCGACTTCGCGCGCTATCCGGAATGGACGGGCGAGGTGAAGGAGGCCGAGATCCTGGCCACCGACGACCAGGGCCGTGCCGAACAGGTGCGCCTCGTCCTGGACGCCGGAGCGATCAAGGACGACCACGTCCTCGCCTACACCTGGAACAGCCCCTACGAGGTCGGCTGGACCCTCGTCAAGTCCCAGATGCTGCGCGCCCTCGACGGCAGCTACGCGCTGGCGCCCCTGGGTGACGGCGACCGCACCGAGGTCACCTACCGGCTCGCCGTCGACGTGAAGATCCCGCTCCTCGGCATGATCAAGCGCAAGGCCGAGAAGGTCATCATCGACCGCGCCCTCGCCGGGCTGAAGAAGCGCGTCGAGTCCGTCCCGAAGGCCTGATCCCGTGCGTACGGTCCTCGTCACCGGCCCCGGCGGCGCAGGCCGTACCACCGTCGCCGCGGCGACCGCGCTGGCCGCGGCCCACGACGGCCGGCGCACCCTCCTGGTCTCGGCCGACGCGGTTCCCGCCTTCCCCGCGGGCACCGGACCGGTCGGGGCCGCCGAGCGGCTCGACTGCGTCCGCATCGACTCCGCCGCGCACTTCCGGGCCGAGCTCCTCGAACTCCAGGACCGGGCGTCCGGGGTGCTCGACCTGCTCGGCGCCAACCGGCTCGACGGCGAGGAACTCACCGAACTGCCGGGCAGCGCACAGCTCGCCGTGCTGCACACCCTGCGACGGGCGGCCGAGGGCGACTGGGCCGCGCACGGCTACGAGGTCCTCGTCGTCGACCTGCCTCCGCTGACCGACGCCCTCGCCCTGCTCGCGCTGCCCGGGCAGCTGCGCCGCTACCTCCGCAGGCTCCTGCCCCGGGAACGCCAGGCCGCCCGCGCTCTGCGCCCGGTGCTCGCCCAGCTCGCCGGCGTCCCCATGCCGGCGCAGTGGCTCTACGAGGCCGCCGCCCGCAAGGACGCCGAACTGGCCGCCGTCGAGGCGCTGATCGAGGACGACGCGACCACCGTGCGGCTCGTGGCGGAACCTGGTGAGGCCGCGGGGGAGGCGCTGAGCTCCGCCCGCACGGGACTCGCCCTGCACGGCCTGCGCGTCGACTCCCTCGTGGCCACCAAGGTCCTGCCCCGTCACTCCGGCGACCCCTGGTTCGCGGATCTCGCCGCCGGCCAGGAGAAGTGCCTGGACCACTGGCAGCAGCAGTGGGCGCCCGCGACACCCGTGCGCGAGACGCCCCACCTCGGCCGCGAGCCGCGCACCGCCGAGGACCTGGCCCTGCTCGCCGGGGCCTGCGCACCGGACCACCGGGAGCCGGGACACGCCGGGGACCCCTGGTGGACCGAGGACGCCGGGGACGGCGTCATCGCCTGGTGCCTGCCCCTGCCCGGTGCGTCCAAGCAGGACCTCAGGCTCGTACGGCGCGGCGACGAACTGCTGCTCACGGCGGGTCCGTTCCACCGGATCGTGCGCCTGGAGTCCGCGCTGCGCCGCTGCACCGTCTCGGGTGCCGCGCTGACCGACGGGGTCCTGCGTGTCCGGTTCACACCTGACCCCGCGCTCTGGCCCCGGACACAATGAACGGCGTACCACCGTTCGGGTAACGTCGGTAGTACGTGGCTCGCACGGCCACGCAGGCAACCGCGTCGCAGGAGTCCGCCATGAGTGAAGCCACCGATCGTCCCGTCGACGACGACGCGTGGGCGGAGGCCTGCGCCGAGGACTTCGAGGCCGAGAAGGCCCGTCGACGGGCCCAGTACGGACAGCAGCCGGGTTCCGCCGCCGACGAGCTCCGCAAGCTGATCGACGCCGTGGCCGACAAGGTCTCCTCCCTCCAGTCGCCCCTGCTCGGCATGGCCGCCCAGGGGACCGTCCAGCAGGTGATCCGGCAGGCCAGGTCCGCCGTCGAACCCGTCATCGAGCGCAATCCGGAACTCTTCGACCATCTCGCCGCCGCGGGGAACGAACTCCTGGCCGCCTACCGCTCCGCCGTCGAGGGCCAGGAGAGCCGCTGGACCCGGGGCAGCGAGGGCGCCGGAGGTACCTCGGGCGGCGCCGGAAGCACCCCCGGTCCTGGGAAGAAGGCGGCCGAGGACCCCTCCGACCCGCGCGACGAGGGCACCGGCGGCAGCGAACACATCGACCTGGACTGAGACCGACCGGTACATGGAGGGCGGCGTCGCGGGGGTGGGCACGCACATCTGCGGCGTTGTCGTCAATCACCATGGCTCCGCCATGCCTCAATCCTCCGCCTTGCAGCTGCACGCACCCACCCCCGCTCCTTCTTCCACCCCCCATGTACCGGTCGGTCTGACCCTGGGCAGGAAATACCCGTCCCCGGCTCGGGTACGGTTGGCCGTAGCGGGGCTCGACCGAAACTGAGGGATTCATGGGACTCACCATCGGCGTCGATATCGGCGGCACGAAGATCGCGGCTGGAGTGGTCGACGAAGAGGGCCGGATCCTCTCGACGTTCAAGGTATCGACCCCGCCGACGGCCGAAGGCATCGTGGACGCGATCAGCGCTGCCGTGGCCGGAGCGAGCGAGGGACACGACGTCGAGGCGGTCGGCATCGGCGCTGCCGGATATGTCGACGACAAGCGCGCCACCGTGCTGTTCGCTCCGAACATCAACTGGCGCCACGAGCCGCTCAAGGACAAGGTCGAGCAGCGCGTCGGCCTGCCCGTCGTCGTCGAGAACGACGCCAACGCCGCGGCCTGGGGCGAATACCGCTTCGGCGCCGGCCAGGGGCACGACGACGTCATCTGCATCACGCTCGGCACCGGCCTGGGCGGCGGCATCATCATCGGCAACAAGCTCCGCCGCGGACGCTTCGGCGTGGCGGCGGAATTCGGTCACATCCGGGTCGTCCCGGACGGGCTGCTCTGCGGCTGCGGCAGCCAGGGCTGCTGGGAGCAGTACGCCTCCGGGCGGGCTCTCGTGCGGTACGCGAAGCAGCGTGCCAACGCCACCCCGGAGAACGCCACGATCCTGCTGAGCCTCGGCGACGGCACGGTCGAGGGCATCGAGGGCAAGCACATCAGCGAGGCCGCCCGGCAGGGCTGCCCCGTGGCCGTCGACTCCTTCCGCGAGCTGGCCCGCTGGGCCGGAGCCGGACTGGCCGACCTCGCCTCGCTCTTCGACCCGTCGGCCTTCATCGTCGGCGGCGGCGTCTCGGACGAGGGCGAGCTCGTCCTCGACCCGATCCGCAAGTCGTTCCGGCGCTGGCTCATCGGCGGCGAATGGCGTCCGCACGCACAGGTCCTCGCCGCCCAACTGGGCGGCAAGGCAGGCCTGGTGGGTGCGGCGGACCTGGCACGCCAGGGCTGACCCCGGCCACCGCACGTCCGACGCCCGTCGCGCCCTCCGGGGAGCGGCGGGCGTCCGTCGTATCGTGCCTCCCATGGTCACGATGCCGATGCCCCTGCCCGACTCCCGTACCGAGCCCGACGGTTCGGCTGTCATCCGGGTGCTCAGCTACAACGTCCGCTCCCTGCGCGACGACACCGAGGCGCTGGCCCGGGTCATCCGTGCCTGCGCGCCCGACCTCGTCTGTGTCCAGGAGGCCCCGCGCTTCTTCCGCTGGCGCAAGGCGGCGGCCCGGCTCGCCGCCATGACCGACCTGGTGATCCTCAGCGGCGGCGCCACGGCGGCCGGGCCGCTGCTGCTCTGCTCCCTGCGCGCCACCGTGGAGCGCACCGAGGACGTCCTGCTGCCGCTCACCCCCGGCCTGCACCGGCGCGGCCTGGCCACGGCGGTCGTACGGATCGCCGGGGCGCGGCTCGGCGTCGTGAGCTGTCATCTGAGCCTGCAGCGCGAGGAGCGGCAGGCACAGGCGGGCCTGCTGCTGGAGCAGGTCGACGCGATGGACGTCCCGCACGCCGTCGTGGCCGGCGACCTCAACGACGTACCCGAGGGCGCGGCCTTCCGTGCACTGTCCGGGCGTCTCCAGGACTGCCGGACCGTGCGGCCGTGGGGCGGGGAGCTCACCTTCCCGCACGACGCGCCGCGCAGGCGCATCGACGCGGTGTTCGCGACGGACGGTGTCGAGGTGCTCGGCTGCGGCGTCCCGGAGGACCTGCCCGGGGTGAGCGGCGCGGACCTGCGGGCGGCCACGGACCATCTGCCGGTGCTGGCGGCCCTCAGGGTGCCCGCCGGGGGGTGACCCGGTGGGGGCCGTCGCGCGGTGAGGGGACCGGGTGATGGCCGCCGCGGTTCCGGAGCAGGACCGGGTGGTGGCCGCCGCGAACCATGGCGGGGTGACCCGGTGGGGGCGCCGCGATCCACGCGGCCCGCCCCGGACCCGGCCACCGTGCTGCGGGCGCGGCGCCGGGCGACCGTGCGGGACCCCGTCCGGGCCCCCGTGCAGGGTCAGACGACCGCGCCGCGCCCCGTCCGGCCCCGTCCAGGGTCAGACGACCGCGCCGCGCCCCGGATCGTCGTCCTCCTCGTCGTCCTGCGGCATGCGCGCCACCAGGGTGGCGAAGCCGCCCAGGAAGCCGCCGATGCAGAGCGTGGTGAGCCACCACGTCATCTCCCACTGCATCAGCACCGCGATCAGCATCAGCACCGGGCCGCCCACGACCGCGAGCCAGGCGAACTTCGCCGTCACATCGGCCTCGGGAAGCGGTGGCGGCTCCGGCGGGACGAAGTGCCCCTCCTGGCCGTCGTCCGGATCGTCGATGTCGTCGTCGCCCGGCTCCTCAAGGCCGTAGTCACGCGGGCCCGCGACCCCCGGGGCGAAGACGACCGAACCGCCGAGCGGCTTCCTCTCCGGCGGTCCGCCCGGCGTCTTCCCGGACACACCCTTGTCCGCGTCCTCGCCCGCGCCGGGCTCCGGCGCGGGGTCGAGGACGTTGAGCTGGTCGTCCTCCAGCAGGGCCAGGTCCTCGATCGACTTGAACGGCTTGGCGCCCGGCGGGTCCGGCGGTTCCTCGCCGTACCCCGCGACGATCGCCTCCCAGGCCGCGGCCTCGTCGAGCGGCCGGGGCCCCTCCGTACCCTCGGGGACGGCTGTCCCCTCCGTGGGGCGCGGTTCGCGCTCCTCGTCACTGCCCGCGCGCTCCGCGTCGTGCTCAGCCACCGGACGTGCTCCCCTTCTTGCCGGCATCGGACGCGAGGCGGTCGATGAACTCGTAGCTCTCGTCGAAGATCCGCTCCGCATCGTGGTCCAACGTCGCGACGTGGTAGCTCTGTTCCAGGAGGATCTCCCGGACGTCCCTGGACGAGACCCGGCTGAGGATCCGCGCGGAGTCGGCCGGCGGCACGACATGGTCCTGCGGGCTGTGCAGCAGCACGATCGGCTGGGTGACCTGCGGCAGATCGGCGTCGACGAGGCGGAAGAACGCCCGCACCGAGTGCGCGGCGTGCAGCGGCACCCGGTCGTAGCCGACCTCCTCGGAGCCCTCCAGGGCGATGTCGCTGGTCAGCCCCTTCGTCGTACGCACCAGATGCCGGGCGACCGGCAGGGCGTACGCCGAGAGGCCGTGCACCTTGTTGGCCGGGTTCACCAGCACCAGGCCCGCGATCTCGTCCCCGTGCTTCGCGGCGAGACGCAGGGCGAGGGCGCCGCCCATGGAGAGGCCGAAGACGAAGACCTGCTCGCACCGCGCCCGCAGGGCCCGCAGCTCCCGGTCGACCTCCGCGTACCAGTCCTGCCAGCCGGTGACCGCCATGTCCTCCCAGCGTGTGCCGTGTCCGGGCAGCAGCGGGAGGGACACGGTCAGTCCCCGCTCCGCGAGACGGTCGGCCCAGGGGCGCAGCGACTGAGGCGAACCCGTGAATCCGTGACAGAGGAGGACGCCGACCTCTCCGCCCTCGTGGCGGAACGGCTCGGCTCCAGGGAGGACCGGCACCGGGGTCTCCTGTTCATGAAGCGGGGCGGGGTGCGGGGGGTGTGCAAAAGGATTACTTCACCGTACGCGACCGGACCGACACCGACCAGGGCCGTCACCGTCCGGGCAGCCGCCGCCCGCGTGCGCGGCCGCGGGACGCTCCGCCCGGGAGGGGCGGGGGAGGGGGCGGGCCCACAGGTTAAGGTCTCATCGACGGCACACAGGAGGCACCAGAGTTGATCTACGGCGCAATGAAGTTCTCCATCGGCGGGTCCCTGAAGCTCGCCTTCAGGCCGTGGGTGGAGGGCCTGGAGAACATTCCCGCACACGGGCCGGCGATCCTCGCGAGCAACCACCTGTCGTTCTCCGACTCCTTCTTCCTCCCGGCCGTCCTCGACCGCAAGGTGACCTTCATCGCCAAGGCGGAGTACTTCACCGCCCCCGGCGTGAAGGGCAAGCTCACCGCCGCCTTCTTCAAGGGCGTGGGACAGCTCCCGGTGGACCGCTCCGGCGGCCGCGGCGCCGGGGAGGCGGCCATCAGGGCGGGCATCCAGGTGATCGAGAGCGGCGGGCTCTTCGGCATCTACCCCGAGGGCACCAGGTCCCCCGACGGACGGCTCTACCGGGGCAAGCCCGGTGGCCTCGCCCGGGTGGCGCTCGCCACCGGCGCGCCCGTCATCCCCGTGGCGATGATCGACACCGAGAAGATCCAGCCCCCCGGCCAGATCGTGCCCAGGCTGATGAGGCCGGGCATCCGGATCGGCGAACCCCTGGACTTCAGCCGCTACCAGGGCATGGACGGCGACCGCTTCATCCTGCGCTCGGTGACCGACGAGGTCATGTACGAGATCATGAAGCTCTCCGGCCAGGAGTACGTGGACATCTACGCGACCGCGGCCAAGCGGCAGATCGCCGACGAGGCGAAGAAGAAGGGAACCGGGCGGCCCGGCGCGTAGACGCGCCGCCGGACGCCCGGAGCGGGCAGCATGACTGGGGTGGGTACCGGGGGAGGGGACATGACCGGGCGCGAACGGGTCGTACGGATGTCGGTCGAGCAGCCGCTGTGGCGGGCTCTGACCGGGTACCGCGTACTGACCCTCGTCTACGCGGGACTGCTCGTGGGCTTCGGCCGCGAGAAGTACGAGCGCTTCTGGGTGGCCCTCGCCTTTCTGGCGGTCCTCGCCGTCTGGACGCTCGTCACCCTCCCCAGGGTGGCCAACGCCGCGGCCTGCACCAAGCGCTTCCTCGGCCTGGACCTCGTCGTCGCCCTGACCGGGATCCTCCTGACGCCGCTCGCCGACCTCGACGCCCAGCACCTCGACGGCCCGACCCTGCCCTCGATCTGGACCGCCGGCTCCGTCCTCGCGTTCGCCCTCAAGGGCGGCTGGCGCTGGGCGGCCTTCGCCTCGACCCTCGTCGCGGCGGCCAACATCGTCGAGCGCGGCGAGCCCAGCGAGGACACCTTCCACAACGTGCTCCTGGTGTGGGTCGCGTCCATCGCCATCGGTTACGTCGTCGAGGTGGCACGCGCCAGTGAGCGCACGCTGGCCCGGGCGCTGGAGATCGAGGCCGCCACCCGGGAGCGCGAGCGGCTCGCCCGCGACATCCACGACAGCGTCCTGCAGGTCCTCGCCATGGTGCAGCGGCGCGGTACGGCCCTGGGCGGCGAGGCCGCCGAGCTCGGCCGGATGGCGGGGGAGCAGGAGGTCGCCCTGCGGACCCTGGTCTCCAGCGGGCTGGTGCCGACGACCCGGGTGTCCGAGGACAGCGCCGAGGGCGCGGTGGTCCGTGTGGTGGAGGCCGAGGAGACGGAGAGCGCGGAAACCGACCTGCGCACGCTGCTCGCCCCGCACGCGAGCTCCCGGGTCACCTTCGCGGAGCCAGGAGCGCCGGTGCTGCTCGCGGCCGGAGCGGCACGTGAGCTCGCCGCCGCCGTGAGCGCCGCGCTCGACAACGTCCGGCTCCACGCGGGGCTGGACGCCCAGGCGTGGATCCTGGTGGAGGACGAGCCGGACGAGGTGGTGGTCACGGTCCGGGACGACGGCCCGGGCATCCCGGAGGGCCGGCTCGACCAGGCGGAGGGGGAGGGCCGGCTCGGCGTCGCCCTGTCGATCCGCGGGCGGCTGCGCGACCTCGGCGGCACAGCAGAGCTGATCTCCGTGTCCGGCCAGGGCACCGAGGTCGAGTTGAAGGTTCCGAAGGTTTCACGGGGGAAGGCAGGATCGGCACGATGAGTACACCGAACACGCAGGCGTCCGAGGACCGGCCCGTCAGGGTGATGGTCGTCGACGACCATCCGATGTGGCGCGACGCCGTCGCCCGGGATCTCGCCGAGTCCGGGTTCGACGTGGTCGCGACCGCGGGCGACGGTCCTGGGGCAGTGCGCCGGGCCACGGCCGTGACCCCGGACGTCCTGGTCCTCGACCTGAACCTGCCGGGGATGCCCGGCGTCCAGGTCTGCAAGGAGCTCGTCGGCTCCCTCCCCGGGCTGCGCGTCCTGGTGCTCTCCGCCAGCGGGGAACACGCCGACGTGCTGGAGGCGGTGAAGTCGGGAGCCACCGGCTATCTGCTCAAGTCCGCGAGTACCGGCGAGCTGACGGACGCCGTGCGCGCCACCGCGGCCGGCGACCCGGTCTTCACGCCGGGCCTGGCCGGACTGGTCCTCGGCGAGTACCGCCGGCTCGCCTCCGACCCCGTGCCCACGGCCCCCGACCAGCCGAAGGTCCCGCAGCTCACGGACCGTGAGACGGAGGTCCTGCGGCTGGTCGCCAAGGGCCTGTCGTACAAGCAGATCGCCGAACGCCTGGTCATCTCCCACCGCACCGTGCAGAACCACGTGCAGAACACCCTGGGCAAGCTCCAGCTGCACAACAGGGTGGAACTCGTGCGGTACGCCATCGAGGCCGGTCTCGACGACGTGTGACGTCGATTGCCGCGCACCGGATGTGGCCCGGCCAAGGAGGGCGCACGGCCAAGGAGGGCGCACGGGCAAGGAGGGCGTCCGGCCAAGGAGGGCGCACGGGCAGGGAGGCCAGGACGACGGTCCGTCCTCGGCCATGTCCGGCGCGGCGCTACCCCGAGCGCCTTCGAGCGCCGGCTCGCCCCCCCCGCTTCGGTCTGCACGCCGTCGACGCGCGGTGCACGAAGGCGACCTCGGCGTGTTGGCCGCCCTCAGGGGGACGGACCCTCGTCCGTGTGCCTGTCGCGGAGGCCACGGCCCGCCTGAAGGCCGTCGACCCGGCTCTCCGCGCGGAGGCGGGGTCTCCTCCCGCTGAGACCCCGACGGGCAGGGGCGCGCCCCGGCCGAGCGGCGCCCCGGGGGTGCGGGCCGTATATTCGCGAGGACCGGCCCCACCCCCTCACCCGGGAGACGTCGTGGAGATCCTGGCATTCGGCGTGCAGTCCGACGAGAAGCCGCTCATCGAGAAGGCCTTCGCCGGCCTGCACGACGTCCGCTGCCTGGACGTCTTCCTCACCGAGGACACCGCTCCGATCGCCGCGGGGTACGAGATCGTCTCCACCAGCGTCAACGCGGACCTCGGCGGGCGCGTCCTGCAGACCCTCGCCGCCGGCGGCACGCAGATGATCACCCAGCGTTCCACCGGTTTCAACAACATCGATCTCGGCGTCGCCGAACGCCTCGCCCTGCGGGTGGCCCGCGTCTCCTCCTACTCCCCCCACTCGGTCGCCGAATTCGCCTGGACACTGGCCATGGCCGTCAACCGCCGCATCGTCCGGGCGGTCAGCCGCACCCGGGACTTCGACTTCCGGCTCGACGGGCTCCTCGGCCGGGACATGCACGGCTGCACGGTCGGTGTGGTCGGCACCGGGAAGATCGGTGAGGCCTTCACCCGGATCGCCCACGGATTCGGCATGGATCTGCTCGGCTGGGACATCGCCGAGAACCCCGCCTGCACCGCGCTCGGCATGAGGTACGTGGACAAGGAGCGGCTCTTCGCGGAGGCGGACCTCATCAGCCTCCATGTGCCGCTGTTGCCCGCGACCCAGCACATCATCGGCGCCGAGGCCCTCTCCCTGATGAAGGACGACGCGATCCTGGTCAACTCCAGCCGGGGTGGTCTCGTCGACACCCGCGCGCTCGTCGCCGAGCTGCGGGCCGGCCGCTTCACCGGCGTCGGGCTCGACGTCTACGAGGCGGAGGCCGGGCTCTTCTACGTCGACAAGTCCGTGGAGGGCATCGACGACGACACGCTCGCCCGGCTCGTCACCTTCCCGAACGTCATCGTGACCTCCCACCAGGCGTACTACACGCGTGATGCCGTGGGGCAGATCATCGAGGCCACCGTGCAGAACGTCGCCGACCACCTGGCCGGCCGCCGCAGCGACAACTTCCTGGTTCCGTCGGCACCGGCGGACTAGGCGCGGCCGCACCTCCGCCGCGGCCTCCGGACCGGAGCAGGCCCGGCCCCGCGTGCCCGCCTTCGGGCGGCATGCCCCGTCAGGCGGCGTGTCCCTGGAGGATCATGCGGTGTGATCCTTCAGGAACGCGCCCGCGTACGCCGCGGCCTCCTCCTTGGAGCCGCAGGGGCGGTCCTCGTCCCCCGCGCCGTGCGTGCCGTCCGCGCCCCGGCCCGTCCAGCGCCACACGCCCGAGGACGGTTCCCGGAAGAGCTCGGCCGTCCCTCCGAACAGCTCGACGGACCCCCGCCCCGCCGATGCGGCCGGCCGGTCGACCGCGTCGGGCCACTTCTTGCGGGCGCCCTGCCGCGTTATGCCCCAGGCCGCCCCCAGCTGTTCGTAGCTGGCCCCGTAGGAGCCGGCGGTCCGCGCGGCCCCTGCCGCCAGCCGCGCGACCGTCGTGTCCACCACCTTCCAGCTCGCCAGCACCGACAGCGACACCTCGACCGGGTCCGCCTCCCACATCTGCTCCTCGGGGAGCCCCGTCGTGCGGGCGCGCAAAGCCGATGCGAGTGGAGTCAGGGCGTCGTAGAGGGACCGTTCGAGCGCGGTCATCTCGTCGTGGGGCACCTCGTTCACCGTCATGGCGACAACTTTAGTTACCGATAGGACGCTCGGCAACTAAAGTTACCATCTGGCATATGCCAGTTTCCGCGGCCCTCAGCCGGCCACCGGCAGAGCCGCCAGCAACCCGGTCACGATGGCAGCGCCCCGCAGCGTCAGCACCGATTCCGGGTGGAACTGCACCGACGCGAACCCCCTGCCCCGCAGCGCGTGCAGCTCGCCGGAGGCGGTGTCCCGGCTCACCTCGATGCCGTGCGCACCCAGCTCCGTGGCCGCCGCGTCGTCGCAGAGCGCGGTGAAGCTGTTGTAGAAGCCGACCGTCTCCGGCGTGCCGAACAGGTCGATCCGGGTCTGCGCCCCCTGGTACGGCACGGCCTTCCGCGCGATCTCCAGGCCCAGCTCCGCCGCGATCAGCTCATGGCCGAGGCAGACGCCGAGCAGCCCGTGCCGGTGCTCCCGTACGAGCTCGGCGGTCAGCTCCCTCAGCAGCCGCATCTTCGGATCGCGGGCGTCCGCCGGATCACCGGGCCCGGGCCCCAGCACCACGGGTCCCTCGTGCGCCCCCACGGCCGCGCGCAGTCCGGGGGCGTCGTACGGGAGTACCGACACCGTGAGGCCCGAGGAGCGCAGCAGGTGCGCCAGCATCGCCGTGAAGGTGTCCTCGCCGTCCACCACCAGCGCGTGGCCCGACAGATCCCTCGTGCGCCCCTGCATCCGCAGCCAGAACGGGGCGAGCCCGCCGCGCCGGTCGTCCAGCGCCCCCTGGACCCGGGGATCGGAGGCCAGGCGCGGACGGCTCGCCTCCGACCCGGGCCGTCCCGGCCGGACACCGAGCGCCGCGAGGACGCCCGCCGCCTTCGCGTGGGTCTCGGCGACCTCTCCCGCCGGATCGGAGTGGCGTACGAGCGTGGCCCCGACGGGCACCCGCAGCCGGCCCGTCGCGGAGATGTCCGCGGTGCGGATCAGGATCGGCGAGTCCAGGGTCTGGGCCCCGCCGGGCTCCCGGCCGACCAGGGCCAGGGCGCCCGCGTAGTAGCCGCGGCCGTCCGGCTCGTAGCGCTCGATCACCCGGCAGGCGTTCTGTACGGGGGAGCCCGTGACCGTCGCCGCGAACATGGTCTCCTTCAGGACCTCGCGCACGTCCAGCGAGGAGCGCCCGCGCAGCTCGTACTCCGTGTGCGCGAGATGGGCCATCTCCTTGAGGCGGGGTCCGACCACCACGCCGCCCATGTCGCCGACGGTGCACATCATCTTGAGTTCCTCGTCGACCACCATGGAGAGCTCCTCGGTCTCCTTGCGGTCGTCGAGGAAGGCCAGCAGGCCTTCGGCCGTCGGTCCCGCGGCCGGGTAGCGGTAGGTCCCGCTGATCGGGTTCATCACGACGGTCCCGCCGGACATCCGCACGTGGACCTCCGGGCTCGCGCCGACCAGCGTCCGCTCGCCGGTGTGCACGACGAACGTCCAGTAGGCCCCGCGCTCACCGGCCAGCAGGCGGCGGAAGAGGGCGAGCGCGTCCGCCCGGCCGAATCCGGGGATCTCGCCGCCGAAGGTCCGCCTGATCACGAAGTTCGCACCCTCGCCCCGGCCGATCTCGTCCTCGACGACCCGCCGGACGATCTCCTCGTACGCGTCGTCGGGAACGTCGAACGAGCCGCCCTCGACCCGCACGTCGTGGCCCGGCAGCTCCGCGAGCACCTCGGCCAGGGGCAGCTCGTGCGCCTCGTCGGCGACCAGGACGGCGAGCGGCGTGCCGTCGTCCCGCACGTCGAACCCGCGCTCGGCGATCTGCCGGAATGGCACCAGGGCCAGCGACGGCAGGTCGCGCACCGGGATGTCGGCGAGCCGGGAGATCTCCCGCACCTCGCCGGTCAGGATCTCGACGGTGTCGTGGTCCCGGCCGGGGGTGCGCCTGCGCAGCAGGGCGAAGGGCGGGGAGTCGTCACGCAGCAGCGCGGACACGAGGTCGACGGCGCGGTCGGGCATGGGTGTTCCTTCCTGATGGAGGAACGGCTCCCGGCTCGAAACGCAGAGAAGGCCGCCCCTCGGGCGGCCTTCGCGAAGTCTGTACGCGCGATGAATCAGCGGGCCGCCGGATGAGCGGTCCACCACCAGTTCTGTGTCGTCTGCGCGAACATGCCACGTACCTTAACCGACACGGGGGACGAACGAGCGCGCGTCTCATGTGTTGAGCGGGAGAATGGGACGCCCTCCCGACCCCGTAGTGTTGTCAAGGTGACCGTGAACGCCAATACCTCCGTCGCCGGTGGCCACACCTGGCGAGACCTTCCCGCGGCGCAGCAGCCCGAGTACCCCGATGCCGAGGCTCTGCGCGACGTACTCGCGGACCTCGAGTCGTATCCTCCGCTCGTCTTCGCCGGCGAGTGCGACCAGCTGCGCGCCCGCCTGGGAGCCGTCGCCAAGGGCGAGGCGTTCCTGCTGCAGGGCGGTGACTGCGCCGAGGCCTTCGACGCCGTGTCCGCCGAGCACATCCGGGCCAAGCTGAAGACCCTGCTCCAGATGAGCGCCGTCCTGACGTACGCGGCCTCCGTACCGGTCGTCAAGATCGGCCGTATCGCCGGGCAGTACTCGAAGCCCCGCTCCAAGCCGACCGAGACCCGCGACGGCGTGACCCTGCCGACCTATCGCGGGGACTCCGTCAACGGCTTCGAGTTCACCGAGGCGTCCCGCGTCCCGGACCCCGAGCGGCTGAAGCGGATGTACCACGCGTCCGCCTCCACGCTGAACCTGGTGCGCGCCTTCACCACCGGTGGCTACGCGGACCTGCGCCAGGTGCACGCCTGGAACCAGGACTTCGTGAAGTCCTCGCCGTCCGGGCAGCGTTACGAGGCCCTGGCCCGCGAGATCGACAACGCGCTGAACTTCATGAAGGCCTGCGGCACGGACCCGGCCGAGTTCAAGGCGGTCGAGTTCTACGCCTCGCACGAGGCGCTGCTGCTCGACTACGAGTCCTCGCTGACCCGCACCGACTCACGCACCGGTCAGCTCTACGACACCTCCGGCCACATGGTCTGGGTCGGCGAGCGCACCCGCCAGATGGACGGGGCGCACATCGAGTTCGCCTCGAAGATCCGCAACCCCATCGGCATCAAGCTCGGCCCGACGACCACCGTCGACGAGGCGCTCGGCTACGTCGACCGCCTGGACCCCGACCGCGAGCCGGGCCGGCTGACCTTCATCGTCCGCATGGGCGCCGACAAGGTGCGCGACAAGCTCCCCGAGCTCGTCGAGAAGGTCACCGCCTCCGGTGCCACGGTCGTCTGGGTGACCGACCCGATGCACGGCAACACCTTCGAGGCCGCGTCCGGCCACAAGACGCGCCGTTTCGACGACGTCCTGGACGAGGTCAAGGGCTTCTTCGAGGTGCACAAGCAGCTCGGGACGCACCCCGGCGGCATCCACGTCGAGCTCACCGGTGACGACGTCACCGAGTGCGTCGGCGGCGGTCACGAGATCTTCGTGGACGACCTGCACCAGCGGTACGAGACGGCCTGCGACCCGCGACTCAACCGCAGCCAGTCCCTCGACCTGGCCTTCCTCGTCGCGGAGATGTACCGCGACCAGTAGGGATCACCTGCGCTGAACGCCTGTGGGGCACGGATCGATGTGATCCGTGCCCCACAGGCGTATCCGGGGCTTTTGTGTGCGGGGCGTCGCGGGTAAGGTTAGGTTAGCCTCACCGAGAACTCGGGACGGCGCAGCGATCGACCCGTCGGGAGGTGAACCGCATGTATGTCTGCTCCTGCTTCGGCATCACGGAGGACCAGGTCAAGAAGCATGCGGACGGCGGAGCGTGCACGCCTCGCCAGATAGCCTCCGCCTGCAAGGCGGGCACCGACTGCGGCGGCTGCGTCCGCAGGATCCAGGCCCTGCTCGGCCGCGGCGACTGCGCGCGCCGTGAGCTCGTCGAGGGGCGTACGCCGCCGGTGGGCGCCCCGGCCGGCGCGCCCGTCGCCCTCGGCGCCACGCCGGACGTCAGGCTCTCCGACGCCGCCTGAGGGGACCGCGCGGGACCACGGGTCACCGCGCCGGGGCGAGCGGCGGATCAGCTCTCCGGCTGCTCGATCAACTGGGCGATGTAGAGCGGCTCACCGAGCTTCTCGATCAGCTCCAGCTGGGTGTCGAGGTAGTCGATGTGGTGCTCCTCGTCCTCCAGGATGGACTCGAAGATGTTCGCCGACGTGATGTCGCCCTTGCCGCGCATCACCTCGATGCCCCGCCGGAGGCGGTCGATCGCCTCCACCTCGACCTGCCGGTCCGCCTGGAACATCTCGGTGACCGTCTGCCCGACCCGCACATGGAAGAGCCGCTGATAGTTGGGCAGCCCGTCGAGGAACAGGATCCGGTCGGTGAGGATCTCCGCGTGCTTCATCTCGTCGAACGATTCTGCCCGGGTGTACTTCGCGAGCTTCGTCCAGCCGAAGTTCTCCTGCATCTTCGCGTGCAGGAAGTACTGATTGATGGCAGTCAATTCGGCGGTCAGCTGTTCGTTGAGGAACTCGAGGACCTCGGGGTCGCCCTGCATCGCAGAGGCTCCTTCCAACCGGTGAACTGGGCATGTTTGCGCGCATCCTCGCATCGCACCACGCAACCGTCCAGTAAGTGCACGCTTAGTACGAGTTGCCCCGATCGACTCTCCCCTGGTCATGACCACCCCTGCCTGTCTGTCACCATGGAGGCATGGGTCAGCCGGAAAGCCGGGAACGCGGCACAGCAGAACAGTCCGGGCTCCCGCCGGGGCAGCGGCTGCAGCGGGGATGGCCCGTCACTCATTACGGCCCCGTGCCCAAGTTCAAACCGGACCGCTGGGAGTTCCGGGTCTTCGGGGCCACGGCCGACGGTGACAAGCACTGCTGGAATCACCAGGAATTCTCGGCACTTCCCTTCTCGTCCGTCGTCGCGGACCTCCACTGCGTGACGAAATTCAGCATGCTCGGAGCGGAATGGGGAGGAATCCAGGCCCGCGAGATCGTGGAACTGGCGCCGCCCGCACCCCATGTCACCCACGTGATGGTCTGGGCCGAATACGGATTCAGCTCGAATCTCCGGCTCGCCGACTTCGCGTCGGACCGGACCCTGTTCGCCACCCACAAGGACGGCGAACTGCTCACCGCGGAGCACGGATTCCCGCTGCGCCTCGTCGTGCCGCACCTCTACGCCTGGAAGGGCCCGAAGTGGGTCCGGGGCATCGAGTACATGACGGCGGACCGGCGCGGATTCTGGGAGGAGCGCGGGTACCACAACATCGGTGACCCGTGGAGCGAGCAGCGCTACTCCTACCAGGAGGAGCCCGGGGACGGCCCCGAGCTCTGACGCTCCCGGCGCTCGCTCAGCCGTGGTGGCCGTGCACCACGGCGTGCCCTTTCCCGCGGCCGATCATCCACTTGTTGACCGGTGTCGTGACGACGAAGGCCGCAGCCAGTGCGATGGCCAGCACGGTCCAGAACATCGCGTCCGAGAGCTGGGCGTCCATGGCTCCCGGCCAGAGCGCGATCACTCCGTTGTCGATGAGCTCCATCACGGCGATGGACACGGTGTCGGCGGCCAGCGCGACCTTCACGGCCGCACGGAGGCCCACCCCCGAGCTCAGGACCGAGCGCAGAGTCAGCGCGTAGCCGAAGAAGAACGCCAGGACGATCGCGAGCACCATCGTCCGCGCGTTGCCCCAGCCCAGCGCGGTGCCGACCACCATGCCGAGGATCTCGCCGATGGCGCAGCCGGTGAGGCAGTGCAGGGTCGCGCGCGCGGCCATGGCCCACGCCGGGCCCCCGTCGCCGTGCGCGGAGTGGTGTCCCTGGTGCGTGTGGTGAGCGTCGTGCCGCATGAGAAGCCCCCTGGGTCCGGTCGCGGTGCCCTGACCTCTTCAGGAACGACATACCCCCAGGGGGTATTCCCTGACCTTCAGCGGGTGCCCCGTAGCTTCTTCAGCCGTGCCACGTCCGCCGCGTGGCCCTCCTTGCCGCCAGGTGTCTCGATGATCAACGGCACGCCCTCCGTCGCCGGGTGCGAGAACAGCTCACGGAACGGCTCGGCGCCGATATGGCCCGCGCCGATGTTCTCGTGCCGGTCCTTGTGCGCGCCCACCACGTCCTTGGAGTCGTTGGCGTGGATCAGCTTGAGCCGGCCCTCGCCGACCGTGTCCACCAGCAGGTCCAGCGTCTGCCGCATGCCCGCAGGACCGGTCAGGTCATGGCCCGCCGCGTAGATGTGACAGGTGTCCAGACAGATCCCCAGCCTGGGGTGGGAGTCCAGGGCTTCGAAGTACGGGCCGAAGTCCCAGGTCCGCGAGCAGAGCGAGGAGCCCTGCCCCGCGGTCGACTCCAGCAGCAGGAACGGATCGTCGTCATGGGTCAGCTCCTCCAGCAGCGGGAGCATGTGCGTACGCACCTGGGCGAGGGCCTCCTCGCGGGGGCGTCCGCCGGTGGCCGAGCCGGTGTGCACCACCACACCGAGCGCGCCTATCTCCCTGGCCCGGCGCAGCGAGTGGCGGAGCGAGAGGACCGACCGCTCGACCGTGGCCTCGGTGTGCGAGCCGAAGTTGATCAGATACGGGGCATGGACGTACGCCGGCATGGACGCCGCCGCGCACTCCGAGCGGAACAGCTCGTCCTGCACGGGGTTGCCGGGCGGCGTCGCCCAGCCCCGCGGGTTGGCCACGAAGACCTGCACGGTCTCCGCCGCCAGCTCCCGGGCGTAGCCGAGGCCGATCTTCGCCAGTCCGCCGGCCACCGGCACGTGACCGCCTACGGGGTTGCGCATGTTCCGCCTGTCCTCGGTGGGCCTAGAGACCCTTGGTCCTGATGGTGATCGTGGAGCCCTCGGGGGCCGTCCCGCCGCCCTCGACGGACTGGCTCCCGACCGTGTCGCTGAACGAGAGGAAGGGGCGGTCGACCTTGACCTCGAACCCCGCGTCCTGCAGGGCGCTCCGGGCCTCGTCGACGTCCTTCCCCGTGACATCGGGGACCTCGATCATGCGCGGGCCCTTGGAGACCGTCAGCTCGACGGTGTCGCCCTCGGCGGCCTCGGCGCCGCTGCCGGGCGACTGCCGGGCGATGTCGCCCGCCGCCTCGGAGGAGTTGACCCGCTCGGTCAGCACCTCGGCGTCGAGGCCCGCCTCGTCCAGCTCCGCCCTGGCGTCCCCGACGGAGAGCCCCGTGACGTCGGGGACGTCGACCGGGCTGCCCTTGCTGACGACGAGGGCGACCGCGGAGTCCGGATGGCGCTCGGTGCCGGAACGCGGATCCGTACGGATCACCTTGCCCCGGTCGATCTCCTCGCTGAACTCCCGGGTCACCATCCCGGGTGCCAGGCCCGTCGCCTTCAGCTCGCGACGGGCATCGGCGAGGGCGAGGCCCTCGACGTCGGGCACCTTCACGATCTCCGGGCCGCGCGAGATCACCAGCTTCACCGCGTCGTTGCCCCGGATCCGCTCACCGGAGCCCGGATCGCTGCTGATCACCGTGCCGCGTTCCACCGTGTCGCTGTAGGCGTGGTCGACGCCCTTCAGGTCGAGGCCCTCGTCCGAGAGGCGCCGCTCGGCGGCGCTCTGGGTCTGGCCCAGGAGCGAGGGGACCCGGGTGAACTGACCGGAGTTGATGTACCAGACGCCCGCTCCGAGCCCCAGGGCCAGCAGGACGGCGACGAGCACGGCGACCGCCCCGCGCCGGCCACGGACCGCGAAGGACCCCCGCCGCGACCGGCGCGGCTCCCTGGGCCCGGCCGGAGGCATCTCCAGGCGGCTGGTGTGGTGCGCGGTGCCCTGACCCGCCGGTATCACCCGGGGGATCACGCTCGTACGGTCCTCGGCGGCGTCGTGCGACTCCGCGATCGCCTGCGGGGGCACCGTGTCGAGCTGCTCCTCGGTGAGGCCCGCGCGTATGTCGCGGGACCTCGCGAGGAGGGCCACCGCGTCCGCCGGACGCAGATCGGGGTTGCGCGCCGTGGCGGCGGCCACCAGGTCGTCGAGACCGGCGGCCAGGCCCGGGACGGCACCGGACGGCGCCGGGACGTCCTCGTTGAGGTGCTGGTAGATGACCTGGGCGGCCGTGTCCCCCGCGTGGGGCTTGCCTCCGGTCAGCATCTCGTAGAGAACCACACCGCAGGCGTAGACGTCGGACCTGGTGTCGGCCGTGCCCTGCTCGATCTGCTCCGGGGCGAGGTACGAGACCGTGCCCAGGAGCGATCCCGTGGTGTCCGTGGCGGTGCCCACCGCGCGCACGAGCCCGAAGTCCGCGACCTTCACCCGGCCGTCGTCCCCTATGAGGACGTTTTCCGGCTTCATGTCGCGGTGGACGAAGCCCGCCCGGTGCGCGGCGCCGAGAGCGGCCAGCACCGGTTCGAGGATGTCCAGAGCGGCACGGGGCTGCAGGGCCCCCCGCTCGCGCAGGACGTCGCGCAGGGTGCACCCGGCGACGTACTCCATCGCCAGGTAGACGTACGCCCCCTGGGCGCCCTGGTCGAAGACGCCCACCACGTTGGGGTGGGCGAGGCGGGCGACGGACTTGGCCTCGCGGATGAAGCGCTCGACGAACGAGGCATCGGTCGCGAGCGCCGGGTGCATCACCTTGAGGGCGAGCACCCGGTCGAGCCGGGTGTCCACGGCCCGGTAGACCGTGGCCATACCGCCGACGGCGATCCGCGTATCGATGCGATAGCGGCCGTCGAGCAGCTGCCCGACCAAGGGGTCCTGGAGGGTCGTGTCCACGGGGCGAGTCTACGAGCTGCCACGGACACCACGGATGGCCCAGGGCTCCCGGTGGCCGATCCGGTGCGGAGCCGTGACAGGGGCATGCACGTGCTGTGACCGGGGGGAGCCCGCCGGTGTCCGGGTCAGAAGGCCGGACGCTCCGGGTCCAGCACCGCACGGCCCTCCGCGGGGGAGGACGCCTCGGCGAAGTGACGGCGCGGGATGCGCCCCGCCCGGTGCGCGAGCCGCCCGCCGTCCACCGCGTGCCGCATCGCCGCGGCCATCAGCTCGGGCTCCTGCGCCCGGGTCACCGCCGAGGCGAGCATCACAGCGGCGCACCCCAGCTCCATCGCCAGCGCCGCGTCCGACGCGGTCCCCGCCCCGGCGTCCAGGATCACGGGGACCTCGGCCTGCTCGACGATCAGCTGGAAGTTGTGGGGGTTGCGGATACCGAGCCCGGAACCGATGGGGGAGCCCAGCGGCATGACCGCCGCGCACCCCACGTCCTGGAGCTTGCGGGCCAGGACCGGGTCGTCGTTGGTGTACGGCAGGACCGTGAAGCCGTCGTCCACGAGGATCTCGGCGGCGTCCAGCAGCTCGACCGGGTCGGGCAGCAGGGTCCGCTCGTCGGCCACCACCTCCAGCTTGATCCAGTCGGTGCCCAGCGCCTCCCTGGCCAGCCGGGCGGTCAGCACGGCCTCACCGGCGGTGAAACAGCCCGCGGTGTTCGGCAGTACCTGGATGGCGAGGCGCTCCAGGACGGAGAGCACCGAACCCTGCACGGTGGGGTCGAGCCGGCGCATCGCGACGGTCGTCAGCTCCGTGCCGGAGGCGATCAGGGCGCGTTCCAGCACGTCGAGGCTGGGCGCCCCGCCGGTTCCCATGATCAGCCGGGACGAGAACGTGGCGGAGCCCAGCGCGAAGAGATCGTCGGACATGGTCAGCCTCCCTGGACGGCGGTGAGGACCTCGACGCGGTCGCCGTCGAGGAGCGCGGTGGCGGACCACTGGCCGCGGGGCACGACGGCCTCGTTGACCGCGGCGGCCACCCCGGAAGGTGCCCGGGTCAGCGACGCGACCAGGGTGTCCAGTGCGGTGCCGGCGGGGACGGTGCGGTGTTCCCCGTTGACGGAGACCTGCACGGGATCGGCGAGGGACGCTGGCTGTGTCATACGGGCTGCTCCTGCGAGGCGGGGGCGGTGTCTTCGGGCGAGGGGGTCCGCGGGTGCCCCGGGGCGGCGGTGGCCGGGTCGAAGCGGAGTGGTGCGAAGGGGCGGCCCAGCTCGGGCAGCTCACCGGTGGTCAGCACGTGGGCCATCACATCCCCGGTGACGGGGGTCAGCAGCACCCCGTTGCGGTGGTGCCCGGTGGCCAGGTGGAGGCCGGGCAGTGCCGTGGGGCCCAGCAGCGGCGCGTTGTCCGGGGAGGCGGGCCGCAGTCCGGCACGGGTCTCGGTCAGCGGCAGCTCGGTGATGCCGGGGATCAGTTCGTGGGCGTCCCGCAGCAGCTCGTAGACCCCGCCCGCGGTGACGGTGGTGTCCCAGCCCAGTTCCTCCGTCGTCGCGCCGACCACCAGCTCACCGTTGGCGCGCGGCACGAGGTAGACGTGGCTGCCGCGCACGACGGCCCGCACGGTCCTGCTCAGGAAGGGGGCGTACGCCGCAGGCACCGTCAGCCGCAGGACCTGCCCCTTGACCGGGCGCACCGGCGGCACGACCGCCTCGGGTATCCCCTCCAGCCGGCCGCTCAGGCTGCCTCCGGCGAGCACCACCTGGCCGGCGTCGAGCTCCGTGCCGTCCGCCAGTACGGCGCCCGTCGCCCGGCCGCCCGTGACGGACAGCCGCTGGACCCAGGCGCGGCGGAACACCACCCCGGCCCGCTCGCACGCCGTCACCAGCGCCGAGGCCAGACGCCGAGGATCCACCTGGTGGTCCCCGTCGACGCGCAGCCCGCCGCGCACGCCGGGCGCGAGCATCGGCTCCAGGCGCCGGCACTCGCGGCCGGTGAGCCACTCGGACTCCAGACCCGAACGCCGCTGCAGGGCGTGCAGCTCGCGCAGATGCGCGCGGTCGTCGGAGTCCAGCGCGACGGAGAGCGTGCCGCAGGCCCGGAACCCGGTCTCCTGGCCGCTCGCCTCCTCCAGCTCGCCCACGAACTCCGGATAGCGCGCCGCGGAGGCCACGTTGAGGCCGAGCAGCATCTGCTCGCCGTAGTGCAGCTCGGTGACGGCGGCGAGCATCCCGGCCGCCACCCGGGCGGCCCCGCCGCCGGGGTCGGGATCGGCCAGCGTGGTGCTCAGACCGCGCTGGGCGGACCGCCAGGCGGTCACCAGCCCGATGATGCCGCCCCCGACGACCAGGACGTCGGAACTGTCCGCTGAGATGCGCATGGGTGTCCAGCCCCTCCCTTCGCCGGCATGACCCGGATCAGGTTCGTACGGTCGGAGGCCGGTCAGCCTCCCTCTCAGCCCGGTGCGTCCGGACTCCCGCGAGTGTCTTACGGTGGCCAGCCTAGACCCCACCGGCCGCAGTCAGTAAGGGAGCCGTACCCGTGGCCCGTTCGCTCGACGGACTCGTCCTCTCACCGGTCGCCGACCAGGCCCCCGGCCAGGTCGGCACCCGGACCCGTTTCACCTACCACGAGCGGGACGGCCGGATCTGGGCCGAGTACGCGGGCGGCGACATCGTGCACGGGCACCTCGTCGGCACCCGGGACGGGGACACCCTGGACTTCCGCTACGTCCAGCTGAAGCAGGACGGGACGACCTCGTCGGGGCACTGCGCGTCGACCGTCACGGACCTGGCCGACGGCCGTGTCCGCCTGGACGAGACGTGGGAGTGGGAGTCGCGGCAGGGCAGCGGGACGAGCGTCGTGGAGGAGCTCACCCACTGACGTCACGTCAGGTGATTAGGGTGGACGGGTGAGCGAGCAGACGCAGGACGAGGCAGCTGGACTCCCGTCGCGCGGAGTCGTGATCGTGGGCGCGGGCATGGCCGGTGTGCAGACGGCCGTGGCCCTGCGCGAACGGGGCTTCACGGGGCCGGTCACCCTGATCGGCGCCGAACCGCACCAGCCCTACGACAGACCACCCCTGTCCAAGGCGGTCCTGCTGGGGAAGGCCGAGGACTCCGCCTTCGACGTCGACTTCGAGGCGCTGGACATCACCCTGCGCCTGGGGCTCGACGTCGAGGGGCTGCGCGCCGGGGCGCACGAGCTGGACACCGCGGAGGGACCCGTCGCCTACGGCGCGCTGGTCCTCGCCACGGGGGCGGAGCCCGTCGCGCTGCCCGGCACCGAGGGTGTCCCCGGCGTGCACCTGCTGCGCACCCTCGACGACGCCGCGCGGCTGCGGCCCGTCCTGGAGCGGCAGCACGACGTGGTCGTCGTCGGAGCGGGCTGGATCGGCGCCGAGTTCGCCACGGCCGCGCGCGCGGCCGGATGCGCGGTCACCGTCGTCGAGGCAGCCGGCCGGCCCCTCGCGGGCACGATGCCCGCCGAGGTCGCCGCCCCGATGGCCGCCTGGTACGCCGAGAGCGGAGCCGGCCTCCTCACCGGGGTCCGGGTCGCCCGCATCGAGCGGGGCGCCGTCCACCTGGCGGACGGCCGGGTGATCCCCGCCGGAGCGGTGGTCGTGGGCATCGGGGCCAGGCCCGCCACCGCCTGGCTCGCCGACTCCGGTATCGCACTCGGCCCGGACGGCTCGGTCACCGCGGACAGCACCCTGCGCACCTCGCTGCCCGACGTGTACGCGGTGGGCGACTGCGCCTCCTTCCCGTCCGCCCGCTACGGGGAGCGGCTGACGGTCCACCACTGGGACAACGCCCTCCAGGGACCCCGGACGGTCGCCGCCGGCCTCGCGGACGGAACGGCCAGGACGTACGACCCGGTGCCCTACTTCTGGTCCGAGCAGTTCGGGCGCTTCGTGCAGTACGCCGGCCATCACGCCGGTGCGGACACCCTGCTGTGGCGGGGCGATCCGGCGGACCCCTCCTGGACGGTCTGCTGGCTCCGGCAAGGGGTCTTGGTGGCCCTGCTGGCCGTCGGCCGCCCACGCGACCTGGCGCAGGGGCGCAAGCTCGTCGAGGCGGGCGCGCGGATCGACCCGGCGCGGGCGGCCGACTCCTCCGTACCGCTGAAATCCACGGCGCTCTAGTGGCAGGCGCGGCCCCGTGCGCCCGGCCCGGGTACCGACTGTCGGTCCGGGATGGCACGCTTGTCCTTGTGACCGAGATTGACGCAAAGATCGATGCTCTCGTCCCCGCCTGGCTCCACCTTCCCGACATCGCGGAAATGCTCGATGTCGAGGTGACGCGCGTCCGGCAGCTGGTCAAGGAAGGCCAGCTCATCGCCGTACGACGTGGTGAGAACCGGGCGCTTCAGGTGCCTGCCGCCTTCATCGACGGCGACAGGGTGGTCAAGGGTCTCGCAGGGACCCTGACGCTCCTGAGGGACGACGGCTACAACGACGAAGAGATGCTGGACTGGCTCTTCACCCCCGACCCGACCCTGCCCGGCACGCCCGCGCAGGCCCTGAGCGAGAATCGCGGCACGGAGGTGAAGCGCCGGGCCCAGGCGCTCGCCGTCTGACCGGAGAGCCGTGAGCGGGGTGCGGGCCGTGGCACACACGGCCCGCACCCCGCGTCACCGGCGTCCACAGGCGCGGCGCCTCACCCACGTACACGGCGTGCGCCGTACGGCACGACGCGTCGCCGCACCAGGATCCATCGACGTACCGACGGGGGAAACCACCATGTCCACACCGCGCACCCAGCTCTCCGGCGCCCGGCTCTACCTGTGCACGGACGCCCGCAAGCGACAGGGCGACCTCCCCGAGTTCCTCGACGCCGCGCTGTCCGGCGGGGTTGACATCGTGCAGCTCCGCGACAAGGGCATGGAGGCGGCCGAGGAGCTCGACCACCTCGCGGTCCTCGCCGACGCCTGCAAGCGCCACGGCGCCCTCCTCGCGGTGAACGACCGGGCCGACGTCGCCCATGCCATCGGCTCCGACGTGCTCCACCTCGGCCAGGGCGACCTGCCCGTGCCCGCCGCCCGCGGCGTCGTCGGCGGCGACGTGGTGATCGGGCGGTCCACCCACGCCGAGGCCGAGGTCGACGCGGCCGTCGCCCAGGAGGGCGTCGACTACTTCTGCACGGGCCCCTGCTGGCCCACCCCGACCAAGCCCGGCCGGCACGCCCCGGGCCTCGGCCTCGTGCGCTACGCCGCCTCGCTGGCCACGACACGGCCCTGGTTCGCCATCGGCGGCATCGACGCGGGCAACCTCGACGAGGTGCTGGACGCCGGAGCACGCCGGGTCGTCGTCGTACGGGCGATCACCGAGGCGGACGACCCGGCAGCGGCGGCCGCCTCGCTCGCGCGGCGCATCCGGGAACGCGCGCTCTGAGGCGAGCGGTGCCCTCCTGGCACGGGGCTGTCCGAGGGGTGGACAAATTCCGCCTCATTCCGGTCAATCCGCCCTGCGCGGTTGGGGTACCGCCGGGCCCTGGTTAACCTCCCAGTATGGCCCTTGGCACACCTTCCACCAGGACAGATCACGCGCGCACCGTGCGTGAGCTGCTCGCGACCGGCGAGACGTCGTTCTCGTTCGAGTTCTGGGCGCCCAAGACCGAGAAGGGTGAACGGAATCTCTGGAACGCCCTGCGCCGGGTCGAGGCGGTGGCCCCGAGCTTCGTCTCCGTGACCTACGGTGCCGGCGGCTCCACCCGCGCGGGGACGGTCAAGGCGACCCAGCAGATCGCCGCGGACTCCACGCTCACCCCCGTCGCGCACCTCACCGCGGTCGACCACTCCGTCGCCGAGCTGCGCAACATGGTCGGGCAGTACGCCGACGCCGGTATCCGCAACATCCTCGCGGTGCGCGGCGACCCGCCCGGCGACCCGATGGGCGAGTGGGTCGAGCACCCCCAAGGCGTGCGGTACGCGGCCGATCTCGTCCGGCTGATCAAGGAGGCCGGTGATTTCTGCGTCGGCGTCGCGGCATTTCCGGAAATGCATCCGCGGTCCGCCGACTGGGACTCCGACATCGCCCATTTCGTGGACAAGTGCCGCGCCGGGGCCGACTATGCGATCACCCAGATGTTCTTCCAGCCGGAGAGTTATCTGCAGATGCGTGACCGTGTGGTCGCTGCGGGTTGCGACACCCCGGTCATTCCCGAGGTGATGCCACTCACCAGCGTGAAGCAGCTGGAGAGGTTCGCGCAGCTCAGCAACGCGTCCCTGCCCTCCTCGCTGAAAGAGCGCATCCTCGCCGCAAAGGACGACCCGGCCGCTGTACGCTCCATTGGCATCGAGTTCGCCACGGAGTTCTGCGCGAAACTGCTCTCCGAGGGTGTCCCGGGGCTGCACTTCATCACGCTCAACAACTCGACGGCGACACTCGAGATCTACGAGAATCTCGGACTGCACAAGCAGTCGTGACCGGCCGTACCCGCCACCAACCGGGGCGGTGGCCGTAGGAGGGGGCGGGCGTGGGCTGGACGGTCCTCTACATCGCATTCGGCATAGTGGCGTTGTGGCTGCTGGGCGAGGTGCTGCTGCAGTACAAGGCGCGCCTGCGCTGGAGGCTCCTCGCCTTCGGCGGCTTCCTCGGTGTGGTCCTCGGTGTCCTGATCCCCTCGGTGCTGGTGATCGCCCTGGGCGCGATCGCCTTCGCGACGGGCCAGACGTACGTGACGCTCTCCTTCAGGCGCGGCTTCTCGACGGGGTGGGCCCTGGGCGGCAGCCCCGGCGAGAGCCGCCGTCGGCGTGGGTCGGGCGACCGGAAGCCGACGCTCGAGGTCTCCGGCCTGGAGTACGAGGGAGCCTCCCGGTCGCAGGAGGCGGAGGCCGCCCCCGCGGCGGTCTACGAGCCGGAGCCGATGCCGGACGACACCGGGCAGTACGGCATCTACACCGACCCCGCCCCGGCCGGCCGTGACGACCAGCAGGACCAGCACGGCGAGCAGCAGCCGCAGTACGGCGCCTACGACCCCTACGCCGGCTACGGCCGGCAGGCCCCTCAGGACCCCTACGCCGCCCAGGGCGGCTACCAGGACCAGGGCGTGTACCAGGACCAGGGCGCCTACACCGGCCAGTACGACCACGGAAACGACCAGGCGGGCTACGCCCCCTACTCCGACCCCTACGCCGGCACGGGCACCACGTCGGGCACCGGCCAGTACACCGGCTACGACAACTCCTACGGCAACGGGTACGACCCCTCGTACGGCGGGGGGCAGCAGCCCGCCGATCCGTACGCCGGCCAGTACACCGACACCCCGCCCGGCGGGGTCTGGGTCCCGCAGCAGCGCGAGAGCGACCAGTACCCGCCGTTGCCGCCGGAGGCTCCCGTCCAGCCCGCCCCGTACGGCAACGGCTACGACACCGGCCAGAACGAGCAGTACCGCTACTGAGCCGCCGGGCGGCCGCCGGCGGGCGACGGCCGGCGGCGGCGCGGCCGGGGCGTTCCGCGGCTCACTGCGAGCCGCGGAAGCCGTCACCCTCCACGACGAGTCCGGCGACCAGGGCCCCCGACATCCCCGCGTGCGCCGTCCCTCCGCCCGGATGCGACCAGCCGCCCGCCAGATACAGGCCCGGCAGCGGGCTGCGGTTCCCGTTGTGCAGATACGCGCCCCCCGCCCCGGCCAGGGCCGGAGCCGGCACCGAGCCACCCTCGGCGCCGGTGTCGGCCGCCGTCTCGGCGGGCGTCCGTAGCTCGGCGTGGAGGATCCGCTCACGCAGACCGGGAACGGCTCCGGCGGCACGGCCGATCACCGTGTCCGCGAACCGTTCGCGCAGAGCCCCGTCCGTCCAGTCGACCGGACCGTGCGGAGCCACCGTCACCATCAGGGTCACCGCCTCGTGCTCCTCGTCGGGGCGGGTGGCCGGATCGTCGGGACGCAGCACCGTCACCGTGGGGCTCTCCGCCGTACGTCCGCCGAACACCGCATCCTGCTCCGCACCCGGGTCGCCGGAGTGCACCACCGTACGGTGCGCCGCCCCGGCCTCCCGGGCGCCGCGCAGCGACAGCAGGACGAGGAAGCGGCCAGGCACCCGGCCGTCCCGGGCTCCGGCGGGCGGCTCCTCCGGGACCGGCAGGAGGCCGGGCGCCGGCTGCGCACCGAGGACCACGTGATCGGCCTCCACGCTCGTGCCGTCCGCCAGCTCGATCCCCGCGGTCCGGCCGTCCTTCGCATGCACCCGGACCGCCTCGGCGCCGAAGACGAAGTCCACCCTGCGGGCCAGGCACCGCTCGTACACCGCGTCGGCCAGGGCGCGCATGCCCCCGGCGACGTACCAGCTGCCGAAGGTCTCCTCCATGTACGGAAGGAGGGCCGCGGCCGCCGGGGCACGACGCGGATCGAGTCCGTAGGACAGGGCGTACCCGTCGAGCAGGGCGGCCAGCCGCGGGTCGGCCAGCTCCCAGGCGCCCACCTCCGCGGGCGTCGCCGCCTGCCGGGGGGAGCGCAGCAGCCTGCGCCGGCGCGGCGCCGGGTAGGGGTCACGGCCCAGATGCTGCCGGTCGTCGGGCAGCGGCTCCTCCAGGAGAGGCCTGCGCGAGCGGTCCCACGCGGTGCCCGCCCGGTCCAGGAAGTCGCCCCAGCGCGCTCCCGTCCCCTCGCCCAGCGCCCTGTCCAGCGCACCGACGACGCCGGCCCGTGAGGCGTTGGGCAGCGACACCGCGGTACCGTCCGCGAAGAGGTGACGGCTCGCCGGGTCGACCTGGGTGAGCGTCACGCACTGCTCCAGGCTCTCCTTGCCCGTCTTCACGAACAGATCGCGGTAGACCGCGGGCAGGTGCAGCAGGCCGGGTCCGGTGTCGAAGACGAAGCCGTCACGGGCGTACCGGCCGAGCGAGCCTCCGTGGGTCTCCGTGCGCTCGTACACCGTCACCCGGTGGCCTGCCACGGAGAGCCGGGCCGCCGCCGCCATGGCGCCCGCCCCGGCGCCGATCACCGCAATTCGTGCCATGGCAGTGACCCTACGGGGTGCCGCCGGCCGTTCATCCGGGAGGCCGGTGCCTGCCTGCCCCGGCCAGGTCCCTCTCCTCGCGCCGCTGCGCCCTGCGGCGCAGGAACCGGCGGATCCGGGAGGCCAGGAAGACCAGGGTCACCAGGCCGAGCAGCAGCAGGGCCCCGGCGAGGACGGCCGCCGCCACCGGGTTGAAGACCGCGAAGGTGATGATCCCGGCGACGCCGAGGTCCTCCGCCACGCTGACTCCGATGTTGCTGAACGGTTCCGGCGAGGTGTTGACCGCCATCCTGGTGCCCGCCTTCACCAGATGGCTCAGCAGCGCGGTGGAACCGCCCACGGCGCCCGCCGCCAGCTCCGGCAGGGATCCGCTCTCGCCGGCCAGCAGCGCGGCGACCACCGCCCCGGCCACGGGCCGGACCACCGTGTGTGCCGCGTCCCAGGCGGAGTCCACGTACGGGATCTTGTCGGCCACCGCCTCGAGCAGGAAGAGCACCCCGGCGGTCACGAGGACATCGGGGCGCTGGAGGGACTCGGGGACCTCGTCGGTGAGCCCGGTCGCGCCGAAGAGACCGAGGAGCAGGACCACGGCGTAGGCGTTGATCCCGCTCGCCCAGCCACTCGTGAACACCAGGGGGAGTACGGACACGGACGCGATCGTAACCAGTCGGCGCGGGGCCCGGGTGGGCTCCGCCGCACAGGCCTGAGTACGCCTACCTAGTGCGTGAGATGAGTAGCGACGCGGATGGGCCTCCACCTGCGCGGACGGAAGAGTGGGGACCACGGAAGGGGCGCGGCGCCAGGACCGCCGGCACGGGGCGGCGGAACGGCGCGGTACCCCGGACGTGACGGGGGCGCACGACGCGGGGCTCCGGGACCACGGGGGACACGGGGTCACGGGGGAGGGCCTCGCGACGGCACACCACGCCGGTCCGGTGGAATTCGGGGGGATCGAATTCCACCGGACCGGCGTTCTCGTGCCTCGCCCCGTGCCTCTTCCCTGTGCGTGTCCTCGTGCTTCGTCCTTGTGCCTTTTCGCGGACCGCGGCTCAGCGCCCGCTGACCCGGCCGTGCAGCAGCAGGGACAGGGCGGAGTGCACGTCGTCGATCGTCCGCTCGGGCTGGAAGGCCTGCCAGTCGAGGGCGGCCACGAGGACCATCCCCACCAGCGCGGCCGCCGTCAGCTGGATGTCGATCTCCTCGCTGAGCTCACCGGCGGCGACGCCCTCCCGGAGCACCCCCTCGACCACGGCGACGGCCTCCTGACGCAGCACCAGGAGAGTCGACTGCCAGGCGCGGTTGGTGCGCCACAGCTCGGCGACGTAGAGCTGGGTGAAGGCCGGATAGCGGTCGATGAAGACGAGACCCGCCCTGATCATCGCGTCCAGCGCTTCCACCCGGGTGCCGCCGGCTGCCTCCGTGGAGTCTGCGGCGGTCCGCAGCGACTGCGTCAGGAGCCCCACCCCGTGGCGCAGCAGTTCCTCGAAGAGCTCGGTCTTGCTCTTGAAGTTGTAGTAGACCGTGCCCTTGGCGACCCCGGCACGCTCGGCGATCTCGTCGACCGTCGTCGCGGAGAAGCCCTTCTCCGCGATGAGGGTCACCGCCGCCTCGTAGAGCTTCTGCCGGGTGACCTGGCGGCGCGTGGTGCTACTGCTGTCCATGCCCCTGATTCTCACAGGTCCCGGCGCGGTCACAGACTCAGCTCCGGGTGGAGCCGGTCCAGCGTCCACACCTGCTTGCGGCGCGCGGAGAGGGCGGTCAGCGCCAACGCGCCCGCGGTGAAGGCCAGCAGCACGGCGCAGCCCTGCCAGACCGGCCCCAGCCCGCCGCCCGTGATCAGCCGGCGCAGCCCGTCCACCACGTAGGTCATCGGCAGGTAGGGGTGGATCGCCCCGAAGAACCCCGGGCTGGTCTGGACGGGATAGGTGCCCCCGGCCGAGGTGAGCTGGAGCATCAGCACCGCGAGGACGAGGATCCGGCCTGCCGCGCCGAAGCGGGCGTTGAGCCATTGCACGATCGCGGCGAAACAGCAGGTCACCAGTGCCAGGAAGCCGATCGTGCCGGCGGCGTGCGTCATCTGCAGACCGAGCCGCCAGTGCAGCACGGACATCAGTGCGGCGACCTGGAGGAGGCCGATCGCGGCGACCGGCAGCCAGCCCGCGAAGGCCACGCGCCAGGCCGGGGCCCCGGCCGCGAGTGCACGCCGGTTGAGCGGCTGGATCAGCATGTACGCCACCATCGCGCCGACCCAGAGCGAGAGCGGGATGAAGTAGGGGGCGAAGCCGGTGCCGTAGTTGGGCGCGGCGTGCAGGGAGGACGAGGCCAGCCGCACGGGGTCGGACATGACCCCGGTGCGGGCGTCGCGGTCCTCCTCGTCGTAGTCGGGGATCTTCCCGACCCCGTCGTTCAGCCCCTGGGCGAGCGTCGCGGAGCCGTCGCCGAGCCGGTACAGGCCGCTCTTCAGGCTCTTGGAGCCCGACGTGAGTTTCTTGACGCCGGTGTTCAGGTCCCCGGCCCCGGTCTTCGCGGTCCCGAGGCCCGTGTGGAGGGCGCCGGCCCCCGTGGCGACCTCGTGCGCCCCCTTGTTGAGGGCGTTGATCCTCTTCACGGCCGACTCCAGGTCCGTGTCCAGGCGGGGTGAGCGCTTCGCCAGGGCGTCGGCCTGCTTCTCCAGGCCGGTGAGCCGGGTGCGCAGCTTCGACAGGTCGCCCTTCTGGTTCGTGACCAGGGCGCTGACGTCGTCGGACACCGCGGCGACGTCCTCCGCCGCGGTCCTGGCGCGCTTCAGCTGGGGGCAGACCCCCGGGTCGGGCAGGGCCTGCTCCTCACAGCGGGTGCGGTAGACGTCGGCCAGGTCGTCGGCGGCCTTGTGGGCGGCGGCCGAGGCCGTGGGGGCCGCCTCCACCAGAAGGTCGAGGTTGTCCCGTACCGCCTTCGAGGAGTCGGAGACCAGGCGGGCGGCGTCCCCGATGGCCTTGCCGTTGTCCTTGAGGAAGGGGCGTACGTCGGCAGCGACCGCGTCGACCGTGTCGGCCAGCACCTGGGTGCCGCCGGCGACCTGCCGGGACCCCTTCTCGAGGTCACCCGCGCCCTTGTCCAGCTCGGTGATGCCGGTGGAGAGCCGGCCGCTGCCCGACCCGGCGTCCTTGAGGCCGTCCGCGAGGTCCTTGGAGCCCTTCTTCGCCTTGGTGAGGCCGCTCTCCAGGTCGTCGGCCCCCTTGGCGGCCTTCGCGGTCGCGTCGTGCAGGCCCGAGAAGTCGATGAAGATCCGGTCCAGGAAGCCGCGTGAGGCCTTGGCGGACGCGGCGCTGCGGACCTCGGCGAAGACCGTCCTGGAGATCTGGCCGACGATGTAGTTGTTCGCGTCGTTCGTGCGCACCCGCAGGGCGCCGGTGCCGGGGGAGTCCCCGGCACTCGAGGCGATCCGCGCGCTGAAGTCCGACGGCATGGTCAGGGAGAGGTAGTACGTCCCGTCCTCGACGCCCCTCTCGGCCTCGGCGGAGCCGACCTCGTGCCAGTCGAAGACCTTGGAGTCGAGCAGTTTCTCCGTGATCTCGTCACCGGCCGCGAGGTGTTCGCCGCCGGTGGTGGTGCCCTTGTCGTCGTTGACGAGCGCGACGGGGACGCGGTCGAGCCGCCCGTACGGGTCCCAGAAGGACCAGAGGTACAGCGCCCCGTAGAGCAGGGGCAGCAGCAGGAGTGCCACGAGTGCGGCACGCGGCATCCGGCCCCTGCCGAAGCGCCTCAGTTCAAGCGCGGCCAGCTTCGGCGATCGCATCGGCCGTCCCCTTCCCGTTCCCGGTGGTCGTGTCGCCCTCGGATGCCTCCGCGGCGGGTTCGTCGTCCTCGTCGGCCGGTTCCTCCCGGCCCGGTCCGGCGCCGGCCGGTTCCTCCCCGGCCGTCGGGCGGGTCCGTACGGTGAGCGCGTCCTCGGGGGCCTCGCTGCACACGGCCAGCACCGTGGTGCCGTCCGCCGCGAGGCCGCGCAGCAGCTCCCAGGCCAGGGCGCGGTCCGTGGTAGAGAGCTTGAGGTCGGTGTCGTCGACGGCGAGGAGCCGCGGACGGCCCGTCAGGGCGAGGGCGACGGAGAGGCGGAGGGCCTCCAGTCGCTCCAGGTCCCGCACGGAGGTCCGTTCCGCCTTGGGCAGGGCCGCGACGTCCAGGCCCGCGGCCTCCAGTGCGCACTCCACCGTCGCCCGGGCTGCGGCGGCCCGTTCGGCACGGGGGCGCAGCAGGGAGCGCAGCGAGCCGTCGAAGCGGCGCCGCAACAGGGCACGTTCCCGCAGGTGCTCGGCGACGGTCAGGGAGGGGTCCAGCTCGCTGACCCCGGGGACGGGCCCCAGTGCGCTGAAGCGGCGTACGGCGGCGAGACGGCCGGGCAGGCGCTCGCCCCCCACCTCGGCGTGGCCCTGTGTGGAGCGCATCCGGCCGGTGAGCGCGAGCAGCAGACAGGTGCGGCCCGAGCCGGAAGGCCCCTCCACCGCGACGAGCGATCCGGGTGGTGCGGTGAACCCCACGCCCCGGAAGGCCCAGCCGCGCGGTCCCTTCAGTCCGAAGTCCTCGGCGCTCAGCGCCGCCCCGTGCGGGCTGCTCACGAACCCACCCCCAATTTTTTGAACTGACCAGTCAGTGCAAAAAGCTATCCCGAAGTCTCGTATGAAGCAAAGTGCCTGGTCGGGGGCAGGCTCTGAGGGATTGTCAGTGGCGGCCGTCACGATGGACACATACGGCCACGGAGCCGTCACACGACGACAGGAGGCTCGTCATGGCCAGCTCGTCCGCAGCAGCCGCCCCGCGGCGCCGCACAGGCAGCCCTGCCCCCTCACCGACCGGTCCGGCAACCGACGTCCACCCCGTTCTGCGCCGCGCCACGGCGCCGCCCGCCGCTCTCGATCTGCTCGCCAAGGCCCACGCAGGCCTCGACGAGGCCGCCGTGCTCGACGTGCCCAACGAGCGCTACGCCACCGCCCACCTCGCCGCGCTGCGCACCGCGGCCGCCGTGCTCGCCGCCCGCGGGCGGCCGGAGACCGGCGGCCGCCGCCGGGAGCGGATCCGCAGCGCCTGGGAGGTCCTCCCGGACATCGCGCCGGAACTCGCCGAGTGGAGCGCCCTGTTCGCCTCCGGAGCCGCGCGCAGGGCCCGGGCGGAGGCGGGCATACCCGGCGCGGCCACCAGCCGCGACGCCGACGACCTGCTGCGCGACGTGGCCATGTTCCTGCGCCTGGTCGAGCGGCTGCTGGTCCTCCAGCCCGTCCTCCCGCCGCCCCGGAGGGAGGGGGCGGGGCGGCGGCCCGACGCGGAGTGACCGCGGGGGCGGTGCGAGGCAATAGGGTGGAGACCACCCGTACCACCTGCACTGTTCACGCTCCGCCGTCCGTGGCGGCACCGTGCCGAGGAGTCAACTGCCGTGTCGGACCAGCTGCGCCCCCGCGCCTCACTCCGTACCGCCGTGGTCTGGGAGGTCCTCAAGGACGCTCTCGAGCGCCGGGTCAAGGCGACGGGCAGGGAAACCCTCGACGTACTGGACACCGGGGGCGGCACCGGCAACTTCGCTGTGCCCGTCGCCCGGCTCGGCCACCGGGTCACCGTCGTCGACCCCAGCCCGAACGCCCTCTTCGCGCTGGAGCGCCGTGCCGACGAGGCCGGCGTCGCCGACCGGGTCCGCGGTGTCCAGGGCGACGTCCTCGGCCTGTTCGAGGTGGTGGAGCGCGCCGGCTACGACGCGGTGCTGTGCCACGGCGTCCTGGAGTACGTGGACGACCCCGCCGAGGGCGTACGGAACGCGGTCGACGCGCTCCGCCCGTCCGGTGCGCTCAGCCTGCTCGGCGCCGGCATCGGCGGCGCCGTCCTGGCCAGGGCGCTGGCCGGACACTTCGCCGAGGCCCGCCAAGCGCTCACGGATCCTGCCGGACGCTGGGGTGACGGCGACCCCGTGCCCCGCAGGTTCACCGCGGACCAGCTGGCCGGACTCGTCGCCGACGCGGGCGTCGAGGTCGGCGCGGTCCACGGCGTGCGGGTCTTCGCCGACCTCGTGCCGGGCGTTCTCGTGGACACCGAACCGGGTGCGATGGAAGAGCTCCTCAGGCTGGAGGCGGCGGTCGCGGAACTGCCGGCCTTCCACTCGGTGGCGACCCAGCTGCACGTTCTGGGTGAGAAGCGCCCCTGAGCGCATCGGGGCACACTGGTGGAGTAGGCACGCCGGGCGCCCGGAGCCCGGCTGATCAGCAACGCAGCTGCAGACGGAGTACCGCTGAGAACACCCGATCGGGCCGGGAGCCCCGTATGATCGGGTGACACCATCCGGCATGACGGATCGGAGGTCGGGGAATCTACGCCTCAGCAGCCGAGCCGACATGGCGGTCCGGACTGGCTATGGCTAGAGGGCGGGTTTCACGGGGGCGAATCCCTGCCTATCCTGGAAGGGCCGCATACCGGTCGCCCCCGCGGCCGACGACGAGGAGGACTCCGTGCCGCTCTCGGAGCACGAGCAGCGAATGCTCGAGCAGATGGAGCGAGCGCTGTACGCCGAAGATCCCAAGTTCGCTACAGCGCTTGAGGGAAGCGGGCTGCGCAGGTACACCCGGCGACGGGTCTACCAGGCGGTGGCCGGTTTTCTGGTGGGTATCGCGCTCCTCATGGCCGGAATGGTTTTCCAGCAGACCTGGGTCAGCGTGGCGGGATTCCTCGTCATGCTGGGCTGCGCCGTGCTGGCGGTCACCGGATGGCGCAAGGCGCCGAAGCCCGGTGAGCAGCAGCCGGCGGGGAGTGCGAGCGGGGGCGGAGGCGAACGCCGACATCCCAGGCAGCGCCGGTCGATGATGAACCGGATCGAGCAGCGGTGGCAGCGCCGCCGCGACGAACAGGGCCAGTGAGCTCTCCGCGCCCCGGGCAGCGGCCGGCCCCGGCCTCCGGCCCCGGACGTGGAGTGCACACACCGAGAACTTGACGCTGGTCCTCGCAGGTGAGGGGCGGTCGCATCACAGCGACCGCCCCTCACTCGTGCTCTCCTGCACCCGGCCTCGGAGGCGGGCCCGCCTCCGAGACGCACTGCACCGTCCCCGGGGGGCTGCCCGGCTCCGGGGCGTCACGCACCGCACCGGCCCCGGCGGGCGGTTCCGCGGTACGCCGGTCGCGGGAGCCGTAGGCCGCCCCTGAAGCGCACCCCTCCGGTCCGCCCCGGACCTCTTCGGGGCACCCTCCGGCTGACCTCTTCGGGGCACCCTCCGGCTGACCCGCGCGAGCACCGCCGGGATCCGGGGCCGGACCGAAGCCGGCCCCGGATCCCGGGGGTCAGCCCTGCTGGCGCGACGGCCTGCGCAGCCGCGCCGCCCAGCGGTCGCGTCCCATGCGCTCCGACCACCGGCGGCCCAGCTCCGTCCAGCGCTCCGAGAGCGTCCAGATCACCCGGACGGCCGAACGCGGTGCGAGCGTGGCCCGCAGCCTTCCCCACCGGCCGGCCACGGCCCGGAGCCCTGCCCGGACCTCCCGCACGTCCTCGGCCGACGCGGAGGCCGCGCCCGGCTCGGGCGCGTACAGCACCTGCTCCACCGCCCCCGCCACCCGGTGGACCGCGGCCACCGCCGGCCCGTCCAGACCACCCAGCCGTACGACACGGGCGGCGGCCTTGCGCGGTGTCTGCGACTCGTCCGGCGGGATGCCGTGGTCCCACGCCGTGTCGGTGATCTCCCGCCACGCCGCCAGCACCCTGGCCGAGGCGGCCGCGGCCGTACGCGCGGATGCGGCGGTGACGGCCGCACGTCCCGCTGCTGCGTTCGCGGCCGTACCGCCGGCCACGGCGTCGTCGACGGCCGGAGGCGCCCCTGGGGAGCCGAGCCGTCGGCGGCGGGCCCTCGCCCGCCAGATCATCGGGACCAGCGGAAGCGAGAGCACCAGCAGCCCGCCGACGACCCAGAGCGCCACGGTGCCCGCCGGTGTCCCCGGATCGGTGGGGTCCGCCGAACCGGGGGCTGCGGCGGCGCCGCACTCACCCTGCCGGCGCATCTGCGCCGGGCAGGACTCCGTGGCGGAGGGCACGGCCGTGGGAGCGGCGGAGGCGCCGTCCGTGGGCAGCGCGGGATCGCTCGGGTTCTGCGAGGGCACGTCCGGCCGGGTGTACGCCGGGGGGCTGCCCCGGGACGGCGTCGGCTCGAAGCGGGTCCAGCCCACACCTTCGAAGTAGAGCTCGGGCCAGGCGTGCGCGTCCCGCAGCCCGACCGACACCGAACCGTCCGCCTGGACGGTGCCGGGGGTGAAGCCCACCGCGACCCGGGCCGGAATACCCAGAGTCCTCGCCATGGCGGCCATGGCGAAGGAGAAGTGGACGCAGAAGCCCTCCTTGTCCTTCAGGAACCGCTCGATCGCCGCGGTGCCCGTGCCCGACGTCACCGTCGTGTCGTACCGGAAGCCGCCCTCCGCGGCGAACCAGTCCTGGAGCTTCACGGCCCGTTCGTAGTCGTTGGAGGCACCCTCGGTCACCTTCTCGGCGGTCTTCCCGACCACGCCGGGCAGCGACCCGGGGACCCGTGTGTACTCGCGTCGCACGTCCGAGCGCGGCGCCATCGAGCCGGCCAGCTGCGCGGCCGTCGGCTGCACCACCAGGCTGCTCACCTCGTACCGGGCACCGCCCGTCGTCTGGCCGTCGTCGCCGACCAGCGTGCGGCCCTCGGGCTCGTACCGCCAGCGGCCCTGGACGTCCACCTCGCTGGCGGGATAGGGGAGCGGCAGATACGTCTGCTGGTAGGAGCGCGAAGCGGAGATGTTGGTCCGGATCTCGGTGACCGCGACGTCCCCGGCCAGCCCGGCCGGCTGCGGCAGCCTGTCCGGGACGTCGCTCAGCCGGCGGGTCGAGGGACGCCACTCGCCGCCGTTGAACTGGTCCAGCGCCTGGATGCGCAGATAGAGGTCCTGCGGATCGGTGGAGTTGGTGCGGTACGACATCACCTCCCGATTCTCCGGCTGGTTCAGATTGTTCTGCAGAGAGACCAGCGGGTTCACCGCGGAGATCGTGCCGCCGCCACCGCTGCCCCGGCCGGACCCGCCCGTGCCGCTCAGCAGTCCTCCGTCCAGCGCGGGGAGGACGGCGGGGACGGCCAGGGCGATCCCCAGAGCCACCACACCGATACGCCGGCCCGTACGGACCGGTGCCACGGGCCCGGAGCCGTCCAGACCGGACGCGAGACCGCCGGACGACCGGGAGACACCCCCGAAGACCCGGCCCCACCGGGACAGCCTGTCCCGCCCCTCGGCCAGCAGGAGGAGCAGATAGCCGCACGCCGCGAGCAGGAACCAGAGCCACCCCGCCCCGCCGTCGGAGAGCCCGGCCGCGACCGAGTACAGCGCGAGCAGCGGAAGGCCGGCCGGAGCCGCGGCGCGGAGGGTCACCGCGAGGACGTCCACGGCGAGCCCGACCAGCAGCACTCCGCCGATCAGCATCAGCCGGATGCCGTCCGTCGTCGGTGCGGGAATGGCGTACTTGCCGACGTCGTCGGCGCCCGCGGTCAGCAGATCGGCAAGCCTCTGTACCGCCTGCGGGCCGGGCAGCACGCCGAACAGCGCGTGCTCCCTGGCGAACGCCACGGTCAGCGTCAGCAGGGTGACGAGCACCTGGAGGGAGACCGTCAGCACCCGCCCCAGGCGCATCCGGCGGGCCAGAGCCCCCGCACCGGCCTGGAGGGCCAGCAGGAACGCGGCGTGCAGAACCCATTTCGACGTATCGACCAGGGGGACGAGGGAGCCCGCCGCCATCATCGTGGCGGCGAAGCCGCACAGTGCCAGCCGGCTGCGCCCGCTCATGACCATCCCCCGGAGAGCCCCGTCGTCGTCCCGGCCACGGAGGACTGCGCGCCGGAGCCCTCCTGCCCGGCCTGCTGCCAGAGCGCGGTGAGCTCCGCCCCGGGCCGCACCGCCATCGCCGTCCATCCCGCTTCGCGGAGCAGCCGCAGACGGTCGGCGGCCGGTGCGGGAGACACCGCTCCCACGGAGCCGCGCGCCCAGTCGTCGCCGTCCAGTACGAAGGCGACGGCCCCGCGGCTGCGCTGCCGCATCCGGGCGGCCACCGCCGTCTGCTCCTCGTCGAGGTCGCCGAAGAACGCCACCAGCAGCCCTTCGTTGCTCCCGCGCAGCACGTCGTGGGCGCGCGAGAGACCCCCGCCGTCGGAGTGGTCGACGACCGCCAGGGTGTCCATCATCAGCCCCGTCGAGTCCGCCGACTCCTGGGCCGAGCCGGCGAAGCCGTCGGCCGTCTCACCCGGCACGGCGTTCCCCTCGTCCGTGAGCAGCCGCACGGCGAAGCCGCGCTCCAGCATGTGGGCCAGGGCGGACGCGGCCCCGGACACCGCCCACTCGAAGGCCGATTCGGGTCCGGCCCCCTGATAGGCGATGCGCCGGGTGTCCAGCAGCACCGTGCATCTGGCGCGCTGCGGCTGTTCCTCCCGACGCACCATCAGCTCGCCGTAGCGCGCGGTGGAGCGCCAGTGGACACGGCGCAGGTCGTCACCGTGGCGGTAGCCGCGCGGGATGATGTCGTCCTCGCCGGCCAGCGCCAGCGAGCGCTGTCTGCCGTCGCCGTACCCGGAGGCCTCCCCGGCCAGCCGCAGCGCCGGGAGCGGTTCGGTACGCGGGATGACGACGAGGGTGTCGTAGGCGCTGAAGGAACGCGTCAGCTCGCACATGCCGAACGGGTCGTTCAGCTGCAGTTGCAGCGGCCCGAGCGGGTAGCGCCCGCGCAGATCGGACCGGACGCGGTAGGACACCTCCCGCACGCCGCCCGGCTCCACCCGGTCCAGCACGAACCGGGGCCGGGGGCCGAGCACGTAGGGGACGCGGTCCTGGAGCATGAGCAGACCCGTGTGGAGCCGGGACACGTTGTCCATGCGCAGGTGCACCCGTGCCTCGGCGCCCGCCGGCACCCGGGACGGCGACAGCCGCCGGCTGCCGGCCACCCGGTAGCGGGTGCGGTGGAGGGCGACGACGCAGACCAGCGGCAGCACCGCGAGCAGCAGCCCGACCCGGAGCAGATCGCCCTGGCCCAGCACGAAGGCGCAGACCGCCGCCGCCACACCGGCGGCGAGGAACGACCGCCCCCGGGTCGTCAGTCCGCCCAGTGCCGCCCGCAGTCCGCCCCTGTCGTCGCCGTGGTCCATGGGGCCGGGCGGCCCGGCGGAGGCCATCACAGGCGCCGTACGCCGGGCTGACGGCCGTACACGGGGCTGCCGGGCCGGTGCGGGGGCTGCGCGGGGGCGGCGGTCCCGCCCGACGTCGGCACCGGCGTCCGCTGCAGGATGTCCAGCACGACCTGCTCGGCCGTGCGGCGGTTGAGCTGGGCCTGCGCCGTCGGCAGCAGGCGGTGGGCGAGCACCGCGACCGCGAGGGCCTGCACGTCGTCCGGCAGGGCGTAGTCCCGCCCGGCCAGGGCTGCCGACGCCTTGGCGGCCCGCAGCAGATGCAGGGTGGCGCGCGGCGAGGCCCCGAGTCTGAGATCGGGGTGCTGACGGGTCGCGGCCACCAGTTCCACGGCGTACCGCCGGACGGCCTCGGCCACGTGGACCGTACGCACCGCGTCGATCAGCTTCACGATGTCGTGGGCGTGCGCCACCGGCTGCAGGTCGTCCAGCGGCGAGGCGCCGCCGTGCACGTCGAGCATCTGCAGCTCGGCCTCGGCGCTGGGATAGCCGATCGACACCCGGGCCATGAAGCGGTCGCGCTGGGCCTCGGGGAGGGGATAGGTCCCCTCCATCTCCACGGGGTTCTGGGTGGCGACGACCATGAAGGGATCGGGCAGCTCGTAGGTCTGGCCGTCGATCGTGACCTGGCGTTCCTCCATGGACTCCAGCAGGGCCGACTGGGTCTTGGGCGAGGCGCGGTTGATCTCGTCGCCGATCACGATCTGGGCGAAGATCGCGCCCGGCTTGAACTCGAAGTCGCGCCGCTGCTGGTCGAAGATCGAGACACCGGTGATGTCGGAGGGCAGCAGGTCCGGCGTGAACTGGATGCGCCGCACCGAACAGTCGATGGACCGTGCCAGTGCCTTGGCCAGCATCGTCTTGCCCACCCCGGGCACGTCCTCGATGAGGAGATGCCCCTCCGCGAGCAGCACGGTCAGCGAAAGCCGTACGACCTCAGGCTTGCCCTCGATCACACTCTCGACCGACCTGCGTACCCGCTCAGCTGTGGTGGTCAGATCTGTGAGGCTCGCTCGATCGTCATAGGTCGTCACCCGGCCCTCCTCGGCCCCTTGTGCACGGGTCGGCGCACAAAGCGCCCCGCCCGCCCCGAAATACGGACACTCCCCGGAGGACCCGGGGAGATGTCACACCCGCATTCTTGTTGCCGTTACCGCTTCGTGTCACTCGCCTGTGGACAAGTGGACGCGATATGCCGGATGTGGTCCGTATGTCGGAGGGATCGAGGGGGCTTCAGGAGGACGGAAGGATCTCGCGCAACTTGCCCGTGGTCACGTCGAAGACGAAGCCGCGGATGTCGTCCTTGTGCAGCAGGAACGGAGAGGTCCGCACGCGCTGCATCGACTGCCGCACGTCCTGGTCTGCGTCCGAGTAGGCCTCGACCGCCCAGGCCGGCCGCTGGCCGACCTCGCGCTCCAGGTCCTGCCGGAAGTCCTCGGTCAGCGACTCCATGCCGCAGTTCGTGTGGTGGATGAGCACGACGCTGCGGGTGCCGAGCGCACGCTGGCTGATGGTCAGTGACCGGAGGACGTCGTCGGTGACCACGCCGCCCGCGTTGCGGATCGTGTGGCAGTCGCCGAGCTCCAGGCCGAGCGCGGCGTGGAGGTCGAGGCGGGCGTCCATGCAGGCGACCACGGCGACGTGCAGCACGGGCCGCGCGTCCATGCCCGGGTCGGTGAACGCTTCTGCGTACCGCGTGTTCAGTTCGACGAGGCGGTCGGTGACCGTTCCTTCGGAACGGGCTTCGGACGCGGTGACGGAATCGGTCTCGGCGGAAGGCTGCGCAGAAGTCGACATGGAGACGACGGTAGTCGTCAGAACAGCACCTGGCGTGCTGTGGAAGGGGACAAAGAACGTCAACCAGGCTTGTTGTGAGGTAACCCACAAGCCTCACGCGCAGGCGCCCGACCGGGTGAGGCCGTGCCGCCGTCGAGGCGGTGCGACGCGCTGCGCGGTTCGTTGATCGGGAATGGATCGAATGGCAGGGTGGACTAAAGTGACGCGAAGTTACCGACACGCCAGCGCATTCTGCATATTTTTATACGTTTCGACTTCCCCGTGATGTGCGGCGTACGTGCGGCCCGGCCCTCTCCCGCTCGCGGTCGGCCGACGCCTTCTTCCTCGGCGCCGGCGGACCTCCCCTTCCGGGCGGGCGGGGACCGGACCGTACGTGCGGCCACACGGGACAGAGCCTGAGAGGGCGCTTTGAGCCAGACCCGACACGTCCCGGTGATGCTCCAGCGATGCCTGGACCTGTTGGCCCCGGCTCTGGAGGCGACGGGATCACGGCCACCGGTCGTCGTCGACTGCACCCTCGGGCTCGGCGGACACAGCGAGGCCCTGCTCGCCGCCTTCCCCGAGGCCCGGCTGGTCGCCCTCGACCGCGACAAGGAAGCGCTGCGGCTCTCGGGCGAGCGCCTCGCCCCGTACGGCGACCGCGCCACCCTCGTCCACGCCGTCTACGACGAACTGCCCGAGGTCCTGGACCGGCTGGGCATCCCCAAGGTCCAGGGCATCCTCTTCGACCTCGGTGTCTCCTCCATGCAGCTGGACGAGGCCGACCGCGGTTTCGCCTACGCCCAGGACGCGCCGCTCGACATGCGCATGGACCAGACGACGGGCATCGGCGCGGCCGAGGTGCTCAACACCTACCCGCCGGGCGAACTCGTACGGATCCTGCGCGCGTACGGCGAGGAGAAGCAGGCCAAGCGCATCGTCTCGGCGGTCGTGCGCGAACGCGAGAAGGAACCCTTCAGCAACAGCGCCCGACTCGTCGAGCTGATCCGCGACTCCCTGCCGCAGGCCGCCAAGCGCACCGGAGGCAATCCGGCCAAGCGCACCTTCCAGGCGCTCCGCATCGAGGTCAACGGCGAACTCACCGTCCTGGAGCGCGCCGTTCCGGCCGCGGTGGCGAGCCTGGCCGTCGGCGGCCGTATCGCCGTCCTCTCGTACCACTCGCTGGAGGACCGGCTCGTCAAGCAGGTCTTCGCGGCCGGTGCGGCCAACACGGCGCCGCCCGGACTGCCCGTCGTCCCCGAGCGCTACCAGCCCCGGCTCAGGCTCCTGACCCGCGGAGCCGAACTGCCCACGGAGGAAGAGGTCGCCGAGAACAGGCGTGCCGCCCCCGCCAGGCTGCGCGGCGCGGAGCGGATCCGCGAGGAGGAGCGATGAGCAGGCCCCGCCGGACCGGCCGGACACGGAGAGGAACGGTGGCGCCGCGGTGACCAGGACGGCCGAGCAGGTGAAGGGGCGGGCCGGCCGGCTCGCCCGGCTGATGCCCTCCGGGCCGAGCACCGCCGCCCGCACCCCCTTCGTCCTGCTGGTCGTGCTCCTGCTCACCGGTGGCCTGATCTCGCTCCTGCTGCTCAACTCCGCACTCAACGAAGGATCGTTCAGGCTCAGCAAGCTCAAGCGGGAGACCACCGAGCTCACCGACGAGCAGCAGGCCCTCCAGCGCGACGTCGACGGCTACTCCGAGCCCGATGCCCTGGAGCGCCGGGCCAGGGAGCTCGGCATGGTGCCGGGCGGCAGCCCCGCCTTCCTGGGCCCGGACGGGAAGGTCCGGGGCGTCCCCGAACGGGCCGACGCCGAGCCGCTGCCCACCGCCCCCGAACCGGAGACGGCCGCCCCCGAGCCGGCCTCCCCGTCCGCGGCCCCGCCGCCGGCCGCATCCTCCGCGACACCGTCCACGAACCCGACCACACCGCTTCCGACGAGCTCCGGCAGGTGACGCAGTGCCGTCCAAGGAACCGTCGCGCCGCCGCCTACCCGGCCCCGCGCGTCCCCGAAACCCGGCAGGCGGATCCGGGCGCCCCCGCCCCGCCTCCCGTCCCGAGGCGCGGAGCCCCCGGCGCCCGGCCGCAGGGAAGCGGCGCGGCGGCTCCCCGCAGTCCATCCGCCTGGGCAGCCCGCGACCCCGGCTGCGCCTGATCAGCCTCTGCCTGACCCTCGTCATGCTGGCGTTCGTCGTACGGCTGCTCCAGGTCCAGGCGGTCGACGCGAGCACCTACGCCGCCAAGGCGGAGAAGAACCGCTACCTGGAGTACACGATCGCCGCCGAACGCGGCGAGATCACCGACCGCAGCGGCATCGCGCTGGCCACCAGCGTCGACGCGCACGACATCACGGCCGACCCGAAGCTGTTCACGCCCGAGGACAGCAAGGCCCCGGACGCACCCCAGCAGGCGGCCGCCCTCCTCGCCCCGATCCTCGGCAAGGAGGAGGCGGAGCTGGCGAAGAAGCTCTCGGCCCCCAAGAGCCGCTACACGGTGCTCGCGCGGCGCCAGACCCCCCAGGTCTGGAAGCAGATCAAGGACCTCAAGGCCGTCTTCGCCGAGAAGGCGGCCGAGGACCGGGCGAACGGCGGCCCCGGCGCCGACGTGCTGGCCGGGGTCCTCCAGGAACCCACCACCAGGCGCGTCTACCCCAACGGGGACCTGGCCGCCGGGATACTCGGCTTCGTCAACGCCGAGGGCAAGGGCGGCGGCGGCCTGGAGGCGCAGCTGAACAAGCAGCTCCGGGGCGAGGACGGCAAGATCCGCTACGCCCAGGCGGGCGGACGCCCCGTGCCGACCGCGGGCTCCACGGAGATCCCGGCCGTCGCCGGCAGCGACGTCGAGCTGACGATCGACCGCGACATCCAGTGGGCGGCCCAGCGCGCCATCGCCGACCAGGTGGAGAAGTCCGACGCGGACCGCGGCTACGTGATCGTCCAGAACACCAGGACCGGTGAGGTGCTCGCCATGGCGAACGCCCCCGGCTACGACCCGAACGACCTCGCCCGGAGCAACTCGGCGGCCCTCGGCAACGCGGCCCTCCAGGACGTCTACGAACCCGGCTCCACCAGCAAGGTCATGTCCATGGCCGCGGTGCTGGAGGAGGGTGCCGCCACGCCCGGGACGCACGTCACGGTGCCCAACAGGCTCCACCGAGGCGACCGGCTCTTCCGGGACGACATCGACCACCCCACCTGGTACCTCACGCTCAACGGCGTACTCGCCAAATCGAGCAACATCGGCACCATCCTGGCGACCGGACAGCTCGGGAAGACCCAGCCCGAGGCCAACGAGGTCCTCTACTCCTACCTGCGCAAATTCGGTCTCGGCAGCACCACGGGGCTCGACTACCCGGGCGAGTCGCCCGGCATCGTCGCCAAGCCCCAGGACTGGTCGACCTCGCAGCAGTACACGATCCCGTTCGGACAGGGACTCTCGCTCAACGCCATGCAGGCGGCCTCCGTCTACTCGACCATCGCCAACGGCGGGGTCCGTGTGGAGCCGACCCTGGTGCGGGGCACCAAGGACGCGGGCGGCCGCTACGAGGCGTCCGAGGCCCCCGAGCGCACCCGGGTGGTCAGCGAGAAGACGGCCAAGACCCTGGCGAAGATGCTGGAGTCCGTCGTGGACGACCGGGAGGGCACCGGGACCAAGGCCCACATCCAGGGCTACCGGGTCGCGGGCAAGACCGGCACGGCCAACCGTGTTGACCCCGTGCGCGGCGTCTACAAGGGCTACACCGCGTCCTTCGCGGGTTTCGCCCCCGCCGACGATCCTCAGGTCACCGTCTACTGCGCCATCCAGAACCCCACCAAGGGCAGCTACTTCGGCGGCCAGATCTGCGGCCCGATCTACAAGAAGGTCATGGAGTTCGCCCTCAAGACGCTCCAGACACCTCCCTCCGGCAGCGATCCAGCCAGGATGCCGGTGTCCTTCAAGCCCGGCGAGTGACTCGGGGGAACCCTCAGTGACGACCATCACCCCTGATCCCGGGAACCGGAACGAGAAGTACCGCAACCCCGGCCCCTCACTTCGCGAGAGGCCGGGTCCGCCCGGTACGCTCACCGCCGTGCCCCACGCTGATCAGTGCCAAACCACTCAGAAGGACGCGCCTGTGAACTACCCGGGAGCGCCCCGACCGGACCGGCTCAGGCCGACGTCCCTCGGAGAGCTGGCGGCCCGGCTCGGTGCCGGACCGCAGGATGCCGGTGAGGTCACCGGCATCACCCACGACTCCCGGGCCGTGCGCCCGGGTGACGTGTACGCGGCCCTGCCCGGTGCCCGCTTCCACGGCGCCGACTTCGCCGCCCAGGCCGCCGGCCTCGGAGCCGCCGCGATCCTCACCGACCCGTCGGGCGCCGAGCGCGCCGCCGCCACCGGCCTCCCGGTCCTGGTGACCGGCAACCCGCGCGGCCGGATGGGCGAGATCGCCGCCGAGATCTACGGACGGCCGGGCGTCGGCCTCCTGCAGATCGGGATCACCGGAACGTCCGGCAAGACCACCACGGCCTACCTCGTCGAGGGCGGGCTGCGCGGCGCCGGCCGCAGCACCGGGCTCATCGGCACCGTCGAGATGCGCATCGGCGACGACCGCATCAAGTCGGAGCGCACCACCCCCGAAGCCACCGATCTCCAGGCGCTGTTCGCCGTCATGCGCGAACGCGGTGTCGAGGCGGTCGCCATGGAGGTCTCCAGCCACGCCCTGGTGCTCGGCCGGGTCGACGGCTGCGTCTTCGACGTCGCCGTCTTCAACAACCTCAGCCCGGAGCACATGGAGTTCCACTCCGGGATGGAGGACTACTTCCAGGCCAAGGCGCAGCTCTTCACCCCGCAGCGCAGCAAGCTCGGCGTCGTCAACTTCGACGACGAGTACGGCCGCAGGCTGGTGGACGAGGCGTCCGTCCCGGTCGTCACCTTCTCCGCGGAGGGCCACCCGGACGCCGAGTGGCGGGCCGAGGACGTCGAGGTCGGTCCGCAGGACAGCACCTTCACCGTGATCGGCCCCAAGGGCGAACGCATCGCCGCCCGGGCCCCGCTGCCCGGCCCGTTCAACGTCGCCAACACGCTCGCGGCGATCGTCACCCTGGCCGTCGCGGGCGTCGACCCGCAGACCGCCGCCGACGGCGTCGCGGCCGTTCCCGGCGTCCCCGGACGGCTGGAGCGCGTCGACGCGGGACAGCCGTACCTCGCCGTCGTCGACTACGCGCACAAGACCGATGCCGTCGAGTCGGTCCTGCGCTCCCTGCAGAAGGTCACCGAGGGCCGGGTGCACATCGTGCTCGGCTGCGGCGGCGACCGTGACACGACGAAGCGCGGGCCCATGGGCGCCGCGGCGGCACGTCTCGCCGACACCGCCGTGCTGACCTCCGACAACCCCCGCTCCGAGGACCCCCTCGCGATCCTCGCCGCCATGCTCATCGGCGCTGCCGAGGTGCCCGTCCACGAGCGCGGCGAGGTGATCGTGGAGGCCGACCGCGCCGCCGCCATCGCCGCCGCGGTCGCCCGGGCCGAGCCGGGAGACACCGTGCTGGTGGCCGGAAAGGGACACGAGCAGGGCCAGGACATCCACGGAGTGGTCCGCCCCTTCGACGACCGCCAGGTCCTGCGCGAGGCCATCGAGCGCTCCTCGGGGCGCACGAGCGCCGGGCGCGCCCCCGAGGACCTCGTACACACCCAGAACAACAGTCAGGGATGACCAAGTGATCGCCCTTTCCCTCGCCGAGATCGCCGGAATCGTCGGCGGGCAGCCGCACGACGTGCCGGACCTGTCCGTCGTCGTCACCGGCCCCGTCGTCATCGACTCCCGGGAGGTGCGGCAGGGCTCCCTGTTCGCCGCGTTCGCGGGCGAGCGGGTCGACGGCCACGACTTCGCGCGGGGCGCCGTGGAGGCGGGCGCGGCGGCCGTGCTCGCCGCCCGCCCCGTCGGCGTCCCGGCAATCGTCGTCGACGACGTGGTGGGAGCGCTCGGCGCCCTCGCCCGCGCCGCCGTCGAACGCCTCGGCACCACCGTCGTCGCCCTGACCGGGTCGGCGGGCAAGACGTCCACGAAGGACCTGATCGCCCAGCTGCTGGAGCGCAAGGCCCCCACCGTGTGGACGCCCGGCTCCCTCAACAACGAGATCGGCCTGCCGCTCACCGCGCTGCGCGCGACCGCCGAGACGCGCCACCTGGTGCTGGAGATGGGAGCGCGGGGTATCGGCCACATCCACTACCTCGCCGACCTGACGCCCCCACGGATCGGTCTGGTCCTCAACGTGGGCAGCGCCCACATCGGCGAGTTCGGCAGCCGCGAGGCGATCGCCCAGGCCAAGGGCGAGCTCGTGGAGGTCCTGCCCGAGGACGGCATCGCCGTCCTCAACGCCGACGACCCGCTCGTGCGCGCCATGGCGTCCCGCACAAAAGCCCGGGTGCTCCTCTTCGGGGAGGCCCCGGATGCGGACGTACGGGGAGAGAACGTGCGGCTCACCGACGACGGCCGGCCCGCTTTCGCGCTCCACACACCCACCGGGTGCAGCGACGTGACCTTGCGCCTGTACGGTGAGCACCACGTGTCGAACGCGCTCGCCGCGGCCGCCGTCGCCCATGAGTTGGGCATGTCCGTCACCGAGATCGCCGATGCGCTCTCCGAGGCGGGCACCCTCTCCCGCTGGCGCATGGAGGTCACCGAGCGTCCGGACGGTGTGACGGTCGTCAATGACGCCTACAACGCGAACCCCGAATCCATGAAGGCCGCACTCCGTGCGCTGGCCGCCATGGGCAGGGCCCGGCAGACGGGAGGGGGGCGCACGTGGGCGGTGCTCGGTCAGATGGCCGAGCTCGGTGACGCGTCGCTCGCCGAGCACGACGCGGTCGGACGGCTCGCCGTCCGGCTCAACGTCAGCAAGCTCGTCGCTGTCGGGGGGACAGAAGCCTCCTGGCTGCAACTGGGCGCATATAACGAGGGTTCGTGGGGTGAGGAGTCGGTGCACGTGTCCGACGCACAGGCGGCCGTCGACCTGTTGCGCAGTGAACTGCGCCCGGGAGACGTCGTGCTGGTGAAGGCGTCCCGGTCGGTCGGCCTGGAGAAGGTCGCCCTGGCACTGTTGGAGACGACCGAGGGCGAGGTCGCCGTCCGATGAGGCAGATCCTCTTCGCGGGGGCCATAGGGCTCTTCCTGACCCTGGTCGGTACTCCGCTGCTGATCAAACTTCTGGCCCGCAAGGGCTACGGGCAGTTCATCCGGGACGACGGCCCGCGTACCCACGGCAGCAAGAAGGGCACTCCCACCATGGGTGGGATCGCCTTCATCCTGGCGACGATCATCGCGTACGTCCTGGCCAAGGTGATCACCGGCGAGGAGATGCGCTTCTCCGGCGTCCTCGTCCTGTTCCTGATGGCCGGCATGGGGCTCGTCGGCTTCCTCGACGACTACATCAAGATCGTCAAGCAGCGTTCGCTCGGTCTGCGGGCCAAGGCGAAGATGGCCGGCCAGCTGATCGTCGGTATCGCCTTCGCGGTGCTCTCGCTCCAGTTCGCGGACCTCCGGGGCAACACCCCGGCATCGACCCGGCTCTCCTTCGTCGAGGACTTCGGCTGGTCCATCGGCCCGGTGCTGTTCGTCGTCTGGGCACTCTTCATGATTCTCGCCATGTCCAACGGCGTGAACCTGACGGACGGTCTGGACGGCCTCGCCACCGGCGCGTCGGTGATGGTCTTCGGCGCCTACACCTTCATCGGGCTGTGGCAGTTCCAGGAGTCCTGCGCCAACGCGACGACCCTGACCAACCCGGAAGCCTGTTTCGAGGTGAGAGACCCGCTAGACCTCGCGGTCGTCGCCTCGGCCCTGATGGGCGCCTGCTTCGGCTTCCTGTGGTGGAACACCTCACCCGCGAAGATCTTCATGGGTGACACCGGCTCGCTCGCCCTCGGCGGCGCGCTCGCGGGCCTCGCGATCTGCTCCCGCACCGAGTTCCTCATGGCCATCCTCGGCGGCCTCTTCGTGATGATCACGATGTCCGTGGTCATCCAGGTCGGCTCCTTCAAGATGACCGGCAAGCGGGTCTTCCGCATGGCCCCGCTCCAGCACCACTTCGAACTCAAGGGGTGGTCCGAAGTCCTTGTCGTGGTCCGCTTCTGGATCATCCAGGGCATGTGCGTGATCGTCGGACTCGGCCTCTTCTACGCGGGATGGGCAGCCAAGAAGTGAGCAACGTGGACTGGCAGGGCAAGCGCGTCACGGTCGCCGGGCTCGGCGTCAGCGGTATCCCCGCCGCCCGTGCCCTGCACGAGCGGGGAGCCCTCGTCACCGTCGTCAACGACGGCGACGACGAGCGCTCCCGTGCCCAGGCCGCCGAACTGGAGGCGCTCGGCATCACCGTGCGCCTCGGCGACGGCGACACCCTGCCCGAGTCCACCGAGCTCGTGGTCACGGCCCCCGGCTGGAAGCCCGGCAAGCCGCTCTTCCAGGCAGCCGCCGAGGCGGACGTCCCCGTCTGGGGCGACGTCGAACTCGCCTGGCGGCTGCGGGGCCCCGGCGCGGCCCCCTGGCTCGCGGTCACCGGGACCAACGGCAAGACGACGACCGTCCGGATGCTCGCCTCGATCCTCCGAGCAGCCGGACTGCGCACGGCTGCGGTCGGCAACATCGGGGTCTCCCTGCTGGACGCGGTGCTCGGCGACGAGACGTACGACGTCCTCGCCGTCGAGCTCTCCAGCTACCAGCTCCACTGGGCGCCCTCACTGCGCGCCCACTCCGGGGCCGTGCTCAACCTGGCCCCCGACCACCTCGACTGGCACGGCTCCATGGCCGGCTACGCCGCCGACAAGGGCCGGATCTACGAGGGCAACACCGTCGCCTGCGTCTACAACGCGCAGGATCCGGCGACGGAGGACCTCGTGCGCGATGCGGACGTCGAGGAGGGGTGCCGGGCCATCGGCTTCACCCTCGGCACGCCGGGCCCCTCCCAGCTCGGGGTGGTCGACGGCATCCTCGTCGACCGGGCCTTCGTCGCCAACCGGCAGAAGCAGGCGCAGGAGCTCGCCGAGGTCGGTGACGTCGACCCGCCGGCCCCGCACAACATCGCCAACGCCCTCGCGGCGGCGGCGCTGGCCCGCGCCTTCGGCGTGGAGCCCGCCGCCGTGCGCGACGGGCTGCGGGCCTTCCGCCCCGACGCCCACCGCATCGAACACGTCGCCGACGTCGCCGGTGTCGCGTACATCGACGACTCCAAGGCGACCAACACCCACGCCGCCGAGGCGTCCCTCGCCGCCTACGAACCGATCGTGTGGATCGCCGGCGGCCTCGCCAAGGGCGCCACCTTCGACGAACTGGCCCGCGGGGCCGCGAAGCGGCTGAGGGGCGTCGTGCTGATGGGCGCCGACCGGGCGCTGATCCGCGAAGCCCTGGCGCGACACGCCCCCGAGGTACCGGTGGTCGACCTCGACCGGACCGACACTGGGGCGATGGCCGCGGCGGTCCGCGAAGCGGCACGTCTGGCCCTGCCGGGCGACACCGTCCTGCTGGCCCCGGCCTGCGCCTCGATGGACATGTTCGTCAACTACAACAAGCGCGGCGAGGCGTTCGCGGACGCGGTCCGCCAACTCGCCGACGAGAGCGCCTGACGGGCCCGGTCTCCGCGTCGTACTGTCCCGGAGGACCGGAGCCGTCCGGGGACCCGGTCAGGAGCGGCACCGCCACGGCCCCGGGCGCCCGGCGACAGCCCCGGGCACGAGCAGTGGAGGGGACAGCGACAATGCCGGCCGACGAGAGCTCAGCCGCGCGCGGAACCGACCGCTCACGGGCGGCCGCGGCGACCAGCCGGGCGCTCACCCCGCCCCTGCTCGCCGGACCGCTCCCCGCGGGCCCCGGGCCCCTCACGGGGCTCGTCCTGCGGAGCCGGCCCGCCACCGGCTCCCGGCGGCCTCCCGCACCCCGTGGCGGCGCCGGAGGGGGCACCCCGCCCCGCCCGCGCAGGGGCGCCGGAGTGCGGCGGATGTACGAGCAGGCACGACGGGCCTGGGACCGCCCCCTGACCGCCTACTACCTGATCCTCGGATCGAGCCTGCTCATCACCGTGCTCGGCCTCGTCATGGTCTACTCCGCCTCGATGATCAAGGCGCTGGAACTGGCACGGCCCGGAACGTACTTCTTCCGCAAGCAGTTCCTCGCCGCGGTCATCGGGGCCGGCCTGATGATGCTGGCCTCCAGGATGCCTGTGAGGCTCCACCGGGCGCTCGCCTACCCGCTGCTCATGGGCACGGTCTTCCTGATGGTCCTGGTCCAGGTGCCGGGGATAGGGATGTCGGTCAACGGCAACCAGAACTGGATCTACCTCGGTGGTCCCTTCCAGCTCCAGCCCAGCGAGTTCGGCAAGCTCGCCCTCATCCTCTGGGGCGCGGACCTGCTCGCCCGCAAGCAGGACAAGCGGCTGCTGGCCCAGTGGAAGCACATGCTCGTCCCGCTCGTCCCGGTGGCCTTCATGCTGCTCGGACTCATCATGCTCGGCGGGGACATGGGCACCGCGATCATCCTCACCGCGATCCTCTTCGGCCTGCTCTGGCTGGCCGGTGCCCCCACCCGGCTCTTCGCCGGGGTGCTCGCCTTCGCCGTCCTCATCGGATTCGTGCTCATCAAGACCAGCCCGAACCGGATGTCCCGGCTCGGGTGCATCGGCGCGTCCGAACCGGGCCCGGGAGACTCGTGCTGGCAGGCGGTACACGGAATCTACGCTCTGGCGTCCGGCGGCTGGTTCGGTTCCGGGCTGGGTGCGAGTGTGGAAAAATGGGGTCAACTTCCGGAACCGCACACCGACTTCATCTTCGCCATCACCGGGGAGGAACTGGGCCTGGCGGGGACGCTGTCGGTGCTGGCCCTCTTCGCGGCTCTAGGCTATGCGGGTATCCGCGTGGCCGGACGCACGGAGGACCCCTTCGTGAGGTACGCAGCGGGAGGCGTGACCACCTGGATCACGGCGCAGGCCGTGATCAACATCGGTGCGGTGCTCGGCCTGTTGCCGATCGCCGGTGTCCCGTTGCCGCTGTTCTCCTACGGGGGTTCGGCGCTGCTGCCGACCATGTTCGCTGTCGGGCTAATGATCGCCTTCGCGCGTGAGGACCCTGCGGCGAGAGCGGCCCTGGCCATGCGGAGGCCCGGGGTCAGATGGAAGACGATGAGACGGCGCGTCATGAAGCGTCCGTCCGGAGAGCGGTGAATTTCGGTGCATGTCGTACTCGCCGGCGGGGGGACCGCCGGGCACATCGAGCCCGCGCTTGCCCTCGCAGACGCCCTGCGGAGGCAGGACCCGACCGTGGGAATCACTGCCCTCGGCACGGAGCGCGGACTCGAGACCAGGCTCGTACCCGAGCGGGGGTACGACCTGGCACTGATCCCTGCCGTACCGCTGCCGCGGAAGCCCACACCCGAGCTGATCACCGTCCCGGGACGGCTGCGCGGCACCATCAAGGCCGCCGAGCAGATCCTGGAGCGCACCAAGGCCGACTGCGTGGTCGGCTTCGGCGGCTACGTCGCCCTGCCCGGCTATCTGGCGGCCAAGCGCGTCGGGGTCCCGATCGTGGTCCACGAGGCCAACGCGAGGCCGGGACTGGCCAACAAGATCGGCTCGCGGTACGCCCACGGGGTCGCCGTCTCCACCCCTGACAGCAAGCTGCGCGGCGCCCGCTACATCGGCATCCCGCTCCGCCGGACCATCGCCACCCTGGACCGGGCCCGGGTCCGCCCGGAGGCGCGTGCCGCCTTCGGCCTCGACCCCAACCTGCCGACGCTGCTGGTCTCCGGCGGCTCGCAGGGTGCCAGGCACCTCAACGAGGTCGTCACGCGGATCGCGCCGCTGCTCCAGCGGTCCGGGATCCAGATCCTCCATGTGGTCGGCCCGAAGAACGAATTGCCGCGTATCGACAACATGCCCGGGATGCCGCCCTACATCCCGGTACCGTACGTGGACCGGATGGACCTCGCGTACGCCGCGGCCGACATGATGCTCTGCCGCGCGGGCGCGATGACCGTCGCCGAACTCTCCGCCGTCGGGCTGCCCGCCGCGTACGTCCCGTTGCCCATCGGCAACGGCGAGCAGCGGCTCAACGCCCAGCCGGTGGTCAACGCCGGCGGCGGACTGCTGGTCGACGACGCGGCGCTCACCCCGGAATGGGTGCAGGGCAACGTCCTGCCGGTGCTCTCGGATCCGCACCGGCTGTACGAGATGTCCCGTGCCGCCGCGGAGTTCGGGCGACGGGACGCCGACGACCTGCTCGTCGGCATGGTGTACGAGGCGATTGCCGCACGCCGTCAGGCGTGAGGCGGTGCGGACCCGGGGCGTGCGCCCCGGGTCCGGCGAAGGAGCGAGCGTGGCCGGACCGACGACCGCCCAGCGCGGCGAGGCCGGGCGGGCCGACACACCGGCCCGCCCGCCGCACATCGGCCCCGAGGGGCGACGGCTGACCGGTCGTACACGACTGATTCTGGCCGGACTTGGCCTGGTGCTGACCACGGCCGCCACCGTCTGGGTGCTCTACGGATCGTCCTGGCTGAGGCTGGAGCGGGTGACGACCACCGGCACCGATGTCCTGACCCGGAGCGAGGTGGAGGCCGCCGCGGCGGCCCCCGTCGGATCCCCGCTGGTCTCCGTGGACACCGACGCGATCGCCGACCGCCTGCGCCGCGAGCTGCCTCGTATCGACTCCGTTGATGTCGTACGGTCGTGGCCGCACGGTGTCGCCCTCGAAGTGACCGAACGGAAGCCGGTCCTGCTGGTGGAGAAGGGCGACGCGTTCATCGAGGTGGACGCGGAGGGGGTGCGGTTCGCGACCGTGGACGAGGCACCCCCGCACGTCCCGCTCCTGGAGTTGGCGCCGGACCGGTCCGCGAGCCTGCGCCGCTTCGGCAGCGACCGTCTGGTGCGGGAGGCGGTCCGGGTCGCGGGCGACCTCCCGCAGCGGATCGCGGCGCAGACCAGGACCGTGCGGACCACGTCGTACGACTCCACCGTCCTGGAACTGACCGGGGGCCGCACGGTGATGTGGGGCAGCAGCGAGGAGGGACCCGTGAAGGCGCGGGTGCTCACCGCTCTCATGAAAGCGTCCCCCAAAGCGGGACACTTCGACGTGAGTGCCCCCACCGCCCCTGCGGCGTCGACGAGTTGACGCACGTTTGGCCTGGCCAGCCCCCTGGTTGGTCAGCGCTACGGGTGATCACATAGGGTGAAAAGAAAAACGGGAGGTTCGGCGTGTTCGTTGAACGTGCGCCACTTGTCGACTTAGTGTCCTGTTCGGAAGAGTCCAAGAAGCAGACACACTGGTAACCCTAAACTTGAACGTTAGGGTTTGGGTCGGCGTCCGGACCGACCCAATCGGCATCCGTCGTCGCTGCGGGACTACCGCGAAGCGACGACACGTAACTCGAGGCGAGAGGCCTTCGACGTGGCAGCACCGCAGAACTACCTCGCAGTCATCAAGGTCATCGGTGTCGGCGGCGGTGGTGTCAATGCCATCAACCGAATGATCGAGGTCGGTCTCAAGGGCGTCGAGTTCATCGCGATCAACACCGATGCGCAAGCACTGTTGATGAGCGACGCCGACGTCAAGCTCGACGTCGGCCGTGAACTCACCCGTGGCCTCGGCGCCGGGGCGAACCCGGCCGTCGGTCGCAAGGCGGCAGAGGACCACCGTGAGGAGATCGAGGAGGTCCTCAAGGGGGCCGACATGGTCTTCGTCACCGCCGGAGAAGGCGGCGGCACCGGCACCGGCGGCGCACCCGTCGTGGCCAACATCGCCCGCTCGCTGGGCGCCCTGACGATCGGTGTGGTCACCCGCCCGTTCACGTTCGAGGGCCGGCGACGCGCGAACCAGGCGGAGGACGGCATCGCCGAGCTCCGCGAAGAGGTCGACACCCTCATCGTCATCCCCAACGACCGGCTGCTGTCCATCTCGGACCGCCAGGTCAGCGTGCTCGACGCGTTCAAGTCGGCCGACCAGGTGCTGCTCTCGGGTGTCCAGGGCATCACCGACCTCATCACCACCCCGGGTCTGATCAACCTCGACTTCGCCGACGTCAAGTCGGTCATGTCCGAGGCCGGATCAGCGCTCATGGGCATCGGATCGGCCCGCGGCGACGACCGCGCGGTGGCCGCCGCGGAGATGGCGATCTCCTCGCCGCTCCTGGAGGCGTCCATCGACGGCGCCCGCGGCGTCCTGCTCTCCATCTCCGGCGGCAGCGACCTCGGTCTCTTCGAGATCAACGAGGCCGCGCAGCTGGTGAGCGAGGCGGCCCACCCGGAGGCGAACATCATCTTCGGCGCGGTCATCGACGACGCGCTGGGCGACGAGGTGCGGGTCACCGTCATCGCGGCGGGCTTCGACGGCGGACAGCCGCCTGCCCGCCGGGAGAACGTCCTCGGGACGAGTGCCGGGAAGCGTGAGGAGCCGGCCCCGCCGGCCCGGACCGCCGAGCCCGCGCGCCAGACCGGCGGACTGGGCTCCGTGCCCCCGCGCGAGGAGTCCCCGGCGCCGGCCGAGCCGGCACCGGCGGCGAACGAGACCCTGGCTCCGCAGGTCTCCCCGCCGCACGTCCCGACGGCCCGTCCCTACCAGGACAACCAGGCCGAAGAGCTGGACGTACCGGACTTCTTGAAGTGATAGGTCCGCAGCACGCGGCGAAGGCCGCGGAGTCTTCGGCGGGCGGCGCCCATTTCGCCTTCACCGACAGGTGGGGCGGAGTGAGCGCCGTTCCGTACGAGGAGCTCAACCTCGGCGGCGCGGTCGGCGACGACCCCGCCGCCGTCGGCACGAACCGTGCGCGCGCGGCCCGTTCCCTCGGTCTCGACCCGGCCCGCGTGGTCTGGATGAACCAGGTGCACGGGCGCGACGTCGCCGTGGTCGACGGCCCCTGGGCCGATGCCCCCGCCGCCTCGGCGGTTCCCGCCGTGGACGCCGTGGTGACCGCGCGACGCGGGCTCCCGCTCGCGGTGCTCACCGCGGACTGCACCCCCGTACTGCTCGCCGATCCGGTGGCCGGTGTGATCGCCGCCGCCCATGCCGGGCGGCCCGGTCTGGTCGCGGGGGTCGTTCCCGCCGCGGTCGAGGCCATGATCACACTCGGTGCCGAACCGGCCAGGATCGTCGCGCACACCGGACCGGCCGTCTGCGGGCGGTGCTACGAGGTCCCGGAGCAGATGCGCGCGGAGGTCGCCGAGGCCGTCCCGGCCTCGTGGTCGGAGACCAGCTGGGGTACACCGGCGGTGGACGTCACGGCCGGGGTCCACGCCCAGCTGGAGGAGCTCGGCGTCGCCGACCGGCACAGCTCGCCGTTCTGCACCCTGGAATCCGGCGACCACTTCTCCTACCGCCGCGACCGCACCACGGGTCGGCTCGCCGGATATGTCTGGTTGGACTGATAGGGCATGACGGATCGCAAGGCTCAACTCGCTGCGAACCTGGCACAGGTGGAGGAACGTATCGCTTCCGCCTGTCTCTCGGCCGGCCGCAAGCGCGAAGAAGTGACCCTCGTCGTGGTCACCAAGACCTACCCCGCGAGCGACGTGCGCATTCTGCACGGACTCGGTGTGCGCCATGTCGCGGAGAACCGTGACCAGGACGCGGCGCCGAAAGCCGCAGCATGTGCGGATCTGTCGCTCACGTGGCACTTTGTCGGCCAGTTGCAGACCAACAAGGTCCGCTCCGTAACCGCTTATGCCGACATGGTGCAGTCCGTGGACCGGGTGAAGCTGGTCACGGCCCTGTCGGCGGCAGCGGTGAGGGACGGGCGTGAGCTCGGCTGTCTCATCCAGGTCGCCCTCGACGCGGAGAGCGGCGCACGCGGGGACCGCGGCGGTGTCGCACCGGACGCGGTCGAGGAGTTGGCCGCGGCGGTGGAATCGGCCGAGGGGCTCACGCTCCGGGGCCTGATGACCGTCGCCCCGCTCGCCGGCCCCTACGCCGGACGGCAACGGGCCGCGTTCGACCGCCTGATGGAAATCTCATCCCGCCTGCGCGGGAACCATCCGGCTGCGAACATGGTCTCTGCTGGGATGAGCGCGGATCTCGAGGACGCGGTTGCGGCCGGAGCGACACATGTACGCGTCGGTACGGCGGTACTCGGAGTCCGACCCCGGCTCGGGTAACGTCGCGAAGCAAGTCGGACCACAGCAGAAAATATGGTCATTCCCGCTCGACGCGGGTGGACCGGAGTGGATCTCGGGCACTTGGTGACACGAATGCCGATCCACCACAGAGCGGAGGACTCGGAGCATGGCCGGCGCGATGCGCAAGATGGCGGTCTACCTCGGCCTCGTGGAGGACGATGGGTACGACGGTCCGGGGTTCGACCCCGACGACGAATTCGAACCCGAGCCGGAGCCCGAGCGCGACCGGCGGCGGCATCAGCCCGCGCATCCGGTAGAGCGGGAACGGGACGAACCGGTACGAGCGGTGCAGCCCCCCGCTCCGCGGGAGCCGGTTCAGCTCCCGGCGGAAAGCGGACGACCCGCCCGAATCGCACCCGTGGCATCCATCACACCTGACCGCCCGAACATGGAGAAGAACGCACCGGTGATCATGCCCAAGGTCGTGTCCGAGCGGGAGCCCTACCGGATCACCACGCTGCACCCCAGGACCTATAACGAGGCCCGTACCATCGGGGAACACTTCCGCGAGGGCACTCCGGTGATCATGAATCTCACGGAGATGGACGACACGGATGCGAAGCGACTTGTCGACTTTGCCGCGGGACTCGTCTTCGGTCTCCATGGCAGCATTGAGCGTGTGACGCAGAAGGTGTTCCTGTTGTCGCCTGCTAACGTCGATGTCACGGCGGAGGACAAGGCCCGCATCGCAGAGGGCGGGTTCTTCAACCAGAGCTGAGAACACCGGGAACAAACCGGCCGGGAGGCCGGGGCTACGAGAGCCAGGGGAGAGGGAAGCGCGGGACATGGGCGTCGCACTGGATGTGGTCTATATCGCGCTGATGTGTTTCCTCATCGTGCTGATCTTCCGGCTGGTCATGGACTACGTCTTCCAGTTCGCACGTTCATGGCAGCCAGGCAAGGCGATGGTGGTCGTTCTCGAGGGCACTTACACTGTCACGGATCCACCACTGAAGCTTCTGCGGCGGTTCATACCGCCGTTGCGTCTCGGGGGCGTGGCACTTGACCTGTCCTTCTTCGTTCTGATGATCATCGTCTACATTCTGCTCAGCCTCGTGGGCAAGCTTGCGAGCAGCGTGTGAACGATACGGTCTTGCCGACTGCCGACGACTACGTAGAGGTGAAGAAGAGATGCCGCTGACCCCCGAGGACGTGCGGAACAAGCAGTTCACGACCGTCCGCCTCCGAGAAGGCTATGACGAGGACGAGGTCGATGCCTTCCTCGACGAGGTCGAATCGGAACTGACGCGCCTGCTGCGCGAGAACGAGGACCTGCGCGCCAAGCTGGCCGCCGCCACGCGTGCGGCCGCGCAGAACCAGCAGCAGCAGGGAATGCGCAAACCCCCGGAGCAGCAGGAACGGCCAGGGGCCCCGGTGCCCGCCGCCATATCTGGTCCGCCGGTACAGCAGCAGCCCCCGCAGATGGGTCCCCCCCAGCTGCCCGGTGGAGCTCCTCAGCTGCCTGCCGGTCCCAGCGGCCATGGCCCCCAGGGCGGCCACGGTCCCGGTCCGCAGGGCCCGCACGGCCCCGGCCCGATGCAGGGCGGTCCCATGGGTGGCCCGATGGGCGGCCCCATGGGCGGTCACGCTCCCCAGCAGCAGCAGATGCAGCAGCCCGGTCAGGGCCCCGGCGGCGACAGCGCCGCCCGTGTCCTCTCCCTTGCGCAGCAGACCGCCGACCAGGCGATCGCGGAGGCCCGTTCCGAGGCCAACAAGATCGTCGGCGAGGCGCGCAGCCGTGCCGAGGGTCTCGAGCGTGACGCCCGTGCCAAGGCGGACGCCCTCGAGCGGGACGCGCAGGAGAAGCACCGCGTGGCGATGGGCTCGCTGGAGTCGGCCCGCGCGACGCTGGAGCGCAAGGTCGAGGACCTGCGTGGCTTCGAGCGCGAGTACCGGACCCGTCTGAAGTCCTACCTGGAGAGCCAGCTGCGTCAGCTGGAGACCCAGGCGGACGACTCGCTGGCTCCGCCGCGGACCCCCGCCGCCGCCTCGCTGCCGCCGTCGCCTTCGCTGGCCCCGGCCGGTGCGGGTGCGATGGGGCACACCATGGGCGGCAACCACGGTGGCCACGGCAACCAGCAGATGGGCGGCGGCAACCAGTCGATGGGCGGTGGCCCGTCGTACGGCGGCGGTCAGCAGCAGATGTCGCCCGCGATGACGCAGCCGATGGCACCGGTGCGGCCGCAGGCGCCGCAGCCGATGCAGCAGGCGCCGTCGCCGATGCGCGGGTTCCTGATCGACGAGGACGACAACTGATCGGTTCGCGCTCGCGGAGCGCGTAGCCGTCGGCAGGCAGAGGGCCGGGCCCCGGGGTTTTCCCCGGGGCCCGGCCCTTTGGCGTTGCCGTGCGTGCCGGGGGCGGGTGCGGTTCGCGGGGCGGGGCCGCTGCGCGGGGCCTGTGCCCCTGCCCGCCCCTGCCCGTAACCGGGGCTCCGCCCCGGACCCGCTCCTCAATCGCCGGAGGCGCTTGACATGGGCGCCGGCCGAACGTGAAGGGCGGCGGTGCGGATGGGGGCGCCGAGTGAGGTGCCGGGCCGGTCTTGGAAGGCGGTGCTGGGGGAGCCCGAGGGGCGCGGTGACGGGAAACCTGAAGGGCCCCTCCGGTGTTACGCCGGAGGGGCCCTGGGGTGGGGTTCGTCAGTGGGCGGTCTTGCGGAGGCGGAACGTGAGCGCCAGGCCCTCGTCCTCGAACGGGGAGCCGTACGTGTCGTCCGCCTCACCCTCCGCGTAGTCCAGGGCCAGGACCTCGTCCGCGATCAGCGTCGCGTGCGCGGTCAGGGCCTCGGCCGTCTCCGGGGAGGCCGACGTCCAGCGGACCGCGATCCGGTCCGCCACGTCCAGGCCGCTGTTCTTGCGGGCCTCCTGGATCAGGCGGATCGCGTCACGGGCCAGTCCGGCCGCCCGCAGCTCCGGGGTGATCTCCAGGTCCAGGGCGACCGTCGCGCCCGAGTCGGACGCCACCGACCACCCTTCCCGCGGGGTCTCCGTGATGATGACCTCGTCGGGGGCGAGGGTGATCTGCTCGCCGTCGACCTCGACCGAGGCCGTGCCCTCGCGCAGGGCCAGGGACAGCGCTGCCGCGTCGGCGTTCGCGACGGCCTTGGCCACCGCCTGGACGCCCTTGCCGAACCGCTTGCCCAGCGCGCGGAAGTTCGCCTTGGCCGTGGTGTCGACGAGTGAGCCGCCGACCTCGGAGAGCGAGGCCAGGGATGAGACGTTCAGCTCCTCCGTGATCTGGGCGCGCAGCTCCGGCGTGAGGGCCTCGAAGCCCGTGGCCGCGACCAGAGCGCGTGACAGCGGCTGGCGGGTCTTGACCCCCGACTCGGCGCGCGTGGCCCGTCCGAGCTCCACGAGGCGGCGTACGAGAGCCATCTGCGAGGAGAGCGCCGGGTCGATCGACGCGGGGTCCGCCTTCGGCCACGACGACAGGTGCACCGACTCCGGGGCGTCCGGGGCGACGGGCACGACGAGGTCCTGCCAGACCCGCTCCGTGATGAACGGGGTCAGCGGCGCCATCAGCCGGGTGACCGTCTCCACGACCTCGTGCAGCGTGCGCAGCGCCGCCTTGTCGCCCTGCCAGAAGCGGCGGCGCGAGCGGCGGACGTACCAGTTGGACAGGTCGTCGACGAATGCGGAGAGCAGCTTGCCGGCACGCTGGGTGTCGTATCCCTCCAGCGCGGCGGTGACCTCCTCCACCAGGGTGCCGAGCTCGCTCAGCAGCCAGCGGTCCAGGACCGTGCGGTCGGCGGGTGCCGGATCGGCCGCCGACGGTGCCCAGTTCGACGTACGGGCGTACAGGGCCTGGAAGGCCACCGTGTTCCAGTACGTGAGGAGCGTCTTGCGGACGACCTCCTGGATCGTGCCGTGGCCCACGCGGCGTGCCGCCCACGGGGAGCCGCCCGCCGCCATGAACCAGCGCACCGCGTCCGCGCCGTGCTGGTCCATCAGCGGGATCGGCTGGAGGATGTTGCCCAGGTGCTTGGACATCTTCCGGCCGTCCTCGGCGAGGATGTGGCCCAGGCAGACCACGTTCTCGTACGACGACTTGTCGAAGACCAGGGTCCCGATCGCCATGAGGGTGTAGAACCAGCCCCGGGTCTGGTCGATGGCCTCGGAGATGAACTGCGCCGGGTAGCGGTTCTCGAAGATCTCCTTGTTCTTGTACGGGTAGCCCCACTGTGCGAACGGCATCGAACCCGAGTCGTACCAGGCGTCGATGACCTCCGGGACGCGGTACGCCTCCAGCTGGCAGTTCTCGTGCGAGCAGGTGAACGTGATCTCGTCGATGAACGGGCGGTGCGGGTCCAGCTCCGACTGGTCGCGGCCGGTCAGCACGGAGAGCTCGGCGCGGGAGCCGACACAGGTCAGGTGCTCGTCCTCGCAGCGCCAGATCGGCAGCGGGGTGCCCCAGTAGCGGTTGCGGGACAGCGCCCAGTCGACGTTGTTGTTCAGCCAGTCGCCGAAGCGGCCGTTCTTGACCGACTCCGGGAACCAGTTGGTCTTCTCGTTCTCCTGGAGGAGCCTGTCCTTGACCGCGGTGGTGCGGATGTACCAGGACGGCTGCGCGTAGTACAGCAGGGCCGTGTGGCAGCGCCAGCAGTGCGGGTAGCTGTGCTCGTACGGCACGTGGCGGAAGAGCTTGCCGCGCGCGTCCAGGTCCTCGGTGAGTGCCTCGTCGGCCTTCTTGAAGAAGACACCGCCGACGAGCGGGAGGTCCTCCTCGAAGGTGCCGTCGGGGCGCACGGGGTTCACCACCGGCAGGCCGTACGCCTTGCAGACCAGGAGGTCGTCGGCGCCGAACGCGGGGGACTGGTGGACCAGACCCGTGCCGTCCTCGGTCGTGACGTACTCGGCGTTGACGACGAAGTGCGCCTCGGCCGGGAACTCGACGAGCTCGAAGGGGCGCTCGTACGTCCAGCGCTCCATCTCGCGGCCGGTGAAGGTGTCACCGGTGAGCTCCCAGCCCTCGCCGAGCGCCTTCTCGACCAGCGGCCGGGCCACGACGAGCTTCTCCGTGCCGTCCGTCGCGACGACGTAGTCGACGTCGGGGTGCGCGGCGACGGCGGTGTTGGAGACGAGGGTCCAGGGGGTCGTCGTCCAGACGAGCAGCGCGGCCTCGCCGGCCAGCGGTCCGCTCGTCAGCGGGAAGCGTACGAAGACGGAGGGGTCGACGACCGTCTCGTAGCCCTGGGCGAGCTCGTGGTCCGAGAGGCCGGTGCCGCAGCGGGGGCACCAGGGGGCGACGCGGTGGTCCTGGACCAGCAGGTCCTTGTCGAAGATCTCCTTCAGCGACCACCACACGGAGTCGACGTACTCCGGGTCCATCGTGCGGTACGCGTCGTCGAGGTCGACCCAGTACCCCATGCGGGTCGTGAGTTCGGTGAACGCGTCGGTGTGGCGGGTCACGGACTCACGGCACTTCGCGTTGAACTCGGCGATGCCGTACGCCTCGATGTCCTTCTTGCCGTTGAAGCCCAGCTCCTTCTCCACCGCGAGCTCGACCGGCAGGCCGTGGCAGTCCCAGCCGGCCTTGCGGCCCACGTGGTAGCCCTGCATGGTCCGGAAGCGGGGGAAGACGTCCTTGAAGACGCGGGCCTCGATGTGGTGGGCGCCGGGCATGCCGTTGGCGGTCGGCGGACCCTCGTAGAAGACCCACTCGGGGCGGCCCTCGGACTGTTCGAGGCTCTTGGTGAAGACCTTGTTGTCGCGCCAGAAGTCGAGCACGGCGTGCTCGAGGGCGGGCAGGTCGACCTGGGCGGGTACCTGGCGGTACTGCGGCGATGTCATGTGCGGGCTTCCTCCGGCGGACGTCTTCCACTTCCGTCGGAGGGACGAGAACCGGCTCGGCTCCCGCGGTACCACCCTCCTTGGCCCCGGGTGTGCGCCCGTGGCCCCCTCATTGGGATCGCGATGCCGGGTCTAGTCGTCCTGCGTCCGTGGGCGGGCCCACGGTCGAGGGCTTTCTTCCGGCGGCTCAGGGGTGATCTTCACGACGCGCTCGCCCCCGGGCTCCCACCGTCCCCGGGTCGCTCCTGGCTGCGTACGACGCTACTCGTCCCGTCCATGCCTCTCGCTGCGGCCAGTGTACGGGCCCGTGCGGGCGGCGGCCGACCGGTTTCCGGGCCGGCCTGCCCCGGGCGGGGGGTGCACCCGAATGGCCAGTCGGGCCGAGGGGAGTCCTGGAGAGCGTGCGCGGGCGGATTACCGCGCGGGGAGCTGGGCACAACGGTTGCAGGCGCGCCACTGCCCGGGCGCGGGGAGGGGCGACCGGCGGCGTGCCCCGTTGCCGCGGAGCTGGGGTCGATTTATCGTCCCAGCACGATTCGCGTGCAAGATCACAATATGTGAAGGGGCCGCGGCCATGGTGGCGAAGAAGACCGCCGTATCGAGAACGGCGTCCGAGAGTTCCAGGGCTGCGGCTGCCGAGGAGGAGACCGGGAGCGCGGGCGAGGAGGACGGTCCGGAGGCGGACCAGGAGAAGCCGGCCGCGAAGAAGACCGCGGCGAAGAAGGCCGTGGCGAAGAAGAGCGCGGCCAAGAAGAGCGCGGCGAAGAAGGCCGTGGCGAAGAAGAGCGCAGCCGAGAAGACGTCGAAGAAGGTCACGGGGGCGGCCCAGGCCGCCGAGCAGACAGGAGCCCACACGGTGGCAGCCAAGAAGAGCGCGGCAGGGACCACGACAGCAGGGGAGGGCACCGCGACAGCGACAGCGCCCGGAGACCTCGCGGTCAGGCCGGGGGAGGACCCCTGGACCCCGGAGGAGGTCGAGGCGGCCCGCACCGAGCTGACCGGCGAAGTCCTCCGGCTGCGTACCGAACTGGAGGCCTCCGGCGCCGCTCTGGCCGGTCTCATGCGCGACTCCGGTGACGGGGCCGGCGACGACGACGCGGACACCGGCACGAAGAACATCACCCGTGAGCACGAGCTGTCCCTGGCGGCCCACGCACAGGAGACCCTGGACCAGACCGAGCGCGCCCTCGCCCGGCTCGACGCGGGGACCTACGGGCTCTGCGAGGTCTGCGGCAAGCCGATCGGCAAGGCGCGGATGCAGGCGTTCCCCCGGGCCACGCTCTGTGTGGAGGACAAGCAGAAGCAGGAGCGGCGCGGCTAGGCCGCCGGACCGGTCCCGTCCGGTCCCGGTCCCGGTCCGGACGCGGTCCGGCGGTGGAGACCCGGCACGGTCCGGGGGCCTGAGGCCCCCGGACGCCCGGGTGTGTCGTACCCTCGTCCTCAGTCAGGCACCTAGGTTGAGGGACTCACGTGGCAGAGGCGGAGCGCATCATCGGTACGCCGGACATCCCCGATGCCGAGGGGGCCGACGGGGCTCGGTCCCAGCAGCCCGCCGCGGGCTCGACCCCGGCCGGCGACGAGCCCGCGGGCCGAGGCAGGAAGAAGGTCCTGGTCCTCCTCGTCGTGACGCTCCTTGCCTACCTCCTGGACCTGGGCAGCAAGATGCTCGTGGTCGCGAAGCTGGAGCACGAGGAGCCCATCGAGATCTTCGGCGACTGGCTGAAGTTCGACGCGATCCGCAACGCGGGTGCCGCCTTCGGGATCGGCGAGGCGTTCACCGTGATCTTCACGGCCATCGCGGCCGTCGTGATCATCGTCATCGTCCGGCTCGCCCGCAAGCTCTACAGCCTGCCCTGGGCCATCGCCCTGGGGCTGCTGCTCGGCGGAGCGCTGGGCAACCTCACCGACCGCATCTTCCGCGCGCCCGGCGTCTTCGAGGGCGCGGTGGTGGACTTCATCGCCCCCGCCCACTTCGCCGTCTTCAACCTCGCCGATTCGGCGATCGTGTGCGGCGGAATCCTCATCGTGATCCTCTCCTTCAAGGGCCTGGACCCCGACGGCACCGTGCACAAGGACTAGCGGGCGCAAGGCATACTCGACTGGTGAGTACGTATCCCGAGGTCCGCACCCTGCCCGTACCCGACGGCCTGGAGGGCGAGCGTGTCGACGCCGCCATCTCCCGGATGTTCGGCTTCTCCCGCACCAAGGCCGCCGAGCTGGCCGCCGCCGGGAAGGTCCAGGTGGACGGCGCGGTGGCCGGGAAGTCCGAGCGGGTGCACGGCGGTGCCTGGCTGGAAGTGGAGATGCCCCAGGCGCCCGCTCCCGTCCAGATCGTCGCCGAGCCCGTCGAGGGCATGGAGATCGTCCACGACGACGACGACATAGTCGTCATCATGAAGCCGGTCGGAGTCGCCGCACACCCGAGCCCCGGCTGGACCGGTACCACCGTCATCGGCGGTCTCGCGGCGGCGGGCTACCGGATCTCCACGTCGGGCGCCGCCGAGCGCCAGGGCATCGTGCACCGGCTGGACGTGGGCACCTCCGGCCTGATGGTCGTCGCGAAGTCCGAGCGGGCCTACACCCTGCTCAAGGCACAGTTCCGCGACCGGGTCGTCGAGAAGAAGTACCACGCGCTGGTGCAGGGCCACCCTGACCCGATGAGCGGCACCATCGACGCCCCCATCGGCCGCCACCCGCAGCACGACTACAAGTGGGCCGTCACCGCGGAGGGCAAGCCCTCCGTGACGCACTACGACCTCATCGAGGCCTACCGGGCGGCCAGCCTGCTCGACATCAAGCTGGAGACCGGGCGCACGCACCAGATCCGCGTGCACATGTCCGCCCACCGGCACCCCTGCGTCGGCGACCTGACGTACGGCGCCGACCCCACGATGGCCAAGCGCCTGGGCCTGACCCGGCAGTGGCTGCACGCCGTCCGGCTCGGCTTCGAGCACCCGGCCGACGGTGGCTGGGTCGAATTCGAGAGCACCTACCCGGACGACCTGCGCCACGCACTCGACACGATCTCCGCGGAGAGCCAGTGACCGCCGCGGCCACCCCGTACACCACCCGCAGGGCCCTCGAGGAGAGCGACCTCGCCGCCTGCTTCCAGGTACGCAAGGACGTCTTCGTCGGCGAGCAGCAGGTGCCCGCGGAGATCGAGTACGACGCCCACGACGCCTCGGCGGTGCACGTCCTGGCCGTGGCGGTGGACGGCTCCGCGCTCGGCACGGGACGGCTGCTGCACGGCGGTGCGGCGGCGGACCGGACCGACGGTGACCCCGCCGTGGGCTCCCTCGGCCGGCTCGCGGTGACCCGCGAGGCCCGGGGCCTCGGCGTCGGCGCCGCACTGGTGCGGGCCATCGAGGACGAGGCCCGCACGCTGGGCCTGGCCGCCGTTGACCTGCACGCCCAGACCCACGCGCTCGGTTTCTACGAGAGGCTCGGCTACACGGCGTACGGCCCCGAGTTCCCGGACGCCGGGATGCCGCACCGGGCCATGCGCCGCACGCTCTGACCGCGCGGCCCGCAGGGGGTGCCGCAGGCCGGCAGCCCCGGCGTGGCACGCTGGGTGCCCCGGCCTGCTGATCGACGGCCCGGGCCCGGCGCGCTGCGGAAGGCACAACGTGGACCAGATGGCACTCCTGCTCCTGCTTCTTCTCGGAGCGGTGGTCACGGTGCCGCTGGGGGAGCGGCTGGGTCTGCCGGCGCCCGTGCTGATGACGCTCGCCGGCATCGGCATGGCCTTCGCGAGTTTCGTCCCCGACGTGGACATCCCGCCGGAGATCATCCTCCCGGCCCTCCTGCCCCCGTTGCTCTACGCCTCCGTGCAGCGCACCTCGTGGCGGCAGTTCGCGGCCAACAAGAAGCCGATCTTCCTGCTTGCGGTCGCCCTCGTCTTCGTCACCACGGCGGCCGTCGCCGCCGTCGCGGACGCGATCGTCCCCGGACTTCCCGTCGCCGCCGCCGTGGCCCTGGGCGCCCTCGTCGCCCCGCCCGACCCCGTCGCCGCCACTGCGGTCGCCGGGTCGGTCGGGCTGCCGCGCAGGCTCGTCTCGATCCTCGAGGGGGAAGGGCTGTTCAACGACGTCACGGCGATCGTCCTCTACCACGTCGCGATCGCCGCGGCCGTCGGCGGCACCTTCTCGCTCCCCGAGGCGTTCGGGCTCCTCGTCCTCTCCGCCGTCGTCGCGGTCGTGGTCGGCCTGGTGCTCGGCTGGCTCACGCTCAAGCTGATGGGGCTGCTGGGCGACGCCACCCTCCAGGTCGGCCTGACGCTCCTGGTGCCGTTCGTCAGCTACGTGCTCGCCGAGGAGCTCAAGGGCTCCGGTGTGCTCGCGGTCCTCACCACGGCGCTCTTCCTCGCCGAGCACACCGCCGACGCCGACGACGTCCTGGGGCGGCTCGCCGGCCGGTCCTTCTGGGAGATCGTCGACACCCTCGTGACCGGCGTCGCCTTCGGCCTCATCGGGCTCGAACTCCACAGCGTCTTCGGCACGGCCGACGGCCGGCAGCTCGAACTGCTGGGCTGGGGACTGGCGATCGTCGGGGTCGTCGCCGGAGTACGGCTCCTGTGGCTGCTGCCCGCCACCTGGCTGGCCAAGCGCCTGCACGACCGCCGCGACTACGGCGAGTCGATCCCCACGAGCTGGCGGGAGACCACCGTCATGTGGTGGGCGGGGATGCGCGGGGTGGCCTCGGTGGCCCTGGCGCTGGCGATCCCGCTGGAGACGGACGACGGGAAGCCGTTCCCCGGGCGGGACGAGATCGTCTTCATCGCCTTCACCGTCATCATGGCCACCCTGGTCGTCCAGGGCCTGACCCTGCCGTGGCTCGTGCGGAAGCTCGGCGTCAGCGCCGACTCCGAGGTGGAACAGGCCCTGGAGCGCGACCTCGCGATCCGCGCCGCACGGGCCGCGAAGCGCCGCCTCAAGGAGATCCAGGAGGTCGAGGACTTCCCCGAGGACGTCCAGGAGCGGTTGCAGCGGGCCGCGTACGACATCGGGGCCCGGATCAGCCCGGACATGGTCGACGAGGAACGCCGCGAGGCCTACGCCCAGCGTGCCGAGCGCCTCAGGGCGTTCGGCCGGGTGCAGCGCGAGCTGCTCTCGGCCGCCCGCCACGAGGTGCTCTCCGCGCGCAACGAGCCCGGATCGGACCCGGAGGTCGTGGACCGGGTGCTGCGGTACCTGGACGTTCGCAGCCTGCACTGACCGGATCTGCGAAGGCCGGGCGGGCCGCAGCCCGCCCGACCACGTCAGCCGCGGCCCGTGCGGGGCGTCTTGTCCAGCTCCGTGGCGACGCCGTCGTCCTGCCGGCTCCGCTGATCGACGGCGCCCGTCAGCTCCGGCCAGTGGTCGCCCGGGGTCAGCGAGGCGGGGGCCGTCAGGACCCGCGGGAGCGCGTACGGATGGTTGTCCCGCAGCCAGCCGATCATCTGTTCCCGCACCGCGCAGCGCGCCGTCCAGATGTCGTCCGCGTCCTTCGCCGTGACCACCGCCCGCACCTCGATCGTCGTCGGGGTGGTGTCCGTGACGGCCAGCGACCAGTCCCGGCCGTCCCAGGCGGCGCAGTCGCCGAGGATGTCACGGAGCCGGTCGCGCATCGCCGCGATCGGTGCCGAGTGGTCGAGCTGGAAGAAGACCGTGCCGGTCATCTGCGCACCGCCGCGCGACCAGTTCTCGAACGGCCTGCTGGTGAAGTAGGACACAGGCATCGTGATCCGCCGCTCGTCCCAGGTGCGCACCGCGAGGAAGGTCAGGGTGATCTCCTCGACCGTGCCCCACTCCCCGTCCACCACGACCGTGTCGCCGATCCGCACCATGTCGCCGAAGGCGATCTGGAACCCGGCGAAGAGGTTGCCGAGCGTCGACTGGGCGGCGACACCGGCGACGATGCCGATCACACCGGCCGAGGCCAGCATCGAGGTCCCGACCGTGCGCATGGCCGGGAAGGTGAGCAGCATCGCGGCGATCGCGACGGTCGCCACCACCGCGGTGACCACACGCTGGATCAGCGCCACCTGGGTGCGCACCCGGCGCACGCGGGCGGCGTCGCGGGAGGCCGACGCGTACCGGGCGTACGAGGACTCCACGACGGTGGCCGCGATGCGGATGACCAGCCAGGCCGAGGCCGCGATCAGGGTCAGGGTCAGGACCTGGCCGATGACGGCGCGGTGGTCGCGGACGGGCTCGAACCGGATCTGGGTGAAGGAGCCCCGCAGCAGCGCCGTGCAGAGCACCACCTGCAAGGGGGGCCGGCAGCGCCGCAGCAGACCCCACAACGGGGTCTCGTGGTGACGGCTGTCGGCGCGGCGGAGCAGGAGATCGACCAGCCACCCCACCACCAGCGTGATCACCAGTGATCCGCCCACCACCAGCACCAGCGGCAGTATGTTCTCCATTCCCTCGTCCTCCAAGCGTCGGGGCACAGCTGGCAACATGGGCCTCATGAACATCATGCTTTTCCACTCGACCTTTGGTCTGCGGCCCGCTGTGCACGCGGCTGCCGACCGGCTGCGTGCGGCCGGGCACGAGGTGCGCGTGCCCGATCTCTTCGAGGGGCACACCTTCGACACCGTCGAGGAGGGAATGGACTTCAAGGAGCAGGTGGGCAAGGACGAGCTGCTCAAGCGCGCCGTCCTGGCCGCCGCGCCCTACTCCGACCAGGGCCTCGTGTACGCGGGATTCTCCTTCGGGGCGTCCGTCGCGCAGACCCTCGCGCTCGGCGACGCCAAGGCGCGGGGACTGCTCCTGCTCCACGGCACGTCGGACATCGCGGAGAGCGCCACGGTGGACGACCTGCCCGTCCAGCTGCACGTGGCCGACCCCGACCCGTTCGAGTCGCACGACTGGCTGAACAGCTGGTACCTCCAGATGCAGCGGACCGGCGCGGACGTCGAGATCTACCGCTATCCGGGCGCCGGGCACCTCTTCACCGACCCGGACCTGCCCGACTTCGACCAGGACGCGGCCTCGCTGGCCTGGAAGGTCTCGCTCGGGTTCCTGGCCACGCTGTAGCGGCGGGGAGGGGCCGCGCACCCCGGTGTGCGGCCCCTCTGCGGTCCGTGCGGGTCAGCGCACCGGGGCGTCGGCCCGCTCGACCTTCTGCGTGCCGCGGCGCGTGCGGTACGAGCGGACCCAGGACGACGTCGCGTCCCGGTCCGTCTTGTCGGAGACCACGTAGTAGTCCATCTGCGAGCGCTCGGCCGTCACGTCGAGGACCCCGTAGCCGTGTCCGTCCATGTCGACCCACTTCACATGACGGTTGGCGGCCTTGACCGCGGTCGCCGCGACCACCGAGACCGTCCCCGGAGCGACCCGCAGGATGTCGTCCAGGTTGTCCGAGGTGACCGATGTCACGACGAACTCGGTGGCCGCCGAGGCGGACAGCGGATAGGTCGCCGCCTTCACGGGCACGTCGTTGGCCCACGCCATGTGGATGTCGCCCGTCAGGAAGACCGTGTCCTTGACGGCGTTGTCCCGCAGGTGGGAGATCAGCTCCTTGCGGTCGTCCGTGTAGCCGTCCCACTGGTCGACGTTGACCGCCAGTCCCCCGGAGGGGAGCCCCAGCAGCTCCGCCAGCGGCGCCAGCAGATGTGCGGGCAGGGAGCCGAAGGCGACCGGAGAGATCATCACCGAGGTGCCGACCAGCTTCCAGGAGGCGTCCGACGAGGTCAGCCCGGCCTTCAGCCAGTCCAGCTGGGCCCGCCCGGTGACCGTACGGTCCGGGTCGTCGACCGCGCCGTTGCCGATCGACGCCTGCTCCGAACGGAAGCTGCGCAGGTCGAGCAGGTGCAGTTCGGCGAGGCCGCCGAAGCTCAGCCGCCGGTAGACGGTGCCCTCGGTGGACGCGCGGACCGGCATCCACTCGAAGTACGCCTGCTTCGCGGCGGCCACCCGGGCCGCCCATGCGCCCTCGGTCCCGGGGGTGTGGTTCTCGGCTCCCCCCGACCAGGCGTCGTTGGCGAACTCGTGGTCGTCCCAGATCGCGATCACCGGGTGGGTGGCGTGCAGCGTCTGGAGGTCGGTGTCCGTCTTGTACGTGGCGTGCCGCAGCCGGTAGTCGGCGAGCGTCAGGATCTCGTGGCGCGGGGCGTGCGGGCGTACGACGGTGTCCTGGGTCGGATAACTCCCCGACGCGTACTCGTAGATGTAGTCGCCCAGGTGCAGCACGGCGTCCAGGTCGGCGCGGGCCGCGAGATGGCGGTACGGGGAGAACCAGCCTGCCTCCCAGTTGGCGCAGGACACCACGCCGAAACGTATCCCGGCGACCGGCGCCCCGGCGGCTGGTGCCGTGCGGGTGCGGCCGACGGGGGAGAGGACGGTCTGTCCGCCCGCAGGGCCGCCCGGCGCCGCCGAGAAGCGGAACCAGTACGCCGTGGCCGGGCGCAGCCCCCGGACGTCGGCCTTGACGGTGTGGTCGGAGCCGGCGCGCGCGACGGCCGTGCCCCGGGCGGCGATCCGGGAGAACTCCTTGTCCTCGGCGATCTCCCAGGCCACCGGTGTGTCGGCGCCCTCGCCGGAGCCGGGCCGGGCGTCGGCGGAGGGGGTGACGCGGGTCCACAGGAGGATGCCGTCGGGCAGCGGGTCGCCGGAGGCGACGCCGTGCAGGAAGGCCGGGCCGTCGGCGGCCCGGGCACTGGTGGCGGTCAGTACGGAGCCGGCGACCGCGGTGGCTGCGGCGGCCTTGACGACCGTGCGGCGGGTGGGTGCGGCGGAGAGGTGTCGTCTGGTCACGGACGATGACCCTACTGGCGGGTACAGCGAACAGGCGGGCGAACAGAGGAAGTTCGCCCGCCTGTTGGCCGGATGACGCCCGGAGTTACGCCGACGGCCCCCGCCGGGCCGCGACTCTTCCCGTCTGCCCTCCGGCCTTTGCGGCCGGCAGGCCGGGGGACTCATCCTTTCGCGGCCGGAGGGCCCGAGGAGGGCTCAGCCCTTGAGCGCCTTGGTGATCGCCGTGTTGAAGTCGGCCACCGTCATGGGGGCGTTCTTGCTGCCCTCGGCGGTGAGCGTCTTGCCGTCCATCTTGAGGGTCGGCGTGCCCTGCACCCCACTCTTGTCGAACGCCTTGGACATCTTGATCGCCCAGGCGTCGTACGTACCGTCCTCGACGGCCTTCTGGAACTCCTTGTTGCCCTTCAGCGCGTCCACCGTGTCCGCCACCTCGATCAGGTAGCTGTCCTTGGCGAACTTGTCGGAGGTCTCCTCCGGGTGGTACTTCGCGGAGTAGAGAGCCGTCTTGTACTCCAGGAAGGCTTCCGGGCTCACGTCGAGCGCCGCGCCCAAGGCGCTCAGGGCGTTCTTGGAGCCCTCGCCGCTGTCGGAGTTGTCGATGAAGGTCGCGCCGACGTACTTGATCTTGTACTTGCCGGCGTCGACGTCCTTGGCCACGGTCTCGCCGACCGTCTGCTCGAAGGTGGCGCAGATCGGGCAGCGCGAGTCCTCGTACAGCTCCAGGGTCTTCTTGGCGCTCGACTCGCCGATCACGACGGTGGTGCCGTCGGTGCCCGAGGTGTTCTTGGGCGCGGTGACGTTCTTCGCGTCGGCCGCGGCCTCCCAGGCGGAGGGCTTGTTCAGCTGCATCACGCCGTAGCTGACACCGCCGGCGATGGCCAGCACGGCGAGGACCGAGACGCCGACGACGATCTGCTTGCGCGCCTTGTCCTTCTTGGCCTGGCGCTCGCGCTCGACGCGCAGCCGCTCGCGGGCGGCGGACTTGTTGGCCTGGGTGTTGCGCTTGCTCATGACGATGCTCCGTGGTGTGGGGTCGATCAGGGGGGTCGTACCGCGTGCTCAGGCAGGGACGGACGCCGAGCGCGGCGGGCCCCTCCGTCCCACGGAGTGCACCAGGAAGCGGGCCGGGGCGAGCGGGAGCGGGCGACCGGCGCGCCGGACGCCGGGGCGTGCGGTGCGCCGCGGCGCCCCCACCACGGCGACGGCGGTGAGCAGGGGCCGGAAGGCGAAGGCGGCTGCCGTGCGCACCAGCCCCGCGAGCGCGGACTCGCCGCGCCGCAGCCAGGCGGCGGCGAGCAGGCCCACCGTCACGTGCGCGGCGAGCAGCAGCCACGGGACGGCGGGGCCCGGCGAGGCCAGCAGGGCGGCGGCGTGGCCCCTGCCGTCGGCCACCCCGGCCAGGGGTGTGCCGACCGCCGCCACGCCGGAGAGCGTGCCGGAGCCGGGCCCGGCCTCGCCACCGCAGAGGACGTCGACCCCCACGGAGCGCAGCGGACCCGCGATCGGGCCGCCCGCAGCTCCGTAACAGAGGTGCTGGCCGGTCGTGAACACCGTGTCGGCCGCCAGCTCCAGCGGAACCAACAGCCCGGCGATCGCTCCGAAACCACGCTCCCGGCCCGCCAGCGCGAACGCCACGGCGAAGACGGCCCCGGCGAGCAGCGCGACGGCGGTCACCGGCAGCGGGACCCGGGAGAGCAGCACGTGGGACGCGGACGAGAGCGTGACGACGAGCGCGGTGAACAGCGCCGCGCGTACCGCTCTGATCTGGGTCCCTGATACGTCCATCGCCGGAGAGTGTGCCATGCGTTCCTGTAAGAGGTCCCTAAGGACCTGTGGGGTCCGGGGCTACAGGCCCGGGATGCGGCCGTTGCGGAAGAGGTCCACGAAGATCTGGTGGTCGGCCCGCGCCCGGGCGCCGTAGCTGTGCGCGAAGTCGGTCAGCAGCTCCGCGAAGCCCTCCTCGTCCGCCGCGATGGCCGCGTCGATCGCGCGCTCCGTGGAGAACGGGACCAGCGAGTGCCCGCTCTCGTCGTCCGCCGCCGAGTGCATCGTCGCCGTGGCCCGGCCGAGGTCGGCGACCACCGCCGCGATCTCCTCCGGCTCGTCGATGTCGGACCAGTCCAGGTCGACCGCGTACGGGGAGACCTCGGCCACCAGCTGCCCGGCGCCGTCGAGCTCGGTCCAGCCCAGCCACGGGTCGGCGTGCGCCTGCAGCGCCCGCTGCGAGATCACCGTGCGGTGGCCCTCGTGCTGGAAGTACTCCCGGACGGACGTGTCGGTGATGTGCCGGGAGACGGCGGGGGTCTGCGCCTGCTTGAGGTAGATCACCACGTCGTTCTCCAGGGCGTCGCTGTTGCCCTCCAGGAGGATGTTGTACGAGGGCAGGCCCGCCGAACCGATGCCGATGCCCCGACGGCCGACGACGTCCTTCACGCGGTACGAGTCGGGCCGCGTCAGGCTCGACTCCGGCAGCGTCTCCAGGTAGCCGTCGAACGCCGCGAGCACCTTGTACCGCGTGGCCGCGTCGAGGTCGATCGCGCCGCCGTCGGCGGTGAAGCGGCGCTCGAAGTCCCGGATCTCCGTCATCGAGTCCAGCAGCCCGAAGCGGGTGAGGCCTCGGGCGTCGCGCAGCGCGCCGAGCAGCGGGCCCTCGGCGGTGTCCAGGGTGAAGGGCGGCACCTCGTCGTTCTTGGCGCCCGTCGCCAGGGCGTGGATCCGCTCCCGGTAGGCGGCGGCGTAGACGCGGACGAGCTCGGTGATCTGGTCGTCGCCCAGCGCCTTGGCGTAGCCGATCAGGGCGACGGAGGCGGCGAAGCGCTTGAGGTCCCAGGTGAAGGGCCCCACGTACGCCTCGTCGAAGTCGTTGACGTTGAACACGAGCCGGCCGTTGGCGTCCATGTAGGTGCCGAAGTTCTCGGCGTGCAGGTCACCGTGGATCCAGACCCTGCTCGTGCGCTCGTCCAGATAGGCGCCCGTGTGCTGCTCACGGTCCAGATCGGCGTAGAACAGACCGGCCGAGCCCCGGTAGAAGGCGAAGGCGGAGCCCGCCATCTTCCGGAACTTCACCCGGAATGCTGCGGGGTCGGCGGCCAGGAGCTGCCCGAAAGCGGTGTCGAAAACGGCGAGAATCTGCTCCCCGCGCTCCTCTGCGCCGGTCTGCGTGTCCGACATCGCTTGGTGCCTCCTGGTAACTGGCGTTCATGACAAATGGGACGGGCGTCCCCGCTCTTCCAACGCGCGACCGTACCCCGGAGTGCCCGTCGCCCGGCACCTCGGAGACGTAGACTTCCACGCTGTCCCCCCAACCCGTCACCACCCGCCCGTCACCCCCGTCACCCACCCCCAGCCGAGGCGCTCCGCGCCCCGTCGCTACCGATTCCGGAGGCACAGCGCCGTGAGCAAGCCGCCCTTCACGCACCTGCACGTCCACACCCAGTACTCCCTGCTGGACGGTGCTGCGCGGCTCAAGGACATGTTCGAGGCGTGCAACGACATGGGCATGTCGCACATCGCGATGACCGACCACGGCAACCTCCACGGGGCGTACGACTTCTTCCACTCGGCCCAGAAGGCCGGGGTCACGCCGATCATCGGGATCGAGGCGTACGTCGCCCCCGAGTCGCGCAAGCACAAGCGCAAGATCCAGTGGGGCCAGCCGCACCAGAAGCGCGACGACGTGTCGGGTTCCGGTGGTTACACCCACAAGACGATCTGGGCGGCGAACAGCACGGGGCTGCACAACCTCTTCAAGCTCTCCTCGGACGCGTACGCCGAGGGCTGGCTGCAGAAGTGGCCGCGCATGGACAAGGAGACCATCTCCCAGTGGTCCGAGGGGCTGATCGCCTCCACCGGATGCCCCTCCGGGGAGGTGCAGACCCGGCTGCGGCTCGGACAGTTCGACGAGGCGGTCAAGGCGGCGTCCGACTACAAGGACATCTTCGGGGAGGGCAGGTACTTCCTGGAGCTGATGGACCACGGCATCGAGATCGAGCGCCGGGTCCGTGACGGGCTCCTGGAGATCGGCCGGAAGCTGAACATCCCGCCGCTCGTGACGAACGACTCGCACTACACCTACGCCAACGAGGCGACGGCGCACGACGCCCTGCTCTGCATCCAGACGGGCAAGAACCTCTCCGACCCCGACCGCTTCCGCTTCGACGGCACGGGCTACTACCTCAAGACGACGGACGAGATGTACGGCGTCGACTCCTCCGACGCCTGGCAGGAGGGCTGCGCCAACACCCTCCTCGTCGCGCAGCAGATCGACACCACCGGCATGTTCGAGAAGCGCGACCTGATGCCGAAGTTCGACATCCCGGAGGGCTTCACCGAGATCACGTGGTTCCAGGAGGAGGTACGCGTCGGCATGGGCCGCCGCTACCCCGCGGGTGTCCCCGAGGACCGGCAGAAGCAGGCCGAGTACGAGATGGACATCATCATCCAGATGGGGTTCCCGGGGTACTTCCTCGTCGTCGCCGACTTCATCATGTGGGCCAAGAACAACGGCATCGCGGTGGGTCCCGGCCGTGGTTCCGCAGCCGGTTCCATCGTCGCGTACGCCATGGGCATCACCGACCTCGACCCGATCACCCACGGGCTGATCTTCGAGCGCTTCCTCAACCCCGAGCGCGTCTCCATGCCCGACGTCGACATCGACTTCGACGAGCGCAGGCGCGTCGAGGTCATCCGGTACGTGACCGAGAAGTACGGCGCCGACAAGGTCGCCATGATCGGCACCTACGGCAAGATCAAGGCCAAGAACGCGATCAAGGACTCCGCGCGCGTCCTGGGCTACCCGTACGCGATGGGCGACCGCCTCACCAAGGCCATGCCCGCCGACGTCCTCGGCAAGGGCATCGACCTCAACGGCATCACCGATCCGAAGCACCCGCGCTACAGCGAGGCGGGCGAGATCCGGGGGATGTACGAGAACGAGCCGGACGTCCAGAAGGTGATCGACACCGCGAAGGGCGTGGAGGGCCTCGTCCGGCAGATGGGCGTGCACGCGGCCGGCGTGATCATGTCCAGCGAGCCGATCGTCGACCACGCGCCGATCTGGGTGCGGCACACCGACGGCGTGACGATCACGCAGTGGGACTACCCCCAGTGCGAGTCGCTCGGCCTGCTCAAGATGGACTTCCTGGGTCTGCGCAACCTGACGATCATGGACGACGCCATCAAGATGGTGAAGGCCAACAAGGGCGTCGACCTGGAGATGCTCGCCCTCCCGCTGGACGACCCCAAGACGTACGAGCTGCTCTGCCGCGGTGACACGCTCGGCGTGTTCCAGTTCGACGGCGGCCCCATGCGCTCGCTCCTGCGCCAGATGCAGCCCGACAACTTCGAGGACATCTCCGCCGTCTCGGCCCTCTACCGGCCGGGTCCGATGGGCATGAACTCGCACACGAACTACGCCGAGCGCAAGAACGCCCGGCAGGAGATCACCCCGATCCACCCGGAGCTGGAGGAGCCGCTCAAGGAGGTCCTCGGCCTCACCTACGGCCTGATCGTGTACCAGGAGCAGGTGCAGAAGGCCGCCCAGATCGTCGCCGGCTACTCGCTCGGCGAGGCCGACATCCTGCGCCGCGTGATGGGCAAGAAGAAGGCCGACGAGCTGGCGAAGAACTTCGTCCTCTTCGAGGCCGGGGCCAAGAAGAACGGCTTCTCCGACGCGGCGATCAAGGCGCTGTGGGACGTCCTGGTGCCCTTCGCCGGATACGCCTTCAACAAGGCGCACTCCTCCGCGTACGGCCTGGTCACCTACTGGACCGCCTACCTCAAGGCGAACTACCCCGCCGAGTACATGGCGGCGCTGCTGACCTCCGTCAAGGACGACAAGGACAAGTCCGCGGTCTACCTCAACGAGTGCCGCCGCATGGGCATCAAGGTGCTCCCGCCGAACGTCAACGAGTCCGAGCCGAACTTCGCCGCCCAGGGTGACGACGTGATCCTCTTCGGGTTGACCGCCGTACGCAACGTCGGGACGAACGTGGTGGACTCGATCATCAGGTGCCGCAAGGCGAAGGGGAAGTACTCCACCTTCCCCGACTTCCTCGACAAGGTCGAGGCGGTCGTCTGCAACAAGCGCACCGTCGAGTCGCTCATCAAGGCCGGTGCCTTCGACGAGATGGGGCACACCCGCAAGGGGCTCGTCGCCCACCACGAGCCGATGATCGACAACGTGGTGCAGGTCAAGCGCAAGGAGGCCGAGGGGCAGTTCGACCTCTTCGGCGGCATGGGCGACGAGGCGAGCGACGAGCCGGGCTTCGGTCTCGACGTGGAGTTCTCCGACATCGAGTGGGAGAAGTCCTACCTGCTCGCGCAGGAGCGCGAGATGCTCGGCCTGTACGTCTCCGACCACCCGCTCTTCGGCCTGGAGCACGTCCTGTCCGACAAGTCGGACGCGGCGATCTCCCAGCTCACCGGCGGTGAGCACTCCGACGGTGCGATCGTCACCGTGGGCGGCATCATCTCCGGCCTCCAGCGCAAGATGACCAAGCAGGGCAACGCCTGGGCCATCGCGACGGTGGAGGACCTCGCGGGTTCCATCGAGTGCATGTTCTTCCCCGCGACCTACCAGCTGGTCTCCACCCAGCTCGTCGAGGACACCGTCGTCTTCGTCAAGGGCCGCCTCGACAAGCGCGAGGACGTGCCGCGCCTGGTCGCCATGGAGATGCAGGTCCCCGACATCTCCAACGCCGGGTCCAACGCACCCGTCGTCCTGACCATCCCCACGGTCAGGGTCACCCCGCCCATGGTCAGCCGCCTCGGCGAGGTCCTCAGCAACCACCGGGGCGACACGGAGGTCCGCATCAGGCTCCAGGGCCCCCGCAAGACCACCGTGCTCCGGCTCGACCGGCACCGCGTCAAGCCGGACCCCGCCCTCTTCGGAGACCTGAAGGTGCTGCTCGGCCCGTCCTGCCTGGCCGGCTGACCCACCCGCACCCGCGAGAGGGGCGCCCCGCGACCCCGGGGCGCCCCGCTCGGCCTGCCGGCCCGGTGGGCCGTCAGTTGTGGCCGAAGCGCGGATGGTGCTTGCGCGCGACGGCGGACGGGCTGGCCAGC